>JAGRES010000006.1 GCA_020446425.1 Sphingobium sp. | reverse complement strand
TGCGCGGTGACTTCTTCTTTCGAGTATCCCATGCGACGGAATGCGGCATTGAGCGTGTTTTCACTCATGGGGCGCTTGGAGCTGCGCGCAGATGGGAAAACATATCCTTCGCGGCCGAGCATCTCAGCCAGATCAGTGAGATAGCCTCTAACCTGCTTGGAAAGCGGGACTGCATGTGCTCGGCGCGCTTTCATTTTACCGGCAGGGATCTTCCAGACCCCATCAACGAGGTCGATCTCATGCCATTCGGCGTGGCGGAGTTCGCCGGGGCGTACGAACACATGCGGCGCGATCTGCAAAGCAAACTTCGTCACCATGTACCCAGTGAAGTCGTCGATTGCCCGCAGCAGCCCGCCTAGCTCGGTGGGCTCGAGGATTGCTGCATAGTGCTTGGCTCTCGGCGTGACGAGAGCGCCCTTCAGCATGCTGGTCGGGTCGGATTTGCAACGGGTCGTTGCAACACCGTAGCGAAACACACGGCCTGCGAACGAACGGCATTTCTTCGCAGTCTCGTGCTTACCAGTGGCTTCCAGTCGTTTCAGAGGAGCCAGGACTTCGAACGGCTCGATCTCGTGGATGGGTCGGTTACCGATGGCAGGCGCAAGCTTGTCGAGGAAGTAATTGGCCTTGACGATCGTGCCATCGGCGCGTCCATTCTGGACCATCATCTGCTCAATATACTCACGTGCGACTGCCTCGAACGTCTGTGCAGAAAGGAACTCTGCACGGATTTTCCGCTTCCGCTTCTCAAAGGCCGGGTCGCCCCCTGAAGCAACTGCTCGTCGTGCCTCGTAGGCCGCGTCTCGCGCTTGCTTGAGGCTGAATTCGGGATAGCTGCCGATGCAGAGCTTCTTTTGCGCACCGCCGATCCGGTATCGGAATCGCCAAAGCTTGCTGCCGGTCGGCGTGACCTCAACATATAGGCCGCGCTCATCGGTTACCTTGTACGGTTTGTCCTTGGGCTTGAGAGCGCGGAGGCGAGTATCTGTCAGCGGCATGTGGGGGCCTTTTCATCTGGGCCTTTGCGAAACGGCCTCAAAAGGCCCACAAAAGTGTCTGGAACCCCCGAGAACAAGCGGGACGATCCGGAACGATCCAAGGGCCAAATCCCTAGGATTTCTGCGGGTTTTATAGATTATTTGGGAGAACGTGAGAAGAACAAATGGTGCCCAGAAGAGGACTCGAACCTCCACGCCCTTGCGAGCGCCAGCACCTGAAGCTGGTGCGTCTACCAATTCCGCCATCTGGGCACACCGAAGGTAGGCGGCGCGCTTAGCCTTTGGGCGACACGCTTGTCAATCAGTGAAGGCAGAAAAATTCCGATATTTGCGATGAGCTTTTGGAGAACAGGCATTGTCTCGTTGCGCGCTATGTTGCATGGGACGTTAGACGCGTGATTTTTTGCCGACTGAGGCGGGGCATGCCAACATAATCGGTATGGGAATAAGGGCAGGGCATATGCTGGTAACGATATTCGGTGGTGGTGGATTTCTGGGGCGCTATGTGGCGCAGGAACTGCTGTCGCGCGGGATGCGGGTGCGGGTGGCGGAGCGCAATCCGGCCGATGCGGTGCGGGTGAAGCCGCTGGGTGGCCTTGGCCAGACGCAGCTCACCTATGCGGATATCCGCAAGCCTGAGACTGTTGCTCACGCGGTGGCCGGTGCAGATGCCGTGGTCAATCTGGTGGGTATTCTCTCCGGCGATTTCGACGATTTTCATCGTCAGGGCGCCGCCAACGTGGCACAAGCCGCCGCTACGGCAGGTGTAAAGACATTGGTGCATATATCGGCCATCGGGGCTGATGTAGACAGCGCATCGGCCTATGGGCGCTCGAAAGGAGAGGGCGAAGAGGCCGTGCGCAAGGCATTCCCGGGCGCGACGATCATCCGTCCCTCGATTGTGTTCGGGCGCGAGGATCAGTTCACCAACCGTTTCGCCAACATGATCCGGATGACGCCGGTGCTGCCGGTTATCAGCGGCAAGACGAAATTCCAGCCGGTCTATGTGGTCGATGTGGCCCGCGCGATCGCTGTCGCGGTGGCCGATCCGGCAGCGCATGCCAAAAAGACATATGAACTGGGCGGGCCGCAGGTGCTGAGCATGGCCGAGATCAATCAGTGGCTGGCGCAGGCCATTGGCCATGATCCCGCCGTCGTGCCGGTGCCCGATCTGGTGTCGGAATGGATGGCCCGGCTGGCCGGATGGCTGCCGGGAGCGCCGATCACGCTTGATCAGTGGAAAATGCTGCAGAAGGACAATGTGGTTGCGCCCAAGGCCAAGGGGCTTGATGCGCTGGGTGTGTCGCCAACGCCGCTCGCCGCCGTGGCGGACCAGTGGCTGGTGCAATATCGCAAGCATGGCCGCTTCACCAGCAGCGCCAAGGTCTGACCCGAATGGCGTCAGATATTATAACGCCGATATTGCTGGGCATTGTCGAAGGTGTCACCGAATATCTGCCGGTGTCGTCCACCGGGCATCTGATATTGGCGACCGAGCTGCTGGGCTATGATGCCGAGAAATGGGCGCTGTTCAACATTGCGATTCAACCCGGTGCGATCCTGGCGATCATCGTATTATACTGGCGCACATTCTGGGATGTGTTTCAGGGGCTGCTGCGCTGGGAGGCTTCGGCTGTTGCTTTCGTGCGCAATTTGCTGCTGGCGTTTTTCCCGGCGGTGGTGCTGGGGCTGGCTTTTGGTGACCATATCGAAACCTTGCTCGAAAATGCGGTGGTGGTGTGCTGGTCGCTGATTATCGGCGGCTTCGCGATCTTGCTGGTCGAGCGGCTGGCCAAGCCGAAGGACCTAGGTGGTGTGGCCGAAGTCGGTGTCAGAAATTCGATCATGATCGGGCTAGTGCAATGTCTGGCGATGGTGCCGGGGGTCAGCAGGTCCGGCGCGACGATATTGGGCGCTATGGCGTTTGGTGTGGATCGCAAGACTGCGGCGGAATTCAGCTTCTTTCTGGCGGTGCCGACCCTGACCGGTGCAACCGTGCTGCAACTCTACAAGCATGGCGGTGGGATGACGGGCGAGGATATGCAGGCGATTGCCATTGGCTTCGTCGTATCTTTCATCGTGGCGCTGGCGGTAGTGAAAGGGTTTGTCGCCATCGTCAGCCGTATCGGTTTCGCGCCGTTCGCCTGGTACCGCATTGTTGCCGGTGCGGCAGGGCTGTTCTGGCTGGGCGCTATATAGGTCCGAAACGGACTTTTAATAATCATTCCGTTGCGGTCCTTTTATTACTCAAGGTATGGCGTAGAAAATAATAGGTAAGTAGTTATTACCTATTATGCGTTTTTCACGTGACTCTCGTTATTTTTGTCCCTATGGCGGCTGTTCTCTCTTGGAATTTATGAGCGCAGGAGCACCCGATTATGGGCGACAACCCCATGCTGAAATTTGTCGGAACCGGACAGGATTACCCGGTAAAGCGTGAGGCGCAGGAACGTGCGCACGATTTCGGTGAAATCAGCAAAAGCTTTCTGGTTGAAAAGGCCGAAGAGCAGGCTGCGCGCTGCTCGCAATGCGGTGTTCCCTATTGTTCCACTCATTGCCCGCTGCATAACCATATTCCCGATTGGCTGCGTTTGACCGCCGAAGGGCGGCTGCGTGAGGCCTATGAGCTGTCTAACATGACTTCGACCATGCCGGAGATTTGCGGACGCATTTGCCCGCAGGACCGGTTGTGCGAAGGCAATTGTGTGATCGAATTTTCTGGCCATGGCTCGGTCACCATCGGTAGCGTCGAGAAATATATCACTGACACCGCGTGGAAAGAGGGCTGGGTTGAGCCGCTGGTTGCCGGGAAGGCGACGGGTCAGTCAGTCGCTATTATCGGTGCGGGTCCGGCCGGGCTGACGACGGCGGAGTATTTGCGCGTCGCTGGCCATGAAGTGCATGTCTATGACCGGCATGACCGCGCGGGCGGCTTGCTGACCTATGGCATTCCTGGCTTCAAGCTGGAGAAGGACGTGGTGATGCGCCGTATTCAGCGCCTGAAAGATGGCGGCATCATATTCCATGAGAGCTTTGAAGTAGGCAAAGATGCGACGCTCGAAGAGCTGCGCACAAAGCATGACGCCATCCTGATCGCGACGGGTGTATACAAGGCGCGCGATATCAAGGCTCCGGGCGTTGGTGCGGGCGGCATCGTCA
Source organism: Sphingobium sp. (assembly GCA_020446425.1). Classification (GTDB taxonomy): domain Bacteria; phylum Pseudomonadota; class Alphaproteobacteria; order Sphingomonadales; family Sphingomonadaceae; genus Sphingobium. The sequence goes on along the minus strand of JAGRES010000006.1, from coordinate 23,638 downwards.
AGGCGCTGGATTATCTCACCGCGTCGAACAAGGCGAATTTCGGCGACAAGGTGCCAGAGCATGAGGATGGCAGCCTGCTCGCCAAGGACAAGCATGTCGTCGTCATTGGTGGTGGCGACACCGCGATGGACTGCGTCCGCACGGCCATCCGTCAGGGGGCGAAGTCGGTGAAATGCCTCTATCGCCGCGACCGGGACAATATGCCGGGTTCGCAGCGCGAAGTCGCCAATGCCGAGGAAGAGGGCGTCGAGTTCGTATGGCTTTCCGCGCCGGTGGCGTTTGAGGGCACGGAGCAGGTAACGGCGGTCAAGGCCACGAAGATGCGCCTTGGCCAGCCCGATGCATCCGGCCGCCGCTCGCCGGAGCCCGAACCGGGCAGCGAGTTCACGCTGGAGGCCGACCTTGTCATCAAGGCGCTGGGTTTCGAGCCGGAAGAACTGCCCAAGCTGTTCGGTGCAGAGGACCTGAGCGTTACGCGCTGGGGCACGCTGCGCGTCGATCACCGCACGATGATGACCAGCGTGGACGGCGTGTTTGCCGCCGGTGATATCGTACGCGGCGCGTCGCTCGTCGTCTGGGCGATCCGCGATGGCCGCGACGTGACCGAGCATATGCACCGCTATCTGAAGGCGAAAGCAGCGGCTGGAGCCAAGCAAAGGGTCGCTGCGTGAGGATATGGGTTTTCCATCCGATCCTTTCGGCTGCACTGCTGGCCTTGGCGCCACAGGCTCTCGCCGAAACAGGTTCGGACTCAATACCGGAGACGCAACAGGATTTCGCTGCCTTTGAGGTAGCGCGCGAAATGCTGTTGGCTACGGGATTCAAGGAAAATTTATCCAAAACCGCTGTCAGGTCGGCCGATCTATTCTTCAATGAAGGCATCGCCTCTGCAGAAAAAGAAACTGGCCCAATTGACGACGAGTTGAAGGCGCAAATACGTGTAGTGGTTGCAGAAGAAGTTCACCAGATAGCCGGCGACATGCAGGATACAGCTCTGGATGATGCCGCACATATTTACGCGCGCCATTTCACGTTAGAGGAACTGCGCCGCCTGAGAGAAATCAATACCGATCCGGTGATGAAGAAGGCGCAGACGCTATTGCCGCAAATGATGCCGGAATTGATGCAGGTCGGTATTCGTGCAGCCGAAAAAAGAAAACCTAAGATGAAACAGAGAATCCATGATCTGGTTGAACAATGGTTTGCCGATCATGGCAAGAAGGGTACGTCGCTATGACCACCGAAACTGAACGTCTCCGTATTGCCGAAGAAGGCATGTATCGCCCGGAATTTGAATCCGACGCTTGCGGCGTTGGCCTTGTCGCCGCGACGGACGGCAAGGCGTCACGCCGGGTCGTCGTATCGGCCATCGACGCGCTTAAGGCAGTATGGCACCGCGGTGCGGTGGACGCGGACGGCAAAACCGGTGACGGCGCAGGCATCCATGTCGACCTGCCGGTGCGCTTCTTCGACGATGCCATCGCCGCTTCGGGGCACAAGCCGCTGCCCAACCGCCTTGCCGTCGGCATGATCTTTCTGCCGCGCACCGATCTGGCCGCGCAGGAAACCTGCCGCACCATTGTCGAGGCGGAGATCATCGACGCGGGGTACACCATCTATGGCTGGCGCCAGGTGCCGGTCGATGTGTCGGTGATCGGCACCAAAGCACAGGCGACGCGCCCGGAAATCGAGCAGATCATGATCGCCGGGCCGATGCCCGAAGAACAGGATATGGCCGAGTTCGAGAAAGAACTCTACCTGATCCGCCGCCGTATCGAGAAGAAGGTCGTCGCAGCGCAGGTGCAGGATTTCTACATCTGCTCGCTCAGCTGCCGCTCGATCATCTACAAGGGCCTGTTCTTGGCGGAGAGCCTGTCGGTATTCTATCCCGATCTGTGCGACGAACGTTTCGAAAGCCGTGTGGCCATTTTCCATCAGCGCTATTCGACCAATACCTTCCCGCAATGGTGGCTGGCGCAACCATTCCGCACGCTGGCCCATAATGGCGAGATCAATACGGTTCGCGGTAACAAGAACTGGATGAAAAGCCATGAAATCAAGATGGCAGCGCTCGCTTTTGGCGAACGGTCTGAAGATATAAAGCCCGTCATTCCCGCCGGCGCATCCGATACGGCGGCGCTTGACGCGGTATTCGAGGCGATCTGCCGCGCAGGCCGCGAAGCGCCGGCTGCGAAGCTGATGCTGGTGCCGGAAGCATGGCAGGCCGAGGACGATCTGCCGCAGGCGCACAAGGACATGTACACCTATCTCGCCTCAGTGATGGAGCCGTGGGATGGCCCCGCTGCGCTGGCGATGACCGATGGCCGCTGGGCGGTCGCGGGCGTTGACCGCAATGCACTGCGTCCGCTGCGTTACACGCTGACATCGGACAATCTTCTGGTTGTTGGCTCGGAAACCGGCATGGTCGTCGTTCCCGAAACCTCTGTGGTCAAGAAAGGCCGCATGGGGCCGGGCGAAATGCTTGCGGTCGATCTGGCCGAAGGCGCGATCTATGTCGACCGCGAGATCAAGGACCGTATCGCGGCCGAACGTCCCTATGGCGATCTGGTCAAGGACTTCAAGGCCATTGGCGACCTGCCCGAAGCGAAGGGTGAGGTGCGTCCTGTCTATGATCGCGCTGAACTGTCACGGCGTCAGATCGCGGCGAACATGACGCTGGAGGATATGGAGCTTATCCTTTCACCCATGGTGGAGGACGCCAAGGAGGCCATCGGTTCCATGGGCGACGATGCGCCACTGGCGGTCATTTCCGACAAGCCCCGCACGGTCAGCCATTTTTTCCGGCAGAATTTCAGCCAGGTCACCAACCCGCCGATCGACAGCTTGCGCGAACGGTATGTGATGAGCCTTCGCACGAGATTTTCCAATCTCGCCAATATATTGGAAGAAGGATCTCAGAACGCAAATGTGCTTGTTCTCGACTCGCCGGTTCTGACCTGCAACGACTGGAGCCGCCTGAAATCCTATTTCGGCGACTCTGTGGCCGAGATTGATTGCACCTATTCCGTGACCAGCGGGCAGGAAGGGCTTCGCGCAGCCATCACGCGTATCCGCGATGAGGCGGAACAGGCCGTACGCGCGGGCAAGAGCGAAGTGTTCCTGACCGACGAGAATGTCGGCCCGGATCGCGTCGCCATAGCTATGGTGCTGGCGACGGCGGCGGTACACACGCATCTGGTGCGCAAGGGGCTGCGGTCCTACGCTTCCGTCAACGTACGCTCGGCGGAGTGCCTCGATACGCATTATTTTGCGGTTCTGATCGGCGTGGGCGCGACGACGGTGAACGCCTATCTCGCCGAGGCGTCGATTGCCGACCGCCACAGCCGTGGGCTGTTCGGCGATATGGACATCGACACCTGCGTCGAGCGCTATCGCATTGCGATCAATGAAGGCCTGCTCAAGATCATGTCGAAAATGGGCATCGCTGTCATTTCCAGCTATCGCGGTGGTTATAATTTCGAGGCCGTGGGTCTCAGCCGTGCGCTGGTGAACGACCTGTTCCCCGGCATGCCAACGAAGATATCGGGCGAAGGCTATGCCTCGCTCCATTTCAGTGCGGCGATGAAACATGAATCTGCCTTTGATACGGCGATTACGCGGCTGCCCATTGGCGGTTTCTATCGCCAGCGCAATGGTGGTGAAACACATGCCTACAGCGCGCAGCTGATGCACCTGTTGCAGACATCCGTGGCGACTGACAGCTATTCGACCTATCTGCAGTTCGCGCGCGGTGTGCGCGACCTGCCGCCGGTATACCTGCGCGATCTGCTCGAATTCAACTATGCCGCCGAACCGGTGGCCATCGACGAGGTCGAGGCGATCACGGAAATCCGGAAGCGCTTCGTCACACCCGGCATGAGCCTGGGCGCATTGTCGCCTGAGGCGCATGAGACTCTGGCGATTGCGATGAACCGTATCGGCGCCAAGGCGGTGTCGGGTGAAGGCGGCGAGGACAAGGTCCGCTACACGCCCTATGCCAATGGTGACAACGCCAATTCGACAATCAAGCAGGTGGCCTCAGGCCGTTTTGGTGTGACCGCCGAATATCTGGGTGCGTGCGAGGAAGTCGAAATCAAGGTGGCGCAGGGCGCGAAGCCCGGTGAGGGCGGCCAGCTGCCCGGTTTCAAGGTTACCGAATTCATCGCTCGCCTGCGCCATTCGACGCCGGGCGTCACGCTGATCTCGCCGCCGCCGCACCATGACATCTATTCGATCGAGGATCTGGCGCAGCTGATCTACGACCTCAAGCAGATCAACCCGCGTGCGCGCGTTTGCGTGAAGCTGGTGAGCCAGGCCGGTATTGGCACGGTGGCCGCTGGTGTCGCGAAAGCACATGCCGACGTCATCCTGGTTTCCGGCAATGTTGGCGGCACGGGTGCGAGCCCGCAGACCAGCATCAAGTTTGCCGGTACGCCATGGGAAATGGGGCTTTCCGAAGCCAATCAGGTGCTGACGCTCAATCATCTGCGCCACCGGGTGAAGCTGCGCACCGATGGCGGGCTCAAGACCGGACGCGATATCGTTATCGCGGCGATACTCGGCGCGGAAGAATTCGGCGTCGGTACGCTGGCGCTCGTCGCCATGGGCTGCATCATGGTGCGCCAGTGCCACAGCAATACATGCCCGGTTGGTGTGTGCGTGCAGGATGAACGCCTTCGCGCGAAATTCACCGGTACGCCGGAGAAGGTCATCAATCTGATGACGTTCATGGCCGAGGAAGTGCGCGAGATATTGGCGCGCCTTGGCGTGCGCAGCCTCGACGAGGTTATCGGCCGCACCGAGCTGCTGAAGCAGGTCAGCCGCGGTGCGGATCATCTCGATGATCTCGATCTCAACCCGATTCTGGCCAAGGTCGATGCGCCGGACGATCAGCGCCGGTTCAACATCGCGACCAGCCGCAACGAGGTGCCCGACAGTCTGGATGCGCAGATCATTGCGGACGCCAAGGCCGTGTTCGAACGGGGCGAGAAGATGCAGCTCACCTATACGGTGCGCAACACGCATCGCGCCGTGGGCACGCGCTTCTCGGCGCGTATAACCGAGAAGTTCGGCATGTCGGCGCTGGCGGACGGCCATGTGCACATCCGCCTGCGCGGCTCCGCCGGTCAGTCATTGGGCGCGTTCCTGTGCAAGGGCGTGACGCTGGAAGTGTTCGGCGACGCCAACGACTATGTCGGCAAGGGCCTGTCAGGCGGCATCATTGCTGTGCGCCCGATGGTATCCAGCCCGCTGGAGAGCCAGAACAACACGATCATCGGCAACACGGTGCTTTATGGTGCGACCAGCGGCAAGCTGTTCGCGGCGGGGCAGGCGGGCGAGCGCTTCGCGGTCCGTAACTCCGGCGCGCAAGTCGTCGTGGAAGGCTGCGGCGCCAATGGCTGTGAATATATGACCGGCGGCACTGCGGTCATTCTGGGCCGTGTCGGCGCCAACTTCGGCGCGGGCATGACCGGCGGCATGGCCTTCATCTACGATGAGGACGGCAGCTTTGCACGTCGCGCCAATGGCGAGAGCATCGTATGGCAGCGGATCGACAGCGCCCATTGGGAGGGCGTGCTACGCAATCTGGTTGCGGAGCATGTCGAGGTAACCGGCAGCAAATGGTCGAGCGCGATCCAGGATGACTGGGATCGGGTGAAGGGCCAGTTCTGGCAGGTCTGTCCGAAGGAAATGGTCTCGCGCCTCCAGCATCCGCTGAGCGATACGATGGAAGTCGAAGCCGCCGAATAGGCTAGTCGTGGAGCCGAGCGTCTCCGTTCGGCTCGAACGGCTATCTCGGCTGCGCGCGAATCTTCGCCCGAAACGAACGGTCCTGTTGGGAGCGGCATGACATTGCATTGACGCGCGCCGCCCCGCCTTTGCGTGGAGCAGGTTCTGATGAGCCTGAGAGCTGCAGCCACATTTCCATATGAAAATGACCCGCCGTAACCGATTGCTCAGTTACGACGGGTCAAGACTTTCCTCCCCAGGAAAGCTCGGGACCGTAGGGGCCTTAGCTCAGGCGGCCCAGACGGTGATACAGATTCACGAACTTCGATGAACGCGGATCGTCCTGAATCTTCTTGATGTAGTCAGCCACGGCTTCCTTCATCAGTTCGAAATCTTCGGTCGAGAAAACAGCGCGGGACCGTGCTGGTGTGGGCTGTTCGTCCATCGGGTATCTCCTTTTCTGGGGCGGGTTGAATTTGGATTCTGTCCCGCCCCTCTAACACCAATTTACGCAGTTGCGAAATGGTTCCCACCGTGGCCTTTAGGCCGCGGCGAACTGGTTCATGGTATTGTCTTTGCCAGCAGCCTTGAGAGCAGCGTCACCGGCAAAATATTCCTTGTGGTCATCGCCAATGTCGCTGCCAGACATGTTCTGGTGCTTGACGCAGGCGATGCCCTGGCGAATTTCCTCGCGCTGTACATTGAGAACGTAACCCAGCATGCCTTCTTCGCCGAAATAGCGCTTCGCGAGGTTGTCGGTCGACAGTGCAGCCGTGTGGTAGGTCGGCAGGGTGATGAGGTGGTGGAAGATGCCGGCCTGCGCCGCCGCGTCCTTCTGGAAGGTGCGGATACGCTCGTCAGCCTCAGCCGACAGCTCACTATTGTCATAGTCCACGCTCATCAGCTTGGAACGGTCATAGGCAGAGACATCCTTACCGGCTTCGGCCCATGCGTCATAGACCTGTTGGCGGAAGTTCAGCGTCCAGTTGAAGCTCGGGCTGTTGTTATAGACCAGCTTCGCATTGGGGATGACTTCGCGGATACGGTCCACCATGCCGCCGATCTGGCCGATATGCGGCTTCTCGGTTTCGATCCACAGCAGATCCGCGCCGTTCTGAAGCGAAGTGATGCAGTCGAGCACGCAGCGGTCCTCGCCGGTTCCGGAGCGGAACTGGAACAGGTTGCTGGGCAGGCGCTTCGGGCGCATCAGCTTGCCGTCGCGGGTGATCAGCACGTCGCCATGGCCGATGTCGGAGGCCGAAACCTCGTCGCAATCGAGGAAGCTGTTATACTGATCGCCAATGTCGCCCGCTTCTTTCACATAGGCGATCTGCTTGGTCAGGCCAGCGCCCAGCGAGTCGGTGCGGGCAACAATGACGCCATCGTCAACGCCCAGTTCAAGGAAGGCGTAGCGGACCGCACGGATCTTCGCGAGGAAGTCCTCATGCGGAACGGTGACCTTGCCGTCCTGGTGGCCGCACTGCTTTTCGTCGGAAACCTGGTTTTCGATCTGGATGCAGCATGCACCCGCTTCGATGAACTTCTTGGCGAGCAGATAGGTCGCCTCAGCATTACCGAAACCGGCGTCGATGTCGGCAATGATCGGAACCACGTGGGTTTCGTAATTGTCGATGGCGTTCTCAAGCTGCTTGACCTTGACTTGATCGCCAGCTGTGCGGGCGGCGTCGAGATCACGGAACATCATGCCCAGCTCGCGGGCGTCAGCCTGCTTCAGGAAGGTGTAGAGTTCCTCGATCAGGTCAGCAACGCTGGTTTTCTCATGCATCGACTGATCGGGCAGGGGGCCGAATTCGCTGCGCAGGGCGGCGACCATCCAGCCGGAGAGATAGAGATACCGGCGCTTCGTCGACCCGAAGTGCTTCTTGATCGAGATCAGCTTCTGCTGACCGATGAAACCGTGCCAGCAGCCCAGCGACTGGGTGTAGTTGGCCGGATCCGCATCATAGGCCGCCATGTCTTCACGCATGATCTTTGCGGTATATTTCGCGATGTCGAGGCCGGTTTTGAAACGGTTCTGGAGCTGCATGCGCGCAGCCGACTCGGCGTCGATACCGTCCCAGCCTTTGTAGTTGGCGATAAGCGCGTTGTTCGCGCCGATATTATCCTGATAAGACATGGCTTTGTTCCTTCATTCCATACCGTGGGGAGGACAGATGTTGCCCATGCCCGAATGATGCAGTGCAGCAGAAAGATTCGCCATCAATTTTGTCAAAAAATCTGGCAATATCGTCGATAACACTGTAGTTAACTGTGTAAATTTGTAAAAATATTTACAAATCAGGAATAGGGTATCCGGTATGGCGGACAGGAAGATACTGGCGGGGCATGCAGTGCGGCGCATCAGGCGCGCAACGGGTCAAACCCAGGTGGCTATGGCGGACAGTCTTGGCATCTCGCCCAGTTACCTCAACCTGATTGAGAAGAATCAGCGCCCGCTTTCGGCGTCCCTGATGCTGCGGCTGGCCGAACAATATGATTTCGACCCGCGCCAGCTGAGTAGCGATGCTCCCGGTGGGGGGGTAGAGGGTTTGCGGCGGCGCCTGAGCGACCCGCTCTTCGCTGACCTGTCGGTGGACCGGGCGGAAATAGAGGAATGGCTGGCGGCAGCTCCGGCTGGCGTCGAAGCCTTTGCGCGTGCATTCGATCGAATGACCGAAGGCGGTGGTGGCGGCGCTGTCGAGGAGGAAGCGCAGCCCGTCAGACTGGTGCGCCGCGAAATAGAGCGCTGGCGCAACCATTTCCCCGACCTTGATGCGCAGGCCGAAGCCATGGCCGATGAGCTGCGTCTGGGCAGCGGCGACCTCTATGGCGCATTGGGTGAGCGCCTGCGTCAGCGGCACCAGATCGGCATTCGCATATTACCGGCCGATATCATGCCAGGGTATGTCCGGCGGCTCGACCTGCATGCGCGGCAACTGCAACTCTCTGAAATGCTGGATGCGGCGTCACGCACTTTTCAGGCGGCCTATCAGATCGCGGACCTGGAAGCACGGGCGGAGATTGATGCTCTGGTGCATGGCGCGGCTTTTACGGACCGCTATGCCCAGCGCTTGTTGCGCCGCCACCTGACCAGCTATTTCGCGGCCGCCGTCATGATGCCCTATGACCGTTTTCTGCGCGCCTGCGAGGCGAGCGGCTATGATTTGCTGCTGCTGCAGCGGCGGTTTGGCGCGGGGTTCGAGCAAATAGCGCACCGGCTCACCACGTTGCAGCGCACCGGCGCGCGCGGTCTGCCTTTCTTCATGGTCCGCATTGACCGTGCGGGGCAATCCTCCAAACGTTATGCTGGCGCGTCGGCGGCACCTATAGTTGAGATGGAGGGGCGCTGTCCGCTCTGGAATCTCCATTCTGCCTTCAACCGGCCATCCGAGATACAGTCACAGCTGGTCGAACTGGAAGATGGAGAGCGCTGGTTCACGCTCAGCAGGGCAGTGACACGGCCCAACTCCAGCGTTTACGGCGGGCAGGCGCTGTTCGCCATTGGGCTTGGCGTGAAGGCTGAATTCGCGGGGCCGTTGGTCTATGCGCGGAATATCGACCTGGAACATGGCCCCGCAGAACAAATCGGTCTTGGCTGTTCCGCCTGCACACGGCCTTCCTGCTCACAGCGCAGTGCGCCTCCACGCGGGCGGGTTCTGCGGTTCAATGAGCGGGAGCGCGGCCTGTCGCCATTCGATTTCGCCACCGATTGACCGTATAGGCCCTTGTTCATAAGCGTAAAAAATTCCGACATCTTCAACAAATATTCGTGAATTTGCGCGAAAAGCCTGCTTCTGTCGGAAAAGTTTACGGCCACATGTAGCGGCGCGTAAGCCTTTCTCTGGATAGGCAAGAAATAATGATACGTGTTTTCAAGCACTATGTGCCGCATGCAGTTTTGTTGCTGGGCGTACTGGATTTCATTCTGCTGGTCTGTTCCGCAGAGGCCGCGTGGGTGATTCGCGCGCATGAAATCGACATGCATGTGGACTATGTGCTCAACCGCCTTCCGGCTTTGCTGAGCTTCGCCGTAGCCGTTCAAATCGCGCTGGTCGCCGTCGGGGTATATGGAAATGAAGCGCTGCAATCGCTGCGGTTCGCGGTTGCACGCCTGCTCGTCGCGATTGCTCTGGGCGTAATATTCCACTCCGTTCTCTATTTTCTCACGCCTGAGCTGACCTTGTGGCGGTCCAACACGCTTTACGCGATGATCATCGCCACGTTCCTGTTGATCCTGATACGTATGCTGCTCGGTTCGATGTTCGATGGCGCTGTATTCAAGCGCCGTATCATGGTGCTGGGGGCTGGCGCACGGGCCGATCGAATCCGGCGGCTGGAAAAGCGCAGAGGAGCCGGGTTTCTGGTCGTCGGTTATGTCGGCATGCGCGACGGTGAGCATGTGATACCTGAAGCCATCAATCGCAGCGCCATCTATAATCTGGCCGACTATGTCGTGCGTATGGGCGCGAGCGAGGTTGTGCTGGCGCTGGAGGAACGGCGCAACGCCGTGCCGATGTCGGACCTGCTGCGCATCAAGACCACCGGCGTGCACGTCAACGACCTGTCGACCTTTCTCGAGCGTGAGACGGGCCGGATCGACCTGGATAGCGTCAATCCGAGCTGGCTGATCTTCTCGGACGGATTTTCCTCGGGCCGCAGGCTCTCCAGCATGTCGAAACGCCTGTTTGATGTGGTGGTGAGCGCGACGCTGCTGCTGCTGACCTTTCCGATTATCGGGTTTTTCGCGATGCTGGTGAAGCTCGACAGCAAGGGACCCGCCTTATACCGGCAGCAGCGTGTCGGTCTGTATGGTGAGGAATTCCAGATCATCAAATTGCGCACGATGCGCACCGATGCAGAAATCGACGGCAATGCGGTATGGGCGGAAAAGGATGATCCGCGCATCACCCGGCTGGGTTATTGGCTGCGCAAGCTGCGCATCGACGAGCTGCCGCAATGCTGGACCGTGCTGAAAGGCGATATGAGTTTCGTCGGCCCGCGTCCGGAACGCAAGCAGTTCATCGAGGGGCTGGAGAAGGAACTGCGCTACTATGCCGAGCGGCATATGGTGAAGCCGGGCATCACCGGCTGGGCGCAGATCAACTATCCCTATGGCGCCAGCCTGGAAGATGCGCGTCACAAGCTGGAATATGACCTTTATTACGCCAAGAATTACACGCCGTTTCTCGACCTGCTGATCCTGCTGCAGACCGTGCGCGTGATCCTGTGGCCGGACGGAGCGCGCTAGGCCATGAACGCTACGCTCCAGTTTTTCGGTGATTGGGGGCATGTGTTGTGCGCCGGCCTGTTCGCGGGCCTGACGATCTGGGCCGGACGGCGCTTCGCACAATCAATGATCGGTAAATTGCTGGTCATCACATTGTCGCTGACCAGTATCTGGGCTCTGTCGATTGCGTTCCGCGGCGTAGTACGTGTGGAGTCCGGCGCTATCGAAAGTCTGCGCAACTGCGCATGGCTGGTCTGCCTGTTCATAACGCCGCGCTATCTGTCTCCGGCTACAATACGCGATGGCCGGTCGGCATTGCCGCTCTATGTGATATTGATGCTGCTGCTGTTCGGTCAGGTCGCGCTGGAACTTGTGGCGCAGGCCGCCGCCGGGCAGGGCGCAATCGTCGTGCGCGCAGCGGAAGCGGCCATTATATTGCACGCCCTGTGGGTAATCGGCGCGCTGATATTGGTGCAACGCGTCTACGCAGGGTGCGATGAAGAAGCGCGACGTCGCCTGGCGCCCGTCGCCTTGGTCATGGCGGCGATGTGGAGTTACGATTTACTACTCTATCTAGCGGCCTTTTTGGGTGATAGCGGATCGACGAACCTGCTATTCGCCATGCGAGGTGCGGCGATGGCGACTTTGGCACCTGTGGTAGCTATCGTCCTGCACAGTCCCGCCGGCCGGTCTTTCCACGCATCGCGTGCACTTAAATGGCAGGGCACCAAGGCGCTGCTGGCGCTGCTGGGCATGTTCCTGATGATGGCGAGCCTGTTCGCCATAGACATGTTCGCGTCAAAGGCGGTGCAGGCAGTTGCCACCGGAGGACTGTTCATCCTGGTGGCGGCGGGTCTGATCATATTGCCCGCTACGCGCGTTCGCCATTATCTGCGCCTGCTGGTGGCCAAGCACCTGTTCCCGCACCGCTATGACTATCGCGAACAATGGATGGCCTTCGTCGATACCATCGGCAACAAAGGAAGCGCACATGATGCCGCCACAGCGAGCATTTTTCGGCGGGCGGTCAAGGCGATGGCGGATATCACGGCTTCGCCGTCCGGCGCGTTGCTGATGCCCGGTCTCGATGGCGAAATGCACTGGCATGACGGGTGGAACTGGAAAGGCGAGCTACCCCGTGAATGCATGCTTCCGACTGAGTTGATCGACAGAATGCGCAACAAGGCATGGGTGGTCGATGTGGCGCAGGAACGGGCCGCTGGCGATCAATTGCCGCCATGGCTGCAGGATGACGCCACCATCTGGGCGCTGGTGCCCATATTGCATTATGATGCGCTGATCGGGGCGATCGTCCTCACCCGGCCACCGGTGATGCGGCCGCTCGATTGGGAAGATTTCGATATGCTGCGCACCGCAGGGCGTCAGGTCGCCAGCTATATCGCCGAAGCACGCGGCGAGCAGGCGCTGGCCGAAGCGCGCCGGTTCGAGGAATTCAACCGCCGCTTTGCCTTCATCATGCACGACATCAAGAATCTGGTGAGCCAGATCGCGCTGGTCGCCCGCAATGCCGAACGCCATGCCGATAATCCGGAATTTCGCGCCGACATGGTGCTGACGCTCAAGGATTGTGCGGACCGGATGAATATTTTGCTGGGCCGCCTGTCGCAGCACAACACAGGTGCAGAATCCGCGATGGCCGAATTCGCCATTGGTGATCTCGCCCGCGCTGTTGTCACAGCCAAAGGGGCAGGGCACCCGGTGTTGCTGGAGGGTGACCTGTCGCTGGCGATCACGTCCGACCGCATCAAGTTCGAGCAGGTCATCAGCCATCTCGTGCAGAACGCCATTGAGGCGAGCGAGGACGGTGCACCGGTGCTGGTTCATATCGCGAAGGATGGCGCGCAGGCTCGTATCGAAGTGCGCGATCATGGCTGCGGCATGGATGCTCGGTTTGTCCGCGAAGAGCTGTTCCGGCCCTTCGCCTCCACCAAGCAGGGCGGCTTCGGCATCGGCGCTTATGAGGCGCGTGATCTGGTCCGCGGGCTGGGCGGGTCGCTGAGCGTCGAAAGCGCGCCGGGTAAGGGCAGCGTCTTCACCTTGTGTTTGCCATTGTCGGGCAAGAGTGCGCCAGAGGGTAATTCACAGGAGAAAGCAGCATGACCGGCGAAGCGCTTCCCAAGCTGCTCATCGTCGAGGACGATCAGGGGCTCCAGCGACAATTGCGCTGGGCCTATGAGGGCTATCAGGTATTTTGCGCTTCTACCCGCGCCGAGGCGATCGACATATTGCGAGCAGAGGAACCCGCTGTCGTTACGCTGGATCTTGGCTTGCCGCCCGATCCCGATGGTACGAGCGAAGGCTTCGCGGCGTTGGCCGAGATATTGACGCTGAAGCCCGACACGAAGGTGATCGTCGCCTCCGGTCATGGCGCGCGCGACAGCGCGTTGCAGGCGATAGCGGGCGGAGCATGGGATTTTTACCAGAAGCCCGTCGATATCGACACGCTGGGCCTGATCGTATCGCGCGCTTTTCATGTGCATGCGCTGGAGCAGGAAAATGTGCGTCTCGCGCGGCGTGCCGCCGCTGATGCTCCCGCACTGGGCCGGATGATCAGCGCAGCACCGGAAATGCTCAAGGTGACGCAGATGATTGAGCGGGTAGCCCCCGCCGATGTATCGGTCATGCTGCTGGGCGCGAGCGGCACGGGTAAGGAATTGCTGGCGCGCGGCCTTCATGACGCCAGCCCGCGCAAGGATGAGGCGTTCATCGCCATCAACTGCGCCGCCATCCCGGAAACCCTGCTGGAGTCCGAGCTGTTCGGCCATGAGAAGGGCGCATTCACCGGCGCGGTCAAAACGACGCAGGGCAAGATCGAACAGGCGCAGGGCGGCACCCTGTTCCTCGATGAAGTGGGCGATATCCCGTTGCCGTTGCAGGTCAAATTGCTGCGCTTCATTCAGGAACGCGTGATTGAGCGCGTCGGCGGGCGTCAGCCAATCCCGGTCGATACCCGCATTGTGTGTGCGACGCACCAGAATCTGGAGGACATGATCGCGCAGGGTAGCTTCCGCGAAGATCTCTATTACCGGCTCGCCGAGATTGTCGTGCGCATCCCGTCGCTCAGCGAACGGCCGGGTGACGCTGTATTGCTTGCCAAGCATTTCCTGACCCGTTTTGCGGACGAGATGAAACGTCCGGTCACCGGCTATTCCGCCGATGCGCTTGCCGCGCTGGACGGCTGGGGCTGGCCTGGCAATGTGCGTGAGCTGGAAAACCGGGTGAAGCGCGCCGTCATCATGGCGGACGGCAAGCATGTGACCGCTGCTGATCTCGACCTGACGGCTGCCGAACCCACGGAGGAAACTATTCTCAACCTGAAGGCCGTGCGCGAAGCGGCGGACAGGGTGGCGATCTCGCGCGCAATCGCGCGGACCGAAGGCAATATCACCGGCGCGGCAAAGGTGCTGGGTATCAGCCGCCCGACATTATACGATCTTCTCAAAAGCTATGACATTCAGGCTTAAAGCCTTTCTGGCCGCTGGCATGTTCATGCTGGCGGCGCCGGTTCCTGCCGTACAGGCGGAGGCGCAGGCCGATGCGCGCGCCGCGCTGGCCCGCGCGATCAAGGCGATGGACGGCGGCGATCCCCGCACGGCGCGGGTTGAGCTGATGAACGCGATCAAGGCCAATCCGACACTGGCCGAGGCACGGCTGGCGCAGGCACGCGCGCTGCTGATGCTCGGTAATGGTGTCGCTGCGCAGGATGAACTGGACCGCGCCAAGGCGCTGGGCGTGCCATTGGGCAAGATGCGGCATTTGCGTGCGCACGCCGCGCTGCTGACGGAACGCTATGGCGATGCGCTGGCCGAGGCGCAGGCAGACGATGCGGACCCCAAGGAGAAGCGCTTTCTCGCGCAACTCGAAGGCCGTGCGCTTGAGAAGCTGGAGCGTTTCACGGAGGCGCGGGACGCGTTCAATCGTGTTCGCGATATGGCACCCGACGATCCGCGCATATGGGCCGATATAGCACGCCTCAACATCGCGTCCGGCGATATGGCGACGGCCATTGCCGCAACCGACAAAGCGCTGGAGCTGGCTCCCAAAAGTGCGGAAGCGCTGATGCTGCGCGCGATGATCGTGCGCGAGCAATATGGTCTCGATGCCTCGCAGCAATGGTTTGACGAGGCATTGAAAGCGGACAAGAACTATGTCGCCGCGCAGGTGGAATATGCCGCGACGCTGGCGGATCTTGGCCGCGCGAGCGACGCGCTTGCCCTGACGCGCAAGGCACTGGCGCTATCGCCCGGCAATCCGCGTGCCTTCTTCGTCCAGGCGGTGATCGCCGCGCGTGCCGGGAACATCACCCTCGCGCGCAGCCTGGTCGGTTATATGCGGGGCGCGCTGGGCCGTGTTCCGGCCGTGCGCCTGCTCAAAGGTGTTCTGCATATGCAGGCGGGTAATGCGACACTGGCGGCACAGGAGCTGAAACCGTTGCTGGAGGCGCAGCCTCTCAATATCCGCGCGCGGGTATTGCTAGCGCGTGCCTATTATCAGGAGGGGCAATATACTCAGGCGGAACAGGCGCTGTTCCCGGTGGTGGAGCGCGCCGATGCGGACATCTATGCCCTGACGCTGGCCGCCCATATTCATGAGGCGCTTGGCAATCGCAATGTAGCTAACGGTTTTGCGCAGCGTGCCGCCGCCATGACGCCGGGGCCGTCGGAAGTGTTTCGCGGTGCGGGCACACCGGTTCAGGCGCTGGCCGGGATGCGTTCTGACCAAGATGCTGCCGGACCCAATTTGCGATATGTTCGCGCGCTGCTGGAAAGCGGCAATGCGACAGCGGCTCTGGCGCGGGCGAGAAGTCTCCATGATGCGAACCCGGGTGCGCCTGCTGCGGCGATCCTGCTGGGTGACTGCCTGATGGCCAATGGCGATTATGCCGGGGCGGGTGACCTGTTTGAGCAGGCGGCCAATATGCGGTTCGACGAGGCAGTATTGCTGCGTATCGCCGATGCGTGGCAGCGCGCCGGAAAGCCGGAAAAGATTCAACGTGCGCTGGGATTGTTTCTCCGTGAAAATCCAATGAATCTTGAGGCGCAACGCCTGCTGGCGGCCTATATGCTTGCGGCGGGTGAACATGACCGTGCGCTGACGCTGCTTCAGTCAATGCGGGCACGCATCGGTAATGAGGATGCGCTGCTGATGACGCAGCTATCCTATGCGCATATTGGGTTGGGGCAGATGGAAAAGGCGCTGCCCTTTGCTGCCCATGCATATCGTCTTGCGCCGATGAACGCAGTTACCACGGATGCATTTGGATGGGCGCTGTTCAAGGCGCGGGGTGCGAAGCCCGAAGCGCTGGAATTGCTGCGCAAGGCTGCGCAACTCGCTCCTCAGGAGGCGCAGGTGCAGCGGCATCTCAAAGAAGCGCAGGCGGTGCTTAACGCGGCTTAGGCTCCCAGTGGGATACCCGGCTGTCATAGTCTGGGCGAGGCCGCTCCTTCATCTGGCCCGAAGGCGTGCCTATGAACACGAACCCGGCAATCTTCTCATGTGCCTCGCCAAAGGCGTCGCGCACATCGTCATTGAAGGCGGGCCATGCGGTCAGCCAGCCTCCGGCATAGCCGAGTGCATGCACGCCATGCAGCAGGTTCATCGCGGCGGCGCCTGCCGATAGTTGCTGCTCCCACAACGGGATATGGCTGTCCATGATGGGGCTGGAGAGCACAACGACGACGCAAGGCGCTTGATTTGCAAACTGGTGCATCGTCTCGATTTCCAGCTTTCCTGCATCCGGCTTTTCCCGAAGATAGGCACTTTCGAGCAGCTCCGCGAAGGTGCCGCGCTGATCGCTGCCGATGATGACGAACCGCCACGGCGCGAGCTTGCCATGATCGGGCGTGCGCATCGCGATTTCCAGAATCTGGCGCATCTGCGCTTCATCGGGGCCGGGTGTCACGAGATCGCGTGGCTTGCCGGATCGCCGGGTTTGGAGAAGAGCGAGGGGGGAAGAAAGATCGTTGAACATGGGCGCTAATTGGGGTTTCGCATGTGGCATGACAAGAGGTTTGCAGCATTGGTTGCGGCATTACGTTCGACCGGCGCCGGATCATCCCGCTTGGCTTTCTCATTTAAGCCGTTAGATTTCGCCCACTGAATATATCGCCGCGGTCATTGCCATCGCGGAAAAGCAAGGGATCGCATGTTATGGCCATGAAGGATATCGGACTGTGGAACGAAGGTGACTGGATCGCCGCCATTGCGGCTGTCGCGCTGTTTGGGGTTCTCGCTTTCGGTCTGTCCCTGAGTGCGCGTAAGTCCGATGAGGTCGTGGGGCACCCCAAGGGCCTTTTTGTGCTTTTCTATGCCGAAATGTGGGAACGCTTTTCCTACTACGGGATGCGCGCGCTGCTGATCCTGTATCTCACTCAGTTCTGGCTGTTCACCGACGGCAAGTCCACGCTGATCTATGGCGCATATACCAGCCTCGTCTATATCACGCCGGTGCTGGGCGGTTATCTCGCAGACCGCTATCTCGGTCAGCGCAAGGCCGTGCTGTTCGGTGGCATCATATTGGCACTCGGCCACGGCTTCATGGCGGTTGAGGGCATGCACGGCGTAACCGATCCGACCGTCAAACAGGCCGACCCGGCAATCAATATTTTCTGGCTGGCGCTTTCGTTTATCATTGTAGGATCGGGCTTTCTGAAAGCCAATATCTCGGTGATCGTCGGGCAGCTTTATCGCCTGACGGATAGCCGCCGTGACAGCGCCTATACGATTTTCTACATGGGCGTGAATACGGGAGCGGCGCTCGGCACGATATTGGTGGGCTATCTCGGTCAGACGATCGGCTGGTCCTATGGTTTCGGCCTCGCCGGAATAGGCATGGTGCTGGGCCTCATCATCTTCGTATTGGGAAAGCCAGCCCTCAAAGGGCAGGGGGAAGCGCCGCAGATATTACCCAAAAAGAAGGAATGGGCACTCTATGCGATTGGCGGCGCGGCAGTAGCCGTCATATGGTTCCTAGTCCAATATCAGGACGTCATCCAGACGCTGCTCATCATTTCGGGCGTGATGATGCTGCTCTATACGCTTTATCAGGCGTTCAAACTGCCCAAGGAACCGCGCGAGCGCATGTTCGCGATCCTGTTCCTTATTGCTCTCAACCCTGTCTTCTGGGGGCTGTTCGAGCAGGCGGGCGGCAGCCTCAGTCTGTACACCGACAAATTTGTGGACCGTGGTGGCGTGCCGACCAGCCTGTTTCAGTCTATCAACCCGATATATATCGTGTTGCTGGGCCCCCTTTTCGCCGCCTTGTGGCAGTTCCTCGGCAAACGTGGCCTGGAGCCATCCACGCCAGCCAAGTTCGCCTATGCGCTGTTTCAGGTCGGCCTCGGTTTTCTCGTCTTCGTGTGGGGTGCGCAAAGTGTAGGCCCGGCCGTGGCAACTCCGGTATTTTTCGTATTCATGATATATCTGCTGCACACTACAGGTGAGCTTTGCCTGTCTCCTGTGGGGCTGAGCGCAATGAACCGGCTGGCTCCGGCGCATCTGGCCAGCTTCATCATGGGAGCATGGTTCTACATGACAGCCGTCGGCAATTTCGTCGCGGGCAAGATCGGCGAAGCAACCGGCGGGCATGATGGCGAGATGACCAAGGAAGCCACGCTTGCGGTGTATTCGACTATTGGTTGGTGGACCATCTGCATTGGTGGCGGCGTTTTGCTGCTCTCGCCCATTGTGAAGCGCTGGATGCATCTGGATAGCTTGAAGGACGATGAACTGGCAGGCAGCGCAGAACTCGGGGAGCCGCAGGCGGCAGGCACGCACCCGGCGAGCTAGCCTATGTAATAATGGAGGGAATGCTATCATGACCGAGTTACTGCTGGCTTGCATCGCTTTTGTTGGAACGCATTTCCTGCTTTCCCACCCGCTGCGCGCGCCACTGGTCGGCAAGATGGGCGAGGGGGCATTCTTGGGTATCTATTCGCTCATCGCGCTCGTTACGCTCCTGTGGATGGCATACGCTTTCTACATGGCGCCCAAGGGCGCGCCGTTGTGGAACGGCTGGAGCGATGCGCTATGGATTATCTCCACAGTCCTGATGCTGCTGGCGAGCATATTGTTTGTCGGCTCTCACAAAGGTAACCCGGCCGCACCCAGCCCCGGCAAGCCTCCGGAATCGCTTGGCCGCCCGGCTGATGGCGTATTCGCCATTACGCGCCATCCGATGATGTGGAGCTTCGCGCTCTGGGGCATCGCGCACATAATGGTGATGCCCACGCCGGCCAATATCGTGTTGGCGGCGAGCATTATCATCCTCGCGCTGGGTGGCAGCTATGGGCAGGACCGGAAGAAGGAAAAGCTGCTTGGCGAAGCCTGGGCTGCGTGGGAAGCGCGCACCAGCTATTTCCCATTCGCAAGCCAGCTTTCCGGCAAGGCTCCGTGGAGCGCTACGCTGCCTTCGCGCCGTCTCATCCTGATCGGCATCATCCTCTGGCTGGTCGCGACCCTTGCGCATGGCGGCATTGGCGCAGGGATCTGGCGCTGGCTGCTATGACCGGTTGCGGCGGTCGATAGAGGCCGTCAGCGCCATATTCGCCGTCACATTACCAAGCGTGCGCATGATGTCGGGGAATGTCTCTATCGCAACCAGCAGGCCCAGCGGCTCGATCGGCAGGCCCATGGCAAGGCAGATGGGCGCTATGGACCCGATGAAGCTGACCGAACCGGGAAGGCTGACCGATCCCAAAGTCGTGATTGCCGCCACCGCTATGCCCACGCCGATCTGCCACAAGCTTAGCTCTATCCCAAGCCAGTGCGCGATGTAGAGCGCGACGCCCAGGTTGAATGCAGGGCTGGTTATGCGGAAGATGGCGACGGCCAGTGGAAGAACGACCTCTGATGTTTCGCGCCGTACTTTCATGTCGTCGAGGCTGGTGAGCATCGCTGGCAGCGTCGCGAGCGAGGATTGCGTCGATATCGCCACCGCCTGCGCGGGAATGCTGGCGCGCAGAAAGCGCAAGGGACCAATATCAGCGATCATCCGCGCAAGCAGGATCGCCAGCAGTGCTATCGCCCCGCCTGTCGCCACCAGCACCAACACATAGTGCGCCAGCCCGCCAAGGGCATCGGCCCCAGTGTCATGTCCGAGCGAGAATGCCAGCGCGAAAACTCCAACAGGCGCCAGCCAAAGCACCCAGCCGACAATCAGGATCATCGCATTGCCCGCGGACTCGAAAAATGCCGCGACCGGCGCACGCTGTTGCGGCGTCAGGCGCGTCAGCGCGAATGCAAAGGCCAGTGTGAAGAGAATGACGGGCAGCATCGCGCCTTCCGCCGCCGCGCCGAAGATATTGGTCGGGATGATATTCTGTAGGAAATCCCTGAAATGGGGTAGCTGATCCGGCAGGACTGCGCTGTCAAGCGACCCGCGAATGGCGTCGGAGGCAGCGGGGGGAACCGGGAACAGTTCGAGCAGCGCGGTAATCATCATGGCGCCAAAGATGGACGAGAGCCACAACAGAGCGATCATCATGGCAACTGCCTTACCCGCGAGCTTCCCCGCACTGGCGGCGTTGGCGGTTTGCACTATCCCGGTGATCAGAAGCGCGATCACCAGCGGCATCACCGTCATGCGCAGGGCGTTCAGCCATAAAGTACCGGTGACAGACGCGATTTCGCGCGCAAAGGGCGCAGCATTTTGCGCCGCCATGCCTGCCAGCAGTCCGGCGATCAGGCTGGCGAGAATGATGAGAGCCTTTTGCATATCTTCCCCTGCTAATAGCGGACAGGGATAGGCATGATGAGAATTATTCGCAAAGTCTTTTCGCGCTGGCAAGTTTTCGCTATGGCGGTGCGGTAATGGACAGCATGCGAGGGACGAGTTGGGCACGCGCAAATTTTTCGGCACCGACGGCATCAGGGGACGGACCAACCAGTGGCCGATGACGGCGGAGCTGGCGATGAAGGTCGGCATGGCGGCGGGTACGCATTTCCTGCGTGGAAACCACCGGCACCGGGTCGTAATTGGTAAAGATACCCGCCTGTCCGGCTATATGGTCGAAAATGCGCTGGTCGCCGGATTCACTGCCGTTGGCATGGATGTGGTGCAGTTCGGGCCGATCCCGACGCCAGCGGTCGGTATGCTGGCGCATTCGATGCGCGCGGATCTCGGTGTGATGATATCGGCCAGCCACAATCCCTATCAGGATAATGGCATTAAACTGTTTGGACCGGACGGTTTCAAGCTGTCGGACAAGGATGAACTCAAGATCGAAGCGCTGCTGGATAGCGAGATAGCGCTTGCCGCGCCCAAGGATATCGGACGCGCTCGGCGCGTGGAGGATGCACGCGGGCGCTATATTCACGCACTTAAATCGACTTTCCCTTCCGACCTGCGCCTTGATGGCATGAAGGTAGTGGTCGATTGCGCCAATGGCGCGGCCTATCAGGTGGCGCCGTCTGCCCTGTGGGAGCTGGGTGCGGAAGTGATCAGCATCGGTGTTTCGCCCAATGGCACCAATATCAACGAGGGATGCGGGTCGACGTCACCCATGCTGTTGCAGGAAACGGTGGTGTCGGCGGGCGCGGATATCGGCATTGCGCTGGACGGCGATGCGGACCGCGTCATCATCGTCGATGAAAAGGGCCAGATCGTCGATGGCGACCAGATCATGGCGCTGATCGCCGCAAACTGGGCGAAGGAAGGGCGGCTGTCCGGCGGCGGGCTGGTCGCGACCGTCATGTCCAATCTGGGACTGGAGCGCTTCCTGACGGGGCAGGGCGTGGACCTGATCCGGGCCAAGGTGGGCGACCGCTATGTGCTCGAAGCGATGCGCGCGGGCGGCTATAATGTCGGCGGTGAACAGTCCGGCCATATGATCCTCACCGACTATGCGACAACGGGCGACGGTACGATTGCCGCATTGCAGGTGCTCGCCGCACTGGTGCGGTCGGGCAAACCGGCGAGCGAGTTGCTACACCAGTTCGATAAGGTGCCGCAGCTTCTCAAGAATGTGCGTTTCTCCGGCGGCAAGCCGCTGGAGCATGCCGATGTGCAAAGCGTGATCGCGCAGGCCGAGGCGGAACTTGATGGCTCGGGCCGTCTGGTTATTCGTCCGTCCGGCACCGAACCGGTCATCCGCGTAATGGCCGAAGCCGATAATGAGGATCAGGTCAAGGATGTGGTTGAGCGCATCTGCGCCGCGGTGGAGAAAGTTGCCGCATGAGCCTGGAAATGCGTCCGGATTGCGAGCAGTGCGGCGTTGATCTGCCCGCCGATGCACCGGGCGCGTTCATCTGTTCGTTTGAGTGCACCTATTGCGTGGAATGCGCCGAAGCCCTCGACGATCTCTGCCCCAATTGCGGTGGCGAGCTGATGGACCGGCCGACGCGTACTGGTGCAATTCTGCGCGATAACCCTGCTTCGACTGTCCGCCATTTCAAGGGATGACTGTCGCGCGCATCCTCATCATTGCCGGATCGGACAGCGGTGGGGGCGCAGGCATACAGGCCGATATCAAAACAGTCAGCGCGCTGGGTGGACATGCTATGACCGCGATCACCGCCATCACTGCGCAGAACACTATGGGCGTGAACGCGGTTCATCCCGTTCCCACTGAAATGGTAGTCGCGCAAATGGATGCGGTGCTGTCCGATATTGGCGTGGATGCAGTGAAGATCGGCATGATCGGATCGGCGGAAACGGCGGAGGCTGTGGCCGAACGTCTGGAAAAGCTGGACGATGTTCCAATCATATTCGACCCAGTCATGGTCGCCACCAGCGGCTCTGCGCTGGCGGATGAGGCGACGATTGCCGCGTTCGAGCGGCTGATGCGTGTTGCGACCCTGGTGACGCCCAACCTGCCGGAGCTGGAGGCATTGGGCGGTGAAGAAGCCGTGCTGGCGCATGGATGCGCACTGTTGGTCAAGGGCGGGCATGGCGACGGCGATATGCTGACCGACCGTTTGCTCGAAAGTGATGGTGACAGGCATGGCTGGTCAAACCGGCGTATCGACACACAGCATACGCATGGAACGGGTTGCACGCTCGCCAGCGCGATAGCCACCGGGCTGGGGCAGGGGATGCATCTGCCCGATGCTATCGAGCGCGCCCGCGATTATGTGCGCGCTGCTCTTGCCGCCGCACCCGGCTTGGGTCACGGCCATGGTCCGATGGGATTTCCAATAGAGTATTTTGCATGATTGCCGGGGTTGATGAAGCGGGCAGGGGGCCATTGGCCGGGCCAGTGGTTGCCGCTGCAGTCATTCTCAGCCCCGATGATCCCATAGCCGGTCTCGACGACAGCAAGAAACTCACGCCCAAGCGCCGTGCCGTGCTGGAAGCCGAAATTCGTGCGCGGGCATTATATTTCGGCATTGGCATCGCCAGCGTAGAGGAGATCGACCGCATCAACATATTGCAGGCGACATTATTGGCGATGACCCGCGCCGTCGAGGCGCTGGAGCAGGTGCCTCGCCATATTCTTGTCGATGGCAACCGCCTGCCCAAATGGCGCTACAGCGCGGAAGTAGTAATCGGCGGTGATGCGCTGCACCCTTGCATCTCGGCGGCGTCGATCATCGCCAAAGAGACACGTGATCGCATCATGATCGAGGCGGCACGGGAGCATCCGCACTATGGCTGGGAGCGCAACAAGGGCTATGGCAGTGCCGCGCATATGGCGGCGCTCAAGGAGCATGGCCCGACGC
>JAGRES010000005.1 GCA_020446425.1 Sphingobium sp. | reverse complement strand
CCCAACCTCCCGACAGGGTATGCTCATGGGAGGTTGGGAGGGGGAGCGGGCTGGTGCCGGACGTTTCAGCTTTGCTGAAACCAATACGACTCAGGCGTAACGCGTTAGCCACTACGATAACCGAAGACATCGACATGGCGATGGCGGCGATCAGCGGCGTGACCATCCCGGCCAGCGCAAGGGGCACGGCAAGGATGTTGTATCCTATGGCGAGGCCGAAATTCTGTTTCACCACGGCCATGGTTTTGCGCGCGGCGGTGAGGGTAACGGGAACGGCGGCAAGTGAGTCACCCGTGAACACCGCGTCGGCGGCCTGCTGCCCCATGTCGGTGGCGGAACCGGGCGCCATGGATGCGGTCGCAGCCGCCAGCGCGGGGCCATCGTTGAGGCCATCGCCGACCATGAGCACGGAGTGCCCCTCTAGCTGCAGCGCCTGTATCGCGGCGATCTTGTCTTGCGGCAGTGCCTGCGCGCGCGCTGGAATGCCCAATTGCTGGCCGATTGTTTCAACCGCCTGAGGCCTGTCGCCGGAAATGATCGAGGCGGCGATCTGCATGTTCGACAGCTCGGCGATGGCCGTCTGTGCATCGGGCCGCAGCGCGTCGTCCAGCGCGATGTTGATATGCGCATCCCCAAGGGTGAGGCGGGTGGCAGCGGCATGGCCTTTCCCGGCATCGGCAGGGGGACGGCGTAGCGAAACAGGGGTGCCCTGCCAGACAGCGCTTATGCCCTGACCCTGTTCTTCGGTCACCGACTCTAACATGGCCGGAGCCACGCCCGTTGCGCTTAACGCCTTGTGCAATGCCTGCGAAATCGGATGTCGGCTGGTCTGGGAAAGAGCCAGCGCGACGGAAGCCTGCTCGGCGCTCAATGCATCAATGTTAAGCGGCGTCATACGCCCTAAGGTGAGCGTGCCGGTTTTGTCGAACAGGGCGCGGTCGATCTGCGCAAACCGCTCCAGCGCGCTGCCGTCCTTCACCAATATACCGCGCTTCATCAGCGCGCCCGCCGCCACGACCTGCGATACCGGAACGGCGAGACCAAGTGCGCAGGGGCAGGTGATGATCAGCACCGCGATGGCGATGGTGAGCGAGTGGTGCCAGCCTGCGCCCGCGATCATCCATCCGATGAAAGCGATGGCGGACAGGCTGTGGACGGCAGGTGCATAAAGCCGCGCGGCGCGGTCGGCGACGCGGACATAACGGCTGCGCGACTGGCCTGCTTCGTCCATCAGGCGGGCGATATCGGCGATGATCGTATCTGGCCCGGCGGCGGTGACGCGCACCGTGAGTGGTGAGGCCAGATTGACTGCGCCAGCGAGCACGGTGTCGCCGACGCCACATTTCTGCGGGGCGCTTTCGCCGCTGATGAGCGAGAGGTCGCACTGGCTCACGCCGTTCTCGACAATGCCGTCGGCGGCCATATTTTCCCCGGCGGCCACCAGCATGCGATCGCCGGGTTTGAGCTCGCTGGCCTTCACCCATTGCGTTGTGCCGTCCGCGCCCATCACCATCGCGCCCGGTGCCTGTTGTCGCAGCAGCGCTTCGATACCGGAGCGCGCCCGGTCCCGCATCATCGCGTCGAGCACGCGCCCCGCCAGCAGGAAGAAGAGCAGCATCACTGCGCCTTCGAAATAGGCATGCGCGCCGCCCGTGATCGTTTCGTACAGGCTCATACCGGTGGCGAGCAGCACGCCGATGGAGATCGGCACGTCCATATTGGTGCGCATATAGCGCAGCGCCATTGCGGCGGAGGAAAAGAAGGGGCGGCCGGAATAGGCGACGACCGGCAGCGCAATCATGGCCGAGAGCCAGTGGAACAGCTCGCGCGTGATGCCCGTCGCGCCGGACCAGACCGATACCGACAGCAGCATGATGTTCATCATGCCGAAGGCGGCGACGCCGAGCGCACGGATCAGGCGCTTGCGTTCCTCATGGTCGCTGCCAAGCGGGTTGGTGTTGAGTGGCTGCGCCTCGAAACCCAGCTTGACGATTTCCGCGATCAGTGCGCGATCATCGAGGCGCGGGTCGTGCGAGATTGCGACCTGCTTGGCCGAGAAATTGACTCGCGCCGCCGCAACACCGGACAGGGCGCCGATGCCGTTTTCAATCTTGGCTATGCAACCTGCGCAGCGCATCCCCGGTACGGCAAAGCGGCTGTCTTCCAGCCGCTGCGCGCTATCCAGAGCGGGGGATGTCTGCGTGTTCATGTCACTGAATGTCGAAGGCCAGATCGAGCTCGCGGCCATCGCGGCGGATCTGCACCTTGGTCTTCCACCGGCCAGCGGGCAGGGCTTTCTCGCTGCGATACAGGCCGGAGCTGATTTCGCGGAGCTGCAGCTTCTGTTCCGGCGCGCGGCCCAGCGGATGGATGGCATGCAATTCCATGGCGGCACCGGCAAGCGGTTGCCCGGCGGCGTCTTTCGCCACGACGGTCAGATGGCCGTCCACGCGCACGGGCGCACCGATCTGCCATCCCATTTCCTGTTCGCGCCGCGCTTCTTCCAGCCAGCCGTTGAACTTCTGGCTGGCGACATAGCTGTTGTCGACTACGGTGCCGCCAAAGGTTGAGATGGCGAAACGCGCCATGACAATATTGACGGCGATGACCACAGCGAAGAAGGCGCACAATATGGCCGCGGCGTGATAGCCGGTGAAGCGTTTGGCTTTCCTGCCGGAATTCTGGCTCATCATTGTCCTCCGCGTTCGAGCACCAACTCGTGAGTGTCGCTCGGTTCGGCGTCATCATTGCCCTGAACGGTCAGGGCGAACTCCTGCCTGCTGCCATCGCCGGTTGGTGTGACGACGAACAGGCGCAATTTGGTGACCGCATCGGGCGTCAGATCGGCTGTAAACGACCGCGCTGCCTTATCCCGGCTGCTGTCACTCAGCCACATGCTTGCGTCCGGTGCGCCGTCCATCGTCACGGTGACAGTGCGCGGGCGGCTCTCCATGTTGCGCAGCTTGACCGTATAGGCGTTGCGCACGGAACCATCGGACATGCGGACGAACAGCGGATTGCGATCATGCTGCGCGCTGATGTCGAGGCGCGTGCGGCTGCCCAATGCAAAAAGCAGCGCAAGGCCGATACCTGCCCATATCATGAAATAGGCGATGGTACGAGGCCGGAACAGCGTCTTGAGAACCGGCGTGGCGGGCTTGCCAGCCTGTTCCTGTTCCGCATCTTCGGAGGTGATATAGTCGATCAGGCCACGCGGACGGTCAACCTGTGCCATCACCTTGTCGCAGGCGTCGATGCACAGCGCACAGGTGATGCAGCCGATTTGCGGCCCTTCACGGATGTCGATGCCGGTGGGGCACACCGCGACACACTGGTTACAGTCGATACAGTCGCCAATTGTGCCCGGGTGCGCCTGCGCCTGTTTCAGGCTGCCGCGCGGTTCGCCGCGCCAGTGCTTATAGGTGACGAGCAGCGACTTCTCATCCATCATCGCCGTCTGGATGCGCGGCCACGGGCACATGTAGATGCATACCTGCTCGCGCATGAAACCGCCAAAGATGAAGGTCGTCATCGTCAGCACGAATACCGTCATATAGGCGACGGGTGCGGCCTGCCCGGTCCAGAAATCGACGGTGAGCGTTGGCGCATCGGCGAAATACATAATCCATGCGCCGCCGGTCCAGAAGGCGATGAACAGCCAGACGCCCCATTTGAACAGCCGCCGCGCGATTTTCTTCGGGCCCCATGATGCGTTCTGCAGGCGGATCTGCGCGTTGCGGTCGCCGTCGATGAAGCGCTCGACATGCTGGAACAGGTCGGTCCAGACTGTCTGCGGGCAGGCATAGCCGCACCATGCGCGCCCCACGGCGGATGTGACGAGAAACAGGCCGATACCCGCCATCACCAGCAGTCCGGCGACGAAGTAGAATTCATGCGGCCAGATTTCGATGTCGAACATAAAGAAGCGGCGATTGGCGATATCCACCAGCACGGCCTGGTCCGGCGCATAGGGGCCCCGGTCCCAGCGTATCCAGGGCGTGATGTAATAGATCGCCAAGGTGACAATCATGATCGCCCATTTCAGGCGGCGGAATGTTCCGTCCACCGCCTTGGGGAAGACGCTCTTGCGCTTCTGGTACTGCCCCAATGGGGAGTCTGTGATGTCGGGGTTAGCCTCCGACATTGTCTCCTCCATTGGCGTCTGCCGCCTCTACGGGCTGAGGTGTGGGCGCGGCCTCGCCGCCGCCCAGCGAATGGACATAGGCCGCCAGCATGCGGATCGTTGCCTTGTCGAGGCGCTCGCCCCATGCGGGCATCACGCCATAGCGGCTGTTGGTGATCGTATGCTTGATGGTTTCGCGGTCGCCGCCATAGAGCCAGATCGCGTCGGTCAGGTTCGGCGCGCCCTGGGTGCGGTCACCCTTGCCTGCCGGGCCGTGACAGACTGCGCAATTGGCTTCGTAAAGCGCTTGCCCCCGCTGGGATGCCGCACTTGCGCCCTCCTGACCTGCGATATGGCGCACGAACGATGTAACGTCCTCGATCTGCGCCGCGCTCAATATGCCGTCGCGACCGAATGCCGGCATTTGCGAGAAACGCGTTTCCGGGTGGTTGGGCTGACGAATACCGTCGATGATGGTTTTCTCGATGGTGGCAAGGTCGCCCCCCCACAGCCAGTCGTCGTCATTCAGGTTCGGATAGCCTTTCGATCCCGATGCGCCCGATCCATGGCACTGTACGCAGTGCACCTTGAATGCCGCCGCGCCGCCCGCAATGGCCTGCTGCATCAACTCCGGCTGTGCTTCCAATTTGCCGATGGCGGTGGTCGCCAATGCAGTGTGAACGGGCTGCAATTCCTCTGCGCGAGCATCAAGCGTCTTTTGCAGCTCGTCGCGGCTGGACCAGCCGGACGTGCCGCCTGGCGCGCCATTGGCGGTGGGCCAGAACGGAAAGACGATGCAATAGCCGATCGAGAAAATGATTGTGGCATAGAAGGTCCACAGCCACCAGCGCGGCAGCGGGGTGTTCAGTTCCTCGATACCGTCCCATTCATGGCCAACGGTTTCGGTGCCGGTCGGCTGGTCGATGCGCTTGTTATTGGACATTGTCGCGCTCCTTATCGAGGCTCTTGGCCTCATCGAAGATCATATTGGCTGCGTCGTGATGGCGCTCACGCGAGCCGGGAAGAAAGGTCCAGCCGATCAGGACCAGAAAGGTCAGCAGCATGAAGAGCAGGCCCCAGCTATCGGCGAATTCACGCAAGAGGTGATAGTCGATCATCGCGGCTGCTCCTGTGCCTCGGCGGCCTTGAAGTCGACCAGCGTGCCTAGCATCTGCATATAGGCGACGAGGGCGTCCATCTCGGTCAGTTTGCCCGGATTACCGTCGAAATCGCGGGCCTGTGCCTTGGGATAGCGGGCGAGCAGGTCATCGGTGTCCGCTTCCGGGTCGGCTTGCGCCGCGAGGTCGGCGTTGGCTTGCTCGATGTCCTTCTCGCTATAGGGGACGCCAACACGTGACAGTGCGGTCAGGTGTTTGGTCATGTCGCCCGCCTTGAGCTCACGCTCGGCGAGGAAGGCATAGGGCGGCATGATTGATTCCGGCACCACGCTGCGCGGGTCGATGAGGTGCTGCACATGCCATTCGTCCGAATAGCGGCCACCGACACGGGCGAGATCCGGCCCGGTGCGCTTGGAGCCCCATTGGAACGGATGGTCGTACATGCTTTCCGCCGCCAGGCTGTAATGGCCATAGCGTTCTACTTCGTCGCGGAACGGACGCACCATCTGGCTGTGGCAGTTATAGCAGCCTTCGCGCATGTAGATGTTGCGGCCCGCCAGTTCGAGCGGTGTATAGGGGCGCATGCCCTCCACTTTCTCGACCGTGTTCTTTACCCAGAAGAGCGGCACGATTTCCACCAGACCGCCGATGATGACGGCGAGGAAGGCGAACACGCCCAGCAGCGTAACGTTGCGTTCGAGCTTTTTGTGGTTTTCTGTGATTGTGCTCATAGCGCTTACTCCGCCGGAGCCACGACCAGCGGACGGTCGGCGGCTTCATTATAGGGGGTTTCGGTCATCGGCTTTTCCTCGCGCAGGTGCCCGGCGATGGTCATCCACACATTGTAGGCCATCAGGATCGCGCCACTGAGATAGAGCACGCCACCTGCTGCACGGATCACATACATCGGGAACATGGCGCTCACGACTTCCGCGAAGGAATAGACGAGATAGCCGTCCGCACCATATTCGCGCCACATCAGGCCCTGCATGATGCCTGCTACCCACATGGATGCGGCGTAGAGCACGATGCCCACGGTCGAGAGCCAGAAGTGCCAGTTGACCATGCGCAGGCTGTAGAGGCGCTGGCGGTTCCAAAGGCGCGGCGCCATGTAATAGACGGCGGCGAAGGTGATCATGCCGTTCCAGCCCAGTGCGCCGCTATGGACGTGGCCGACGGTCCAGTCCGTATAGTGGCTGAGGCTGTTGACCGCCTTGATCGAGAGCATTGGCCCTTCGAAGGTGCTCATGCCATAGAAGGCCAGCGCCATCACCATCATGCGGATGATCGGGTCGGTGCGGATCTTGTCCCACGCGCCGTTGAGCGTCATCAGGCCGTTGATCATACCGCCCCAGCTGGGCATCCACAGCATGACCGAGAACACCATGCCCATGGTCTGTGCCCAGTCGGGCAGGGCGGTATAGTGCAGATGGTGCGGTCCGGCCCAGATATAGAGGAAGATCAGCGACCAGAAGTGAATGATCGACAGGCGATAGCTGTAGACTGGGCGCTCGGCCTGCTTGGGCACGAAATAATACATCATGCCGAGGAAGCCTGCGGTCAGGAAGAAGCCGACCGCATTATGGCCGTACCACCACTGAGTCAGTGCATCCTGCACGCCGGAGAAGGCTGCGTAGCTTTTCGAACCGAGCAGGCTGACCGGCATGGAGAGGTTGTTGACGAGGTGAAGCATCGCCACGGTCAGGATGAAGCTGAGGAAGAACCAGTTCGCCACATAGATATGCGGCTCCTTGCGCTTCACGATCGTGCCGACGAATACGGCGAGATAGGAAACCCACACCACCGTGAGCCACAGGTCGACATACCATTCGGGCTCGGCATATTCCCTGGCTTCGGTGATGCCCAGCAGATAGCCCGTTGCCGCCAGCACGATGAAGAGCTGGTAGCCCCAGAACACGAACCGGGCGAGTGCAGGGAAGGCCAGCCGCGCGCGACAGGTACGCTGAACAACGTAAAAGCTGGTGGCGATCAGGGCGTTGCCGCCAAAGGCGAAAATCACGGCAGAGGTATGTAGCGGGCGCAGGCGTCCGAACGTCGTCCACTCCAGCCCCAGGTTGAGCACGGGGAAGGCGAGCTGGAGCGCGATATACAGTCCGGCAAGGAACCCGGCCAGACCCCAGAACATGATGGCGATAACGCCCCAGCGGATCGGATCGTCGTCATAGCGGCTCTGGTCCGCCGGCATGCGCAATATACCGCGCGCGATAGAACCATAGTCCGCGCCGCTCATCGTCACCCACATGGTAATGAGCGCGGCGAGCATGACGATGCCCATATGGATGGCGAAGCCGGTGTCGGCACTGAACGCCAGCGCCAGGAAAGCCAGCAAGGCGACTACGAACCAGCCTCCGCTGCGCAACACAAGTGAAACCATTTTTTCTGCCCCTTGTTGCCCGTGATCACGGGAATGATGGCAGGCGGATAGGCTTCAACGCAACTCTATTCTTTGATGCTGATCAATAAAGCTGATATGTCGCAAAAACGTAAGAATTCCGCGCTATTGCGAGGCGTTTTCAGCTACAGTCTCAAGGCCGTCACGGTCCAATATTTCGATCCGTCTGCGTGACGGTACGGCAATAAGGCCTTGCGCCTTGAAATCATTCAGGCGGCGGCTGACCGTTTCGATGGTCAAACCCAATATATCGGCAATCTGCTGGCGTCCGAAGGGCAGGTCGAACGCGTTGGCGGGGCCATTGAAGCTGCAATCAGGGCGAATCAGCCGTTCCGACATGTCGATCAGGAAATTGGCAATCTTCTCCGATGCGGTCATACGGCCAAGCAGCAGCAGCCAGCGGCGTGTGCGATCCAGCTCAGCCAATGTGCGCTCCAGCAATTTGTGCTCCAGATCGGGATGTTCACGCGCGAAGCGGTCGAAGTCACTGCTGGAGAAGGTGCAAACATGCGCATCGGTCAGTGCGGTCACATTATACTGGGTCTGGCTGCCGAAAGGACGGCCAATAAAATCAGATGGATAGACGACGCCGACAATCTGTTCCCGCCCGTCGCTCATTGAGGTGGAGAGCTTGAGTATGCCGTCGATCACATTGGCGACGAGCAGGGAGTCCTCGCCTTCCCAGATCAGGGTCTGCCCCGCCACCAGCTTGTGGTGACGCCCCATTTTCCCCAACAGGGAGACTTCGTCCGTACCCAACGCCGCGCAAATGGCGCGATTACGAACGACACAGGTAGAGCAGTGGTCCATATATGGCCTCTAGCAGCGCCTTTATGGGCTGACAATTCATTGCATGATATCTTTGGTATTAGGCCCGCTGCGCATTGCTCCTGTTTCCGCGTCATGCCATCAAGCGGGAATCATCCGTCGAGTGAGATTTTCAATGACCGCATCCGTCACCCTCTATGGCAGCCCCAATTGCGAGCAATCCGTTTTGCAGGTAGGCGGAATAAACTTGGCTTTCGATGTTTGACGATGGGTCAGCCATCTAATGGATTTGCTGTGGAACCGCTTGATGAAAGCGGAGGGCATTGTGATTGCTGTGGAGAAGCCAGCCGTAGTGTGTGGGGTGTGGTCCATCAGGGTAACGCAACCGTTGCGGCGTATTGGGTTCATTGGACCGTTGGACATCTGGATGTCCATGGTGCCAATTTGGACCTTATACTGGGCGCTTGGGGTGACGACACGTCAGCCCGCGACAGGGTTGCGGCCTCGCTAGTATATCGCGCGCCAGAGGACACGCCGCCTGCATTAATGGTGATAGATGCTGCCGATCGACCCATTGGCGCAAGTGAATTGGTTAGCGGCGCATTGCGACGGGAAGAGATTATTGGGACACCGCTTGCAGATCACCTCTTCGCAATGGTGGATGCCATCTGGGAACAAGATCAGCGCTTTTTCTGACTGCATTGAGTGAATGACGGAGACATAGGTGTGACGTTAACCATGTTTGGAATCTCTAATTGCGATACCATCAAGAAGGCCCGCAAATGGCTGGAAGAGAAGGAAATATCCTATCAGTTTCACGACTATAAGAAATCCGGCGTCGATGAAGGGCAATTGCGGGAATGGGCCTCGGAACTGGGATGGGAGGCCCTGCTCAACAAGGCGGGCACCACGTTTCGCAAGCTGACGGATGCCGAGAAGAGCGACATTGACGAGGACAAGGCCATCGCGCTGATGCTCGCCAATCCCTCGATGATCAAGCGTCCGGTACTGGATATCGGGACACACAGGATCGCCGGTTTCAAGCCGGAGAAATATGAAGCGGCCTTTTCCTGACCAAAAAAGTTGAAATTTGCGGGTATATTGGCGAAGCATGACCGCATGCTGCCGCAAAAGACACGATATGCCATTCGCGCATTACAACATCTGGCCGACCATCACGGCAGGGGGCCAATCCCGCTGCCCGAGATTGCGCAAAACCAGAAGATCCCGTCGAAATTCCTGACCGTCATCCTGTCCGAGTTGTCGCGCGAAGGGCTGGTGGCAACGCAGCGCGGGCGCGACGGCGGCTATTGGCTCGCACTTGCCCCGGTCGACATCAGTTATGGCGATATCGTTCGGCTGACGCGCGGGTCAGTGGCGCTCACGCCCTGCGCCAGCCGTTTCGCGCATGAACAATGCAAGAATTGCTTGCCCGAATCCGAGTGCCGCCTGCATCGTGTGATGCTCAGGGTGCGGGATGAAATCGCCAGGGTTCTCGATGGCATAAGCCTGGCCGAAGCCTTTCCATTGCCGGAAGAGGAAGCGGCGGAGGCCTGAGCCATGGCGGCTCTGGTTCTTTGGTGCAAAGGCCGCTAGAAGAGCGCCATGTCCACTACCTTCACGCTCGATACATCGACCAGCCGCGCCAATCCGACACCGGCACCGCTCAAACGCCTGACTGTTCCCGCGATCCAGCGGCGCAAGGCCGATGGCAATACCGAAGAGCCGCTGGTGATGCTGACGGCCTATACCGCGCGGCAGGCGCAGCTGCTTGATCCGCATTGCGACATGCTGCTGGTCGGCGATTCTCTGGGACAGGTGATATACGGGTTGCCGTCAACTGTTCCGGTCAGTCTCGACATGATGTGCGCCCATGGCGCGGCGGTGGTGCGCGGCAGCTATCACAGCGTCGTCATCGTCGATATGCCATTCGGCAGCTATGAGGCCTCGCCCCAGCAGGCGTTCGAGAGCGCCGCGCGTATCATGAAGGAAACCGGCTGCGCCGCGGTCAAGCTGGAAGGTGGAGAGGCGATGGCCGAGACCATATCCTTCCTGTCCCGGCGTGGTATTCCCGTGATGGCGCATATCGGCCTTACGCCGCAGGCGGTCAATGCGCTGGGCGGCTATGCCGCGCGCGGGCGCAGTGACGAGGAAGAGAAGAAGATCATCAATGACGGCAAGGCGGTTGCGGAGGCGGGGGCTTTTGCGGTCGTGATCGAGGGTGTGGTCGAACCCATTGCCATCGCCGTTACGCAGGCCGTCTCCATTCCGACCATCGGCATCGGCGCGTCGGCGCAGTGCGATGGGCAGGTATTGGTAACGGAAGACATGCTCGGCATGTTCGAGCGCGTGCCGCGCTTCGTCAAACGCTATAACGATGTGGCCACTCTCATTTCCGAAACCGCCGCCAGCTATGCCGCCGAAGTGCGGGCGCGCAGCTTCCCGGGCGAAGAGCAGACCTACCAGCCGAAAAAGTGACTTGCCTGCTGTCCCCGTACCGCTAAGGTCCGCGCCAATCTGAAAATATGATAGTTATCGAGCCGTTTATGGAGATTCGCATTGGCTGAAACGCCACCCCCTTCCCCCAATGAAGCCCTGCTGCGTGAGGTCGATGACGCCGTTCGCCAGGACCAGCTGCGCGGTTTCTGGACCCGGTACGGGTTGTTGCTGACGGGTGTGATCGTCATTGGCCTGCTGGCCTTTGGCGGGTGGCTATATTGGGAACACCATAGCAAGCAGGTTTCGGGCGAAATGGCCGAAACAGCCTATGACACGCTGGAAACCATGGCCAATGGCGGCGCGGCGGATGCAACGAAGCTGGAGGCGATGGCCAAGGCGGACCAGCCCGGTTACCGCGCGATGGCGCTGCTGGCCAAAGCGGGGCAGGCCGCGCAAAAGGGCGATGTAAAGGCAGCCACCAAGCTTTATTCCGACATTGCCGCCAATCAGGAGCTGGCACAGCCCTATCGCGATCTGGGTACGATTCGCTCGGTAGCGCTCAATTTTGAACAGATGAAACCCCAGGAAATCGTCGACAGGCTCAAGCCGCTTGCGGTCGATGGCGGGCCATGGTTCGGCAGCGCGGGTGAGATGACGGCAATCGCCTATATGAAAATGGGGAAAAAGGAACTGGCCGGGCCGATTTTTGCGGCCATCGCCCGTGACGAAAAGGCGCCACAGACGCTTCGTTCACGTGCGCGACAGATGGCGGGTTTATTGGGAGTGGATGCGGTCGATACAGAAGATGCCGCGCAGACGAACGAAGAACAGACGGAAAGCGAAGGCACGAATGAATAATCTGGCGGTGAAGGGTACACGCGCGGCGCTATTGCTACTGGCTGTTACGTCGCTTTCCGCATGTGGCATAGTGGGCGGGGGCAAGAACAAGGGGCCCAAGACGCCCGTCGTTGGTGAGCGTGTTTCGATCTTGAATACCGAACGCGATGCCGAGGCTGACCCCGCGCTCGCGACGGTGCCGGTGATATTGCCTGCGCCCTATGCGAACAGCGAATGGACTCAGCCCGGCGGCAATGCTGCCAAGCTGATCGGGCATGTCGCCTTGTCCGCTTCGCCCTCCCAAGCCTGGGGGACGTCGATCAGCGGCAGCACGAGCAAGGCGCGTCTGGCCGCTGCGCCGGTAATCGCCGATGGCAAGCTTTATGCCATTGATGCCGACGCGAAAGTGATCGCCATGAATGCGGAAACCGGATCGCGCCTGTGGCAGACCCAGATGCCGGCCGAAGGCAATGGCCGTTCGCGCTTCGGCGGTGGCGTTTCGGTGCAGGGTGACAAGGTTTATGTGACGACGGGCGTTGGTGATGTCGCCGCACTCGACGCCGCCAACGGATCCATTGTCTGGAAAAAGGCGCCGGGTGGGCCGCTGCGCGGTTCGCCCACATTGGCGCAGGGCTTGGTTTACGTGATGAGCCAGGATAACCAGATATTCGCTCTCGACCAGAATAGCGGCGAGACGCAATGGTCCGAAAGCGGCACGTTGCAGTCGACAGGCGTTTTTGGCGTCGCCGCACCCGCCGCTGCGCAGGGAACGGTGATTGCGGGTTTCAGCTCTGGCGAGCTGACCACCTACCGCTATGAAAATGGCCGTAGCTTGTGGGGCGATGCCCTGTCGCGCACCAGTATTTCAACCTCCGTTGCTTCGCTGGCGGATATCGACGCCGATCCGGTGGTCGATCGCGGACGTGTATTCGCCATCGGGCAGGGCGGGCGCATGGCCTCCTACGAGCTGGTTTCCGGGCAACGCCTGTGGGAAATCAACGTGGCTGGTATTTCGACGCCTGCCGTCGTTGGCGACTGGGTGTTCGTCGTGACCGACAAGTCGAAGCTGCTGTGCATCGCCCGCGCGTCCGGCAAGATCCGCTGGATCAGCCAATTGAAGCGCTGGCGCGATGAGAAAGACCGCAAGGGTTCCGTGCGCTGGACCGGGCCGATTGCTGCGGGCGGCAAGCTGATCCTGGTTTCGACGGATGACGACATGGTCTATGTCGACCCTGCGGACGGCTCCGTCACCGCGAAGATTGATACCGGCCACCGTATGTCGCTGAGCCCTGTTGTCGCGAACAACATGCTCTATATTCTAGCCGATGACGGTCGCCTGACCGCCTATCGCTGAGGTAAAGGAACGGGCCTACATGCTGCCCACAGTAGCCATTGTCGGGCGGCCCAATGTCGGGAAATCCACGCTGTTCAACCGGCTGGTCGGCAAGCGCCTTGCGCTGGTGGACGATCAGCCCGGCGTCACGCGCGACCGGCGCGAGGGCGAAGCGCATATGCTCGGCCTCGATTTCAAGATCGTGGATACGGCGGGCTATGAGGATGAAGATCCGCAGAGCCTGCCCGGTCGCATGCGTAAGCAGACCGAAGCGGCGGTTACGAGCGCGGATGTCGCGCTGTTCCTGTTTGATGCGCGCGCGGGCGTGAACCCGCTTGACGAAGAAATCGCCCGCTGGCTGCGCAGCAGCGATACGCCCGTCATCCTCGCGGGCAACAAGGCGGAGGGCAGGGCATCCGAAGACGGGCTGATGGAATCCTTTGCGCTGGGCCTTGGCGAGCCGATTGCGCTGTCGGCAGAGCACGGGCAGGGTATGGCCGACCTGTTTCAGGCATTGCTGCCGCATATCGAAAAGGCGCAGGAAGAAATCGCCACCGCCGGTCTGGCTGACACCCTGGCAGAGATCGACCCGGACGATGAGGAGGCGCTGGACGCTGCGCCATTGAAGCTCGCAATCGTCGGACGGCCCAATGCGGGCAAGTCGACGCTGATCAACAAAATCATCGGCGAGGATCGCCTGATAACCGGGCCGGAAGCGGGCATCACGCGCGACAGCATCGCCATTGATCACCAATGGACCGACAAGGAAGGGCGTGAGCGCACCGTACGCCTGATCGACACGGCGGGCATGCGCAAGCGCGCCAAGGTGCAGGACAAGCTGGAAAAGCTGGCCGTGGCCGATGGCCTGCACGCGGTCGATTTCGCCGAAGTCGTGGTGCTGCTGCTCGATGCGACCCTGGGGCTGGAGGCGCAGGACCTGCGTATCGCCGACAAGGTGCTGCAGGAAGGGCGTGCGCTGGTCATCGCGCTTAACAAATGGGACGTGTCAGAAAATGGTTCGTCGCTGTATCAGGGCGTACGCAAGGCGCTCGACGAGGGCCTGGCGCAGGTAAAAGGCGTGCCGCTTCTTACGGTTTCGGGCGCAACCGGCAAGGGCATCGACGATCTGCTCAATGCCGCGTTCGAGACGCGACGGGCATGGTCGCGGCGCGTGCCCACAGGTTTGCTCAACCGCTGGTTCGAACATGCGCTGGAGACCAATCCGCCGCCAGCGCCCGGGGGTAAACGCATCAAGCTGCGCTATCTGACGCAGGCGAAGACGCGCCCGCCGGGCTTTGTGCTGTTCGGCACGCGGCTGGACCAGCTGCCGGAGAGCTATCAGCGCTATCTGGTCAACGGTATCCGGCGCGAGCTGGGCTTTGGTGCGGTGCCGGTGCGCATCACGCTGCGCAGCCCGAAAAATCCGTTCAGCAAGTGAGTGATACCGCGCCGTTCGAGGTAGAGGCGCGGGGGATGCGCTGCCCGTGGCCCGCTCTGCGCGCCGCCAAGGCGATGCGCGACCATGATAGTGTGCTGATCCGCGCCGATGATCCGATTGCCCCGCGCGAACTGGCGGCTTTGGCGGAAGAGCGCGGCTGGGTGTTTGATCAGCAAGGCGATACTAGCTTCATTTTGGCGCAATCTGCCGAAAAGCTGCCGCATCAATAACCCATTGTTTACCCACTGATAATAACTTCGCCATGTCGTTCTACGACAGAAGGACCGGGGTTTCATGGATTTTGAGCTGATCAATGGCCAGGAATATGAGACGGCACGAGAAGAGCTCGGCGCCAATTTTGTACGTATTCTGGGCTATTTCCGGGAAGACGGGCTGAAATCCGTCGAGCAGGTAGAGGAAGCGATGCGCACGCGCAATTCCGCTGCTCTCATCATTCCCGCACACACGCTGAAGGGCGAATCGCGTCAGTTCGGCTCGAAAGCGCTGGGCGATCTGGCGGAAAAAATCGAGATGACGGCACGGCACTGTGTGGAAACGCGGACCGGGCCGGAAGAGCTGATCGCCGAGGTTGCGGGCCTGCGCGAATGCTTCACGCGCACATTGGTGGAACTGGAAAAGCATAGCAGCCCGGTTCTGGCGCAGCGCAAATCGGCTGGCTTTGGACGCAAGGTGTCGCTCAGCTCGCTTACCGGCCTGACGCGCGGATAAGCGCTTCTATTTTCGTATCGGTTGCAGCCTGCCCAGTGTCAGGCTGCGCCATAGCCATTCGAGCGGGCCATAGCGGAACCGGCTGAGCCATGGGTGCGACCATAGCAGGATGAGTGCCCACATCAGTAGCACGAACCCATAGCATAATGCGCGCGGCACATGGCCGAACAGGCCGAGGCCCCAGCCGTAGAAGATCGCCGTCATCACGATGCTGGTGGCGAGATAGTTGCTGAGCGACATGCGGCCCGCCGCCTCGACACGGGTGAGCAGCGGTCCCGGTTCGCCGCGCATTACGACGGCGAAGATCAGCGCCGCAAATCCCACGGTCAATGGAATGCGGAACGGAAAGGACCAGGCGAATACAGCGCCAAAGGTCGTTACCGTGTCGAAGCCGCTCAGCATCATCCAGATCGCAAGGCCGACCATCGGCGGGATACCGATGATGAAGCAGTGTCGCGCCGTGCCGATATATTGTTCGCGCGGCCATTTGCCGGTCAGGAACCCGCCCTTGAGCATCGCCATGCCGAGCAGCATGAAACCTAGCGTATCGAGCCCCATATATTGCAGGCCCGCAATGCCCCAGCCGATATAGCCATCCGCCTTGTGCGCCACCATGCTGGCCCAATCGCCGCGATAGAGCGTGATTTCCTCGGCTATGTTCGCGGTGTCCGGCTGGCCGATGCTGGCCATGACCTTGTGATAGGCGGCGATGTCGCTGGCGCTCGATCCCGCTGCGGTGGCGGCGTTTTCGAGCATGTGAATGCCGGTCATCATGACGATCAGGATGAGGAAATGCACGGCGAAGACGAGGAAGGCGAGCTTGACCAGCTGCAGCGGCTGCTTGCCGGAGAAAAACATCGCGATAAGGCCGACGACGGCGTAGAGCGTCAATATGTCGCCCCACCACAGCAGCAGATAATGGGCGAAGCCGATCAGCGCCAGCCAGCAGCAGCGGATGATATGGCGCGTGCGGCCATTGCCGCCGGACAGCTCCGTACGATCCATCAGCAACAGCATCGACGCGCCGAACAACAGGGAAAACAGCCCGCGCATCTTGCCGTCGACCAGCACGAAGGACAGGAACCACGCGGTGCGGTCTGCCAGTGTCTCACCGCCCCAGGCGTCGGGATTGAAATAGGCGGCTTCGGGCATGGCGAAGGCAATGATGTTCATCAGCAATATGCCCATCACCGCGAAGCCGCGCGCCATATCCATGGCGCGGTTGCGATCTTTGGGCACTGCATAGCCGGTCATGTTCTGTGCTTCCCCTCGAGCGTGAATGCGAATAGGGCCATAAAGTGATTTCAAATCATATGGAATCATATGATGACTCGAAAATCACGTAATTGAAGACGCCATGAACCAGCCGCGTACGCAACGGATCAGCAACGCCTTTGGCTCTGCCGCCGCGCATTATGATGAGCATGCGGCTGTGCAGCGCATCGTCGCGGCTACGCTCGCCGGTCTGTTGCGGCAACAGCCTTTGCAGGGACCGGCCCGTTCGGGTGAGCGGCTGCGCATATTGGAAATTGGCTGCGGCACGGGCATGCTGACCCGGCATTTGCGCAGCCTGTTTCCCGATGCGGAGATCGTTGCAACGGACATATCGGCGGACATGCTGGAAATTGCAGCGCAGGGTGGCGACACCGGCGCGCATTTTATGCGTATGGATGGCGAAGCCCCGGATTTCGAGGGCCCCTATTTCGACCTGATCGCGTCCAGCCTGGCATTCCAGTGGTTCATCGACCTGCCCTCAGCGCTGCATCGGCTCTATGGCCTGCTGCGCCCCGGTGGCAGCTTGATGTTCGCGACCATGGCGCAACGCAGCTTCCAAGAGTGGCGCGCAGCCCATGCGGAATGCGGGCTGGAGGCGGGGACACCGCTCTATCCCTCCATCGAGGCTTTGCGGGAGATGCTGGCCGATCATGCCGACGCCTTCCTGTTCGAGGAGGATTATCCGCATGACTTCGGCGGCGCGAGCGGCCTGCTGGCGCATTTGAAAGGCATAGGCGCGACCGTGCCGGTGGAAGGGCGCACGCCGCTGTCCGCTGGGCAGATGCGCCGCGTGATGCGCGCGTTCGATACGGCGGGTGGCACCTGCACCTATCATGTCGCTTATTGCCGGGTGACGCGGGTGGGGTAGGGGGACGCACTTCCACCAGTTATTCGACCGAAATGATTGTGGCGTTAGAATAAAGATCGCTATGGTCATTGCTTGCGTTATGGGAGATGAAGATGGATGCTGCGATTTTGCGGGCATTGCTCAACAAAGTTCTTCAATATGAGACCGAATACAAAATTCAGCCTTACCTTGAGGAAGCGGTAAGCCATGTTTCCAGTATGGCAGGTGCTCCACAAGAACCGAGCTATCAGACAAATTTCGCCGAGAGCTTTAAGAAACTGAAATCCAGTCTACTGAAAATGCAAGAGGCTTTGACACCTGGCGACTGGGATAGGCTCGCCGAGATAAGTAGTGACAATGATTTTTCTGTCGAACTAACGAATGGGATAGAAGAAGTTATATCAGAAAATGCCGCAACCCCTGCAGTTATACGAGATCATATCATGGAAATTTCGCAAAAACGGGCAAGCGAAATAACAAGATATAAAAACCTATTGGGTGAGCTTACCTACTTTGGATTTGAGCCAACCGAAAACGATGTGGATGAAGGGCAAATTGGGTTCAAGATTCCTCGCGATATATTTCATAACAACCTTCCTGGACTAATAAATGAACTAAATTTTATCAGGAAGTTTGTGAGATTGGTTGCGGAAGCCGAGAGTGAGGAGCCGGGCAAAATTGAGGTCGGTGAGATTTCA
This sequence comes from Sphingobium sp., assembly GCA_020446425.1. Taxonomy (GTDB): domain Bacteria; phylum Pseudomonadota; class Alphaproteobacteria; order Sphingomonadales; family Sphingomonadaceae; genus Sphingobium. The sequence continues at coordinate 108,326 of JAGRES010000005.1, read as the reverse complement.
ACGACTGATCCAGTATTTTGGCTAATCGTCGCGTATGGTGTCGCAAAGAGCGTAGGAAAAGTAACGGACTGGTGTCTTGATACATGGAAAAAAGTAGAAGATATTCGTAATGTTCGCGCGCAAACCGCTCAATTGCAGTCATTTAGTGCGGAAGAAGTCGATCAAATATTTGGAACGAAAATTCAAGGTCAAATAGACGCATCGATTCAGGAAAAGGTTGAGCAACTGACAGCGGAAGTTACCGATCAAGCCCGTAAAAACGAGTTGCAAAACGGATTGCGGCCAACTTTACGACAGTTTCTTGCTCGCATCGAGCGCGGTATGACCGTTGATGTGAGGTATTTGCCAGCACCAACGAAAGCCGGTGAAAACGAAGAGGTTGTTGAGGCGCGGGAGGAACGGCAGAGCGAAATTCATGTCGTCGCTGCAAAACTGGTTTTCCCTCGCCCTGTTGGAGAACCGGTTTTGCAAATCGAGGCTGCCAATGATGATAACTCGGCTCCTAAACCTTCCAAACCTAAGCCATAAGAAAAGACTGGATGTTGGGTCCGTTGGTAACGAACAAAGCCACCGCATAGGTTAACTGCGCTGGGCAGTGTGGTTATGTAAGATTGAACGACCGCTTTTCGAAAATAGGATAATTGTGCTGAACGTTCACAATCGTCACCCGAAACTGCCATCATTGAGAAAACGGCAGCAGTCGGTGCTATCCTACCCTTAAACTTCCCCGTCCATCAGCTTCGGGAAGAAGCCTTCATGCGCGGTGCGCAGGTCATCGAGCGCGACGGCATGGTCGCTGTCGGCCAGCTCGAAGATCAGGCGGTTGGCGCAGGTGCGGCCTATGGGCTGAACCGTCACGCCTGCTGCGTCGGCTTCCGCCAAAAACGTTTGAAGCGATGCGTCGCCGACGGTGACGATATAGACGCCCTGATCCTCGGCGAAGAAGGCGCGGGGGTCATCGAACGCCGTTGAGTCATCGGGGCTCTGGATGATCGCGCCGATATTCCCGGCCAGCGCCATTTCCGCGACGGTAACGGCGATGCCGCCGTCCGACACGTCGTGGCAGGCGGTGATTGCACCGCCCTCGATATGCACGCGGATGAAGTCGCCGGTCTTGCGCTCTGCGGCCAGATCGACGGGTGGCGGCGGGCCATCCTCGCGGCCATGGCATTCGCGCAGCCAGATCGACTGGCCGAGATGTCCGGCCCATGCGCCCACGGCAAGAACGATGTCGCCCGTGCCCTTGAAGGCGATAGTGGCGTTTTTCGTCCAATCCTGCATCAGGCCGATGCCGCCAATGGCGGGCGTCGGCAGGATCGCGCTGCCGCCGCCGGTCGCCTTGGACTCGTTGTAGAGCGACACATTGCCCGACACGATCGGGAAATCGAGCGCGCGGCAGGCGTCACCCATGCCTTCGAGGCAGCCGACGAACTGACCCATGATTTCGGGGCGCTGTGGATTGGCGAAGTTGAGGCAGTTGGTGACGGCCAGCGGCTTCGCGCCCACCGCGCTGATGTTGCGCCAGCATTCGGCAATCGCCTGCTTGCCGCCCTCGACCGGATCGGCGAAGCAATAGCGCGGCGTGCAGTCGGTGCTGATCGCAATCGCCTTGTCGGTGCCGTGCACGCGTACGACCGCAGCGTCGCCGCCCGGGGCCTGCACCGTGTCGGCTCCGACCTTGTGGTCATATTGTTCCCAGATCCAGCGGCGTGACGCGATGTCGGGCGAGCCCATCATCTTGACGAGGTCCGCGCTCATGTCCGTGCATTCAGGAATATCGGTCAGCGGCGCGCGTTTGGGGCTGGGCACATGGGGGCGGTCGTAAAGCGGCGCATCGTCGGCCAGCGGCGCCAGCGGAATATCGCACACCGTCTCGCCATGATGGACGAGGACCATGCGGCCCGTGTCGGTCACCTCGCCGATCACAGCGAAGTCGAGTTCCCATTTGTGGAAGATCGCTTCGGCGAACGCTTCTTTGCCGGGTTGCAACACCATCAGCATGCGTTCCTGGCTTTCCGACAGCATCATCTCATAGGCCGTCATACCGGTTTCGCGCTGCGGCACCTTGTCCATGTCGAGCCGGATGCCCACGCCGCCCTTGGAGGCCATCTCGACGCTGGAGCTGGTGAGGCCTGCTGCGCCCATGTCCTGAATGGCGACGATGGCGTCGGACGCCATCAGCTCCAGGCATGCCTCGATCAGCAGTTTCTCGGTGAACGGATCGCCGACCTGCACGGTTGGGCGCTTCTCTTCGCTGTCCTCGCCGAAATCGGCGCTGGCCATGGTCGCGCCGTGGATGCCGTCGCGGCCGGTCTTGGAACCGACATAGACGATCGGGTTGCCGACGCCGCTGGCGGCGGAATAGAAAATCTTGTCGGTGTCGGCCACGCCCACGGTCATCGCGTTGACGAGGATGTTGCCATCATAGGCGGGGTGAAAATTGACCTCGCCGCCCACGGTCGGCACGCCGACGCAATTGCCGTATCCGCCGATGCCACGCACCACGCCGCTGATCAGATGGCGCATCTTGGGGTGGTCCGGCCGACCGAAGCGCAGTGCGTTCATATTGGCGATGGGCCGCGCGCCCATGGTGAACACGTCGCGCAAGATACCGCCCACGCCGGTCGCTGCGCCCTGATAGGGCTCGATGTAGCTGGGGTGGTTATGGCTCTCCATCTTGAAGATCGCGGCTTGGCCATCGCCAATATCGACCACGCCCGCATTTTCGCCGGGGCCACAGATGACCTGCGGGCCTTCGGTCGGCAGTTTCTTCAGGTGGATACGGGAGGATTTATAAGAGCAATGCTCCGACCACATTACCGAGAAGATACCGAGTTCCGTGAGGTTCGGCTCGCGGCCCAGTGCATTCAATATGCGCGCATATTCCTCAACATTGAGGCCATGCTCGGCAACGATCTCAGGGGTGATTGCGGAAGGGGCTGTGGCTGTATCGGTCATGGCCAGCCCCATAATGATTTTGGCGCGGAGTGGAAACCGCTTTTAGCGCTGAGGCGGCAAGAATGTGAATCGCAAAAGAAAAGGGCCGGGAGCATAGCTCGACCGGCCCGGTTGTTTGAAAAGGGAGAGGGGTGGATCAGGACTTGCAGCTAAGCGTGCCCTTGCCCGGCAGCGTAGCCGAGACAACCGCGCCCGAACCGTCCAGCGAATATCCGCCTTCAGCCGTGAAGGGCTGGCCTTCTTCTTCGGCTTTCAGGATGATCGGCGTGCCGTCCTTCTTTTCGACGCGCAGGTTCGCGGTCTTGTTGTCGGACATGAAGTCGACGAAGATCAGCGAATTATCCTTGCAGCGATAGGTCTCGCTCTTGGCGACCATCGGCGGCAGTTCAATGGCTGCAGCGTTGTTGAGTTGTGCTCCCAGATCATCTTGCGGCTGGCGGTCGATGACTTCAGGCTCGTCATTGCAGGCGCCTGCCATGAGGACGGCGGGGAGGGCGAGGAGAGATAGATGAATTTTCATAGCGACCCTATCTATGTGCAGATGCAGCATTTTCGTCAATGGTTAATGATTGCCCGCGCATAATTTCAAGGAAATCCATTATCAATTTCCGCTCAACCATTGCGAGGACAGCGATGCGCTGCGGTCCATTAGTGCTCTAATCTTACAGATCAGTGAATCTCCAATATTATGAACCCGGCTTTTGTATAAGTGAATAGGCGCACGGAACACTTGACCCTGTCTCTGGTCAGCGTCAAAGCTGTGTCCATGTCGGAAACTGATATAATGTCGAGCGAGGCATCACCTCAAGATCTCTCATTCGAAGATGCCCTGCGAGAGCTGGAAGCCATTGTGCAGCGGCTGGAACGCGGGGACGTCCCTCTTGACGACTCAATCGCATTATATGCGCGCGGTGAGGCACTGCGCGCGCAATGCCAGAAGCGCCTGGCCGATGCGGAAGCGCGCATCGAGAAACTCAGCATAGGGCCAAACGGAACCCCCGCTGGCGCCCAACCCTTCGATGCGGATTGAGGGGGAAATGTCCGCTAGCGGTTATGATGTGATCGGCAACGAGGCGCTGCTCATCGCCGCGCAGCAAATGGCGGAAGATATCGACAGTGCGTTCGATGTGTTCATACCGGTTCCTGACGATCCGCGCAGACGCTTGTATGAGGCGATGCGCTACGCGACCATCGGCGGCGGCAAGAGGATACGGCCCTTGCTGATCAGGGCGGCCGGGAATTTGTTCTCGCTCGATCCCCAGCAGGTCATTCGCATCGGCCTCGCTGTCGAGTGCATCCATGTCTACTCGCTGATCCATGACGATCTGCCCGCGATGGACGATGACGATCTGCGGCGTGGCAAACCGACCGCGCACAAGGCCTTTGATGAAGCGACCGCCATATTGGCGGGCGATTGTCTGCATGATCTGGCCTTCGAGATACTGGTGGACGAAGCAACGTATCCCGATCCGTTCATTCGCTGTGAACTTGTGCGCGCGCTCGCGCTCGCAAGCGGACCGCAAGGCATGGCGGGCGGGCAGATGATGGACCTGGTTGCCGAAACCCAGGAGTTCGATCTGCCGACGATCACGCGCCTGCAACAGCTCAAGACCGGGGCGATTATCGGTTTCTGTGTAGAGGCCGCGGCGATCATGGGACATGTGCCGCATGAAGGGCGTACCGGCCTGCATGGTTATGCCCGCGATATCGGTCTCGCTTTTCAGATCGCCGACGATCTGATGGATGTTCGCGGGGATGCTGAACTGGCGGGCAAAGCTCTGGGCAAGGACGCCGCCGCCGGCAAACAGACATTCGTGTCGCTGCTGGGCGTGGAGCGGGCGCAGCAACAGGCCCAGCTTCTGGTCGAGCAGGCCAAAGCGCATCTGCATGATTATGATGAGCGTGCGGATTTGCTGCGCGCCATTGCCGACTATGTTATAAAAAGGGATCGCTGAAACTATGAGCGTAGAACGCACCGGGGTTTATCCCGGCACATTCGACCCCATCACATTGGGGCATATGGACATCATCCGCCGCGGAGCGAAGCTGGTCGACCGGCTGATCATCGGTGTGACGACCAACCCCAGCAAATCGCCCATGTTCTCGCTCGACGAGCGATTGGCGATGGTGCGGCGGGAATGCGCCAGCATTAGCGACGATATCGAGGTCGTGGCGTTCGATGCATTGCTGATGGATTTTGCCGACAGTGTGGGCGCTGGAGTCATTATTCGCGGGCTGCGCGCTGTGGCCGATTTCGAATATGAATATCAGATGGCGGGCATGAACCAGCAGATTAACGACAGGGTGGAAACGGTTTTCCTGATGGCCGATGTGTCGTTGCAGCCTATCGCGTCCCGCCTCGTCAAGGAAATCGCGCTTTACGGCGGGCCGATCGACAAATTCGTCAGCCCGAAGGTGTGCGCGGAAGTTACTGAACGCGTCGAGAAAATAGGCCGCAAGGGTTCATGACGATCATTTGCGGTTCAGCATTTACCCATTATCGCGCATAAGCACGCACAGATTCGTTTCCGGAGAGAATTGTCGATGAAGATCAACAGGCTAATCCGCTCGCTCATGATGCTGTGGCTGGTGGTCGGTTTTGCCGCCGCAAACAGCGCCTATGCGCAAGGCAAGGGGCAGGCCGAGGAAATGGCCAAAGCCGAACGCGCGGCCAAGGCGCGCGAGCAGGCCGATGAGCTGCGCAAGGAAGAACCGCACAAGACGCCGCCGGCCAGCATTCCGCTCGACCCCGCGAATGTCTGGGTGTTGCAGCTTTCCAATGGCGGTACGGTTCGTATCCAGCTGCGCGCCGATGTCGCGCCGGGCCATGTCGAACGCATCAAGGCTCTGACCAATAGCGGGTTTTACAACGGCCTGATTTTTCACCGCGTGATTCCCGGTTTCATGGCGCAAGGCGGCGATCCCAATGGCGACGGTACAGGCGGCTCGTCCGAGCCCGACCTGACAGCGGAATTCAGCGACCTGCCGCATGTGCGCGGTGTGGTCTCGATGGCGCGCGCGCAGGATGAGAACAGCGCAAACAGCCAGTTTTTCATCATGTTCATGCCGCGCATGCAGCTCGATCATAAATATACGGTCGTCGGCCGCGTGATCGAGGGCATGCAATATGTCGATGCGATCGAGAAGGGCGAACCGCCCGTCAACCCGACCAAGATCGTCAGCGCGCACATGGAAGCCGCTGGCGGATAAGGTGCCCGCCTCAGGCGACTGAATGGACGTCTCGCTTTTCGATTTCGAGCTGCTGACCGAGCGCATTGCGTTGAGGCCCGCCAGCCCGCGTGACAGCGCGCGCATGCTGGTGGCGCAGGGTGCGGAATTGCATGACGCATCGGTGCGCGATCTCATGACGTGGCTGCGCCCCGGCGATTGTCTCGTGTTCAATGATACGCGCGTGATCCCGGCGCAACTCGAAGGGAAGCGCGGCGAGGCGCGCATCGGCGCGACCCTGCACAAGCGTATCGACCTGCGCCGCTGGCAGGCATTTGTGCGCAACGCCAAGCGGCTGCGCATTGGGGACCGCGTCGATTTCGGCAGCGGCGTCAGCGCAATTGCAGAGGCGCGGGACGATGAAGGCGGGTTCACGCTCTTCTTCGGGGGCGATGAGCCGATGGAGGTCTTGCTGGAGCGTGCGGGAACGATGCCGCTGCCGCCTTATATAGCGGGCAAGCGCGGCGTCGATGAGCAGGATCGCAGCGATTATCAGACCATGTTCGCGCGTGAGGACGGCGCAGTTGCCGCGCCGACGGCGGCGTTGCATTTCACGCCGGAGCTGGTGGCGGCACTGGGTGAGGCGGGTATCAAAACGGAGACGGTAACGCTGCATGTCGGTGCCGGTACGTTTCTGCCGGTCAAGGCGGAGGATACCGAGGATCACCGGATGCATGCCGAATGGGGCAGCATCAGCGCCGAGGTTGCGGCGCGGCTCAATGCCGTGCGCGCGGCTGGCGGGCGAGTGATATCGGTGGGCACTACCAGCCTGCGCGTATTGGAAAGCGCAGCGGGCGAGGATGGCGTTATCAGTGAATGGACGGGCGAAACGCGTATCTTCATCACGCCGGGATATCGCTTTCGCGCCATTGATGGCCTGATGACCAATTTCCATTTGCCGCGCTCGACCCTTTTCATGCTGGTCAGCGCGCTGATGGGGCTGGAGACGATGCAGGCGACCTATGCCCATGCGATTGCGCAGGGCTATCGTTTCTATTCCTATGGCGATGCCAGCCTTTTGCTGCCGGGTGACCGCTAACCAAGCGAAGGACCGGCATCCGCATAGGCGGACACCGGCCCTTCTTCCTCCCACTGTGGGAACAGGAGGACTTCGGTCGCGACCCTGACCGAAGGCGTGGGGGACGTCCGGGCACGTATGGGCAGTCCTTTCGGGAGACTTCGTGCCGGGCCAAAGCCCAGTGGCCGCCCCGTTGAGCTGCGTGTACTTGTGCACGGTCGGCCGGCGCAGTTTATTACAGTTAAGTGACGTCCATGCGGGGCGTCATGCGTCGCAAGTTGACGTATTCAAAGGGTTTTTGGCGTAGCGCGTGGATTGTATAAAACAGCGCAGATGCGTCGTTTAACAGTGTTAAATCGCAAAACCATGTCGGGCCGCCGACTGAAAAGCAGAATCGGCTTGTTCCTTTTGCGGTGAATTGAGTTATGCTCGCTCCCGTTACGACCCCGGTAATAATCGGGGCGAACTATGTGGGTGGTATCATTGCCGGACGGGATTTCTAGACAGGCAATATTGTCGCAGCTCGACCATATTCTGGCGTCGGAGGAATTCGTCGCTTCTCCGAAGATACAGATACTGCTCCGCTATCTTGTCACTGCTACACTGGATGACGATACCGAACATCTTAAAGGCTATACGATCGGCATCGACGTGTTCGACCGGGATGAGTCCTTTGACCCCATGCTCGATTCCATCGTGCGCGTGCAGGTTGGGCGGCTGCGCAAGATGCTGGCGCATTATTATGTGACGGCCGGAGAACCGCAAAAGATACTGATCGAGATTCCGAAGGGGCAATATGGGGCCGTGTTCACGGACTTGGCGGATTCGGCGGACGATGAGCCCCCGCCTGACGATCCGTCCGCATCGCCTCAGGATATGGTGGCGGGTGATGGAGAGCCGCTGAAGGCTCCACGCTTCGCGTTATGGGCTGCGGCGGCTGTCATTGTGGTGGCGGCTCTTGCAGCCTTTCTGTTTATGCGGTGGGACAGCGGCGAGAATGATCAGGTCCCGCGCCCCCAGATCGCGCTGCTCAAATTCAGCGCCTCCGCGCAGGACCCGCTGGCGCTGCAACTCGCCGAAGAATTGCATGAGGCTGTCGCCCTGTCCCTGACCCGGCAGCAGCTCTTTCCTGTCCTCATTTTATCGGGCGATCCGGGCTGGCATGATGCCCGCCAGTCCACTCGTTCGGGCGATCTGCCGTTCCTGCATGTTCACGCCTTTGTCCGGCGCAGGGGCGATGGGCTCGAAGTCAGCGCGCAGCTCATGAAAACCGAGGGTGAGCAATTGCTATGGACTGGCTCCAGACAATCGGCGGGCGACAGCCGTTCTGAGGTCGATGCGCTGGCGATGGAATTGAGCCAGGAATTGCACTTGCGAACCATATTGGCGGTGCGGGACCTGATGCTCGATGATCCGCGGGCCAATGATACGCCCTGGCTCCTGTATCTCAATGCCGCCTGGGTGCCCGGCAAGGCTGAAGACAGTATGGTGTGGGAAAAGCAGCGTGTCGCTTATGCCCGGCGCGCCGTGGAGCTTGATCCGCAATTTGGTGCGGCGCATGCTGTGCTGGCCGACAAGCTAGCGTATCTGGCCAATGTCGACACCCAAATGGAGGAACAGGGCGCACGTGGCGAGGCTATCGACCATGCCCGCGACGCCCTGGCATATGGGTCGGACGATCCCAAGGCCATTTCCAGCCTGACCAGCTATTATTGGCATGCCGGTGAGATGGATCTGTCGGAGAAAATGGCGCAGAGGACGGTCGCGCTCGATCCCGGCAACGGGCTGGCGGCGTTTCAGGCGATCGTTCATCCCTACACCTGCGCGCATGTTCCCGAGAACGTTATTTCCAGAGCAGAGCGGTTCGATGCATCCATGATCGCCGATAATCCGACCCGATGGGTGACGCAAACATGGCTCAACCAGCTCTATCTGAACAATGGCGATATCGGGAAAGCGGAGACCGCCGGACGCAAGTCGTTCGTGATATTCAGAACGCCGGATACATCGTTGCGGTTCGCGGCAACGCTGGTGGCGGCCGGGAAAGTTGCCGAAGCCCGCGAGGCGGTGGCCACAATCGCCCCCAATTGGCCGCACCTCAACCTGCATCATTATGCGGAAACGGTCATTCCCAGGCGCTGCGGAAGCCAGAACGAAGCCAGCCATATCAGGATGCTGTATGAGCAAATGGCGAAAGCCGTGTGCGCGACGATGGCGGATGCGCCGGCCTGCGCCCTGTCCGTCAAGGACCGCTCCTTTATCCGATAATATCGGTGCGGCGCTATATCTATGAAAAGCTTATCATAAGCAGTTTGGCCGGAATATGGAATTGCCGCCATTTTAACCAAATCGAAAGTCTCTGCCTGCATAGCTGGAAGGGTGGTGGAGACACTATTTGCGCAAGATCTGGACCAGAATATATTCCATGCTCGCAGGGGGAGCAGAGCAAGACGCTGACATCCGTGTTGCGTTGACCGAGACCCTGTACGCGTCTCCTACCTCTCTGGCTATCGGAGCGTTTGCCGGATTCCTGCTCAGCATCGCGGTTGCTACGCAGGCGCATGATCCTGTGTTGACAGGGTGCGCTGTCGTCATCAGCCTCATCGCCGTTGCCCGGACGATCTCGGCCACCATATTTTTCCGCCATTTGCAGATGCAGCGCGCGCGCAAGCACCGGATCTGGGAATTGGCCTATGAGCTTGGCGCATGGGCCTATGCCGCCATGCTCGGCATATTCGCGCTGATGTCGCTTTTGCGGTCTGACGATCCGATGGTGCACATTCTTCCTGTTGCGCTGGCCACCGGCTATGCCGCAGGTATCGCGGGCCGTAATGCCGGGCGCGTACAGATTGCGATCGGACAGACCTGCCTGGCGCTGTTGCCCACCGCGCTGGGGCTGTGGATCGAGGGGCATATCGGGTATCAAATGCTGGCTGTCGTGCTGGTCGCGATGGTGATCGGCATGGCGGAAATCACCCGCACCACGCATAATATCGTGGTCGAGGCGTTGCGCGGCAAACAGGAAAAATCGAAGCTCGCTACGAAGTTCGAACGGCTCGCACGCTTCGACAGCCTGACCGGTGTAGAGAACCGCATGGCGATGCAGATGCGGCTGGGCGAACTGTTCGCAGCCAACAGCAAGAGCCATGATGCACTCGCGATCCTGTGGATGGATCTGGACCGTTTCAAGGAAATCAATGACTCGCTGGGGCATATGGTCGGCGATGCGTTGTTGCGCACCGTGGTGCAGCGCCTGCTCGTTACGCTGGATGGGCGTGGCCATGTCGCGCGCTTCGGCGGCGATGAATTTGTCATATTATGCCCGGATATGGACCGCGTCACCGCGCATCAGATAGCCGATGAAATCATCGCGTCTATTTCCAAGGGGGTCGAGGTTGGGACCAATATGCTCGCGATCACGGCGTCTATCGGCATAGCCGTTGGCCCACAGGACGGGCGAGACGCGGATGAACTGATGCAGAACGCCGATATGGCGCTCTATGACGCGAAGGCGCACGGGCGCAATCGTGCCATCAGCTTTACCTGGTCGATGAAGGAGCGGATGCATCGCATTCATGAGATCGAGACTGGCCTGCGCCGGGCGATCGAGAATGACGAGCTCAAGCTGCATTTCCAGCCCATCTTCGCGATTGAGAGCGGGCGCATCGCAATATGTGAAGCGCTGTTGCGGTGGAACCATCCGAGCCTGGGCGCCATCATGCCGAGCGAGTTCATCCCGGTGGCGGAAAGCATCCACATGATCGAACCGATCACCGACTGGGTGTTGAAAAGGGCATGCATGATTGCCCGCGAATGGCCGGACGATGTGCGCGTGGCGATCAATATTTCGCCCGCCTCGCTCAAGTCAGGCTCCCTGCCGCAAACCGTGATCGGGACATTGATGGAAAGCGGCTTGCCCGCCCGTCGGCTGGAACTGGAAGTCACCGAGTCCATCTTCCTCGACGACAACAGATATGCACACCAGATGCTGCGCGAGCTTCAGCAGATAGGCCTGCGTCTTGTTCTCGACGATTTCGGAACCGGTTATTCCTCGCTCAGCTATCTGCGCGATTATCGTTTCGACGGTATCAAGATCGACCGCAGCTTCATGAATAGTGTCGCCACCAGCCGCGAGGACCAGGCCATTGTGAGCGCCGTGGGCTTGCTGGCGCGGGAGCTCGATATGGAGATCGTGGCGGAAGGCATCGAGAATATCGAGCAGCTGGAATATGCGCGTAAAGCCGGTGTCGAAAATGCTCAGGGATATCTGATGTCCGCTGCACAGAGCCCCGCTGTCATCACCGACATGATTGCGCGCAACGTGACGATAGGCGATGCGATGGCGTCTCAGCTCCGCGACACGGTGGCGAAAAGGGCTTAGAAAGGCCTAGCTAGAGCTGATTACCGCCGGTGCAGCCGGGTCTGGGCGGCGGCCAGGCGCCGCATCATCTTGAGGTCCTTGTCGGTCAGCCGCATGGCTGTGTCGACCCATCCATCGACGACATCCCGAAGCTCCGCGAGATCCAGCGGTTTCACCCGCCTGCCCGCGCGGAAAATACCGACATGGCCGCTGTGCCGATCCATATTTTCCTGAATATATTCGCGTGCGGCTTCCTCGCCGCATCCCGGGTCGGCCAGTACGTGGATAATGCCCATTTCGTGCATTTCCTCGGCCGTGTAGACCTTCCCGGACAGGATCATGCGCTCCGCAACGGCATGGCCCAGCTTGCGCGCCAATATGGAGTAGGCGCCCATGCCGGGGAACAGTCCAAAGAGTACTTCGGGCAGGCCAAAGCGCGCCTGCCGCTCAGCGATGATGACGTCGAAGCACATTAGCGCTTCAAAGCCCCCGCCGAGCGCATCGCCCTGAGCCAGCCCGATATTGACCACGTGCATATCGTTGCAGTGCCATACGCGGTCGACGATATCGACGCAGAGGTGACTATATTGGCGCAGGGTTTCGCGGTCCTGATTTTCGATGCAGCGCGCGAACATCTCCAGATCGCCGCCAAGATTGAACACGCCGGGGAAGCGGGAGCCGAGGACCATATATTTGAGCGGCGAGTTGTCATGGCCAAAGACGCGCTTGGCTTCCATCTGCCATGTCATGGTGTCGCGCAACAGGCCCAGATTATAATTGGGCCGGTCGAGCGGCGTGATGAAAGCCCATAATGTGTTGAGCTCGGGCTCCCACTGCACGTCGATCTGGCCGAGATCGAATAATTTCGATTGGCCAATCCTGCTATCATCTTCCTTGAGAGGAATATTCGGAGCGTGCTCAACATGGTCCGGAACGACAACGGAAGAATTGGCTACAACAGCATCATCGCTATTGGCAGTTTGACTTTCTTCAATTTCGTGCTCAGCCGTTTTCAGGTGAACTTTATCTGTCATGCTGCCCCCGGGGCGACCCAAAATATTTCCACTGCTACTTCTGCCGCAAAAGGAGCACGCCGGGGCAGAACTTATCAACAGCCCAAATGATCTGAATCCGATCCATTAACTATTTTTTAACCATGATGTTGCTCCAAAAACACATATTTACGCTGATTCAATCGGGTCAAGATGCGTTTGTGCAACATACCGCCTTGGGCTGAGAACCTGCATCGGGCCTCAAAGCGGTTTGTTAACCTTTATTAATTACCATCGCTGCCATGATTCGGCGACGCAACAACGAAATGCCTGTGACACTTGTGCTACAGACCAGGGACGGCGATAACTGGCCCCTGCGCCTGTCTGCGGACTGCACGTTGTTCATCGGGCGCTATCGCCGCATCGAGAATTTTGGACCGCCATCGGGCCTGCTTCATTTTCTTCCCGGACATATAGCCTGAACCGCAATTGAGGGCGGTTGACGGGGTTGCAGCCGCACGCTTGCGATTAGGATGTCCTGACTCTAAAGCGCGTTCGCATGAGCGATACGCGTTTTTCCTTTTACATTGCCGCGACCGACGGCAAGGCCCGGACCGGCAGCATCAAAATGATGCGGGGCGAAATCCGCACACCTGCTTTCATGCCGGTCGGCACAGCGGCGACCGTGAAGGCCATGCGCCCTGCCGAAGTGCGCGCGGCGGGTGCCGATATCCTGCTGGGCAACACTTATCATCTGATGCTGCGTCCCGGCGCGGAGCGTGTCGCGAAGCTGGGCGGGCTACACCGCTTCATGGGCTGGGACAGGCCGATATTGACCGACAGCGGTGGCTACCAGGTGATGAGCCTGTCCGAATTGACCAAGATGAGTGAGGAAGGTGTCGCCTTTTCCAGTCATATTGACGGGTCCAAGCATTTGCTGACGCCGGAACGCTCGATGGAGATCCAGCGCCTGCTGGGCAGTGACATCGTCATGGCCTTCGACGAATGCACGAAAAACGGTGCGAGCCGAGACGAGGCGGCGGTTTCGATGGAGCGTTCGATGCGCTGGGCGCAGCGTTCGCGCGATGCATTCGACGCCGGAACGGATCATGCAGCACGAGCGGCTCTGTTCGGAATTCAGCAGGGAGCGCTCAATCAGGATCTGCGCGCCATATCCGCCCAGAAGCTGATGGATATCGGTTTTGATGGATATGCGGTTGGCGGGTTAGCCGTGGGCGAGGGGCAGGAGGCGATGTTCGCCTGCCTCGATTATGCGCCCGATCAATTGCCTGCCGACAAGCCCCGTTACCTGATGGGGGTTGGCAAACCGGACGACCTAGTCGGCGCCGTGGAACGCGGCATCGACATGTTCGATTGCGTTCTTCCAACCCGGTCAGGCCGGAACGGCCAAGCGTTTACCCTGAGTGGCCCGCTCAATATTCGTAATGCCCGTTTTGCCGAAGATGAAGGCCCGCTTGATCCCGATTGCGATTGCCCGGTCTGTGGAGGATGGAACCGCGCCTATTTGCATCATCTGATAAAGGCCAAGGAAATATTGGGTGCGATGCTGATGACCCAGCATAACATCCATTTCTATCAGAATCTGATGCAGAATATGCGCGACGCCATAGCCGCTGGGCGGTTCGCGCAATTCGCTGCCGATTTTCGCGCGTGCTATCGCGGTTAGCCGTCGGGTTCTAATCCAGTACGGGGATCAGCACCGAATAGCTCTTGTTGGCGGGATCGTGATCGAGCGTGCTGCGCAGCTGCCGCGCCAGCCCTTGAAGCACCCGCTCATACAACTCAAGACTGTCGGAATCGTCCGATTTCAGCTCGGAGAATACAGAGGACGACAATGTAAATCGCGCCTTGCCCGGGTCGCTGTTATCCCGTGTCAGCGAGATCTCGAAAGGCGCATTGTCCTCTCCCGACGCTATCACGAGGTCGGCTAGCTCGGCGGTCATGAATGCGAGCGGCGCCGCTATATCCTGATGCAGATAAAGAATGTCGCACGAAACCGATATATTGATATCTGACCCGCTCTGAATTTGTGCCGAGGTACGCAGGCCGGACGCGATTTCATTGAGCATAGGGCGGGCGCTGACGCCGCGCTGTTCGTCCACTTCGGCATAATGATGGCGCTGAACCACGGCGAGGGCGTCGACGCGCCGCTGTATCGAGAGATAGCATTCGCTGGTTTGCGGGTCCTGCGCGGCGCGCCAGTGCAGGCTGATGAGGCTCGATATGATTTGCAGGTTGTTCTTGACGCGGTGATGCACTTCGCGGGTCAGTTTGGTCTGGCGTTCCAGCGCTTGCCGTATCTCGTCCTCGTGCCGCGCCACATTTTCGCTGACTTCCTGGAACGCTCCCCCAAGCGCTCCTAGCTCGCTGGATGAAAAGCGGCTGATGCGTGATGGGTGGAATACAGTGCCCGGCGAATAGGATGCTACTTCGCGCTGCAGGACGATCAGCGGCTTGATCAATATCCATCGCACCACCAGCCACCCCAGAAAGGCAGCGCCAAACAGCAGGATCAGCGGCATCACCAGCGAGATGAATTTCGATATGGAAGATGTGTCGTCTTCCACCCCGACCGCGAGGTTAATGCCGAACTGCCCCACCGGTGCGCGAACGAGGAAATCCTGATTACCGAGTGTGGTGCTGGAGTTGTGTCCGGCAATGACCAGCTGGCGCTTGCCATCCTCCAGAACGACGCTTTGACTGGACGCATGTGTAAGTTGGGGCATGGCCGCATTCTTGTATAGAGCCATTGCGCGCACGGATCCATCCCTGCTGCGATCGTGGATCACTATCCCACCCAGCTCGAGGGACAGTTCGACTTCATTTACATTCCCTTGTCCGGTGCCCTGTCCTGCCGCCAAAATTTCGCCGCCGCCTGATGCGCATAATATGGTGCCGTCGGCGCGTGAAAGGCTTGAAACGATGCCATCATGATTGCCTATGGTCCTAAACAGGGTCAGCAGCCGCTCGCATATATTGCCGGGATCAGACTCCGTGGCCAGCACATTGGCTGTCATTGTCTGAGCCGCCCGGATGGAATCAATGTCGCTGGCAAGCTGGCGGGCGTTCTGCTCAGTAGCGGTATTCAGTATTTCGCGCTTCTGGCGGTCGGACGAGCGTATTGATTGCAGATTGGAAATGGTTGCGATCACTGCCAGCGGTAGCAGGGCCAGCATCATGATGAAAAAAACTTTCGCCGCTGTGCTCGTCATCCAGCCGGGGGCTCCGGATATCGACGGGGCGCGTGCGGGTTTGTTTTTCATCATCACAATCTCGGTCCCGGTCCCGGCTTGTCATGCGGCCCTATAAAAATAAAACAGGATCAGCGTATCGGACATCAATCCAGGCGTTTGAGCAAATCCAGCATTTCGGAGGGAATATCCTCGTCCACAGTCTGTTGGTATATATTGCGCAGGGCGTTGCCCAGGCCCGCATCTTCGTCGGTCAGGGGCGGGGGGGATTTAGGCGGCGCGGCAGGTGAGGTACTCGTACTGTCTTGGTCACTGAATGAGCCCGTCTCTCGGTTATCGCCTTTATTCATATCGTTTATCGGACCCAGTTCCTGATCGGTCATTACCACATACCCTTTGCGCCGTACGGCGTAGAATGGTTATTCCACGTTGGGCAATGGAAAAGCGAAAATTTTTTATGCCCGCAATTACCGCCCGGTGCTGACGACCCGGGAAAACCGCCCTGTGCATATATTGTCAACCGCTTCACCAATCGCCCTGAATCACACGCCTGCATGAAGATTCATCCAGCTAGGAAACTATTTTCCTCGTCATTGGTTCCATAGCTCGAAATGTTATATGCTGTAGTCTGGTGTTTGCCGAACCGAAGGCATTTGGGCGGACACGTGCATGTAGCATTCGGTTAGAGGAAAGAGTCATTTCCGATCGTTGATCTGTGCAGTTTTTGGCCAGCGGGCCGCAGAGAGAGATTGGGCAAAGGGAGTAAATATATGTCATTGGGCAAGCAGCTGCATCCTCATCTTCCTTTTCTGCGCCGCTATTCGCGCGCGCTGACCGGGAGCCAGCAGCACGGGGATGCGTATGTACGCGCCACACTCGAGGCGATTGTCGCCGCCCCCGATGATTTTCCCAGCGATGTCGACCCCCGGCTTGGCCTGTACCGTCTTTTTCATGCGCTCTGGACGAACACCCATCTCGAAGATGGGGAGATGGACACCAGCGACGCCGATGGCCGGCGGGCTGTCGCGCACGCCCGTCTTTCCCGCATGACTCCCTTGCCGCGTCAGGCGTTGCTGCTGACGGCGATGGAGGGCTTCAGTCATCAGGAGACCGCCTATCTCATGGACATCAGTCCGTCCGACATAACGATGCTAGTAGACGAAGCCATGAAGCAGATCGAGGAACAGACACGGGCCGATGTGCTGATCATCGAGGATGAGCCGATCATTGCGATGGATATCGAAATGATCGTGCGTGATATGGGGCATGATGTGACCGGTATTGCGGTGACCCGCGACGAAGCGGTCGCGATGGCGATGTCACACCGCCCCGGCCTGGTGCTGGCCGATATTCAGCTGGCCGACGACAGCAGCGGGATCGACGCCGTCAAGGATATATTGGCGCAGTTTTCTGTTCCGGTCATCTTCATCACGGCTTTCCCGGAGCGTTTGCTGACCGGCGAGCGCCCGGAGCCGACATTCCTGATTACCAAGCCGTTTCAGCGCTCTACCGTCAAAGCGGCTATTTCCCAGGCCCTGTTTTTTGACGAGGCGGTCACCAGCCCGGCCTGACGGTTTCTCTCAATGTCCGTGATGGCATGAAATGCGATCTCGACCTATATAGGGAACCGTCTGCCGGTTAACACGTTGGACGTCTTGATGTGCGGTGCCGAGCCGCGCCCGGATCACCAGACAGCCGCTTGTCCATATGCGGTCAGGGGAAATGCATGAGTGCCACTTCGGACAATTCCGACAGTATCGAAAACAAAGACACTCTGAGCGACGCCGATTTCAAACGCGAACTTGCCGCGGTTATTCCGCATTTGCGTGCCTTCGGCAGATCCCTGTCGGGGTCGCGCGATGTCGCGGACGATCTGGTACAGGAAACCCTGCTGAAGGCATGGGCGGCGCGTGAGCGGTTTCAGGCCGGCACCAATATGCGCGCCTGGACCTTTATCATTTTACGCAACCACTTTCTGTCGCAGATGCGCCGTTCCCGTTTCAAGGGCGAGTGGGACGATCTGGTGGCCGATCGGCTGCTGGCGGCTCCCGCCGGACAGGACAAGCAGATCGAGCTGGCCGATATGCAGCGCGCCCTTCTGGAATTGCCGCAATCCCAGAGGGAGGCGCTGATACTGGTTGGCGCTGGTGGCTTTGCTTATGAAGAAGCGGCCGAGATTTGCGGCGTTGCTGTCGGAACGATCAAGAGCCGCGTGGCGCGCGGGCGCACGGCGCTGGAACAGGTGCTCAACGATGGAGCTTTGCCTTCGCGCAATACTACAGCCACCAGCGAGAAAGGCGCGCTGGCGGATATCATGGAAGATGTCGACAGACTTAGCGCCGATTATTCCGGTGAAGCCGCAAGTTCATAAACAGCGAATAGGAAGCTGACTCTGCAGCAGGACTTCATCTTCTTAGCATTTCATTAACCATAAAGTTGTTAACCATAATTCCAGTGACTTGCACGGCTTGACTCGTTGCGCCTATAGCTTTCCGTGGCGCGCTCGTGGGACTGTCATGCAAGGCCGGTCATGATGAATCATGGGCTGGCAATTGGGGGTTGATGGGTGATGCGACAGGCCAGAAAATCAGCGCAAATCCGCACTATGGGCCGTGTCCTGTGAAGGCCGTCATCCTGGCGGGCGGGCTTGGCTCACGCCTTTCGGAAGAAACCGTGGTCCGGCCCAAGCCGCTGGTCGAAATCGGCGAGAAGCCGATCTTGTGGCACATCATGAATGTGTACGCCCATCATGGCGTCACCGACTTCATCATATGCGCCGGTTACAAAGGCTATATGATCAAGGAATATTTCGCCAACCTGTTCATTCATCATAACGATATCACTGTGGATCTGTCGAAGGGCACGATCGACTATCACAGCGCCGAACAGGTCGACTGGCGGGTGACGATCGTCGATACCGGCATCAATTCAATGACGGGTGGGCGGCTACGCCGCGTGGCGCGCTATCTCGATCCGGACGAGCCATTCTGCATGACCTATGGCGACGGATTGGGCGATATCGACATTACGGCGGAGATAGAGTTTCACCGCCAGCATGGCTTGCAGGCGACCATGTGCGCAGTTGTACCGCCGGGCCGTTTCGGTCTGGCGAATATCAAGGATGGCCGTGTCACCTCCTTCGCGGAAAAGCCGAGCATCAAGAATCAGCGCATCAATGGCGGCTTTTTCGTTCTCAACCCTTCGGTTCTCGACCTCATCGAAGGCGACGGCACGGTGTGGGAAAACGAGCCGATGCAAAAGCTTTATACCGACGGCCAGCTCGCCGCATACGAGCATGACGGCTTCTGGCAGCCGATGGACACATTGCGTGAGAAAGTCGTGCTGGAAGAAATGTGGCATTCCGGCAAAGCACCATGGAAAATATGGGACTAGCGGACTTCTGGAAGGGCAGGCGGGTTTTCGTCACCGGGCAGAGCGGCTTCAAGGGCGCGTGGCTGTGCCTGTGGTTGGAGCGCTTGGGTGCACAGGTGACAGCGGTTGCCCTGCCGCCACCTTCGGAGCCCTCGCTCTATGCGCTGGCGGGGCCTTGGCCGGACAGCTACCATTTCACCGACATCCGGGACAGGCACGCACTGGCGGACCATCTACGTAAATCAGAAGCGGAAATCGTCATCCATATGGCGGCGCAGGCGCTGGTGCGGCCTTCCTATGCCGATCCCGATGAGACATTTTCGACCAATGTGATGGGCACGGTCAGCGTGCTGGATGCAGTGCGCGATGCGCCGACGGTCAAAACCGTGCTCGTCGTCACGTCGGACAAGGTCTACGCCAATGATGGCGCGGGACGGGCTTTTGTGGAGAGCGATCCGCTGGGCGGCAAAGATCCGTACAGCGCTTCCAAGGCGTGTACGGAGTTGGTCTGTGCCAGCTATGCGCACAGTTTCATGGACGAGCGTGGCGTGACGCTGGCGACCGCGCGCGCGGGCAATGTGATCGGCGGCGGCGACTGGGCGCAGGACCGGCTGGTGCCGGACTTTATTCGCGCGCTGGAGCAAGGCGCTCCCTTAAAGTTGCGCTATCCCGACGCCGTGCGGCCATGGCAGCATGTGCTGGAACCGCTTGGCGGGTATCTGACCTACGCGCAGGCATTGACGGAGGGCGATGGGGCTGCGGCTTTGCCCGCGGCGCTTAATTTTGGGCCGCAGGCGCAGGATTTTGCAACCGTTGCCGAGCTGGCCGACGCGCTGGGCAAGGGCTTTGCTCTGGAGCGCGCATGGGAACAGGCGCCGGGCCAATGGGCCAGCGAGGCGCCGTTTCTGACACTCGATTCCACCCTTGCAGCCGAAGCCTTGGGCTGGCGCCCCCATCTCGACCGGCAGCAGACGGTCGACTGGACGGTTGCATGGTATCGCGCGCATCGCGATGGCGCGGACATGCGCGCCTTCACCGAGCGGCAGATCGCGGACTATGAGGAGATGATGGCATGACTGCGCGCACCTGCCGTTTTTGCGATGCGCCGGTGACGCAGCCTTTCGTCGATTTGGGCTCCACGCCGCTTGCCAATGCCTATCTGACGCAGGCCCAGCTTTCCGAGCCGGAGCCGCGCTATCCACTGCGGGCTTTTGTCTGCGGAGAGTGTTGGCTGGTGCAGGCGGACAGCTTCGTGCCGCCGGAGGATATATTCAGCCATTATGCCTATTTCTCCTCCTTCAGCGATAGCTGGGTGGAGCATGCGCGACGCTTTACGGTGATGGCGCGGGAGCGGTTTGGTCTCGATGCGTCGTCGCAGGTGATCGAGGTCGCCAGCAATGACGGCTATCTCCTCAAGCATTTCGTCGCGGCGGGTGTGCCGGTGCTGGGCATCGAACCAGCCGCCAATGTGGCCGAGGCCGCGCGGCAGGTCGGCGTGCCGACTGAAGCCCGCTTCTTTGGTCGGGGAACGGCGCAGGATCTGGTCGGGCGGGGCCTGTCGGCGGACCTTGTCATCGGCAATAATGTGCTGGCCCATGTACCCGATATCAACGATTTCGTCGGCGGGCTGGCGTTTGTGCTGAAGCCCGACGGTGTCGTCAGCCTGGAGTTTCCGCACCTGCTGCGGCTGATCGAAGGCGTTCAGTTCGACACCGTCTATCACGAGCATTTTTATTATCTCTCGCTGCTGGCGGTGGAGACGATATTCGCCGCGCATGGCCTGCGCATTTTCGATGTGGAGGAATTGCCGACCCATGGCGGTAGCCTGCGTATCATGGCCTGCCGCTCGACATCCAGTGCGCATGAAACCGGCGCGGGCGTCGCCAAGGTGCGCGCGGATGAGCGGGCGGCTGGCTTCGACCGGATCGAGACCTATGCGGCGTTTCAGAGCCGGGTCGTTCCCGTCAAAACCGGGTTGCTGGCATTCCTTGAGCAGGCGGCGCGCGAAGGTAAAAGCGTCGCCGCCTATGGCGCGGCGGCCAAGGGCAATACCCTACTCAACTTCAGCGGCGTGAACACTGATCAGATCGACTATGTCGTGGATCGCAATCCGGTCAAGCAGGGGCATTATCTGCCCGGCAGCCATCTGCCTGTCCTGCCGCCCGAGCGGATCATGGAAACCCGGCCCGATTACTTGCTGATCCTGCCATGGAACATCCGCGACGAAGTGATGGCGAGCATGGCCGGAATACGCCAATGGGGCGGGCGTTTTGTCGTTGCCGTACCGGAACTGACGGTGCTGCCATGAAGTTTCTGGCGACAGACATTGACGGTGCCTTCATCGTGGAGCCAGAGTTGCTCAGCGATGAGAGGGGCGCGTTCGCCCGTAGCTTCTGCGCGGAAAGTTTCGCGGCGCATGGACTGGTCGCCAGCTACCCGCAGTGCAATATCTCCACCAATATCAGGCGTGGCACGCTGCGCGGCATGCATTTTCAGGCCGCTCCGCATGGCGAGGCCAAGCTGGTCCGTGCGACGCAGGGGCGTGTGTTCGATGTTGCGCTCGATTTGCGGCCTGCCTCGCCCACCTACCTCAAATGGGCGGCAGTCGAACTGGATGCCGCGCGCCACAACAGCTTCTATATCCCGGAAGGCTGCGCACACGGGTTCCTGACACTGGAAGACGATTGCACGCTCTTCTATCAAATGTCCGAGCCATATGCGCCCGATGCCGCCCGCGCCGTGCGCTGGGACGATCCGGCGTTCGGCATCGACTGGCCATTCGCGCCCGAAGTGACCGGCGCACGCGACGCCGCCTGCCCCGATTTCAGTATAGAGGCTATCCAATGACCGATGTGAAGCTCAGCATCTGCATTCCGACCTATAACCGTGCGGACTATCTGCGCACAGCACTGGAAAATCTGGCGAAGGCGGATTTCAGCTTTGCGCACGAGATCGTGATCTCCGACAATGCGTCAACGGACAATACAACCGAAGTGGTCCAACATTATGTCGCGCAGGGCCTGCCGATCACCTATTTGCGTATGCCCGAAAATATGGGGGCGGGGCCCAATCTCACCAATGCCATCCAGCATGCGTCCGGCGACTATATGGTGTATCAGGGGGACGATGACTTGCTGATCCTGCCCAAGGTCGCGGATGTCGTCACCTATCTCGATGCCAATCCTGACGTCAGCGCCTGTCACGCGCCCTGGTATCTCTATGATGAGGTTGCGGATCGCGATAATGGCAAATTCTACCGGGTCGACGATGACGTGAAATTTGCCTGCCAGGATTATGGCGGCGTGTTCGAGTTCATCGTCAACCGGCATATATTCCCGGAAATCGCCATCTATCGCATGTCCAGCGTGCGATCGTCCTTCGTACCGCGCCATTTCTGTTTCTGGCCCTTTTCCTATCTGGCCCATTTTCTCGATCAGGGCGCAGTCGCATTTCTGCGTGAGCCATTTTACCGGTCCGTCACCGTGTCCCGCATCGCGCCCGAAAGGGAGCAGGCCGGATTCAACGATGCGATGACAGCATGGGACATGTATCGCGGCGGCCTCGAATATTTCCTGCACTTTGCGATCCGCCGGGGTGCCATGCCCGACACCGAAGAGGCGAGAACGCTGTATAGCCGCACGTGCCAGATCTTCACGGCGCTGCGTATGGCGATCGCCATTCGTTTCTGGGTTGCGCGTCATGATTATATCCGCGCCTATGAGCTGTATACGCGCATGGCGGTCGCGGGTTTTGCCGACCATCCCGAAGTCGCCGATTTGCGCGGGCGGCTACCTGTGCTGGTGGGGCTGCAAACGCTTGCCGACCGGGTGAACGCCGTCCCCGACATTGAGCGATTGATTTTCAGCGACGCGCAGGATGTCGGGGAATTGACCAACACATTGCACGAGCTGGGTCTGTCCGACAGGATTACGGTTGCCGGCAATGCTGATGCCGACGACCCTTCATTGATCGCGAAAACGGCGGTGCTGGTGTCCAGTGATGCAAAAGCCGCCGAGTATGCGGCGCGCGGCTATGATGCGCATTTTATCTTTCAGGAATCGGAAATGACGAGAGCCATTCTGATTTAAATATTTTCAAATAAACACGATGTCATGAATTTAAAATATTTGTCGCCATATAAAATAAATTAACTTTTATTGAAGGTAATTTGAAATGAGCGATGAAATTTTTTATTATCCATCAGCCGGAGAAGATAATTTCTTTGCAAAAATTGAGGATATTTATGAAAAATATCCTCATCAAATCCGGCATTATTTGAATCTATATCCCGTTTATGCGAGTCGAAGAAGCCTTATCCGTCAGCTTGTGCACTATGAATTATTCAAGCACACGATTGATTTGCCAGGGCATTATCTGGATTTCGGCGTGTATTTCGGAAATTCATTCTTTTTCTGGCACAAGCTTATCGAAACGCTCACTCCAACCGCCACCCATAAAAAAGTGATAGGTTTCGATACCTTCAGCGGTTTTCCATCACTTGCAGCAGAGGATGGCGGAGAAGATTCCTCCGTTCAAAAAGAAGTGGGCGGTTTGAATTCAGAGAGCTTTCTAGAAGAGTTTCGTCTTCTGCTCGAGCTTCATAATGACGACGCCGTTATCCCGGCCAAGCGCGGTCACATTGTGGTCGGCGATATAGCCGCAACGCTTCCAGCATGGCTGGATGAAAATCCGGAGGCCCGCTTCTGCCTTATCAATATCGACGTCGATATTTTTGAGCCGACGATGAACATTCTCGAGTCCTGTTGGGATAGACTGGTTAGCGGTGGTGTTCTTATTCTCGATGAATATGCGACCAGTAAATGGCCCGGTGAAACGCGGGCATGGGACCAGTTCTCTCACGCTCGGGGCGGTTTGGGCGCGGTAAAACGCTTCCCATGGGCCAATGCGCCCGGTGGCTATGTGATCAAGGGTTAAGGGTTCCAGCGCTGGAATGCGAGGTCGGTGGGTCTTTAGCGAGTAAAGGTAGCTGACAATTTTCTGAGCGATGCATCGTTTGGGAAGCAGTGCGCGAAATGGCTGAGTGTGCCTTTACGCGCCGCGCCGGACAGATCGGTGCTCGTCCTGGCATTTCCCTGCGTCGACAGGAACCAGTCGGCGGGCGTTTCCCCAAGAATTGCCGCAAAGTCGATCTCGCGCTTGGCTTCTCCAAGCATCGCCCGATAGTGGTCAGCGAAATCCGCCGCCGTCTTTTGCGCGGTGCGGGTTTCGGCCATGGTCCGTGCGGCCTCGCGTCCCATTGTCATGACCGCATCGGGGTGACGGAGCATCCAGTTCAGGCGCTTGGTGGCGGCCTTCACGCTGCTTTCGACAAAGCCTGTGCGCCCATGCTCGACGATGGCCCGTTCCGCCGGATTATCGAAAACCAGCGGCACGCACCCCAGCGACATAGCCTCGATCAGCGCGTTTTCCGCCGTGCCAAAATGATGAGGCTGCAATAGATAGAGGAATATACCCATCTTGCGCAGTGCGGCTTCCGGGTCGTCGCAATGGCCATGAAAATATACGGCCTCGCGCCGCCGCATGACGCCTGCCCGGCGCAGCACATCGCTGTCCGCATCGACGTCGCCCCAGAGCGAGACGGGGCGATCCAGACCAGCCCGGTCGACTACCTCGAAAAAGTCGGGGCTGAGCTTACTGAAATCCACTGTGCCGAGATAGCCGACATTCCCGACCCGTTTCTCAGTCGGTTCTGCGCTTGCGCCAAAACCAAAGCCGCTGTTGACGACACCGAGGCTGGCACGGATCTCCGGCGACATAGTCTGTAGTGCAGGTGCTTCCATCGAACAGGCCGAGGTGAACAGAAAACGATGTGCCGCCGCGAACAGGCCTGTGGGAATATAGGGCGCGAACAGCCCCGAGATGTGTGACCAGATCAGCGTCCGGGTGGCGGGCAGGCTGGACTCGCATAGGTAGGCATAGAGGCGAGGGTGGTTCCACCATTCGATCTGGAGGATATCCGCCTGTTCCATCAACCGCGTCGCGGTTTCGGCATTCGGCTGGACTGTTATCGTGCCGCCAACAGCGCGGATCTCGTTGGCATAGCGGGGGTCGCGCGGCTCCTCCAGCAGCAGATAATGCCGGGACAGGCCCGGCGCATCGGCTTGGCAAAGCGCGCTATGCGCCTTGCCCACGCCACCGCCCAGATGGGCGGCGATGTGGAGGATTTTCATTCCGCAGCAATCGGATCGGGCGTTCGCGATCCGCCGGGTGCTGCGACGGCGCGGTTGAGCGGCACCGTCCGGGTGAATTTTTCCAGCAGCATCGGGCGGAAGGCATCGACATTGTCGGGCAGGCAGTGGGTGAGCTGACCGCAAGAGCCGCACACGCCATTCTCGCAGCGGCGCCCTTCCAGATGCTGAAGGCGCAGTGCGTTCATCTTCTCCGAATTCCAGATGGATTTCATCGACTGGGTGCGGACATCGCCGATCACCAGCTTGCGGCCCCAGTCGAGGAAGCAGGAGCTGACCAGCCCATCCGCGTTCACCGAATAGCCATAGAAAATATAGGGGCATGTGTCGGTCGGCGTGACGTCCTGCTGATAAATGCCCTTCTCTATGACGACGCCGGTATGCGCTTCGATATCGAATTCGGGCCAGCAGGGCGCGAAATTCTCGACGAAGATGCGGTCGCAATGGTTGCCGAACGTATCGAAAAATTCCTTGCGCTGATCCTCGCTGATCAGCTCGCCGGGGATCTTGATGGCGATTTCCATATCGCCCTTGTTCTCATACAGCCATTTGACGTTGCGAACGAAAGCCGGAAAGTCGAAATCGAAGCCAGTAAACTGCTTATATTGTTCGTTGTTCATGCCATCGACGGAGATGTTGATCCGGTCTAGGCCGGCCTCGATCACCGGGCCTGCCCGCTCAGGCGTCATCAGCGTGCCGTTGGTGGTCGTGTCGATATACTGGATGTAATCGGCCTTCTTGGCATAGGCGATCATGTCGGCCAGTCGCTTGTTCAGGAACGGCTCGCCGTCCTTGTACATG
Organism: Sphingobium sp.; assembly: GCA_020446425.1. Classification (GTDB taxonomy): domain Bacteria; phylum Pseudomonadota; class Alphaproteobacteria; order Sphingomonadales; family Sphingomonadaceae; genus Sphingobium. The sequence goes on along the minus strand of JAGRES010000005.1, from coordinate 82,176 downwards.
CGCAGCACCTTGATCGGCTGCGAAAACTCGCCCAGATCGTCCACCACCTTTGTGAAGACGTCATATTTCATCGCGCCCTGATAGCGGCCGGTATCGGCGATCATGTCGCGATGGCCGGTGGGGCAGAATTTACACTGGAAATTGCAGGCGCTGGCCGGGTCGACGAAGACGACGAACGGCGTTTCGAGCGGTATCACGGTTTCCAGCGCCGTGCGCCCTTCCAGGTTGATCCTGGGCTTCAACTGCGCTTTCATAAATATTCCTCCAATGGGGCGGATGTTTCGAGATTGCATATGCCCACCACTGCGGCGGGATCGCCGGGATGGGGTGGTTTGCTGCCGAATTGCAGAAGATCGCGGCGGCCATAGCCGTCGGCGATTTGCTCCGCGAAGGCGCGGATCGTAGTCGGGGTGCCGGAACAGATGTTGATCACGCCCTGCTGTCCGCTATCCACGATATTGGCGATCATCGCTCCGGCAGCGCGCACATCGAGAAAATCGCGCAGCTGCGTTCCAGCGGAAAGCTCTGCGTTTTCGCCTGCCTGCAAACGCCGGTGAAGATAGGCGGCGATGCGGTCGGGATGTTCGCCCTCGCCATGCAGGTAGAACAGGCGGCACCAGGAAAAATCGGTCTCGTGGAGAGCGAACCACTCGCGCATCATGTGAAAGGTGGCGAGCTTGCAGGCCGCATAGAAATTTGACGGTTTGAGCGGCGCGTCAACGGACAGCTGCTCACCGGGCAGGCGATATTCCATGCAGGTGCCGATGCCGATGACGTGGCGCACTCCGGCGCTGACTGCGCCGTGCGCAAGGGCGAAGCTGCCCTGTGCGCATGCCGCGTTTTCCAGTGCGTTGGCGTAGCGGCCATGTTCGACATACCATGCTGCATGGATGACGGCGTCGACGCCCGCGCATGCCTTGGCCCACCAATCAGCATTGCGGGCAAAAATATCGTCACATTCGATGATGGCGTCTAGCGGAACAGCCACGGCAAGGCGCGCGGCGCTACCCGGTCGTGCCGTTACGCGCACCTCATGGCCGCGCCGGTCGAGATAGCGATGGATCGCCCGGCCGACAAAGCCGGTCGCTCCGGTCAGTAACACCACGCTCATGGCTGGATACCTATACTCTCGTTCACACCAGCAAAATTAGCCAAACATGGTTAACGATTCCCTTACTCTTGCCGTATGATAAGGCGCTGTTCCTCAAGGAGCTGAACAGGAGAAACCATGCCCGAGGCGGCACTCGCGGATCTGACCGGCAATAGCCGCTATGGCCTGCGCCACTTTGCCAAAGCGCCCGGCGCGGACGATGCGCTGGCCCTGCTGGTGGAGCTCGGACGTGGTGCCTGCGCAGCCACGCCTGTAGAGCCCCGTTTTTCGCTTACGCTCTATGGCGGCGGCGATATGGGGCGCATGGCGCGCAGCTATTTCTCCACGCTTGGCCATGATGTTGCACGCGTTATAGACCGCAATGCCGAAGCATTGCGCGGCGACCCTTTCTGGGCTGGCGTCGATATCCTGCACACTGATGACGTTCCGGTCCGGATAAAGCGCGAAGCGCAGCTGATCCTGTGCGTCGCCACCGCGCCGTTTAAGCCGCTGGAAGCGGCGCTTATCGCCGATGGCTGGGCCGATATCGTTCCCTTCTATGATGTCGCGGAAAGCCAGCGGGACAGGCATCCGCTTTCCAATGGCTGGTTCGCGCCGCCCCTCGATGTGGAGGATATGCGCCAGACCGCTGCGGTGCTTGGCGGATGGGATGATGACATATCCCGCGCCCATCACCTTCAGTTTCTGGCATGGCGTCTGCTGCGCGAGGAATGGACATTTGACGGTGTGCCGGTGACCGGCGACGACCGCTTCTTCATGCCCGAAATAGTGGCGCGCGCGGACAGCCTGAATGTCTTTGTCGATGCCGGCGCGCACCATGGCAAAGTAGCGCGCAAATTTGCAGTCCTGCGCGGTGGCGCTTCTCACCGGATTATCGCCATCGAACCGGACCCGGACAATCTGGCCGTACTGCAACAGGAGCTGTCGGATATCGCCGATGATATAACGCTATTGCCGGTGGCGTTGAGCGCTGGGGAGGGCGAGCGGGTTTTCCATGCTGGTCTTGGTTATGCCTCGCAATTTTCGGCTACGGGACAGGACAGCATGCGCAGCGTCACGCTTGACAGCCTCGATCTCACGCCTGATTTCATAAAGCTGCATCTTGAGGGCGCGGAGCTCAGCGCGCTGCGCGGCGGTGTTGAAACCATAAAACGGCACCGGCCGGTTCTCGCTATAACCACCTATCATAATGCGGATGGCATCTGGCGCACGCCCGCCTGGCTGATGGAGACGCTGGATGATTATCGCTTCCTCATGCGTGTGCATAGCTGGTGTGGAACCGGCGCCGTGGTTTACGCGCTGCCGCAGGAAAGGGCGTCTTCATGACCATATTCGCCCGCGATAGCCGCATCATCTTCGACCTCGGTATGAATAACGGGGACGACACCGATTATTATCTCAAGCGCGGCTTCGACGTCGTCGCCCTAGAGGCCAATCCGGTCTTATGCGCCAGAGCCGCCGAGCGTTTTGCGGAGCCCGTGGCGCGCAGCCAGCTTAGCATCGTTCACGCGGCGATCTGGGAACAGTCGGGCCGTACGGACTTTCTCGTCAATATCGACAATGACCATTGGAGCAGCATTGATCCGGGTTGGGCCGGACGTGACGACAGCACCTGCGAGCGTATAGACGTGCGCTGTGTCACCCTGCCCGAATTGTTCGATGAATATGGCGTGCCCTATTATCTGAAGATTGACGTTGAAGGCGTCGACCATGTTGTGCTGGATCAGCTTCAGGGTCTGCCGCAGCTGCCCGCCTGCGTCAGCGTTGAGGATTGCCGCTTCGGCTTCGATTATATGCGAACCCTCTCCGCATGCGGCTATGACGGTTTCAAGCTGCTCGACCAGTCGACAGTCGAAGGGCGGGTCGATCCGCAAACCGGCCATGTCTTTCCCGCCGCATCGTCCGGTCCGCTGGGCAGCGATATCGAAGGGGACTGGCTTTCCTATGACGCCATAGTCGATCACTATGCCACAACCGTGCGGGACCATGAAGGCAACCGCCTCGCCCCGCGCACCCAATGGTGGGACATCCACTGCACACGCCTCAAAGATCGGGGATTACCGAATGTCTGAAAACGCAAAATTCGCCGCCTATGTTCAGGATAATATCCGTGGCATTGGAGAGGACACCGCCTTCGCGGGCATGACCCAGATATGGCTGCGCGAGGCGATCCGGCACAATTATGCGCAGAATTTCACCTGGCTCGGTCGGCCCATCATTCAGGTGCCGCAGGATCAATATGCGATCCAGGAGCTGATCTGGACCTGCCGCCCGGATCTGGTGATCGAGACGGGTATCGCGCATGGCGGATCGCTGATCCTATCTGCGTCGATGCTGGCGATGCTGGATTATTGCGACGCGGTTGAAGCGGGCACCACGCTTGACCCCACCGCCAGCCGCCGCAAGGTGGTGGGCGTGGATATCGACATTCGCGTCCACAACCGTGCAGGTATCGAAGCGCATCCCATGTTTCACAAGATTTCGCTCATTCAGGGATCGTCGGTGGCAGAGGATGTTTTCGCGCAGGTGAAGGCGCAGGCGCAAGGATATGACCGGATCATGGTCTTCCTCGATTCCAACCATACGCATGAGCATGTTCTGGCGGAGCTGGAGCTTTATGCGCCGCTAACATCCAAGGGGTCCTACTGCGTGGTGTGGGATACAGGCGTTGAGGACCTGCCCGATGAAATGTGCGCTGACCGTCCCTGGGGCAAGGGCGACAACCCGCGCACCGCCGTCTGGGAATATCAGCGGTTGCTTGCCGGGGAAGGGCGCGCAGCGGCGGATGGCGACCCATTGACGTTTGAGCTGGACAAGACCATCGAGCACAAGATCAGCATCACCGCTTCGGTTGATGGATTTTTGCGCCGGGTCTGACCCGGGCCTGCTGATATTCTAATCGCTTTTCAGGGGGCGCCGATCATCGCCGCTACCCGCGCGGCAATCGCCAGCGATGAAGTCAGCCCCGGCGAGTCTATTCCGAACAGGTTGACGAGGCCGGGGAGGCCATGATCCTTTTCTCCCTGCAATACGAAATCCGCGGTCGGCATGCCCGGCCCGGCCAGCTTGGGGCGAACCCCGGCATAGGCGGGCTGTAACCGTTCCTCTTCGGCATCCGGCCAGAGCCTGCGCGCGGCGGCAAGAAAAGCGGGTTTCAGCGCCGGATCGACCGTGTAGTCGATCTCGTCCACCCAGTGAATGTCCGGCCCGAAGCGCGCCTGCCCGCCCAGATCGAGGGTGAAATGGGTGCCCAGGCTGGCGGGACCCGGCACCGGGTAGATCAGCCGCGAGAAGGGCACCTTCCCGGCGTAGGAGAAATAGCAGCCCTTGGCGAGGAACAGCGGCGGCACGAGCGTGGGATCGAGCGCTTCAATCGTCTGCGCCAGAGCCTGCGCGCCCAATCCAGCGGCATTGACGAGGATCGGTGTGGTCAGACGCGTTTCGCCGACCTGCACCGTCCAGCCTGCCTCCGCCTGCCCAATGGCGTCCACCTGCGTGTCATATACCAGCATCGCTCCATGCGCTTCGGCCTCGCCGAGCAGAGCCAGCATCAGCTCGTGCTGGTCGACGATGCCGCTCGACGGGGAATGTATTGCACCCGCGCAGGTCAGCGCTGGCTCGATTGCACGCGCCTCTGCGACATCAAGCCGCACGAGATCATCGACGCCAGCAGCTGCCCCATGCGCCATAACGGCATCGAGCGCGGTAAACTCTTCCTCGCTGGCCGCGACGATCAGCTTGCCGCAGCGCCGGTGGGCAACGCCGCGCTTTTCGCAAAACGCATAGAGAAGCTGGCGGCCTTCAACGCAGAGCTGCGCCTTCAACGATCCGTCGGGATAATAGAGCCCGGCATGGATCACGCCGCTGTTGCGGGAAGAGGTGACCGTGCCGAACTGCCGTTCGCGCTCCAGGATCATCACTTCATGACCGGCAAGCGCCAGCGCCCGCGCAACCGCCAAGCCTACCACGCCTGCCCCGACAACGATGGCGTCAACCTCGTCCATGCCCTGTCATTAGCGCATGGCGCGGTGCATTGAACGCATTTTCTTCGCATGACCCCGGCGCGCGAAATCGGGCATCTTACGCAGCGCCGGGACGCCCACCATCCGATACCGGGCCAACCAGCCTATAATGATATTATGACCTGGGCCAAGCGATTGGCCAATGTCGATGGTCGATATTCAATTTAGGGCAAGCGATGGCCGACGACGCGCATGCATGGAAGATAGTCTTTGTCGACGACGATGCTCTGGCGCTGGACGTTATATGCCGGATCGCGCGTCAGGGATTGCCCCATGCTCAGATTTCCGGGCTGACCACCAGTGCCACTTTGCTGGAGCAGGGCGATATTGACCGGTATGATTGTGTGATACTGGACTATGACCTGCCGGAGTGTGACGGCATGACCTGCGCCAGGGCCCTGCGCGAGCGCTTCCCGCATCTGGCAATCGTCCTGTGTACCGGCAATGGCGATGAAGTGCTGGCCGCGCAGGCGATACAATGCGGCGTCAGCGACTATATCCCCAAATCGCGCATATCGGTCGAGGCGCTCACCAGAACCATAACCAATGCCATTACATTGGCGGAGCGGACGCGTATCATTGATGAGCAGCGGGCGGATATCGAGACTTTCGCCTTTGCGCTTGCCCATGATTTCAAACAGCCCGTGCGCCAGATCATGACCTTTTGCCAGATGATCGCAGACAATATTGCCAGCGGGCAGAATGAGGAAACGCCGAAGCTGCTCCATTTCGTGATCAATGCGGCGGACCGGCTCGACCGGCTGGTCGAGGTCATGTCGGAATTTTCGCTGCTGAACCGTTCCCCTGACATCAATGACCTAGATGTCGGCCAGACTATCGCCGATGCGCTGGAATCTATCCGCCGCTATATTGACGAGCGCGGCGCTGTCGTGACCGTGGACGGTGCGTTGAGAGTCAGGGGCAATGCGGACCTTCTTGCGCTTTCGATCCAGAACATTGTCATCAACGGCATAAAATATAATCGCAGTCCATGCCCCGCCATATCGCTCTCTCTCACCGAGCATCAGGGCGAGGGGGTTATCGCTATCAGCGACAATGGCATCGGCATCGAGGAGCAGTATCTCGACTATATTTTCCAGCCGCTGGTGCGCCTGCATGGCAAGGCGGAATATGAGGGCACCGGTCTCGGGCTTACCCTGTGCCGCAAGGCGATCATGGCGCAGGCGGGAAATATCTCCTGCTCATCGCGGGTCGAACAGGGAACGGAGTTCAGAATATCGCTTCCACTGGTGCAGTCACGCGATACATTGCTGGCGCAGGTGGCGTGAATACGAAATTATGATTAGCAGAATTTCATAAATATATAATATAATAATAGAAAATTCCATATTGAATTTTATGTAATTCAATAAACAATACTTTTATATCATAATAAATAATATTTCTTAAATATGAAAATATATCAATGTATAAATACATAATTGTATATAGTTACTGTATTTTTAACTCTATTTTCACGAATTGTGGCGAAATTTACTTATGACCGAATCGGCAATGATGCCGGTTATGCGACCCAACCGTGAAGACCTGGAGATGCAAATGGCAGGAGCTACAGCCACAACGGCACCCTTGAACAGTTACGCAGATACGCTTGGCGGGAATGACTCGATTTCCTTGTCCGATACGATAGCGGATGCCCCGATCAACGTCCTGCTGGTCGAAGATGACGAGGGCGATGCCTATCTGATCGAGAAGGCCCTCAACAAGAACCGCAAGGTGGGTCATATAGTGCGCGCTCGTGACGGCGAAGAGGCGCTGGAAATGATCGCAAGTGGCTCTGTTCACCCCGATCTGGCCCTGATCGACCTGCAAATGCCGCGCAAGGATGGCTTTTCCCTCCTGCTGGAAATGCAGAAATATGACGTCGATTGCACCTGTGTCGCGCTGACCTCGTCGCGCAGCGGTGCGGACTCTTTGCGATGCTTTCATCGTGGCGCGCGCATGTTCGTGAGCAAGCCGAAACAGCCCGAACAGCTCTCGGCGCTGCTGAACGAAGTCATCCGCGAACTATAGGCGATCCGGTCCGGAAAGCCTTGGAGCGAAACAGAGACCGGCGCGCAGCCCTGTCCGCGACTGCCGGCACTCTCATCCAGAAAGAATGCCGTTCATGGGAATGATCGAAACTATCGCCGCCAAGCCTTCCCTGCGGGACGTGTCATTGTCTCAGAAGGCGGATCAGGCCTTCCGGTCGATATTCGAAAACGCCCCTTGCGGCATGCTGTTGGTCAATGCGCAAGGGCTTATTACACACACGAATGAGCGCTTGTGCGCGATGTTCGGTTATAGCACCGAAGAGCTTGCCGCCCAGCCGATAGAAATATTGCTGCCCACACGATTTCGCAGTGACCATGTCGGATTGCGGGATGGATATACCCAGGCGCCGCGTCCCAGAGCCATGGGGCAGGGGCGCGACCTGACCGGGTTGCGCAAGGATGGGGTCGAGTTCCCGCTGGAAATCGGCCTTAGCGTGATTGATACGGCGGAAGGGCGCTTCAACTGCGCGTCGATCATCGACATTACGGACCGTAAGCGGGCCGAATTGCGCCTGAAGGAAGCCAACGGACAGTTGGAGGAATTCACCTATGTCGCCTCGCATGATCTGCGCTCGCCGATCCGCGGCATAGCCAATCTTATCGAATTTATCCGTGAGGATTATGGCGACAGCGCCCCCGCCACCGTCCAGAAAAACCTGGCGAGGATGGATGAGCGCATCGGCGCGATGGAAAAACTGATCGAGGATTTGCTCACCTATGCCCGGTCGGGCCGCCGAACCGCCAAAATAGAGCCAATCGTTCTGCGTGACCTGGTCGATGAAGTGCTGGCGCTGGAGCCTCCTCCTGCCCATGTTCACATTTCGGTCGACGCTTCGGATGAGAGCTTCGATGGGACCAAGGTTCCGTTGGCGACTGTGTTACGCAATCTTATCTCCAACGCGATCAAGCATCATGATCGTGAGGAGGTCTCCATCACCATCACCATCAGGCTGGTGCATGACCAATGCATCATGGAGGTTTCCGATGACGGTCCCGGCATTCCCGAAGCGGCTCAGAAGCGCGTTTTCCGTCTTTTCCAGACTCTCAACGCTTCGGAAAGAAAAGGCGTGGGCTTGGGGCTCGCCGTGGTCCAGCGGCTCGTCACTGGCCATGGCGGCGCCATCACCTTGTTGAGCAGTGACGACCAGCGCGGGTCAACGTTTCGCGTGCGGTGGCCGCGATATGCAAGGACGGATCTGGATGACTGATACGCCACTCAACATATTGGTGATCGACGATGATGACCTGACCGCCGAAATCGTCGAACGGTCATTGCGCAAGGTCACAGGCCAGTTCACTATCACTGTGGCCGAAGATGGGCAGGAGGGGCTCGATATTCTGCAGGGAAGATCGGCCAAGGAAATGCCCAGACCGCATCTCATCCTGCTCGATCTCAACATGCCGCGGATGAACGGATTTGAATTTCTGGAATCTGTCCGCAACGACGCAGCCCTGCGCGATAACGTGATCTTCGTGCTGACGACATCGGATGCGGATACCGACCGTTCGCGCGCCTATCATGAACAGGTTGCGGGCTATATGGTCAAGTCCAAGGTCGGCCCGCAATTTGCGCGCCTCGCCAATCTGATCAGCGATTATAGCTCGGTGGTCCAACTTCCGAATTGAGCAGAGCCATGACCTTACCCTCTTCCTTACGTATATTGTTGGTGGACGACGACGATGTCGATCGCGAGACGCTGCGGCGCTTGCTTGGAAAGTTCGAATGCGATTGCGATGTGGTTGAGGCCTGTTCCCTCGGGGAGGCGCAAGCCAAGCTGGAAGATCATGTTTTCGATTGTGTGCTGCTCGACTATAATCTGAATGGCGCGCTCGGCCTCGATCTTCTCCCCATGATCGAGGCGCACAGGCCGGAAATATGCCCTGTCATTCTGATCACCCTCAATGAGTCCAAAGAGCTGATCGTGGATGCCATCCGCAGCGGTGCATCGGACTATATTTCCAAGGCCAACCTTAATGAGATGCGGCTGCACGGCGTGCTGGAAGCCGCATTGTTGCGCGCGCAGATGGAGCAGGAGCGGCGACGGGCCGAGGCGGAGTTCAACAAGCTGACCGAGACGATGCGCGCCGACTATGAAACGTCGCTGCGCACCGCCGCTGAGCGCGCCGAAAGCGCGTATCGCGCGAAAAGTTCGTTCGTGGCCAATATGAGCCATGAGATACGCACGCCACTCAATGCGGTTATCGGCTTGTCCTTTCTGCTTGAGAATACGGCGCTCAACGCCGAGCAGGCCGAACTGGTCGGCAAGATAAAGCTGGCGAGCGGAACCTTGCTATCCACCATCAACAATGTGCTCGACATGTCGAAGATCGACGCGTCGGAGCTGGTGATCGAACGCACACCGTTCAGCATGGCGGACCTTGTCGAGGATCTCCGTCAACTGACTCAGGTGCAGCTGGATGCCAAGCCTGTCCGGTTCGCCGCTGAGCTGAGTGGCGATGTCGCAGGCCGGTTTCTCGGCGACCGGGCAAGGCTGCATCAGATATTGCTGAACCTGCTGACGAATGCTGTGAAATTCACGCGCGAAGGGCATATCACCCTCAAGGTGGAACGCGTACAATCTTCGGCAAAGGAAGGCGCGCCTGAAAGGCTGCGCATTACGGTGTCGGATACCGGGGTGGGCATCAAACCCGACACGCTCGACCAGTTATTTGAGCCATTTGTGCAGGCCGACAGCTCGACGACGCGGCGCTATGGCGGCACCGGTCTGGGGCTGTCGATCGCGCGTGAGCTGACCGAACTGATGGGCGGTAAAATCGGCGCCGAGAGCGTCTTGGGAGAGGGCAGCCGGTTCTGGGTGGAGCTGGAACTGGAGCGCGATGCCGCTGCGGACCAGCGGGCACAGATATCTCCTTCCGCCGGTCATCATCGTTCGCGTCTTGCGGGCGTGCACATATTGCTTGTGGACGACAGTGAGATGAATCTGGAAATTGCGAGCAGGATACTTGAGCTCGAGGGCGCGACGGTCCACCTGGTCACAAATGGCGCTACTGCGGTGGATTTCGCGGTCAATGGCGCGGCATCGCTCGATCTGATCCTGATGGATATACAGATGCCGGTCCTTGATGGCCATGAGGCCTTTCGCAAGATCGAATGGATGATGGGAAAAGATCGTCCTGCGGTGATCGCGCTGACCGCCGGGGCCGCGAAGGCCGATGAAAACGCGCCAGAGCGCTATGGGATGGATGGCGTCATTTCCAAGCCGTTCAATGTCAACGATCTGGTCAATACCATATTGCAGACGGTGCAGCGTCATCGGGAAAACCCGCCCGAACCCGTTGCGGCAGCGACGTCTGACACAGCGGCCGATGTGCGCTGGCCCGAGATATCGGGCGTCGATATGGACGACGCGAAGGAGCGCATGGCGGGAGACATGGATCTGTTCCGCTCCGCGCTGCATCGCGTGATGGTCGAATTTTCCGATCTGGGTGAAGCAGGCTATGAACAGGACGCCATGACCCTGCAAAGGCGTATGCACCGGCTGAAGGGTACGGCAGGCCTGCTGAGCGCCACACGGCTGGAAGCGCTGGCGTCGGCAGCCGAGCTGGCCTGCAAGAAAGGCGAGCAGGTAGAGACGACCGACGCCGTCCATGCCGTGCAAATCGAATTGGGCAGATTGCGTCAGGAAGCACATCAGGCCTTTGCGGCCGCTGCCTGAAGCATCTGAACATAATATCCGCGTTGTCGCGTCTCCGGTAATGACTTTGAGCCAGCGCCCATTTATAGGCTGGTTCTGGTACGAAATATCCGACCTGTTACCGGAAAGTGGAAAATATGCAGGACGATCCTGTGAAAGAAGACATAACGAGTGAGTACAGCGAAACCGGAAACCGCAAGAAAGCAGCAATAGCGATAGGCGGCGCCGTGGCATCGGCGGCTGTCGCAGCGGCGCTGCTGTATGCCGGTCGCACACGGCGCAAGAAAGCGGACAAGCTGGCCGCTGCGCAATCCACTCCGCCGACGGATTGAGTTTATGGTCTAGTGTGGTGGATTTGAAATTCGCCTCATTGACCGGCTGGCTATGGAGCGAATTTCAAATCCGAAAACCACACTAGAATCACGTAGTTTCTAGTGACCCTGATGAATCTGAAGTTCGTTCCACACTATCGGCATAATGAGACGAACTTCAGATTCGGGTCACTAGCCGGCCATTTGCCGCAGCGCCTTCTTGTCCAGCTTGCCAACGCTGGTTTTCGGAATTTCGCTCACGAACCGGACCTCTTTCAGCTTGGCATAGCTGGGCAGGCTGCCATCCGCGATGCAGGCATCAATCAGTTCGGCGAGTTCGGCCAGGGGAATGTCCTCTCCGGTACGGCTGACGATGAAGGGCAGCGCGCTCTCGCCCCATTGCGGGTGAGGAACACCGATCACCGCGACTTCAGCTACCTGCGGATGGCGGCTGAGGATGTTTTCCATATCGAGCGACGATATCCACTCGCCGCCGGTTTTGATGACATCCTTGAGACGGTCGGTGATCGACAGGCGGCCATTCGGGTCAATCTTGCCGACATCGCCGGTATGCATCCAGCCGCCTTCCCACAGCGCTTCAGAGGCCTTTTCGTCATCAAGATACCCGGGAGTCAGCCACGGCCCGCGCAACACGATCTCGCCCGCCGCTTCGCCATCGTTCGGCAGCGGCGTCATATCGGGCCCCACGATCTGCATCTCCATGAGGGGCGCGGCCACCCCCGCCCTGGTACGCTGACGGACATTGGCTTCGCTGGTGTCGACGGTATTGCCCCCTGCTGCGATGCTGATGATCGGGCATGCTTCGGACATGCCATAGCCGGTATAAACGTCGATGCCGCGCTGCAGAGCCTGTTCGGCCAGCGCATAGGGCAGGGCGGAGCCGCCGATGGCCATGCTGACGCGTGAGAGGTCCATGCTCTCGCTGCCGGGCTCATCGAGCAGCATGCGCAATATGGTGGGGACGCAGTGGGTCAGGGTGACCTTTTCCTCAACAATCAGCCGCAGCAGATTTGCCGGGATGTACCGGCCTGGATACACCTGCTTCATGCCGCCCATGGTCGCCGCATAGGGAAAACCCCAGGCATGTACATGAAACATCGGGGTTATCGGCATATAGGTGCCGTCCGCCGAAAAACGGGCGTTGGGACCGCCCAGAGCGAAACCGGCGAGCAACGACAATGTATGCAGTACCAATTGCCTGTGTGAAAAATAGACGCCTTTGGGCAGGCCTGTCGTTCCGGTTGTGAAGAACACGGTTGCACGCGTATTTTCATCGAAATCGTCGAACGGCGTATCAGGATCGGCTGCGTCCAGCAGCTTTTCATAACTGCCGGTCCACATGCTTGCTCCGGCGCTGGCGTCGTCCAGGCATATCAGCTGTTTGGCATGATCCAGATGAGCGAGTACTGCCTCCAGCAAAGGCGCGAAATCCGCGTTGCAGAAGATGACCTTCGCCCGCGTCTTGTTGAGCGTGTAGATAATCTGTTCGGGTGACATGCGGACGTTGACCATCTGCAACACGGCACCAGCGGCCGGGATACCGAAAAAACTCTCGAGATAGCGGTGCGTGTCCCAGTCCATGACCGCGATAGTGTCACCTTGCTGCACATCCATGCTGCGCAGTGCTCCGACAAGACGCCTCACTCTCTGGAGCAGCTCCGGGTAACCGTACCGCGTCAATCCGTCCGATATTATTTCCGCGCCCGCCGCGCGCGATACGCCCGAAAGCAGCATTTTCTGGATCAACAGCGGATAGGGATATGCGCTCATGACATCCTGCTCATAGATTGTGAATTATAGTTTCTGTCTATCTTCCTATCATATCAGGGCATGGTTCATGAAATAATAGATTAGCCAGAGGTTGCCGGTGCTGGCGGGTGTCAGCCAGGGTTGGCTTGACCGCGGGGAAGCATTTGAAATTGCGCGAAGTATCTCTTTATTGCAATTGACTCTCATTATTATTATCAATAATAGCCGTCGTCATCGCTTTTTGAAACCGAATAAGGGGGTCGTCACCGATGACATTTTCGTCACACCAATTCCTGCTCTCCACCGCATTGTGGCTTGCGTCCGCACCAATGGCCGTAGCCGCGGAAGCGCCCGATGCCGCTGCTTCATATGGCGGGCGAGATATTATCGTCACGGGCGCGTTGGACCGTCAGGACGGCTCTGCTACAGGTCTGCCGTTAACGCTCAGGGAGACGCCTCAGTCTGTAACGCTTGTCGATCGCGAGCGGATTGAAGCTTTCGGTCTGACGGATATCAATGACCTGCTTGACCAGGTGGTCGGCATCAACGTCGAGCGTATCGAGACCGATCGCACCTATTATAACTCGCGCGGTTTCGACATCACCAGTTTCCAGGTTGATGGCATAGGATTGCCGCTGCGTTGGGGCATACAGTTTGGCGATCTGGACACAGCCCTGTTTGAGAATGTCGTAACGGTGCGCGGGGCCAACGCGATCATGACCGGCGTCGGCAACCCCTCGGCGACGATCAATTATGTGCGCAAGCGCCCGACCGATACATTGCAGGCCTCACTTTCCGGGCAATATGGATCCTGGGACAAAAAACGCGTTGAGGCGGATGTTTCTGGCCCGCTGAATGCCTCTGGCACGCTGTCGGCAAGATTGATCTTCGCCCATCAGGACAAGGACAGCTATCTCGACTTCAATCACGTCAATCGCGATGTATATGGTGCGCTGCTTGCGTGGGAGATGGTGCCCGGCCTCACCGCGACCGTCGGCTATTCGCGGCAGGATAATGATGCTGATGGCGTACTGTGGGGTGCGTTGCCGCTCATCTATACAGATGGCACACGCATTGATTTTCCGGTTTCGGCATCGACTGCGGCTGATTGGACACAGTGGAATGTGACAGACCAGAGCGCCTTTGCCGAGCTGGCCTACAGCTTTGGTGAGGGATGGGAAGCCAAAGGCATCTTCACATACAACAAGCTCAAGGGGTTCGCTCAGCTGCTCTACGCCTATGGCTATACGGACAAGGCAACCGGTGCCGGCATCAACGGCGTTACCGGCAAATATACCGATGACTTCGATCAGTATCTGGGTGACTTTTATGCCTCTGGTCCATTCACACTGTTCGGTCGCGAGCACAGCTTTGCATTCGGCCTTTCAATCTCGCGCTCCAGCGGCCAGGAATATGAGGCCTTTTCCTCCACATTCTTCGCATATCCGCATCTCGATATCTGGGCTTCGGGCGATGCGGGGTTTGCGGAACCGGCCTATCCTGCCAACACCTTGGAAGAAGATGTGACCGACAAGCTGACGCGTGGCTACGCGGCGGCGCATCTCAATCTGTCCGACCGGCTCAAGGCTGTGGTTGGGTTCAGTGCCATGAAGCTGAAGTCGAGCGGTGTCTCTTATGGTACCGACCAGTCGCGCAACGACAGCGCGATTAGTCCTTATCTCGGTGCGGTTCTGGATCTGACCTCCAATATTTCCGCCTATGCGAGCTATACCAATATCTTCAACCCGCAAGTCGAGGTGGACATAGACAATAATAAGCTCGATCCGGCGAAGGGCAGCAGTATCGAAGGCGGTTTCAAGTCCGAGTGGTTCGACAAACGGTTGTATGTGAGCGCGGCTCTTTTCCGTGCGAAACAGAAGGGGCTTGCCAGCCGTCTCGGAACATTCGGGCCGGGTGGGGCCGGTCCGGTCGGCGGCAGCTATTATGAGGGCGTGGATACAACGTCGCGTGGTTTCGAGATCGAAATTGCTGGCCAGCTTAGCGAGAACTGGGCAGTGAGCGGCGGCTATACCGGCCTTGAGGTCGAGGATGAGGCCGGCGATCCGACACGGACATGGCTTCCTACCAAGAGCCTGAAGCTTGCCAGCACCTACAAGCTGCCCAAGCTGAACAATCTCATGCTCGGTGCTCAGCTGCGCTGGCAGAACAGGATCAGATATACTGATGCGGATGTGCAGTTCTATGGCGGTGTTTCGGGCGATGTCGACATAGTTCAGGGCGCTTATGCGGTGCTTGATCTGATGGCCGGAGTCGATCTGGTCGACCATGTGCGTGCCACCGTGAATGTACGCAATGTGACGGACACCAAATATCTGGGCAGCCTGGAATGGGGGCAGGCCTATTACACCGCTCCGCGCAGCGTGCTTGCGACCCTGACCCTCCGTTACTGAGCGTGAACACAGGCCTCGTCTTATCGCCGCTGTGGTTTGCCGCCATGTGTGCTGTCTTGGCCATAGCGCTGCTGCGCTTTGCATGGAGCACGTCAAAACGCTCCATCGCGCTAAACGGCATGGCCTGGGGCGCGCTGTTCACAGCTATGGCGCTGAGTGCAGTTGTAGAGGGCGCATGGGGCATGGCGATCGTCTCGCTCTGCGCTATGGGCATGGCGGCGCTGTGCCTCGCATATGCAGCCTGGACAGCGCCACCGGGCAAGGCGGCTGTACCTGCTGGGCGGATGAAGCAGGAGGGTGGGCGCACTGAGCCGCTTCAACTCGGCCACAGGGGCGTCACCTTCCTGGTGACGGTGCCTGCAGCGCTTTTGGTGGCAATGGCAGTTGCTCTGGCCGCTCGCGAATTGGCCAACAGGGCAGGGTTGCATGAAGCAAACAGCGCCTTGCTGGCGTTTCTGTCGATGCCTCTTATATGGGCGATACTGATCTTTGCGCTGCTGTTCTGGCCGCGACGCAGAGCCCAGTTCATGCTGCTCGGCGGGCTCAGTTGCGCTGCGCTGGCGCTACTGGCCGTCAGGGTATGAACCGATGAGCCGGATCGCCCGTAACACTATGGTCCAACGTGCCCTGTCCGCTCATAGGGCTATTGGCTTGCTTACAGCGGCAATACTGTATCTCGTTTGCCTGACCGGCACATTATCGGTCTTTTATGAGGAGTGGCAGCGCGTTGAACAGCCCGCTGCCCCCGAAATGCACGCGATAACGCCGGATGCGGTGCAAAGTGCCGTCGCCCATGTGCTGGCAAGTGAAAAGGATAAGCCCGCAACAGAACATCTTTATGTTCACATGCCTGTCGAAGCGCTGCCGCGTGCTACCGTGACCACCGACACGCAGGCCATGCATGCCGACAGCAAGGGGCGGATTGTCATGCCCGAGCATAATGCATGGGCCGAGTTTCTGCTGCTTCTGCATTATTCACTCAATCTGCCATCGGTCATCGGTATGACGATTGTTGGCGCATTGGGTGTGGCGATGCTGGCCCTGTCGCTTACCGGCGTTATCGCCCATCCACGTATATTCCGGGATGCATTCCGCCTGCGTGCTCGCGACAAGGAAGGGGTCGGCCTGGCCGATTGGCATAATCGCCTGGGCGTCTGGACGCTTCCCTTTGCCATTGCCATCGCGCTGACCGGAGCGATGATAGGTCTGGCGACAATCAACGGCTATGGCCTTGCTTCCACCTCATATGACGGGGACATGGAGGCAGTTTACGCACCGATATTCGGAGCGGAGGGACCTCCTGACGCGCGGTCTGCACCGATTCCCGATGTGGCTGGGCCATTACGCACCATGGCAACGCGATTCTCGGGCGCGCGGCCCATCTATGTAATCGTCCACGACCCTCTGACAGCGGGCCAGCGGGTGCAGATTATCGCCCGGCACGACCATCGCCTCATCTATTGCGAGAATTATAATTTCGATGGCAACGGCCATTTTCTGGGGACTACGGGGCTGGCCGACGGTGCGATTGGCCAGCAATTTATTGCATCGGCTTACCCTCTTCATTTCGGGAATTATGGCGGTTTGCCGGTCAAGCTTGCCTATGCGGTATTTGGCCTCGCTCTCACCGCCATTGTCGCTACCGGCATCACAATCTGGATCCGCAAGAAAGAGCGGCGGGGATATCCCCAGCCTTGCATACGCAATGCGTGGGAAGGAGTGGTGTGGGGTGTTCCGTTGGCGTTGCTGGTGACGTTTCTGGTCCGCCAGTACATTGGTAATGAGGCGCCGTTTACCGTTATTTTCTGGCTCCTGAGCTGCGCGATTGTCGCATTGGCCACTGTGCTTTCGGATCGCCTGCGCATTAAATCCACGCTGCAGATGCTCATATCGGCAAGCGGCGTGGCGGCCATTTTGTCCTCTATATGATCTGGTGCGCCGCCGATTTTCGAGGGGGCTTCATATTCAGGAGTAGAGCCACGCACGATGGATTGGTGGGGGTATCGCGCGCATAAAAGTCTGGCGGAGACGGAGGGATTCGAACCCTCGGTACGACTAATCATCGTACGACGGTTTAGCAAACCGCTGGTTTCAGCCACTCACCCACGTCTCCGCACAGGTTTCGCCGCAAGCAGGAAGCTGGCGGCGGGCTGTTGAGAAACGGCCTATAGCGGCGCGCCGCACGCTTGGCAACGGCGCTTGTGCGCGATTTCGCGTTTATACATGAATGTCGCAAACAGGGTTTGCAGAGGCTTTCATCAGGGCATCGTGCGCGGCCGCGCCTGGACATAGCTGCCCAATATGCGCACCCATTTGGTATGGAAGCGCAATTCTTCGAGCGCGCGATCCACCGCCGGATCCCCGGGCATACCTTCTATGTCGGCATAGAATTCCGTCGCGGAGAAACTTGCGCCGCGCTGATAACTCTCCAGCTTGGTCATGTTGACGCCATTGGTCGCGAAGCCGCCCATGGCCTTGTACAGCGCAGCGGGAATATTCTTCACCTCGAACAGGAAGGTGGTCATCACCGGCTTGCTGTGATCCGGCAGTACCTCTTCGCGCGCCAGCACGACGAAACGTGTCATATTGTCGTGGCTGTCCTCTATGTCTCGCGCGAGGATATGCAGCCCATATAGTTCCGCCGCCAGCGCCGGTGCGACAGCGCCGATGCCCGGCTCCCGATTGGCCGCCACCATGGCGGCCGCGCCCGCCGTATCGGCATAAGCGATAGGGCGGATGGCATGTTCGCGCAGATAATGGCGGCACTGGCCCAGCGCCTGCACATGGCTGAGCACTTCGGACACCGGCGAATCATCGGGCGCCATCAGCTGGTGATGAATGGGCAGAAAATATTCGTCGATGATCGACAGACCCGATTCGGGCAGCAGGAAGTGCATGTCCGCCACGCGGCCGTGGAGGGAATTCTCGATCGGAATGATGGCCCGGTGGGCCCGTCCTTCGCGCACCGCTTCAATTGCGTCCTCGAACGAGAAGCAGGGAAGAGGCAGGCAATCCGGGCAATAGCCGAGCGCCGCCAGATGAGAATTCGCGCCGGGCGCGCCCTGAAAAGCGATGGCGCGCTCCGGGGTAGCAGCAGCAGCGGCGCTCAATTGCTCGACCAGCGTTCGTGCGGGAAGGGGGTAGCTTTCCATGGAATATCCTCGCCCGTGCGCTTAGGCGCTCATCACATTCGACGCAAGCACCGCTTGCACCTTTGGCATTCCGCCATTATGGGATCGCGCACAGGGGGAAAAGTGCGACGGCAACGGCGCATATATCTCGTCAGGTTTTAGAAGGATTGCGGGCGCATGGACGATCGTTTCAACACATTTGCGGGCTGGGCCCTGTTCGCTGGTATCATCGCGCTGGGCGGCGGTATCGTATCGAGCAAGCTGTTCCACACGGAGCGCCCGGAAGAAATGGGTTATGCTATCGAAGGTGTTGAAGAAGGCGGTGAAGGCGCAGCCAACGGCCCGTCGCTCAATACGCTGCTCGCCAGTGCGGACGTTGCCAAGGGCGAGAAGGTTTTCGCCAAATGCGCGGCGTGCCACACGATCAACGACGGTGGCGCCAATGGTATTGGTCCCAACCTGCATGGCGTTGTCGGCAAGCCTCATGGTGCGCATGCCGGCTTCGTGTTCACCGACGCGTTGAAGGGCGTGCCGGGCAACTGGACGTTCGAGGCGCTCGACGCCTGGCTGAAGAGCCCGCGTGAATATGCTCCGGGCACCAAGATGACCTTTGCCGGCCTGGGTAAGCCGGAAGATCGCGCCAACCTGATCGCATATCTCAATACACAAGGGTCCAACCTGCCGCTGCCGACTGCCGATGCGCCGGAAGCTGCAGAGGGTGACGATGCCGCCAATGCGACCGAGGCAGCGGACAATGCTGCTGTCGATGAGGCTGCACCGGCTGAATAAGCTGGCCTAGATCGGTTTTGTTAAAGAACGGCCCGTTTCGCGGGCCGTTCTTTTGTCGAGTTGCGCACTTATAGAGTCTGTTTCAGTTACACTGAAACGTTCCGCACCGGCCCTCTCCCCCACCCGACCTCCCAAACATTATACTCTATGGTAGGCCGGGTGGGGGAGAGGGCCGGCAACGCATTTCCACGCAAGTGGAACAAACTCTAGTCGCAGCTGGGTTCGCCTTCTTTCTCGTAGAAGGCTTCGACGACATCCCACGCCTCTTCGGCGGTTTCGACCCAGTTGATGAGCCGCAGGTCTGAGGGCGCGATCACGCCTTCCTCGACCAGCGCCTCGAAATCGACGACGCGGTTCCAGAAATCCCGCCCGAACAGCAGGATCGGAATGGGGTCGATCTTGCCGGTCTGCACCAGCGTCAGCAGCTCGAAAAACTCATCGAACGTGCCGAAGCCGCCGGGGAAGACCGCGAGCGCCCGAGCGCGCATCAGGAAATGCATTTTCCTCAATGCAAAATAGTGAAACTGGAAGCTGAGGTCCGGCGTCACATATTCATTGGGTGCCTGCTCATGCGGCAGGACGATATTGAGGCCGATCGTCTGCGCACCAACATCGTGCGCGCCGCGATTGGCGGCTTCCATGATCGACGGGCCGCCGCCCGAGCATACAACAAAATGATGGCATCCAGCAGAATTGGCGGGATAGCCGGCTGCGATCCGCGCCAGCTTGCGCGCCTCGTCATAATATTTCGCCTTGGCCGCCAGATTATGGGCGATGCGCTGGTCCCGGTCGGTCTTGGCGGCGTCGATCAGCGCCTGTGCCTTTTCCGGCGACGGGATGCGCGCCGAGCCGTAAAATACGAATGTGGAGGCGATCTTTGCCTCTTCCAGCAGCAAGTGCGGTTTCAGCAGCTCAAGCTGAAAGCGGACAGGGCGCAGGTCTTCACGCAGCAGGAACTCCGTATCCTGAAAAGCGAGGCGATAGGCTGCGCTTTGGGTTTGCGGTGTATCGATGGTGACGGTGGCATCATGCGCTTCCTGCCGCGCGGGGCGGAAGATACGCTCTCCGGGATTTTTCTTGCTCATGGCGGGCGGCCTAGCGATTTTTGGTGACAATCGGAAGAGGGCTTGGATGAAAGGGCAGGTCTTTAGCGGCAATAACCCCCGCGCCCGCCCATATCGAAATGGAGGTGGTCGTGATGTGCGGCGTTATAATCCGGGCTGAGCACCGTGTTGAAGCGCTTGCACGCACTGTCGCGAATGCGGCGCAGGAAGGCGCGGCTGGCTGCATCGCCGTTCCAGCCATTCTGGAGCGAGATGCGCCGCCCATCGGCCAGCAGGAAGGCGGCAACATCCACCGCATCGGCTTTGGCATGTTGAGAGAGGCGGCTGCTGCCCGCGATACGACGGCAGTTATAGGTGCCATATGTGTCGATGCGCACGACTTCGCTCCGCATGTACACTCGTGCTGCAGGTTGCACTCCATAGCGTACCCAGGCCGTAAAATTCTGCGCAAGGGGGCAGGTCATCGGGCCGAGATTGGTTGTGGGCACGGTGATCCGGTCGAGCCGGACCGTGCCATAGGCAGTGCAGCCGCCGCCATAATCCTTGTCTGGCAGGGGTGTATAGCGTGCGCCCAGACTGACGAGCTTGCCAGCGCACGCGCGGAACGCCGCGCTGTTGACGCCATTGGGGGGCGGGGTGTTGGGGCGATAGCGCTTCGAGGCCGAACCCATATCGCCCGCGCAGGCCGACAAGAGCAGAGCCGTCGATATCATCGTAGCCCAGCCGCCGCGCCGTAACATTCCACCCAATAACCCGCTCATGCCATTGTCATATACAATAACGCGGCGGCCGGGCCAGATTTTTGGTTAACGATGCACCGCGTATGCATGCCGTTTCGCCCGAAGCGCTTGCTTTTCATTTGACATTAATGTTCGCGCCTGTAGAGCCGCCGACGGGCCACGCGGTCCCAACGCCGCGCGTGCTCTCTGCAAGGAGAAGCGTACATGACTATAGTGACCAAGCCGCAGGCAAAGCCTGCGCGTCCGCATTTTTCGTCCGGTCCCTGCGCCAAGCCGCCGGGCTGGGAAGCCTCCAAACTCCAGACCGAATCGATGGGCCGCTCGCACCGCGCGAAGATCGGCAAGAATCGTCTCGGCCTTGCCATCGAGCTGATGCGCGAAGTGCTGCAGGTGCCCGATACGCACCGCATCGGCATTGTGCCGGGCAGCGATACCGGCGCATTCGAAATGGCGATGTGGACGATGCTGGGGGCGAAGCCTGTCACCACGCTTGCCTGGGAAAGCTTTGGTGAGGGTTGGGTCACGGACGCCGCGAAACAGCTCAAGCTCGACCCCACGATCCTGCGCGCCGATTATGGCCAGCTGCCGGATCTGGGTGCGGTCGACTGGAGCAACGACGTTCTCTTTACGTGGAATGGCACCACATCGGGGGCGCGTGTGCCCAATGGTGACTGGATCGCTGCTGATCGCGAGGGCCTGTCCTTCGCCGACGCGACCTCGGCTGTGTTCGCTTATGACATGCCGTGGGACAAGCTCGATGTGACGACCTTCTCCTGGCAGAAGGTGCTGGGCGGCGAAGGTGGCCATGGCGTCATCATTCTTGGCCCCCGCGCGGTGGAACGGCTGGAAAGCTTCACGCCGGACCGCCCGCTGCCGAAAATCTTCCGCATGACCAAGGGCGGCAAGCTGATCGAAGGCATTTTCAAGGGCGAAACCATCAACACGCCGTCTATGCTGGCGGTTGAGGACGTGATCTTTGCGCTGGAATGGGCGAAGTCGGTCGGCGGTCTTTCCGGCCTGATCGCACGCAGCAATGCCAATGCCGCTGCGCTGGGCAAGATCGTTGAGGAGCGCGACTGGCTCGGCCATCTTGCGCCTGACGCAGCTTCCCGCTCGACCACCAGCGTGTGCCTCACCGTCGATGGCGCAGACACCGACTTCATCAAGAAGATGGCGTCGCTGCTCGAAGCCGAAGATGCGGCCTATGACATTGCGGGCTACCGCGATGCCCCCGCAGGCTTGCGCATATGGTGCGGCGCGACGGTCGACACATCCGATGTCGAGGCGCTCGGCCCGTGGCTCGATTGGGCCTATGCCGAAGCCAAGGCCGCCGTTCCCGCATAAATTCTTAGTTATCGTCACCCCCGCGAAAGCGGGGGCCCATCTCCCGGCCTTGCAATTTGGTGAAACGCCGGAGATGGATTCCCGCTTTCGCGGGAATGACGGGTGAAAGGAAAAGGATCAATTCCATGCCTAAAGTACTGATTTCCGACAAAATGGACCCGCAGGCCGCTCAGATTTTCCGCGATCGCGGTGTTGAGGTAGACGAGATTACCGGCAAGACCCCGGAAGAGTTGAAGGCGATCATCGGCGAGTATGATGGCCTCGCGATCCGCAGCTCGACCAAGGTGACGCCTGAGATTCTCGAAGCCGCCACCAACCTGAAGGTCATCGGCCGCGCCGGTATCGGCGTCGACAATGTCGATATCCCCGCCGCCTCTTCCAAGGGCGTTGTCGTGATGAACACGCCGTTCGGCAACTCGATCACGACGGCCGAACATGCCATCGCACTGATGTTCGCACTGGCGCGTCAGCTCCCTGAAGCGGACGCCAGCACGCAGGCGGGCAAGTGGGAGAAGAACCGCTTCATGGGCGTCGAGGTAACCGGCAAGACGCTGGGCCTGATCGGTGCGGGCAATATCGGCAGCATCGTCGCCAGCCGCGCGCTCGGCCTCAAGATGAAGGTCGTCGCCTTCGACCCGTTCCTGACGCCGGAACGCGCCATTGAAATGGGTGTGGAGAAGGTCGACCTGGATGGCCTGCTGAGCCGTGCCGATTTCATCACGCTGCACACCCCGCTCACCGACCAGACGCGTAATATCCTTAGCAAGGAGAACCTCGCCAAGACCAAGAAGGGCGTGCGCATCGTCAACTGCGCGCGCGGTGGTCTGATTGACGAGGCGGCGCTTAAGGAAGCGCTGGAAAGCGGCCATGTTGCGGGTGCGGCGCTGGATGTCTTTGCGGTCGAGCCGGCTAAGGAAAATCCGCTGTTCGGCACGCCGAACCTGATCTGCACGCCGCATCTCGGTGCATCGACCAACGAAGCGCAGGTTAACGTTGCGCTGCAGGTGGCCGAGCAGCTTTCCGATTATCTGCTGACCGGCGGTGTCACCAACGCGCTCAACATGCCGAGCCTGTCGGCGGAAGAAGCGCCCAAACTCAAGCCCTATATGGCGCTTGCTGAAAATCTCGGCAGCCTGGTGGGTCAGCTCGCGGCGGACGATCTCGATAATATCGCGGTCGAGGTTGAGGGCGCTGCTGCCGAACTCAACATCAAGCCGATCACTGGCGCCGTGCTTGCGGGTTTCATGCGCCGCTATTCCGACACAGTGAACATGGTCAACGCACCCTATCTGGCGAAAGAACGCGGCCTCGATGTACGCGAAGTGCGTCATGAGAGGGAAGGCGATTACCACACGCTGGTGCGTGTGACCGTTGACACCAGTCAGGGCACGCGTTCGGTTGCGGGCACATTGTTCGGCAATTCCGCTCCCCGCCTTGTCGAGATGTTCGGCATAGGCATCGAAGCCGAGCTGGAAGGCGATATGCTCTACATCGTAAACGAGGACACGCCGGGCTTCATCGGTCGCGTCGGCACCACGCTGGGTGCGGCGGGCATCAACATCGGCACGTTCAATCTGGGCCGCCGTGATGCCGGTGGCGAGGCGGTGCTGCTGCTCAGCGTCGACAACGCCATTCCGGATAATGTGCTGGATGAAGTCTGCAAGCTGCCGGGTGTCAAGCGTGTGAAGGCGCTTAAATTTTAATCGTTTCAGCCTGCTGAAACGGTTCGGTACCGGCCCTCTCCCCCACCCGGCCGCCCAACAGGATATGCTCATGGTATGCCGGGCGGGGGAGAGGGCCGGTGCGGTCGAAATAAACTGCCCGGTGGTTCTGCTGGACTGCCGGGCTATTTTTAGTAAAGAAGCGCGCATGAGCATGAACAGCGCCATCAATACAGGGTTATTGCCCGAGGGGCTCTCTGACCGCCTGCCGCCGCAGGCCGAGGCCTCCGCGCGCCTTGTGCGCACTGTGCTCGATACCGCCGCCAGCTATGGCTATGCGCGCGTGATGCCGCCCATGGCGGAATTCGAGGAAACGCTCGTAGGACGGCTGCAATCGGCTGGCGCGCAAGACATGCTGCGCGCCATCGACCCGGTGTCGCAGCGTACATTGGCGCTGCGGCCCGACATCACGGCTCAGGTTGGACGCATCGCTGCCACGCGTATGGCAGGCGCGGCGCGGCCCTTGCGTTTGTCCTATGCGGGGCAGGTGCTGAAATTGCGCGCGGACCAGCTGCGCCCGGAGCGCGAGGAGATGCAGGTCGGTGCGGAACTGATTGGAGCCGACAGCGAGAGCGCGGCGACGGAGATTGTGTCCGTGGCCATCGAGGCACTGCAAAAAGCGGGCCTCGCCGATATCACCATAGATTTCACATTGCCGGATCTGGTGGACCAGCTTGCCGCCGGGCCTCTGCCGCTGCCTGCCGATCTGGTGGTGCCGGTGCGCGAGCGGCTCGATGCCAAGGATGCGGGCGGACTGGTGGCGCTGGGCGATCAGGCGGCGGCCTATCTTCCGTTGATTGAGGCCGCCGGGCCGTTTCATGCCGCTATGGAAAAGCTGGAAGCACTCGATCTGGGCGAGGCGCTTGCCAGCCGCATTGCCGCGCTTCGCGCCATTGCCAAGCCCATCGGCTGGGACATCACGCTTACGCTCGACCCGACTGAGCGCCACGGTTTCGAGTATCAGAGCTGGTTCGGTTTCTCGATCTTCGCCTCCGGCTTCGTCGGCGAGATTGGCCGTGGCGGCAGCTACGCCATACAGCGCGGCGACGGC
Source organism: Sphingobium sp. (assembly GCA_020446425.1). GTDB lineage: Bacteria > Pseudomonadota > Alphaproteobacteria > Sphingomonadales > Sphingomonadaceae > Sphingobium. Next base: position 57,001 of record JAGRES010000005.1, on the reverse strand, counting down.
AGCGCGGAGCCGGCCATCGGTTTCTCGCTCTATCCCGACCCGCTGATCGACGCCGGTTTCGGGCGCAAGGACAGCAAGCGGATTTTCCTGCCGATCGGCCATGATGCCGAGTTGGCGCAAGCGCTGCGCGGCGAGGGCTGGCGCACGATTGCCGCTTTGTCCGATGCCGATGACGGCAAGGCACTGGGCTGCACCCATTGGCTGGATGCCTCCGGCCCGCAAGAATTTTGAACGAAGGATAGTAAGTGGCGAACGTTACCGTAATCGGTGCCCAGTGGGGCGATGAGGGCAAGGGCAAGATTGTCGACTGGCTGGCGGAGCGGGCGAGCTGCGTCGTGCGCTTCCAGGGCGGGCATAATGCCGGCCATACACTGGTTATCGGGGACAAGACATACAAGCTGGCGCTGCTGCCCAGTGGCGTTGTGCGCGGAACATTGTCGGTCATCGGCAATGGCGTGGTGTTCGATCCCTGGCATTTCCGTGACGAGGTGTCGAAGATCGAGGCGCAGGGCGTTAAAATCACACCGGACGTGCTGCATGTCGCCGAAACCGCGCCGCTGATCCTGCCAATCCACCGTGATCTTGACGGCATGCGCGAGGATGCCTCCGGTGCGGGCAAGATCGGCACCACCCGTCGTGGCATCGGCCCGGCCTATGAGGACAAGGTCGGTCGCCGTGCAATCCGTATCTGCGATCTGGCGCATCTCGACGATCTGGAGCCGCAGATCGAGCGGCTGTGTGCGCATCACGATGCGCTGCGCGCCGGTTTCGGACAGCCGCCGGTGGATCGCGATGCGCTGATGGCGGAATTGCGTGACATCGCCGGATTCGTACTGCCCTACGCCAAGCCGGTGTGGGTGACGCTCAATGAAGCGCGCAAACGCGGCGACCGTATCCTGTTTGAAGGCGCTCAGGGCGTGCTGCTGGATGTCGATCACGGCACCTATCCATTCGTCACCAGCTCGAACACCGTGGCGGGCACGGCTTCGTCCGGCACCGGCCTTGGTCCCAAGGGTGCGGGTTTCGTGCTGGGTATCGTCAAGGCCTATACCACACGCGTGGGCAGTGGGCCTTTCCCGACCGAGCAGGATAACGAGATTGGTCATACGCTGGGTACGCGCGGCCATGAATTCGGCACCAATACCGGGCGCTCGCGCCGCTGCGGCTGGTTCGACGCCGTGCTGGTGCGCCAATCGGCAGCCGTTTCGGGCATTACCGGGATAGCGCTCACCAAGCTCGATATTCTCGACGGTTTCGATGAGATCAAAATCTGCACGGGCTACCGGCTGGATGGCAAGGATTATGACTATCTGCCGCCCCATCCGCAGGATCAGGCGCGGGTGGAACCGATCTACGAGACGATGCAGGGATGGAGCGAGACGACTGCCGGCGCGCGCAGCTGGGCCGAGCTCCCGGCGCAGGCGATCAAATATATCCGCCGCGTCGAGGAATTGATCGAATGCCCGGTGACACTGGTTTCGACCTCGCCGCAACGTGATGACACCATCCTGGTGACCGACCCGTTCGCGGATTGAGAATATATCGACCCATGATATGAAAAACCCGGCGGCTCGTGCGAGCTACCGGGTTTTCCTCCCCTCCTGTTATTTCTAAGCGCCGGAGTGTTATCCGTCGTAATCGGCGCCGATATTCTGGTTGCGCGGCGGGGCAGCGGCCGTGAGGCGCAGCGCTTCCGCCGACTGTGCGATATTGCCGATTTCGTCGGGCATATCGTCGTCGTCGATGCGGACCTTCTGCAGGTCGCCGACAAGCGCTTCCTGCAAATCTTCCGGTGCTATGGTTTCTTCGGCGATCTCGCGCAAAGCGACCACCGGGTTCTTGTCCCGGTCACGGTCGATGGTCAGCTCGGCGCCGCCGGAGATTTCACGGGCGCGCTGCGCGGCAAGCAAGACGAGATCGAAACGGTTTGTGACTTTGTCGACGCAATCTTCGACAGTAACGCGGGCCATTGGGCCTCCTGGCAATTACGAAAAAGTGAAGGCGCGCAGTAGCAATACTGTAAGTATGAGTCAATAATTCCCTCATTTGTGGAACCGGGCCTCTCCATCGGCTTTTCACTCTCATGGAAAGCTATGGCGTGCGTACGGATACTGATGCATCATGCGGTATGGATGCCGAATGCAATGACCGTAAAAGCGGTCATCCCTTATGCCTCGATTATGAGCTGGATGGGCACAGGCTGCATGTTTGCTGCCATGGGCCAGACCGGCGCAACATGCTGGTGGAGCTTATTGATACAGCCGAAACCAGCCTGAAACTCTATTATTACATCTTTGGCAAGGATGAGAGCGGCCGGTTGATACTGGCCAGACTGCTTAGGGCCTTGCGGCGCGGTGTCGATGTTACGCTGATGGTCGATTCCTTCGGCTCTCTCGAGACACCGGAGTCATTTTTCGACAGCTTTAAGAAAGCCGGAGGGCGTATTGGCTGGTTCGGCTCCAGCTGGTCGACCCGCTACCTGATCCGCAACCACCAGAAAATAGCGATCGCCGATGATAAGCGTGCGATCGTTGGCGGCTTCAATATTTCCGACAGCTATTTCGGGATGCCGGAAGATGATTGCTGGCATGACATGGGTATCCGTATTGACGGGCCCGAGGTCAAAACCCTGCTGCAATGGTATGATCAGCTATGGGATTGGGTGTCATCGCCCCGGCAAAGCTTTCGGGCACTGCGCCGCATGGTTAGGGGCTGGCATGACGGACGGGGTACATATCGCTGGTTGATTGGCGGGCCGACATCCAGGATCAGCGCCTGGGCGCGTACCGTGCGGTCCGATCTCGAAAAAGGGCAGCAGGTCGATATGGTCGCAGCCTATTTTACACCCGGCAACAGCATGCTGGCGCGGCTGCGCAGGCTGGCCAGACGGGGAAGGGCGCGGATCGTTCTGGCGGCGCGGTCCGACAACACGGCGACAATCGCTGCGGCCCGGCTGTTATATGGCCCGTTGTTGCGTGCGGGCGCGCAGATTTATGAATATCAGCCCTGCAAGCTGCACATGAAGCTGATTGTCATCGACGATGCGGTCTATATCGGGTCGGCCAACTTCGATACGCGCAGCCTTTTCCTCAACCTGGAAATCATGCTTCGTATCGAGAGTGCGGACTTTGCCGACATGGCACGCGGCCTTGTTGACAAGCATATTGAGGATAGCGAGCAGATCACGGTGCAACGGCATAAGGAACGCAAGACACCGTTTCGGTTGATCAAGGGATGGATCAGCTATTTTCTGGTCGGCGTTCTCGATTATACGATCACCAGGCGCTTGAATTTCCGGGAGTGAGCCGTCTTACTTCGTGGCTCGGAAAATATAACAGGGTGGAATGTTGCGCCAGATTTTCGCCTCATCGACGGATGTGAAGTGCGTGCGGAGCAGCGGCACCACATAGCGGGAATATTGATATACCAGAAAAGCGCCTTCGGGCGTCAGGGCCCGAGCCGTCTCTGACATGATATGATTGTCTATCCCTTCGGGCAACGTGGAGAAAGGGAGCCCGGAAACAATATAATCCGCGCGGCCGCCGGCTATATGGTTGGCGATGATACGTCCTACATCGGCGGCCGATCCGTGAACAGCAACAAGGCGCGGATCGGGGATGCTTAGCTTCAGATGATTTATGAAACCGGCATTCATGTCGATTGCAATCAGCCGCGCATCAGGGTGCAACCGTTCCAATATAGGCTGGGTGATTGTGCCCATTCCCGGGCCATATTCAACAATCAGGCGCGCGGCTTTCCAGTCAATCTGATCGAGGATATGGCTTATGACACGGGAAGACGTCGGAATGACGGAGCCTATGGTCTTCGGAGACCGGATAAACGCGCCGAAGAATTTCAGTTTTTCCGAAAAGCTGTGCATGTCGGTTCGCATTTTCTCCCGTGGTGGCACGCCGCAAATGAGGGCGCACCGGAAGCGCGTGGCTTTAGCTGTGCGGAGACACAAACGGAAGAGCGTTCAGGCAACAAAAAAAAGGGCCAGCAAGAGCTGACCCGTATAAGTTTAGGAGAGGATGCCTGAAAGGCACTTTCTATATGCGCCGCGGCATAAATTTGTGCAAGTGCGAAATAGAAATTACAGTTGCAAAGAATGCAACCGTATTGAATGTCATAAACCAGCCTATAATTTTCATAATGACCCCGCGGAGCATTTTGTGCGTGGCACCAAAACGGAAATACTATAGTTAGGGATCAATGCGTCGATTACCGCCCCTCACGGCTCTGGAAGCCTTTGTGCAAGTCGCTCGGCTGGGGTCCGTGAAGGCTGCGGCGGAAGAACTTGCCCTGTCAACTCCGGCACTTAGCCGCAGAATTCAGGCGTTGGAGCGGTATATAGGCCGGCCTTTGTTCGAGCGTAAGCATCAGGCGCTCGAGATTAATGCGGACGGCACGCACCTTCTGGATGAGATCGCGCCGGCGCTCGATTCCATGTCGATGGCGATTGAAAAGCTGATGAGCGACGGTAACCAGCTTCGCCTGCGTCTGGCCGTGATGCCGCTTTTTGCATCGCAGCGCTTGTTGCCGTTATTGGGCCAGTTACGCCAGGAATATCCTTTGCTTCACCTCGATATCGAGACGACGCCCCACGCCGTCACACGCTTGGGCGAAGGGCTGGATGCCGCCATAATATTGGCGAAAGACATTGATCCGGCGCTGCATGTTCATTCCCTGGGGCAGGAATATATCTATCTTTTCGCGAGCTATGAGCTTCTGTCCCGTAACCCGATCGAGAGGCCTGAGGACCTGGCGAGACATACGCTGCTGATTCATCGCGACATGAACAATATTGTGGAGGACTGGAAGCGGGGGATGGGCGGTGTCAGCTTTACGCCCGAGGCAATCGACACATATGACTCCGGTCCCTTGCTATTGGAGGCCGCGGCTCAAGGGCTTGGCGTCGCCATCATGCTGGCGAGCCACTATAACAACTCGCACGATCCCCGGCTTCTGCGCATTTTCGATGTGAAAGTGGAAAGCCCCTATAAATATTATTTCGTTTGCCGGCCCAAGGCACTGCAGAATCGCGCAGTGCGTATTTTCCATGATTGGCTGGTTGCGCAGACCGTATGATAACTGAGAGAAAATTAATCCAATTTGGATGAAATTAACCAAAAGTTTTACTTCTTCTGCCCATAGTCCGCGAAAGCAAGATTTTGTGGGCTATTCACATGAACGCGCAAACAGGTTTGACAACGAAGATCGCCCGATGGCTGTCGGGTAGCGAGGGCGCAGAGGTCCCGGTGGAAGAGGCGACTTCGCGCGAGGCCACACGTAACGGCTCGACACGTGAGGTGGAGCGCCGTCAGGATCTCTATAATGAGATCGGCTCATTCCTTTTTGCGCATGATCTCGACCTGACCGTGGTGAACTTCGGGCTCGCTCTCGATTACATCACTGGCAACGATCATGAGATTGAAAAAGCTGTGCGCGCCATTTTGTCGGAGCGAGGCCAGCTCACCAATGGCGCTGCAGAACAAATTGTGGCCGAACGGCATGCCGGGGAAATGACGGCTGAAAGCCTTTCGAACATGTTGAACACCGTTGAGGAAAATCTCGACCGGTTCAGCACGCTGGCCAGCGAATCCAGCGAATCGGCTTCGGATTATGGAGCCGCCCTTCAGGCCAAGTTCAAGGACATGGAGGGGAAAGAGTCATCGAAGGATATGGTCGCAACGCTGATCAACCTGACGCGCTCCATGGTCGAGAAATCGCGCCAGATTGAAGGCGAGATGCGCGAGAGCCAGAAAAAGACGCATGCCCTCCAGCAGAGCCTGGAAACGGCGCGTAAGGCCGCCGAGCAGGACCATCTGACCGGTCTGCCCAATCGCCGGGCATTTGAGGCGCGGCTCAAGGAAGAAGTGGCGCAGGCCGCCGAAAATGGCGAACCCATGAGCGTCGCCTTCTGCGACATCGACCATTTCAAGAAAATCAACGATTCGCATGGCCATGATACCGGCGATCGCGTCCTGAAATTTGTCGGTTCGCTGCTGGCCAAGATTTCCGACGAGAAATGCCATGTCGCCCGTCACGGCGGCGAGGAATTCGTCATGGTGTTCCGTGGCAAGACCGCAAGCGAAGCCTGCGAGATTGTTGATCAGACCCGTGCGGACCTCGCATCGCGTAACCTGGTGGACCGCAATTCAGGCGAACGGATGAATCAGGTCAGCTTCTCCGGCGGTGTCGCGGATGTCTTTGCCTATGAAGACGCGCGTGAGGCGCTCAAGGCCGCCGATCGTGCGCTCTATCTCGCCAAGGAACATGGCCGTAACCGTGTGTACATGGCGTCCGGTTCGGACGATCCGGCGGAATAATCTCAGTACCGGCAGGGGAGGCATAGCGCTTTCCCGGCGGTTTTCCGATTTCAGCTCTACTTCTTAAAAATCCGGCTTCTCATAATAGGGGGGCGGCACGATAGCGCCCATGCGTTCGGATAGCAGCGGGCGGAAAGACGGGCGTGATTTGAACCCGGCGTACCAGCGTTTCACCGGTTCATGGCCTGCCCAGTCGATCCCGCCCAGATAATCTGCCACGGATATATGCGCCGCCGCAGCAATGTCGGCCAGGCTCATGGTCCCACCCGCCAGCCAACTTCTGTGGTCCAGCAGATAATCCATATAATCCATATGGGTATTGGCGTTGCGCATGGCCTCGCGCAGCTTGCCACCGTCGGGCGGTGTGCGGTGCACGATGCGCTTTTTCATGCGTTCCTCGATCAGGGGAGCAACGACATCGCGATAGAAAATCTGGTCGATCCATGCCACCAGGCGCCGGATTTCCGCCCGTCCGCCAGCGCTGCCACTGACCAGCGGCATTTTCTCTACCGTTTCCTCGAAATATTCGCAGATCGCCTGGCTGTCGATCAGGACGATATTCTTTTCGTCCTCGACAATAACCGGCGTCGTTCCGGCCGGATTGATGTCGAGAAAGGCGTCTTGCCGTTCCCACGGGGCCTCGTTCACCAGATCATAGGCAATGCCCTTTTCGCCCATCAGCAGACGGACCTTGCGGGAAAAGGGACAAAGGGGGAATTGATATAAACGCCACATGCGCTTTCTCTAGAGCATTGCGCCAAGAAGTGGGAACCGGTTTTTGGCAAAAAAGCGGAAGGACAGCTGAAACACAAAGCGCGCTGCGCCGGAAATGACACAACACGCGCTGAGGGCTGGTTATGAAGATGCCGGAGGGAAAACGCGGTCGCGCACCCCCTCCGGCAAAAACAGGTTTATTGAACCGTGACGGTCACGGCGCGACGGTTTTGCGCCCAAGCCTGCTCATCCGATCCCATGGCGGCAGGACGTTCCTTGCCATAGCTGATCGTGGTGATGCGGGACGGATCGACACCGAGCGAAGCGAGATAGTTCTTCGCTGCGTTGGCGCGGCGTTCGCCCAGCGCGAGGTTGTAGTCGCGGGTGCCGCGTTCGTCGCAGTGACCCTCGATGGTCACGCTAACGCCCGGGTTGGCGCCCAGCCACTGTGCCTGGCTGCGCAGCACGGACTGATCTTCCATGTCGATGTCATATTTGTCGGTGTCGAAGAACACGCGATCGGATGACACGCTGGCGAGGAAATCTTCCTGGCTGCCCTTGACCGGACCGGTCGGTTCAGGCGCGGTTACGGGTTGCGCGGTTTCTGGCGGCGGCGGCGGGGGAGCAACCGGCTCTTTCTTGGCGCAGGCGGACAGAGCGATAACCGCTCCGGCAATCAACAAAGAACGGGAAATTGATGCCATTGTATATTCTCCTGGTCGGGTCTTTACGCTGTTGCGAAATTCATCTCATGTCAATGGGGGTAATTGGTTAAATCAGGGCAATAATGGACCCCATGCGGGGTCGGAGCCGCTTAACGGGGTAGGGATGCGGCGTTCGTTCACACCGGTCAGGTCGACCTGCCATACCTGGCTTGCGCCCGATCTGCCCGGGGAAGTACGGAAAAACTGCAATACGCGGCCATTGGGCGACCATGTCGGGGCCTCGTCCTGCCAGCCATTGGTCAGGATGCGCTCATTCTCGCCACCAGGCGTCATCACTGCGACCTTGAATTCGCCGACGATCTTGGTGAAGGCGATCAGGTCGCCGCGCGGCGACCATTCCGGCGTGGCGTAGCGCCCGCCGCCATGGCTGATGCGCCGCTGGTTCGATCCGTCGGCGTTCATGACATAGATTTGCTGGCTGCCCGAGCGGTCGCTCTCAAACACGATCCTGCTGCCGTCCGGGGAATAGCTGCCCCCGACATCAATGCCCGGAGAGCTGGTGAGGCGCACCGGCGTGCCGCCATTGGATGACACGCGATAGATGTCCGTATTGCCCGCAATCGCCATTGAGAACAGGATGTAGCGGCCATCGGGCGACCAGCGCGGCGCGAAGGTGGGGTTGGAGCTTTCCGTGATAAGCCGCTGTTTGCCGGTGCCGATATTATAGACGAAGATACGCACGCGCTTCTGGATGTAGCTGACATACAGGATCGAGCCATAGTCGGGGGAGAAGCGCGGGGTCAGTGCGATAGACTGGCCATTGGTGATGAAGCGGTGGTTGGCGCCGTCGCTGTCCATGATGGCCAGCCGCTTGACGCGCGCACCCTTGGGGCCGCTCTCGGCGATATAGGCGATGCGGCTGTCGAAGAAGGGGCTTTCGCCGGAAAGACGCGCATAGATGGCGTCGGCGCATTTGTGCGCGGCGCGTCGCCAGTCGCGCGGTGCGACGACATAGCCTTGCCGCGTCAGCTCGGTTTCCAGCGCAACGTCATAGAGATAGCACCCCACGGTGATGTCGTTCGCGCCGCCTGCGGAGCGGACAAAACCGTGCACCAGCGCCTCGAACCGGCTCCAGCCGGCAAATTGCGGCGCGGTGACCTCGTTCATGCTGATGGCGCGCATCCCCACGGGGCCGGATGGTGAGAACAGGCCCGATCCGCGCAGATCGTCTGCGATGACTTGTGCAATTTTCTGGCCCAGTTCATCGGTGGAACCGGCGGGTGTGATGACGGGCTGGCTTGTCGGCAGGGCGGGGACGGCGATTTTCAGGTTCGACGAGCCGCTGTCATCGGTCACATCGACGGAAAGCTGCGCCAGCGCGGGCGAGGCCAGAAAAAGAGCAAAAAACGCTGCGATCCGGGCAAAACGAGTCATTGGGAGAGCCTCTTGTCGAAGGTCAGGCGGAGGTAGTTCCAGCCAGAATAGAGTTTCGGCGGCAGATTGAAAGGGGCGGCAAGGCGAATAGCCCTGACGGCCTGTTCCTGATGCAGCCTGACCTGGGTGCGGTTGCTGGCGGTGACGCCCAGCGTGTCGATGATTTGTGGGGAACCAACGATGGAGCCGTCTCGCGCCAGCTTCACGGTCACGATCGTGCGTAGCTGCTCGACATCCGCGCCGGTCGGGGCTTTCCAGTGCGGTTTGAGCTGGCGGCGGATTTCGGCGTCCAGCGCACTTTTCTGGGCCGGGCCGATTTCGGCGGCGATGGCGGCATCCTCCGCCACATCGCTCTGGCTGCTATTGCTCGATTTGGCCCAGTCGCTGGTATCGAGCTTCAGTTTCGATCCACGCGATTGGGTGGCTTTGGCCGGGGTGGGGGGCGCTTTCTTCGGTTCCGATTTCGCCTTTTCGGGTTTGCGCGGCTCCGGCTTGGGAGCGGGAACGGGCGCAGGCGCAGGCTTGGGCGGCGCGGCATCCGGCGTCATGACGCTCTCGGTCGGTTCCGGCTTGGCCAGTTCGGGCGGCCCCTCGACCTCGCCAGGTGCTGGCGGCGGCGGCAGTTCGGAAATTCTGGGTGCCGATGACCGCAGCGCGATATCGTCGGCGATGGACACTTCGATCGGATTGTTGGCCAGCTTCAATGGATCGGGCGCGAGCCAGCTGGTCGAAAGCAGGCCGAAAAGCAATACATGCCCGGCGCTGGCGATGCCCAGGCTGATTTTGTCGGTGCGTTCCATCTGGCGCAAATCTAGCATTTTATTCTGAACGCCGCCTGACATCGCCGGTTTCCGAGGTGCTGACCAGCGCGACGCGGTTCAGGCCCACACGATTGAGCGCGCCCATGACCTTCATGACATTGCCGTAGTCGAGATCAGCATCGGCGCGCAGGAATATCTGGGGCGCTTCCGCGCCGCTCTGTGTTTCCGACAGGCGCGCGAACCGGTCCATCATGTCCTCTTCTTCGATCTGCGCGTCGTTGATGAAGATTTCACCTGCCGCCGTCAGCGAAATGATGGTCGGCTTGTCATTGGTTTCCAGTGCCTTGGCCTGATTTTCGGGCAACTTTACCGGCACGCCGGTCACCAGCAGCGGCGCGGTGACCATGAAGATGATGAGCAGCACCAGCATGACGTCCACCAGCGGCGTGACGTTGATGTCCGCCATTGGCGCGCGATGACGCCCGCGACGCTGGGAGGGAGGAACGCCCATGCCCATCAGCCGCGTTCCAGCTCGCGGCTCAGGGTCATATAAAAGCTGTCGGAGAAGCGGTTGAGCTGTGCCTCGACCTTGTTGATGGCATGGCTGAAGCGGTTATACGCGATTACCGCCGGGATGGCCGCGAACAGGCCGATGGCAGTGGCGAACAATGCTTCGGCGATACCGGGTGCGACGACGGCAAGGCTGCTGTTCTGCTGTGCGGCGATGGCGGTAAAGGCGCGCATGATGCCCCACACGGTGCCGAACAGGCCAACGAAAGGCGCAACAGAGCCGACGGTCGCCAATATATTGAGACGGTCCGACAATTGGTCGATTTCGCTCGCCGCCGCGCTCGACATGGCGGTCGACAAGCGGTCCCGCGTGCCTTCCTTGTCCACCGCCTTGGCCTTGGTGGAGCGTCGCCATTCGGCGACGGCTGCCGTCATCACGCGCGCGCTGGGAAGATCGTCTTTATGATGCTTGTCGTGAAACTTGTCGATGTCATCTGCGCGCCAGAATTCCTTGTCGAAATTATGACATTTGCGGGAGATCCCCGATATCGACTTGCTGAAGCTGATAATGATCGCCCATGTCCAGACACTGGCGGCGAGCAAGCCCAGCATCACGAGTTTGACGACGATATCGGCCTGCAGGAACAGGGCGAGCGGAGAGAGCGTCGATGCTTCCGAGGCGATGGCAGAAAAAGGCACTGTCATGAATCTATGCTTTCCCCTTGGGCGATACGGTTGAACAGGGCCACCCAGGGCTTGGGTTGTCGTTTGGGGCGGCCCGTAGATGAAACGAAGGCGACTGTTACCTCGCCATTGGTGAGAATATCGTTGCCGCGCATAACGCGCTGGTCCATGCGGCATGTCGCGCCGCCCACTTCCAGAACATGGCTGATGACGATCAGGTCGTCGTCAAGATAAGCGGGCATGCGGTAATCAATGGCGATGCGCGCGACGGTGTACACCCCTTCGCCGCTTTCGATGCTGCCGCGCTGGTCGATGTTCATCAGGCGCAGCATGTCGGAACGGGCGCGCTCCATGAACCGCAGATAATTGGCGTGATAGACGATGCCGCCGGTGTCGGTATCCTCGAAATAGATGCGCACGGGGTAATAGTGGACGCCTCCGGCAAAGCGGCCGGATGGAGGCTGCGGCAAATCGGGAATAGGCGGCGGCGCGGACATCGCACGCTGTTTAACCGAGCCGCGACTCGTTGGCAAAGGCCGATTTGCGGATGGCGAGCGCTTTGCGTTGTTCCGAAGCTCTGGCGCGGTAAAAAAGCGCCCTTCCTCACTTTTTCATGTCTTTACCGAGTGTGAGGAAGGGCGCATATTCTCCGGCCCGTTGGGGTGAACACAGTGTGGGGCTGCATTCACTCCATGCCGAGCCGGAGTAACTCGATTTCCCGTTTGAGCTTTTGCAACTCAAGCTCATAAACGCGTGAACAGTCGATCCTCTCCGGGCGTTTGCCCAGAGGAATGCTGACACGCGCGTAAACGGTTCCCTGCTTGTCGCGCGTGTCGCTGAAGCTGTAGCGCATGGCGTCCGGGTCGATGGGCGAAGAGGCCGTGCCGCTGACGCCGACATCGAGATAGGGGCCGTTGGAATTGATGCTCTGGCGGCACCGTGTACCGCTGCTGGTTTCTATCGAGTCCTCGCCGCCCGATCCCGTGGGGGCGGGAGGCAGGTAAACGCCGGTCGTGGACGCTTGCGCCTGTGCCGCAAGCGCGAGACTAGCGCACACGAGTGACAGATAATTTCGAGCAAACACGTGCATTGATCCGGATTCCTGAAGGGGGTGCCTGCCGTTCGGCGCACACCCGGAACTGATAATGTTCATTGAGGGAGAGGTCCCTGGCGATAACGATCAGGCGGCGTGACTGGCCTCCGCCCAACTTCGTTTGTTGCGGGATGACGGTTACCCGCTGCTGCGGCGTCTCATCACCAATGCCAACGGCGTAAGCGATGAAATCCACGGCATCATCATAAGGGTTGTAGAGAACCAGCTCGAACCCCTTGCGCGGGCCGTCGATCAGACCTTCTTTGGATAGCGGGCCAAGGCCGACGGCACCTGCCGGCATTGCGGCGCCCAGCATAGCCGCCACCGCCACAGCCGATATGCGCGCCCTGTTCATTGCGCGCACGTCGCTGTCGACGTCAGGTTATAGACGCCGGACTGAAAGCCAGTGGCCTTGGTCGCCCGCCCGTTGATCGTGATGGTGTCGAGCAGCTGGCTCATCGCATAGACATAGCCGCTGCTGCTATAGGGGTTACTTGCCCCGGCAGGTGATGTGAAGGCCATCTCCGCCGTTGCCCCCGAAGCCGACGGGCCGGTGAGGCCGGGCGCGGTGAAGGTAATGGTCGGGTTGGTGCCGGTGGCCACTACGGTCATGGATGCCGCGACGCCGCCGGTTTGCGTGGTCGAGAGCTCCATACCTGTCGGGTCGACAGCGATGACGCCGGGCGTCGTCAGAGTCAGGACGCACAGATTGGCGACCGTTCCGGTCATCGTAATGGTTTGTGCCTGCGCCATTGAAGACGTCAGGCCGCCTGCGGCCAGAAGGCCGGTAGCCCATTTGGATGCGTTGAAACGAGGACATCCCATATATGCCCCTCCTGAAAACCTTTTTGTCCGGCTATCAGGAATATGTGATTATGGTTAACCGGCGGGTATAGGCTGGATACGTAGTATCTCTTAAGGGGGGATACGTATCTGATTTATTTGCCGAAAAGTTCGTCCTGTCCGCCAGCGGGCGGGTTGAGACCCAGATGTTTCCATCCCGGCCCGTTGAGGCAGCGGCCGCGCGCGGTGCGGGCGATGAGGCCGAGCTGGATCAGATAAGGCTCGATCACTTCCTCAATCGTGTCGCGCGGTTCGGACAGGCCTGCGGCAAGAGTTTCCACACCCACCGGGCCGCCTCTGTATATGTCCGCGATCATATGGAGATAGCGCCGGTCCATCGCATCAAGGCCGAGCGCATCGACCTCCAGCCGGGTGAGGGCGGCGTCGGCGATCTTGGTGGTGACTTGCGCATCGCCCGCGACATCGGCGAAATCGCGCACGCGGCGCAGCAGCCGCCCGGCGATGCGGGGCGTGCCGCGTGAGCGGCGGGCAACTTCGGTCGCGCCATCGGGGGCGATGCCAAGGCCGAGCAGGCGCGCAGCGCGGGTGACGACTTTCTCCAGTTCCTCGACAGTATAGAAATTCAATCGCACGGGGATGCCGAAGCGGTCACGCAGCGGCGTGGTCAGCAGGCCCTGCCGCGTGGTTGCGCCGACCAGCGTGAATTTGGGCAGGTCGATGCGCACGGAGCGCGCCGAGGGGCCCTCGCCGATCATGATGTCGAGCGCACGGTCCTCCATCGCCGGGTAGAGAATTTCCTCGACCGCCGGATTCAGGCGGTGGATTTCGTCCACGAACAGCACATCGCCCTCGTCCAGATTGGTGAGCAGCGCGGCGAGATCGCCCGATTTGGCGATGACTGGGCCGGATGTCGCGCGAAAGCCCACGCCCATTTCCTTGGCGATGATCTGCGCGAGGGTAGTTTTGCCAAGGCCAGGAGGACCGAAGAACAGCACATGATCAAGCGCTTCGGAGCGGTTGCGAGCGGCCTCAATGAAGATGCGCAAATTGTCCCGCGCCGCCTTCTGCCCGACAAATTCGTCGAGCGATTTGGGACGCAGCGCGGCGTCTACATCTTCTGGGCGGCGGGCGGAGGTTATGATGCGCTCAGCGTCGGTCATGTTTTTTGTCTATCGAACTTTGACTACGTTCGTCCATCACTTCGCCGCCTTCTTGAGTGCGAGGCGCACCAGTGCGTCCAGGCTCGCGCCATCGCCTAGCTCGCCTTCGGCTGCCGCAACAGCAGCGCTGGCCTCGGCGGGTTTGAAGCCAAGGCCCGTGAGGGCGCTGACCGCGTCGGCGGAGTGGGAGCTGCCGGGCGCAACCACTGCCACGCCATCCCCGCCGCCAATCGCCAGCGGGCTGGTAGCGATCGTGCCGGTCTTGTCCTTCAGTTCGCGCACGATGCGTTCGGCTAGTTTCGGACCTACGCCGTTCGCACGCGCGACCATCGCCTTGTCTTGGCTTGCAATGGCGCGATGCAGTTCCGCGCCGTCGAGTGCTGACAATATCGCCAACGCAACCCGCGCGCCGACGCCTTGCACGCTGGTCAATAGCCGGAACCAGTCGCGTTCGCTTTCGGAGGCAAAGCCCACCAGCCGGATGAAATCCTCGGCCACCAGCATTTCGGTGTGCACTGTCGCTACCTCGCCCACAGGTCCTAGCGCCGTCAATGTTCGTGTGCTCGCGCCGAACAGATAGCCGACGCCGCCGACGTCGATCACGGCGCTGTCCAGCCCCACGGACGCCAATACCCCTTTAAGATGCGCGATCATGAAGGAAGGGTGTAGCGATGTTCACCCTTCGTTTCCACTCAAAAACGTAAGGCTTTCGCACTGGCGCTGTGATGAGCGTGTGTGATCGCGATAGCGAGCGCATCTGCAGCGTCCGCGCCTGTGATCTTTACGCCCGGCAGCAGATGTCCGATCATCGCGTGTACCTGATCCTTGCTGGCGTTACCGACGCCCACCACCGATTTCTTGACGAGCCGTGCGGCATATTCGCCGACCTCCACGCCCGCTCGTGCCGCGCCCAGTAATACGACGCCGCGCGCCTGCCCCAGTTTGAGCGTCGATTGCGGATTGGCGTTGACGAACACTTCCTCGACGGCGGCGCTGTCGGGCTTGTGCGCTAGGATCAGATCGGTGAGCGCAGTATCCAGCGCGAGCAAGCGCTCGGCGAGCGGAGCCTTGCTGTCCGTTTTTATCTGACCATTGGCGATGTGGGAGAGGCGGTTGCCGTCGGCCGAGATCAGGCCCCAGCCGGTCGTGCCAAGGCCAGGGTCTAGACCTAGGATAAGCTGGCTCAGCCCAACTTCTCCATCACCTCGTCGGAGATGTCGTAATTGCCCCATACCGTCTGCACGTCGTCGTCGTCGTCCAGCGTGTCGATCAGCTTGAGCAGCGTGGATGCCGTGCCTTCATCGACCTCGACCGACACCTGCGGCTTCCACGCCAGCTTCGCGCTTTCCGCCTCACCCAGCGTCTCTTCCAGCGCCTTGGCGACTTCGTGCAGGCTGTCCATCGCGGTCCAGATGGTGTGGCCATCCTCGCTCGATTCCACATCCTCCGCGCCCGCTTCGATCGCGGCTTCGAGCACCTTTTCCTCATCGCCCGCGGTGGCGGGATATTCGATCAGGCCCATGCGGTCGAAGCCGTGCGAGACAGCACCTGCCGTACCCATATTACCGCCATTTTTTGAGAAGGCCGTGCGCACATTGGTGGCGGTGCGGTTGCGATTGTCGGTCAGCGCCTCAACGATGATCGCAACACCGCCGGGGCCATAGCCCTCATAGCGCATTTCTTCATAATTATCGCCGTCGCCGCCGGTCGCCTTGTCGATGGCGCGCTGGATATTGTCCTTGGGCATGGACTGCGCCTTGGCCGCGTTGACCGCGAGGCGTAGGCGCGGGTTC
The DNA here is from genome assembly GCA_020446425.1 of Sphingobium sp. Lineage (GTDB taxonomy): Bacteria > Pseudomonadota > Alphaproteobacteria > Sphingomonadales > Sphingomonadaceae > Sphingobium. The sequence goes on along the minus strand of JAGRES010000005.1, from coordinate 41,054 downwards.
ATATCCGGGTCGGGCATGCCCATTTTCGCCGCCACGGTGATTTCGCGGCTGAGCTTGGAAAACATGGCGGAGCGCTTTTTGTCCTGCGCGCCCTTGCGATGCATGATGTTCTTGAATTTGCTATGGCCTGCCACGGCCTGCTCCTTATCTGGAAATGACGATATGCCGCGCTCTCTAGCGGGCGCGCCCGAACATCGCAACCATGGCGATCAGACGGTAACAGCTGTTCCCGTGGCCGATACCATCAGCATGGAGCCGTTGCTGCCCAGTACTTCATAGTCGAGATCGACACCGACGACGGCGTTCGCGCCCATTTCGGCGGCGCGCATGCGCATTTCGGAAAGCGCTTCCTCGCGGGCACGGGCGAGCACATTCTCATATTTGCCGGAGCGGCCACCGACAATGTCGGTAATGCTGGCGAACAGATCGCGGAAGATATTGGCGCCGACGATGACTTCGCCGGTAACGATGCCGTGATAATTCTGCGCCGGACGGCCCTCGACGCTGTTGGTCGTGGTGACGATCATGCCGCTGCCCGACGACCCGCTCGTGCCACCCCAGGGGGATTGCGCCATATCTTTGCTCCTTCGCCTCTAACCGGCGTCAATATAAGCGAAGATCAGGCGAGGCCCAATGCCGCCTTATAGGTTTCCAGCAACGCTTCGGCTTCTTCGCGCACATGGTTTTCCATTTTGCGCAGGCGCACGATCTGGCGCATCGTCTTGGTGTCGTAACCGGTTGCCTTGGCTTCGGCATAGACATCCTTGATGTCGTCCGCGATACCCTTTTTCTCTTCTTCCAGGCGCTCGATGCGCTCGATGAAAAGGCGTAGCTGGTCGGCTGCGATGGCGCCTTCGCTCATGTTTCCGTCTCCGTTGGGTGAATCAGTTGAGCGGGCCATATCGGGGAGGCAGGCAGGCTGTCCAGTGCCGATGCCCGCCCGCCGTCAGATTATGCCTTGCCGCACAGCACTTCGGCGATCTGCACCGCGTTCAAAGCCGCGCCCTTGCGCAGATTGTCGCCGACAACGAACAGCACGAGGCCATACGCGACGGTTGGGTCGGGGCGCACGCGACCGACGAAGACCGGGTCCTTGCCGGTGGCGTCGAGCGGGTTGGGCACGTCGGTGATGACGACACCCGGCGCATCGCCCAGCAATGTGAGCGCTTCTTCGACACTGACCGGCTGCTCGAACTCGGCGTTGATAGAGAGCGCATGGCCGGAGAAGACCGGCACACGCACGCAGGTGCCCGAGACCGGAAGCGCTGGGATATCGAGGATGCGCCGCGTTTCATCACGTAGCTTCAGCTCCTCCTCGGTATAGCCGTCCTCGCCCAGCACATAGTTGAGCGGCACGACATTGTTGGTGATCGGCACAGCCCATTTCTCGGGCGCGGGTACGCACTCTGCGTTGCCGTCGAACGCGAGCTGCGCGCCCTTGTCGCCCACTGCTGCGATCTGGCGTGCGAGCACGTCGATGCCCTCCATGCCGCCGCCGGAAACCGCCTGATAGGTCGATACGACAAGGCGCTTCAGCGAAGCTTTCGCATGCAGCGGCTTTAATACAGGCATCGCTGCCATGGTCGTGCAATTGGGGTTGGCGATGATGCCCTTGGGCAGATTTTCCATCGCGTCCGGGTTGACCTCGGCAACGACCAGCGGGACTTCGGGGTCGGAGCGCCAGGCCGAGCTGTTGTCGATCACGACTGCGCCTGCGGCGGCGACCTTGGGCGCGAGCGCCTTGGACGTGGAGCCGCCCGCGGAAAAGAACACGACGTCGAGGCCCGCATAGTCGGCGGTGGCGGCATCTTCGACGGTTACCGGCGTACCTCGCCAGTCAACTTGGCTGCCCGCCGAGCGGGCCGAGGCGAACAGGCGCAGGCTGGCAACCGGGAAGCCGCGCTCATCGAGCAATTGGCGCATCATCGAGCCGACAAGGCCGGTTGCGCCGACGATACCGACATTGAGCGGCTGGCCTGCGGGGAATCTGGGGTTCATGTGTATGCGTCTCCTTCTGGTGTGGTCGCGGAGGCGCGGGTAAGTTCTGTTGGAAACTTTGGCCCCGCGCTCTTCGCGGGGCTTGTCCGTGGTGCCTGCCTATTTCACGCAAGCATCATGGACCGCCCCGCCAGCGCGGGTCGGTTTAATGCTAATCGTTTTAATCAGCGTCTTGGACATGGCGGGGGCTGTTAGCGCCGATACCTTAATATGTAAACAACGCAGATGCCGTGTGCGGCGCACTGGGCATCATTTTTTATTGCGTGCGACGCTTTCTTCCATGCGCTGGAGCTGCTCGGGCTTGGCTTTGCCCTGATATTTCGCTTTCCATTCAGCGTAAGGCATGCCGTATATCGCTTCGCGGGCTTCGTCCTTTGTCAGCGTGCCGTCGGCCTCGGCCAGCCAGTCGGACAGGCAGTTGCGGCAAAAGCCTGCCAATCCCATCAGATCGACATTCTGCGCGTCGGTGCGGTGCTGCAGATGCCGGACCAGTCTTTTGAAGGCTGCTGCTGCTGCTGCGTCATTGATTATCGATTCGGGCATGATAGTGTCGTCCTTACAGTCTTATTCCTGTCGTGCAGCGGGAGTAGCGTGAGTTGCCGTTCTGATAAAGGGGAGGGCAGCTTTGTTCGGCAGGAGATAGGCGAATTTGAAATCTGTTACCCCCCGCGCACGCAAGGTCCGCATTCTCGCTACATTGGGTCCGGCCAGTAATACCGCCGAGATGATCCGCGCGCTCTATATGGCGGGCGCCGATGCCTTCCGGCTCAATATGAGCCATGGAAGCCATGAGGATCACGCCACCAATATCGGCCATATTCGCGCTCTGGAAAAGGAGTTTGGACGACCGAGTACGATATTGGCCGATCTTCAGGGCCCCAAGCTGCGTATCGGCAGTTTTGCGGGCGACATGGTGATGCTCAAAACCGGGCAACGGTTCGTACTGGATCATGACGAGGCGCTGGGGACAGACAAGCGGGTCAACCTGCCGCATCGCGAGATTTACGAGGCGCTGGAACCGGAGGCGCGGCTGCTGCTGGATGACGGCAAGCTAGTGCTGCGCGTGAAGAAGGTCACAGCTGATAAAATCGAGACGGTTGTCGAAGTTGGCGGTGCGCTCTCCAACCGAAAGGGCGTGAATGTGCCCGACGTCGTGGTGCCGATGGCGGCGCTGACGGAGAAGGACCGGCGCGACCTGGCCTTCGCGGTCGAGCAGGGGGCGGACTGGGTCGCGCTTTCGTTCGTCCAGCGTCCGGAGGACCTTGCCGAAGCGCGGCGGTTGATGGGCGGCTATGGCGCATTGATGGCGAAAATCGAGAAACCGGCGGCGTTGCAGCGGCTTGATGAGATATTGGAGCTGTCCGATGCCGTGATGGTCGCGCGCGGCGATCTGGGTGTCGAGTTGCCGCCGCAGGATGTGCCGCCACTGCAAAAGCATATCGTGGCGTCTGCCCGCAGGCTGGGCAAACCCGTGGTGGTGGCGACGCAGATGCTCGAGTCCATGATCAAGGCGCCGACGCCGACCCGCGCCGAGGTGTCGGATGTGGCCAACGCCATTTATGATGGCGCGGATGCGATCATGCTGTCGGCGGAGACGGCGGCGGGTGACTGGCCGAAGGAAGCGGTGGCGATGATGGACAGTATCGCATGCAGCGTCGAGCAGGACCGTGAATATCTGGACCGGCTGCACTTCACGGAAACCAAGCCGGATCCGACTACTGCCGATGCTCTGGCCGAAGCGAGCAACAGCATCACCCGCACAGTGACCGCCAAGGCCATCGTGTGTTTCACTTCATCGGGCAGCACGGTGCGCCGCATTTCCCGCGAACGTCCGCAAACGCCGATATTGGCGCTGACGCCGCGTACCGGCACGGCGCGGCGTATGGGGCTGCTCTGGGGCGTGCACGCCGTTCGCACCAAGGATATCGGCAGCTTTGAGGAAATGATCGGCAAGGCGCGGCGCATGGCAATGCGGCACAAGCTGGCCGAAGCGGGCGACAAGATCATCGTGCTTGCGGGCGTTCCCTTTGGCACGCCTGGGTCGACCAATGTGCTGCATGTCGCGCATCTGCGCGGGGATGAGCTGAAAGGGCGCGAGGAATAGGCAAACAAAAAGCCCGGCCGGAGCCGGGCTTTTCGGTTGTATATTATGTGCCTGTCAGCCCTGACGCGCCTTGAAGCGACGATTCGTCTTGTTGATGACATAGGTACGACCGCGACGACGGATCACGCGGTTGTCCCGGTGGCGACCTTTCAGTGACTTCAGCGAGTTGCGGATCTTCATGACGCAGCCTTCAAAATGATTCTGTTGGTTCGGAAAAACGAAGCGCAGCCCCTATGGGGATCCCGGTGCAAAGTCAAGGCTGCACATCCGTTTTTCGCCGTAGGAATGTAAAGTCTTGCCCCGCCATATTGTGTTCAGCGTGCGTGCAGGCAACATATGCGCTAGAGATAGGCAGCAAAGCTGTCGGTCACAGGAGAAGAGATATGGTGCATTCGCTCAATAGCCGCAAATGGCCGTCGATGGCCGCCGTCGCACTGGCGTTTGCCATGCTGGGCGGGTGCGCGGCGTCTATTCCGCCGGTCGAGGTAACCCGCTTTCATGGCGAAGGGCCGGTGGCGCAATCCGGCGGTATCCTGGTGGAGTCGGCATCCGGCCGGGATGCCGACTCTATGGAGTTTCGCACCTATGCCTCCGCCGTGCGTCAGGAATTGCAGCGTATCGGGTTCACCGACGAGACGGGCCTTCAGACCGTTGCCGCCAGCGAATATGTAGCGGTCGTCGATTTCAGCCGCTTCGCGCGTCCGGCAGGCGCGGCCCGCTCCCCGGTCAGTGTTGGCGTCGGCGGTTCGACCGGCAGCTATGGCAGCGGCATAGGTATGGGCATCGGCATCAACCTGTCGGGTAAGCCTAAGGATCAGATCCTCAGCCAGCTTTCGGTGCAGATACGCCGCCGCGCGGATAACCAGTCCATTTGGGAAGGCCGCGCCATGACCGAGGCGAAGGACGGCACGCCCGCCGCGCAACCCGGCCTTGCCGCTGAAAAACTCGCTCGCGCGCTGTTCGGGGACTATCCCGGCAAGTCCGGAGAGACTATCACCGTCAAATGACACTCTCGATCAGCAGCGCCTTCGACGCAGGCAATATTCGCGTTCTTTCGACCGACTGCAGTGACTCCGTATGGAAGGCGGAGCTGGAAATCGTGCCCGACAAGGACAGCGATTTTTACCAGTGGTTCTATTTCCGCGTTGCAGGTGCAGCGGCGCAGCAGGTCGATCTCGTGATCGCGAATTGCGCCGGAGCCGCCTATCCCGGCGGCTGGCCCCATTATAACGCACGCGTCAGCGAGGACCGTGAAAACTGGTATATGACCGAAACGGAATATGCCGATGGCCGCTTGACGATCCGGGTGGAGCCGGAAAGCAACAATCTGTGGGTCGCCTATTTCGCGCCCTACTCGATGGAGCGGCATCATGACCTGATCGCCTGGGCCGCGATGCAGCCGGGTGTTGCGCAGAAGGAGTTGGGCCTGACGCTCGATGGGCAGCCGCTCGACATGCTGACGCTGGGCGAGGGGGCGAAGCAGGTTTGGCTTTATGCGCGCCAGCACCCCGGCGAAACCATGGCGGAATGGTGGATGGAGGGCGCGATCGAGCGGCTATGTGATGTTGAGGACAGTGTAGCGCGCCTGTTACGCCAGAAGGCGACGTTCCACATTGTCCCCAATATGAACCCGGACGGCAGCCGGCGCGGCCATCTGCGCACCAATGCGATTGGTGTGAACCTGAACCGCGAATGGCATGAACCGTCGATGGAGCGCAGCCCGGAGGTGTTCCTCGTGCGTGAAGAGATGGACCGCACCGGCGTCGATTTCGCGATGGACGTGCATGGCGACGAAGCCATCCCCGCCGTATTTATCGCCGGGTTCGAGGGGATACCATCGCTGAAACCGGGAAAGGTGGCGCTTTACAACAGATATCGCGATCTGCTGGCGGCGCGCACACCCGATTTCCAGACCGTGAAGGGCTACCCCGTCGCGCCCGCAGGTAAGGGCAACCTCTCCATGTCGACCGCGCAACTGGCCGAGCGCTATGGCGCGGTTAGTATGACGCTGGAAATGCCGTTCAAGGATAATGACGACCTGCCCGATCCGGATTGCGGATGGTCGCCCGCGCGTTCGATGCAGTTGGGCCGCGATTGCCTCGCGACCCTGGCGGAGATCATCGACGAGATTTAGGCGCTATCGCGAAAAGCCGGAGAGTATAGCGAGTGGCCACCGCCATTTTGCACTCGCCTGAGGTACTTCGCGCATCTGCTTTGAGAGGCGGATGATCCGGTCGCCCTTCGACCCGTTATTGCCATGCTCGGCCGAATAGAATTTGAGCATGCCATTGGATTTCAGAATCGCGACAAGCCAGCCATGTTCGTCCTCAGCTTCCAGCGGCATGTCCTCGTCCAGCGTGGCGACGGTGAAACCGGCGCTGTCTTGTGTCCGCTCCAGCCACTCCGTCAATGTCACGCCTTCCTCACCTATGAACTTTCCGCGCCACTCGCGCGCGGGAAGATTGCGTGCCGTCACATCTTCAGGGGGTAGCTGGTACACGCGTTCCTGCCCGATTTCGGTCGCGAACCGCGTACAGACCAGCGAATTATAGGCATCGTCGGCCGTGACGGCGAGTAGGCAGTCGCAATCCTGAAGGTCGGCCAGTTCTTCGCCAATGGTGGACAGGATGTCGAGGCGTAGCGTGGGCAAGCCCTCTGCTCGGGCGGGCCGCAGAGCGTCGATGCTGCGGTCCACGATGAGCACATTTTCGTCTAGCTGACACAGCAGCCGCGCTAAACCTATCGACCAGGGCGAGGCGCCTATGATGATCAGGCCGCCCGTGTTGGACGATGCCAGCCTGAGCCACCGCGCCATTGGCGAAAGCGTAAACCCATGAAGCAATACGGTCGATGCGATGATCATGAATACCAGTGGCAGAATCAACTCCGCATCGGGATATCCGGCCTCACCAAGCCTCTCGGCCGCGATGCCCGCAATGGCCGCCGCGACAACGCCGCGTGGCCCTATCCATCCGACCAATAGTTGCTCACGCCAGTTCATGTTGGTGGATATCGTCGCGAGATATATCGCCATGGGACGGGCCACGAACAATATCGCCAGGGTCGTGAGGATCAGGGGCGTGCTGATATTGGCGATGGTCTCCCGGTCGATGTCGGCGGTCAATGTGATGAAAATGCCTGAGACGAGGAATATCGCGAGCGATTCCTTGAAGCGCGTCAGCTGCTGAAGCCCGGTCACCTCAATATTGGCGAGTACGACGCCGAACAATGTTGCACCGATCAGTCCGGTTTCCGGCTGAAATGCGTTTCCTGCACTGTACACCGCTATCACGCCGGACAGTAGCATTGGTGTTTTCAGATATTCAGGCACCAGATTATGCCGGAACATCCACCGCAGGGCGAAGGGGACCGCTGCACCCAGCGCACTGGCGACAAGAGCGCCAACGAATGTGCGCCAGGTCAGCGTCCATATGGCGTCGGCACCGGACATGGAGGTCGAGAGCAGCAAATAGCTCAAAATGAGCAGGGTGAGCGTCGCGCCGATGGGATCATTGACGATGGCTTCCCATTTCAGGAATGTCGCCGAACGTCGTTCAAGCTTGCTCTGTCGGAGCAAGGGCAGAATAACGGTCGGTCCCGTGACGACCAATATGGCCCCGATCAGAACGGATATGGTCCAGTTCAGCCCTGCCAGATAATGGACCGCCAGAGCGCTGAACAGCAGATTGAGTGGGATGGCCAGAGCGACAAGCCGCAACACGCCGCCACTGGTCGAGCGCAGCTCGCGCAAGTTGAGGTTTAGCCCGCCTTCGAAAACAATGATTGCGACCGCCAGACCGACCATGGTTTCCATGAGGGGGCCAAAGCTCTGGTGCGGGTCGACCGCGCCCGCCAGCGGCCCCAGCACTATACCGATGAGCAGCAGCGGGATGATGGCGGGTACCTTGAAACGCCAGCCCAGCCATTGCCCGGCAATTCCGGCGACCGCGATTACCGCGACCAGTATCAGCGGGTCATTTTGCAATATCCTGTTCTCTCACCCCCGAAGGTTCTCCGCGAGAACCTGTCGCCGCTGCGCCAGAAGCAACGGCTGATAGGATAATGCATAGGTGACGGATTTGGTTGCGATGGCAGAACTCAGCCGAACGTTTCCGCGAAGAAATTCTGCATCGCCTGCCAGCTGCGGCGATTGGTGTCGGGCTGGAAACCGAAGGTTTTGCCATCGTCCAGCGGCACATTATCCGCTGTGAAGGCATGGCCCGTGTGGCCATAGGCGATGAGTTGCCAGTCGACGCCGCTTGCGGTCAATTCGTTGGCGAGGCCCACGGTTGCTTCTGGCGGGCAAAGCGGATCGTTCCAGCCATGACAGACCAGCAGCTTGGCCGTTATCTTTGCATTAGGGAAGGGCGGCGCGTCATAGACCCCGTGGAAGCTGACGCCGGCCTTGATGTCGCCGCCGCCACGGGCAAGGTCGAGCACGCATTTTCCGCCCAGGCAGAACCCGACAGCGCCGCATTTATCGCCATCGACTCCGGGTAGTTTTTTGAGCTCGGCCAGAGCATCGAGCAGCCGGTCCCGCATTTTGGCGCGATCCGCCACCAGTTCATCCATCAGAGCGCTGGCCGACTCCATGTCCGTAGCACGCTTGCCCTTGCCATAATAGTCGACGACCAGAACCTTGAAGCCCAGAGCCGCCAGTTCCTCCGCCTTGTCATAATCCCATTGCTTGACGCCCATGAAATTGGGGAACAGCAGCAGGCCGGGCTGCAGGCCTGCCGCATCGTCATAAATGGCCGCCGATTCGAATGGACCGCCCGGGCCTTCATGCAGGTGAATATGCTGCTGGATCGCCATGGCTTAAATCTCCTTGATGTCTGCTGTTCACGTCTACTTTCTCTCATTAGCCATGGCTGGGCAAGTTGCATCGCGGCGAAATCGCGTTATGAGAGCCGCGTTTCAGCAAACACTCCACATATAGGAAGCGTCATGCCCACACTCGTTCTCATCCGCCACGGCCAGTCCACATGGAATCTGGAAAACCGGTTCACCGGCTGGTGGGATGTGGATGTCACGGAAAAGGGCGTGGAAGAAGCGCGCGCTGCCGGACGCCTGATGAAGGAAAAAGGGCTGGATTTCGATTGCTGCTTCACCAGCGTTCAGACCCGCGCGATCAAGACACTCAATCTGGCGCTGGAGGAAATGGGCCGTTTGTGGCTGCCGGTGGAAAAGGACTGGCACCTGAATGAACGCCATTATGGCGGCCTGACCGGCCTCAACAAGGCGGAGACAGCGGCCAAGCATGGTGACGAGCAGGTACATATCTGGCGCCGCAGCTTCGATATACCGCCGCCGCCGCTGGAAGCGGGCAGCGAATTCGACTTGTCGAGCGACCGCCGTTATGCGGGTATCAAGGTTCCAGCGACGGAAAGCCTGAAGGACACCATCGCGCGCGTACTGCCTTATTGGGAAGGGCGCATCGCGCCGGAGCTGAAGGCGGGCAAGCGCGTCGTCATTTCCGCACATGGCAATTCGCTTCGCGCACTGGTCAAGCATCTGTCGCATATTCCGGACGACGAAATCACCGGTCTCGAAATCCCGACCGGTCAGCCGATTGTCTATGAGCTGGATGACGCGCTCAATGCCACGGACCGTTATTATCTCTCCGAGCGCTGAGTGATGCCGGAGCGCATCCGGCTCCGATAATCCGTCAATGGCGTGCGGCTATCAGGCTGCGGCGTTGTCTTCGATTATGCGGCGCGATTGGTCCGGCGATGCCATTCCCGCTTGCGCGCATACATATTGGCGTCTGCTCGTTCGATCAGCGATTCGTCATTGTCGCTTGGCAGCAGCATGGTGAACCCGATGGACGCGGTGACCATGAACTTTTCCTCGCCGAAATCGCAGGCAGTGGTGCGAAACAATCGCTCCAGTTCCTCGGTCTTGGCGATGGCCTCGTCCTGATCGACTTCTTCCAAGATGAGTGCGAACTCATCGCCGCCTATGCGTGCCGCGACGTCGGTTGTGCGGATATTCGCCTGCAGCAGCTGCGCCACATGCATCAGCGCGAAATCGCCCGCATTATGTCCATAGGCGTCGTTGATGAACTTCATGCGATTGACGTCGATAAACAGGATGGCGGCTTTGCTGCCATAGCGTTTGGCGCGAATAATGCGTTCATTGAGGGCCGTCAGGAAATAACGGCGATTGTGAAGAGGTGTCAGCGTGTCCCGAACGGCGACGCGCTCCAGCTCCGCATTGGCGATGCGCAGCAGCCGGAGCTCGCGGCGCAGAGCCACGACCTCGGAACGCAGTTCCTCGATGACACATATTTCGCTTGTCGAGGTGGAATCGCTTACGCGATCACCACGGCTATTATCAGCCATTTCCCACAGTCCCATACCCATATAGTCGCAGGCGAGTTGATAGCAGAAATCGGCTCGAGAGTCAGTTGCGCCACTATCCCCGGATCCCATATTAAAACCGCTTCGTCGTCCTGCGAGTAACGGGGCCAAAAGAATGCCCGCGGGTCAATTTCGAGTCGCTTGGGCATTGCCGGATGCCACGGGGCTGGTTAAGGCCTCACATGAACAGGAAACATGGGAAAGATGATGGCAGGGCAACAGGAGATGGTAGACGGGCAGCCGGGTGAACCGCTCGTTGGCGTCATCATGGGGAGCCGTTCCGATTGGGAGACGATGCGCAATGTCAGCGAGACACTAGACGCGCTGGGCGTGCCGCATGAATGCAAGGTCGTGTCTGCCCATCGCACGCCGCAGCGCCTCTATGATTATGCGACCGCCGCCGCCGCGCGCGGCCTGAAAGTCATTATTGCTGGCGCAGGCGGCGCGGCGCACCTGCCCGGCATGGCGGCGAGTATGACCCGTCTGCCGGTGCTGGGCGTTCCGGTGGAATCCAAGGCGCTGTCCGGCATGGACAGCTTGCTTTCCATTGTGCAGATGCCCGCTGGAGTGCCGGTCGGCACATTGGCGATTGGCCGCGCGGGCGCGGTCAACGCGGCGCTTCTGGCCGCCGCAATGCTGGCCACATCCGACGATGCGCTGGCGCAACGGCTGGATGCATGGCGGGCGAAGCAGACTGCCGATGTTGCACAGGATCCGGAATGAAGCTGCTGCCTCCGGGTTCGACAATTGGAATATTGGGCGGAGGCCAGCTTGGCCGTATGCTGGGTGTGGCCGCCGCGCAGCTTGGATATCGCGCGCATATCTATGCCCCGGAAGAAAGCGGGCCTGCGGCGGATACGTGCGCGCTATGGACGCAGGGCGCTTATGACGATGCAGCGCGTCTTGGCGATTTTGCCGATACCGTCGATGTCGTCACCTATGAGTTTGAGAATGTCGATACCACCGCGATAGAGACATTGAGCGGCCATGGCCTCGTGCGCCCTTCGGTTGAGGCGCTGCGCATCGCGCAGGACCGGCTGAAAGAAAAGCATTATGTCGTTCAGCAAGGAGGGGCGACGGCGCCTTTCGCACCGGTCGATAGCCCTGAGGACCTTGAAGCGGCTCTGAGCCAAATCGGTACGCCATCAATATTGAAAACAAACCGTTTCGGTTATGATGGCAAAGGCCAGGTGCGTCTGGGCGAGGGCGCGAACGCGGCGGCGGCATGGGATGCAATCGGTCATACGCCTTCGATCCTCGAAGGGTTCGTCAGGTTTGACGAGGAATTCTCGGTTATTCTGGTACGCGGTCTCGATGGCGATATCCGGTTCTGGGACAGCCCGGCCAATGTGCATGTCGATGGCATTCTCTCAACCTCGACCGTACCGGCCAGCGCAACCATCGTTGCCCAAGTTGAAGAAGCGCGCGCCCTTGCGCGCAAGGTCGCCGACAGCCTTGATTATGTCGGAGTGCTGACCATGGAATTCTTTGCGAGTGCCGATAGGCCGATCTTCAACGAGATGGCACCGCGCGTGCACAATAGCGGGCACTGGACAATCGAAGGCGCGCTTACCAGCCAGTTTGAAAATCACATCCGCGCGATATGCGGTTTGCCGCTCGGTGATACGGCACTTGCCGCGCAAGGCGTGCACATGCGCAACCTGATCGGCGCGGACGCACATGAATGGGCGGCGATACTTGCCGATCCGGCCAATCATCTGCATCTCTATGGCAAACATGAAGCGCGCGCCGGGCGCAAAATGGGTCATGTCACGAGGCTGGAACTGTGAAGAGCGCATTGAGGACATCATCATGAACCATCCTGAAATTGTCCTCATTCTGGCCCGTGCCGACAACGGCGTCATTGGCCGCAATGGCAAGCTGCCCTGGCATCTTCCCGCCGATTTGCGCCATTTCAAGGCACTGACGCAGGGTACCCCAATGATCATGGGGCGCAAGACGTTCGACAGCCTGCCTTCGCTGCTCGATGGGAGGCGGCATATCGTTCTGACCCGCGATCCCGACTGGCAGGAAGATGGCGTCGATGTGGTGCGCACGGTTGAGCAGGCGCTGCATATGGCCAATGCGCCGCATGTCTCGATTATCGGCGGGGCCGAAATCTATCGCCAGTTTCTGCCGCATGCCGACCGGATCGAGCTGACCGAAATACATGTCGATGCAGACGGCGACACGTACATGGACGCGTTCGACCCGCAGGCGTGGCAGGAAACGAAGCGAACGGATCATGCGGCAGAAGGAAGCCGCCCCGCATATAGCTTTGTCACACTGAAACGGCGGAGCGAAGGCTGAGCGCATGGCCGGGGCGCCTATAATCAGGCTCGACAATCGTCAGCCCGTTCTCGCAAATTTGCGCGGGGCGATTATCGCCATGGGCAATTTCGACGGTTTTCATGCCGGGCACCAGGCGGTGGTGGGCCGCGCGATGGAATGGGCGCGGGCCGAAGGACGGCCCGCTATCGTGGCGACCTTCGATCCCCACCCAATGCGCCTGTTCAAGCCCGATACGCCGCCTTTCCGCCTGACCACGCTTGATCAGAGGGAGCGGCTGTTCGCCGCAGCTGGCGCGGATGCGATGCTGGTTTTCCATTTCGACCAGGCGCTGGCGGGCAAGACGGCGGAGGGGTTTGTCGATCTTCTTGTCAAGGATATCGGCGCGGTCGGCGTCGTGACGGGTGAGGACTTTACCTTCGGCAAGGGCCGCAGCGGTAATATCGAGAGCCTAAAAACGCTGGGTGCAGGTGCCGGGCTTCGCAGCGAGGCGGTAGCGCCTGTGAAAAATGATAATGGCACGGTGATCTCGTCCAGCGCCATACGCGATGCACTGAAAAGGGGCGATTGCGCCGCCGCTGCCCGGCTGCTCACGCGTCCTTTCACGATTGAGGGCAAGGTGCTGCATGGCGACAAGCTGGGCCGCACGCTGGATTTCCCGACCGCTAATATGGAGCTGGGCAATTATCAGCGCCCTGCCTATGGCGTCTATGCGGTGCGCGGATGCCTGCCCGACGGCAAAGTGGTCGATGGCGTCGCCAATATCGGCATTCGCCCGATGTTCGATCCGCCCAGGGAATTGCTGGAAAGCTATCTCTTCGATTTCTCCGGCGACCTGTATGACCAGGCCATAGAGGTGCAGCTCATCGGCTATATCCGCCCGGAGATGAAACTCGACGGACTGGATGCGCTCAAGGCCCAGATCGCAAAGGATTGCGACGCCGCGCGGCAAATCCTTGCGGAGACGCCGCCACTGCCCTAGAGCGCAGCTTTGCTCATTCCACCCTCCGTCCGTTTCGAGCGTACGCTCGATGCTGCTCGAACCGAACGGATGAAACAGATGCCATTATATGACCGACGCACCCAGCCAAGACGCCAAAGACTACAAGAACACCGTTTTCCTGCCCAAGACCGACTTTCCGATGAAAGCCGGGCTGGCGCAGAAGGAACCGGCGATGGCCGCGCAATGGGAGGCCGAGGATCTCTATGGCAAGTTGCGCGCCGCGCGTAAGGGGCGCGAGCGTTTCGTGCTGCATGACGGCCCGCCCTATGCCAATGGCGACATCCATATGGGCCATGCGCTCAACAAGGTGCTGAAAGACATCATAGTGCGGGCGCAGAGCCTCACCGGCAAGGATGCGCCCTATGTGCCCGGCTGGGATTGCCATGGCCTGCCGATCGAATGGAAGATCGAGGAGCAATATCGCAAGAAGAAACTCAACAAGGACGAGGTTCCGGCGCAGGAATTCCGCGCCCAGTGCCGCGAATATGCGGACAAGTGGGTCGGCGTGCAGAAGGACCAGTTCAAGCGCCTCGGTATCATGGGTGACTGGGACAATCCCTACCTCACAATGAAATATGAGGCGGAGGCCGCCATCGTCGGCGAACTGTTGAAGTTCGCGGAGAGCGGACAGCTCTATCGCGGCGCGAAGCCGGTGATGTGGTCGCCGGTGGAAAAGACGGCTCTCGCCGAGGCCGAGGTCGAATATGAGGATGTGACGTCGACGCAGATCGACGTGGCGTTTGAGATCACGGAAGCGCCGAACAGCCCCAGCATCGCCAAGGTGCGGGAATGGTGCTCAAAAGTTGAGGCCGTCATCTGGACCACAACTCCGTGGACGATCCCAACCAATCAGGGCATCGCTTATGGAGAGGACATTGAATATTCCATTGTCAACCTGATCTGGAAGCCGAGCACTATCGGGAGCTGTTACATTGTCGCGTCCGATCTCGTAGATGCATTTGTAGCGAGGGTACGTGCAGCTCCGACCGTTCATGATGCCAACGATACAGATGTCGATGCTTCTGTGGTCGGTACGTTCAAAGCGTCTGAACTGAAAGACGCAAAAGCAATGCATCCGATGGCGGATTGGTTCGGGGACAGCGCCTTCTTCGCGAAACCTCGCCCGTTTCTCCCCGCAGAGCATGTCACTACCGATGCCGGTACGGGCCTTGTGCATATGGCCCCGGATCATGGCGAGGAGGATTTCTTCGCGTGCAAGAAAGTCGGCATCGACCCGGTGTTTGCGGTCACGGACGGCGGCTTCTACCGCGATGACTGGGCGTGGCTCGGCGGTCAGGGCAGCGTCATCAATACCAAGTTCAACGGCCCGGAAGGTCCGATCTGCACCGATTTGCGCGAAGCGGGCGCACTACTTTCCGCAGGAGAGTTCAAGCACAGCTATCCGCATAGCTGGCGCTCGAAAGCGCGGATCATCTATCGCTGCACGCCGCAATGGTTCATCCCGATGGACAAGCCCGGCGGGCAGATCGAATTCGACGCCGCGCCGCTCGGCGGTGTCGGCGGTGCGATCGCTGCGACCGTTTCCGGCCATGGCGCGACGCTGCGCGAAACCGCACTGCAAGCGATTGAGGACACGCGCTGGGTGCCGCGCCGCTCGACCAATCGCATCCGCACGATGGTTGAAGGCCGCCCGGACTGGGTGATCTCGCGCCAGCGCGCCTGGGGCGTGCCCATTGCACTCTATGTCGACCGCAAGACGGGCGAATATCTCAACGACCCCGCCGTCAACGCCCGCATCGTCGAGGCGTTCAAGCAGGGCGGTGCGGATGCCTGGTTCGGCGCGGACCATCAGGCGTTGCTCGGCAACGATCATGCCCTCGACGATTATGAGGTGGTGAATGACATTCTCGACGTGTGGTTCGACAGCGGTTCGACCCACAGCTTCGTGATGGAGCCGGAATTCGGCACCGACGCTGACGACCGCGCCGATCTCTATCTCGAAGGCTCGGACCAGCATCGCGGCTGGTTCCAGTCGTCGCTGCTCGAAAGCTGCGGCACGCGCGGGCGTGCACCCTATAAGAGCGTGCTGACCCATGGTTTCGCGCTCGACGGGCAGGGCCGCAAGATGTCGAAATCGCTCGGCAATGTTGTCGATCCATTGAAGATCATGAGCGAGAGCGGCGCGGACATATTGCGCATGTGGGTGGCCTCGACCGATTATTTCGACGATGTGCGCATCGGCAAGGAAGTACTGGCCGGTTCGTCTGACGCCTATCGCAAGCTGCGCAACACCTTCCGCTATATGCTCGGCGGCCTCGCCGACTTCAGCGAGGAAGAGCGCGTACCCGTCTCCGAAATGCCGGAGCTGGAACGCTATATGCTGCACCGGCTGGCGGAGCTGGATGCGACGTTGCGCGAAGTGGTCGAAGGTCGCACGAGCGACAGCTGGCTGGAATTCAGCCGCTACACCCGCGCGCTCAACGACTTCGCCAATCTCGACCTGTCGTCCTTCTTCTTCGATATCCGCAAGGACCGGCTCTATTGCGATGTGAACCCGGAGACGGGCAAGCAGACGAAGGAACGCCAAGCCTATCGCACGGTGCTGGACACGCTGTTCCACGCGCTGGTGCGTTATGCCGCGCCGATCATTCCGTTCACGGCGGAAGAAGTGTGGAAGAGCCGTTTTCCCGATGCGGGCAGCGTCCATATGCTCGAATGGCCGGACGTGGATGCGGGGTGGAAGGATGCAGCGCTCGGGCAGAAATGGACTGCCCTGCGCTCAGCGCGCGATCAGGTGAACGAGGCTATCGAGCCGCTGCGACGGGAAAAGATCGTTCGATCCAGCCTTCAGGCGGAGGTCGTCATGCCTGTGCTTGCTGAGGCGGAAGGCGTCGATATGGCGGAGCTATGTATTGTGGCCGAAATCACCGAGGGTGATGCCATTGCCGTCAAACCAACGTCGCATCACAAATGCGGACGCTGCTGGCGGCACTTGCCTGACGTGAGCGAAGATGGCGCATTATGCGACCGTTGCGAGGACATACTCGCGTGACATCCTTCGCTGTATCGTCCAGCCACCGCAAAATGGGCCTGTCGGTCGCGCTGATCGTGCTGATCTTCGACCAGCTCATCAAATATATCGTCACCGTACCGCTTCAGCTCGAATCGCGCGGGGACGAGGGGCTGGAAATCCTGCCGATCTTCAAGCTGCGCTGGCTGGAAAATCGTGGCGTTTCCATGGGCTTTTTCCATGCCGATACCGAAACCGCGCGCTGGGTGCTGGTCGGTATGACTGTCGCCATCTCGCTGTTCGTCGCCATCTGGATGTGGCGGGAAAAGGCGCGGCAGGACGTTCTGGCGCTGGGCCTGGTGCTTGGCGGTGCGCTGGGCAATATCGTCGATCGCGTGCGTCTGGGCTTTGTCGTCGACTATGCCGACCTGCATTTCGGCGAATGGCGGCCTTTTCTGGTTTTCAACCTGGCCGATGCCGCTATTACTATCGGGGTGTTGATCCTGCTTGCACGCGCGCTGCTGCTGGGCGAAAAGGGACAAAAGACGGAGAGTCACAAAAATGCGTAAAGTTTTGATCGCCACCAGCCTAGTCGCCATGATGGCCAGCCTTTCGGCCTGCGGATCGCGCGGCATCTTCAACCGCGACCGGCCCGATGAAATGGCGGTGTCGCGTCAGGCGCCGCTGGTGATCCCACCCGATTTCGCGCTGGTCCCGCCGGCTCCGGGCGCTGCGCCGACGGTGACGGCTGACGCCAATCGTCAGGCTATGGAGGCAATGTTCGGCGGTCCCGCCGCGCGCTCGGCCAGTGAAAATGCCGTGCTGGGTGAGGCAGGCCGCGATAATGCGCTGCCCGGTATCCGCTCGTCCGTCGGCGATCCGCAGACCAACATGGTCGACAAGGGCGCGACCACGCGCGACATACTTGCCGCGCCGGAGGGTGACGGCCAGTTTGGCCGTGCAGTAGCAAACTAAGCTGACACGACTCCGATACATCCGGATCGGATTTACTTCTGATGTTGCCAGATGGGCGGGTGATCCTATGATTGCCCGCAAATCACATAATATGGTCGCATCATGCAGAAAAACAGCTCAGCCCATTCTTATATAATATTCAATATATTGCCTGCTATTGCTCTCTCCGCCGGAGAGAATAAGTGCTGAGACAAAGGGAAGCTCGCAAACCTGTTGTATTACCCGTGCGTATTCGCATGGACAGTGGCTGGCATAATGCGCAGATCCGCAATGTGTCCTCGCGCGGGTTGATGCTGGTGATGAAGGACCCGCCCGTCAAAGGCAGCTTCATCGAAATCCGCCGTGGCACCAATATCGTGATTGTCGGGCAGGTGCGCTGGTCCGGGCCGGACCGTTGCGGCATCCGGTCGCAGGACAAGATCGACGTCGCCTTCATGACGTCGAAAGAGGCGAAAGAAAATCAGGCCCGCAAGGCCGGGCATCAGGTCGTTGAGCGTCGCGCCACCGCGCGCGTCCTTTCGCCGGAAGAAGTGGCCGAGCGCAGCCGCCAGAAGTCGCAGCTGATGCAGCGCCTGTTCCTGATCGGCGGCGTCGTTGCCGCCGCGCTATTCCTGGCGTCTCTGCTGTTTGATGTATTGAGCGTACCGCTGGACGCGATCACAAAGCATTTGTAGCTGCCGCAATTTTACTCCGGCAAGCGCCAGTCTATCTGCGTTTCGCCATGCGCCTTGAGGAATTCGTTGGTGCGGCTGAACGGGCGGCTGCCGAGAAAGCCGTTATGCGCCGACAGCGGTGAGGGATGCGCGGACTTGATGACCAAGTGCCGCCCGCCCTGGCTGACATCCTGCACGAAGGCCGCTTTCTTCTGGGCGTAACTGCCCCACAGGATGAACACGATCGGCCGTTCCTGCCGCGCCACCAGCGCGATGATCTCATCCGTGAACTGCTCCCAGCCGCGTTTCTGGTGTGAGGCGGCCCGGCCCATCTCGACGGTCAGTACGCTGTTGAGCAACAGCACGCCTTGCTCGGCCCAGTGGGTCAGGTTGCCGTGGCGCGGCGGGTCGATACCCAGATCGGATTTCATTTCCTTGTATATATTCACCAGGCTTGGCGGCGGGCGCACGCCGCGCTGCACCGAAAAACACAGGCCATGCGCCTGCCCCTCGCCATGATAGGGGTCCTGTCCCAATATCACGACGCGTACCTTGTCGAGCGGCGTCAGGTCGAGTGCGCGGAAATATTCGCTGCCTTTCGGGAAGATGCGCTTGCCCGCCGCTTTTTCCTCCAGCAGGAACTGCCGCAAATTGCCCATCACAGGTGAGGCAAACATGCCGGACAAGGGTTCGGCCCAGCTCGGGTCCAGCTTGGGTTGCGGGCGTGTAGCGGGTTCGGCAGTCGTCATGACTCCGGTTTTACGGATGCGCGCCGGGTATGCAATGCCATGCTTGACCCATTGGCCGAAGCCCCGCACAAGACGGCATGCATTTCGACGCCCGATTTGAGCATGTGGAGAGCGCCGCCGCGCTCGAGCCGCGCTGGCGGGCGGTGGAGGCGCAAGCGGGTGAAGATGCCTCCTTTTTCCTGCGCTGGACGTGGATGGGCAGCTGGCTGGCCGCGCTTGAGAATGCCGGGATTGCGTTACCGCAGCTTCTGGCCATGTCACAGGATGGGCAGGATCGCGCGCTGGCATTGATCGGCGAGGGGAGGGCAAGGCGCAGGCTTGGTTCCGTTCCCGCAACATGGCTCAATGAATCGGGCAGTGCCGATGGCAACCGGCCCTTTATTGAATATAATGGATTGCTGTGTGCGAAAGCCGACAAACCGGCAGCTGTGCACGCTTTTGGTGAGGCGATGGGGCGGCGGCAGGACTGGCGGGTGTTCCATCTGTCGGGCCTGGAATTCGGTACACGCCTGCCGGACCTTCCCGGTATCCGCCGCAAAAAACTGCGCGATGCCTCGCCATCCTATTATGTGGATCTGAATAAGGTTTATGAGGCTGGCGGCGATTATCTTTCATTGCTCAGCGCCAATACGCGGAGCCAGATCAAGCGATCACTCAAGGATGAACCCGGGAATTTGACGCTTGAGCGCGCGGAGGATGAAGCCAGCATCGACCATTGGCTCGGCGATATGGCGCGGCTCAATCAGGGGCGGCATGTCGATAATGCGTGGGACAATGGATTTTTCCGCGATTTCGTGAAACGCATCACTCATGCCGGACTGGCCGATGGCACGGTGGAGCTGTTGCGCGTTGCCAGCGGAGATGAGGAACCTGTCGGCTATCTCGTCAATTTTGTCTGGGCCGGGCGGGCGATGAATTACCAGTCGGCCTTTGCCTCCCCGCGCACCGCCAAGTCAAAACCGGGGCTGATGTGCCATGCGGCGGCGGTCACGCGGTATGCGGACGCGGGGCTAAGCCGTTATTCCCTGCTGGCGGGCAAGGACCGGTACAAGCACAGCCTGTCGACCGGTGCGGAGGAGCTGAACTGGTGGGCGCTGGAACGCTTTGATTGGCGTCTGGAGATCGAGGCTGCGGCGCGGAGGCTGTTTGCGCGTTAAGCGTCCCAGCCCAACCGGTTGACGAGGCGGAACAGGCCACGCGCGAGCCACTGTTTTTCCGGCGTGCGGCTGATCTTCACCAGCGGCAATCCTTTGGCGCGCAACCGCGCATTGAGGCTGTGCAGTTCGCCCTCCGCCACGCTGCGGCGTGAGCGCCAGGTGATCGAGAAACTGACCGATACGCCTTCGCCGTTCCTGACGAAATGCGGCGCTTTCACCGGCACATGCACGGCTTCTCCGGGCTTCAGGTGCACGGGCAGGCCGCGTTCGATGAAGCGGTCCTCCCAGATCAGGTTACGGTGCCCGCCACGCGCGAAGGACTCGCTTTTCTCCGCAGGGACGGTCTCTGTATCATGGGTGGGAAAGACGGTCATTGTTTTGTCGCTGCGGATCTGAAGCAGGATATTATGTTCTGGGTCCATATGAAACGGCGTGACGCTGCCCGGAGACGTGATGAAGATGAACGCCTCCATATGGAGCATCTCGCCGGTACTGGCGCCGACGATCGGACGCAGATCATCCAGCGCAGCATCCAGCAACTCGCTATAGGCGGGGTCGCGCTCGACATTTTTGAGCACTGCCCAGCTACCGTTGGTTTCGATAGTGCGGATGGTCTCGCCCAGACTGAGGCCATTGTCCGGCGTATCCTCCGGTTTGACGCCCAGCGGCAGGTCGCCGCGATTATATTCGACGCTGTCTGCGGGCATGCGTTCGGCCAGCTCGGCTATTGCGGACAAGGCGAGCAGTGGGTGATCGACCAGCAAATGCGTCAGGTGCACCGGCTTGTCGGGGTAGGCCGACGCAAAATTATCGCGTGCCGCTTCGTCGAACGCGACCGATGGCGCAATGGAGTGATGCACGCTCATGCTTGTTTCCTTTTGAACTTCCGCGCGGTCGTCTCCGCCAGTCCTATCGCAGTGAAAGCCAAATTGCGCTTCAGGGCTTTGAAGCCCGTTCCTCTCAGCGCGACACGATATTGCGCCATTGTGCGCCGTTCCGCCCAGATGCCATCTATCATCGGGTGATTAGGCGCAGCGCAACTGTCCATCCAATCCAGACCGAGGTCGGACAAGGCGGCGTGAAGATTGTCGATTTCGATCAGCACGCCGGGAGAAAAACGGGCAAGCCGCTCATCATAGGCGATTTTATAGCTGAACGCGCCGCGCCCCATATAGAAATTGACCAGCATCGCCACCGGCGCGCCATTCAGGTCGATCCGCAACATATCGAGCATTCCGGTCGCATGCATGTGCGACAGTGCTTCGCGGAAATAAGCCCGGCTGTTATCCTGTCCGGCAAGAGCGGTGCCTTCAGCACCTTTCCAGCCCGCACCCTCGAGCGCGAGAAAATCCTCGGTCCACACCGCTATGTCGCCGCCGTCGCGCAGCCGTGCGTGTGTGACTGTGCCCATTTCCTCCAGCCGCTTGATCAGGCGCCGGATTTCCTTGCGCTTTTTGGAGCGGACATTGCTCTGCCAATAGTCGTCTGCCGACAGGTTCGATTGCAGCAGCGCGCGTTTATGGCTGGCGATACAGCGGATAGCGCGCCGCTCCGTCGCGCAGCAGGCGAGCAGCGCCGCTGCGGCGGGGCCGTTGCGGTCTAGCCCATCCATGTGAAGGAAATTGCCCGCCCAATGACTAGCGTCGAGCTGGCTCAGAAAAGAGCCCCATGCCGCTACCTCATATCCCGTGCGCAGCAACGGCGCGCCATAGAAGCACTGCTCATGCATCCAGTTTCCGCTGTTGCGGACCGGGTACCGCGAATGGCGGGCCAGCGCGATAACGGGCATCAGGCCGATCAACTGGCCATCGTCATGGGCTTCCAGCACATGCAGCCCGTCGCGTTTCAGATGATCGAGCGCCGGTTGCAACAGCGCAGGGTGATAGAAGGGGTTGGCGTCCGAAGCCGTATCAGCCAGCGCATCCCATGCGGCACGGCGCGGCAACGCACCGGATGCGGGCGTCGGCGATACGTATTCGGCTGTGGCGGCAACCATTTCCATGCTGCACCTTTATACAGCATATGTGGAAAATTGTTTGACGAAGATCAGCTTTGGAGTTTCGACCCTCAGCTCTTCGTCGCCGCTTTGACCATGTCGTTGACATCCACAAACTTTTCCCGCGGGTTGCCGGGCATGGCGCGGGCGATTTCCTCCGCGTCTATATTCTGCCAGTCGCGGAAGGTGACGACATCGACATTGCGTTCGTTCAATAAAGCGTCGAGGCCGGAACGCCCGGCTTTGTCGGCTCCCTGGCCAATGTCTTCAGCGATTTTGTCGGCGATCATGATGCCATCTGGCTTGTTGGTGCCGATGGTGCCCGTCGGCCCGCGTCGCGCCCAGCCCACGCAATATAGACCTGGCATGATACGGCCCTCATCGCTGGCGAAGCGGCCCCGGCCATGTTCATAGGGCACGCCCTCGATAACCGGCGTCTGGTATCCGATGCAGCTTATGACCAGCGACGCTTCGATTGTGTAACGTTCGCCGGTGCCATGGCTGCGGCACATGTCGTCAAGTTCCGTGCGCTCGACAATGACGCGCTGCACATGGCCGTCGCCTTCAATCGCGACTGGCATGGCGAAGAAGTCGAACTCGACGGTAACCGGCTTGGCGACTGGATTGGCCGCGTATTCCCGCAGTAACGTCACCGATTTGCGAACACCGGGCTCCAGCAGCGCATCGGCGCCTTCATCGGGCAGGTCGGCTGGGTCGACACGCGGCGCGGCGCGTTCCAGCTTGCCCAGTTCCGCCAGCTCCTTGGGTGTCATCGCGATCTGGTGCGGGCCGCGCCGGCCCAACAGGGAGACATGCCGTATATGCGATTGCGCCAGTGCCTCTCGCGCATGGGCGACGATATCGCTGCCGGCAAATTCGTCAGACGTCTTGGCGAGGATGCGCGACACGTCGAGCGCGACGTTGCCGTTGCCGATAACCACGGCATGGGTGCCGTGCAGTGACGGATTGAGCCGGGCATAGTCGGGATGACCATTATACCAGCCGACAAATGCCGCGCTGCCGATCACGCCGGGCAGGTCCGCGCCCGGAATATCCAGCTTGCGGTCATGTGGCGCTCCGGTCGCCAGCACCACCGCGTCATAGAGCGATTGCAGTTCCGCAATGCTCACATCCTTGCCGATGGAAACATTGCCGACAAAGCGCACTGTATCGGTCAGGGCCACCGCCTCATACCGGCGGGAAACCGCCTTGATGGACTGGTGATCCGGGGCGACCCCGGTGCGAATCAGACCAAAAGGCACGGGAAGCCGGTCTATGATGTCGATCCGCGCATCGTCACCGAAAATATTACGGCAGGCTTCCGCCGTATAATATCCGGCCGGTCCCGATCCTATGATTGCGATGTGGCGCATCCGGTCCCCCAGCTATGTGTTTTCAACATGCTATCCTGCAAATATCGAACCGCAAGCGATAATGTTCATAAATTATTTACGCCTGTAACACCCGGAAAAGCTCAGTTTTTGAGCATATTGATAACCAGTTGGTAAATTTTTTCGGGCATGGGAGGTGCATGTCTTTACCGAGACCCAAAACAGAAAATGAAATGCCGCACGATGCTCCGCGTATGCTGGATGCCCTAGGGCTGACTGCGCCAAGTCATGACGTGTCGCCGATGTGGGCCGCGCAATCCGTGCGGACGACCTCGCTTCTGTGGCCGCTTTTCATGCTGGCCAAGCTTTGTGTCCTGGTTTCGGTTGTGAATGTCTCCGAACTGGTCAATGACCGCGGAGCGCACAGCCATATCTGGTGGCTGGCCGCCGCCATCGTCGCCGACATGGCCGTCTGGCTGCTTCCGCGCCATATTTTGGCGTCGAAAATCCTGCCGCACGTCCAGACATGGACTATCATGGCGCTGGTGATGCTGTCCGCCCTCTTCACGAACCTGTGGATTCATGATCTGCATGCGCCATTGCTGAGCCAATATCCCTCGCCTGAAATTGCGCAGGGCGCCTTGATCATCATGGCGGTGTGTATATTCGGGAATCAGAGAGTCCTGGGCCTCGCTTATTGCCTAGGGACGAGTTTTCATTCCTTCATTGTGCCGGCCAGCGGCAATACGCTCGTTCTGGGCGTCATAGCGATGACCATCGCCGTATCCATGTTCACGCAAGCGCGTTTCGACAGAAAGCGGTTGCTCGCCAATCAGGCCGAGGACATGAAGAGCCGCCGGGCGAACAGGCTGCTCACGGAATATGAGGAGTCGGGGCGCGGATGGTTCTGGGAAACGGACCGGCGCGGCGCGATCAGCTACATATCCGATGCGCTCGCACGCTCGCTGGGTGTCCCTTGCGACAAACTGATCGGGCTTCAGCTCACCGAACTCGTTGTAGCGGGCAATTCCGGTACCAACGACAAGGACCGCACGCTTGGTTTCCACCTTTCGGCCCGCAGTGCTTTTGTGGATGTCCCCGTGCGCGTCGCGATTACGGAGGATGAACGCTGGTGGGCGATATCGGGCCGTCCGATCATAAATGAATATGGGCAGTTTCATGGATTCCGCGGCAGCGGATCCGACCTGACCGAGATGAAACGCAGCCAGGCGGAAGTAGCGCGCCTGGCGCAATATGACTCGCTCACCAGTCTCGCCAACCGCATCCAGATGCAGCGGACACTGGAACAGAGCGTATCCGGGCCGCATGGTCGCGTGGGAGACTGCGCGTTGTTCCTGCTCGACCTTGATCGCTTCAAATCCGTCAACGACACTATGGGGCATCCCGCTGGAGACGCGCTGCTGCGCGAAGTCAGCCAGCGCCTGCAACGGGTCGTCGGTGATCGCGGCATGGTTGGCCGTCTGGGCGGTGACGAGTTCAAGGTCGTCCTGCCCGGCCTGATAGACCGGCCCAAGCTCGGCGTGCTTGCCGACGCCATCATCGCGTCGTTGTCGCAGCCCTATATTATTGAGGGGACGCAAGTTGTAATCGGCGCATCTGTCGGTATCGCCATTTGCCCCGATCACGGCTCTACCGCCGATTCTTTGATCCGCAACGCCGATCTGGCGCTGTATGCGGCCAAGGGGGACGGACGCGGCGTTCATCGCTTCTATTCCTCGGAAATGCTGGCCGAGGCTGAAGACCGTCGTCAGCTGGAGGATGATCTGAGGCAGGCGCTCAAGGAAGGTACGCTGGATCTGGTGTACCAGCCCATCGTCAGCGCCAAGAATGAGCGCATCACCGGGTTTGAAACCCTGCTGCGCTGGAATCATCCGAAACGTGGAGCCATTTCCCCGGCGGTATTCATTCCGATTGCCGAAGATTCAGGCCTGATAGCGCCGTTGGGCGAGTGGGTGCTGCGCACCGCATGTCACGCGGCGGCGCAATGGCCGCAGGACACGCGTGTCGCCGTCAATGTATCGCCGATACAGTTCGCCAATCCGGCCTTGCCCGGGATTGTGATGAACGCTCTGGCCGCATCGGGTATTAAACCGGAGCAGCTGGAGCTGGAAATCACCGAAAGCGCCTTCCTCAACGAAGGCGACGCGACCGACCAGATGTTCGCGCAGCTCAAGGCCATAGGCGTGCGTCTGGCGCTCGACGATTTCGGTACCGGCTATTCCTCGCTCGGCTATCTCAAGAAGGCGCCGTTCGACAAGATCAAGATCGACCAGAGCTTCGTGCGCGGAGCCGTGGTGCCGGGAAGCCGTAATGCGGCCATCATCACCTCTATCGTCAGTCTTGCCGAAGCGCTCGGTATGGATACGACGGCGGAGGGCGTGGAAACCCATGACGAGCTGGCGCTGGTGCGCTCATTGGGTTGCTCGCAAATTCAGGGCTTCATCTATGGACGCGGGGTCAGCGCCGAGGAAGTGGAGAAGCAGTTCGAGGAACAGGGGCGCGAGGCGAAGGCCAACGGGTTCAAGTCCAGCCGCCCCGCGCGCATGTCCATGTTGCGCTCGGTCGCCATATTCCATGGCGGGGACCGCTATGTCGGCCGTATCCGTAACATATCGAGCGGCGGCGCGATGATCGAAGGTCTATGGAATGTTCCTGGCGAAACGGAATTCAGCATCGAACTGGCTGACGGCATGACGGTGGAAGCCGTGACCCGCTGGTCCGTCGATGACCGGATGGGCGTCCAGTTCACGCAGCCCATCGACGTGCGCATGGTACAGTCGGCGGCTCCGGTGAAGATGGCGAGCTGACCTCCAATCACGACACGCATTTGAGCCCTTGCTTTTGGCGGCGTTTCTGCTAAACGCGCGCCTTCCGTCATGGTCATCCCTGGAGGCGTGGCGGGTTGGTACTTTCAATGAATACTTGGAGACATGCAATGAGCGATCAGCTTACGCTGTCGGCCGAGGTACGCGAACGGGCTGGCAAGGGAGCCTCCCGCGCTCTGCGCCGCGAAGGCCGCGTACCCGCCGTCATTTATGGCAATAAAGAAGAACCGGCCATGGTTCACGTCGAGGAAAAACTCCTCAACAAGATGCTGGGCACCGGTCATTTCTTCAACTCGGTGGTCATGGTCGAGGTTGGCGGCAAGAAAGTCCGCACACTTCCCAAGGACGTCGAGTTTCACCCGGTTACCGATCGCCCGCTGCACGCCGATTTCCTGCGCGTGTCCGAACATGCGAAGGTCAACGTGAACGTTCCGGTTTCCTTCATCAACGAAGAGAAATCGCCGGGCCTGAAGCGCGGCGGCGTGCTCAACGTCGTTCGCCACGAGCTGGAGCTGGTGTGTGACGCGGCGGAAATCCCGGATCAGATCGTAATCGACATGACCGGTTTCGACGTCGGCGAGGCTGTTCATATCAGCCATGTCGTGCTGCCCAAGGGCTCGGAAAGCGCGATCACCGATCGTGACTTCACCATCGCCACCGTGGTTGCTCCGTCCTCGCTCAAGAGCCAGGAAGGCGACACCAGCAAGGAAGAGGGTGAAGAAGGCGAAGAAGCTGAGGGCGGCGAGGAATAATCCTCCGCCTGTCCCATCAGGGGTAATGAGGGGAGGCGTATATGCAGATCTGGGTTGGCCTCGGCAATCCTGGTCCGGAATATGCGCTTCACCGCCACAATGTCGGCTTCATGGCGCTGGACGTCATCGCCGACATGCATGGCTTTTTCGCATGGAAGAAGCAGTTCCAGGGCTGGAGCGCCGAAGGGCGTTTCGGCCCTGAAAAGATTCTGCTGCTGAAACCCGCGACCTTCATGAACGAGAGCGGTCGGGCGATCCGCGCCGCGATGGATTTCTACAAGCTCACGCCCGAGGACGTCACCGTGTTTCATGACGAGCTGGATCTCGCGCCGATGAAGGTGAAGGTGAAGCGCGGCGGTGGCACGGCGGGGCATAATGGCCTGCGCTCGACCGACAAGCATATCGGGCCGGAGTTTCGTCGCGTGCGCATCGGCATCGGTCATCCGGGGCACAAGGATCGGGTGCATGGCTATGTGCTGTCAAACTATCACAAGAGCGAAACCGATGCGTTGACAGATATGCTTGGCGCCATTGGCGCGGAAGCGCACTGGTTGGCGGAAGGCGATGACGTTCGCTTTATGAATGATGTCGCGCTCAGGCTGGGCTAGCGAACGCAATCCATATCGCCATCGCGATCATCATCAGGTTTTCCGTCAAGGATATGAACCCGAGCGGCACGTTACTGCCGCCACCCACGCAGGCGCATTTGAGCTCGCGCTTGTCGATATAGACGGCCTTGAACACGGACACTGCGCCTACCGTACCTATGAACAGCGCCACTGGAACGGCTACCCATTTCAACACGCCTGCGATCATCAGGATGCCGGCCAACGCTTCACCAAAGGGATAGAGGTAGGCATAGGGTACCCAGCGCCGCGCCAGCAGGTCGTAATTAAGGAACATGGTCGAGAATTGCTCGACATTCTGCAACTTCAATATGGCCAGTACACACATGGAGAAAGCGACGAACCATAGTAGCGCGCTCAGAGTAATGGGCGACCCCAGCAAGAAAATGCTCATCGCCATCGCCATCAGCGCTGTCACCGAGAAAAGCGCGATGACGGGCCGGTAACTGGTCTCTCCCTCTTCCGGTACATGTTGTCCGAAAAAGCGCCTCAGGTCGTCATATCCTCCGACACGCCCCCCCTCGATGAAGGTCTGCGGCGTGGAGGATACACCATGCTCCTGCTTGAAGGCGTCGGTCTCTGCGCGGCTGGTCAACTGCTTATCATCGACATGATAGCCTTTTATGCGCAGCAGATGCAGCGACTTGAGACCGAACGGGCATAAATGATCTGCCGTCGCCATCCGATAGAGATGCGCAATCCGTTTGGGTGGTTTCAGTCCCGGCGTTCCGGGGTTGACCGATGTATGTTTCATGCGTCACGCCTCCGCCAAGAATTCTGGCCTTCTTGTAAGGAAACATGTATCGGGCCGGATGTTTCCGAAATTCTTGAGGATTTTATGGGTTTCAAATGTGGTATCGTCGGTCTGCCCAATGTCGGCAAATCGACGCTTTTCAATGCGCTGACGGAAACGCAGGCGGCGCAGGCAGCCAATTACCCCTTTTGTACGATTGAGCCGAATGTCGGCAACGTCGCCGTGCCGGATGCACGGCTCGACAAGCTGGCGGAGATCGCGGGCAGCGCGAAGATCATCCCGACCCAGCTTGCCTTCGTCGATATTGCGGGCCTCGTGCGCGGCGCGTCCAAGGGCGAGGGGCTGGGCAACCAGTTTCTCGGTAATATCCGCGAGGTCGACGCCATTGTTCATGTGCTGCGTTGCTTCGAGAATGACGACATCCAGCATGTCGATAACCGGGTCGATCCGATTGCCGATGCCGAAACGGTCGAGACCGAGCTGATGCTGGCCGATCTGGAGAGCCTCGAGAAACGCGTCCCCGCTGCGCAGAAAAAGGCGGCGCAGGGCGACAAGGAAAGCAAGCTGATGGCGAGCGTGCTGGGGCAGGCGCTTGACCTGCTGCGCGACGGCAAGCCCGCGCGGCTGGCTCAGCCCAATGACGAGGAAGAGGCGCGCGTGCTGCGGCAAGCGCAACTGCTGACCTCCAAGCCCGTGCTCTATGTCTGCAATGTCGAGGAAGAGAGCGCGGCGACCGGCAATGCGTTCTCAGCCAAGGTGTTTGAAAAGGCCGAGGCGGAAGGCGCGCAGGCGGTGGTGGTATCGGCAGCGATCGAGGCCGAGCTGGTCGGCATGGATATGGCCGAGCGCATCGAATATCTTGAGGAGCTGGGCCTGCATGAAACCGGTCTCGCCCGCGTCATTCGTGCAGGCTATGAGCTGCTGCATCTGCTGACCTTCTTCACCGTGGGGCCGAAGGAGGCGCGGGCCTGGACCGTCCATAAGGGCGCCCACGCGCCGCAGGCCGCCGGCGAGATCCATACCGATTTCGAAAAGGGCTTCATCCGCGCCGAAACCATTGCCTATGACGATTATGTCATGCTGGGCGGCGAAGCCAAGGCGCGCGAGGCGGGCAAGCTGCGCGCCGAGGGCAAGGGGTATGAGGTGCAGGACGGCGACGTGATGCACTTCCTGCATAGCTGAACCTGTGGCATAAGCCGCCTATGGTGCGTCGCTTATTCCTTATGCTGCTGTTGCTGGGCTTTGCCCTGCCGCCATTGCTGGCGTGCATCGGTAATTCACAGGCAATGGCGCAAGAACCCGCCGCGATGGCGAGTTGCCATGAAGGCGGAGGGGGTCCATCGCCAGCGCATGACCGGGAACCGCACCAGCCCCGTCATGAAGAGTGCATTGGTTGTATAGCGCCATTGGCGATTGTGATGTTCCGCCCGGTTTCCGATCCGGACTTCTATTTGGTCAACTTTGGTCCGATGCTGATCGGGCCAGAGTTGATAGCGCGGCCAAATGCGCCCGAACCCCCGCCGCCCAAGGATATTGTCTGAACCCTTTTATTTTTGGTTTCAGAACAGGATTTTCACAGATGAAGACAATTTCAATTTCGCTTGCGGCGATGGTCGCGGCGCTGCTTGCCGTTCCTGCAGGAGCGCAGGAACATATGGGGCATGACCATGGGCAGATGGACATGGATCACAATTCAAATTCGCCCAGGCAGGAAGAGCAAATCTGCACAGCCGATCTTCGTATAGCTTCATGGGCGACAGGTTCAGGAACATCGAGGCTGCCGGGTTGGGAAGGTACACCCGGCGGCGAGTGTATTGGTGAAGCATCTCACCATAGTTCCGGCGGCATCCACATCATGCCGGGTGACGACTGGATGCTGATGGCGCATGGCTGGGTTCAGGCGAACTATACCGATCACAGAGGCCCGCGCGGGGATGACAAATTCTACGCTACCAGTATGGCGATGCTGACCGCGCAGAAGGATTTCGGGGGAGCGAAGCTGGAGCTGCGCTCTATGCTCAGCCTCGAACCCGCGATGGAGCCGCAAGGCTACCCCAATCTCTTCGCCACCGGAGAAACAGCAGGCGGCGAGCCGCTGGTCGACCGCCAGCACCCGCACGATTTGTTCATGGAGCTGGCCGCGCGGCTCGATGTCGATGTCGCGCCCGGTACGTCACTCTTTCTCTATGGCGGGCCCGTCGGCGAACCCGCGCTCGGCCCCAGCGCCTTCATGCATCGCGGCAGCGCAGGCTACAACCCCGAGCCGCCGATCACCCACCACTGGTTTGACAGCACGCACATCACCTATGGCGTGGTGACGGCTGGCGTTGCTTCTTCGCGCTGGCAGGTCGAGGCGTCGGCCTTTCGCGGCGCCGAGCCGGATGAGGCGCGTTGGGATATCGAGACGCCCAAGCTGGACTCATGGTCGGCGCGCGTGACATGGAACCCGACGCCCAATTGGGCTGCGCAAGTGAGCCATGGCTTCATCAAGGAGCCCGAGGCGACGCATGCAGGAGAGAATGAGCATCGCACCACGGTCAGCATCCATTATGCGAACCGCCGTCTCAAGGCGATGGGCGCCTTTTCCGCCAAGAACCGTGATCCGGGCGACACGCTGACCGCTTGGCTGGCGGAGGCGAATTATGACCTCACCGATCATCACAAGCTCTTCGCGCGCATTGAAAATGTGAAGAATGACGAGCTGTTCCACGATCATGCCGACCCGCTGCATGATCGTGCCTTTCGCGTGACCAAGTTGCAGGGCGGCTATGCCTGGACCACACCGCTGGGAGACAGCCCGTTTGCACTGTCAGTTGGTGGCAGCATGTCGGCCTATATCAAGCCCGACGCGCTGGATGCAGCCTATGGTAATAATCCATGGGGATATACGCTTTTCACCCGGCTCTCATTGGGGCATTAGGGGCGTATGGCTATATATCTCGATGATTTAACGGTTGGCGACAAGGCCCAGTTCGGGCGTTACGAAGTGACGCGCGAGGAGGTCATTGAGTTCGCCTCCAAATATGACCCGCAGGATTTTCATCTTGATGACGAGGCGGCGGCCAAGGGTCTGTTCGGCAAGATCGCGGCAAGCGGTTGGCATACGGCGGGCATGACGATGCGCATGCAGGTCGAGCATTGGAAGGAAACCGGGCTGGACAAGGCCAGCCTTGGCGGGGCGGGAATGGATGAGATCCGCTGGACGCGTCCTGTCTATCCGGGCGATGTGCTCAGTTGCGAGACGGAAGTGCTGGAAATTAAGCCTTCGCGTAGCAAGCCGGACAGGGGTTTTCTTAAAAGCCGCTGGACCACATTCAACCAGAATGGCGAACCTGTCATGACCGTGATTACCACCGGGATATTGTTACGACGCCCGAAAGCCGGCTAACGTATATGAAAACGCCCGGCCGCATGGACCGGACGTTTCGCATTGGATGTGTCGCTGGATTATTCTGCCTGCGGAGCCGCCGCCGCCGCATCGTCGGGCAGTCCGCCGAGCTGATCGACCAGCTTGGTGTACGCGTCGAGATAGGCGAGCACGATCACCTGGCCGATAGCGGTATCCTGGTAGCCGCCGCCGCCAACTGCCGCGAGGCCGCCCCACCAGCCCGCGCCACCACCAGCGCCGAAGCTAAGGTCGGATTTGCGGAAATAGCCCTCGGTCATGGCTTCCTCAACGGTCGTGCGTGCGTTCACGATTGAGAGCAGGACATTGGCTTCTTTCTTGTTGATCTTGATGCCGCCGGCCAGTGCGCCAAAGGTGCGTCCGCCCAGGAAACCGCCCAGCATACCGCCGACGCTGTTGCCGCCGCTCTTGGCATTGGCGGTGACGATATCCGGCTGAAGAAAGTAGTCTGCGGCTTTAACCTGACGCTTGCCAAGGTTGGAACCGTGCTGCAGCTCACCTTGATCGGCCAGGGCGCGTTCCATCGCACGGCTCTGCATCGCGCGGCCGCGATTGACGAGGCTGAAGCAGCCGGAACGCTGTACGAATAGCTTGATGATTGCTTCGGGGCTGCCGAGGTTGAATTCCCGCCACCATTTGGTGTCGGGCTCGACAATCGCCACGGTGCCTAGATTCTTGTAGCAGCGCGGAATTTCCTGCATGCCCTTATTCTGTTCCTTGCGGCCCGACGATTCACTTTTCGCCATGGCCGGACTGGCCGTCAGTGCCAGGATTGAGAGCGCGCCCAGAAGCGCTTTTGCCTTACCCATCATGTTCCCCTACGCATTAAAGAAAAAATCGAATGTCTTATCTTTATTCGTGCGAACCCTTTGCGGAGCATATCTCTATCATATGACCCTATAATCTCAACCGTGTTCACCAACTTTGCGACGGTGTGCGGCGTCACGCACGCGCATAGGTGACAGGCGCGAAAGCCCCTGCTATCGGCGCGCAATGACCGAACTTTCGCATATCCGCAACTTCAGCATCATTGCCCATATCGACCATGGCAAGTCGACGCTGGCCGACCGGCTCATTCATCGTTGCGGCGGCCTTACCGACCGCGAAATGACCGCGCAGGTTCTTGATAATATGGATATCGAGAAAGAGCGCGGCATCACCATCAAGGCGCAGACGGTGCGTCTCGATTATACCGCGCAGGACGGGCAGACCTATGAGCTGAACCTGATGGACACGCCGGGCCATGTCGATTTCGCCTATGAGGTCTCACGCAGCCTGGCCGCGTGCGAGGGCGCGCTGCTGGTGGTGGATGCGGCACAGGGCGTAGAGGCGCAGACGCTGGCCAATGTCTATCAGTCCATCGAGCATGATCATGAGATCGTGCCGGTCATCAACAAGATCGACCTGCCCGCCGCCGAGCCGGAAAAGGTGAAGGAAGAGATTGAGGAGGTGATCGGCCTCGATGCTAGCGATGCCGTTCTCGCCAGCGCCAAGGCTGGCATCGGCATCGACGAGATACTCGAAGCCATCGTCACCAAAATCCCGCCGCCGAAAGGCGACCGCGATACGGCGCTTGAGGCGATGGTCGTCGATAGCTGGTACGATCCCTATCTCGGCGTCGTTATCCTTGTGCGCGTGATGAACGGCGTCCTGAAAAAAGGCCAGCAGGTAAAATTCATGATCGGTGGCACCGAACATCTGGTCGACCGCGTCGGCTGCATGCGCCCGAAGATCGAGCAGCTCTCCGAACTGGGGCCCGGCGAAATCGGCTTCATCACCGCGCAGATCAAGGAAGTCGCGCAGGCCAATGTCGGCGACACCATCACCACGGTGAAGGGTGGCGCGACCAAGCCCCTGCCCGGCTACAAGGAAGTGCAGCCGGTGGTGTTCTGCGGCCTCTTCCCGGTCGACGCGGCGGACTTTGACAAGCTGCGCGATTCGATCGGCAAGCTGCGGCTCAACGATGCGAGCTTCAGCTTCGAGATGGAAACGTCGGCGGCACTCGGCTTCGGCTTCCGCTGCGGTTTCCTGGGCCTGCTGCATCTGGAGATCATCCAGGAACGCCTGACGCGCGAATATGATCTCGATCTCATCACGACCGCGCCCTCGGTCGTCTATCGCATCCAGCTCGGCCGATCGAAGACCGAGAACGCCGAAGAGATATTGCTGCACAATCCGGCGGACTATCCCGACCCGAGCCGGATCGAGAGCATCGAGGAGCCTTGGATCAAGGCGGTGATCTACACGCCGGACGAATATCTGGGCAGCATCTTGAAGCTGTGTCAGGACCGGCGCGGTGTACAGACCGACCTCACCTATGTCGGCGGGCGGGCGCAGGTGACCTATGAGCTGCCTCTCAACGAGGTGGTGTTCGATTTCTATGATCGCCTCAAGAGCATTTCGCGCGGCTATGCGAGCTTCGACTATGAACAGATCGGCCTGCGCGAGGGCGACCTCGTCAAGATGAACATCCTCGTCAACGGCGACCCGGTCGATGCGCTGTCGATGATCGTGCACCGCGGCGTCGCGGAGGAACGCGGGCGGCATATGTGCGAGCGGCTGAAGGAGCTGATCCCGCGCCACCTCTTCAAGATCCCGATCCAGGCGGCGATTGGCGGCAAGGTCGTCGCGCGCGAGACGATCAGCGCGATGCGCAAGGACGTTACCGCCAAATGCTATGGCGGCGACATCACCCGCAAGAAGAAGCTGCTGGAGAAGCAGAAGAAGGGCAAGGCCAAGATGCGGGAATATGGCAATGTGTCGATCCCGCAGGAAGCTTTCATCGCTGCGCTGCGCATGGGCGACGAATCGTAAAATCTGCGCATATTGGCGCTGGTCATATTTTATTAACCATAAACACGCGATATGGCCTGTAACCAGTTATTTGGGGGAATAGATAGCGGATGCGTACGCTTTTGGTATTGATGGTGGCTGGTTTGCTGGCTGCATGCGGTGGTGGTGGATCGGATAGCGGTTCCGGCGGCAGCACGAGCGGCAGTTCGACAAGCTCCAGCAGCGGAGGCAGCTCCAGTGGCGGTGCGGGCGGTTCGCTCGTCACGGTGGACAGTGGCGTGCGCTATCAGACCATCACCGGCTGGGAAGCAACCGCCAATGTCGATGATCGCGCGGGCGAAGTGACATTGCAGCAAGCGCGCAACTATGTGCAGGCATCGGTCGAGAAGGCAGGCATCACCCGGTTGCGCCTGGAAATCCGCAGCGGTGTTGAAGGCCAGATCGGCGCTTATACGGAATATTCTAACGGCGGGTCCGAAAGCACATGGCGGAGCAAACGCTACCCGGTGATCAATGACAATAACGACCCAAATGTAATCAATATGGCCGGCTTCGACTTTGCCGAGATCGACCATAATATCGACTATATCGTCAAACCCATGAAGCAGATGCTGGAGGCGCGAGGCGAGAAGCTGTTCCTCAATATCTGCTACGTCGCTTTCCTGAACGGTGCGGCAAGCGTGCATGACGACCCGGATGAATATGCCGAATTCGCGCTCGCGACGATGCTGCATTTGAAGGACAAGGGTTTGCAGCCCGACACATGGGAAGTAATATTGGAGCCCGATGTCGCCAAGAACTGGTCGGGCCAGCGTATCGGGCAGGCGATCGTCGCCACGCGGCAGAAGTTTCAGGCCAATGGCTTCGGCAATATGAAGTTCATTGCGCCGTCGACTACCAATATGGGAGCGGCATCGACCTATTTCGACCAGATGCTTACCGTGTCAGGCGCTTTGCCGCATGTGGCGGAGCTGTCCTATCACCGCTATTCCGGCCGCACGGCCAGTGCGCTCAATAATATTGCCACGCGTGCGCG
The DNA here is from genome assembly GCA_020446425.1 of Sphingobium sp. Classification (GTDB taxonomy): domain Bacteria; phylum Pseudomonadota; class Alphaproteobacteria; order Sphingomonadales; family Sphingomonadaceae; genus Sphingobium. The sequence goes on along the minus strand of JAGRES010000005.1, from coordinate 5,253 downwards.
CGACAATAATATTGGTTCCTCTATGCTGGAATGGTGGTTCGGCAATGCGACGCCCGATGTGCTGTTCGATGATTTGGGCGCGGGCGCGGTGGCTTTTCAGGGGCGCGTGATCTCCGGCAATTTCGAAAACGGCCCGGCCTCTGTTTCGGCGCTGGTGTTGAATGACGACGTCCGCCAGAACAGCCTGCTCTATCGTGCGGTGCGCCCTGGCGCGACGCGGATCGGCGCGACATCGCAAAACGCCACGTTCGAGGCGCTGGCCTTCCTGCGCCCCGATAACAAGATTGTCGCCGCCCTTTATGCGAACGGCGCGGGGTCGGCAACCGTGCGCGGTCTGTCCTCGGGCAGTTATAAGATCAGCACTGCGAATGCGACCGGGGGAACCGGACCGACTACAGCCACGCGCAAATCCAATGGCGATATTGACGTTTCCATGTCTGGCGCCGGCATTGTGGTGATCGAACCGAGCTGATTCGCGCATGCGATGCGCGTCATCTATCGGAATCGGCAGCGGATTTTTGCCCTGGAAGGGCAATTTTGTCGCTAGATAATGGCGTTTCATCGCTTCGATTGCATCGACGTAGCGAAATGGATTTGTTAATCCGGGTCCGTGGAGAGCGTACTCGACAGTCTAAGCGATTCTCAAAGGCAGTGCCTTAGGCTTGTCGCGCAAAATAAAAGCTCGAAAGAGATTGCGATTGAGCTCGGCCTTTCTCCCAATACCGTAGACCAATATCTCGCGCGCGCCGCAGCAACGCTGGGCTGCTCCAACAGGCGCGAGGCCGCCCGCATATTTGCGGAGCAGGAAGACGAATATAGAAAATCTGAATATAAAACGGCAGCGCTTGCCACCGATGACCTGAGCGGGGATCACATGGTTGTCCGCCTCGATGACGAGGAGGGCGGTATCTGGAGCAGATTGCGAAATCTTGTTCCTGCCATTGGAGGCAAACGGCATGACCTGACCCAGAGCGAGATCATTTTTGCCATACTAAGGCTGTCCCTGATAACCACAGGTGCAGTCGCGGCTATGGTGGCGGTATATTTCTGGTTGAACCGCCTGCTGGTTTAGTAAGCGATTTCAAAAATTTGGATTGGGAAGTGCTTCGCTAGGCAACTTGCGAAAAGGAGGATTTATGTCCAAGGAAATGCGTATGGCCCGTGCGGCGCAAAGCAAACTAAATCTCGATGACGCGACTTTCTTTTCCCTGACCGGGCAGCTGAAGGAAGCATATGCCAAGCTGGACGGTGCTCTTTCCCAGACTATGCGCTTGAACGCTGACATGATTGATACTGCGCAGCGTATCGGCCTGGAACCCGAAACCGGGCAGAAGCTGTTCACGGATTTCAGCGACTGTATCGACACGATGATGGTGTCGCGGCAGAAGATGGTTACGGCGCACACGCGCGCAACCGGTATCCGCATGAAAACCAATCAGGCCGAACGTGGTACGGGATGTTGGGGCATTTCCGATGGCGATGCACCGGCCAGGCCCGAACTCAAGTCGGTAGCATGAAAGCATCGGCGCGGCTTGGCTTTGATGGGTATATAGAAGAGGTCAAGCCGTGTCGGTATTTGTCGCTTATGCCTGTTCCCTGGTGGGCGTGGCTGGATATGTGTGCTGGAAGGGCGGAAATGCAGGTAGGGCCAGTATGGCGGCCCTGTTGGTGGGATCGGTAGCTTCGCAGATCGTCTATATGATGACAGCGGAGAAGCATCTCCCCGGGCAGATGCTCATAGTCGACAGTTTGATATTGGCAACTCAGGTCATCATTGCCCTCAACAGCAAGAAAACCTGGCCGATATGGGTGGCGGCTTTCCAGTTGAACACGGTGCTTGCGGATTTGGCGATCTTTGTGTCGGTGAGCCACAGCAACAAGTTCTACTATATTCTGGCGACTATTTGGGCTGTGCCGACTTTGGTGGTGATAGCCATGGGGGTGTGGCGGGATAATAGCTGGACACAGCGCACATACGGCCTTGCCGATGCGCAGGGTCATTTTTCCCGCCGCCCGCATTTCCCGTGATGACGGGGAATGCTTGATAATTGGGCGGATAAAATCGTGATTACACTAGTCAACAAAACGGATGTATCGGCATTGGACCTGAGATCGGAAACCCATGTCACGGCCGAGAGGCTGCTGCGGGAATATAATTATCGTGCCCGCTTCTTCGAGGAAGACGTGATCGTCGATCCGCCTTGGCTGATGATGCTGGACCTCTATATCCACCGTCATACATCCAACCCGGTGTCGGTTAGCAGCCTGTGCATCGCATCGCGCGTGCCCGCGACGACGGCCCTGCGCTGGATCCGCACGCTAATGGAATATGGCTATCTGGAGAGGCACCCGGACCCCAGCGATGGCCGCCGCGTATTCGCCGAGCTGAGCGCGGACGCGATCGAGTGCATGACCGCCTATCTGGAAGCGATCAACGCGGGGGTGGATGAGTGAAGGTAGTGGATGCCCCGTGAGGATTCGAACCTCAATTGACGGAGTCAGAGTCCGTAGTCTTACCATTAGACGACGGGGCAACAGGCGGGTCGCTCTAGGCCCGGTGGGAGAGGCTGTCAAGGGCGATGCGGGCCTCTATAATTCCATATGCTTGCCTATTGCTTAAACTCCGCTTAATCTCGCTCTCAAGTACCGGCATGGGCCGGAGAACATAAGAGTGAGTAGAAGGCAATGGCGCAGCAAAGCCGCCCGTCGCCGCGCAAAGTCCGGGAGCCCGCACCCAAGCGGATGAAGGCAGCCGCAGCGAACGAGAAAAACACCATTAGGGCGGGAACGCCCCGCTGGCCCAGCCGGAACAGCTATGCCGCCATCGACCTGGGCACCAACAATTGCCGCCTCCTCATCGCCAAACCGTCCGCCGATGGATTTGTCGTCATCGACGCATTTTCGCGCATCGTCCGGCTGGGCGAAGGGCTGGCGACGTCCGGCGCGCTGAGCGAACAGGCGATAGAACGCGCGGTATCGGCGCTTGCCGTCTGCGCTGACAAGATCCGCAAGCGGCAGGTCACGCTCGCACGATCGGTGGCGACCGAAGCATGCCGCCGCGCGTCCAATGGCGCGGAGTTCATTGCGCGTGTCAAACGGGAAACCGGCATCGCTCTCGATATCATCTCCGCGCAGGAAGAGGCCCGGCTCGCCGTGCTGGGCTGTCATGCGCTGCTGGAACCGGGAGACGGGCCCGCGCTGATCTTTGACATTGGCGGCGGTTCGACCGAGCTGGTGCTGGTTGACAGCCGTGGCGCCGCGCCAAAGATCATCGACTGGCTCAGCGCGCCATGGGGCGTGGTCTCGCTGACGGAGAGCGAGCCTCATGATCAGAATGACCCGGTGCAGCGTATCGCCGCCTATGCCAAGATGCGGGCGCGGGTAGCAGAAACATTCGCCGCCTTTGCGGACCGTCTGCCCGGCGGCAGCGGTGTGAAGCGGCTGCTTGGCACGTCTGGCACGGTGACGACCCTTGCGAGCGTGCACCTCGACCTGCCCAAATATGACCGGCAGATGATCGACGGCCTGATCGTGCCGACGGATTCGATGCGCGGTATTGCCCAGCGGCTTTCGCTGATGACGCTGGATGAGCGCCGGAACATGCCCAGCATTGGCGCGGAGCGTGCGGACCTCGTGGTGGCCGGATGCGCAATATTGGAGGGCATTCTCGATATCTGGCCGGCGGAACGTCTGGGCATCGCCGACCGCGGCATTCGCGAGGGCATATTGCGCTGCCTGATGGAGCAGCGCGTATGACCCGAGGTACAGGTGGTGGCAAGGTGCGTGTAAAGACCGCCAAGCGGCGCAGCGAACAATCGACGCGCTGGTTGCAGCGTCAGCTCAACGACCCCTATGTGCGGCAGGCAAAAGCACAAGGTTTTCGCAGCCGCGCAGCATTCAAGATCATGGAGCTGGACGACAAATATGGGCTGCTGAAGGGCGTGCGCGCAGTCGTGGATCTGGGCGTGGCGCCGGGCGGTTGGGCGCAGGTGGTGCGCAAGCGCGCGCCCAAGGCAGCGGTCGTCGGTATCGACCTGCTGCCCGTTGACGCGATTGAGGGTGTGACGCTGCTCCAGATGGATTTCATGGACGATGCGGCGGAAGGCAAGCTGCGAGAGGCGCTGGGCGATGCGCCGGACCTTGTGCTGTCCGACATGGCGGCCAACACGGTCGGCCATGCCCAGACCGACCATTTGCGCACCATGGGGCTGGTTGAGGCCGCAGCCTGGTTTGCGGTCGAGCATCTGAAACCCGGAGGCGCTTTTGTCTCGAAGGTTTTCGCCGGTGGAACGGACAAAGACCTTTTGGTAATGCTCAAGCAGAATTTCAAAACAGTGAAGCATGCAAAGCCTCCTGCCAGCCGCAAAGGCAGCAGCGAATGGTATGTGGTAGCGCAGGGTTTTAAAGGGCGTTCCGGCAGTAAACAGGAGGATGAGGATGACGCAGGGGTATAAGGCTGAAACTTTGGCGCTGCACGCCGGTTGGCGCGCCGATCCGACAACGGGTTCGGTCGCCCCGCCGATCCACCAGACCACATCCTACCAGTTTCAGGATACCGGCCATGCCGCGCGCCTCTTCGCGCTCGAAGAATTGGGCAATATTTACACGCGGATCGGCAATCCGACCTGCGACATATTGGAACAGCGTATCGCCGCACTGGATGGCGGCGCGGCGGCGCTGGCCGTTGGGTCCGGGCAGGCGGCATCGGCCTTCGCGATCCAGAATCTGGCGAGCAGTGGTGACAATATCGTCTCGGGCACGGACCTTTATGGTGGCACCTTTAATCTCTTCGCCAACACGCTGAAAAGCATGGGGATAGAGACACGCTTTGTGGACCCTGCTGACCCGCAGGCCTTTGTGAACGCCAGTGATGAGCGAACGCGCGCCTGGTATGTCGAAACCCTGCCCAATCCGAAGCTGGCCGTGTGCCCGATGGCGGATATCGCGGCAGCGGGACGGCCGATGGGCATCCCGCTGATCGTCGATAATACCGCCGCGCCGCTCATTGCTCGCCCGTTTGATCATGGCGCGGCGATCATTGTGTATTCGGCGACCAAATATATTGGCGGCCACGGCACGACTATCGGTGGCCTGATCGTCGATGGCGGCAATTTCGACTGGGAAGCGAACCCCCAGCGCACCAGCCCCTTCTGCCAGCTTGAAAGCGGCTTCGGCGTAGGGGCGCGCGATGGTGACGTTCTCGGCCATGACTTATTGCAGTTCCTGTTTCAGGTTTGCCAGCAGTTCGGCGTG
>JAGRES010000004.1 GCA_020446425.1 Sphingobium sp. | reverse complement strand
TCAGTGAAAATTGCGGCCTTTGGGCATTACCTTGTTGGCCTCAAGTGAGAGTTCTTCCGGCGCTTCGCCGGCTTTGGCCATTGCGGCGTAGAGTTTTTCCGTATCGCGTGGCCGCTCATGCGAATCCGGGTGACCGGACCCGCCGGCAATTCCGTCACGCGCCCAGCCGGCGATGTTTTGCGCGCCTTCGCACAGCGTCACGAGCCAAGAGGAAATATTTTCCATGTGGTCGGCGACGATGTGGATGACGCCCGATTCCGACTGCAGCTTGCCGCTGACCTTGATGAAGCGCCCGCCCATGATGACCGGTCGGAACCGTTCGAATTTCCGGTGCCAGACGATCACATTGGCGATGCCGCCTTCATCTTCGAGCGTCAGAAAGATCGCATTGCCCTTACCTGGCCTCTGCCGCACCAGCACCAGCCCCGCCACCGTGACGCGCCGTCCGCCTGGGATGGTTGGCAGTGCCGCATTGGGCGTGATGCCATGACTGTCGAGCCGCTCGCGTAGGAACGAGACGGGATGCGCTTTGAGCGACAGACCAAGCGAACGGTAGTCGTGGATGACATGTTCGCCGGGCGGCATGATGGGAAGCTGCATCACCGGCTCATGATCGCGCAGCGCAAGCTTGGGCCGCTCGAAAAGCGGCAATCGTTCAGCTGCTTTCGCCTTGTCCAGCGCCCTTACTGCCCACAAAGCTTCCCGCCGGTCGATGCCGAGCGAACGAAAGGCATCCGCTTCCGCGAGTTTCTGTATCTGGCCGACATCGAGGCCGGAGCGCAACCAGACATCGCGTACCGAGCGATAGCCATCGCCGCGGCATTTGATGAATGTGTCGATACTCTCTTGCCGCAGCCCCTTGATGCGCCGGAATCCGAGCTGCACCGCATAGCGTGTTTTGATCACCTCGCGCATCCCGGCATGGCGGGCTTCGATTTTTCCCGGGTCGAACTCACTTTCTTCGAGTGTGGAATCCCAGTTGGAATGGTTGACGTCCACCTGCCGCACCTCGACACCATGCTCGCGCGCATCGCGCACCAGCTGAGCCGGCGCATAAAAGCCCATCGGCTGCGAATTGAGGGTCGCGGCGCAGAAGACGTCGGGATAAAACGCCTTGAACCAGCAGGACGCATAGACCAGCAGCGCGAACGAGGCGGCGTGGCTTTCGGGAAAGCCGTAATCGCCGAAACCCTCTATCTGTTTGAAGCAGCGTTCCGCGAAATCGGGATCGTATCCCTTGCTCACCATGCCCTTGATCAGCTTTTCGCGATAGTTGTGAATGGTGCCGTTGCGCCTGAAGGTCGCCATTGCCCGACGCAGCTGGTCGGCCTCGCTCGGCGTGAACCCGCCGGCATCGATGGCGATCTTCATCGCTTGCTCCTGAAACAGCGGCACACCTAGCGTCCGCTCCAGAATTTTCTTCATTTCCGGGCTTGGATAATCCACCGGCTCCTTGCCTTCGCGCCGGCGTAAATAAGGATGCACCATGTCGCCCTGGATCGGCCCCGGCCTCACGATCGCCACCTCGATCACCAGATCGTAGAAAGAGCGCGGTTTGAGCCGCGGCAGCATCGACATCTGCGCGCGCGATTCGATCTGGAACACGCCAAGCGTGTCGGCTCGGCAGATCATGTCGTAAACGCGTTGATCTTCCTTGGGGATGGTGGCAAGCGTCAGTGGCTGATC
>JAGRES010000003.1 GCA_020446425.1 Sphingobium sp. | reverse complement strand
GCGCGCGGACTGAGCAGGTTTTCGGGAGGTTCCCGGTGGGGGATGCGGAGCCGGAGACTTGGCGCCGACATCCCCCGGGGGGTCAAGCGGGGTAGATGCCAATATATGTGCATGGCCCGTGCCAATTCTGCTCCACCGCGCTTTTCTGCGGGTTATAATGGTTAACGATTTTTGCGGCTCTTCCGGGTTTGTAAAAAAATCCGACAAATTTCGCATTTTTCCTGTAGCAGCATCGTGCAAACTGTTTGATCGGGCGGAAGCGACAGGCCAAATTCCATGAACGCGCCATTTGATAGGGATGACCTGCCAACCGGAGAGGCGATGCGCCTTTCTCCGCTGGTCAGCCGCGTGCTGGCGCCCAATCCCTCGCCCTTCACCTATACTGGCACGCAGAGCTATGTCGTTGGTGGTGGCGATGTTGCGGTCATAGACCCCGGGCCAGCGGACGACGCGCATATGGATGCTCTGATCGCGGCGGTAGGCGGCAGGAAGGTGCGCGCCATCATGTGCACGCACACGCATCGCGACCATAGTCCGGCAGCTGGGCTACTGGCGGAGAAGGTGCGCGCGCCGATCATCGGTTGCGCGCCGCTGACGCTGGAGGATGATGGGCCGCGCGCCGACGCTGCCTTCGATGCCGAATACCGGCCGGACGAGCTTATGAGCGATACCGCAGCGATCAGCGGTGATGGCTGGACCATCGAGGCGGTGGCGACGCCGGGCCATACATCCAATCACCTCTGCTTTGCCTTGCGGGAGGAGCAGGCGCTGTTCACCGGCGACCATGTAATGGGCTGGTCCACCAGCATCGTATCGCCCCCCGATGGCGACATGGCGGACTATATGCGTTCCATGCAGAAGCTGATGGAGCGGGACGACCGGATCTATTTTCCGGCCCATGGCGAAGCGGTGGAAACGCCGCAGCGCCTGGTGCGCGGCATGATGGGGCATAGAAAGCATCGCGAGGGCCAGATACTGCGGCATCTGGAGATGCATGAGGGCGGCGTAAGCATCGCCGCCATAGTGCCCGAAATGTACAAGGGCGTGGACAAGAGGCTGCACCCGGCCGCCGCCCGGTCCGTGCTTGCACATCTGCTTGACCTGGGGCAGCGCGGGCTGGCAGAACATATTTCGGACGATATCTGGAGGGTCTCCAATCCATGAAGAAGCTGATCGTGCCGATCGCTCTGGGCGTGGTGATGTTTGCACTGGCCTTTGGCGGAGCCTTTTATTTCTACAATAGCAGCCAGGCGCAAAATGAGGAGAATGTCCAGGAAGCCATCTCGGAGGGCCTGGACATATTGCACGGCGAAAAGCGCTTGCCCGTTTATCTGGGGCACTATGTCTCCGTGATTTCGACCGACCTTGCTCCTGTTGTCGTCCCGGTTGCCAAGGAGGAAAACAAGGCCAACGAAAGCGAGGGTGACGCCAAGAGTGCGGAAGCAGCCGAAGCCAAACCACAGGAGGCAGCAGGCAGCAGGCGCAGTCTGGTTTCCATTCCCGGCACGGTGCGTTACGAACTGGATGTCAAGGCGATCAAGAGCAAGGATGTCGTCTGGGACGAGGAAGAGGAAACGCTCAGCATCAAATTGCCGCCGCTGGCGCTGGCTGGGCCGGATCTCGATTTCGCCAATGTCATCGAATATGCGGCCAATGGCAATGCAGCCAAGCTGGCCAACGCCGAAAAACGGCTGGACAAGGCCAATCGCGATGTCGCCATGGTCAATATCATGCGTCAGGCACGCTCGGACGCAGAGATGAAAGCGGCGCGCGATACCGCTCGCCGGGCTATTGAGCGCACATTCTCCATACCGCTTCGCACGTCAGGCATGCATGCCACCGTCAATGCACGGTTCGAGGACGAGGCGGAAGGCGAAGACGAGTAACGCCGCCCTTCGGGATAGTTTCTGTTCCGCACTGGAATATCCGCGATGCGCGTTGAAAATATGGACCGGGGCCCATATGTCGAGGCATCGGCAACCGGGCGCTGTGAACTGAGTTATCATATCAGGCGCGTCAGTGGTGACCAATTCATGCAGGGCGCCCCATTGGCGCAATCATATGGTGGAGAATGAAGATGAGCGTGCAACCGGTTGAATCCCTTGCCGGGCTGGATTTGCTGGCCGAGATCAACCGGCTGAGGAAAGAGCGCAACGCGATCATCCTCGCCCATTATTACCAGAAGCCGGAGATTCAGGATCTGGCCGATTTTGTCGGCGATTCGCTGGAGCTGTCGAAAAAGGCGGCGGCGACTGATGCGGATGTCATCGCTTTTTGCGGTGTACGCTTCATGGCGGAGACGGCGAAAATTCTCTCACCCGAAAAGATTGTCGTGCTACCGGATATGGATGCAGGGTGCAGCCTTGAGGATTCCTGCCCGCCCGATCAGTTCAGGGCGTTTCGCGAAGCGCATCCGGATCATATCGCGCTCACCTATATCAACTGCTCAACCGAGGTGAAGGCGCTTTCCGATGTGATTGTCACCAGTTCTTCGGCGGAGAAAATCCTGGACCAGATCCCGCTCGACCAGAAGATCATTTTCGGCCCGGACAAGCACCTGGGCGGCTATCTGGCGCGCAAGACCGGGCGTGACATGCTGCTGTGGCCGGGCGTGTGCATCGTGCATGAGGCGTTCAGCGAAAAGGAAATCCTCAAGCTCAAGGCCGAACATCCCGATGCGCCGGTTGCCGCGCACCCGGAATGCCCCGCGCATATCATCGACCATGCCGATTATGTCGGATCGACCAGCGGTATCCTGCAATATGCGAAGGATATGGAGGGCGATACGCTGATCGTCGCGACCGAGCCGCACATCATTCACCAGATGGAAAAGGCGGTGCCGGAAAAGACCTTCATCGGCGCACCCGGCGCGGACGGCAACTGCAACTGCAACATCTGCCCCTATATGGCGCTCAACACGCTGGAGAAGCTGTATCTGTGCCTGCGCGATCTGGAGCCGCGCGTCGAGATAGAGGAAGGCTTGCGCATCGAAGCGAAGAAGAGCCTCGACCGGATGATGGAAATGGCGGCGGGCACCGTGGGGCAGGGGGATCTGGGAGCGCGGTGATGTGCTCCGGGGTTATTGCTTGGTTTGATTTTAGCTGGGAAGCTTTTGCAACTCTAGTTACGGGCCTAGCTGCCGTGATAGGTGCGATCGTGATAGCGATACGCCAAAGCAAGATTTTGAGCCGTCAAGTCGATCTGCAGGATCGATCTTTGAAGAACGAATTGTTCGACAAGCGATATAAAGTATTTGAGAGATCTGAAGCTTTCTTGGCCCATATTTTAAGGGAGGCGGATCGCCCAGACGCTGAAACTGAAAGAAATTTCTTGATCGCAAAGGGCGAAGCCCGATTCTTATTCGATTCCGGTGTTCATGAAGGATTGGATCAAATTTGGAAGCAAGCGATAGGATTTTTCATGCTTACCCGGATAATGAAGAGTACTTTCGATCGTGAAGGCCATTATGGTAAGGGAAATCCGGAAAAGGAGAGGGAGGCACTCGATGCAATTAGCGAAAGCTTTCGTAATTTACCCGATCTGTTCGGCGAAATGAAACTAGGCTAACCCTCAATAATCACCGTTTCCGGGTGATGCTTGTCGAGGTGCTTGCGGATGATGCGCAGGTTGCGGGTGTTGGACCGCCAGAAAAAGTCGAACGCATCGCCAATAAACGGAATAGCGCCCAGCGCGGTATCGAAACCGACATTGGCGGCCATGCGCGCCAGCTTCCATTTGGGCAGACCCAGATTGCGCGCTTCCCACACCAGATAGGCGCCCATGGCAGCGGTGGCGAGGTCGCCCACTACTGGGATCAGGCCGACGATAGAATCAAGGCCGATAGGGCGGTTGATCCCCGGCACGACGAACATGCGCTCCAGCACCGCTTCCAGCGCCTCCACGCGCATACGGACAGACTGAGGGTCACGGCCCATGCCGGGCATCTGGGCGGCGAACTGGTCGAACTGGTCCTGATTGATCGGCATGCCATGGACATGGGGTGACCCGCACCCGGTTGCAAGACACACGTCATGCGCTTTGCTTGTCATTGTGTTGACCGAAAAATCCGCTAGTCATGACCCGATGACATTCTCGCTGCCCGACTTTGACTTGCCCGCCTTCATTGCTTCCACATTGGCCGAGGATTTGGGCGGGCCATTGGGCGGCGGTGGCCGCGACGTCACGTCCGAGAATGTAATCCCGGCGGATGCGCGCTTTACAGGCATGATGGACAGCCGCGACGCCGTGACGGTGGCGGGGCTGCCGATAGCCGAGGCTTTTTTCCGGGTGCTCGATCCCGATGTCGAAATCGAAATTCTGGTGGGCGAGGGAGAGAGCATTGCCGCCGGCGCTGACCTGATGCGTATGAAAGGGAATGCTCGCGCGCTGCTTACCGCCGAGCGATCCGCGCTCAATACAGTGCAGCACCTGACCGGTATCGCGACGATGACCCGTACTTATGTGGACAAGATAGCCGGTACGGGCGCGACCTTGCTCGATACGCGCAAGACCATCCCCGGCCTGCGCGTGCTGGAGAAATATGCGACGCGCATGGGCGGTGCGACCAACCACCGCATGGGCTTGTGGGACGCAGCGATGATCAAGGACAATCATATCGCGGTGGCCGGATCAGTGGGCGAGGCGGTCCGCCGTGCGGTCGATGCAGGCGTCGAGAGCATCATCGTCGAGGTGGACCGGGTCGACCAGATTGAACCGGCTCTGACAGCAGGCGCGACGCATTTGCTACTCGATAATATGGACCCGCCGACGCTGCGCGGGGCCGTCACGCTGATAGGCGGGCGTGTGCCGACCGAAGCGTCGGGTGGCGTTCGGCTCGATACCATTCGCGCGATAGCGGAAACGGGTGTGGACTATATCAGCGTCGGGCGTCTGACCCAGTCCGCGCCCGCCGCCGATGTCGGGCTTGATTTTGCCAGTGCCTGATTCGCTCGCGGCGGGCCTGGCGCTGTTGATGGCGCTGATGCCTGTCGAAGCGCAGGGACAGCCGGGCACGGCGCAATGCCGGTTACCCAATCGCATTCCCACGCCGCGGGTGGAAAATCCCATAAACGAGCGTGACGTGCGGCGTATGGCGATTGGCGGCTACACCCTAGCGCTTAGCTGGACGCCGCAATATTGCGCAAGCACGGCAGCGCGGTCGATGCAGTGCGACAAGAGCATAGGCCGCTTCGGTTTCATTCTGCATGGCTTGTGGCCGGACGGAAAGGGGCGCAGTTGGCCGCAATGGTGCTCGCTCGCATCGGTGCTGCCCCGTGAGGTTCTGGCAGAAAATCTGTGTGTTACGCCCTCGGTGCAGTTGATGCAGCGCGAATGGGCCAAGCACGGCACGTGCATGGCGAAGAAACCGGATGCCTATTTCGACAAGGCGCGCGCGCTTTACCTGGGGCTGCGGTTTCCCGATATGGCGTTGATGGCGCGTCAGTCGCGCCTGACAGCGGGACAGCTGGCTGGGGCCTTTGCGCGCGCCAATCCCGGCATGCGGATCGACATGATCCGCGTCGGCTCCAACCGTTATGGTATGTTGAGCGACCTGTGGATTTGCCTCGATACGGCGTTCAACCCTACGCGCTGCCCGGCGGGAAGGCGCGGTTTGTCACTGAATTCGCGGATCCGTGTCAGGACGGGATATTAGGGCGATATACCGCTTTGATCCGTTTGCCCTGAGGAGCCGCTGAGCGTGGCGAAGCGGCGTCTCGAAGGGCATGTGCTTCGAGACGGGTCTTGCCCTTCGACAAGCTCAGGGCCTCAGACCCTCCTCAGCACGAACGGTGTTATTTGTGTTTAGGAGATTTGGTGGAGCCGAGGGGGATCGAACCATGCCGGATGGACTTGAACATCCGGCAACCAAAAACCCAGGGGTTCGCATGAAGCGTTGGATTTGGTGGAGCCGAGGGGGATCGAACCCCTGACCTCTACACTGCCAGTGTAGCGCTCTCCCAGCTGAGCTACGGCCCCATCCCTGTTCCGCCGGTCTGGTTTATCGGCGAAGATGGTTCCCCATAAATTGCCATGGGGAGGCGCTGCCTTTAGGCGAGCAGCACCTCTAAATGCAAGTGGTTAATTCTCAATTATCGTCGTTGTCGTCGTCGTTACCGGCCTCGACACCGAGATCGTCGTCGCCACCCAGATCGACGTCATTGTCTGGCGAATCATCGTCTTCGTCGATATCTATGTCGAGATCGTTATCGACCTCGGCAAGATCGCTATCGGCCTTTTCATTTTTCTTGTCGGGCGCCACTTCTTCGTATGGAAGTGGCTGCTTGGACTTGAGCACGGGTTCAGGATCCCACGAAACACCGCAGGAAATGCAGGTTACCGGCGTTTCATTGCCGAGATCGTAAAAGCGCGTTGCGCATTTCGGGCAGGTCCGTTTCGTGCCCCATTCAGGCTTCACCATGTGCCGCCTTCCATCCTTTTTCCAACAAGCAATATGTATGCGATAGTGCGTGACAGCATGCGCCGCCATGCGAAGTGACGCGCGCCTTGCCATAGCATCGTCGCGCTGTCAAAAGCCGGAACGCATTTTGTTGCAGTTTATTGAAGAAAGCCCGAATTGATGACCGCGCATGCCGCCGCCAGCCAACCGCAACCTGCGACATTCCGCGCGCCTGCCGAAGGGCTGACCGGCAGTGTCACGGTGCCGGGCGACAAGAGTATATCGCATCGCGCGCTGATGTTCTCGGCGCTGGCGGTGGGGCACAGCACGGTCGAGGGGCTGCTGGAGGGCGAGGATGTCCTTGCCACGGCTGCGGCCCTGCGCGCGATGGGCGCGCGTATCGAGCGGGATGACAGCGGGGTCTGGCATATAGACGGCGTGGGCGTCGGCGGTTTGTTACAGCCGGAAACCGCGCTCGACATGGGCAATAGCGGCACATCGACGCGGCTGCTGATGGGGCTGCTCGCCAGCCATGACCTGACGGCGACCTTTATCGGCGACGCTTCGCTCAGCAAGCGCCCGATGGGCCGGGTGATCGACCCTCTTTCGCTGATGGGCGCTGACTTCACTGCCCGCCCGGGAGGGTGCCTGCCGCTGACGATGCGGGGGCTCGTACCCGCTGTGCCGATTGAATACCGCCTGCCGGTCGCTTCTGCTCAGGTGAAGTCGGCGGTGCTGCTGGCTGGACTCAATGCACCGGGTATTACGCGCGTTATCGAACCGGAAGCGACACGGGATCATAGCGAGCGCATGCTGAAGGGATTCGGAGCCGATCTCACGGTAGAGCAGGATGCTTCCGGCGCGCGCATCATCTCGATCAGGGGCGAGGCGGAACTCAAGCCGCAGAAAATTATCGTACCCGGCGATCCGTCTTCGGCTGCGTTTCCGGTTGTTGCGGCGCTCATCACGCCGGGTTCGGATGTTACCGTGACCAATGTCGGGATGAACCCCACCCGCACCGGCCTGTTCCGCATGCTGGAGGCGATGGGCGCCGACCTGACCTATCATAATGAGCGCGAAGTGGGTGGCGAGCCCGTGGCCGATATTCGTGCGCGGGCCAGCAGGTTGACAGGGATCGACGTTCCCCCGGATATTGCGCCGAGCATGATTGATGAATTCCCGATCTTCTTTGTCGCGGCGAGCATGGCCGAGGGCACGACCCGCACGACCGGCCTTGAGGAATTACGCGTCAAGGAAAGCGACCGGCTGGCACTGATGGCGCAGGGGCTGGCGCGGACTGGCGCGCGGGTCGAGGAGCAGACGGATGGCCTCACTATCACCGGCAGCGGTGGAGAGCCTCTTAAAGGTGGTAACCAGACCCCTGTCATCGCCGCCAATCTCGACCATCGCATCGCCATGAGCTTTGCCGTGGCGGGCGGCGCTTCGGCGAGCGGGGTCACGGTGGACGATATGCGGCCGGTTGCGACCAGCTTCCCGGGTTTCGAGGCCATGCTACACTCATTGGGAGCGGAGTCTTGAGCCCGTTATTGGCGAACATCGTCGGCCTGATCGGCAGCGCCTGCATCGTCGGTGCCTATGCGTATAACAATATGGCGCGTAGCGTGAACGCGCTTGCTTATAATGTCGTGAACCTGCTCGGCGCCATCCTTCTGTGCCTTTCGCTGACCGTACATTTCAATCTGGCGTCAATGCTGCTCGAATTCGTCTGGAGCGCGGTCGCCATCTACGGGATCGTCAAGGCGATCCGGCTGAAGAGGCAGGCATGATAATCGCCGTCGATGGACCTGCGGCATCGGGGAAGGGGACCATCGCCCGCGCGCTTGCGGCGCATTATGGCATTCCTCATCTTGATACCGGCGGTCTTTATCGCGCCGTTGCGCTCTCGCTGAGGCGAGCCGGAGGCGATCCCGATAATGAAGGCGATGCGCTGGCCGCCACGGGATTTCCTGACGGACTGCTTGCCGATCCTGAGCTGCGAGCGGAGGAAACCGGGGTTCTCGCGTCCCGCCTGTCTGCCTATCCCGCCGTACGCGCCGCGCTGCTGAAGCGGCAGCGCGATTTCGCGCACCAGCAGGGGGGCGCGGTGCTGGATGGGCGCGATATCGGCACGGTGATAGCGCCCGAAGCGGACGCCAAACTCTATGTTATCGCATCGCCCAGAGTGCGTGCGGAGCGCCGCGCCACCGAGATGACAGGCCAAGGACAGAAAGCGGATATCGACGTGATGGAAAGCGAGATCGCCGCGCGCGACGCCCGCGATATGGGGCGCGACAACGCGCCGCTGGCTCAGGCCGACGATGCGGACTTGCTTGATACGAGTGAATTGACTATAGACGCCGCCATCCAGAGGGCGATTGCTCTGGTGGATGCACGGCTGGAAGGCTATCCGAAAGGGTAGCAGGGCAAGGCGCACGGGTTTTCCGCGCGCCCTTTTCGCTTTTCCGAACTGCATTGCCAAATCATCGTTTTCCGGATGTCTGCGTTCGCATGGGGCGGCGTGGGCAGTTTGGCCAGAGACCTTGATCGCCTGTTCGCCACTGGCGAAACGTAATCGGGGTCCAGTTTGAAAAGACCTCCGGAGACAACCGGATGGCCAGAAAAGATGTAAAAGGACTAAACCCTATGGCCTCTACGGCATTTCCGAGCCGCGACGATTTCGCGGCGCTATTGAATGAATCCCTGGGCGGTGAAGATGGCGGTTTTGAAGGCCGCGTTGTAAAAGGCACCGTCACCGCTATCGAAAACGACCTCGCTGTTATCGACGTTGGCCTGAAAAGCGAAGGCCGCGTTCCGTTGCGCGAATTCGCTGCGCCCGGCCAGAAGGCCGAGCTGACGGTTGGCGATGAAGTCGAAGTCTATGTGGACCGCGTTGAAAATGCGCATGGCGAGGCGATGCTCTCGCGTGACCGTGCGCGCCGCGAAGCCGCATGGGACAAGCTGGAAGCAGAATTCACCGAGAGCGCACGTGTCGACGGCGTGATCTTCGGCCGCGTCAAGGGCGGCTTCACGGTTGATCTCGACGGCGCCGTGGCGTTCCTGCCCGGTAGCCAGGTCGATATCCGTCCGGTCCGCGACGTGACGCCGCTGATGGACATTGTCCAGCCTTTCCAGATCCTGAAAATGGATCGCCGCCGCGGCAATATTGTCGTTTCGCGCCGCGCCATATTGGAAGAAACCCGCGCCGAACAGCGCAGCGGCCTGATCCAGACCCTGAGCGAAGGTCAGATCATCGAGGGCGTCGTCAAGAACATCACCGATTATGGTGCATTCGTTGATCTTGGCGGTATTGACGGTCTGCTGCACGTCACCGACCTCAGCTACAAGCGCATCAACCATCCCAATGAGATGATCAATATCGGCGACACGGTGAAGGTGCAGATCATCCGCATCAACCGCGACACCCAGCGCATCAGCCTGGGCATGAAGCAGCTCGAAAGCGATCCGTGGGAAGGCGCGGATGCGAAATATCCGATCGGTGCGAAGCTTGCCGGTCGCGTCACCAATATCACCGAATATGGCGCCTTCGTCGAACTGGAGCCGGGCATTGAAGGCCTGGTCCATGTGTCTGAAATGAGCTGGACCAAGAAGAATGTCCATCCGGGCAAGATTGTATCGACCAGCCAGGAAGTCGACGTCGTCGTACTGGAAGTCGACAGCGAGAAGCGTCGCATCTCGCTCGGCCTCAAGCAGGCCCAGAGCAATCCGTGGGATAGCTTCGCCGAGACGCACCCGGTTGGCAGCACGGTCGAGGGCGAAGTCAAGAACGCCACCGAATTCGGTCTGTTCATCGGCCTGGAAGGCGACGTGGACGGCATGGTTCACATGTCCGATATCGCCTGGGGCATCTCGGGCGAGGACGCACTCAACCTGCACCGCAAGGGCGAGGTCGTCAAAGCCATCGTTCTCGATATCGACGTCGAGAAGGAACGCATCAGCCTGGGCATGAAGCAGCTCGAAAAAGGCGCTCCCGCCGCTGGCGGCGCGAGCGCAGGCTCGGGCCTGTCCAAGAACCAGATCGTTACCGTCAGCGTGCTTGAAGTGCGCGACAACGGTCTTGAGGTTCAGGCGGGTGAAGACGGCGCGACCGGCTTTATCAAGCGTGGCGATCTTGGCCGCGACCGTGACGAGCAGCGTACCGAACGCTTCCAGCCGGGTCAGAAGTTCGATGCGATGGTCATCGGTTTCGACCGCAGCAAGAAGCCGAACTTCTCGGTCAAGGCCCTGCAGATCGCCGAAGAAAAGCAGGCGGTTGCGCAGTACGGATCTTCCGACAGCGGCGCATCGCTGGGCGATATTCTTGGCGAAGCGCTGAAAGCCAAAAACGACGGCTGATCTCGGCCCAGTCGTTTCATTGTAAAATCCCGTCATGGCCCGGCCATGGCGGGATTTCTATATTGGCTGTTCTATATTTTACGAAGATGAACACTGTAGTGTGTTGAAATATAACAAGACGTATCAGCTGCGGCGTTATTGTCATTTTTCTGTAAATTGCTTAATAGGATCCTACCGGCAACAAGGTGGGCATGCCGGGATGAGGAGGATAAATGATCCGTTCCGAACTGGTTCAACGTCTAGCGGATGAGAATAGCGACCTGACTCCGCTCGAAATCGAAAGAATAGTCGATATTTTCTTTACCGAGATAACGTCCCAACTGGCCAATGGGGGGCGGGTTGAATTGCGTGGCTTTGGCGCATTCACGACGCGGTCGCGCGATGCGCGCACTGGCCGCAACCCGCGAACGGGGGAAGCGGTGTCGATAGACGCCAAGAAGGTTCCCTTCTTCAAGCCGGGTAAGGAAATCCGCGAGCGGCTCAACGCAAAGTAAGCCATTCGCATATTCGGCGATGATGTGCCGGATATATATTTTATCATGATCTATGGGCGGCCAGCTTGGCCGCCTATAATTTTATATACTCCGGACTTGACGCACCGTGCATGGCATAGCAGTGCACAGCCTCCTCATACCTGCTTCTGTGCGGGTGGGGAGCGGACGTGGCGAAACCGGTAGACGCAGCGGACTTAAAATCCGCTTCCCGTTTGGGAGTGCGGGTTCGAGTCCCGCCGTCCGCACCATTTTTGCAGGCTAATGGGCTGACGCTAAGCCGGCGTGGCAATATGGCTTGGCGTGACAGCGCCGGCAGGGTAGGGAGATGCCATGCTCGCCCAGGGACCTTTGCGATTATGGCGGAAAGCGCGCGAACCGTCCCGGCGCATGGCCAAGGCCGCATTGATTACCGCGATGCTCACGCTTGTTGCCTCGTGCGGCGACAGGTCCGCGAATGGCCCCATAGGTGTCAGCGTCATCGGCGCACAGGACGAGTTTCGCGCACCGCTCACTCATATTGATAGCCTTGCCGGTGCGATTTCTTTTGCAGCGACCGCGCAAGGACTGGTCAGCTATGACGACGCCGGGAACGTCATCCCCGGTCTTGCGCAACGCTGGATCGTAGTGGACGACGGGAAAAGTTATATCTTCCGGTTGCGGCGCGCGCGTTGGGCCAACGGCAAGCGCGTCGACGCACGAGATGTGAGGCGCATCTTGCTCGCGCGGAAACGCGCTGTCGTCGCAGAGGACCCTTATGGTCCTGTCGCCACGATTTCGGATATTCTTGCGATGACCGCGGACGTCATCGAGATCAGGCTCAAGAACCCGCGTCCCAATTTCCTGATGGCGCTTGCCCTGCCTCAAATGGGCATCGCCATGTCTGACGGCGGTTCGGGGCCCTATCGCAAGATATTGCAGGAAAAGGGGCAGCCCGGCGACATGCTGTTGACGCCTGTCGCCGATTTTATGGCACCTGAGGAGCAGCCGGAAGACATCGAAACGCGGATTATCTGGGCGGAACGAAGCGCAAGGGCGATCATGCGCTTTCAAAATGGTCAGAGCGATCTGGTGCTGGGCGGCACATTGGCCGATCTGCCCTTTCTTGGTCTGGCGGAAGTCAATGCCGGGACGGTACGGTTCGATCCAGTTGTTGGTCTTTTCGGACTCGCCCTGTCGCCGCGCACCAAGCTGTTCGATGATCCCAATGTGCGCGAGGCGATCAATATGGCGATCGAGCGGGAAGCCCTGATCGGCTATTTCGATATCAACCGCTGGCGCATTGCGATGCAGATTGTGCCGCAGCAGCTTGAGCTGCCGCAGATGCCGGCACCGCCCGATTGGGCACGGCAACCCATTACGGAGCGGCGGAACCTGGCCATAGGCACCATCACGCGCTGGCGGGCGCAGCACGACGGAAAGCCGGTCACGCTGTCCATCGCTTTGCCCAAAGGCCCGGGCATGGAGCTGCTGTTCATTGCCCTGCGCGCGCAACTCAGGGCTATTGATGTTGATCTGAAGCGGACAGACAGGAATGCCGATCTGACGCTGGTCGATGAGGTCGCGCCTTATCCCAGCGTGTCCTGGTATCTGGGCCGGGTCAGCTGCAAGCGGAAGGTGCATTGCAGCAAGGAAGCGGAAGAGTTGCTGGAGCAATCTGTGGCGGCGGAAGATATGGCAGGGCGTGCCGAGTTACTGGCGCAAGCTGAACCGCTGGTGCAGGCACATAATGGCTTCATTCCGCTCGCCACCCCGGTGCGCTGGTCATTGGCGGGACGGCGCGTCAATGGCTATTCGCCGTCGCCGCGCGGCTATCATGATATGCGCCGATTGGTGAAGTGATACCAGCAGGCCAATAAATGAGAGAGAGACCGGGTTATGCCCAGGGACGTTCTCTGAACCATTTCGTGATCACATATTTGGTGCCGCTGCGCACTTTCATGCCGTGATGCTCGGTCGCGGGATTGGGCGTGCCGTCGGCGCGGCGGTTATTCCATAACAGCATCTTGCCGGTCATCGGCTGGATCGTCTTGCCGATTTTCGTGAAGCGGGTGGCGCCTCCTGCTCCCGGTTCATTCAGATAGATCATCGCTGTCCAGGTACGATTGCCCGAGATCGAGCAAAACTTGGCGAAATCCGGCCCGTCGGGCTCAAAATAATCGGTGTGCGATTTGAATTCCTGACCCACGGCATAGCGTTGCCCCTGAATAGGTTCGCCGTAATTGGGGTCTATGCCGAGATATGCCGCGATACGATTATTGATTCCGATTACAAACGAATCGGCCATGTCGAGATCACAGGTCTCGCTGGTGCGAAAGACGTCATCCCCATTATAATCTGCCACTGTGGAGGGACGGCGTTTCTGGTCGATGCGCTCGATAATTTGCGCGCATTCCTCGGGAGACAGGAAGGATTTCTGCTGAAACAGATCAAGCGCCGGTTTTGGAAAACGCTGGACATGGTCGTGCCGTGCGATCCGTGCGGGATCGGCGTCGGGCGCTGGCGGTTCTATGATCCAGTCATGCATATGCGCTTTTTATGCACCGAAGCGGGATATTCAAGCGCTTAGCTGGCGATTGCAAAGCGAAATATTTCCGTCATAAACCTGTCATTCAGCGGTAATGATCCGGCACTAGCGCGCTGACTCTGCCCGGGGGTGATCGGCTTTGAAATTTGCTCGATTGATAGATGATATGAAAGGCTTTGGCTGGCCGCGCACGATTGCGTGGCCCCGGCTGTTGGAACTGGCGATGATCGCATTGCTGGTTGTGCAGCTTGTGCGCCTGGCCTGGACGATTGTCACGCCGCTGGGCCCGATGGGCGAATGGCGCGGGAGGCAGGCCGAGCTGCTGCCTGCGTCCGCCCGTGCGCAGCTGTTCCAGAGCTTCGACGCGTTTTTCCCGGCGCCGGTACAATCTGGCGGGCCGCAGAATGTGACGTCGCTGGCGCTGACCCTATACGGCGTTCGCATCAACGAAGGGTCGGGTCTGGGTTCGGCGATTATCGGCGGAGCGGATGGCGAACAGGGCAGCTATGCCGTAGGTGACGAGATTCAGCCGGGTGTGACGTTGAAGTCGGTTGCATTTGATCATGTCGTAATTGACCGGAGCGGTGTGGAGGAGAGCATCTTTCTCGATCAATCCGAGCCGGTGACGCCCGTTGCACCACCAGCTCCCAATGTCGCGCCATCACAGGATGCCTCCGCATCATCTGGTCCGCGGGAGGGTGTGAGCGTGGATGTGATCAAGGCTGGCGTCGGCTTTGGCGCGCGCATGAGCGATGGGCGGATTACCGGCTTGCTGGTGACGCCAAAGGGACCGGGTTTTCAGCAGGCCGGGTTCCGTGAGGGCGATGTGATTACTCAGGTGAACGGCAAGTCCATTGCTTCGGCGGGCGATGCGTCGATTTTGCAGCAGGCATTGACTCCGGGTGCGCGCATATCGCTGATGGTGGAACGCGGCGCCGATGTGGTGCCCATAGTCATAACGGTCCAGAAATAATGAAAAAAGCAATTCTCCAAATCACTTCGGCGCTGGCTTTATGCGCGGTTTCGGTCACCAGCATGCCGGTCGCGGCGCAGCAGACGCTCAATGTGCGCGATGCGGACATCCGCGCCTTCATTCAGGATGCGGCGCGGGTGACGGGCCGCACCTTCATCATCGACAACCGTGTGCAGGGCAAGGTTTCCGTCGTGACGGACAGGCCGCTGTCGAAATCCGAATATTTCGAGATTTTCCTCTCAACTCTGCGTGCCAATGGCTTGGTCGCCGTACCCGCGCCGGGTGGTGCGTATCGCATTCAGCCTGCCGATGGCGCGGCGGGACAGCCAAGCAGCGTGGGCCGGGCGACCAATCGTAACCAGTTCGTGACCGAGGTATTCCGGCTGCATTCCATTGATGCGGCGTCCGCGCTCGATACGCTGCGTCCGCTGGTCAGCCGCGAAGGCTCCGTCACCGCCAACCGCAGCGGCAACAGTATTGTGGTGGCCGACTATGCCGACAATATCGCCCGTATCCGCCAGATATTGGGCCGGATCGACCAGGACAGCGCCGCCACGCAGATGGTGCAGCTCAAAAACGCTGGCGCGCGTGAAGTCGCGACCTCGCTTCAGGCGCTGATGACGGGGGGCGGCGACGGCGCGGCTGCAGCAGCCAATGTCGTGCCGATTGACGCCAATAACAGCATCGCCATTCGTGGCCAGCCCGCCGCCGTGGCGAAGCTGTCGCAGATGGCGCGGGATCTGGACCAGCAGGCCGCGAGCGGCACAGAAATTCGCGTCTACTGGCTGGAGCATGCCGATGCGGGAAAGCTGATGCCGGTGCTGGAACAGCTATTGGGCCAGAGCAGCTCTGTGGCAAGCAGTGGCGGTGATGGTGCCGATGGCTCGGCGAAGCCGGCCTCCAAGGCGGCTTCCTCATCGGGCGGCAAAGGGATCGCACGATCCGGTCCGGCGGTCGTTACGCGCTATGAGGGCGCCAATGCGATCATCATCGCGGCCAGCAACGACGTACAGCGCATGCTGGGCGAGACGATCCGCCAACTCGATACACGGCGCGAGCAGGTGCTGGTCGAGGCGATCATCGTGGAGATCAGCGATGCGGCGGCCAAGAAGCTGGGTGTGCAGTTCCTGCTCGGCAATACCAAGACCGGATTTGCCGCGACCAATTACAGCAATGCCGAGCCCAATATTCTGACGCTGGGCGGCGCCTATGCCGCGACCCAGCTGGGTACCAAAAAAACGACGGTTGTCGACACCAACGGGACGATTACGACCACCGAGGAGACCGAGAACGGAACCTTGCAGACGACGCTGCAACAGGCGGCAGCGGATGCGCTGCTCGGTGCGCGCGGCGGCTTTGGCGGAGTTGCGACCAACTGGGGCAAGAACGGCTTTTTCGGTGCGATCATCAATGCGGTGAAATCGGATACGGACAGCAATATCCTATCGACACCCTCGATCATGACGATGGACAACCAGAAGGCGTCGATCCTCGTCGGCCAGGAAATTCCGATCACCACCGGTGAGGCGCTGTCGCAGAATTTCGACAACCAGTTCCGCACCGTGCAGCGCCAGAATGTCGGTGTTCAGCTTGAGGTTCGGCCGCAGATTAATGCGGGCGGCGCGATCAAACTGTTCCTGCGGCAGGAGGTCAGCAGCATCGCGGGGCCGGTGTCCAATAACAGCAGCGAGCTGATCCTCAACAAGCGTGAGATCGAAACGTCGGTCACGGTCGATGATGGCGAGATATTGGCGCTGGGCGGCTTGCTGGACGATAATGAGCGCAAGACGATTGAACGCATCCCGTTGCTGTCGGATATTCCCGGCATTGGCGAGCTGTTCAAATCGCGCAGCAAGAGCCGGACTAAGACCAACCTGATGGTCTTCATCCGCCCGACCATATTGCGCAGCAAAGAGGACGCCGCGCGCCTGACCGCGCAGCGCTATGGCTATATTCGCGGGCAGCAGCTGCTCAAGAATCCCGATAGCGAGCCCAGCATCGACGAACTGGTGCGCGACTATATGGGTGCGGTGCCGCCGGGATATGTGGCTCCGGCTCAGCCGACCGACGAAGTAGCGGCAGGCGGTGTCGAAACGCCGCAGGTGCGCCAGTCCACCACCGTGATACAGCCGGTTGAAATACCGGCGAGCGAGGCCGAAGGGCAATGAGCGACGAGCGCGACACAGATCCGCTCGGGCAGGAAAGCGAAGCGCACATACCGCTGTCGCCGCTGCCGCCGCCGCGCGCGGTGGATATTCCCTATGCCTTTGCCCGCACCAATGGCGTGGTTCTGATCGGGCAGAGCGAAGATGGCCGCGCACGTATAGCCTTTCGCGAAGGCGGAGATCCGGTCGCGCTGCTGGAGGTGCGGCGGCATCTGGCGCAGAGCTTCGATGTCGATTTTGTCGATGGACCGGCTTTCGATCGCTATCTGTCCGCCCATTATGCGCAGGACGGCAGCGCCGCTGCCATGGCCGGGTCGATGCATGTGGGCGAGGATGAGCTGGACCTGATCGCGGGCGATATTCCAACGGCAGAGGATCTGCTCGACAGTGCCGATGATGCGCCCGCCATCCGCCTGATCAACGGCATCATCGCCGAGGCCGCGCGGCAGGGCGTTTCCGACATTCATATCGAACCCTATGAGACCGGCCTGATCGTGCGCATGCGCATCGACGGCGTGCTGCGCGAGACATTGCGCATGCCCGCCCATGTCGCGCCGGTGCTGGTCAGCCGTATCAAGGTGATGGCGCGGCTTGATATTGCCGAGCGGCGCGTGCCACAGGATGGCCGCATCGGCCTGACACTGGGCGGCAAGCTGCTCGACGTGCGCGTCTCGACCCTGCCCAGTCGCGCGGGTGAGCGTGTCGTGCTGCGCATCCTGGACAAGGAAAATGCGGGCATGTCGCTCGATGTGCTGGGCATGTCGGGCGAGGCGGACCGCATCTTCCGCGAAGCGCTGCACGAGCCCAATGGCATCATTCTCGTTACCGGTCCGACCGGATCGGGCAAGACGACGACGCTCTATGCGGGCCTGCGTGAACTTAATGACGGCAGCCGCAATATCCTGACCGTCGAGGACCCGGTCGAATATGCGGTCGAAGGGGTGGGGCAGACGCAGGTCAATGCCAAGGTAGGCCTGACCTTCGCTGCGGGCCTGCGCGCAATATTGCGCCAGGATCCGGACGTGGTGATGGTCGGTGAAATACGCGACAAGGAAACGGCGGATATCGCCGTTCAGGCGTCGCTGACCGGGCACCTCGTGCTTTCGACCGTGCATACCAATGACGCGGTGGGTGCAATCACCCGCCTGCGAGACATGAAGATCGAGCCGTTCCTGCTGGCTTCGACCTTGCGCGCGGTGATCGCCCAGCGGTTGGTGCGCCGATTGTGCCCGAATTGCCGCGAGCCGATACAGGCGGACAAATCTGCTTGCGCCCTGCTGGGCCTCGATCTGGGTACAGTGATTTATCAGGCCAAGGGTTGCGCCGAGTGCAACCACACCGGCTATAAGGGTCGGGTCGGCGCGTTCGAGTTCATCCGTATTGATGACACTATTCGCCGCCTGATCAACGAAGGCTGCGACGAGGTGCTGATCGCGCGGCAGGCGTTCCTCAACGCGCCCAATCTGGGTTCCGCCGCACGAGCACTGGTCCGCAGCGGCGAAACGAGCGCCGAGGAAGCGATCCGTATCTCGCGCCGTCAGGCCGACGAGCAGGTCGATGCCTGATTTCGACTATGTGGTGATCGACCCGGCGGGCCGTGAAAAGGCGGGCCGGGTGAAAGCCGATAGTGCGGACGCGGCGCGCGCGCAGCTCGACGGCAAGAAACTGTTTGTCGTGAAGCTGGAAGCGGGACGCGAAGGCGCGAAGAAAGACTCAGGTTCGCTGCTGTCCCTGCGCCGTAACCGGCTGTCGCACAAGGAGCTGACACTGTTCACGCGCCAGCTTTCGACGCTGTCGCAGGTCAGCCCGCTCGAAGAATCGCTGCGCACCATTTCGCGCCAGAGCGAGAAAGATGAAACGCGCGCGATTATCTCCCATGTCCATGGCGGCGTTATGGAGGGGCGGCGCCTGGCCGAAGCGATGGGTGCCGAGCCGCGCAGCTTTCCGCCGCTCTTTCGTGCGATGGTATCGGCGGGTGAAAGTTCCGGCAGCCTTGGCACCATTCTCGACCGCCTGTCCATATTGCTGGAGCGTCAGGCGGCGATCCGGTCCAAGGTGATTACCGCGGTCGCCTATCCGGCGGTACTGGCGGTGTTTGCCGTGTGCGTCGTTATGGCACTGATGATTTTTGTCGTGCCGAAGGTGGTGGAACAGTTCGACACGGTGGGCCAGACCCTGCCGCTGCTCACGCGTATCGTGATCGGCATATCCGGCCTGCTCGCCAATTGGTGGTGGCTGATATTGGGCGCAATCATTCTCGCTGGCCTGATCGGCTGGCAGGTGTTGAAGCAGGACGGCCCGCGTGAGCGCTTTGACGGTTGGCTGCTGCGCTTGCCGCTCATCGGCCGCCTGATCCGCGACCTGCATGCCGCGCGCATGGCCCGCACGCTCGCCACGATGGTCGCCAGCCGCCTGCCGCTGATGGATGGGCTCGCACTGACCGCGCAAACGGTGCATAACCGCGTCCTGCGCCGTGCAACGCTGGGCATTGTCGAGGCGATACGCGGCGGCGGCAGCCTGTCTGCCGCGCTGCGCCGTGCGGGCGTGTTTCCGCCGCTGCTGGTCTATCTGGCGGCGAGTGGTGAAAGCGCGGGCAGGCTGGACGAAATGCTCGAACGCGCAGCCGATTATCTGGAGCAGGAATTTGACAATTTCACCTCCGCCGCGCTCAGCTTGCTGGAGCCCATCATCATCATTGCGATGGGCGGCATAGTGGCGGTGATCATCCTGTCGATCCTGCTGCCCATATTGCAATTGCAGAGCCTCACCGGGCTTTGAGGAGAAGAAAAGTGAAAGTCGCATATAAGAAACGCAAACTGGTCAAGAAGGGCGTCATGACCGCCCGGCGTGCCGCCGAACACGGCTTTACGCTGGTCGAGCTGATGGTCGTCATTGTGATCATCGGTTTGCTGGCCACCATTGTCGCCATCAACGTCATTCCCGCCACGGATACCGCGCGGGTTGAGAAGGCGAAGGCCGATATCGCGACGATCGAGCAGGCGCTGGAGCAATATCGCCTCGATAACCTGACCTATCCCAATGCGACGGAAGGGTTGCAGGCGCTGATGACGCCGCCGCCCAGCCTGCCGCAACCGGAACGCTATCGTCGCGGTGGGTATATCAAGAAGCTGCCGGATGACCCCTGGGGCCGCGCCTATCAATATTCTGCGCCGGGCCGGACAGGGCCGTTCGATATCTATTCGCTGGGAGCCGATGGCCAGCCGGGCGGTGAAGCGGACAATGCGGATATCTATTCCAGCGAGATATAAAACTCTCCTTCCACCGTTCATTTCGAGCGGAGGTTCGAGTGCGTCGAGAACCGAAGTCGAGAAAGGCGTTCTCGACACAGCTTCTCGGCTTTGCTCGAAGCTTGCTCGAACCGAACGGATTAAGGTTGAAAAGCATGGCTTTATGTCTTCGCGGCATTCCGCCCAGCACGGCTTCACGCTGGTCGAGCTGATGGTCGTGATCGCAATTATCGGTTTTGCGTCGGCGGCGGTGGTCCTGTCGATCCCCGATCCTCGCGGGCGGCTGGTTGACGATGCGGATCGTTTCGCGGCACGTCTTGCCGCCGCGCGCGACAATGCGGTGATAGAGGCGCAGCCAGTCGCCATATGGGTGTCGCCCTCGGCCTATGGCTTTGAGCGATATCGCGACGGTGTGTGGACCCAGAGCGAGGACAAGCCATTTCGCACGACCAGTTGGCGCAGCGGTACGCGCGCGCAGGTTGGTGGTGAAAAAGGCCGGATCATGCTGCGCTTTGACAGTACCGGCATTCCGACACAGGCGGCGCGCATTGTGCTGGAGCGCGATGGCGAGGCTATGCCGGTTACGCTCGATGGTGCGGGAAGGGTGCGTGTCGGTGGCTAAGGGCACACATCTGGAGCGCGGCTTTACGCTGCTGGAGATGATGGTTGCTTTGGCGGTGTTCAGCCTCGCCGCGCTGGCGCTCATTCGCTTGCAGGCGGTTTCCATCGGTACGACGGCCAATCTTGGCGAGCGCCAGATCGCGCATATCGTCGCGCATAATCTGATGGTGGATGCGCAGACCGTGCCCGGCCCGCTGGCCATGGGCGACAGCAAGGGAGAAGCGGAAAACGCCGGGCGGCAATGGCGTTGGGAGCAAAAGGTGGCGGCTACCGATGCCGACGATATTGTGCGCGTCGACATACAGGTCACAGCGCGCGGCGGCGGCGGTTCGCCCGCCGTGCTCACGTTCCTGAGAGCGCAGCAATGAGGTGTGGGCGATTCTCGTGCTCCTGCGCAGGCAGGAGCCCAGATTCGAGAGTACGGCGTTTGAGGCCTTGGGTCCCCGCCTGCGCGGGGACGCGATCGAGTGCCAACGAGCGCGGCTTCACGCTGATCGAGCTGCTTGTCGCGCTCACGATTTTCGCGATGCTCTCGGCGGCAGGCGTGATGTTGCTGGGCAATGCGGTGTCCGCACAAGGGCAGGTGGCGGAGCATCTTGACGAACAGAGCGGCATGCTGCGCGTTGTCGCGTTGATTGAGCAGGATATGAGCGAGGCGATACCGCGCATCAGCCGCACCGAAAGCGGCCTGCTCGCGCCCGCCTTTTTCTCGCGCCCACCGAGCGAGAGCGAACCGTTCCTGCAATTTGTGCGCGGTGGCTGGATCAATCTCGACGATTCATCGCGGCCCGATATACAGAAGGTGGAATATTGGCTGCGCGGCGGCAAGCTGGAGCGTCGTATCTATCCCATGGTCGATGGCGCGGCGGGCGGCGAACCGGCATTGCTGATCGGCGATGTCGAGCAGCTCGATATGGGTTTTCGGGACGGCAGCGGCGCATGGATCGAGCAATGGCAATCGCATGAGCCGCGATCCTTGCCGGCGGCAGTGCGCCTGACGATCAACCGCAACGGAGAAGCGCCGCTGACCCTGCAATTCCGTGTGGGTCTCGGGAAAGCCGATCCGGTGAAAGAGGAGGGCGGCGATGCCTGATCCTCGGGAACAGGAACGCGGAGCCGCGCTGCTTACGGTGTTGCTGCTGGTTGCGGTAATGGCAGTGATCGCCGCTGCATCGCTGGAGAAGCTGACACTCGCCTCGCGCCTTTCCGCCAATGCTGCGACGGGGGATCAGGCACGCGCCTATGCTGACAGCGCCAGCCTGCTTGCCGAGAAGCGCCTGAGCGAGTTGATGGACGCACAACCGGGTAAGCTGACGCTGGAAGGCGGGTGGATGGGTCATGCGCAAGCGCTGCCGGTTCCGGGCGGTGTAGCGTCGATCGCGCCATATGATGCTGGCAATTGCTTTAACCTCAACAGTCTTGTCGCTGGGGTAGGCGATGCCAATCTGAAAGCCCGCCCAATCGCCGTCAGCCAGTTCGCGGCGCTGATGGATGCGCTTGGTGTTCCCGATAGCCGTCTGATCGCAGCTGCTGCGGCAGACTGGATAGACAGTGATGCGGTGCCACAGCCGGGCGGTGCGGAAGATGAGGCCTATCTAAGCGGAGAAAACCCTTATCGCGCGGCCAACCGCATGATGGCGGACGCCAGCGAATTACGCGCGGTGGCAGGGGTGTCGCCAGCGGTTTATAACCTGCTGAAACCCTGGATATGTGCGCTGCCCTCAACAGATTTGTCGCCGATCAATGTTAATACGCTGCTGCCGCAGCAAGCGCCGCTGCTCGCCATGCTGATTCCCGGCAAGCTGACGCTTGACGGCGCGCGTGCATTGCTCGCGGTTCGCCCTCCGGGAGGCTATGACAGCACTGTCGATTTCTGGGCGGTCTCAGCACGACAGGGCTTGACGCCGCCTGCCGAAGTGGCGCAGCAGGTGCGCCTGAAAACGCGGTGGTTTGGGGCTGAGCTGAACGTGGAGATTGGGGGAACCCGAATGCGGCAATGGGCGCTCTATGATGCGCAATCCAGCCCGGTCCGGCTGGTGCGCAGGACATGGGGTGAGCGCCCATGAGCACGGAAAATGGCTTCGTCCTGTTTGTTCCATCGATGCCGGATCACGTACCGGTATGGTGGAAGATCATCGATGGGCAGATCGATTCGCGATCCGGTGCCGCTGCCAGAGCGGGTATGGAGGCGGGCGTGAGCGATGACATGCCGGTCATGCTGGTGGTTCCGTCCTCCAGCGTGACGATGCGGCGTGTCGACCTGCCAGCAGATATGACGCCCGCCCAAGCGCGCACGGTTGCGGCCCGCATGGCGCGCGAGGCCAGCATCGAGGATAGTGACGGATTGCATACCGTGCCTGCGCGTGACGGTGGCCATGTCGCGGTGGCGGCGCGTAGCGATGTCGCGCATTATATCGCATGGGCGCGCGAGCAAGGTGTCGATCCGGATGTGATGTTGCCTGCATGGGCGCTGATCGCCGAACCCGAAGTGGGGTTTGTACGGGCTCAATTGAACGGCGAAGATATTATTCGCGGTAAGGACATCGCTGCGAGTGCCACCGAACCATGGATGGGGCCTCTGACGGCGGACGAGCAGGTCCACGCGCTCAATGCGGATGATGTCGATCATATGGTGCTAAGCGCCTTTGCGGCTCCGCCCATCAACCTGCGCGCGGGTGAATTCGCCAAGCCGCGCAAGAGCGGGGTCGATGCCAGCTACCTCAAGCGTCTCGCCATGTGGGCAGCCTTCATCGCGCTGGCCACGTTGCTGATTAGCCTGGCACTGATCGCGAAATATCACTGGAGCGCATCGCGCCTCGACGCCAAGACGGTTGAAGCAGCGCGCAGCGTTCTACCCGCCGCGAACGACGCTAAGCTGGCAGAGGAAGAACTGGATCGCATGTTAAGCCAGCGTGGCGCGGGCGGTTTCGGATTTACCGGCCCGGCAGCGGGCCTGATGACCGCGATGCAAGGCGCGCCGGGCGTCAGCCTGACCACACTCAGCCGGGGCGATGATGGGCTGGTCCATGCCACGCTGGCTTCGGCGCGAGCGGACGACATCAACAAGGTGCTGCTCGATATTCAGGCGGCGGATTACACCATTACCGCGACATCCTCTGCCGATCCGGGCGGGCGGGTGATCGCCCAGATCACGGTGATGCCATGATGGAAAGTTTCCGGCAGTGGTGGAGCGGTCGCACGGCGCGCGAACATGTGCTGCTCATCATCATGGGCGTGCTGGTTGCGCTCGTGATCCTGTGGCTGTGCGTATATCGCCCTGTCGAGAGCGCGCTGCGCCAGTCCGCGCTCGACAATATGGATGCGGCGCAGCGCTATGGCTCTGTCTTGCGCAAGGTCGAGCTGATCAAGCAGGCCGGATCGGCGGCATCGGCGTCCAGCCTGCCGGTAGAGCAGATTGTCGGGCAGAGCGCAGGCGAGGCCGGTTTTACGCTGGATCGCGTTCAGGCACAGGGCAATGACCGGGTAGAGCTGGCGATTGCCAGTGCGCGCTCGACCGCATTGATGGCGTGGATCGTGTCGCTGGAAGCGCAGGGCGTGGTAGTTGAGAAGGCGATGATCTCGCCCTCGGGCGGCACCGGCACGGTCAGCGCGCAGATCACCTATAAACGCGCGGGATCATGACCATGTGGCCGCAACTCTCTCGCCGCAGCAAAATCGCGCTCGTCCTCGTTGGCGTCATTGCCGCGATAGCATTATTCCCGCTGCGCCTTGCTCTCGGGCTTGCCGGTGTGGGGGATGGCGAGGTCAGCGCGCGACAGGTGCGAGGCGGCATCTGGTGGGGCAGGCTGGAGGAAGCCATGCTGGGCCCGGTCAGCCTCGGCACAGTGAATGCCGCGGTTTCGCCGGTGCAACTGTTCGTCGGGCGCGTTCGACTTGACCTGTGGCGCAAAGAGGGGTTGCCCAGCGATATTTCCGGAGCGTGGACGGCTGGCTTCAACCAGCGCGGCATTGACGATGTCACAGGCTCCCTGCCGGTCGGCAGCATATTTGCGCCCCTGCCACTCAGCACAATGGAGTTCGAGGACGTGACCGTGCATTTCGCGGGCGATACCTGTGCCAAGGCGGAAGGACGGGTGCGGGCGCGCATCAGCGGGCGCTATGCCGGGCTGAACCTGTCGCAGGGACTGAGCGGCGCTGCGACATGTGACGGGCAGGCTGTCCTGCTGCCGCTGATGAGCCAGAGCGGGATGGAGATAGTATCGCTGCGCATCTGGCGGGATGGGCGCTATACGGCCCAGCTTTCCGTCAAGGGAGCTGGGGAAGGCAATGCCGCGGCTCTGGCCGCTGCCGGATTGAGCCAGAGCGGGCAGGATTATGTGCTGAACCTGGAAGGGCGCATGTGATCGCCCAGCCTTTTGCGGTGATCGCCGGGGTCGTCCTCGGTCTGATTTTCGGAAGTTTTTTCGCGGCGCTGATGATGCGCTGGCCCGATGGAAAGAGCGTACTGCGTGGCCGCTCGGCCTGCGACCAATGCGGGCGGGTGCTTGGGCCGGTTGAGCTGGTGCCGTTGCTGAGCGCGCTGATGCAGCGCGGCCGTTGTATGAGCTGCGGCGCGTGGATCGACCCAGTTCATTGGCGCATCGAGCTGGGCTGCGCCGTGATTGGCGGCGTGGCAGCATTTGTTGCACCGCTGCCTTATGCATTGGGCTGGATGGCGCTAGGTTGGATATTGCTGGCGCTCGCCGTGCTGGATGCGCGGCATTATTGGCTGCCCGATGCGTTGACATTGCCGCTCGCGGGGTTGGGCCTGATGGTTGCGCCCTGGGTAACGGGCACGCGCCTGACCGACGGGCTCATCGGAGCGGCTATTGGCTATGGTGTGCTGCTACTGATCGCTATCGCCTATCGCAAATTGCGCGGGCGCGAGGGGCTGGGGCTGGGCGATGCAAAGCTGCTGGGCGCATTGGGTGCATGGTTCGGGTGGCAGGCGCTGCCGTTCATCCTGCTGGCCGCATCATTGCTGGGACTGGTAACCGCGCTGGCCGGCGCGGTGCGTTCCGGCGGCAGGCTGAACGCGCAATCCATGCTGCCGCTCGGTACTTTCCTGTGTGTCGCCGCCTTGCCTGGCTGGTGGGTTAGCCAGAGACTGCTTGCGTTGTAATCAGGCGTCGGCGGTGGCCGCCTGCGCCTCGGCGATCAGCGCATTGTCGATCTCCTTGGCCCGCTTATAGGCGGCGCGCTCTCGCAGCGGTTCGACATAAGCCAGAAAGGCGGGGCGTGGTTCGAGCATATTGAAATTCAACATGAAGTCGATCATCGAGCCGACATAAACATCAGCAGCGCTGAAACTGTCGCCTGCAACATAGGTTTTGCCGGCGACTGCCTTCTCCAATGTATCAATGGTAAGGTCATAATTGCCATAGCCTAGCGTCGCTTGCTTGTCCGCAGGCGGTTCCAGGCCAGCAGCTTTATTACTGAACACTGCTTCGACGGGGCCTGCGCAAAAAAATGTCCACCGATAATAGCTGGCGAGACCCTCTGCTTTCGGCTTTAGTCCAGCTTCTGGAAACGCATCGGCCAGATAGAGGCAGATAGCGGCCGCTTCCGTCACGACTTCGCCCTTGTGAACGATGGCGGGTACTTTGCCCATCGGGTTGATGGCGACATACTCGTCGCCCTTCATCGTCGTGCCATAGCCAAGCAGGCGCTGTTCATAGGGCGCGCCAACCTCTTCCAGCATCCAGCGGGCGATCTGCCCCCGTGACATCGGGTTGGTGTAGAAAATAAGGTCGGACATCTGTTTTCCTCACTCTTGAGTCGGTGAGAACATAACAGAAACATAAAGACGGAGCGAGCCTTGACTCTGCGTCAGGATAAAAAAGGGGTGGATCGCTCCACCCCTCCCTCGTTTCTCTTATTCCTAGCCTTTGGGAGCTGTATCCTTGGTCTTGCTCCCGCCGCCCTTTGCCGCGGGCTTTTTCCGCGCCGCCGGTTTCTTCTTGGCCGGTGCTCGTTTCGCCTTCGGTGCTGCGGGGGTGACCTCGAAGGTCAAAGCATTGTCCTTGAGGCCTACTACAACTTCGCCGCCGCTCACCAGCTTGCCGAACAGCAGTTCCTCGGCCAGCGGCTGCTTGATCTTCTCCTGCATCAGGCGGCCCATCGGGCGGGCGCCATAGAGCTTGTCATAGCCCTTGTCGGTCAGCCACTTGCGCGCATCGTCGGTCAGGGTGATGTGCACGTCGCGGTCGGCAAGCTGCAGTTCGAGCTGCAGGATGAACTTGTCGACGACGCGGGCGACAACCTCGGTCGGCAGATAGCCGAACGGCACGATGGCATCTAGACGGTTGCGGAATTCCGGCGTGAAGAGTTTCTTCACCGCTTCGTCGCTCGCATCTTCCTTGCTGATGACGTCCCCGAAGCCGATGCCTTCCTTGGCCATGTCGGACGCGCCCGCATTGGTCGTCATGATCAGAATGACATTGCGGAAATCGACCGTTTTGCCGTGGTGATCGGTCAGGCGGCCATTGTCCATCACCTGCAACAATATGTTGAACAGGTCCGGGTGCGCCTTTTCGATCTCGTCGAGCAGAAGCACGCAATGCGGGTTCTGGTCGATGGCGTCGGTCAGCAGACCGCCCTGATCATAACCGACATAGCCCGGAGGCGCGCCGATCAGGCGCGACACCGAATGTCGCTCCATATATTCCGACATATTAAAGCGCTGCAGCGGGATACCAAGAAGCGATGCGAGCTGACGCGCCACTTCGGTCTTGCCGACGCCGGTCGGGCCGGAGAAGAGATAGTTGCCGATCGGCTTGTCGGGATCGCGCAGGCCCGCACGCGACAGCTTGATCGCGGAGCTGAGCACCTCGATCGCCTTGTCCTGACCGAAGACGACGCGCTTGAGGTCCTGTTCGATGCTGGAGAGCACGGTCTTGTCGTCGCTCGACACCGTCTTGGGCGGGATGCGCGCCATGGTCGAGATAACCTGCTCGATATCCTTGGGCGTGATCGTCTTCTTGCGCTTTGAAGGTGCGACGAGCATCTGCATCGCGCCGACCTCGTCGATCACGTCGATGGCCTTGTCCGGCAGCTTGCGGTCGTTGATATAGCGCGAGGACAGCTCCACCGCCGCCTTGATGGCATCCGGCGTGTAGCGGACATGATGATGTTCCTCGAAATTGGGACGCAGGCCCATCAAAATCTTG
This sequence comes from Sphingobium sp., assembly GCA_020446425.1. Lineage (GTDB taxonomy): Bacteria > Pseudomonadota > Alphaproteobacteria > Sphingomonadales > Sphingomonadaceae > Sphingobium. The sequence goes on along the minus strand of JAGRES010000003.1, from coordinate 258,048 downwards.
ATCGTGTCCTCAACCGTAGGCTCGTTGACGTCGATCTTCTGGAACCGGCGCAGCAGAGCGCGGTCCTTCTCGAAATGGTTGCGGAACTCCTTGTAGGTAGTCGAGCCTATGCACCGGATCGTACCGCCGGACAGGGCCGGTTTCAGCAGGTTCGATGCGTCCATCGCGCCGCCGCTGGTCGCGCCTGCGCCGATCACCGTGTGGATCTCGTCAATGAACAGCACCGCCTCCGGCATTTTTTCCAGCTCGTTGACGACGGCCTTCAGGCGTTCCTCGAAATCGCCGCGATAGCGCGTGCCCGCGAGCAGCGAACCCATGTCGAGCGAGTAGATGACGGCGTCCTGAAGGACTTCCGGCACATCGCCCTCGACGATCTTGCGCGCAAGGCCTTCGGCAATAGCGGTTTTACCCACGCCGGGGTCACCGACATAGAGCGGGTTGTTCTTCGAGCGGCGGCACAGGATCTGGATCGTGCGGTCCACCTCGGCGCTGCGGCCGATCAGCGGATCGACTTTGCCTTCCAGCGCCTTCTCGTTGAGGTTCACCGTGAACTGGTCGAGCGCGGAATCCTTTTTGTCCTTGGCCGCGCTTTTCTTCTCTTCTTCGCCGGGCTTGGCTTCTTTCGTCTCGGGCGGGGTGATGCCCTTGCCGACGCCATGGCTGAGATAGGATACGGCATCGAGACGGCTCATGTCCTGCTGCTGCAGGAAATAGACAGCATAGCTTTCCCGTTCGGAAAAGAGCGCGACCAGCACATTGGCGCCGGTTACTTCGTCCTTGCCGGAAGATTGCACATGCAGGATCGCGCGCTGCACGACGCGCTGAAAACCGCTGGTGGGGGAGGGATCGGTATCGCTGTCGACCTTCAGGCTGTCGAGCTCGGTATCGAGATAATGGGTGACCGCGTCCGTCAGTTCGCCCATGTCGACGCCGCACGCCTGCATCACCTTGGAGGCATGTTCATCCTCAATCAGGGCAAGCAGCAAGTGCTCCAGCGTGGCATATTCGTGACTGCGCTCGGACGCAAAGGTCAACGCATTATGCAGGGTGGTTTCGAGGGCAGAGGCAAAAGACGGCATATCAGTTCTCCCGGTATCCGCGTGGGATACCACTCACCACAATGTTGGTCCGCCCGACCCATAGGTCAAGTGGTCCGGTCCATATCTCCTCTCCTTCCCGCTCACGATTTCCTTCAAGAGGAAGAGGAGGGGAATATGGTCTCATTTCTTGAATAAGGCCTCGGCGCTTGCCTTATGGTTAACGGCTAGCCCGATTTTATTACGGGTTCGTACTATTTCTGCCTCCAGCAAGGCGATCCGTTCCTGCAGCTCGTCGACGGAAAGCGGGTCAAGATCCTGAAGACTGAGGCTTTTCAGGGGATCACCGGATTTCTTGGGCAGATAATCATCCATATCCATAGGTTCAGTGTTGACGCTATGCTGGCCGCTGTCAATATGGTGCGCGGATTTAACGATGGCATGCTCCAGCCACCGGCAGGCCATTGCAGGGCGAGGGGACGAACACCATGACGCTGGAAGTCGTTTCGAAAGACATGCGTGCCATCGGGATATCCGAACCCGGCGGGCCGGATGTATTGGCGCTCCAGCACGTTCCCATTCCCGAACCGGCGGCCAATGAAGTTCTGATCAAGGTCGAGGCGGCAGGGGTCAACCGGCCTGATCTGTTGCAGCGCGCAGGCAAATATCCGCCTCCGCCGGGCGCATCGCCGCTGCCGGGGCTGGAGGTGTCGGGTACCATTGTTCAATTGGGTGAAGGCGTTCCGTCTGGCCTGATGGAGCAGCGGATCTGTGCGCTCACCAATGGCGGCGGCTATGCGGAATATGCTGCGGTGCCCGTTGGCCAATGCCTGCCGGTGCCAGACGGCTATGACATGGCCGAGGCGGCGGCGCTGCCCGAAACCCTGTTCACGGTATGGAGCAACCTGTTCGAGCGCGCCTATGCGGTCGAGGGCGACACGGTGCTGGTGCATGGCGGCACCAGCGGCATCGGGACGATGGCGATTACGCTCTGCAACCTGTTCGGGGTCAAGATCATTGTCACCTGTGGCAGCGACGATAAATGCCGCGCCGCGCTGGATTGGGGGGCGCATCACGCGATCAACTACCGCAATCAGGATTTCGTCGAGGAAGTTTTGCGCATCACCGATGGGCGAGGCTGCGAGGCTGTGCTCGACATGGTCGGCGGCAGCTATGTTGCACGTAATATGCGCTGCCTCGCCAAGGATGGGCGGCATGTGACGATTGCGGTTCAGGGCGGCGTGAAGGCGGAAATCTCCATGGTCGATATCATGACGCGGCGCCTGACGCTGACGGGGTCTACGCTCAGGCCGCGTTCGGCCATGTTCAAATCGCTGGTAGCCGATGAGATCGAGCGGCATGTATGGCAGTTCGTCGCGTCGGGTGACCTGCGCCCGCTGATAGACCGGGCCTATCCGCTTGAGGAAGCAGCGGCGGCGCATGCACGCATGGAAGCAGGCGATCATATCGGAAAGATTGTGCTCAGGGTCGCGGAGTGACCGCGCAAGCTTTCGCTTGCCCTGCATCATACTATGTCCTACATATGAAAACATAAACGGCCACCCTGCTTGGGTGGCCCTTATTATTTCAACTATGGAGCACCGAGCCGTGTCTCACCCTCTTATGCCTCACGCCACCGCTTGCTGGCTGATCGAAAACACTGGACTGACCTTTCCGCAGATCGCCGAATTTTGCGGCCTGCATATGCTGGAAGTACAGGCGATCGCCGATGACACGGCGAGCATAAAATATACGCCGCGCGATCCGGTGCGCGCGCATGAGCTGACGCAGGACGAGATCAAGAAGGGCGAGGCAAACGCCGATTATGCCCTGAAGATCAGCAAGACGAATGAGCCGGTGCGCCGCACCAAGGGGCCGCGCTACACGCCGGTTTCCAAGCGCCAGGACAAGCCGGACGGCATTGCCTGGATATTGCGCAATCATCCGGAAATTTCCGATGGCGCCATCGGCCGCCTGATTGGCACCACGCGCACGACGATTGGCGCCATTCGCGACCGCACCCACTGGAACATCGCCAACATCCAGCCCAAGGATCCGGTGACGCTGGGCCTGTGTTCACAGCGCGAGCTGGATGCATTTGTCGCCAAGGCCGCCAAGAAGGCCGGTATCGAAACGCCGACCGACGAACGGCTAGACGGCGCCAAGGCTGCGCTGATCGAAGAGCTGCGCCGTGAGCGCGACGATGCGCATGCGCCCGAGGCAGCAGAATCCGAAGAGCAAGAGGTGGCACCTGCGCCCGCCTCGATCCACGAAGAGGCGGAGCGCCTGTTCGACAACTGATCGAACGGTAACAGCATGAAATGTGAAGGGCGGGTTTTCCCGCCCTTTTATTTTGTGTTGAACCGAAGCCTCAGAGGAAATTATACGGGTCGATATCGACCGTTATTCGCACGGAGGCAGGACAAGCGACCTGATCCAGCCAGTAACGGATGGCTTCCTGCACATTGAGCGTGCGGGATGCGTGCACGAGCAGCCTGTGGCGATAGCGCCCGCGCAGTTGCGCCAATGGGGCGGGGGCGGGGCCGTAGATATCCAGCCCTTCGGACCGGGGTGCGGCGTCGCCAAGGCGACGCGCGACGGCCAGCGCTTCTTCTGCATTTTCGCTCGATACGATGATCGCGGCGAAGCGCCCGAAAGGAGGCGCATTCGCGATCTCCCTGTTTCTGGTTTCGGTGGCGTAGAAGCGCTCCGCATCGCCGGACAGCAGCGCCTGAATGACACCCGCATGCATCATCCGGCTTTGCAGGAAAACCCGCCCGGGCTTCTCGCCGCGCCCGGCGCGCCCGGCGACCTGCATAATCTGTTGGAAGCAGCGTTCGGCGGCGCGCAGGTCTCCGCCTTCTAGGCCCAGATCAGCGTCGATTACGCCCACCAGTGTCAGGTTGGGGAAATGATAGCCTTTGGTGACGAGCTGCGTGCCGATGATGATATCGGTCGCGCCGCTTTCCACACCGGCGACGAATTCCGCCACGCGTTCGGGCGACCATAATGTATCGGACGTGACGATGGCGGTGCGGGCCTGCGGAAACAGCATCTTCACTTCATCGGCAATGCGCTCGACGCCGGGGCCACAGGCGACCAGCGCGTCCTCCTCATGACATTCCGGGCATTCGCGCGGCGTGGGCATCATGTGGCCGCAGTGGTGGCAGGCGAGGCGGCGGGTCATCTTGTGCTCGACCATCCACGCCGTGCAGTTGGGGCACTGAAAGCGGTAGCCGCAGTGCCGGCACAGCGTCAGCGGCGCATATCCGCGCCGGTTGAGGAACATCAGCGCCTGCTCGCCTCTCTCAAGCACCTCGTCTATCGCATTGACAAGTTTGGGCGATATCCAGCGCTGGCGCTCTGGCGGATCGGTCAGCAGGTCGATCCCGATAATATCCGGCATCTGCGCGCCGCCATAGCGCGCGGGCAGCTTTATTTCCTCATAGCGGCCGAGCGCCACCTGATGCCGGGTCTCGATGGCGGGGGTGGCGGAGGCAAGGACGATCGGGCACTCCTCGAACTTGCCGCGCATCACCGCGACATCGCGCGCATGATAATGGACGCCGTCTTCCTGCTTGAAGCTGATCTCGTGCGCTTCATCGACGACGATCAGGCCGAGGCTGGGCATAGGCAGGAACAGGGCGGAGCGCGCGCCGACGACCACTTGCGCCTCGCCGCGCGCCGCCGCCATCCATGCGCGCCGCCGTTCGCTCTGGCGCAGGCCGCTATGCCATGCGACGGGCTGCACCCCGAAGCGCGCCTCGAAGCGTTTGAGGAAGGGTTCGGTCAGCGCGATTTCGGGCAGCAGCACCAGCGATTGCCGCCCGCTTTCGATGGCGCGGGCGATGGCCTCGAAATAGACTTCGGTCTTGCCCGATCCGGTAACGCCGTCGAGCAGGAAAGTATGAAATGCGTGCGCATCCACCGCTGCGGTCAGGTGTCTCGCGGCTTCCTGCTGCTCGTCATTGAGTGTGGGCGCGCCATGGGCGGGGTCGGGCAGCGGGTAGGGCGCATTCGCGTTCACTTCGACGGGTTCCAGCGCGCTCGCCTTGATGAGCCCGCGAATGACCGCGACGGATACGTCTGCATGCCCGGCCAGTTCACTCGCGGTTCCCTGACGCGATCCGATGGCCTCCAGCGCCTTGGCGCGCTGCTCCGTCATGCGCTCCGGCAAGCCCGCGCCGATGCGATATTCGATGATGGTTTTCTCGCCTGCCGTCGCCGCATCGGACGACAGCGCCATGCGCAGCACGGACGCCAGCGGCGCCATATAATAATCCGCCACCCATTCGATCAGGCGGCGCATGGCGTCGGGCAGCGGCGGCGCGGGCGACAGGGCCAGCAGCGGGCGCAGGCGCTTGTCGTCCACGGTCGCTACATCGGGGAAACGTGCATCCTCCCACACCACGCCGGTCACGCGGCGCGGGCCGAGCGGAACCTCGACGATGCTTCCCGGCCCAGCCTCGATTCCCACCGGCACGCGATAATCGAGCGGGCCGAGTCGGGCATTGAGCAGCAGGACGCGAACGCGAGTCATGCCTCTCCTCTAGCGGTGATTGTGCGCTAATAAAAATGGCTTGGCGAAACCGGCTTCCCTTTCATGCGTAAAAGAGGGAGAGTTCGCCAGTACCGGACTATAATCGGGAGAAGGATATGCATCGCAGGCAGTTTTTGGGTGGCAGCACGGCGTTGCTGCTGGTGACATTGGGCGGTTGCCAGGGCGGGCTGCGTTACAGCCTGATCGAGGCGATCCAGCGGTTGTTGACCCTCTCGTCACAGCGCGCGCTTGCCTCGCTGATGGCGCCCGGTGGCTTCTACGACAGCCAGGTCGCGCGTATTGCCCTGCCGGACAGGCTGGGCGGCAGTACGACGGGCTCGATCCTGGGCCAGTTTCTGGCCGGGGCGATGCGCTCGCGCCTGACGCGGCAGATCAACCGTGCCGCCGAAAAAGGGGCAGAGCGCGCTGCGCCGATCATCGCCGATGCGATCCTAGCGGTGTCGCCGGAAGATGCAGCGGCGATACTGAAAGGCAGCGGGCCAGCGGCCACCGCCCTGCTGCAACGGCAGATGGGCAGTTCGCTGATCCAATATATGCTGCCCGGCGTCAATGAGGGCTTGAAGCTGGCCGACAGCCAGGTCGTGACGCAGGCGCTCAAGCTGGCGACCGGCATCGACTTTGCGGGCCTGCGCGACGATGTGACGCGCAAGGCGTCGAACGCCATCTTCGCCGAAATGGGCAAGGAGGAAATGGCGATCCGCGCCGATCCGCAATCGACCAACGACCCGGTACTGATCGCCGCGCTGACGGCATTGAAATAAGGATAGGCTGGGCGGGAATTTTCCCGCCCCGCTCTTACCGCCCGCGTCGCCAGCGGCTATAGCGGAGCCCGACTCGTTCAAACCAATGCCGGGGACCGCATCTCATGAAATTCTTCGCTGACACCGCCGATACCGACGCCATTCGCGAACTCGCCGCCACGGGCCTGCTAGACGGCGTGACGACCAATCCGTCGCTCATCAAGAAATCGGGCCGCGACATCATGGAGGTGACGAAGGAAATCTGCTCGCTGACTGACGGGCCTGTGTCCGCCGAAGTCGTCGCGCTAGATCACCCGACAATGATGAAAGAGGCCGAAATCCTGCGCAAGATTGCGGACAATGTCTGCATCAAGGTGCCGCTGACGGTCGATGGCCTCAAGACGTGCAAGGCGCTGAGCAGCGATGGCACGCAGGTGAATGTGACCCTGTGCTTTTCCGCCAATCAGGCGCTGCTCGCCGCCAAGGCGGGGGCGACGTTCATCTCGCCGTTTGTCGGGCGGCACGACGATAACGGCTTCGACGGCATGCAGTTGATCGACGACATCCGCCTGATCTACGACAATTACGGGTTCGGGACCGAGATTCTGGTCGCCAGCGTGCGCCACTCGATGCACATCCTGGAGGCCGCGAAAATCGGCGCGGACGTGATGACCGCGCCACCCGCCGTCATCCTGTCGCTGTTCAACCATGTGCTGACCGACAAGGGCATCGCCGCGTTCCTGAAGGACTGGGAAGCGACGGGTCAGAATATCGGGTGAGCCAATTTGATAGCCAGTTTATTGGGGCACTGGCGGTGCTTGTGGAGCTATGCTCTGATTAGCTCCGGCCTGAGTTGATTTGTCGGTGAGCTGTTTATCGGAGCTCTCTGGATTCCGACCCTCTATTGAGGGAGTTGACTCGGTAGGTGGATTATCAGATTCGATAAGAGTGATTTTTTGGTCTACTGACTCATTGAGCAGATCCTGCATTCCCAAAAAAGAGCAAAGCCCAGCATATCTGATAATAGCGGATTCAGCCTGAAAATAGCTTTGGGGTTTTTGTGTATATAGACTTCTTTTCATATGATCCTGCGCGGTAAGAACCAGCCTGCGCAATCTAGATAAGTCGGCATCCACCATAAAGCTTTCATCATAATTGCGAAAGCTACTGTCTGCGAAGCTAAAACCGGCTCCTACCCCCCCAGTAACTCCGGAACCAGCTTTCACAATGCCTAAAATTGTTGATATTGCACCGCCCACATCATTCGTAACATTGCGTGTAAATTTGCGCCTGCGAGCCGATGCATTGGCGATTCTAAAAAACTTATCGCAATAATAATCTGATAAAGATATCCCGGCTTCTACAAATGGAAATACTATATCTTCATTAACTCCTGTTTTATACCCATTATCATCATATGAATTCTTCATATTCATAATAAGAGCTTGTTCGTGATTTTCATCAATAACTGGATGTGAAGAAAGTCCCGTTCTCATCGCATTTACTTGTGAGCACCCAGATAAAAATATTCCTAGGATCAAGACTGGAATCTTCATGACGAATCCCTATGAATATTATTGGAAATGCAATAATATTCATAGGTACTCTGCTGCGAGCAAACTCAATTTGCAATAAAATGATCCATAATGGACATTGAGTGGATTGGATTTTGTTTCTAACTCAAAATCCTCCCGGCGCTGCGTCGATCACGCTGAACTTGCCGTTGCCGATCTGCTGCACTTCGAGAGCGCGTTCGGCGACGCCGTCGCGGCCAAAGCGGAAGGCGCCGTCGATACCGGCAAAGCCACCCTTGTCGGTGAGCGCGCCGGTGGGGAAGGCGCGTCCCGGCTTCCAGTCCTGCTGCGCGATCTTCACGGTCAGCAGTACGGCGTCATAGCCCAGCGCGGACAGGCGATAGGGTGCGGTGCCGAAGCGCTTGCGATATTTGCTGGCAAGCTGGCGGTAATAGGCGTCCGACACACTGGCGAACCATGCGCCGTTCAATGCGGCGCTGCCCGCCAGTTCGCTCTCGGTATTCCATAGCTCGGTGCCCAGAATGCGCGCGGCCGCGCCGCCATTCTGGCGCAGCATCGGCGCGGCCTGCATCGCGACGCGCCCGCCGTCGGCGATCAGCACCGCCTGATATTCCGACCCTTCGGCCAGCTTGCCGATGGCGGCCTTGATCGACAGTGCATTGCGGTCGTAATTCTGCATCGAAACGACGGTACCGCCGGACTTGCGCACGGCCTGCAGCATCGCATTGCCGGTGCGCTCGCCATACACACCGGTGGGAACAAGGGCTGCGAAGTTACTGATACCTTTGGACTTTGCGAAAGACACCACGCGCTCCACCGATTGCGCGGGCGAATAGCCCATGATGTACACGCCGTTTCCGGCGACGCTGGCGTCGTTGGAGAAGCTGATGATCGGCACGCCTGCCTTGCGCGCATAGGGGGCTGCGGCCTTCACCTCATCGCCCGTCAGTGGGCCGAGGATCAGGCGGTTGCCGTCGGCTATCGCCTTGGATGCCGCAGCGGCGGACCCGCGCCCGGTGTCATAGGTGGTGACGCGCACATTGGTGGCGGCGGTATCGAGCAAAGCCATGGTGGTGGCGTTGGAAATGGATTTGCCCACCCCGGCGTTGCTGCCGCTCAGTGGGACGAGCAGGGCGATTCGGTGCCGGGTTTCGTCGGTCGGCAGGCCGGGCTGTACGGGTGCGGGCTGGGCCGGGCCGGTGGTTCCGGGGCCGGTGCTCTTTGGCACAATAGTCTGACAAGCCGCGAGAAACAGGGCGCTTCCCAACATGACTGCGCGGCCCGCGCGGCGCACGATATTCCATATGTCTGCTTGCCGAATAGCACCCGTCTCTGCCATGGGGACTCCTTATGATGGAAGCTCTGTCACCGGGCCTATATATCGTTGCCGGGCCGATCGGCAACTTGTCTGATCTCACGCCGAGGGCAGCCGACATATTATGCCGCGCCGATGTCGTCGCGGTGGAGGACAGCCGGGTGAGCGCAAAATTGTTGCGCCATGCGGGGGCCGAGCGACCGATGGTGCCCTATCATGACCACAGCGACGCGCATGTGCGCCAGCGGCTGGTTGAGCGTATGGCGAGTGAAGCGGTGGCGCTGTTGTCCGATGCGGGTACGCCGCTGATTTCCGATCCAGGCTACAAGCTGGTGCGCGATGCGCGCGCGGCAGGCAGGGCGATAACCACGCTGCCCGGTCCGTGCGCGGCGATTGCGGCGCTGACGCTCTCGGGCCTGCCGACAGACCGGTTTCTGTTCATGGGCTTCCTCCCCGCCAAGTCCAAGGCGCGCGCCGATGCGTTGGGCGAAGTCGCGGAGCTGCGCGCGACGCTGGTGTTTTATGAGAGCGGCCCGCGCCTCGCCGCCTCGCTCACCGATATGGCGCTGTCGCTGGGCGACCGCGAGGCCGTCGTCACGCGGGAGATCAGCAAGACCTATGAAGAGGTGAAGGCCGGGCTGCTGACCGAGTTGGCCGGAGCCTATGGCGATGCGCCGCCCAAGGGCGAGATTGTCGTGATCGTCGCGCCTCCGGGTGAAGCGCCCGCCGCCAGCCAGCAGGATGCCGATGCGTTGCTGGCCGACGCGCTGGAGCGTTTGCCCGTGGGCAAGGCGGCGAGCGAGGTGGCCAAGGCAACCGGTCTCGACCGGCGCAGCCTGTATGCACGCGCGCTGGAAATCAAAGGCGGATGACGGCGAAATCACCCGCGCGGCTGGCGGCGGAAAAGCGCGGGCGGCAGGGCGAGCGCATAGCGGCATGGTGGTTGCGCCTCAAAGGATGGCGCATATTGGACCGCCGTGTGCGTACCCGGGCAGGTGAGATCGACCTGATCGCGCGTCGCGGAAACCTGGTCATTTTCATTGAGGTCAAGGCGCGTAGCAGTGCCGCCGATCTGGATATGGCCATCGACGAGCGCCGCCTTGCGCGCGTCGCTGCTGCTGCGGAAAGTGTCGCGCATCGCTACATGAAACCCGGGGACGATATGCAAATCGACGTGATACTGCTTGCACCGGGGCGTGCGCCACGCCATTTGAGCAACGTCTGGCATGGCGGTGCCTGATATTTCGCCCATGGCGGGCTGCAAATAGCGGTTTTCTGCGCTTCCGGTGCTCACGTACCTTAAAGTACGCTGCGCTCCGGTTCTCGAAATCCACTATTTTCGCCGCACCATGCGCAAAATCTCCAGCCACCGCATCATGAAATACGAACGGAGTTTGGATATGTCGCTCAAAGTCGCCGTGCAGATGGACCCGATGGAAGGGATCAAGATCGGCGGGGATTCGACCTTCGCCATCATGCTGAGCGCGCAGGCGCGGGGGCACGCGCTGTGGCACTATGAAGCGCCGGACCTGACGTGGAGCAAGGGACGCCTGCTCGCAAAGGCGCGTCCGGTGACGGTGCAGAAAGTCGAGGGCGATCATTTCGAATTCGGCGATTGGACCACGCTGGATCTTGGCAGCGACATTGATGTCGTGCTGATGCGGCAGGATCCGCCGTTCGACCTAAGCTACATCACGGCCACGCATCTGCTGGAGCGCATTGAGCATGAAACGCTGGTGGTCAATCGGCCCGGTTCGGTACGTGACGCGCCCGAAAAGCTGTTCGTGCTGGATTATGCGCATTTCATGCCGCCGACGATGATCACGCGTGATATGGGCGAGGTGAAGGCGTTTCTCGCCGAACATGGCGACATCGTTGTGAAGCCGCTTTACGGCAATGCGGGAACAGCCGTCTTTCGTATCGGGCAGGACGGCGCAAACCTCTCTGCTCTGGTGGAACTATTCAATGCCTCATGGGTCGAACCCTTCATGGTTCAGGCATTCGTCCCCGCAGTTTCCGAAGGCGACAAGCGTATCGTGCTGGTCGATGGCGAGGTGGCAGGCGCGGTGAACCGGGTGCCCGGCAAAGGCGAAATTCGCTCCAATCTCGCGGTTGGCGGCTCGGCGGCCAAGACGGAGCTGACCGAGCGCGAGATGGAAATATGCGCCGAGATGGGGCCAGAGCTCAAGAAACGTGGCCTGCTGTTTGTCGGTATCGACGTCATTGGCGGTGAGTGGCTGACCGAGATCAATGTCACATCCCCCACCGGCATCGTTTCCATTGATGAATTCAACGGCAGCGACACCGGCGGCATGATCTGGGATGCGATAGAGCGGCGCGTTGCGGAGCACATGAAGTCATAATGACCGATTGGGTCGTCAACCTGATCGACGCGGGCGGATATTGGGGCATTGCCCTGCTGATGGCGTTGGAGAATATTTTCCCTCCACTGCCTTCCGAACTCATCATGGGCATTGGCGGTATCCGGGCCGGGCAGGGCCAAATGGACGTGGTTCCCTTGTTGATCGCGGGGACGGTTGGCACCGTAATCGGCAATTATCCGTGGTACTGGCTGGGCCACAAATTGGGAGAGGCGCGGCTTCGCGCCTTTGTTTCCCGCTTCGGGCGGTGGCTGACACTGGATTGGCAGGAAGTCGACAAGCTCAGCGGACTTTTCCGGAAGCGCGGAGAGTTTATCGTTTTCTTCGTGCGCTTCCTGCCGACATTCCGAACCATCATCTCGCTTCCCGCCGGGCTGTTTCGCATGAAGCACTCGCATTTCATCCTGTGTACGGCTGCGGGATCACTGATCTGGAACATGATGCTTGTGGGCGCAGGATATTTCCTGGGCGCCAATTTCAAACGGATCGACGACTATCTGGGACCGGTAGCGACGGCGACGATCATCGCAGTGGCTGTCTATTATGTCTGGAGACTGATCAGCTGGCGGCCGCGCACGGCGGAATGATCAGGCGCGCGGATGCGCGTGGCGATAGACATCCAGCAGATGGGCCGCATCAACCTGCGTGTAGATCTGTGTCGAGCTGAGGCTCGCATGACCGAGCAGTTCCTGCAATGATCGTAAATCCGCGCCGCGCCCCAGCAAATGCGTCGCGAAGCTATGGCGCAGGGCATGCGGGCTCGTGCGTTCGGGCAGCATCAGCCGCCGTCGCGCTTCCCGCACTGCCTTGCGCACGATGCCGGGGTCGAGCGGCCCGCCGCGTGCGCCGCGAAACAGCGGTTCGTCCTTGCCCGTGCCATAGGGGCACAGCGCGGCATATTCGCTCAGCGCCTCGCGCAATTGCGGCAGCATTGGCACGACGCGCGTCTTGTTGCGCTTGCCGGTGACGCGGATGGTTTCGCCTGCGGGCACAGCGCTGCCGGTCAGCGACAGAGCTTCGGAAATGCGTAGCCCCGCGCCGTAGAGTAGCAGCAGAATCGCCCAGTCGCGCGCGGCGATCCATGGCTCGCTGGCATTCTCCCCGACATCTTCGGCCAGCGCCATGACATCGTCGGGTGAGACGGGACGCGGCACGCCCTTCTTGACGTGCGGTCCGCGCAACGCCGGAACCGTGCCATCCTCGCCGCCCGCGAATTTCAGGAAGGCACGCAGCGCCGACAGTTCCCGCGCTGTAGATGCATTGCTCAGCCCTTCGTTGCGCCGGTGCGCCAGATAGGCGCGCAGGTCGGCGGCGGGAAGGTCCGCCAACACGTGCTGAGAGGGGAGCGCGCCATGATGCCGTGTCAGGAAATCGAGCAGGCGCTGGGCACTCGCGACATAGGCGCGCACCGTATGCGCCGAACGCCGCCGCTCCAGCGCGAGATGCTGTTGCCAGCGGGCAATAATATGCTGACCCTCGTCCACGACAGGCTTCATATCATGATTTGCGGCAAGATGGCATCGAGCAGCAACATACCGGGTGGCGTGATGCGTAAATGGCCGTTTGCGCGCTCTATGAGACCATGACCTGAAAGCCTCATCACGGCGGCTTCGTCGATCATGTCGCGTGGCGCAATATCAAGCCTGTCGCTCAATGTATTGATATTGATGCCTTCTGCCAGCCGCAGTCCCATCATCAGCGCTTCGGAGGCGCGCTCCGGTGCGCTGAGCGGCGTTTCGCTCTGGCAGCCATGACCATTACGACCGATGGCCGCCAGCCAGTTCTCCGGCTTCCTGTGGCGCTGGGTGGCGGCGGCCATCCGCCTGCCATGTGCGCCGGGGCCGATACCCGCATAGTCGCCATAGCGCCAATAGGTCATGTTGTGGCGGCTTTCCTCGCCGGGTCGGGCATGGTTGCTGATCTCATAGGCCGGAATGCCAGCCGCGCCGGTGATGGCCTGAGTCAGTTCATAAAGCTCCGCCGCCTGATCGTTATCGAGCGGCGTAAAATCGCCCTGACGCACCAGCGTTTCGAACCGTGTGCCGGGTTCGATGGTGAGCTGGTAAAGCGAGAGATGGCCGGTTCCCAATGACAGGGCGTGGGTAAGCTGCGTTTCCCATTGATGCGGCGATTGGTCGGGCAGGGCATAGACCAGGTCGAAGCTGACGCGGTTGAAGTGGGCCTGCGCCGTGTCGATGGCTTTATGCGCTTCGCCAACATTATGCGCGCGGCCCAGAAAGGCGAGGGCATCCGCCTCGAAACTCTGCACGCCGATGGACACGCGATTGACGCCAGCGCGGGCCAGATCGGCAAAGCGCTCTACCTCCACACTGTTGGGGTTGGCCTCCAGCGTGATTTCTATCGACGGATCGAACCCCCAATGGTCGTGCGCTGCCCTCAGCAGGGCCTCGACAAGCGCGGGCGGCATCAGCGATGGCGTACCGCCGCCGAAGAAAATGGAGGTAAGCCGTTTGCCCTTCGTCAGCTCCGCTTCATAGGCCATGTCGGACAGCAACGCGGCACGCCAGACGTCCATATCAATGGTCTCACGCACATGGCTGTTGAAGTCGCAATAGGGGCATTTCGAGACGCAGAACGGCCAGTGGACGTACAGCGCTATCGCTTCGTCGGAAAAATTGAAATTTCCTTTACGAACTTCCCCCTGCGTTAAGGATTTCTTAACTTTTTCGTTCAAATTTGCGGACATGACGGGGGTATCTCTTAAACATTATGGTGTTTGGGCGCTAGCATCCCTGCTGGCTATTTGCATTCCCGTAAGCGCCGCAGCCAGACCGGCCTCAAGCGGCAGCGATACTGACAGGCAATTCAGGCATGTCGTGCTCGGCATGCATAATGCGGAGCGAGCGGTACGCAAGGTACCGGCTCTTGCATGGGACAAGGACTTGGCAGCGAGTGCGCACCAGCATGCGTCGTACCTGGCGCAGCGGGGTATCCTTCAACATGGCAGCCAGCGCGGGTCCCAGAAGCCCTTCGGTGAAAATTTGTGGATCGGCACGCGCGGCGCCTTCAGCGTTGAGGACATGATCGGCATGTTCCTGGACGAGCGGCGTTATTTCACAGAGCGCGCCGTACCAGACATCAGCACGACGGGATATTGGAAAGACGCAGGCCATTACAGCCAGATCGTGTGGCGCAGCACGACGCGCGTCGGTTGCGGCGTGGGCTCAGGCCCTGATTTCGACGTGCTCGTATGCCGCTATGACCCGGCAGGCAATGTCTGGGGCCAGACGGCCAGTGGCGGCGATCCCGCCAAAAAGCGCAGGGTACGCCTCGCCAGTAACGGCGAAACCACCAACCTGCGCTGAGCGTTCCTAGAAAACGGCTTCGACAAGTTGGCGGAAGGCGTCCGCGCGGTGGCTCATCGCGTGCTTGGCCGCCGGGTCCATCTCCGCGAAGCTGATATCATGGCCCAGCGGCTGAAAGATCGGATCATAGCCGAACCCCTTGTCGCCGCGCGGCGGCCAGACGAGCATGCCGTCCACGCGCCCCTCGAAGCTCTCAACATGACCGTCCGGCCATGCCAGCGCCAGCGCACATATGAAATGAGCGTCGCGGCCTGCATCCGGGCCTTTTGCCTCCAGCGCGTCATGCACTTTTTGCATGGCGATGCCGAAGTCTTTGGTCTCGCCTGCCCAGCGCGCCGAGAATATGCCGGGGTCGCCGCCCAGCGCCTCAACGCACAGGCCGCTGTCGTCGGCAAGCGCAGGCAGGCCGGAAAGATCGGCGGCCTGCACGGCCTTCAATATCGCGTTGGCAATGAAAGTCGTTCCGGTTTCCTCCGGTTCCGGCAGGTCGAGTGCACCTGCGGATATCGGATCCATGCCGTAGGGGCCGAGTAGTTCGGCGATTTCGCGCACCTTGCCCTTGTTATGGCTGGCGATGACCAGCTTGCCGGGGGTCAGCTTGCGCGTCACCGCCCCGTTGCTTTGCGCTGCGCGTCGAAAATCTGGCCGCAGCCTATGCGCGCAAGGCGCAACAGGCGCAGCAATTCTTCCTCGTCGAAGGTTGCGCCCTCGGCCGTCGCCTGCACTTCGGCAAGCTTGCCGTCGCCGGTCAGCACGAAATTGGCGTCGGCCTCGGCCGCGCTGTCCTCGATATAATCGAGGTCCAGCACCGGCGTGCCCTCATGAATGCCACAGCTGATCGCTGCGACCTGACCCAGCACGGGGTCTTTCTCGATCTTGCCGTCGGCCATCAGCTTGTCAATGGCGATACGAAGCGCAACCCATGCGCCGGAAATAGAGGCGGTACGTGTGCCGCCATCGGCTTGGATCACATCACAATCGAGCGTGATCTGGCGCTCACCGAGCGTCTTCAAATCCATCACGGCGCGCAGCGAACGGCCGATCAGACGCTGGATTTCCTGCGTACGGCCCGATTGCTTGCCCCTGGCCGCCTCACGGTTGCTGCGGGTGTGCGTCGAGCGCGGCAGCATGCCATATTCCGCCGTAACCCAGCCTTCGCCCTTGCCGCGCAGAAAAGGGGGAACCCGCTCTTCGATGCTGGCGGTGCACAACACGCGGGTATCGCCGAAACTGACAAGGCAGCTGCCTTCGGCATGGCATGTGAAACCCGGCTCCATAACGATGGAGCGCATCTGGTCGGGGGTACGGTCGGAATGGCGCATGAAGAATAGCCTTTCAGAATTTCTCGTTGGCCCTGCGCTTATGCGCGTGAGGAGGAGGGCACAACCCCGATCATCCCCTATATCGAAAAAATGCCGCTCAGTTCGTCGATGAAGCAGCACGGGTTTTTCAGCTCGCCGAAAGCATTAATCGGTTTGTCTTGCGTGCAGGTGGAGAAAGAGAACTTCTGCGTGGGAAAAAAGGTTAACGCTTTCATGAGGTACACATGTTCCCCAGCTAACCCCGCCGGAGCCGCGATTGCCGCTGTTCTGGCATTGGCCCCTATTTCCGCGATGGCGCAGGTCGCTGAACCCGCGGCGACGCCGCCAGATACGGCAGTGACGACGCAGGCCCCCGCTGCTACTCAGCCAGCCACCGTCGAACCTGTTGCGTCGCCCGCAACAGTTGCTCCCGCAGCGTCACCGACAATTGCAGAGCCATCGGCTCCTGTCGGAGGCATGCCTGGCGTGAACAGCGCGGTTCCTCCGGTTAATAGCGGCGTTGCGCCAACGGTGTTCGCGCCGCAACAGCCGGTTGTGCAGCCGGTTCCCGCGACGCCCGCTCAGCCTGAGGCCGACAATACCTCGGTCGCGGCGCCTGCCTCTGCTCCCGAAAAAATAGTGACGCAGCAGGCGGCAAAGCCCGCATCGCAGCCCAAAGCGCTGGTGGCGGAAAAGCAGACCGCCGTGCAGCAGGCCCCCGCTGCTCCGATCATGAAAGAAGCGGATGAGAGTGTTCCAGCCGACCCGGCGATGGCTGTTCCCGAAGAGCAAATTGCCGAGGCTCCCCAGGCCGTCATGACGCCATCAGCCACTGCACGCGAACAAGCTCTGGAGAATAGGTCTTCGGATGGCGCGGAGTGGGCACTGGGATTGGGTGCCTTGGCGCTGATCGGTGGCGCGGGCCTGTTTGCCATAACCCGCCGCCGTCGCGATACAGCGGTCCAGAACACTGATGCGGTGATTGAGACGTCTAGGCAGCATGTCATTACGCCAGAAGCTTACGAAGAACCGGAGGCCTATGAGCCGGTTTATGTAGAGCCGGAAATTGCGCCGCAGCCGACCCAGAGCGCCTTTGCGCATTGGGACGGAGATCCTGCTGATGTCATTGGCCGTCGCGAGGCCATGATTGCCGCTGCACAAACAGCGGATAATCCTTTCCTGACCCGCAAGAACCGCCTGCGCCGCGTCAATTTCATGCTGCGCCAGGAAGGCCTCTCGGAGAGTGCCGATGCGGTACAGGGCGTCACCGTCGCCGCGCCGCAGGCTGGAATTGAACCGGTTCGTTCGGCTCAACGCGATACGCAGGTGACCTATCGTTTCGGTGGCAATGCGCCGCGCAAGCCGGTGTTCAGGCCCAAGTTCAGCTAACGCAAGAGTACCCCATGGCCGGAGCGCTTTCTGACGAGGGCGCTCCGGCTTTCTATTTTTCATCTCGCGCCATTTTCATCCCGCGATTGAGCTTCTCGTCCGTGCTGCCTAAATAGGGGGAATGGCAACACCGACTATCGCCGAACTCAATGACCGGGCCCGCGACATATTCCGTCTCGTGGTCGAGACATATCTGGGCACCGGGACGCCGGTGGGCTCCAAGACATTGAGCCAGTTGCCGGGGCTGAACCTGTCATCGGCGTCGATCCGCAATGTGATGCAGGATCTGGAGGAACTCGGCCTGCTCGCTGCCCCCCATGTATCGGCTGGCCGCCTGCCCACCGAAACGGGGCTGCGCATGTTCGTGGACGGCATGATGCAGGTGGCCGAACCCTCCGCCGAAGAACGCAGGCTGATCGAGCAGCATGTCGAGCAAAGCGGCGCCGTTGAGGATGCGTTGTCTGCGGCCAGCGCCGCGCTTTCCGGGCTTTCCGCCTGTGCGGGCATGGTGCTGGTGCCGCGTCAGGAAGTACGCCTGCGCCAACTCAGCTTCGTGCCGTTGTCGCAATCGGGCGGCGGCGCGGCGGCGCAGGATGGGCAGGCGCTGGCGGTTCTGGTCGGCATGGATGGCAGCGTCGAAAACCGTATCGTCGATCTGCCCGCTGGTATCACTGGCTCGCAACTGGTCGAGGCGGGCAATTATATCTCCGACCGTATGGCTGGCCTGACGCTGCAGGAAGCGCGCGAGAGGCTGGTACAGGAACTTGCCAAGGATCGCGCGGCGCTGGACGAAGCGGCGCAAGGTCTGGTGGAAAAGGGGCTTGCCATCTGGTCCAACGACGCGGCGGACCGGCCCATATTGATCGTGCGCGGCCAGGCGAATCTGGTCGATGATCATGCATCGGCGGACCTCGACCGGGTGCGCCAGTTGCTGGACGATCTGGAAGGAAAGCAGGAAATTTCGCGCCTGATGGAGGGCGCAATGGCGGCTTCGGCAACCAAAATCTTCATCGGATCGGAAAACAAACTCTTTTCCTTGTCAGGTTCTTCGGTCATAGCCGCGCCCTATCGCAATGCCGACGATCGCATAGTCGGCGTGGTGGGCGTAATTGGCCCGACACGCTTGAACTATGCGCGTGTCATCCCCATGGTGGATTTCACCGCACAAACGCTTTCGAGATTGATGAGATGAGTGACGAGAAGACTGAAGTCGAAAATGAAGAAATGACCGGGCCGGAAACGGGTGCCGAAACTGCATCCGATGCCGCCGATGCGCTCGACGCGCGTCTGGGCGAGCTGGAGCAGGAGCTGGAAACGGCGAAGCAGGATATCCTCTATGCCCACGCTGAAACGCAGAATGTGCGCCGCCGCCTTGAGAAAGAGCTGAGCGACGCGCGCGCCTATGCATCGACAGCCTTTGCGCGCGACATGCTCTCGGTCGCCGACAATCTGGGACGCGCGCTCGAAGCCATTCCCGCTGACCTGCGCGAAGACGAAAAGTTCAAGGGACTGGTCGCCGGGCTTGAAGCCACCGGGCGCGAGCTGGAAAGCGTATTCGGCCGCCATGGTATCGAGAAGGTTCAGGCGCTCGGTGAAGCGCTCGACCCCAATCTGCATCAGGCGATGATGGAAATTCCACACGGAGAGGCGGAACCGGGCACCATCGTGCAGGAAATGCAGGCAGGCTATCGCATCAAGGAGCGCCTGCTGCGTCCTGCGCTGGTCGGTGTCGCAAAAAAGCCGGATTAAGCCGACAGGCAGCTTTGGCAGGAACCATGGAATAGGCCCATGCATTGTCTCTTCATATGCAAGGAGAGACATCATGAAAAAGCTTGTTTTGGCCGCTACTGTTGCGCCTCTCATGACGCTTGCGGCGTGCGCCGACAATTATGCGGTGGAAGGCGCAGCGGCGGGTGCTGCCGGCGGTGCTCTGCTGGGCGGTGAAGAGGGTGCGGCAATTGGTGCGGCTGCCGGTGGCGTCATCGGGTCGCAGATCAAGAAGGACGGTAAATGCGACGGATATGATCGCGATGGCCGCCTCGATCCCGACTGCTATGGCCGTGACGGATATCCGGACCGTTAAGGTGAAAGACTTGCGTTACTGCTGATGGCGCTATTCATGCGCTGAAAGGCAGTAATGCCTCCAGCGCCTCTCGAGGCGCCGCGCCTTTAGGACTGACGCCATTGCGATAAAGGAAGCTATGGCGGACGATTTCTGCCTGCTGTTCGATGCCATAGCGCGCGAAGGGCTTTCCGGCCACCAGATCATATTCATAGCGACACCAGGGATGACGCATCAGCGGAAGATACCAGCGTCCTTTGGTCTGCGCCTGCCACACATGGGTCATTTCGTGGATGAAATGGCTCTGAAGCATGAGCGGACTGTCGCAAAAATCATTGCAATACAGGTTCCCATGCGGATGGAACCACAGGTGCCCGTCCGGCGCCATCGTCACCCGCCGCGGCTGAAACGGGAAATATTTGCGGACATATATCCGCACCACTTCATACCGGATCGCGTCGCCAAACATCGTCGTGGCCAGTGCGCGCTCCTGCGCCGTCAAACTACGGCTGGACATCGTCCTGCAATCAGTGGTTCATGCCTTCGCCGCCATCATCGGGCGCTTGCTGGATGACGGCGTCGACAATGATGCGGTCTCCATTGGAAAACAGCATTGTGAAGGGCAGCTTGCCCGCTTTTACCACCGCCGGGTTGAGACCGAACAGCATGACATGTTTGCCCCCGGGGGCGAACTTCACCTCGGTCTTGACGGGAACGTCTACGCTGTCGATCGGCTGCATCGTCATCATGCCGTCCTTCATGATGCTCTCGTGCATTTCGACGCGCAGCGCGCCTTCGGTGGTCACGCGGCGCAACTGCACCGGCTGCTCGCCGCCATGAATGACGAAATATCCCGCTGCCGGTCCTTCGCTATTGGGGTTGGGGCGCACCCAGGCCTGATCGACATAGAGCGGCGCAGGGTCGCCGCAGGCCGCAAGCGCCAGCGGAGCCATAAGGATCATCGCGAGAGCCGAGCGGCGGAAAAACATCATCATATCACCCTTCAAAACTGTATCATTTCCGGTCTGATGGGCACGCTAATGCCCGTAATGCCTTGTGCCAAGAAAAACCGCTCCTATATCGCATCACGAAAGGGCGTTCGCACCGGCTCTGTCAGTAGCGATGCGAAGGCCTGAACCGCTGAAACATTTGGGGTTAAAGAGGAATAGATGGCTAAAGTTATCGGTATCGACCTGGGTACGACCAACAGCTGCGTCGCCGTGATGGATGGCGGCAAGCCGAAGGTTATCGAAAATGCGGAAGGCGCGCGCACCACGCCGTCGATTGTTGCGTTCACCAAGGATGGCGAGCGTTTGATCGGCCAGCCTGCGAAGCGCCAGGCCGTGACCAATCCGGACAACACGATCTTCGCGGTGAAGCGTCTGATCGGCCGCCGGTTCGACGATCCCATGACCAAGAAGGACATGGAACTCGTCCCTTACACCATTACAGACGGCAAGAATGGCGATGCATGGGTGAATGCGGGCGGCGAGGATTATTCGCCTTCGCAGATTTCCGCCTTCACGCTGCAGAAGATGAAGGAAACCGCCGAGAGCTATCTTGGTGAAACCGTGACGCAGGCCGTAATTACCGTTCCTGCCTATTTCAACGACGCCCAGCGTCAGGCGACCAAGGACGCTGGCCAGATTGCCGGCCTCGAAGTGCTGCGTATCATCAACGAGCCGACCGCTGCTGCGCTCGCCTACGGGCTCGAGAAGCAGGACGGCAAGACTATCGCGGTCTATGACCTTGGCGGCGGGACCTTCGACATCTCGATCCTAGAGATCGGTGATGGCGTATTCGAGGTGAAATCGACCAATGGCGATACCTTCCTGGGCGGTGAGGATTTCGACTCCAAGGTTGTCGAATATCTGGCCGAGAGCTTCAAGAAGGACGAGGGCATCGACCTCACCAAGGACAAGCTCGCGCTGCAGCGCCTGAAGGAAGCGGCCGAGAAGGCGAAGATCGAACTCTCGAGCGCGCAGACGACCGAAGTCAACCTGCCGTTCATCACCGCTGACCAGAATGGCCCCAAGCACCTGGTCAAGACGATCACGCGTGCGGATCTGGAAAAGCTGGTTGCCGACCTCATCAAGCGTACGATGGAACCCTGCAAGAAGGCGATGGCCGATGCTGGTGTTTCCGCGAGCGAGATTAGCGAAGTCGTTCTCGTCGGCGGCATGACCCGCATGCCCAAGGTGCGCGAAGCCGTGAAGGAATTTTTCGGCAAGGAACCGCACACCGGTGTGAACCCGGACGAAGTTGTCGCTATGGGCGCCGCCATCCAGGCAGGCGTGCTGCAGGGCGACGTCAAGGACGTTCTGCTGCTCGACGTGACCCCGCTGTCGCTCGGCATCGAAACGCTGGGTGGCGTGTTCACCCGCATGATCGACCGTAATACGACGATCCCGGCCAAGAAGTCTCAGGTCTATTCGACCGCCGACGACAATCAGCAGGCTGTGACCATCCGCGTGTTCCAGGGCGAGCGTGAAATGGCGGCGGACAACAAGCTGCTCGGCCAGTTCGATCTGGTCGGTATTCCACCCGCACCGCGCGGCGTGCCGCAGATCGAGGTCACGTTCGACATCGACGCCAACGGCATCGTCAACGTCAGCGCCAAGGACAAGGGCACCGGCAAGGAACAGCAGATCCGTATTCAGGCGTCCGGTGGTCTCAGCGAGGCCGACATCGAACAGATGGTCAAGGATGCGGAGCAGTTTGCCGAGGACGACAAGAAGCGCCGCGAGGCCGCCGAGGCGAAAAACAACGCCGAGAGCCTCGTCCACACGACCGAGCGCCAGCTTGAAGAGCATGGCGACAAGGTCGACGCTGAGCTGAAGAGTGAGATCGAGACCGCGATTGCCGCGACCAAGACCGCCATCGAGGCCGACGATGTCGAGGCGATGAAGGAAAAGGCGCAGGAACTGGCGACCGTCGCCATGAAGCTGGGCCAGGCGATCTATGAGAAGGAACAGGCTGCGGCTGCGTCTCCCGAAGGTGACGGTGCTGCGGCGCAGGCCGACGAAGACGTCGTCGACGCCGAATTCTCGGAAGTGGACGAAGACAACAAGGCGTAATGCCATGCTGTTGCGCCGTCATCTCCTCCTCACAGGGCGAGCTGGCGGCGCACCGCTTCGGGGGTCGCAATGAGTACGCAAGTTGATTTCTATGAGCTGCTGGGTGTCGAGCGCACTGCCGACGGCGCGACGATCAAGTCCGCCTATCGCAAGCTCGCCATGCAATGCCACCCTGACCGCAACCCCGGTTGTGCGGAGAGCGAGGCCAAGTTCAAGGCGATCAACCAAGCCTATGACTGCCTGAAAGACGAGCAGAAGCGCGCCGCCTATGACCGCTTCGGCCATGCCGCCTTTGAAAATGGCGGGCCGGGTGGCCCCGGCGGCTTTGGCGGCGGAGCGGGTTTTTCCGATCTTGGCGATATTTTCGAGACGATTTTCGGCAGCGGTGCTTTTGGCGCAGGCGGCGGACGCCGGCAGCAGCAGCGCCGGGGCGCGGACCTGCGCTATGACATGGAAATCTCGCTGGAAGAGGCCTTCACAGGCAAGAAGGAAGAGATCACCATCGAAGTGTCGGCGTCGTGCGACGATTGCGATGGTTCCGGTGCGACGCCGGGCACGGGCACAAAGTCATGCTCGACCTGCGGCGGCCACGGTCAGGTGCGTGCGCAGCAGGGCTTCTTCGTTGTCGAGCGTACATGCCCGGCCTGCCATGGCGCAGGTCAGGTGATAGAGGACCCATGCCGTACCTGTCGTGGCGAAGGGCGCGTCGACAAGAAAAAGACGCTGTCCGTCGATGTGCCTGCGGGCGTCGATGAGGGCAATCGCATCAGGCTGTCCGGCGAGGGCGAGGCGGGTGCGCGCGGCGCACCGGCAGGCGACCTTTATATTTTCCTGCATCTGAAGCGGCACCGCATCTTCGAGCGCGACGGAACGACCCTGTTCTGCCGTGCGCCGGTCAGCTTCACGACGGCGGCGCTGGGTGGTGAAATAGAGGTGCCGGGTATCGACCGGCATCCGGTGAAGATCAAGATCCCGGCGGGCATTCAGTCCGGCAAGCAACTGCGCCATCGTGGTGCGGGTATGCCCGCGCTCAACGGGCGCGGCGCGCGCGGCGATATGGTGGCGCAGATCGACGTCGAGACGCCCACGCGGTTGAGTGCGAAGCAGAAGGAGCTGCTGGAGGAATTCCGCGCGACGGAAACCGGTGAGGAATGCCCGCAATCGAGCGGCTTTTTCAGCAAGCTCAAGGATATGTGGGACGATTTGGGCTGAGGTACGGGCTTGACCGGCCTATATCGTTGTAACCTTGAACGGAAGTTCGATATCGAGCTTCACAGCGATTTTCCTCAGTTCATCCTCGCCCGCGTCCCAACTGCCTATGACAGCGGCGTTGCAGTGCACGATCGCATGCGAAAACTTCCATTCATGAAGCCATTCGCGATATCGCGTCGACAGGTGATTGGGCATAAACCCGATCGTCCTGCGACTGACTATTACGGCGACGGTATTGCCCTCATGGGGCTTGGCATCGCTGAGAACCAAAGTTGCGATGCATTCATGCCTCGCACCGACAGCGCCGGCTGCTCTCAGGAGGTGACGGATCTCATCAAGATATCGGGAGAGCCCTACGGCGTCGATGGGATAGTCCGCTTGGCCATGCAGAAATAGCCTGAGGGCCGCATTGGCCTCTAGGCCTGATTTCTCATTGTGCGACGATCCTTTTCGCCGCCCGAAAAGCGAAGAAAACATCCTCTATTGCCCGCGACCCAGAACCCACCTTAGGGGTTATTATATGTGCACTATGCCAACTATATGACTCGCGGAGCATTCATGCGTGAACCATATGGCGGCTGTCGCCATTATTTCGGTTCCAAGGTTTCCTTCAACTCCGCGATTAGGTCCTTCACATGTTTCAGGCGGGGTTCCTCCTCCGCCAATATCGCGGCGAAGGCGCGTTTCTTGAAGCGCGCGGACAGCGCTTCGATATGATCCGCATCGGCGGCGGGAATGGTCGACAGCACGATGTCGATCAGCCGCTCCGCGCCATGCAGGCGGCCCCAGAGATAATCATTCTCGCGATAAACGCGACTAAAGAATGCTCCAAAACTGTTGAATTCGATACCCTTCAGCACTGCTTCCGCACCACCGCTGCGCAGGCCGTTGCAATCGTCAGGTGAAATGCGGTCGACCTTGATCGGGTCATATTCGTCCAGCCCTTCGCCCTGAAGCATCGGCAGGGTCGCGATGTCGTAGAAGGGGAAGCCGAGATAGGTGAGCAGCATCTGCCGCCGCTCGCCCTTGGGCAGTTCCCACAAGGCCTGCGACAGCATTTCCTCGACCTCCAGGTCCTTGGCTTTCAGGTCGCGCTCACCCGCCAGCTCCTGCAATGAGCGGGCCGGGTCGATAGCCGTGGCTTCGGCGGTCTGGATCATGACCTCGGAATAATAGTCGGTCGCTTCGCTTTCCTGATAGAGCGCCAGCGCGCCGTAGATCGCCTTGCGCATGCCGCCTACTGCATCCTGCAGCTCCGGATTGTGCGTATTGATTGCCTCGGTCAGTTGCCGGGCCATGAAGCGCAAGCGGCGGATGCGAAAGCCCAAATCATGATCGCGGAAGAAGGCGATGATTTCCGGGCGCGCGCCACCTTTCTTTTCCTCGCGCATCTGGTCCAGCCCGGCGGCGCGGATATGCGACCATAGCGCTTGGCGGAAGGCTTCTCTCATGCGTGGGCTGCCGTCGCCGCCCAGCCGGTACAGATGGGTGCATACATCTTCCACCACGGACGACAGCTTGACATGCGCATAGGCGGGATAGGCGAAGCCGGCCGCAATTGCCGCCTGTGTCTGGGCTTTGGCGCGCCACGCCGCCAGCCGTGCCGGCGTGGGCCGGTCGAGAAACAGGGTGCGCCCGAACGTGGATTCAATCTCACGCTCGATCTCTTCGCGCATCGCATTGGTGATGTGCAGCATGCGACGGATCGTGCGGGAGCGCGCCTCTATCTCCTCCAGATTGTCGCGGATAGGCTGTTCGCGCGGAATGTCGCTCAGCGAGCCGAAGATGGTGCGGAAAAAGCCGGGCAGGGGCGTTGCCTCTCGCGCGGCCTTTTCGTCGCGCTGTTCCCCCGCACGGTTGAGCGCAAAGGAGCGTCCGGTCGGCTTGGGGTCGATATAGACGAACCGCCGGTCGATCTCGCGCCGGGCAGGGCGGTTCTTGAGCGCGGCTATGGCAGGAGCAAAGGGCGCGTTGCTTAGCACCGAGCCGTCGATCAGGATGGCGTCTTCGGCGCGGCCCAGCGCGCTGTGCTTGGGCAATACGCGGCGCAGGAAACGGTCGCGTCCCGGCCAGGGGCGCTTCATCTGGTCCAATACCTTGTCCAGTTCCTTGACAGTGAAGGGCGGGAAGGCGCCGGGGAAGCTGGCCGTCGCGCGCGCGGCGAAAACCAGTTCCGCCGGGTTCGCCAGCGTGCCCATACGGTGTCTGGTACGGAATTGCAGCGTCAGCCTATGCTCCATTTCCATCACTTCCGGCGGGCTATGGAGCCGCAGCATTTCCGGATAACCCTCGAAATCTGTGACCGTCACCATCAGGTCGAGCGGATAGGCTTGCGGTAACAGCGGGCGGCCGCGCGGTGAGGACGCCATGCTGTCGAAAGCCTCCATCAGCATGCGCGTGAATATCTTGCCGCCGAAGGGGGGCTGAAACCAGCGTGAGCGAATGAAGCTGGACAGCTTGTGCCGCACCTCCTCGCGCGTCTCTGGCGATACGGTGCGTTCGACCGCGTCGCCTCTCTTGCGCGCCACCATCCACACCAGCGGTTGCGCCCAGAATTTGGTGAACCGCTGTGCTGGGCGGGCATCGGGGTCGAGCAATTTTTCGATGTCGGCGTTGCTGAGCCACAAATCCGTCAGCGGTTCCAGCGACTGGCCGGTTTCGATGGCTTGCGCCAGAAAGATGCCGTTAATGCCGCCCGCGCTGGCGCCCGCCACGATGTCGATCACGACGCGCAGGTGAAGGTCCGCCTCTGCTTCCATTTCGCGTAGCAGGTCGGTGTAAACCGCCAATATGCTCTCGTCCCCAGCAGGGCAGTCTTCATGAAAGTCGCGGCTTGCGCGGGCGAGGTGCCATATTTCCTTTGTGATGCCGTGCATATAGACGGCGAGGCTGATGCCGCCGTAGCAGACAAGCGCCAGCCTCAGTTCCTTCTCCCGCATGGACGGAGAGTGGCATTTTACCGGAGCGTTGTCGAGTATCGTTGCTTCTGGCGATAGCGCCGGAATGGAGGCGTCAGAACAGGCCTTCGAGAACCTGATCGCGCGGTCGATGGCCATCGACCCAGGTGCGGATATTGGCGATCACCTTGTCGCCTGTCGCTTCGCGCCCCTCGAAAGTGGCCGATCCCATATGCGGCTTGATAACAACGTTGGAGAGTGAGAGCAGGCGTTCATCGACCGCCGGTTCATGCGCGAAGACGTCCAGCCCCGCACCGCCGATGCGTCCGGCCTGCAGCGCCTCGATCAGCGCTTCTTCGTCATATACTTCGGCGCGTGATGCATTGATGAGATAGGCGTCGGGTTTGAGCAGGCCGATGCGCCGCGCGTCGATCATGCTGCGGCTGTCGTCATTGAGCGGGCAGTTGATCGATACGAAATCGCTGGTGGAAATCAGATCGTCGAGCGATTCCACCCATGTGGCGCGGGTCGCCCGCTCTACGCTTTCGGGTAGGCGCTGGCGGTTATGATATTGGATGCTCAGGCCAAAGGGGGCGGCGCGCAAGGCCACGGCCTGTCCGATACGGCCCATGCCGATGATGCCCAGCGTCTTGCCCCCGATGCGATGGCCGAGCATGCCCGACGGGCTCCACCCTTTCCACTGGCCCGAACGGAGAAGCTTTTCACCTTCGGCAAGGCGGCGCGGCACAGCGATGATGAGCGCCATCACCATGTCGGCGGTATCATCGGTCAGCACGCCGGGTGTGTTGGTGACGATGACGCCCTTTTTGCGCGCTGCCGCCAGGTCGATATGATCGACGCCGCTGCCGAAGCTGGCGATCATTTGCAGACGTTCGGGTGCCGCTTCGATCAGTTCTGCATCCAGATGGTCCGTGACCGTGGGCACCAATACGTCGCAATCCGCCATGGCCGCCGCCAGCTCCGCGCGGCTCATCGGTTCGTCGTTAGGGTTGAGAACGGTATCGAACAACTGCGTCATGCGCTCTTCGACGGAGGCCGGCAGGCGGCGGGTGACGATGACACGAGGACGGGCGGGACGCGGTTTTTTCGGCATAGGATTATCGCGCTAGTCCGATGCTATGGGCAAGGTCAAGCCTGATAGCATATTGTGTCATAATTGACCATTGTAACGATTTGTTAACCAAAACTCTTGTGCCCGCATATATATTGCCGGTAACGGGAAAGAGTGACTGATAGACTGTCAAAATCCGGGGATGTGAAAGCCAATGCCATGATGGCAGGATTCGGTGTGCGGGCGTTATGCATGTTTTTGGCTGCGTTGGCGATTGTGGCGCCTGCCTCCCTCCGTGGCCAGGTCAAGGAAACGCCCTATTGGGCTTCCATTTCATCGGGAGAGGCGCGCATGCGCGTCGGCCCCAGCAAGGATTATCCCGCCAACTGGGTTTACCGGCGCAGGAACCTGCCGGTGAAAGTGCTGCAGGTTCACAGCAACTGGCGCAAGATAGAGGATCCGTCAGGTACGCAGGGCTGGATGCATGTTCAATTGCTCAGCGATACAACAACAGCCATCGTCGTCGTCAATAATGGCGAGATACGGTCCAAACGCGATGATAAATCCAGCATGTTATACCGTGTGCAAAAAGGCGTTGTCGGCAAGATCAGCGAATGCAAGGATGGCTGGTGCCTGGTCGATGTCGAGGGGCAAAGAGGCTTTATCCTCGCCTCTTCACTATGGGGCCCAGTGAATTGAGGACCTGACCTCAGTAACGGAATATCTGCTTTCTTTTCAGTGACTACAGTGCTCTTCCTACACAGATAATTTACCCTTTTCCTGTATCCGCGTTGGCTGGCCAAGGCTGAAGCAAAGCTGGCAATGGGAAAAGAGATTAAACTCAACGACCTGCTCGGGCCGCTCACCGCGATTACGGTGATAGCGGCCATTTTGCTTGTAGTTGGCGGTTTCCTGACAGCACAGACGTTCGACGAGCTTGCCCGCAAGAGGGAGCAGACGCTAATTTCCAACGGCATATCCGGCAAGATTGTCGAAGTATATCGCAGCCTTGTACCGCAGGTCGTATGGGATGAAGCGCTGGACGAGCTCCAATCGCGGGATGCCGAATGGGCCAACAACAATGTCGGGCAGTTCCTGTATGAAACATCCGGTTTCGCATACAGCTTTGTACTCGATCACGAAAACCGGCTGTTCTTCGCCGCAAAGGATGGCGTAAACCGCTCGACAGATATCTACCAACCCTTCGCGCGACCGATGCACAATGCGATAACGCTTGTAAGGGCGAAGGAATGGGCTCGGATCAAAGGGAAGGAGAGCGCGGCTTCGCTCAAAAATCCCATACAGGCGCATAATATCGTCAAGATTGACGGGGCTGTTTACATTGTCGTCGCCAGTCTGGTTCAACCGGACTTCGGAACGGTGAAACAGCGGTATGACCGAGCCCCGGTGGTCGTGGCGGCTGCGCCTATCGACCCCAAATTTCTGAGCAATTTCGGGCAGCGTTATCTGCAACCCGATATGCAATTGCGTCAGGTGCAGATGGACGACATTTCCGGTCTCGCTCAGGTCGATATCAATGATGACAGAGGCCAATATGTCGCCACCATAACATGGAGTCCTGGCAAGCCCGGTACTATGCTGATCAAAAAGCTGATCTTGCCGGTGTTGGGGGTCATCGCACTGTTTTTCGCTGTCATGATCGCGTTTTACCGACGCAGCTGGCGCGCGGCCCAGGCATTGATCGCCAGTGAGGCACGGGCGTCGCATCTGGCTTATCACGACCCGCTGACGGGATTGCCTAACCGGGTTCTGTTCTTTGACAGGCTTGGCGTTGCGCTCGATCAGGTCAGGCGTAATGGCGCGCCTGTCGCTATCCATTGTCTCGACCTTGACCGCTTCAAGGAAGTGAACGACACATTCGGGCATCAGATGGGCGATGAGCTGATCTGCGCTGCTGCACGGCGCATTGCCGATGTGTGCCGCCGGTCCGATACATTTGCCCGCCTGTCCGGCGATGAATTCGCGATTGTTCAGCTGGACGCCACGCCCCGCGCGGCGGCACGTCTTGCGGAACGTATTGTCGAAGCGATGCAGCAGCCGATGGAGCTGTCCGGCGGGCGCGTGCATGTGTCCTGCTCGCTGGGTGTCAATCTGGTATCCGAAGGCAAGGTCTCGGCGGCTGAGGCGCATCGCCATGCCGACCTGGCACTGTATCGCGCGAAGCATAATGGCCGGGCGCAATATTGCTTCTTCGAGCCCGAAATGGATGCGGCGATGCGCATGCGCCGTGAGATCGAGCTGGACCTTCGCGAGGCGCTGGAACAGGGCGGGCTGTATATGGTCTATCAGCCGCAGGTCGACAGGCATAACAACATCGTAGGCGTGGAAGCGCTGCTGCGCTGGACGCACCCCGAGCGGGGAGAGGTGTCGCCGGCGGTATTCATTCAGATTGCCGAAGAATGCGGGCTTATCAATGAAATCGGCATGTTCACCCTGCGTGAGGCGTTCATGACATCTCATCTGTGGGACGAGCTGAAGGTGGCGATCAATATCTCCGCCAGTCAGCTTCGCATGCCGGATTTCCATGACAAGGTATGCGCCCTGCTGGAAGAGTGTCACGCCAACCCGGAAGATTTCGAGCTGGAGATTACCGAAGGGCTGTTGCTGGGCGATGATCCGGTCACGCACGACACGCTCCGGAAATTACGGGAAACGGGCTTTTCGATCGCGCTCGATGATTTCGGTACGGGATATTCGAGCCTCAGTTACCTGCAGCGTTATCCGATCGACAAGATCAAGATCGACCGTTCCTTCATATCCAATCTGGGTGTCGAGAGCGAATCCCTCGCCGTCGTGCAGGCCATCGTCAAACTGGCGAGAGCCCTGAAACTGCACGTCATAGCCGAGGGCGTCGAGACCCAAGAGCAGCGCGACTATCTTGTCGGCGTTGGGTGCGAGGAAATACAGGGTTTCCTCTATAGTGCACCCATCCAGTCCAAGGACGTGTCGCAGCTATATAGCGGCCAACAGGAACTGCCTGCTCAACGCGGGTGACGCCGCCTGTCATGCTTGACGCAGAGGAGCGCGCGGCCTAGCCGGGTGTCATCCTGCCGAGGCACCATGCGCATAATATTCACTCTCTTGATTTTCCTGATGACGGCACTGCCCCTGCCGCTGGAGCAGGGACATGCGCAATTGCCGTCGCTGAGCAACGGCAGCACCTCCTCACATATACAGCCGCACATAGAGGCAGAGACACTGAGGCCCGGCGCGGGAGAGACCGTGCCGATTGCGATTGTCATGAAACCCGAACCCGGCTGGCACGGCTATTGGGAGAACCCAGGCGATGCGGGCAAGCCGCTCGAGCTGGAATGGACGCTGCCCGACGGTGTTTCCATTGGGGAGTTGCGCTATCCCGTGCCCCACACGCTGGTTTTCAGCGGGTTGATGAACCATGTGTATGAAGCGCGCTACGCCGTTCTGACGAGTGTGACATTGCCGCAGGGGCTGGAGACGGGAACCCGCGTGCCTCTGCGTGCCAGGGCGAATTGGCTGGCCTGTACCGATACAATCTGTGTGCCCGAGCAGGGGGAGCTTTCGTTTGATTTCGTCGTGGGCGAAGCGGGCGGATCGGGACTGGAAAACCGGGTGCAATTTGACGAATATCGGCGCAAGCTGCCCCGGCCATTGGGCGTAACCGCGACCTATCAGGCCAAGGCCAATGGCGATATCGCCATCCTGATACCTTATCCCGCCAAAGCGGCGCTCAGCGACCCGCATTTCTTTACGCTCGGCACGCAGGCGAAAAGTTACGCCACGCCCCAAACCTATGTGCGGGACGGGGACAGGCTCTTCGTCGAGCTTCATGGCTATCGCGTCGATGAGACTGGACTGCGCGGTATTTTACGCATCGGCCCGGATCAGGGGATTTGGATTGATGCGCAGCCGGGCGAGGTTGCGATGCCGCCGGTGTCACCCAAAGCAGGCGGTGCGACTGAGCCCTCGATATGGGCCCTTATAGTGCTGCCGCTTGCAGGCGCGATAGCGGGTGGCCTGCTCCTCAACATCATGCCGTGTGTGTTCCCGATATTGAGCGTCAAGGCGATGAGCCTGCTGCGCAGCCATGCGTCACCCGCGCATGCGCGGGCTGAGGCCTGGGCCTATGCGACAGGGATTATCACTACCTGCCTGCTGCTGGGTGGCGGGCTGTTGGCCCTGCGCGCGGCGGGCGAAACGGTCGGCTGGGCGTTTCAGCTGCAAAGCCCGCTCGTTATATTGGCGTTGCTGGCGTTATGCGTGGCCATTGCGCTCAACCTTGCAGGCGCATTCGCGCTCAGGCCCATGTCTGTCGACGGTGCGGCGATGACGCGTCCGGGCCTGTCCGGTGATTTCTGGAGCGGTGTGCTGGTTGCTTTTGTCGCAACGCCTTGCACAGGCCCTTTCATGGCGGCGGCACTCGGCGCGGCGCTGGTGCTACCGCTTGCCAGCGCGCTTGCCATATTCGCTGGACTGGGACTGGGGATTGCCCTGCCGTTTTTGTTGCTGGCCTATGTTCCAGCATTGCGCAGGCTGTTGCCGCGCCCCGGCCCGTGGATGGAGCGCGTGCAGCGTTGGCTCTCGCTGCCAATGTTCCTGACCGCTGCGGCATTGCTCTGGCTGTTGTGGCGGCAGGCAAGCGTCAATGGGCTGGTTGTCGGGGCGGTCGTGGCCCTGATTACAGGACTTAGCCTGTGGTGGATGGGGCGGCGGCAAGCTGATGACGCTATGGCTGCGGGGGCACAGGGCGCAATACGGATGGCTATCGCCGCCTGCGCACTGGTGCTGGCGGGCGGAATGGCCCAGCTCTATTTCAATCCTCAGGCGGCAGCCGATAATGCTCATGCTGCCAATGCCTTTTCCGAGACGCGCCTCATGGAATTGCGCCAGGCGGGTAAACCGGTATTCCTCTATTTTACAGCGGACTGGTGCCTCACCTGCAAGGTCAATGAGGCGGGTGCTATCGAAAGAGATGAGGTTCAGGCCGCCTTTCGCGAGGCAGGCGTACAGGTGATGGCCGGGGACTGGACCAATGGCGACCCGGATATCACGCGCTTTTTGGAACGTCATGGCCGCTCCGGCGTGCCGCTCTACCTCTGGTATGCGCCGGGAAGCGGTGAGGCGAGGGAGCTGCCACAGATATTGACCCCCGCCATGCTGGTGGAGCTGGTAAAAGCGGTGCCATGAGCAAGGCGGGAAAGAAGCATCGCGCCGATCAATTGCTGGTGGAGCGCGGGCTGGTGGAAAGCCGCGCCCGTGCGCAGGCCCTTATCCTTGCCGGGCTGGTTTATAGTGGCGAGCGCAAGATCGAAAAAGCGGGGCAGGCAATGCCCGCTGACGCCGCGCTGGAGGTGCGAGGGCGCGATCATCCCTGGGTATCGCGTGGCGGCATCAAGCTGGCGCATGGCCTCGAACATTTCAGCTGGAACGTGACCGGGCAGGTTGCGATGGACGTCGGCAGCTCGACCGGCGGCTTTACCGATGTGCTGCTGACCAATGGCGCGGCGCGGGTTTATGCCATCGACAGCGGCACCAACCAGCTCGCATGGAAATTGCGCAACGACCCGCGCGTCATTGTGCATGAGCGCACCAGCGCGCGGATATTGACCGCTGAGCATGTCCCTGAACCTGTCGATATCATTGTATGCGACGCCAGCTTCATATCCCTGGCCAAGGTATTGGCGCGTCCGCTTGAATTCGCGTCGGAAAAAGCACGGTTGCTCGCGCTGATCAAACCGCAGTTCGAGGCCGGGCGGGAAGAAGTGGGCAAGGGCGGAGTCGTGCGCGATACGGCTATTCATGCGCGGGTCTGCGCAGAGGTAAGCGACTGGTTGAGCGGCCTGCAATGGAGTGTCGAGGGCATAACCGAGAGCCCGATCACCGGCCCGGAAGGCAATGTCGAATTCTTGATCGCAGCCCGAAAATAACCGGGTGCTCAGCCCATAGCGGGACATTTGCCGGGGACAACCATCTTGCGGTGCGGCAAAAAAATCCCCAAGGTTATCGGGTGGGCGAGAACCGGATTCGGATCGGCGATACTCCGTACGTCCCATGCTGTAATCGGTGAGTGCAGGCGGAAAGACGGACCCGAATGAACGAAATCGCTTCGCAAAGTCAGTTACGCATGTCCTATTTGCGATGGGCGTTGTTCACTGTGCCGACAATCGTATTTCTTGGTTTTCTGTCGGGGCAGGTCGCCAATAGCGGCTATCAGAACCGCTGGTTCGCTGCGCTCGACAAACCGGATTTCATGCCGCCCGCCTGGGCGTTTCCAACGGCATGGAGCATTATTTACGTGCTGCTCGGGCTCGCGCTTGCGGTCGTCCTGCATGCGCGTGGCGCGCGGTCACGGGGCCTCGCTATCGCGTTCTTTCTGGTGCAGCTGATCGCCAACTATGCTTGGTCGACCATATTTTTCCGCATGCATCTGGTGATGGAGGCGTTCTGGCTGATCCTGTTCATCTTCGCTATCGCGTCGCTGACTGCATTTCTGTTCGCCCGTATCCGGCTGGCCGCTGCGGTGCTGATGCTGCCCTATCTCGGGTGGCTGATATTCGCCGCCATGCTGACGCAGGCCATCGATCAGCTTAACCCCAATGCCTCGAACCTTGTGGTTCCCTCATTTGAAACCCATATAAGTCCGACAGACTAATTTGAGGCGAGTATGCAGAGCGAAAACCGCTTTTTCGACGATCTGAGTAAGGTCATTAACGGTGCAGCGGGCACCATTGCGGGTATGGGCCGCGAATTCGAGGCGAACGCCCGTGAAAAGGCGCGCGAGTGGATGGCGGGGCAGGATTTCGTCAGTCGCGAGGAGTTCGAGGCCGTGAAACAGATGGCCGCCGCCGCGCGCGAGGAAGCCGAACTTCTTAAAGCACGTCTCGACGCGCTGGAGAAGGGCGGCACCCCTGTCAAAGCCGCAGCCAAGCGCGCTTCTCCGGCAGCAAAGAAGGCCTGATCTTTCCTGTTATAGACAGTTTATCCACAGATTTTTCCACCGCTTTGCTGTATCAAAGGCCCTGCGGAGGTGATAAAAGGCGCGCATTGGCGGGGAGCGAGAGATACCATATCGCATGATGGGGAACGACGAATTCGAAGAAGACGGCCATGAAGCCGAACCGCTCGATATGCTGGCCAGCTATTTCGAAGCGAACGGCTGGGCATTCCAGCATAATGGCGAGGACGAAATTGCCGCCAAGATGCAGGGCAGCTGGGCGCAATATGAAATCCGCGCCATCTGGCGGCCGGAAGACCAGGTGCTTCAGTTGCTTGCGCTGCCCGATATCCGTGTCGCCGATGACAAGCGCGCCGCGATTTACGAGACGATCGGCCTGATCAACGAACAGCTCTGGATGGGCCATTTCGAGCTATGGTCGAACAGCGGCGTAGTCCTGTTCCGCCATGGAACCCTGTTAGGGCAGGGCGATATGCTCAGCCTCGATCAGGCGCAATTGCTGGTTGAGGCCGCTCTCGATGAGTGCGAGCGCTTCTATCCGGTTTTCCAGTTCGTTCTGTGGGGCGGCAAGACGCCAGCCGAAGCCATTGTCGCGAGCATGATCGAAACCCGCGGCGAAGCGTGAGCCCGCGATGAGTATTTCCGGTTCAGATCGCCCGATAGTCATGATCGGCTGCGGCAATATGGCGGGGGCCATATTGGACCGATGGCTGGCCAGCGGCTTGCGCCCCGATCTGGTGACGGTGGTCGATCCGGGTAAGGAAATGGTTGCGGCGGGCGTTACTCTCGTGAAAGCGTTGCCTGCTGCTCTGCCCGATAATGCTACCATCATTCTTGGTGTGAAGCCGCAGCTTTTGCCTGACGTGGCGCCGCTGCTTGGCCCTCTGCTTGATGAGGGCAACATCGTCATATCCATGCTCGCTGGCGTCACGGTTGCGACATTGCGCGCTTCGCTAGGGCAGGCTGCGCGCTATGTGCGCATCATGCCCAATACGCCGGTGGCGCTCGGCAAGGGTGTATGCGTGCTGTTTGCCGATGGGGAAGGAGCGGATGAAGCCTGTGCCTTTGCCGCCGACCTGTTGCAGCCGCTTGGTTTGGTCGAGCGTATTGATGATGAGGCGCAGTTCAACCTTGTCACCGCGTTGACCGGATGCGGCCCTGCGTTTGTATTTCGCTATGTCGATGCACTGGCCAGTGCCGCCGCAGCGCTAGGGCTGGACGATGCGCAGGCATTGCGCCTCGCCATTGCAACGGTCGAGGGTTCGTCAGCGCTGGCCGCATCATCGGATGACGCTCCGGGCGTGTTGGCCGACAGGGTCGCAAGCAAGGGCGGCATGACACGTGAGGGGCTGGATGTGATGGACGCCGATGACCGGCTCAATCGCCTTATAGCCGATACGCTTCGCGCAGCGCAGACCCGTGGAGTCGAGCTGGAAAAGCTCGCCCGCTAGCTTTTCCGCAATGCGGCAATCATTCCCCGATCCTGCTCGGGGATAAGGCCTTCCAGCACTTGCCAGAAGCCTGTGACGGACCCTTGCCCGGCCTGCACATAGGCCGTGGCCATTTTCTCGCGAAGCGCGTCGAAAAGCTCAGCTTCCATGGCTTGGCCCTGCTCGGTCAGATACAGCAGCTTCTGGCGGCGGTCGAGCTCTCCCCGCCGCGTGTCGACCAGCCCGCGCTCAATCAGTTCGTTGAGCACGCGGCCCAGCGATTGTTTGGTAATGGCGAGCAAGGCTAACAGGTCGCCGATCATCAAGCCCGGCTGGCGCGCGATGAAATAGAGCGCGCGATGGTGCGCGCGGCCCAGCCCCTGTGCGGACAGTCCTTCGTCGATGGACCGGGTCATGTGGCTGTATCCGAAATACAGCAGCTCTATGCCCCTGCGGACTTCGTCTTCGCGCAGGAACAGGGGGGATGCGGTGGAGCTTGGCGTCGCCATAGGTAAGGATTGTTGACCGGATCCCGGTTTTTTGCAAGTGCGAAAGAAGAGTTTGAATGGCGCGTTTGATCAAAAGCACCACCGTGGCCCTATAATTTCAAATCCCCTGTTTTCTTTCACGCCGCACGCGCTATATGCCCGGTGCAGGCGATGGGCCATATCGGCGCGCCGGCCATGATATTGGGGTGTAGCCAAGCGGTAAGGCACCGGTTTTTGGTACCGGCATGCGCAGGTTCGAATCCTGCCACCCCAGCCATTTCTCCCGCTCGCTACTGCCATCGTTTCACCGGGAAGCGGTCGTCTTGACACTGGCTGTTTCGCGCACACATATGCATCCATGACGCACTCCTCCCCATTGGACCCGCCGCTTCGGTCGGCGGCTACCGTTATCATTGCGACGAATGAGGGGAGCAATGCGCCCCGGTTTCTGATGGCGCGCCGCGCCGTGTCCATGGCCTTTGCAGCGGGAGCCGTGGTTTTTCCCGGTGGCGCTGTCGATGAAGCGGATCGCGCCCTTGCTTTGGCATCCGGTTCCGGGACGCAGGAGCAGATGGATGATCTGGCCGCGCGCATTGCCGCGATACGCGAGACCATTGAGGAATGTGGCCTGGCCATCGCTGCCAGCGCGCCGGTGGGCCCGGATCTGGTCCGAACGCTGCGTTCAGGTCTGGACGAAGGGCGTGGTCTTGCGGACCTGATTGAGAAACACGGCTTGTCTTTCGATTATGATGCGCTGGCACCGTTCGCTCGCTGGTGCCCGCAGGTTGGCGGCGCCAAAAAGCGATATGACACGCGTTTTTATATAGCCGTGGCGGGTGACGGACATGACCAGGCCATCGCGGATGGCAGCGAGACCACCGAACTGGGCTGGCATACGGCGCAAGAAATGCTTGAGCGGGCCGACAGGGATGAGGTGAAAATCATTTTCCCGACACGGCGCAACCTGGAGCGGCTGGCGCAGTTCGGAACGCTGGACGAATTGCTGCATCATACGCAAAATCAACCTGTTGCGACCATTTCTCCCTGGGTTGAAGAACGGAATGGAGAGAAGCACCTTTGTATTCCGGAAGATGCAGGATATCCGGTCACGTCGGAAATACTGTCGTCTGCTATGCGGGGATAGTCAGCTTTCACTTCGGGGTGTCAGCTTCAACAATTTGGCATTGTTGCCGTCCTCCAATAGCCAGATTGCGCCGTCCGGCCCGGTTTCGACTTCCCTGATGCGCTTCATGGGCCAATGATCCGCTTTCACGAGACGGCTGCCCTCGATCCGCAATCGCACAAGCGCCTTGCCGGACAATGCGCCTGCCAGAAGGGAATTATGCCACTGCGGGAAAAGCGGGGCATTATAATAGGCCATACCTGCCGGAGATATGGAGAGATTCCACCAGGCCTGCGGCGGGGTGAAACGGTTGGTGGTTGAATGATCCGGAATGGGTTCGCCGCTATAATGTGAACCGTTGGAGACCTCAGGCCACCCATAATTCCCGCCGCGCTGTACCAGGTTGATTTCATCGCCGCCCATAGGGCCCATTTCGCTTGCCCATAATTGACCGTCGCCGTCGAATGCGAGCCCGAGCATATTGCGATGGCCGAGCGACCATATCTGCGCTGCCACACCGCCCTGGCTGGCAAAGGGATTGTCGGCCGGGATGCCGCCATCCGGTTTGAGCCGGATGATCTTGCCAAGGTTTACATTCATCTCCTGCGCGGGTGTTCCCATCTGGCGGTCGCCCGACGAGATGAAGATATGCCGGCCATCGGGAGCAACGGCAATCCGGTGTGAGAAATGTCCGCGGCCTGTCACTTTCGGATCCTGCCGCCATATGACTTGCAGGTTCAGCAGCTTTGCGCTGCCGTTGCCGGTATCGTCGATCTCCAGCGCTGCTCTCGCCACAGCGGCGCCTCGCGTGCCGCCGCTACCGGGTTCGACATAGCTCAGATAGAGAGCATGGCGCCCGTTTGCATCAAGCATACCGGGGGCGATGACGATGTCGCCAAGGCCTCCCTGACCGCCATAGTCTATTGTTGGAACGCCGCTGACCTCGACCTTGGAGCTGTCCTGCGTGTCGAACAGGATCAGCTTGCCCGGTTTCTCGGTTACGAGCGCATAGGATGTGCCGGGAAGGAACGTCATCGCCCATGGTTTATTGAAACCGGCAACCTCCGTAATTGTGAAAGGCATTGTCAGTGACGGTGACGTCTTGCCCTCATCATCCTGCGGTGCAGTTTGTGCGGAGCTTTCCGTCATGGATGAGTTTCCCCCGGCACCGGAGGAGGCCCCGCCGCAGCCGATCAGCAATATCGGGGACAATAATGCAGCGGTCAGGCATTTGGTCATTATGCTTCCTAAACAGTGGTTCACGATCCCTCTTTGCCACACCAACGCGTCATTATGATTTATGTTGTCAAATTTTATGGCGCGGACTATAGGAACCTTCATTCCCTGACATCGGAAGCGCTGTTAGGTCGGAACCGAAAGGCTCCGGCGGCACCGCCCGGTGCCATTTTGAAAGGATGCACGCTGGTCGATATGGCCGCCTTGACGCAGTTGATTGAGCCCGAAGCCAAGGCTTTGGGGTTTGATGTCGTGCGCGTGAAGATGCTTGGCGGAGATGACCTGACGTTGCAGGTGATGGCTGAGCGTCCCGACACCCGCCAGCTCAATATTGACGATTGCGCCGCCCTGTCGCGCCGCCTGTCCGACATGCTGGACGCGCTTGAGGAAGCGGGTAAGGACCCGATTGACGAAGCGTATCGACTGGAGGTCAGCTCTCCGGGCATCGACCGGCCTTTGACCCGCCTCAAGGATTTTACCGACTGGGCGGGGCATGAGGCGCGCGTCAACGTTGTCGAAGCCGTGAATGGCCGCAAGCAGTTCAAGGCCGCTCTTGCCGGGATCGAAGGCGAAACGATAGTGCTCGACGACCCCAAGACCGGGCGTGTCGAAGTCGAATTTTCCAACATCCACAGCGCCAAGCTGGTGCTGACGGATGCACTTATTTCTGCTACCATGCCGCTCTCCTCTGAGGGGGCGGACGAGATTGAAACGGAAGGATAATCACGATGGCCACCGCCATTTCCGCCAATAAGGCCGAGTTGATCGCGATTGCGAACAATGTCGCGTCGGAGAAGATGATCGACAAGGCGATCGTCATCGAGGCTATGGAGGACGCGATCCAGCGTGCCGCCCGTGCCCGTTATGGCGCCGAGAATGATATTCGCGCCAAACTCGACCCCGATACCGGCGATCTGCGTCTGTGGCGCGTTGTGGAAGTCGTCGAAACGGTCGAGGATTATTTCAAGCAGGTGGACCTGAAGCAGGGGCAGAAGCTTCAGCCCGGTGCAGCGCTGGGCGATTTCATCGTCGACCCGCTGCCGCCCATCGACCTGGGCCGTATTGACGCCCAGTCGGCCAAGCAGGTGATCTTCCAGAAGGTACGCGACGCCGAGCGCGAGCGCCAGTTCGAGGAGTTCAAAGATCGCGTCGGCGAGATCATCACCGGCGTCGTCAAATCGGTCGAATTCGGCCATGTCGTCGTCAATCTTGGCCGCGCCGAAGGCGTTATCCGCCGCGACCAGCAGATCCCGCGCGAAGTGGTTCGCGTCGGTGATCGCGTCCGTTCGGTTATTTTGAACGTACGCCGCGAAAATCGCGGGCCGCAAATTTTCCTTTCCCGTGCGCATCCCGAGTTCATGAAGAAGCTGTTCACGCAGGAAGTGCCGGAAATCTACGACGGCATCATCGAGATCAAGGCGGCGGCGCGTGATCCCGGTTCGCGCGCGAAAATCGGTGTCATCAGCCATGACGGCGGCATCGACCCGGTCGGCGCGTGCGTCGGCATGAAGGGCAGCCGCGTTCAGGCCGTCGTTCAGGAAATGCAGGGCGAGAAGATCGACATCATTCCCTGGTCGGAAGATACCGCGACCTTTGTCGTCAACGCGCTCCAGCCCGCGACCGTATCGCGCGTCGTCATCGACGAAGATGAAGGCCGTATCGAAGTTGTCGTGCCCGACGATCAGCTTTCGCTCGCCATTGGCCGCCGTGGCCAGAATGTCCGTCTCGCCAGCCAGCTGACCGGCAAGGCCATCGACATCATGACCGAGGCCGACGCGAGCGAGAAGCGCCAGAAGGAATTCGTTGAACGGTCGGAAATGTTCCAGAACGAGCTGGACGTGGACGAAACCCTGTCACAGCTGCTGGTGGCCGAAGGCTTCGGCGAACTGGAAGAGGTCGCCTATGTTCCGATGGAGGAACTGGCGTCGATCGAAGGCTTCGACGAAGAGCTGGCGCAGGAGCTGCAAAGCCGTGCGCAGGAAGCGCTGGATCGCCGCGAAGCCGCTGCCCGCGAGGAACGTCAGGGCATGGGCGTCGAGGATGCACTGGCCGACATGCCGCACCTCACCGAAGCCATGCTGGTGACGCTGGGCAAGGCGGGCATCAAGACGCTCGACGATCTGGCCGATCTTGCCACGGACGAGCTGATCGCGAAAAAGCGTCAGAGCGACCGCCGCAAGAGCCGGGAAAGCGCAGAGGACAAGGGTGGCGTGCTCGCCGAATATGGCCTCAGCGAAGAGCAGGGCAATGAAATCATCATGGCCGCCCGCGCTCATTGGTTTGATGACGAAGACAGTGCGGACGCACAGGCTGGGGAGGTCGCAGATGCTGCGGACACTTCCCAATGATCGGCCTGCCGCTGAAATAAATCACGAAAATGTGGAGGCGCTGGCATGAGCGAGCGCCGCTGCATCCTGACGGGCGATCGCGCCGATCCGGCCCTGCTGGTTCGGCTCGCCCTGTCGCCGGACGGCATGGTCATGCCCGATGTGCGCGCCAAGGCTCCGGGCCGTGGCGCGTGGGTTGGCGTATCGCGCG
The DNA here is from genome assembly GCA_020446425.1 of Sphingobium sp. Lineage (GTDB taxonomy): Bacteria > Pseudomonadota > Alphaproteobacteria > Sphingomonadales > Sphingomonadaceae > Sphingobium. Next base: position 216,376 of record JAGRES010000003.1, on the reverse strand, counting down.
GTGAGCTGGAGTCCGCACTGGCCAAGGGCAAGCTCAAATCCGCCTTGATGCGTGCGTTCAAGACCGGGCCTGTCGAAATTCCCGCTGATCTGCCCCAGCTGATCGACGACGCGCTGGAGCGACAGGCGATGGACCGCCTGGGGCTGGAAGCCCGCGCGTCCAACATCGTGACAGGTTCTGAAAAGATTGAGGTCGCCGCGCGCCGGGGTCAGGTACATATGCTGATGCATGCCGCCGACGCTGCCGCGGATGGGTGCCGCAAGCTCGATCAGGCATGGCGCGTGGGCGAGGATATGGAAGGGACCGACCGGGCCGGTCAGGTCTTGCCTGTTGGCCGGGAAGCCCTATCTAAGGCAATGGGGCGCGATAATGTCGTGCACTTAGGTGTGAGCGATGCGGCGGCGGCGCAGCGGATCGGTGCCGTACTAAGCCGCTGGCAAAGCTATCGTGGATGCGCTAACGGGGATCGGCGTGATGCTCTGCCGGAAGCGCAAGCGGCGGAGATGTCCAACGGGCAACCATAAGAAGCGGCGGAGCCGGTGGCTCAAGCCGCGTTTGGTGTTTGAAAAGAAGAAGGTTGAATTTAGTCGATGAGTGACAGCAAGGAAGACAAGCCGGTATCGGGCCGTAAACCGCTGGGGATCAAGCGGACGGTCGAATCCGGCCAGGTGCAGCAGAGCTTCAGCCACGGCCGCAAGAATACGGTCGTTGTGGAGGTGAAGCGCCGGCGCATCATCGGCAAACCCGGTGAAACGCCCGCCGCGCCTGCTGAGGCTGCCACGCCTGCTCCCGCCAAAGAGGCGAAGGCTGTTCCGCCCAAACCGGTGGAGGAGCCCAAGCGCGCACCTGCCAAGAAAAAGGGCGACGATCTGCTGAGCCGGCAGGAAATGCAGGCCAAGCTTCTGCGCGAGGCCGAAGAAGCGCGTATGGCCGCGCTCGAGGATGCGCGCCGCCGCGAAGAAGCCGAGCGTCAGGCGCTCAGCGATGAGGAAAAACGCCGCGCTGAGGAAAACCGCAAGGCGGAAGCCGAGGCGGAAGAAGCCGCGCGCCGTGCAGCGGAAGAAAAGAAAGCGGCTCAGGCTGAGTCCACAGCGACGGAACCGGGGGCCGTTGACGAGAATGGTGCTGGCGGACGTGATGTACCGCCACCGCGTCGCTTCACGCCTGTGGCTGCTCCCAAGCGCCCCGAGCCTGCCAAGCCGGAACGCGCCAAACGTGGCGATCATGATCGCCGTCAGTCCGGCAAACTGACCGTCAATCGTGCGCTTTCCGACGATGACAGCGCTCGTGCACGTTCGCTCGCGGCGCTCAAGCGCGCTCGTGAAAAAGAGCATCGCCGGACCATGGGCGGTTCGCAGCAGCCTCGTGAGAAACAGGTGCGCGATGTCATCGTGCCCGAAGCTATCACGGTTCAGGAACTGGCCAACCGTATGGCGGAAAAAGGCGCCGATCTGGTCAAGTCGCTGTTCAAGATGGGCATGATGGTGACCGTCAACCAGACGATTGATCAGGATACGGCGGAACTGCTGGTCGAAGAATTCGGCCACAGGATCCAGCGTGTTTCCGAGGCCGATATCGAACTCGGTCTTGAAGGTGAGCCCGATGCAGAGGAAACGCTGCAGCCGCGCGCTCCGGTTGTTACCATCATGGGCCATGTCGATCACGGCAAGACCTCTCTGCTCGATGCCTTGCGCGGCACGGATATCGTCGCGGGCGAAGCGGGCGGAATTACCCAGCATATCGGCGCTTATCAGGTGAAGACCAAGGGCGGTGACATGATCACCTTCCTCGATACGCCCGGCCACGAAGCCTTTACCGAGATGCGCGCGCGCGGTGCGAACGTCACGGATATCGTCGTGCTGGTCGTGGCCGCCGACGATGGCCTGATGCCGCAAACCATTGAGGCGATCAATCACACCAAGGCCGCGGGCGTACCGATGATCGTCGCGATCAACAAATGCGACAAGGACACCGCCAACCCGCAGCGCATCCGTGAACGCCTGCTCGAACATGAAGTCATCGTCGAGCAGATGGGCGGCGAAGTTCAGGACGTCGAGGTTTCCGCGCTCAAGAAGCAGGGGCTGGACGATCTGATCGAGAAGATTCAGCTGCAGGCGGAATTGCTGGAGCTGAAAGCCAACCCGGATCGTACGGCGGAAGGCCGCGTGATCGAGGCACAGCTCGACAAGGGCCGTGGTGCCGTTGCGACCATACTTGTTGGCCGTGGCACATTGCATGTGGGCGATGTCTTCGTCGTCGGCGAATTCGCTGGCAAGGTCCGCGCAATGGTCAACGACAAGGGCAAGAACATCAAGGAAGCCGGACCGTCCACGCCGGTCGAGGTGCTGGGTCTTTCCGGCGTGCCGTCGGCGGGCGACCAGCTGTCCGTTGTTGAAAACGAAGCGCGCGCGCGCGAAGTCGCGACCTATCGTCAGGAGCAGGCGACCAAGCTGCGTACCACGGCTGCGCCCCAGACGTTCGAGCATATGTTCTCGGCGCTTAACACCACGCAGGTCGAATATCCGATCGTGATCAAGGGTGATGTGCAGGGGTCCGTCGAGGCAATTGTCGGATCGCTCAACCGTGTATCGACGGACGAGATCAAGGTGCGCGTACTGCACAGCGGTGTTGGCGCGATTACAGAGAGCGACGTTACCCTGGCGGCGGCCTCTAACGCGCCGCTCATTGGCTTTAACGTGCGCCCCAATGCCAAGGCGCGCACGCAGGCCGAAAAGGACAAGGTATCGCTGCGCTATTATGACGTGATCTACGACCTGCTCGAGGAAGTGAAGGGCGAGATGGCTGGCCAGCTCGCACCCGAGCGTATCGAGACGGTTGTGGGCCGCGCTGAGGTCAAGGAAGTGTTCCCGGCGGGCAAGAAAGACAAGGCTGCCGGTCTTCTCGTGGTCGATGGTGTTATCCGCAAGGGCATCAATGCGCGTCTCACCCGCGAGGATGTCATCGTTTCCAAGACGATCATCGCCTCGCTGCGCCGGTTCAAGGACGATGTCGCCGAAGTGCGTGCGGGCCTGGAATGCGGCGCGGTGTTGGAGGATACCAACGACATCAAGCCGGGCGATATGCTCGAGCTGTTCGAGGTAGAGGAACGCGCGCGGACATTATAAAGTTACTATGGGTAATTTTTATTGTATTTAAAAGTAACCCATAGTAACTATCGCCAATGGAAATTCGGTTTTCGAAATCGGCTATGCGTGCGCTGTTTAAATCCAATAAGCGCCAGCTTATCCGCCAGAAAATCGATGAGTTGGAGGCGGAGTCATTATCGCAGAATGCGAATGTGATCCGACTCCAAGGCCGACCGGAATATCGGCTGCGTGTGCAAGATTGGCGTGTTATTTTTCGCATCGAAGACAATATCCTCTGGATTGATGATATTGGCCCGCGCGGCTCAGCTTATGAGGTGAAGTCATGACGGTACAGATTGTCGAGATTGCCGGGCAGAAAATGGCGATGCTTCCTGTCGCCGATTATCAAAAGCTGCTTGATGCTGCGGAGGATAAGGCAGATATACTGGCGGCTATGATAGCCGAACAGCGCCGTGCCGAAGGTGAGGAGTATCTTCCAGCCGAGATGCTGGATCGTATTATGGATGGGGAGAGCGCGCTACGGCTTTGGCGAAAATATCGTGGGATGACAATGGATCAACTGGGTCCGTTATGCGGGGTGTCCCCAGCTTTTCTTTCCATGCTTGAGAGAGGTAAACGTGATGCGAGTCAGAAGACATGGCGAGCACTCGCAAATGCATTGAATGTCTCTATTGATGATCTTTTTCCATTTGAATGAGATACAGAGATAATGACTGGCAACGAAGGAATATCCTTTCGCGTGCTGCGCGTGGGGGAACAGGTGCGCCATGTGCTCGCCGACATCCTGCAGCGCGGCGATGTGCATGACGACGTGCTGGCGAGCCATATGGTGAGCGTGACGGAAGTGCGCATGACGCCGGACCTCAAGCATGCCATCGCCTATGTGAAGCCGCTGCTGGGAAGGGATGAGGAAGCGGTGCTCAAGGCGCTGCGCGTCAACACCGCCTTCCTTCAACGCGAGGTCGCGAAGCGCGTGAAGATGAAGAATGCAGCGAAGCTCAAATTCATTATCGACGAGAGCTTCGACGAGGGCAGCCATATCGACGCGCTGTTGCGCGACCCCAAGGTAGCACGCGATCTGAGCGGGGAATGAGCGGTCCGCTGGATGTATCCATGGAGGACGGCAATGTTCGTGTCGTCCCCTTTCGCGCCGAACATATCGAACCATTGCGGGAAGCGTGCGCAAAAGATCAGGAAATATGGGAAATTTATCCGGTCAACATGCTGGCCGAGGATTTTGACGACCAGATCAGGAAATTTCATGGCGAAGAGGGCTGGGTGCGCTTCGCTGTGCTGGATGGCGAGCATGTGGTTGGTATCACCAGCTACATCAACCCGGACCCCAGGAACGGCACGGTCATGATCGGCAGCACCTATATCGAGCCATCGGTGCGAGGGCAGGGCTTCAATCGCAAGATGAAGACGCTGATGATTGATAATGCCTTTGCCTGCGGCTTCTGGCGGATTGAATTCACAGTCGATACCCGCAATGTGCGTTCTATGGCGGCGATGCGGACGCTTGGCGCGACGCTGGAGGGGGTAATGCGCAAGAACCGCGTGACATGGACTGGCTATGTGCGGGATACGGCGATGTTCTCTATCCTTGCTGATGAGTGGCCTGCGCTGCGGGACCGGTAATGCTGCACGGGTGGATCATCCTCGACAAGCCCTATGGATTGGGCAGTACGCAGGCGGTGGGCGCTGTCAAACGCGTGCTGCGTCAGGCGGGTGTGCCGAAGATGAAAATCGGCCATGGCGGTACGCTCGACCCGCTGGCCGAGGGTGTACTGCCTATTGCGATAGGCGAGGCGACCAAGCTGGCCGGGCGCATGCTGGACAGCGACAAGGCTTATGACTTTACGATCAAGTTCGGCGAGCAGACCGATACGCTGGATACCGAAGGGCAGGTGATCGCGACAAGCGATGCGCGCCCGGCACTTGCGGATATAGAGGCTGTACTGCCGCGCTTCACCGGCGCTATTGAGCAGATGCCGCCGGCTTACAGCGCGCTCAAGGTCGATGGCAGGCGCGCCTATGATCTTGCTCGGGCCGGGGAAGAGGTGACGCTGAAAGCGCGGGCGGTGACAGTGCATTCTCTCTCCGTTCGCCCTGAGCCTGTCGAAGGGCGGGCTTCAACAGGCTCAACCCGAACGGCTGTTCTTGATGAAATCACCCTCTCTGCCACCGTGACGAAAGGCACCTATATCCGCAGCCTTGCGCGCGATATCGCACTGGCGCTCGGCACGGTCGGTCATGTGACGATGCTCCGGCGCACAAAGGCCGGGCCATTCACGCTGGAAAGCGCGATTTCGCTGGACAAATTGCGGGAAGCTGCTAATGCGCCCGCCATCGCGCAGCTTATGCTGCCGTTGACGGCAGGGCTGGACGACATCCCGGCTCTTTCCGTCGCCCCCGATGAAGCGCTTGCCCTCAGACAAGGGAAAGTGCTCGCCGGGAACCCCGCATGCCAAGGCTTGATGCTGGCGATGGAGGGCGAAACGCCCGTCGCGCTGGTGGATGGTTCAGGCGCTGGAATATGTGTCGTGCGGGGCTTCAATCTCTAGTTTTGAAAGGAAGCCGATGTCGATTACTGCTGAACGCAAGCAAGAGCTTGTAAAAGAACATGCCCAGGCAAAGGGCGATACCGGTTCGCCGGAGGTACAGGTCGCGATCCTGTCGGAGCGCATCTCGAACCTCACCGAGCATTTCAAGAGCCATCACAAGGATAATCACAGCCGCCGTGGCCTGCTGATGCTGGTCAATAAGCGCCGCAGCCTGCTGGATTACCTCAAGAAAAAAGATCAGAGCCGCTATGAGGCGCTGATCGCAAAGCTGGGTCTTCGCAAATAAGACCAGCAAGAGAGGCGGCCCCCATGCGGGGCCGTTTCGATTCCAAGGGGATCGCAATCCGGCGCTCCCCTTGTTGTTGAGAGAGCGAAAAGAATGCTCTCGTGCCGCTGCGGGCCGGCCTTGCCCGCAAAATGTAAGCCCCGCCATGCAATAGGGCAGGCGGGTGGAAGGAAACTCAATGTTTGATGTAAAGACAGTCGAAATCGAGTGGGGCGGAAAAACCCTCAAGCTCGAAACGGGCCGTGTTGCCCGTCAGGCCGATGGCGCCGTATTGGCGACCTATGGCGAAACCGTGGTGCTGTGCGCTGTCACCGCCGCCAAATCCGTGAAGGAAGGGCAGGACTTTTTCCCGCTCACCGTTCACTATCAGGAAAAATATTCGTCCGCCGGCCGTATTCCCGGCGGTTTCTTCAAGCGTGAACGCGGCGCGACCGAAAAGGAAACGCTGACCAGCCGTCTGATCGATCGCCCGGTGCGCCCGCTGTTCCCCGAAGGCTTCTACAACGAGATCAACGTCATCGCTCAGGTTATGAGCTATGATGGTGAGACTGAGCCCGATATCGTTGCGATGATTGCGGCGTCTGCTGCGCTCACCATTTCCGGCGTGCCCTTCATGGGACCGATCGGCGCGGCGCGCGTTGGCTTTGCCGATGGCGAGTATCAGCTCAATCCGTCGCTTGAAGTTGCCAAGGAAGGCCGTCTTGACCTTGTTGTTGCCGCGACCCAGGAAGCGGTGATGATGGTCGAGTCCGAAGCCAAGGAACTGACCGAGGAAGAAATGCTGGGTGCGGTTATGTTCGCCCATGCCGAGAGCCGTAAGGTAATCGACGCGATCATTTCGCTTGCTGAAAAGGCGGCGAAGGATCCGTGGGAGATCGACCTTTCGGACAACACCGCCGACATGAAGGCGGAGATCAAGGGTCTGATCGGTTCCGATATTGCCGCAGCCTACAAGCTGACCGATAAGTCGGCGCGCTCCAACGCGCTCAACGACGCGCGTGCCAAGGTTAAGGAAAAGTTCGCCGACGCCGACGGCCAGACGCTGATGACCGCGATCAAGCTGACCAAGAAGCTGGAAGCGGAAATCGTCCGCACGGCCATCCTGAAGGACGGCCAGCGTATCGACGGCCGCACCACCACGCAGGTTCGCCCGATCGAGAGCATGGTCGGCTTCCTGCCGCGCACGCACGGTTCGGCGCTGTTCACGCGCGGTGAAACGCAGGCAATCTGCACCACCACGCTGGGCACCAAGGACGCCGAGCAGATGATCGACGGTCTCGATGGTCTGCATTATGAGCGCTTCATGCTGCACTATAACTTCCCGCCCTATTCGGTCGGTGAAGTGGGCCGCTTTGGCGCGCCGGGCCGCCGCGAAGTCGGCCATGGCAAGCTCGCATGGCGCGCGCTGCACCCTGTGCTGCCCACGCATGACGAGTTCCCGTACACGATCCGCGTGCTCTCGGACATCACCGAGTCCAACGGCTCCTCGTCGATGGCGACGGTGTGCGGCGGCTGCCTTGCCATGCTGGATGCGGGCGTTCCGCTGAAGCATCCGGTGTCGGGCATCGCCATGGGCCTGATCCTGGAAGGCAAGGAATTCGCGGTTCTCTCGGACATTCTCGGCGACGAGGATCATCTGGGTGACATGGACTTCAAGGTTGCCGGTACCGAAAACGGCATCACCACCATGCAGATGGACATCAAGATCGCGGGCATCACCGAGGAAATCTTCAAGGCCGCGCTCAATCAGGCGAAGGAAGGCCGCGCGCATATCCTTGGCGAGATGAAGAAGGCCATGGGTGAAGTCACTGGCCAGCTTTCCGCGCATGCGCCGCGTATCGAGACGATCCAGATCGACAAGTCGAAGATCCGCGATGTCATTGGCACCGGCGGCAAGGTGATCCGCGAGATCGTTGCGGAAACCGGCGCCAAGGTCGACATCGACGACGAAGGCGTGATCAAGATCAGCTCGTCCGACCTCACCCAGATCGAAGCCGCCAAGGCGTGGATCCAGGGCATTGTCGAGGAGCCGGAAGTCGGCAAGATCTATAACGGCAAAGTCGTCAACCTCGTCGACTTCGGTGCGTTCGTGAACTTCATGGGCGGCAAGGACGGTCTCGTCCACGTCTCGGAGATCAAGAACGAGCGCGTCGAGAAGGTCGCCGATGTCCTGTCCGAAGGGCAGGAGGTCAAGGTCAAGGTGCTCGAGATCGACAATCGCGGCAAGGTGCGCCTGTCGATGCGAGTCGTCGATCAGGAAACCGGCGAGGAGCTGGAAGATACCCGTCCTCCGCGCGAACCGCGTGAGCGTGGCGACAGAAATGATCGTGGCGGTCGCGGTGACCGTCGCCGGGGCGGTGGCCGTGGCGATCGGGACCGTGGTCCTCGCGGTGAACGTCAGAACAAGGAAGACGATGCTCCGGGCGGTCTTCCCGACTTTCTGACACAAGACTGACGTCAATTTAGCAATAATATTTCAAGAAAGCCTCCCGAATATTTCGGGGGGCTTTTTTGTTATTTATTTACACCGATTTACATTCGGTTTCACTGTCCCCCAACTACGGGACATGACGTTTTTGTTACAGAATCATACATAGGGCTCATCCCGAATGTGTCTTCCCGAAGCCCATAGGTAGCGCAGCAGGGGTCATTGGCAGGAGCTGCGTTGCTGTCGGGTCGCTCGCCAATGGCCCACTTTTTTATTGGAGGCCGTAATGAGCTATTCAGGCGACGGTATGAGCCGCGCCCGCTTTGATGACGCGCATACAGGTTCGACAGATCTGCACTTTTATTCGAGGCAGGAAGAACCAATCATCCAGATGGCTGTGCAGCTTCATACGCATAACCGCGAGCGGGCATCCTTATTCGGTCAGGACATCATGGCCGATACAGTGATGGATATCATGCTGACCGCGCTGATCGCGCAGAAGCAGGGAACTGTGCTGACGCGTATTTCGGCATTGATGGCCAACCAGATAGATACGGCGCGCGGCGACAAGGTGATTGACGACCTGATCCAGGCGCGGCTGATGCAGCGTGGCGAGGGACGGGACCATATCAGCCTTACCGGCCATGGCGGTAAGCTCATGGAAGAGTATGTCCGCCGCGAGATCGACAAGAGAGAAACGGCCTGATCGTGGGGAGCGCGGACCGGTGGTAGAGCAAGGGACTGCCGCCGGTCACGCTTTATAGTCGATAATCAGATACTATTCAGGGAACCGAACTCCCCTTCGCGGTTCCTTGGGGTCAGGATCCGAAACATCATTCCGGTTCCTGGCCCCTTTTTTCATTCCGTCAGAGGTCCTGCGAAAATGTATCGCAGGAGGCAGGGTTTCCGGTCTGGAGGCCGCGCTTGAGCCAAGCCATGCGCTGTTCCGCCGAGCCATGGGTGAACATGCTTTCCACCGGCCTGCGCCCGGCCGCTTTCATCAGCGTGTCGTCGCCAATCTGGTGCGCAGCGCGCAGCCCTTCCTCCATGTCGCCCGGTTCCATCAGGTTGGTGTCGCGCGCGGCCCACACGCCGGCGTAGCAGTCCGCCTGTAATTCCATGCGGACCTGCAACGCATTGCCTTCCTCCTGGCTCGCGCGTTGTTGTGCCTGCCGCACCTTGTTGGCAGTGCCGGTGATCGTCTGGATATGGTGGCCGACTTCATGCGCGATCACATAGCCGATGGGAAAATCGCCGGGGATGCCCATTTTGTTCTTCATATCGTTGAAGAACGTCGTGTCGATGTAGATTTTCTGGTCAGCCGGGCAATAAAAGGGGCCCATCGCCGATTGCGCCGCGCCGCATCCGGACATGCCATTGCGATCATAAAAAACGAGGGTAGGCGCGGGATATTGAGAGCCATTGGCGGCGAAAATATCTTCCCAGCGGCGCTCTGTCGATCCCAGCACCTTGAGTGAAATGCGCTGGATATCGGTCAGTTCGCCCGGATCGGCCTGCTGCGTTTGCTGCTGCGGCGACATGCTGGTTCCCCCGCCGGTCAAACCGCCAAGCAGGGAGCCAAGGCCGCCGCCTCCACCCATAACCAGCATCAGCACCACAACGATGGCGATGCCCCAGCATCCGAATTTCGAGCCGATGAGCGGCAGCAACAGGCCGAGCAGATTGCCGCCTCCGCCTCCACCGCCAAAACCGCGGCCCATGCCGCCGCCACGTTGAATCTCGAAATTGCTGCTTTCCTGCTCATCATCGAGGCGCATTAGTTTGTCCTTTCCCGTCCCGACAGTAGTCGCCCTAGCTTGCGCGACTGGATGATAAAAGCAACCCACTTGGCGCGGCGAAGTTTCCTCTATATTGCGGTGCAACACATAATATTGCCGCCACGGGAGCTGTCATGACCGATTTAACAGGAAAAACCGCGCTGGTCACAGGATCTACTTCGGGCATAGGTCTTGCCTGCGCCAAGGCTTTGGCGAGGCAGGGAGCGAATCTGGTTATCAATGGCTTCGGTGACGCCGATGCGATTGAACAGGAACGGCTGGAGCTGGAGAAGCTGAGCGGTGCGAAAGCGCTCTATTCAGGGCACGATCTTACCAAGGCCGAAGAGATACAAGCGATGATGGCCGAAGCCGCCGAAGCCTTTGGCGGCGTTGATATCCTCATCAACAATGCGGGAATGCAGCATGTCGCGCCGATCGAGGAGTTTCCGGTCGAGAAATGGGACCTTATCATTGCGCTCAACCTGACGGCGGCCTTTCATACATGCCGTCTTGCTGTGCCCTATATGAAGCAGAAGGGGTGGGGGCGTATCATACAGACTGCGTCGGCCCATTCGCTCACCGCATCGCCATTCAAATCGGCCTATGTCTCCGCCAAGCACGGCATAGCGGGCCTGACCAAGACGGTCGCGCTGGAGGTCGCCACCAGTGGCGTGACGGTCAATTGCATTTCGCCCGGCTATGTGTGGACCCCGCTGGTGGAAAATCAGATTCCCGACACGATGAAGGCGCGTGGCATGACCCGTGAGCAGGTCATCAATGATGTGCTGCTGGCCGGGCAGCCGACAAAGCAATTCACAACGGTGGAGCAGATAGCGGAAGCCGCGCTGTTTCTGTGCAGCGACGCCGCCGCCAACATTACCGGCACCAATATTTCCATGGATGGCGGCTGGACGGCCTAATATGCCAGGAATGCGCTCCAGAGGCTGGACGAACGCCATCTCGCTGGACTAGAGGGTGAGCATATTTCAGCGCGCGGCTGCGCGCCCGTCATGATTCGGGAGGCAAGATTGAGTGAGGTCGACTTTGGCGCGATGCGCGCCGCCATGGTGGCGAGCCAGCTCAGAACCAGCGACGTCAATGACGATGCCGTGATCGCGGCGATGGCGTCCGTACCTCGCGAAGATTATGTGCCCGCCGCGCGCCGTTCGACAGCCTATGTCGACCGCCCGATCCCTCTGGAAAACGGCCAGGTCATGAACCCGCCGCTGGTGACAGGACGGTTGCTGACGCTGGCGCAGGTGCGGCCGGGCGACAAAGTGCTGCTGCTCGGGGATGTGACGGGGTACACGGCTGCATTGCTGGCGAAAATCGGCGCGCAGGCGACGGTGGTTTCGGAAAACGCCAAGCCGTCAGGCCTTCCGGCGTCCGTTCAGTGGTCCAAGAGCAATCCAGCGAAAGGCAAGGCTAAGGATGCGCCCTATGATGTCATCCTTATTGAAGGTGCAGTGCCGGAATTTCCCGCTGCATTGGCTTCCCAGCTCGCCGATGGCGGTAAAGTGGCGCTGGGACTGGTGGAGCGCGGTGTGACGCGCCTGTGCTCCGGACGCAAGGCGTTGGAAACGGTCGGTTTTGTCAGCCATTACGATATGGATATGGCTGTACTGCCGGGTTTTGAGAGCAAATCAGCCGCATTTGTCTTCTGAGTTAGGACCGGTTTCCTGTCATTTTACATCCGTGTACAAACTTGACAGTTAACCATAAAGTGCCATTGTGCGCCGCTATATTCGGGGCACTGATCGTGAAAGTGGGTTAACAATGGGCGACATGAGTAAGGAACCCTCAATGGAAGAGATATTATCTTCCATAAAGCGCATAATTGCTGAGGATTCGGACGCTCCCACGAATGAGGATGAATCGGGCGAAGCCAAGAGCCGCAAGGACCGTGGCAAGCGCGAATCGGATCGTGCGTCGCATCGTCAGGCCGTTGTCGCCAGCATGGCGGACGAGCCCTCGTCCTATATCGACGAAGTGTTGGAACTAACGGACGAAATGCCCAAGGCGGCAAAGGCTGCGCGTCAAGCGGAAGCCGCAACCAAGGAGCAGCCCGTGGCGGAACAAGAAATCGAGCTAGAAGATATCGCTGAAGAAATAGTCGAAGAGACCAAAGAGGAGCCGGTTGCAGCGCAAAAGCCTGCTGCGGACAGCACCATCGTCTCGGTCGAGAGCGAACTGGCCGCCCGGTCTTCGCTTGCCAATCTGTCTTCGATGATCGTCAAGCCCAGCGACGGTTCGGAAAACACCCTGGAAGGCATGGTGCGCGAAATGCTGCGCCCGATGCTCAAGGAGTGGCTGGACAGCAACCTGCCCCGGCTGGTCGAGGGCATGGTGGCGAAGGAAATTGCGCGCATTACCGGTCGCGCGCTCTAATCAGAGCCGCATAATCCGCTTTGCTGTCGTCGCGGCGAATTGACCTGCGCCGCTCAGGCGCTATGGGCTTGGCCCATGACTGAGCTTTCCAAGACTTTCGATCCCGCCTCCATCGAGGCGCGCTGGTACGACCATTGGGAGAAGGGCGGGCTGTTCCGCCCGAAGCGCCCCGATGCGCAGCCCTTCACCATCGTCAACCCGCCGCCCAATGTGACGGGCAGCCTGCATATCGGTCACGCGCTCGATAACACATTGCAGGACATCATGGTTCGCTATGAGCGGCTGCGCGGCAAGGATGCATTGTGGGTGGTCGGCACCGACCATGCCGGCATCGCGACGCAGATGGTGGTCGAGCGGCAGCTTGAGGAGCGCCAGGACAAGCGCACCAACTATTCGCGCGAGGAATTCGTCGAGAAGGTGTGGGAGTGGAAGGCCGAGAGCGGTGGTACGATCACGCGCCAGCTCCGCCGCCTCGGCTGCTCGATGGATTGGTCACGCGAGCAGTTCACGATGGACCCGCATTTCACCAAGGCGGTCGTCAAGGTGTTCGTCGACCTGTATAATGAGGGCCTGATTTATCGCGACAAGCGGCTGGTGAACTGGGACCCGAAGCTGAAGACAGCGATTTCCGATCTGGAGGTCGAAACGCGCGAGGTGAAGGGCGGCTTTTGGCACTTCAAATACCCGCTGGCGGACGGTGTTACCCTCGATAATGGTCAGGACTATATCGAGGTTGCGACGACGCGGCCCGAGACGATGCTGGCGGATATGTGCGTTGCCGTGCATCCCGATGACGAGCGCTACAAGAGCGTAATCGGCAAGGATATCCTGCAGCCGATTACCGGACGGCGCTTCAAGGTGGTGGCCGATGAGCATGCCGACCCGGAACTGGGTAGCGGTGCCGTGAAGATCACGCCGGGCCATGATTTCAACGACTTCGATGTCGGCAAGCGCGCGGGGATCGCACCGGGCGACATGCTCAACATGCTCGATGCCGATGCGCGGGTGGTGCAGACGCAGGACGGGCTAGTGCCGGAGGAATATCTGGGGCTGGATCGTTTCGATGCGCGTGACAAAGTCGTCGCGGACATGAAAGCGCAGAGTTTCCTGATCCCGCATGTCACGAAGAACAAGGACGGTGAGGAGATCGAGCAGGATTTCGAACCGCGCACGATCCAGACGCCCTTTGGCGACCGTGGCGGCGTGGTGATCGAGCCATGGCTGACCGATCAATGGTATGTTGATGCCGCGACGCTGGCGAAACCCGCGATAGAGGCTGTGCGGAACGGCGATATCGAGATTGTGCCCAAGACGTGGGAAAAGACCTGGTTCAACTGGATGGAGAATATCCAGCCCTGGTGTGTCTCGCGGCAATTATGGTGGGGGCACCGGATCCCGGCATGGTATGGGCCTGAGATGCTCAATGGTAATTTCGTTTTGAGTGATGAGTGGGGGCAGCAAGACTTAGTTCGGCCGGAAAACGGTTTCAAAGGAGTAGCATTTCACCATTTTGTATTTGAGAACGAACAAGATGTTTTGGCTGCCGCGCAAGATTATTATCCGGGAACCGAAATTAGGTTGGGTGAGGAATTACGATTCGAAGGAGAATGGCCAAATGGCATTCTGACCCTAAAGCGCGACCTCGACGTCCTCGACACATGGTTTTCGTCCGCGCTGTGGCCGTTCGCGACGCTGGGTTGGCCGGAAGACCAAACCCAACCCCCGTTCGCTTCGAGCGCAGGTTCGAGCATAGCCGAGAACCGTAGTCGAGAAGTTAGTGAACAGGTTCTCGACGGTCGCGTCTCGACTTCGCTCGACGCTGCTCGAACCGAACGGAGTTTGTTGGAAAAGCACTACCCCAACGACCTCCTCATCTCCGGCTTCGACATCCTCTTTTTCTGGGATGCGCGGATGGCGATGCAGGGCATCCACTTCATGAAAGAGGTGCCGTGGAAGAAGCTGTATTTGCATGGCCTTGTCCGCGCTGCCGATGGCCAGAAAATGTCCAAGTCCAAGGGCAATGTCGTCGATCCGCTGGGCCTGATCGACCAATATGGCGCCGATGCGCTGCGCTTCTTCATGGCGGCGATGGAAAGCCAGGGCCGCGACGTCAAAATGGACGAGAAGCGGGTCGAGGGCTATCGCAACTTCGCGACCAAGCTGTGGAACGCCACGCGCTTTGCGATGTCGAACGGCATCACCGCGTCGACGACTTTGGCCGCACCGGACGCGACGCTGGCGGTCAATAAATGGATCATCGGCGAGGTGGTCGAAACCGTCGCCGCGCTGGACAAGGCGCTCGCCGAACTGCGCTTCGATGCAGCGGCCAACGCCATCTATCATTTCGTGTGGGATCAGTTTTGCGACTGGTATCTGGAGCTGATCAAGGGCGCGCTGGATGATGAGACCAGGACGGTCGCAGGCTGGGTGCTCGACCAGATTCTCGTGATGCTGCATCCGTTCATGCCGTTCATCACCGAGGAGCTGTGGCATGCGCTTGGTGAGCGTAACTATGACCTGATCGTCGCCAAATGGCCGCAGCCCAAGGCAGATATAGATGCCGAGGCGAAGGCGGAAATCGACTGGCTTATCAAGCTGGTGGGCGAGGTTCGTGCGGCGCGTGCTGAACTGAATATTTCGCCGGGCGCGAAGCTGGCGGCGCATATTCAGGATGCGGGTGAGGGCACACGCGCACGCCTTGAGCGACAGCAAGCTTCGGCATCGCGTCTGGCGCGTGTCGAGAGCTGGTCGTTCGATGCCGCACCGTCTGGCGGTTCCGCGCAGATTGTTGTCGATGAGGCGACATTCGTGCTGCCGCTCGAAGGCGTGATCGACATTGCCGCCGAAAAGGCGCGGCTTGCCAAGGCGCTGGAGGCGGTTGCCAAGGAAGCCAAGTCACTGGAAGGGCGCCTCAATAACCCGAACTTCGTTGAGAAGGCCAAGCCGGAAGCCGTTGAAAAGGCGCGCGCCGACCATGCGGAGAAATCGGCGGAGGCGGAGCGTCTGTCCGCTGCACTGGCGCGGCTGGGGTAGCTATTGCGGTAATCGCAGCGCTTCGGCCATGTCCTTCTGCAATATTTCCAGCAGGCGGCTGAGCTTCGGCATCATGTGCCGCCTCTGGGGATAGACCGCCCAGATCGGCTCTGGTTCAGGCAGGAGTTCCTCCAGTACAATGACCAGCCGGCCTGAGCGGATATGGTCGGCGACATAGAATTCGGGCAACTGGCATATGCCCATGCCCGCGACAGCGGCTGCCGCCACGGCGACACCGCTATTGCATCGCCACCCCGGTTTGGGACGCATGACATGTTCCCGCCCGTCCAGCGTGAAATGCCATGTTGTGCTGGTGGCCTGCAAGCAGCGATGGTCGGCGAGGTCACCGATCGCGCGCGGGTTGCCCATTTTGGCGAGATATTCGGGCGACGCGCATGTGAACATCCGCCGCGAGCCGACATGGGTGCGCAACAGGCGGTTGTCGGTGAAATGGCCGGTGCGTATCGCCAGATCATAGCCTTCGGCAATCAGGTCGATCACCCTGTTGGTAAGCTCGATATCCACCTGTACATCGGGATACAGCGCGCAATACCGCATGATAAGCGGCATCAGATACCGCTCACCCAAAGTCGTGGCGCAGGTGCAGCGCAATTCGCCCTGCGGCTCGCTGCTGTTGCTGATGAGGCCAATGGCTTCGTCCCGGTCCGACAGGATGCGACGGCATTGCTCCAGAAATATCCGGCCCGTGTCGGTCAGCAACACGGAGCGGGTTGTGCGGTGGAAAAGCTGTGCTTGAATGCGTGTTTCCAGCCGCGCTATCGAGCGGCTGACATGCGTTACGGAGCTGCCAAAGGCGCGCGCGCCGCCGGTGAAGCTGCCCGCTTCGGCGACCGCGACGAACTCATCTATGCCATCCCATGAGCCAATCATCTATTATCACCATTATGTTATAGACTGTCCCAGAAATGCCTCTTTATTACTGTTGAGGCAAGAGGGTAGGATACGGGCCGTACTGTTCCTGGGAGAGTGATTCGATGAAGACGCGTGCCGCTGTTGCTTTTGAGGCGAAGAAACCACTGGAAATCGTGGAGGTCGATCTCGAAGGCCCGAAGGCGGGCGAAGTCCTCGTCGAAATCATGGCGACGGGCATCTGCCATACGGATGCCTATACGCTCGACGGCTTCGACAGCGAGGGCATTTTCCCCAGCATATTGGGGCATGAAGGCGCGGGCATCGTCCGCGAGGTCGGTCCGGGTGTCACCAGCGTGAAGCCGGACGATCATGTGATCCCGCTCTACACGCCGGAATGCCGCCAGTGCAAAAGCTGCCTGTCGGGCAAGACCAACCTGTGCACCGCGATCCGCGCGACGCAGGGGCAGGGCCTGATGCCGGACGGCACCAGCCGTTTCTCCTACAAGGGGCAGACGATCTTTCACTATATGGGCTGCTCGACCTTCTCGAACTTCACTGTGCTGCCCGAGATCGCCGTGGCGAAGATCCGCGAGGACGCGCCGTTCCAGTCGAGCTGCTATATCGGTTGCGGCGTCACCACGGGCGTTGGCGCGGTCGTCAACACCGCCAAGGTGCAGGTTGGCGACAATGTCGTCATATTCGGTCTCGGCGGTATCGGCCTCAACGTCATTCAGGGCGCGAAGCTGGCCGGTGCGAACAAGATCATCGGCGTGGACATCAACCCGGATCGCGAGGAGTGGGGCCGCAAGTTCGGCATGACCGACTTCCTTAATTCAAAGGGTATGAGTCGCGAGGACACCGTGGCCAAGATCGTGCAGATGACCGACGGCGGCGCGGACTATACGTTCGATGCGACCGGCAACACCGAGGTGATGCGCACGGCGCTGGAAGCCTGCCATCGCGGCTGGGGCACCAGTATCATCATCGGCGTGGCCGAAGCGGGCAAGGAAATCGCCACCCGCCCGTTCCAGCTCGTGACCGGGCGCAACTGGCGCGGCACGGCGTTCGGCGGAGCCAAGGGCCGCACCGACGTGCCCAAGATCGTCGACATGTATATGACCGGCAAGATTCAGATCGACCCGATGATCACCCATGTCATGGGGCTGGAAGAGATCAACACTGCGTTCGACCTGATGCATGCCGGCCAGAGCATCCGCAGCGTGGTGGTGTTCTGAGCTTTATCTGTTGACTGAACGTTGGCGCGGCATGACAGCATGTCGTGCCGAACAACAATACAGGAGACAGGAAAATGTATAGCCACAATATGGTTGGTTCCAACGATATCGAGCGTTCAAAGGTATTCTACGACGCCCTTTTTACGGCAATTGGCGGCAAGCCCGGCATTGTCGATGACAAGAATCGTGTGATTTACATGCATAATGGCAACCTCTTCCTGGTCACGGAGCCGATTGACGGGAAGCCCGCTACGGCTGGTAACGGATGCACCATCGGTTTCGCCATGGACGGACCGGAGCAGGCGGATGCCTGGCATCAGGCGGGCGTCGAAAATGGCGGTGTTGCGATAGAAGATCCGCCAGGAATTCGTGAGATGCAGTTCGGCAAGCTTTATCTCGCCTATCTGCGCGATCCGGACGGCAACAAGCTTTGTGCAATGTACCAGGTCCCTGCATGACGATAGAGAGTGTTTCTGAAAAACGCAGCCATGGCGGTGTGCAGGGTGTGTATAAACATGCCTCCGCCGCCACCGGCACGGAGATGACCTTCTCGGTATTCGTGCCTGATCATGAGCCGGACGCGCAGCTGCCGGTGTTGTGGTATCTTTCCGGGCTCACCTGCACACATGCGAATGTCACTGAAAAGGGTGAGTTTCGTGCGGCATGCGCAGAGCATGGCATCATCTTCGTCGCGCCGGACACCTCGCCGCGCGGCGAGGGCGTCGCCGACGATGCGGAAGGCGCCTATGATTTCGGGCTGGGCGCGGGCTTCTATGTCAACGCGACGCAGCAGCCCTTTTCCAAGCATTACAAGATGCGCGACTATATCGAGCGAGAGCTGCCGGAGGTTGTGGCGGCCAATTTTCCGGTCGATATGGCGCGGCAGGGCATTACCGGCCACAGCATGGGCGGGCATGGCGCGCTGACCATCTCCCTGCGCAATTCCGGGCGTTTCAAATCCACATCGGCTTTCTCGCCGATCGTTTCGCCGCTGAATTGTCCGTGGGGTCACAAGGCGCTGGGCGGTTATCTCGGCGAGGACAAGGCCGCATGGGCGGAATATGACGCCTGTGCGCTGATCGACGGTGGCGCGCGCCTGCCAGACCTGCTGGTCGACCAAGGCGATGCCGACAATTTCCTTGCTGAGCAGCTCAAGACGCATCTGCTTGTGGAGGCATGTGACAGGGCAGGGCAGAAGGCGGCTATTCGCATGCAGCCGGGCTATGACCACAGCTATTATTTCATCTCGACCTTCATGGCTGAGCATGTCGCCTGGCATGCGGAGCGTCTGAAGGCCTGAGAGCTCTAAGAAAAGACCGGACATCATGACAGCACGTGAAGACGCCATTGCTCTGCTGGAGCGATATTATGACGCATTCCACAAGGGCGATACGCAGGCGATGCTGGCCTGCCTGAGTGACGATGTCGCGCATGACATCAATCAGGGCGGGCGAGAGCAGGGCAAGCAGGCGTTCGCCGCTTTCATGGGCGGTATGGACGCGGCGTATAAGGAAGAGCTGCACGACATGGTCGTCATGGCGAGCGAGGAGGGGTCCCGCGCCGCTGCTGAATTCGTTGTGCACGGACAGTATCTTGAAAGTCAGGAAGGTTTGCCTGCCGCAAAAGGGCAGTGCTATGTGCTTCCGGCTGGTGCTTTTTTCGAGATCGCCAATGGCCTGATCACACGGGTTTCGGTATATTATAACCTGCAGGACTGGATCAGGCAGGTATCATGAAATCACGCATACGCGCTCTTGAAACTGAACGGGAGCGCGAAGCGGCCTTGCCGGCGCTGGCGGAGCTGCGCATCCGCGTATTTCGGGAATGGCCTTATCTCTATGACGGGTCGCTCGATTATGAGGCGAACTATCTTGCCGAGTTCATGACTGAACCCGGCTCGGTGCTTGTCGTTGCGGAGATATATGGCGAGATTGTCGGGGCGGCGACGGCCTCTCCAATGACCGGGCAGAAGGACGAATTCAAGGCGCCCTTCATCGCACGTGGTATGGATGTCTCGCGAATATTCTATTTCGGTGAGTCCGTATTGTTGCCTGAATATCGCGGGCTGGGCATCGGCCATGCTTTTTTTGATGAGAGAGAGGCCGCCGCACGCAAGGCGGGAGCGGCCAAGACCTGCTTTTGCGCGGTCATCCGCCCCGAAGATCATCCGTTACGCCCGCGAGGCGCACGGGACCTGCATCCCTTTTGGCGGGCCCGGGGCTATGCGCCAGTCGACGGACTGATCGGCAATTTTGAGTGGCAGGATATCGGCCGGAGCGAGGAAACATCGCATCCGATGCAGTTCTGGATGCGCGATCTATAGGCGGTCACCAGGTATCGGGGAATTGGGGTTGACGTGAACGTCAACGTGAGCGAGGGAAAGCCCCTGCACATTGATACGACATCCATCGCCAGCGAGGACGACGAAATGCTTCCCGATATTCTTCAGAGCAGATTGCGGCTGCCCGCCATATGCTCCCCCATGTTCATCATTTCCAATCCCGATCTGGTTATCGAACAGTGCAAGGCAGGGCTGGTAGGGTCGTTTCCGTCCCTCAATGCGCGCCCCGTGTCGCAACTGGACGAATGGCTGCATCGCATAACCGAAGAGCTTGCCGCCTGGGATCGTGATAACCCGGATCATCCGTCTGCACCTTTTGCCGTCAACCAGATCGTGCACAGGTCCAACGACCGTCTGGAGCAGGATATGGAACTCTGCGCCAAATATAAGGTGCCGATCATTATCACTTCGCTTGGTGCGCGTGAGGATGTGAACAAGGCCGTTCAGCAATGGGGCGGCATAACATTGCACGACATCATCAATGACCGGTTCGCCCGCAAGG
This sequence comes from Sphingobium sp., assembly GCA_020446425.1. Taxonomy (GTDB): domain Bacteria; phylum Pseudomonadota; class Alphaproteobacteria; order Sphingomonadales; family Sphingomonadaceae; genus Sphingobium. The sequence goes on along the minus strand of JAGRES010000003.1, from coordinate 195,841 downwards.
CTATTGAAAAAGGCGCGAATGGACTGATCGCCGTTGCGGCGGGGGCTGGCGGCCATGCCAGCACATTGTCGCCCTTTGCGCTTGTTCAGGAAATCAGACGCTGGTTTAATGGCATGCTCGTGCTTTCTGGAAGCATCGCCAATGGCCGGGCGATCCTGTCGGCGCAGGCAATGGGTGCGGACATCGCCTATATCGGGTCGCTGTTCATCGCGACCAAAGAAGCCAATGCGGCAGAGGGATATAAGCGGATGATCACCGAATGCTCGTCATCGGATATCGTCTATTCCAACTTGTTCACCGGCATTCATGGTAACTATCTGGCGCCCTCGATTGTGAACGCAGGGATGGACCCCACTAATCTGCCCGAAAGCGATCCCAGCAAGATGAATTTCGGTTCAGGCGGTAACAGCGACGCCAAGGCCTGGAAAGACATATGGGGATGCGGGCAGGGAATAGGCGTGGTGGACGATGTTCGTCCCACCCGCGAAGTGATCGACCGGCTGGCGGCGGAATATGCAGAGGCCAAGCGGTCGCTCGACGCGCGTTATATTCCACCGCGCTAATACATAACGGAGCAGGGGCTCTTATTTCGGCGCCATACGAATTGCGCCGTCCAGACGAATGACCTCGCCATTGAGCATCGGGTTGCGCACGATGCTCTCAACCAGTTGGGCATATTCTTCCGGCTTGCCGAGCCGGCTGGGGTGCGGCACCATCGCGCCGAGTGCATCCTGTACATTTTGAGGCATACCCGCCACCATCGGCGTGAAGAAGATACCCGGCGCGATGGTCATCACGCGGATCTGCAATTTTGAGAGATCGCGCGCCACGGGCAGGGTCATGCCGACCACGCCGCCTTTCGATGAAGCATAGGCAGCCTGACCGATCTGGCCGTCATAGGCGGCAACCGATGCCGTGTTCACGATGACGCCGCGTTCCTCGCCGATGGGGTCGGCGGCGGCTAGACGGGCCGCGAATTTCGAGATGGCATTGAACGTGCCGATCAGGTTTACCTCGATGGTCTTGCGATAGATATCGAGTGAATGGGGTACATTCTCGCGGCCAACGGTTTTTACGGCGGGTGCGATACCTGCGCAGTTGACAAGAATGCGGGCTACACCGTGAGCGGCCTCGGCAGCATCCAGCGCCGCCGTAACGCTGGCGTCGTCGGCGACATTGGTGGCATGGAAGATACCGCCAATGTCGTCTGCCGCGGCCTTGCCTGCCTCTTCATTCATGTCGAAAATGGCGACCTTAGCGCCATTGGCGGCCAGCATTTTGGCTGTGGCGTTGCCAAGGCCCGAAGCGCCGCCTGTAACAATAGCGGCTACACCCTTGATATCCATTATCTTGTCCTTCCGATGTCAAACCAGTTCGAGCGCGACGGCGGTTGCTTCGCCGCCACCGATGCACAGCGATGCGACACCGCGCTTCAGGCTCCGGTTTTCCAGCGCCGCGATCAGCGTCGTCATGATCCGCGCTCCGCTGGCACCGATGGGATGCCCCAGCGCGCATGCGCCGCCGTTCACATTAAGCTTGTCGGCAGGGATGTTGAGTTCCTTTGCTGCGATCATCGCAACCACGGCAAAGGCTTCGTTGACCTCGAACAGGTCGACATCGTCGACGCTCCAGCCCGCCTTTTCGAGAACCTTGCGCATTGCCGGAACAGGCGCTGTAGTGAACTTGGACGGTTCCTGCGCATGGGCGGCAGTCGCCACGACCTTCGCCACGATGGGCATGCCGAGTTTTTCCGCGACGCTCTGGCGTGTCATCACCAGAGCTGCAGCACCATCCGAGATGGAGGAGGCGTTTGCAGGCGTGATCGTGCCGTCCTTGACAAAGGCGGGCTTGAGCGAGGGGATCTTGTCCGGGCGGGCATTGCCCGGCTGCTCGTCGGTATCGACCACCACGTCGCCTTTGCGCCCCGAAACCGTAACCGGCACCACTTCCTTTGCGAAAGCGCCGCTGGTGATGGCTTCATTGGCACGGGAAAGCGAGCGGATGGCATAATCGTCCTGCTGTTCGCGCGTGAACTGAAAATCGCGCACGGCTTCCTCGGCAAAGACGCCCATTGCCTTGCCGGGTTCATAGGCGTCTTCCAGGCCATCGAGCATCATGTGGTCATATGCGATATCATGACCGATGCGCGCACCTGCGCGATGCTTGGGCATCAGATAGGGCGCGCCAGTCATGCTCTCCATGCCGCCCGCAATTGTCACATCGACGGAACCGGCCGCCAGCGCATCATAAGCCATGATCGCGGCCTGCATGCCTGAGCCGCACATCTTGTTGACGGTGGTGGCTTCGACGGAGGTGGGGAGATCCGCGCCGAGCGCCGCCTGACGCGCAGGGGCCTGACCGAGCCCAGCAGGCAGCACGCAGCCCATGTAAATGCGCTCGATAGCATCGCCAGAAACGCCAGCGCGTTCGACAGCCGCTTTCACCGCCGCTGCACCGAGATCGGTCGCCTTGACTGTAGAAAACGCGCCCTGAAAGCCGCCCATCGGTGTGCGGGCATAAGAGGCTATGACGACTGGATCGCTGCTCATGGATATTCCTTTCTCTGACGCAGCGCTCACAGCGCGCGCGCGATGACCATTTTCTGAATGTCCGACGTGCCCTCGTAAATCTGGCAGACGCGAACATCGCGGTATATTTTGGCGAGACCATATTCTTCGAGATAGCCATAACCGCCCAGCGTCTGGATCGCTCCCGACACAATGGCCTCTGCGGCCTCGGAAGCGAACAGCTTGGCCATTGACGCTTCGGTAAGGCATGGCAGCCCGGCGTCCTTGACGGCGGCGGCGTGCAACGCCATTTGCCGTGCCGCCTCCAGACGGGTAGCGAGATCGGCGAGGCGGAAGCCGACCGCCTGATGCTCCATGATCGGCTTGCCGAAGCTGCTGCGTTCCTTGGCATAGCCCGCCGCGATTTCCAGTGCCGCTTGCGCCATACCGACGGCCTGCGCCGCGATGCCGATGCGCCCGGTCTCAAGGTTGGACAGAGCGATGCGATAGCCTGCACCGACTTCGCCGAGCACGAGGTCGTCTTCGATAAAAAGGTCGTCGAAACGGATAGCGCAAGTGTCCGACGCGCCCTGTCCCATCTTATGCTCGACCTTGTCGACGCTATAGCCTTCACGGTCGGTCGGGACGAGGAAGGCGCTGATGCCCTTCTTTCCCGCCTCGGGATCGGTCACAGCGAAGACGATGGCCAGTCCCCCGATGTGCCCGTTGGAGATGAATTGCTTCGAACCGTTCAGTTTCCAGCCGCCGACCGTGCGCTGGGCACGGGTACGCAGCGCCGAGGCGTCCGAACCGGCGTCTGCCTCGGTCAGAGCGAAAGCGCCGATCATTCGCCCTGCGATCAGGTCAGGCAGAAAGCGGGTCTTTTGCGCATCTGTACCCAGCTTGAGCAGGCTGCCAACAATCAGGCTGTTCTGGATGCTGACGATAGTGGAAAGCGCGCCATCGCCAGCAGCCAGCTCGATCAGCGCCAGCGCGTAGCTGACGCTATCCAGCGCGGCCCCGCCGAATTCTTCCGGTGCGGTCATGCCGAGCAGGCCGAGACCGGCCAGCTCCTCGAACAATCCATCGGGGTATCCCTTGGCTTCTTCGAACGACATGCTGCGAGGCTTGAGCTGTTCTTGCGAAAAGGCGCGCACGGCATCGTGAACGGCGGACTGAGTTTCGTTGAGAATCATCGCTATTTCCAGTTTATATACTCATGAGTATATTGCATTCTGATGGGTTTCATGTCAACAGGGTGCCATGTCTGCCAGCGTCCAGCCCGATCTCCAGTCCACATCTCCGTTTCGCACAGCCGAGCAGCGAGAGGCTGACCGCGCAGCCAAGCGCAATGCGCTGTTGCTGGCGGCGGCGCGGATGTTCAATGCACGCGGATTTCATGCGACTTCGCTTGACGACGTCGCGGCCAGCGTGGGCGTGACCAAGCCGACCATTTATCATTATCTCGGTAATAAGGAGCAGGTGCTGATCGAGTGCATGACAATCGGTCTCATCCAGCTCCAGGAAGCCGCAGCGGCGGCGCGGGCTGAGCCAGGGACCGCAATGGAGCGGCTTTGCAGTTTTCTGCGGCGCTATGCCGAGGTGAATATGGCGGAGTTTGGCCAATGCGTCATTCGCACGGGTGACGAATTGTTGTCACCCGAAGGGCTGGAAAAGCTCCGTTCGCTCAAGCGGCCGATCGACGCCGCGATGCGCAGCTTCATCGTCGAGGGCATTGAGGAGGGCAGTATCGTCTCCGCCGATCCCAAAATGCTGGCCTTTACATTGGCCGGTGCGCTCAATTGGCCCGGCCGATGGTATCGGCCGGATGCCGGATCGCCGCCAAGCGAAATTGCCACCGCGATGGTCGATATCCTTATGCAGGGTTTTGCAGCGCGGCGCTGATTCCATTGAGCGAGACGCGAAACAGGCGTACTATCCTGACTAAACAGGAGTGGTCGCTATGAATCAGGTAAGCGCAGTGAGGGCGAAATGCAGCGAGGCCGAATGGGAAGCACGACAACAGCTTGCCGCCTGCTACCGCATATTCGATCATCTGGGCTGGGGTGAGTCCGTCTATAATCATATATCGGTCCGGGTTCCCGATGAGGAACGCGCATTTCTGATCAATCCATATGGACTGCTCTATTCCGAAGTATGTGCATCCAATCTGGTGAAGATCGACATAGACGGCAACACGCTCGACGGCAGCAGTTACCCGGTCAACAAGGCGGGTTTCACGCAGCACAGCTATTTTCATCGTCATCTCGATTGGGCACATGCCATCTGCCACACGCACACCACCGCAACCATGGCCGTGTGCAGCCTGGAGGGAGGGTTGCAGCCGATCAATTTCTACGCCTGCAATTTCATCGGCCGGCTCGCCTATCATGACTTTGAAGGCGTTACCGTGCGCGCGGAAGAGGGAGAGCGGCTGATCCGCAACCTGGGCGACAAGCGGATCCTGATGTTGCGCAATCATGGGCCAGTGATAATGGGCAGCACCATTCCGCAGATGTTTCTCATGCACTGGGGGTTGCAGCGCGCCTGCGAGATACAGATGGCGACGCTGCAAATGGGCAAGCCAATCACCGTGCCGGATGAGGTCGTTGCGGTCCACCAGCGCGATATTTCCCAGGTGGTTACCCCGGAAGGGCCCGGCGTCAGCGATTTCAATGCATGGGTCAGGAAGATCGACCGGATCGACCCGAGCTGGCGGGACTGAGTCGCCGGGCAGTCACCTGCCGATGAAACCCGACTGCGAGGTGGCGATAGCAGCAGCTTAGTGGATCCATCTTTGCGCCAAGGTAGATGCCTGCAACGCTACTTTGCTCTCATTCCTCAGGAACCAGCCGGGTTTACGCCGGGTATCTTGCTGCCTGCCAATAATCCTGTAAAACTGCATCCACTTTGATATTGGATTCGACTGCTTCTGAAGGAACAGGGGAATCGCCTTTGGAGGGGGAATGCTATGGATAAGCTGGTTGTTTTTGGGCCTGGGCTGGCCCGCATCGTGATGGGGCTGTTTTACTGGGTCATGGCGGCTGGCTTGGCCAAGGATTTCCGTATGGTGACCGGGTTGATGGCCACCAAGGGCGTACCCGCGCAGGCTCCGCTGCTCGCCATTACCATATTGGTCTGGATAGTGGGCGGCGCGATGCTTGTATTAGGGCGAGGGGTCGTTCCGGCTGCTCTGATACTTTTTGTACTGACAGCACTGGTGACGCCGGTGATCCACAATTTCTGGGCGGCTCCGCCAGAGCTTGCTGCCAATGAAATTCAACATTTTTTCAAGAATGTTGCCATTCTTGCCGGCCTTGTCTGCATCGCTGCGACGGCGGCAGGTGCTTCCCCGGCTTCCTGAAAAATGATGCCGCCCCCCCCCCCAAATGGTGAGGGGCGGCAAAAGCCTCAGCTCATGAAAGCTCAGCTCATCAGGGCCTGAACGATCAACTGGATAACCTGGCCACCTTCTTCGGTGCCCCAGTCGCCGACCAGTTCGGCGAGAGCCTGATTGGCGCTGACCATGGTAGCGCCCGCCTTCGCCATGCGCTCCAGCGATACACGGTCGGCAATTTCCGTGGGTGAACCGCCTGCATCGGCAACAACCTGGACGTTATAGCCCAGCTCAATCATCGAGATGACGGGGAATACGGTGCAGACATCGTTGGTGATGCCTGCAACTACCAGGTTTTTGCGGCCCGTCGCTTTCACCGCAGCGGCAAAGGCTTCGTCTTCCATGGCGTTGACGATGCCCATGCGCTTGACGCGATTGTTGAAGGCATCAGGGCAGATCGTCTGGAACTCCTCGAGCAGCGGCCCCTGAATGAACTCCTCCATGCTGGAGGTAAGAACGATAGGCATGTCCATGATCGTAGCCGCCTTGGCGAGCATGAGCGCATTGGTTTTCATCATTTCAAACGGGTTCGACCTGGCCCAGCTCATGGTTCCAGTCTGATGATCAATCAGAATCATCGCGGTGTTTTTTCCAGTAAAACGTTCCATCACTTCCTCCATTATAATCGGCCAACATGTTGTGGCCTTTCATTCGTCGCCTCGACCACCCGGTCCGAAGCTTGAATAGTTTTGATCAGGCAGAGCCTCCGGCCCTGCCTGACGTATTGCGTTATTCCTGAAACTGAATCGGGACGCCGGAGAAGACGGCTGCTTGTGCGGCCTCCTGTCCGGCTTCCAGCAAGATCGTCTGTTCGGCAGATGACGCCGGAAACGCGGGCGCTTCCGGGGCCTCTGCCGTAAATTCTTCGCCATTGATTTTGACGGACCCCTGAACGGGAATGACAAAGCCGTTCCGGTTGGCGGCAATCGTCACGGGCAGCCGCGCCTCCGCCTCAAGCCGAATGTCGAGCAAGGTGATCTGCGTCGGCGGGTTCATCGGTGAAATCGCGGTTCCATATTCTCCCAACGGCACGCGGATCAATGCACCGGGTGCCTCGATAACGGGCACATTTTCCGGCTCCAGGCTGATCGCGAAAGGCGGCGCGGATTGCTTGCCCGCCGGAAGATTCACGAAAATCTGAAAAAGATGCGCGACCTTGCCATCGTCGGCTGGAACTTCTTCATGGACGATGCCACGCCCGGCGGCGGTCCAGTGTAACCCGCCGGGACGTATCAGATTGCGCGTGCCAATCGAATCCTCATTATTCAGCCCCGTCCCGGCATCAGCAAAGACATATGAGACCGCCGAAAAACCGGCGTGTGGATGAGGAGGAAATGTCGGCCCGGCCATATAGGCATGGTCGACGCCCAGAACCGGGTCCATCGCGCCAGTGCGGGCATGGTCACGCAGCACAAACGCACGGAACTGTGCGCCATGCTCCATCCTGTCCATTCTCAATTTCAGGCTCATCGTTCCTTCGTCCTCTCCTTCGGCGATACAAGATTAGCCCTGTCCATAAGTGGGATAAAGTCACTAGAAATGAATTCATAAATCCATTATTGGGATAATGATGTTGCCGCCACTCAACGATATGGTCCTCTTTGTCGAGGTGGTGAAAGCCAAGGGCTTCGTGCGCGCCGCAGAGGCGATCGGTATGCCAAGCTCGACCGTGTCTCGCCGCATCAGTGCGCTCGAAAAGACGATAGGGTTGCGCCTGTTCAACCGCACAACGCGGCGTGTCGAATTGACCGAAGCGGGGCGCATCTATTTTGAGCGGTGCAAGCCTATTGTCGATGAGGCGCGGCTGGCGCATGAGCAATTGGGCGACATTGTCGCCAATCCTTCCGGCGTGCTCAGGGTATCGTTGCCGGTGGACTTCGCCAATGTGTACCTGACGAAGCTGTTCGCTGAATTTGCCGAGGCGTTTCCGGGCGTGAGCTTTGACCTCGACCTCACCCCCCGTCTGGTGGATCTTGTTGCAGAGCCGTTCGATGTTGCCATCCGGATTGGCGAGCCGGAGGACTCGATGCTGATCGCGCGGCCTCTGGTCAAGTTGCGGCCGCTGCTTTTTGCTTCCCCGGACTATGTGGCGCGTCGCGGCGCGCCGTCTCATCCCCGCGACCTGGCCGGGCATGAATGCCTGCATATGCCCAGGGCAGGGGTCTGGCACCTGACGGATGGGAAGAACAGCATGGACGCCAAAGTGGCGGGGCGGTTCACACTCAATAGCAATTCGATGATCCGCGGCCTCGCGGCGCTGGGACAGGGAATCATGCTGATGCCCGAACAGATCGTCGCCGATCAGGTTGCCTCCGGCGAGCTTGTGCGGGTCTTGCCGGAGTGGCAGGGCATTGCGCTTCCCGTTTATGCGATGACAGAAACGCGCCTCTTACCCGCCAAGACCCAGCGGTTCCTTGAGTTCCTGCAAGCCCGCCTCAGGCAGGCTCAAAGATAGCCGCTACCTTGCTGGAATTGAGGACATAGGTTTCGACCATGTCGGCCCAGATGCATTCGCTTCCCAGTTCGGTCATGGCTCCAGCGAGCGCGCACCAGTTAAGCATTTCCGCATTGCCGGTTTCCTCAAGCGCCGAGAGTGGCAGGTCGCGGAATGCGGTCAGATTGCCGGTGCGCAGAGCCTCGAACATCTTGCGGTCGAACTCGATATTGGGGCGCAGCCGGTAGGTCGCTTCATTCAGGAATGCATGGGACCAGCTCGACGAGGCGACCAGTGCCACGCGCCATGGGCTCTCCTTGCAGATGCGGGCTACGGCCGCGCCCAGGTTGAAGACACGGCGCGGCGATGGCGCCGGGGGATCGAGCGGGCGGCCTGCTTCACCCATGCTGCTGACATAGCCGCGATAGCTGATGACGCCACGGCCATAGCAATTGATCTGGAACGGGATGAGCGGCCACGGAAAACCGGTGCGGTCGTAATCGAGATAGAGCACCGAGTTGAGGAAAGCATGCGCCAGTCCGGGGTGGTTCAACGGCTCATAGGCATAGGAGATATCGAACTCTTCTTCTAACAGGCGTGTAACGATCTCCTTGGCGACCTCCCGCTTGCCCTTGATATGGATCGAATAGTCCTTTCCTTCGCCCCAATAATTGGGCTTGCCGCCGCCCCACTTGTCTTCCTTGTTGGAAAACATCGCTGATTCAGTGGCGTCGCGCCATGGGTATACGTCCATGTCATCATAGGCGAGAACGCAGAAGGGCGGGATGATGCTTTCCTTGAAATTCTCATATTGATCGTCGCCCCATATGATGACGAAATCGGGGTCGAAATCTTCCAGCGCCTTCCGGGCTTTCCGAACCCCCTTCAGTACCAGCTCACGGTGATGGGCTGCCGCCGCAACACCCTGGTCATCGCCCCATTCCTTTTGCATCGCTTCGGGCCAGTTTGCAGGGTCCTTCGCATCGGCGGGAACGTTGGGATCGGCGAGGCGGCCCCGCAGGATACCGGCCATATCTTCGTCCTTACCGCTGAGCGGGGGGTAATGCGTAATGCCAAGTCCCAATATGTCGCCCATGACGCTCTCTCCTAAATAAGATGTATACGTCCTATATGCCTTTATCGGCGCTGGTGTCAATCCGGCCTGCTCGGAAATTAGGGGCGACTATATGTAGGGCGCAGATTTGTGTGGGGTTGCGCAGCAAAAAAAGGACGTATACATCTTAAAAGCATTGATCTAAATATAGCGATGACGTTGTCCTCGGGCAGCGGAGTCGTTTGCATGACGGGTGGCGCGCCCCGGAACAATCGTGGCAGATGTTCGGCGGTCAACGTCAATATCATAGGAGTTCCGATGAAATTACACGGATCTGAAGGCCTTCTGCTCATCGAAGTGGAGGCGATTACGAAAAATGACAGGAACATCAACATCAAGGGCAAGATGATGGGGCAGGTGCCGATGACGGTCGTATTGCGGCCCGGCGACCTGCGCGAAGCGCTCAAGATGCTGAGTCTTCCGGTGATCGTTCAGGCGATCAAGATGCTGTTCATGTCCGACGACAAGAAAGCTTAGACGGCCAGGCAGGGCGTCAGGGAAGGGGATGAAAGTCACCCCGGTGACTGCCCCGGCAGCCTGGATGGCCGGGCAAGAATAATGTTGATCAGGAGATAGGAGCTTGCGATGCGCGATGACACACAGGTGCTTTTGACGCGCCGAAGCCTCCTGGCGGGCTGCGCGGCTGTCTCGTTCGGGTGCGCCGCTGTAGCCCGAGGCGAGGAGGCCGGACCGATGACGAGCGATAAAGCAGGAAAGCTGACAATCTATTCGCCCGCGCCGCCGGCCAACCCGATGCATAAGCTCAACCTGTTGCTGGCGGATGTGGCGGATGAGCGGTCGCCGCTGCCTGTTCTGGATATTCCGCCACTGGCGTTGCCGCAATCCATCACAGGAATAGCATCCAACGCGTCGCATGATCGTGCCGCTTTCTGGCCTATCGTCACGACTGTCGATTTCGCGCTCGCCCGGGCGGGGGCAGGACCCGATTGGCATGGTTATCCTCGACCCTGTCCCGATCTCAAATTTGTTTCGCGGCTCTACGATGTCGGGTTCGGTATTGCGCTTTGGAACGGCCCGGTCCGCGGGCCCGATGATCTGCGCGGTAAAAGGATCGCCGCCCCGCCCCGGCCCAGCGCCGTTCGGCTCATGACCGAAGTTCTGCTGCGCGACGGATGGAACATATTGGACGAAGTCACGCTGGTCGACATGGTTCCACCGGCTATCGCCGCAGCAAAAGCAGCGGGAGAGATAGATGGCACGTCCTGGAATCTGGTCGTGCCCAATGCGACGGGGTATGCTGCCATATTGCCCGCCGATCTTGTTGCGCCAGAGCAGTTTGTGCCCGTGGACGAAGCGGCGCTTGCACGTATCAATGGGGCTAATCAGTTTACTCTGGCGCATACAGATTTGCTCGACGGTGCGCCGCCTCTGCTGTCTTTCGCTCAGGCATTGGCGGCGTGGGATGAGGCCGACCCTGCACAGCTGACAGAAATGCTCACTTATATAGAGGCTAAGGGCGGCGCATTGCCGGGATACCCCGGCTCGGTAGAGGACATGGCAATATGGCCGGGGCTGAAGAGCGAGGCTGTGCATCCGGTAGCGCGATCCTTTTTCGCGGCGCACGGTATAGATTTTCAATCATGATCCGGCAGCGTGCAGTCTCAGGGCGTGTGGCAGGACTGGCCTGCGCATTCGCCAGCAGGCGCAACGGCCTTTGCCTTTTACGGAAAGCTGCGAACGACCTGAAGGCACCTGCTTCCATCGTGTGTGCTTGACAGTGTAATCAAAATGTGTATCCACTAATTGTGCTTTTGAGGCGCTGCCTCGAGATCAGAAGTCGGGTTCAGTGTCCACAGGTTTTCGAAGATGGTTCGATAGATGGATTTGGTCCATATTTTATAGTTTAATATCAATATATTATAATGTTGTTTTGTTTGGCGCAGTAACCCGATCTCGGATTGGGGCTGCTTTAAGATAAAAAGAGTTGACGATAAAAATATAAAATGCATCCACTATTTAGGGTATCGCGCACGCGATGACCCGGGTGGCAAATGGATGCGCCGGGAGAGGATGGGTGTCTGGATTGATCCAAAACGGACACGAAAAGGCCCTCATTATAATCGGGATGAACAGCGGGCGTGGGAAGGCGTGCCTGTTTACCCTCGAAGCAACATTTTGGGAGAGAGAGCCATGGTAGCTAAAGGGAAAAGAGCAGTTCTTCTGGTGACAACGGCATTGGCAGCGGCAGCATTCGGCGCAGCTCCTGCCGGAGCGCAGGATAGCCCGGAAGAGACAGGCGTCTATAGCCTGGAAGAAATAGTCGTGACGGCGCAGAAGCGCGCGACCAACCTGCAGGATACGCCGATCGCCATTTCCGCCTTTACTGGCGAAACGATGGAAGATCGCGGCATCGACGATATTTCCAATCTGCAATCCTATGTTCCCAACCTGCACATCGGTTCGGAACAGGATGGCTTCAAGATTTCCCTGCGCGGTATCGGTTTGCAGGGTACGACATCAATCAATGACTCTGGTGTGGCCTTCTACATCGACAATTTCTATGTCAGCCGCCCGGCGGGCGGCGCGGCCGTATTCTATGATATCGACCGTATCGAGGTTCTGCGCGGGCCGCAGGGCACGCTTTATGGCCGCAACGCAACGGGCGGCGTCGTCAATGTGATACCGAAAACGCCGCAGCATAATTTCGAGGGGCAGGTCGGCGCCAGCTATGGATCGCGTAATCTCTGGGAAGTTCGCGGCGTGCTCAACGTGCCGGTCGGCGACATCGCCGCCGCGCGCGTTTCCGCCGTGTACACCGAGGAAGATGGCTATGTGAAGAACTTGTCCGGCGCGCCGGGTACGCAGGATTTCTTCGGCACCAATGGCGACCTGACCCTGCGCGGGCAGTTCCTGCTGGGATCGCCCGAAGATGTCGAGGTTCTGGTTTCGGGTAGCCATATGAAGCTCAAGGGATCGGGCGTCGCCATGCAGTTCCTCGAGCGCAACATCGGTGGTCCTCCCCCTGCACAGGCCTTGCTGGCGACCGTACCGGCGGAAGATCCCGATCCGCTGAAAACCAGCAACGATGCACCCAGCAGCAACACCACCGAAATGACGATGACCTCTGCGCGCATCACCAAGGATTTCGGTGGCGCGGAAGCCGTGGTGCAGCTTGGCGGTCTGTGGCAGAACAGCGACCTGCGGCAGGATTTCGACGGTTCGCCGGTTAATGTGAGCCGCTTCCGCAAGACCGAGGAGACCGAGGCGTTCAGCGCGGAAGCACGGCTGGCGTCGACAGGCTCAGGTCCCTTCAGCTGGATCGTCGGCGGCTATTATTATACCGAGGATACCTACATCAAGCGTGTGGTGAACCTCTTCGGCCTTGGCGGCGGCAATGTTATCCAGCTGCCCAATTTCGATCTCGACGAATGGGGCAAGAGCAGCACGCGCGCGGTTTTCGGATCGGCGACGTACAGCCTAATGCCTACATTCCGCGTGACGGCTGGCGGCCGCTATACCAAGGACAAGAAGAGCGGAACCAAGCGCACCAACCTCAATTTCGGTGCGCCTCTTCCCGCCGACACGCCTCAGGACGCCGGCTTCAGCAAATTCACCTGGAAAGCCGGGCTTGAATGGGATGCTGCGCGTGATGTGCTGGTCTATGCCAGCATTTCGAGCGGATATAAGGCGGGCGGGTTCAACATCTCGTCGGACGGTTCGCTCTATGATCCTGAAAAGATCATCGCCTATGAATTCGGTGTGAAATCGGATCTGTTCGACCGCAGGGTCCGGCTGAACCTGGACAGCTTCTACTATGACTATACCGACATGCAGCTCACGACGCTGGGCACCTATGGTCCGACCAATGCGCCTGGCCAGTTCACGGTGAATGCCGGTAAGAGCCGCATCTATGGTCTGGAGCTTGACGGTCAGTTCAAGGTCACCTCAGGGCTGCTGCTGATGGCTTCCTATGCGTATACGAACGCCAAGTTTACGGAGCTGTGCAACATTGATCCGCGGATGCCTGCCAATCTGGACCCGGTTTGCACCACGCGCGGTCAGCCGGGTGCTTTGCTGGACGACAACAGGGTGCCCTATGTTGCGCGCCACACGTTCAATATTGGCGCTACATATGATGTCGATCTGGGTTCGGCAGGCGAGCTTACGCTGGCTGTCAATCACAACCGGCATTCGAAGTTCTTCCTGCGCGAGTTCAACGACCCCGCCGTGGATATCGTTGGCAGCAACGGAAAGACCGATATTACCGTTACGTACAAGGTTGGCGAAACCGGCCTGAAGGTCACCGGTTATGTCACCAACCTCGAGGATGATGTCGAAAAGACAAATATCTATATCAGCCCCGGTTTTGTCGGCGTGAACGCCACGACGGCTTATACCAAGCCGCGTACATTCGGGGTCCGGGCGGACTACAGGTTCTAACCGGCGAGCAACATGTTCATGCTTGGGGCCTGCGCCTGTATTCAGGTGCAGGCCCCTTTGTTATCAGGCGCTATTCCGCGCTGCATTCCTCAGGCGCGCCGGGCTCGTCGATGTGAATGCCATCCTGCGTAACCTCTATCACGGTGAGGTCGCGGGCTATGGTCAGCGGGCCTGAATAGCTCTCGCGCGTCATGGCCATCAGCGCCTTGTCGGCGGCGCAGTTGCTGACGGTATGGTAATATATTCCCAGGCGGGGGCTCATCGCGGCGAAGGTTTCAGCGGCCTGATCGGCTGTGAGATGCAGCGCCAGAATTTTGTCCGCCTGCTCGGGTGGAAAGCTGCGCTGAACATAATCGACCATGGGCGGCGAAGCGACCTCCAACAACGCAATATCCGTCCCTTGGCCATAGCGTGCTAGATTGGGTGCCACGCTGGTATCGCCGGATAGCAGCACCGACTTGCCACCATAATCGATGCGATAGCCATAGGCGGGAATATCAGCATGGTGGACGCGAAAGGCGGTGATCTTGACGCCCTTCCGATCATAGACGACGCCGTTTTCGGAAATAAGATGGATCTCTCGGGTCAACGCAGCTGGATCAGTCGTACCAGTTGGAAGGCGATAGCTGATGTCGGCCGAATAGGCGGCGCGCAGCCCCTCCATCATTGCGCCGGTTCCCGTAGGGCCCCAGACAGAGAGCGGCGTACCACGACCTTGAGTCCAGCCATTCAGCCACAGGTCCGGGATGCCGACGACATGATCGCTGTGCAAATGTGTGAGGAATATTTTGTCGATGCTGCTGACAAGACGCGGATCATGTTGCGCCAGCCGGGTGGTACAGCCTCTGCCGCAATCGAACAGAAACCGGTCCCCGCCAGCCTCGACGAGTATCGCTGTCCCGGCCTGTGTCCGGCTGGGAACCGGGTTTCCGGATCCGAGCACGACAACCTTGATTATGGGCGTGCGGTCATCGGTGCTTTGGGGGGCTGGCGATTGCAAGGGCGCGTCCTTCACGGCCGTGATGGCATGGCCGCCGCTGCATGCCGGAATTAGCAGAGCGGCGATCAATAATCTTGTCACCTTCGGCCTCACATGAGATCTCCTGATATTATAGATATTGATGACGACGCTGTCCTACTCGCGCCTTGACAAATTGGATACACTTTTGCAGTGTCTCAGGCAAGCGACGGAGAGGGAAGATATATGCGCAAGGCGAAGCTGAAGGTCATTCTGGCCGCTCTGCCACGGATCATGGGTGTAGCGCGTCGCATGAACCCGGCATTTGAGCGGCACCTGCGCAGTGGCGGCGGCGTTATTCAGGTGCGCCTGAAGGACAACAGTGTAGCGCGTCATTATATTTTTCGCGATGGCGCTATTTCGACCTCGGCCGGCCTTCACGCCCAGCCCGATGTCGACATCGCTTTTCATGACGCCGGGGTTGCGTTGCAGTTCCTGAAACCCGACGCGGATCAGGGCGATATCATCCATTTCATCAAGAATTATCTGGTGGAGATGAACGGTGATGACACGGTTGCCGTCTGGTTCTCCGGCCTGGTTAACACGATGCAGAGCGGGATGTGGAAACAGGGCACCAAGATGCCTGATGGAACGCATCGTTTCGTCACCAACACCAATGGCGGGCCGCTGTTCGTCTATGTGAAGGACGGACGAATCGTCCGTACTTGCCCCATCGACCTGGCCGAAGACGATCCGGAAAGCTGGTCGGTCGAGGCACGCGGCAAAAGCTTCAAGCCCTATCGCCAGTCCATGGTAAACGTGCATGCACTTGCGACCAAATCTCTGGTCTATTCCGACCGCCGCCTGCTCTATCCGATGAAGCGTGTGGATTTCGATCCCAATGGCGAACGCAATCCGCAGAACCGTGGCAAGTCGGGCTATGAGCGTATCAGTTGGGATGAGGCGCTGGATATCGTCGCTGGAGAAGTGACCCGGCAGAAGCAGACATATGGCCCGGGCTCCATCACTGTTTTGCACGGCGCGCATCACCAGATGGGCAATGTCGGCTACTGGCTCTCTTCGCTGATGCGCTTCAGCAATATACTGGGTGCGCCGATGCAGATGTTCTCTCCGATCAGCTGGGAAGGCTGGTACTGGGGCGCGATGCACCATTATGGCAACTCGCTTCGGCTGGGTCTGCCGGGCGCCTATGGCACGATGGAAGACTGTATGCAGGAATGCGACATGATCGTGTTCTGGTCGAGCGACCCGGAGGCGACGTCTGGCCTTTATGCGGGGGGCGAGGGATCCCAGCGCAGGCTGTGGGCCAAAGAACTGGGCATTCAGTTCGTACATATCGACCCGCATTTTAACAGCACGGCACAGATGCTGGGTGGCAAGTGGCTGCCGGTACGTCCGACGACTGACTCTGCGCTGGCGCAGGCCATCATGCATGTGTGGATAACCGAAGGGCTGTATGACAAGGATTTCGTGGAGCGCTGCACCACCGGCTTCGACGAGTGGAAAGCCTATATCTTGGGCGAAGAAGATGGCGTCGCCAAAACGCCGGAGTGGCAAGAGGTCGAGACAGGCATTCCAGCGAAGGATGTAATTTCCCTTGCGCGGCTGTGGGGCACGAAAAAGACCTATCTGTCGGCCGGGGGGCTGGGCACTGGGTTTGGCGGCGCATGCCGCGCCGCCACCGGCCAGCAATGGGCGCGCAATATGATACTGCTGATGGCGATGCAGGGGTGGGGCAAACCCGGCGTGAATTTCGGCAATATGCAATGCGGCGTTCCGCTCGACCTGCTGCCCTATTTTCCGGGCTATGCGGAAGGCGGCATATCGGGCGACGTCACAAAGAATGCGGGCTTCATCAACAATTATGTTCGCATGCCGCATGTCGTGACGATGAACTCGGCCAGCCAGCGTATCCCGCGTGAGCGCAGCTCGGAAGTAGTGACGACAGGCAGCGCCAGCTATTATGCGTGGGATGGCTCGGCGATGGAGCAGCAATTCGGAGAAATCAGTTATCCCTCGCCGGGACAATCCCGCCCGCACATGATCTATCAATATGGCGCTTCGTCCTTCGGTACGACGATGGACAGCTCCCGCCTGATCAAGATGCATCGTGACCCGTCCATTGATATGGTCGTCAGCCAGGCAATCTGGCAGGAGGGCGAGACCCAGTTCGCCGACATCATCCTGCCCGCCTGCACGGTTGTGGAACGCCCAGATATCAGCGAAGTGTGCGGCTGCGCGGGCTTTGCTCACCACAACCAGAACCAGGTCAATCACCGCATGGTCGTGATGCAGCACAAGTGCATTGAGCCGCTGGGTGAGTCCAAATCCGACTATCGCATATTCGCCGACATACTGACGCGCCTCGGTTTCGGCGCGATGTTCACCGAGGGCTGCGATGAACTCGACTGGTGCAAACGGGTATTCGAGTCATCCGACCTGCCAAGCTATATCAGCTGGAGCGAGTTCCTGAAGAAGGGTTATGTGGTGTTGCCGCCTCAGGCTCCTGAAACACGGGATCCTGTCGAGATGCGCTGGTTCTATGAAGGGCGCAAGAAGGAAACGCCGGAACCGCACCCGCTTCCTTCGGATTACAAGACCGGATTTCTGGAAGGGCTCCAGACCCAGTCCGGCAAGATCGAATTCCTCCCCAACTCATTGAAGCGTGGCGATCCGGACAATCCGGAACGCCCGGTGCTTAACCGCTATGTCCCGGCATGGGAGGGGCGGCACAGCGGAGACTTGGCCAAGGCCTATCCGTTGCAGCTCGTCTCGTCCCATCCGCGCTACAGCTTTCACACGCAGGCAGACGGCAAGTCCGGCCCGATCAACGCGATCGAGGATCACAGAATGCGGGCTGATGGTCATGATTACTGGGTCGTGCGGATGAACAGCGAGGACGCGCGAGAGCGCGGTCTGGCACAGCGCGACCTCGTAAAGCTGTATAACGAACGCGCGGCGGTGATCTGCGCTGTGGATGTGTCGCCATTGGTTGCGCGCGGTTCGCTCAAGACGTTCGAATCGTGCGCCGAGTTCGATTTTATTGAGGATGCCGACGGGAATATCGTCGATCGTGGCGGATGCATGAACCTGCTGACGCCATCTCGTACACAGGCGAAGGGCACCAGCTCCATCGCACCCAATAGTTGTCTCGTGCAGGCCGAGAAATGGTCCGGTCTCTGGGGGAGGAATGATGAAAAAATGGAATCTGGTGATCGACGTCGCCGCGTGCACGAACTGCAATAACTGCGCCGTCGCCACCCAGGACGAATTTGCCGGAAACAGCTTCCCCGGATATTCAGGGCCGGGGGCGCCTGATGTGCGCACGCTGGATGTTGACCGGCATGTTCGCGGCGAAGGGGCGATGGTCGATGTGCATTATGTGCCGCGCATGTGTAATCATTGCGACGACGCGCCCTGCATGAAGGTGGGCGGCGACGCGATATCGAAGCGCGACGACGGCATTGTCATTATCGACCCTGAAAAAGGGAAGGGGCGTCACGATCTGGTCGATGCCTGTCCTTATGGCGCGATCAAGTGGAACGACGCCGAGCAGCTGCCGCAAAACTGGATATTTGATGCGCACCTGATTGATCAGGGATGGACCGAGCCGCGCGCCGCACATGTGTGCCCGACACGGGCTCTGCGCGCGCTGAAGCTGGAAGATGCGGAGATGAGCGCGCTGGCCCAGGCAGAAGGTCTGGCGGTGCTGAAGCCGGAGCTGAACACTGGGCCGCGCGTATATTATCGCAATCTGGGCCCGGCGCTCTCGCAATTTATCGGTGGCAACGTGACGGCTGATGGCGGCAATGTGGAAGGCGCTGATGTGCGGCTATTGCGTGATGGCAAGGAAATTGCCGCTACCGAGACAGATGCTTTCGGCGATTTTCGGTTCGATCAGGTCGCCAATGGTAGTGCGGGCTATTCGCTGCATGCCAAGCGCGATGGGCAGGGCGCCGGACAGGTCGATATAGAAGGTGCGGTCGAAACCAGCCGGGTTGTGACGGTTGTACTGAACTGACGGCCTGAAAGAAGCTGTCGATTCCACTGCTCGAAAGGGGGCGGCTAACGCTTCGCTTGATTTTTGGGTCGAACATCCCGAGAAATGCCTGTTCGCAAACAGCAGGCAGAATGATGGCCACATCCCGATCCAAAACCAGCCAGGATACAGCGTTTCAACTGATGGAAGCGCCGGGCCATCTGTTGCGGCGCAGTCATCAACGTTCCTATGAACTGTTCACCCAGATTGTGGGCTCCGACGTAACCCGCCAGCAAATCGCTTTGCTCATCGCGCTGAGCCAGAAGCCCGGGGCATCCCAGAATGAGCTGGTCGGACTGACCGGTTTTGACAAAAGCACGCTCAAGGAAATGCTGGGGCGCATGGTCGCGAAGAAATGGGTGGAGCGTGAGCGTGACCCGGAGGACTCACGTGCATGGAAAATGCATGTCACGCCTGAGGGTGAGGCCTTGCTGGATGAGAAGATGGATAAGGTTCGTCTGGTTCAGGAGGAAATTCTGGCGCCCTTGCCCGAAGATTTGCGTTCCGTGTTCCTGCGTTGCCTGCGGATATTGGCAGGGCTGGAACAAGCCTGACCCTCTATTGCCAAAGTGCGTCCGGTGCGGGCGCCATTGCAGAGTCGGATGATACACAATTATTGTGCCATTGTGTATCCATTATAACACAGTGTTTATGTGCCAAATTTTGCGCGGCTATAACCCGCTTCGCATAATTTGGATTTTCGACCCCTGCGCTGCGGTCTTTTGCAAAAAAATAGATATAACTATATGTATATAAACAATAAATATGCAAATGCACCATAGCTTTTGAATTTCGGATGACGGCCCAATGGCATATATTATGTGTGCCGCCTCTCCGATTTCCGTCTGCTGTAAAATCAGATAAGACGTATTCATCCTAATTGACAATTCTGTGGGCCAGCGGCATAAGTGGATACAGAAATAACGGGCGGCACTGAATTGTCAGTGGTTAGCCAAGGAGGGGATGGAATCATGAAATCGAGATCAGGCGCATTGTATACGACGCTGAGCATCATTGCTCTGGCGGCTCCGGTCGCTGTGCAGGCCCAGGAATCTGCAGAAGGTACAGGCGGTATTGCCGACATTGTTGTGACCGCGCAAAAGCGCAGCACCAGTCTGCAAAAAACGGCGGCGGCTATCACGGCGCTCTCTGACGAGACGCTGAAGCAATCAGGCATCAAGGACCTGGCGCAGGTGCAGACGATCGTTCCAGCTGCGCGCTTTCACCAGGAAGGCAATACGATACAAGTATTCCTGCGCGGCGTTGGCTCCAATCTTGATTTCGCCAACGTCGAGACCACTGTGGCTTTCAACTTCAATGGCACTTTCATTCCGCGTGAAGGCGCCAGCGTCGGACTATATGACCTGGAAACCCTCGAGGTTCTTCCTGGGCCGCAGGGAACTCTTTACGGCCGCAGCGCGCTGGGTGGCGTGATCAACGTCAATTTCCGGCGACCCTCGCATAATTGGGAAACCACCGGTTTGCTGGAGGCGGGCAATTTCGATTTCTTCCACGCGTCGTTCGCGCAGAATGTGCCGCTGGGTGACAGTCTGGCCATGCGGTTCGCCGGGGATTTCGAATATAACGATGGGCTGATGAGCGATGGTTCATTCTCAAAGAAGAACTGGGGCGCGCGTCTTGGTGTGGTTTATGATCCTGCAGACGACGTGAATGTATATCTGTGGGGTTATGCGGCGCAAAAGAGGGGTCATCCGGCCAACCTGGTTAACAAGGGAACGAACCCGGACACTGGTGCCTATGATGAAGGCGCTTTTCTCGGTAACGATCCGTGGGATACATCCTGGCCAAACCGCACTCTGCTTTTCCCGGGCGGGCCAACGCTATCTTCGTTGTTGGGCACCCCGGAAGCCGAAAACCAGATATTCGACAATTATGCCGTGGGTGCTCAGGTGGATATCGGTGTCGCTGATGACGTGACGCTCACCTATATTCCTTCCTATTTCTATCTGAATAACCGCACTTTCTATTGGCTCGGTTCGATCCGGTCTGGTCCTTACAGGTCGAAATATGACCAGACCAACCACGAGCTCCGCCTCTCAGGCAGCGGCGACAAGCTGGATTGGCTGGTCGGTGTAAACGGGTTCCATGCGATCAGCAGCGGCAGCTACGTTATTTTCATCAATACAACACCGCTCGGGGCGGCCTTCGGCCTGCCCTCCGATTTGCCGCAGAGTAGCGTCACGCGCCTTCGCAATCAGGGTGCCGCGATCTTTGGCGAGGCAACATACAGCGTGTCGCCGGAGTTTCGTATCGTCGCGGGCGGTCGATACAGCTACACCCGCAAAAAGGCGCGAGGCAACTCTCTGCCTGAAGGCGTGCTGGCATCAGTGGGCGCCTATACGGGGCCGATCCCGGAATATACATTCAAACGGAGTTTCAAACATTTCGATTACAAGCTGGGCGTGGAATATGACGTTGCCAGCAATGCGATGGCCTATTTCACATACCAGACCGGCTATGGCCCGGGCACGTTCAACGAATATGCGCCCGGCACGCCCGTCAACAATTCATTGAACCTGCCGCAGGACAATCTCGTAAAACCTGCCAAGCTCTTCTCATGGACGGCCGGCATCAAGTTCCGCACGCTGGACAACAGGCTGCAGATCAACAACGAGGTCTTCTATTATATATACAAGGACCTGTTGATGCAGGCCTATAACGTTGGCGCGCCGGTCAACACGATCTTCAACGCCAAGAAGGTCGAAATCTATGGCAATCAGCTGGATATCAGTTTCCGACCGACGCCGAACGATATGATCACTGCGTATGTCAGCTATTTGCATAACCGGAACAAGGACTTTGTCGATACCACGACAAATATCAGCTATAATGGGATTTCCGGTCCCTATTCCGCGGACTGGACCATCGGCGCCAATGTCTACCATGATTTCCAGTTCGACAGCGGCTATCTGCGCCTGCAAGCCGATGCACGTTATGAAAGCGAGTGGTTCGCCGATTTCGTGCACAACCCGGGCACACGTCAGGCTCCTTACGTCAAGGCGAACGGTTCGATAACTTGGTATTCCGACAGCGGTACATGGAACGCCGGAATCTGGTGCCGCAATATCACGGACAAGGCCGTTATCGCTGCTACGGCGGCGGCCGGTATTCCTGGCCCCGCGACCGCATATATGGACGAACCGCGCACCTATGGCGTGCGCATGGGCTTCAACTTTTGAAATGTCCCGTTTGCTGGAAGATAAGGTCATCATTATCACCGGTGCTGCTGGCGGCATCGGAAACGGGGCGAGCCGCGTGCTGTCTGCACATGGTGCGCGGCTCGTCCTGACCGATGTTGCAAAGGAAGGCGGCGAGCAACTCGCCGCCGACCTTGTCAGTGGCGGCGGTGAGGCGATATTTCATCCCGCCGATCTTTCCTCGGAAAGCGAGATCGAAGCGCTGGTGGCGAAAGCCGTCAACCATTTCGGGCGGCTCGACGGGGCATTCAACAACGCGGGCGTCGAACAGCAGAACAAGCCGCTCGATGAACTGACGCTTGAGGAATGGGAGCGGGCCATCCGCATCGACCTGACGGCTGTTTTCCTGTGCATCAAATATCAGGTGAAAACGATGTTGGCGAATGGCGGCGGTGCAATCGTCAACACCGCCTCTTCGCTGGGGCAAGTCGCGATTCCGGGCGCAAGCGAATATGTCGCCGCCAAGCACGGTGTTGTCGGCATCACCCGCGCGGCGGGCGCCGATTATGGCGCGCGCGGCATTCGCGTGAATGCGGTGCTGCCCGGCATTGTAAAAACGCCGCTTATTGAGCGCCTGATGGAAGAACCCTCCTTCGCGGCGATCAAGGATAAGCTGATCGCCCGCCATCCGATAGGCCGATTTGGAGAGCCGCACGAGATTGGCGAGGCGGTCGCATGGCTATTGTCGGATGCAGCGTCATTCATGAACGGAGCCGCGGTCGCCTGCGACGGTGGTTATCTGGCTATTTGAAAGGGCCGAAACAATGAGTGTATCAACGACAGCATTGCAGGCCGACGGTCCCGCCATCGGCGAGAAGGACTGGCCCGCCGCCTTTTTCCGCGACGCGGACCAGCTGGATCTGGCAAAGCTGCTCAACTGGTTCACTGATGATGTTGATCTGCGACTGGGGAATATGCCGCCGATCATAGGGCGGCAGGGCGCTGAAGAAGCGTTCAGGCAATTCTGGTCTACGCTCACGGGCATGAGCCATGAGCGCCAACAACTGGTGCTTGAGGGCAATTGCGCCTTTCAGGGCAGTATCGTCACCTACACCCGGCTGGACGGCAAAAAAGTGTCGATGCCCGTGGCCAGCCATCTGCGCCTGACCCCGGAAGGCCGGTCCGACCGCCTATGGATCTATATCGACCTTGCCCCGCTATATTCGGAGGATTGAATGGCTTTCAGTGATCGCCTGCGTGGAAAAACCTGCATCATAACCGGATCGGGCGGCAGCATAGGCCGGGCGGCATGTCTGCGTTTCGCCGAAGAGGGTGCGAACGTAGTAGGCGTCGATATAGCGGCCCCCGGTGCGGAGGAGACCGTTCGGCTGGTCGAAGCTGCTGGCGGTACGATGATTTCTGTTCATCCCGCCGACCTGACCGACAAGGCCGAGTGCGACAGGGTCGTGGCGACAACGGTCGAACGCTTCGGCGGTGTAGATGTCCTCTTCAATAACGGCGCGATGGCCTATTTCGCCTGGATCGAGGACATGACAGACGACATGTGGTCGAAAACGATCAATGAAGAGCTGAATCTCGTTTTCCTGATGACCCGCGCGGCATGGCCTGAGCTGAAGAAAAGCAAGGGCAATATAGTCAACACGGCGTCACTTTCGGCCTGGGCGGGCATCGAATTGCTGCCGGGCCTGGCGCATACGGCGGCCAAGGGCGGGGTGCTGGCTATGACGCGCCAGCTCGCAATGGAAGGGCGCAAACATGGCGTTCGCGCCAACACTGTTTCGCCCGGTACGATTGAGACGAACCAGACGCGCTTCATTCTGGAGGATCCGGAATGGAGTCGTATCCAGCTTGGCCGCGCGATGATCAATCGAATGGGCCAGCCGGAAGAAGTGGCTGCGGCTGTAGCCTTCTTGGCAAGCGACGACGCGTCTTATGTGACGGGCGCGGATATCGCGGTCGATGGCGGAGTGAGAGCGTGGTGAGGAAATAATCATGAACAAGCGGAGTACGTTGAAAAGCAAATGTCCGGAAGCAGAAGGTTGGAGCTGTTACACCGCGACGCCAGCAGAGAGCCTTGAGCTGTTCGAGGCGGCGCGGTCGAAATGTCCGGTTGCTCACAGCGACGAACATGACGGCTTCCACATGTTGCTCAATTGGCCGGATGTGCGGTCCGCCATGAGCGATTATCGTACTTTCTCTTCAGAACCCCAGGTGTTGCGCCCTATGCTGCCGCGAAAGCCCATACCCGGGCTGGACATGGATCCGCCACGGCACAAGGAATGGCGAGCGATCTATGACGAGGCGATACGGCGTGCGAAGCCGGAAGTGATGGATCCTCTGATACGCGGGGATATCCGGCGCCATATCGCCGCCTTTATCGGGCGCGGAGAATGCGACATCGTCGCCGAATTGTGTGAACCTGTGCCCGCGGAAACCATCTGTCACCTGATGGGCATAGACGAGCCCGACACTGTGATGGAAGTGCGGCGCACGGCCATTGCCATGTTCGCAGCGATGGGCGACCCGGAGGCATTTGGCAAACGTCAGGCCGAATTCGGCGCAGTTACCGTCGGTGAGATACACGCGCGGCGGGATGCGCCCCGCGACGACTTTCTGACTTATCTGGCGGACATCGAGGTCGAGGGCCGAAAGCTCGACGATGATGATTATGTGGTGTTGCTGGCCGCTTTTCTTGGTGCTGGCCATCACAGCACGACATCGGCGATGGCGAGCCTGATCTACGAGGTTTTCTCGCGACCGGAACTTCGTGATCAGTTGAAGGCGGACTCTGCAAAAATCCCCCGCGCAATCGAGGAGGTTCTGCGCCTTCATCCGCCTTTCTTTGGCTTTTTCCGGCGTACGACAAAGGAGGTGGATGTTCAGGGCGTCGACATCGGGCAGGGACAGGATGTGTATGTCGGGTGGGCCGCCGCCAATCGCGATCCCAATGTCTTCGATGCCCCCTCAGAGCTTCACATCGACCGGCCAAACCTGCGGCATATGAGCTTCGGTTTCGGTGTTCACAATTGCCCGGGAGCGCCTCTTGCCCGGATGGAGCTTCGGATACTGCTTGAGGAGCTGCTTGAGCTCATCCCCGATCTGCGCCTTGCCGGCGATCCGCCGGAATATGCGTTCGGTGGAGGCGATTATGCCTTCATTCCGGAATTGAAGGTTCGTTTCGAACCAAGGGAGAAGCTGGGATGAAGAACCGTTGGGTCCTGGAACGTTTCGCAGCCGTTGACCGCAAGGATATCAATGGTTTCATTGATATGCTGAGCGAGGATCATCAGTTCATCTTCGGAGCGCGCCCACCGGTAGTAGGCAAGGACGATGCGCGCGATGTCGTGAACTATTTCTGGACGCTGATCGGGCGCCTGCGCCACAATATATGGCGCGTGCGCGAGGCTGGCGACATCGTCTATGTCGAGGCGCTGATCGAATATGAACGTCTGGACGGTAATGTCGTTCTGGTTCCATGCTGCGATGTGGTGCGGCATAATGGCAGCCTGCTTGTCGAACAGCGCGCCTATCTCGATCAGACGGCAATTTTCGCCGACCTGTCAACCGGCGAGCATGTCTACAAGGATCACTGGATCGATGACATCCCGTCCGCGCGCAAGGCGCTGGGCCTCGCGCCCGAGCCGGAGTTTCTGTGATGGATGTCGAAGCGGAACTCCGGCGGTTGCTGGACGAAGAGGCTATCAAGAAGGTCATGCTGCGCTTTGGCCGGTCGCTCGATCTGGGGGATTGGCCGGGCTATCGGTCCTGCTTTACGGACAAGCTGCTGGTCGATTTCGAGCGGCTGACGGGGCAGCCGAAGGTTCTGGTCGACGCGGATGAATGGACGCGCTTTGCGGACCTGATCCTGTCTCCGGTTCGCCGCCACCATGTTTATACCAATTTTCATATCGACCTGGATGGCGATGTTGCGACCGGCCTCTGGTACATGACCGCGCGGCATTGGAAAGCGACCGATATGGGGGGCTCGGTCTATAATCAATATGGCTGGTATAACGCTGATTTCATTAGAGAAAATGGCGATTGGAAGATGTCTTTCATCAAGCATGATTTTCGGTGGGTGGATGGAAATAATGCGCTGTTCGACATGACCGAGCCGCAGCTTGTCGACTGCATGCAGCGGGTATTCAGCCCCGACAATATTGCCGCTGCGGCGAAGGTCTGAGCGGAGATAGAGGGAAGCAAGGAAACATAATGCCGATTATCAATGTGAATATTCTGAGCGGCAGGACGGTCGATCAAAAACGGGCACTGATCCGTGAGCTGACCGATGCCGCCGTGCGTACGATCGACGTTCAGCCCAGTCAGGTGCGTGTCATCATCAACGAAGTCGCGCCGGAGCATTGGGGCACTGGCGGCGTCAGCAAGGCGGACCAGGGAGGTGGCGCATGACCCACCCATTTTACAGATTGGCTGTCATCAAGACCGAGGATGGCAATCTGACGGTTGTCGAGCGGAACGGCAAGCTGGTGCCGCTGCCTCTCCTTCTGGAAGGTACGAACGATAATCCTTGCTGGCACGATCTTGGCCCGTTGGTGGAAGATTGGGCGACATGGCAGGCGCGCCTCAATGAAGCCGTTGCTGCGAAGTCCGATTTGTTTGACGAAAGCGCAATGGACGCTGCGCACGCCACATTCGCGCTGCCTTTTTCCCACCCCGGAAACTTGATTTGCATTGGTGCGAATTATCACGACCATGTGGCCGAAATGCCTGTGCCGATGACACCGACCTATCCATACGCCTTTCTGAAGCCGGTCAGGAACACGTTGCGCGCCACCGGCGAATCCGTCGAGGCGCCCCGGCATGTCAAGATGATGGACTGGGAAGCCGAGTTGGCAGTCGTGATCGGGCGGGCCTGCAAACATGTGCCGGTCGAGGAAGCGCTCGATCAGGTGGCTGGATATATCAATTTCAACGATCTTTCCGCGCGGGACTGGATCGCCGACAGGCCGGGCGTGGGCATCGACTGGGTGCTGCACAAGGGCCATGATGGCTTTGCGCCGACCGGGCCCTATTTCGTGCCCGCCCAATTCATACCCGATCCGCAGGACCTGCCGGTCATGCTGACCGTAAACGGAGAGGTCAAACAGCAATCGACGACCGGGCAGATGATTTACGGCGTTGCGGAGATCATTGCCCATCTCAGCACGATCATGACTCTGTCGCCAGGCGACCTGATCGGGACGGGAACAGCAGCGGGGGTTGGGCATGGGCGCAAACCACCAGAATATCTCAAACCAGGAGATGAGGTTCGGATGGAAATCGGATCTCTCGGTATGCTTGTCACGCCGGTAGTCTGATAAAGAGGAGGCGGGACATTGACCAGTTTCTCCGTCCCGCCTAACGACAATAGCATGAAGTCATCGCTCGCAGACATACTCAAGCCAATCGACCGCAGCGCAGGCCGCCGTACTGCGATAGAAGTATATGATATCCTTCAGTCCTACATATTGAGCGGTCAGCTCAAGCCTGGGACCATCATTTCGCAGGTGGCGATCGCCAAAGCGCTCCACGTAAGCAGGACACCAGTTCGCGAAGCGATGCGGATGCTGCAGGAAAGCGGACTGCTGGTCGGCGAGCCCAATTATCGCAGCCGGGTTGTCGGTTTTGATCCGGTCGACATCGAGGCTTTATATGTAAAGCGCATCATTATGGAGTCGATGGGTGTCGCGCTCACCGCCAGCCAGATCAGCGATGAAACGCTGCAGGAGCTTGAGAACATCATTCATGCGTTGGAGGGACCGGGCGCGCATGGCGATTTTCACGAGTGGCAGCAGCTGCACCGTAAATTGCATCGCGCCATTGCTGTCGGGGCCGGGACGGTGATCGTGAACGAACTTGACCAGCTGGAGATGCGAAGCGAACGCTATCAATCGGCATATAAGGGCGCGCACTTGCCGGGCTGGTGGCAGCGTGGCGAGATGGAGCACCGGGAGCTTTTTGCCGCAATTTCAGACCGCAATGCTGCGCTGGCGGGGGAACTGGCCGCGCGGCACCTAGCGAGAACTGCGCTGGAGCTGCTGGCGGCGCTCGCGCCAGAGTTTGACACGGTCAGGTTGCGTACCGCTCTTCGTTTCGCAATCGAGGGCGCGAAAGCGGTTTAGGTTCGTCCGCAGTAGTTTTGCACTGGCAGCAAAATATAAGAGATTACCTTGCGTTTTTTATTTAGGACGTATACAACCTATTTTGATTGGAGATTCGTTCATGGCGACCACATATACGCGTCCGCTCGATACGGCATCTGCGGATACGCATGTCAGAAAATTGCAGAACTTCGTGGGCGGAAAATTTGTCGAGGGCGGCAAGCCGTTCGATGTTGTTAATCCGGCAACAGGCGAGGTTCATGCCATAGCGCATGAGGCCGATGCCGATATCGTCGATCAAGCCGTCAAGGCCGCCCGGGCTGCGGTCGAAGGTGAGTGGGGCAATATGACGCTTGCCAAGCGGCGCGCATTGCTGATGCGTGTTGCTGACCGGATCGAGGAACGGTTCGATGAGTTTCTTGAGGCCGAGATCGCCGACACCGGTAAGCCGCACAGCCTTGCCCATCATCTCGATATCCCGCGCGGCGCGGCCAATTTTCGCATATTTTCCGATGTGATTGCCAGCCTTTCGACCGAAACATTTGAAATGGATACGCCGGATGGTGGCAAGGCGCTGAACTATGCGGTGCGTAAGCCGCTGGGCGTGGTCGGCGTCATCTCGCCGTGGAACCTTCCCTTGCTGCTGATGACATGGAAAGTTGCACCGGCCATGGCCTGCGGCAATGCCGTGATCGTGAAACCATCGGAGGAAACGCCGTCCACCACCACGCTGTTGGGTGAAGTGATGAACGAGGTTGGGATGCCGGCAGGGGCGTTTAACGTGATCCACGGCTTCGGGCCCGGCTCAGCGGGTGAGAAGCTGGTTGCGCATCCCGGTGTTCGCGCGCTCACCTTCACCGGCGAAACGCGCACCGGTACCGCCATCATGAAAACCGCTGCGCCCTATGTGAAGGCGCTGTCTTTTGAGTTGGGCGGGAAGAATTCGGCGATCGTTTTCGCCGATGCGGACATGGATGCGGCAGTCGCCGGGCTGTCGAGAGCGGTGTTCCTCAATACAGGCCAGGTCTGCCTCGCGCCGGAGCGCATCTATGTGGAGCGACCCGTATTCGATGCGTTCGTCGCGGGCATGAAAGCAAAAGCCGAAGCGTTGAAGCCCGGCTTGCCGAACGATGAGGGCGTGGATTTCGGACCGCTGATTTCTGACGAGCATCGCCGCAAGGTACTGGATTATTATGCGTTGGCGGTGGCCGAAGGCGCGACCGTGGTAACCGGGGGCGGCACGCCGCAACTCAGTGGAGCCGCCGCAAACGGGTTCTTTGTCGAGCCCACGATCTGGACAGGCCTGTCTCAGGATGCGCGTATCTGCCGGGAGGAAATTTTCGGTCCGTGCTGTGCGGTCATTCCTTTCGACACCGAGGAGGAAGCCGTCCGCTTGGCCAACGACAGCGACTATGGGCTCGCTTCATCCATATGGACGACCAACCTTTCTCGGGCGCATCGTGTCGGCCAGGCGATGGAGGTGGGGATCAGCTGGGTAAACTGCTGGTTCCTGCGCGATTTGCGGACGGCGTTTGGCGGCGTCAAAATGTCCGGCATCGGCCGCGAAGGCGGCGTGCATTCGATAAATTTCTATTCGGAACCCACCAATATCTGCATTAAGCTATAGGCAGGAGAGAAATCATGGCGACAGCACCCGACGCACAATCTGCAGGCTTTCAGCGCGCTAACCCGCTCAAGACCCAGTTTTATTCGCATGCCACGCTGGAATGTCTCGATATCCAGAAGACCCGTAAGTTTTTCGAGGAATTTCTGGGGTTCGAGACGGTTCAGATGGCCGACGTGTCCTTCTGGGCGCGCATGGGCGGCAATCAGGTAATTGTCGTCGTCAAGAGTCCGACCAACAAAAAGGCCGATATGGATTTTCTGTATCATAACGGCCTTGATGTCGAAACCGACGCCGATGTCGATGAGGCCTACAAGATCGTGAAACGTGATGCCGAGAAATGGGGCATCAAGAAGATCACCCGGCCCATTGTGCAGCATGGCACCTATTGTTTCTATTTCTGGGACTTGGACGGTAACGCATGGGAAATCCTGTCCAACCCCAAGGGCGGTTATGCCTGGGGCTTCGAGCGTGGCGACCAGGAAGGCAAGGGCCATATGGCGCGCGATTTCGAGCGTCCGGAGACGTCCGGCGATAAGGGTTAAGGTTCGCACAAGTGCAGCCCAATCCCGCGCAAATACTCCGGCTCGCGGCGCGCGCCATGCACCGCCACGGGCTCGCCCATGCTTATGGGCATGTCAGCACGCGCCTTGATGGAGCGCGTTTTCTGGTGAGCCCGGCTCAGCCGCTCGGCACCGTATCGGCGCAGGAGGCTGGCGTTATCGTGCCTCTGGATGGCGACCTGCCCGCGGGTGCGTTGCCGGAGGTGCGCATTCATCGCGAAGTCTATCGCAACCGGCCAGAAATTGGCGGTGTGGTGCGGGTCCAGCCGCCAGCGATCATGGCGCTCTCTGCCATGGGTGAAACACCGCGCGCCTTGCACGGGCTGGGCACCTATTTCGCGCCAAAACCGCCGCTTTGGCCCGGCGTGGCTCTGGTGCGGGACGATGAACAGGCGGTCAGGGTCGCGGCGATGATGGGCGATAATGCGGCCATCATTCTGTCCGGTAATGGATGCGTTGTGGCGGGCGAGACGTTGGAGGAGGCCGCTGGCCTGACATATTTTCTGGAGGACGCGGCGCGGCTTGAACTGGCTGTGCGGGCGACCGATGGAGCACCACGTGAATATACCGTAGAGGAAGTCAGACAGCGTGCCGTGAAAGCGGGCATGCTGTTCGAGCGCATGTGGCAATATCTATGCTTTGAAGATGAAGAATGGGAGGGGCAGGCGTGACCAAGGCCGTGCTGAGCAAGGAAGATATCGAGGGTGAGGCGGCTCGGCTGCGTGAAGCCTATGGGGGGCAGACCGTCAGCCCCATCCGGGAGAGACAGACGACCGCAACGATCGCTGATGCCTATGCGATACAGGCGTTCAATACCGAATATTGGATGCGGCAGGGCCGGGTGCGCGCGGGCGCCAAAATCGGTTTGACAGCCAAGGCGGTACAAAAACAGCTCGGTGTCGACCAGCCTGACTTCGGGACGCTGTTCACGGACATGGAGATCAAGGATGGCGATATCGCCTCCATCGGGGCTTTGCTGCAACCCAAGGTGGAGGCCGAGGTGGCGTTCGTTATGGCGCGTAGGCCGGACATTGCCCGATTGACGACGGCTGAGCTGTTGAACTCCGTGGCTTATGCGCTGCCCGCGATAGAAATTGTCGACAGCCGTGTGGCAAACTGGGACATTGGCATTGTCGATACCATTGCGGACAACGCTTCGTCCGGACTGTTCGTGCTGGGCACCACGCCGCATAAGCTGGAAGAGCTCGATTTGCGTTTGTGCGGAATGGTGCTTGAAGTGAATGGCGACCCGGTTTCTTTCGGCGCAGGCGCGGCGTGCCTTGGTCATCCGCTGCATGCGCTTGGCTGGCTTGCCAAAACTATGGCCGACAACGGGGCACCGCTGGGCGAGGGAGATGTGGTTCTCTCCGGCGCGCTGGGACCGATGGCGGCTGTTTCGGGCGGCGATTATGTCGAAGCGCGTATCGAGGGGCTGGGCGCGGTGCGCGTGGCGTTCGGCGAATAAGGGAGGAAAATATGGTGGATATTGCCGCAATTGCCGAACGGCTGGATAGCGCACAGCTTAATGCCTCGGCCACGCCGCAGCTTTCGGAGCCGTTGAGCGTCGATGACGCCTATGCCGTGCAGGCGGCATCAATGGCCCGGCGTTATTCCCGTGGCGAAAGGCGCGTGGGCATCAAGATGGGCTTTACCAGCCGCGCGAAGATGGCGCAGATGGGCGTCGATGAAATGATCTGGGGCCGCCTGACCGATGGCATGATGGTCGAGGATGGCGACAGCATCAGTTTCGCCAGATATGTGCACCCGCGCGTTGAGCCGGAAATCGCCTTCCTGCTGAAAGATGATCTGCCCGGTCCGGTGACGATGATGGCTGCTGCCGCTGCGCTGGACGGTGTGGCGCCGGCGCTGGAGATTATCGACAGCCGCTATGAGAATTTCAAATTCTCGTGGACCGATGTGGTCGCCGACAACAGTTCGTCATCCGGTTTTGTCATCGGGCCCTGGAATGATCCGAGGCAGGATATTTCCAACCTCGGCATGCTGATGGAAATTGACGGAGCCCCGCGGCAGATCGGTTCGAGCGCGGCGATATTGGGCAATCCGCTGCGTTCGCTGGTCGCTGCCGCACGTCTGGCCAGTGCCGCGGGTGAACCCTTGCGCGCGGGCGATGTCATCATGGCGGGCGGCGCCACTGCTGCCGAAGCGCTGGCGGTAGGCAACCATGTTCGCCTCTCTGTGCAGGGGCTCGGGCTGGTCGAGTTCCGGGTCGCGGAATAGCCGCTTCTCTGTGCTTTCCTTCGGTCGCGGCTCGCGCCGTGGCGGCGATCTGTCCGCTCCGGCTGACGGTGCGTTCTCATGCCTCATCCGTAGAATTGCGGATATCCCTGCGCCAACGGGTTCAACACAAGGGTCCGAACAATCGGACATTGCAGGAGAATCATCATGCCGCAGAAAAGCAAGGCGGAATCGGTAGCCTCCGGCGCAGACGCTTTCGGCCCGTTGGGCGGGTTGTTCATGGCTGTCCCGCGCATGCAGGCAACGGCTGCTTCGATGATATTGAAACAGCAGAAGGAAATTTTCGAGTTTCTGTCACACCGCTGCGAGCGCGATCTGGAGTTTATCGAGCGCCTCGGGAAAGTGGACGATGCGTCGAAAGTACCCGGCCTGTGGTCGAAATTCGTGCAGGGCGCGTCGCAGGATTACGCCGACGAAGCACGCAAGTGCGTAGACGTTGGCTCTCGCTCGGCGGCTGAAATGGTCGAGCAGATCAAGGACATCCAGACCGACACGCCAAAGATGGCGGCCTGACTACAGGCTGGCACGGCTGTACCACTTGTATGACGGATCGGCAGATGTGGGGGAGTGCCGATCCAGTCCGCTGACTTCATTCGAAAAATCGGTTATATATCTTCTGGAACCAAGAGCTTGCTTGTCGCATTTTGGGAGGGCGCGATGATGTTCGGCGGCGCGCGCCGTTTGTGATCTGGAAGGCGCCATGAAGGTTGCCATGAGGCTGCGCAATCTCATCAGCCCTCTCAACGGTGAGAGAGGCTGGTGGACGGGCATAGTGCTGGCTGTGTTAGCCGTGGCAGCGGCCTATGTGCTGCGTGTCATATTCAATGACGTCCTGGATGACGGGTCGCCCTATATTCCTTTCCTTCTCGCGGTGTTTTTCGGCGCCTATTTCGCCGGATGGCGGGTGGGCGTCCTGGTTGCCTTGCTGTCGGCGGTACTGAGTTTCTATTTTCCCTGGGACAACCGGTTTTCGACAACGGACTGGAACGGCCTTGCTCTCTTCCTGATAGCGTCGGCCACCCTCATTTATCTGACCGGGTTGGTGAGCAAGCGCGACAGGGCCGTGCGTGCGGCCACCAGCAGGGAATTCACCCTGGCGCGTGAACTGGACCTGCTCATCGACAGCGCCGTGCAGCATGCAATCTGTCTGCTCGACCGGGAGGGCAAAGTCGTCATCTGGAACGCCGGAGCGGAGCGCCTGTTCGGATGGACGGAAAAAGAGGTGATAGGCCAATATCATTCGCTGTTCTTCTCCAACGAGGATGTGACAAGCGGTGAGCCCGTCCAGGAACTGGGGGAGGCCCGGAAACGGGGCCAGAGCACCAGGCGGGGCTGGCGGGTGCGCAAGGATGGCAGCCGGTTCCTCGCGGAAGCCGTTTTGAGCCGCATTGACGATGATCGGGGGCGCTTGCTTGGCTTCGGTAAAGTGGTGCGCGATATAACCGAGGAGCAGACTCATTCCAGAGAGATCGAGGCGCGCGAAATGCTGATGCGTTCGATCCTGTCCACCGTTCCTGACGCCATGATCGTGATCGACGAGCATGGCATCATTCAGTCGTTCAGTGCCGCCGCTGAGAAACTCTTCGGATATGAAGAAGACGAAGTCGTGGGCCAGAATGTGTCGCTTTTGATGTGCTCACCGGATCGGGAAGAGCATGACGCCTATATCAAGCGGTATTGCTCTAGTCATGAAAAGCGGGTCATCGGTATGGCGCGGCGGGTGATCGGGCTGCGCAAGGATGGCTCCACTTTTCCGCATGAACTGACGGTGGGTGAGGCCAATGGCGGAGGTAAGCGTCTGTTCACGGGTTTCCTGCGGGATCTGACCGAGCGCGAGGCCGCCGAAGAGCAGCTTCAGCAGTTGCAGGCTGAACTCATCCATATTTCCCGAGTCAGCGCCGTCGGCACCATGGCGTCCACACTGGCGCACGAACTCAACCAGCCGCTGACCGCTATCGCCAACTATGTCCAGACATCGGCGGCGGTGCTGGCCGATTCCCAGAGAAACAGTGACGAACTGGTGCGCGAAGCGCTGGAGGAGGCGGGCAGGGAAGCACTGCGGGCTGGCGCGATTGTGCAGCGTTTGCGCGAGTTTGTTGCACGCGGTGATATGGAGAGGAAGATCGAACCGGTCGAGAATCTGGTTCGGGATGCCTGCACGCTGGGCACTGTCGGCGCAAGGGTCAAAGGCGTGAATTTCACGGTCGATCTTGCCGAACCCGCTGGCCATGTTCTTGTCGATCCGGTCCAGGTTCAACAGGTGCTTCTGAACCTTATTCGTAATTCTGTTGAGGCAATGCCCGACGAAGGCGAAAGGCGCATCGACCTTTCTGTACAACGCGACGATGACATGATGCGGTTTTCGGTGAGCGACAATGGCCCAGGCATTGATCCGAATATTGCGCCCTTGCTGTTCGATGCCTTCGTCAGCACCAAATCTCAGGGGATGGGCCTTGGACTGTCCATCTGCCGCACGATTGTGGAAGCGCATGGCGGACGCATTTGGGCGGAACCCCGGCCGGGTGGTGGTACTGCCTTTCATTTCACCCTTCCGTGCATCGAAAAGGAGGAATCTCATGGATGACTTGCCGCTGGTTCATGTTGTCGATGACGAGGAGTCGGTGCGTAAATCACTGAGTTTTCTGTTGAAGACATCACATTATCGCGCCCAGTGCTGGGCGTCAGGTTCCGCCTTTCTCAAGGATGTCGACAGATCGGAGCCCGCCTGCGTGCTGCTCGATATACGCATGCCGGATATGGACGGCATCGAACTCCAGGAAAAGATGAATGGGCATGGTATCGGCCTGCCGGTCATCATGTTGACGGGACATGGCGATGTGTCGCTCGCGGTCAGGGCGATGAAGGCAGGAGCGGTCGATTTTCTTGAAAAGCCGTTCGACCGGCAGAAACTTCTGAATGCGATCGACCGCGCATTCGCCCAGTTGGCGGATGCCGAAGCGCGCCGAGACCAGATGGACGCGGCGCAAGTGCAGATTGCGGCCCTGACGCCGCGTGAACGCGAAGTACTGGAAGGTCTGGCATATGGCTTCCCCAACAAGACCATTGCCTTCGATCTGGGCATCAGTTCCCGCACTGTCGAGGTTCATCGCGCTAACCTTATGGCGAAGCTGGAAGTGACGAACTTTGCGGACGCCTTGCGCATCGCTTTTGCCGCGGGTATGGGCAGTGGCCGGGAGTGGCGAAAGGGGCGCCGGAACGAGGGCGATGCGCTTCGGGCAACAGATGAGCAATGGCACGACGACCATGGTGAAAAGCAGCGCGACACCCAGTACCAGCACCCGGGGTGAGGAAGTCTCTCACCAGCCACCAACCGCCCGCCATGCGCTCAATATCGTATATTCCCGCATTTCAAGGAAGCGCCATCCATGCGACTCTCCACTATGGAAGGGTAGGGGTGGAATGCAATGTTGTCCTTGCTTTACATCAGCCGGGTCGCGGTAGCCCCGGCCCTGTGGGAAACGGCTCTGATTGATATTCAGACAGTTTCGACCGCGCGCAACGGCGGGCTCGACATTACCGGGCTGCTGGTCGCGACGCCGGAGTGGTTCGCGCAATTGCTGGAGGGGCCAGCAGAGAATATCGACCTCGTCATGATCAGCATTCTTGCGGACCCGCGTCATCGCGATGTGAGGATCGTAAGACGCGAGGCCAAAACGGCACGGCGTTGCCCCTTATGGCGCCTGGCCAAATTTGAGCATGGCATGTTTGAGAGTACCTATGTTCGCCCTGCACTGGCGTGTGCGCATGACGGCACGGAAAGCGAACCGCTTCGCCAGCTCGACCGGCTGATCGAGCATATACTGATGGGCGGGCATGAGCAGCAGCCGAAATCAGCTGTAACAGGCAGGCACGGATAGTGGACAGCGCAGGACCGAATTCATCCGGCCCTGATAGCCTATTAATGGGCCAGCAGAAGCGGCATATCGCTCATTGTCAGCATGCTTCGGGTTACACCGCCGAAAATTGCTTCGGTGGCCGGGCTGTGACCGAATGCGCCCATCACGATATAGGCCGCATCGGCATGATGGCCACGCTCCAATATCGCCTCGGCAACCGTCGTTCTGTCTCTGTCTCCGCCCAAAACTTTGGCGTGAACTTCATGACGTGACAAATAGGTGGCTGCTTCTGTGGCGGGGTAGTTGGCGTCCGGTTCCCCGACTTCGAACAGTGTAACGTCGCTGGCCAGCTTCAGCAGGGGCAATGCGGCCTTCATGGCGTTGGCGGCGGGTCCGGATCCGTCCCAGGCGATCATGGCGCGGCCTGCCGCCACGATGCCGTTGCAACTATCCGGTACGGCAAGCACCGGCCGACCGGATTGTATTACGACATTTGTCGCCACGCGAACCGGATCGGGATAATCGAAATTCTCGAAATGGCTGTTGAGGACAATGAGATCTGCTAGCTCAGCGGCGCTCGTCACCTCCCGCGCCAGGTCTCCTCGCGCCTCCTGCCAGCTCCAGCTGACATCCTCATGCGCCAGCCGTTCTTTCAGAGCGGTTCGATTTTGCCCGGCCTGCTGTTGGGCATCCTGCTCGATCAGCACGGCACCACCGCCGCCGCCATACATGTCGACATAGATTGTCGGCGGGGTGAAGACATCCAGACATGTCAGATGGCCGCCCGTGGCGCGCGTTATATCCAGCGCCGCCTGTAAACGGGCCTCTTGCCCATCGTCTTCGTGCACCAGCAGAAGAATGTTCTTCATCGTCTTGGTCCTTATAGGGATTGGCCATCGAAGACTAACTGCGGATGAGCGTCATGATATTGGGAAAGCTACGTAGAGCCATGTCGCCAACGAAGCGCTGGCACAGGGTGAAGTTAGCAGGTGCATCGCTCAGCCCGCTTATGAGCGCGCTTCAGAACCGAGATCAGGCAAACAGCTCTGGTTCTTCCGCTTCCACCAGCGGATCGGGTATTTCAAGCTGATGATGCCCCACATGAGGATGAGGCGGAAAAAGCGAGGGCAGGCAGTGATGCGCCCACAGATGGCACCACTCCACATGGATGGTATGAAGGGCCTGATAGAAATTCAGCCACATACCCCATGGGTTGGAATAGCCGCCGGCGGTCTGAGAATTGTCTGCGTTCATGGGCTACATCTCCACTCTCTACGGACAGTTTAACCGATAGTCTTGCCTCAGGAATTACGCATTATCCCTTGGCGGTTGCTCATACCCCGCACGGTTTGCCATCGTCCGGCGCAACGGCGGCTTTGTCGCGCTTATAGATGTCGGGGAAGTAACGCATATTACCGTCATCATCCGGTTCGGCTGTAAAATAGGTGACATAGACCGGAATGGGTTCGGCAAGGGATACGGTCTGCGTTTTGTTCGTGGCGACAGCGGCATCGACCTGCTCCCGGTCCCATGCTCCGGTCGGCTCAAGCAGCGCGGTTGCAAGGCCCAGCGCATCGCCCACCCGCACGCACCCATGGCTGAAGGCGCGTATATTTTCCTCGAACAGCCCTTGGGCTGGCGTATCGTGCAGATAGACGGAATAGGGGTTGGGCATCATCAGCTTCATCCGCCCTAGCGCGTTGTTGGGGCCCGGGCGCTGACGATATCGGCCGTTTTCATATATATAACCCCGCTTGGCGGCAGCGGCGGGGTTGCGGCGCACCATGGCCGCTATGCCTTCGGCTGCAATTGACGACGGGATCTCCCACCAGGGGTTGAGAATGACGCCGGTAACCTGCGCGGCGAATATGGGAGTCGGTGATTTCGTCTTGCCGACGATGACAGCCCAGCGCCCGGCAAGCTCTCCGTCCTGCCACAGCATCGC
This sequence comes from Sphingobium sp., assembly GCA_020446425.1. GTDB lineage: Bacteria > Pseudomonadota > Alphaproteobacteria > Sphingomonadales > Sphingomonadaceae > Sphingobium. The sequence continues at coordinate 157,445 of JAGRES010000003.1, read as the reverse complement.
CTCGAACGACGCGGCGTTCACCAGCAGGTACCTCCGCCCGAGGGTGCGTGGCATCCATCGCCAACGGTCCATATTGGCGGCGAGCGTCGCCCGGCGTGCCGGATCGGTTTCCTTCACATAAGCGCGCCGCATGGCGCGATAATAGGGATGGTGCGGCTCGGCAGCGATGAATAGCTGATCGAGCCGGTTGCGGGTGAGTGCGTCGGCGATCAGGGTCTGCGGGTCGATTTCTGGGCGGTCTCCGGCAATGTGCCAGCCTGTCTTGAGCGATGCATCGCAGCATCCCCGGTAAAATCCATCGAGCAATTTTTCCGCGGCGCCGGTCGCCAGCCGGTCAATCTGGGCGGAGTCTCCAGCCGATTGCGCCATGCGCAGCTTCGGCACTTCGCTCTCGGCGATGTTGAGCGCGTCCGCGCGCGAGAAATCGAGCCATGCGATCAGGCGCTCGACCTGGGCCGGGCTCCAGTGGGGCGCCGGTGTCTGGGCAAATGAGGGGAGGGAAAACGCGAGCGCGAACCAATAGGCCAACAGGAGCAGCAAGCGACGAAGCATGCCGGCAGATGGAGGCAAGAAAGCCTGCTGTGCGATCCGTAATATCACGTATATCGAATCCGTTGCGCACCGATTTAGGACTTTTATCATAATATGCGCTACCATATCGCAATGATTTCACGACGCAGATTCTGTATTGGCGGCGCGCTGGGCGCGCTTCTCCCGGCGACTTCCGCGCTGGCTCGAAAGGTGTCGCCTGATGGGTTCGATGCGCTGCACGAGCGCGCGCTGAAGGCGATGGATCGCCATAAAGAGATAATTACGAACCGCGACCGCATCGGCATAGTCGATTTTTCGCGGCCTTCCCGCTCGCCCCGTTTCCATATTCTCGATCTGGCGAGCGGCGAGCGGCAGGCGATGCTGGTTGCTCATGGCAAGGGATCGGACCCCGATCATTGCGGCTGGCTGGAACGGTTTTCCAATGTGCCGGGGTCGGAGGCGACTTCGGAAGGGGCCTATCTGGCTGGCGCGTTATACGAAGGCAAACATGGTCGTTCGCGTCGGCTGGCTGGTCTCGACGCCAGCAACAGCAATGCGGAGGCCCGCGCCATCGTTATCCATGGTGCATGGTATGTCAGCCCGTCGATGGTGCGCGATCATGGCAAGGTTGGCCGCAGCCAGGGGTGCCTGGCGGTATCGCGTGACGATCTCGATGGCGTATTGACGTCGCTGCCCCAAGGCAGCCTGATTTACGTCGACAAGCTATAAATTGCTCGGGAGGGCGTAAACCTCCGATGGCATGGCAACCGGCTTTGCATTGCGGCTGGAGGGCTGCGTGCGGGTGCGGAGCAACAGATGAAACACGGCGCAGGTGAAGCTCCAGGCTGGCCCCGCACTGCCTGTATGGCGCAGTCCGTCTTCAGTGGCAGATGGCTCGTGCCTGATGACGCGCAGGCCGCAGGGGTGGGTCTCATGCAGCATAGGATCTATCCTTTGTCAGCTGGGAATAATGGTTGAACAGCATGTCGAAATGCGCACCCATCGGGCGAACATTGTGCGCGGCGGAACGGGCAGCGGTGCGTATCGCCTCATGATCCGTGAGCAGGAAATCGTTGAGCGCCCGGAGCAGCGAAGCCGGATCGGCAGAGCGATAGGTGACACCCGCACCGGGCCTCAGCTGGTCTGGCGCGCCGCCGCTGTCTGGCACAATGAGCGGCAGGCCGCTGGCGCGCGCTTCTACCGCCACCATGCCGAAGGTTTCCGCTTCGCACCCATGCAGAAGGGCGTCGGCGCTGGCGAGCCACTGGGCAAAGACTGCGCGATCCCGGATAGGGGGTAGCAGGCGAATATGCGGGTTGCCGCCGATAGCGCGCAGCACGTCGGCCTGTGCGCGTCCTTCACCCAGCAACAGCAGGCCCACGGGCCGGTCATATCCCGCCTGGGTTACCGCTTCGATCAGCATGGGTAGGCGTTTCTCTGCGGCCAGACGTCCCGCGGCTACGAGCAGGGTCGCATCCTCGCCTAGATTGCAGAGCGAGAGCATGTGGCGGCGCAGCTCGATTGAGCGCAGGTCCGGTGAGAATATGCCTTCCGCCACGCCCATCGGATTGAGCACGACATTGGATATGCCCCCCTGTCTCAGGCGCTGGGCCAGACCGCTGTTGGCGACGATGAAATGATCATAGCTGTGTTGCAGCCGCCGCAAATGCCGCCAGAACCAGCCGAAACCGCGATCTATGGTCTCGCGGCTGGCGAAGCTGCCGAACCAGCGATAGGCATAGGCGGAGAGCGGATCGGCATGCATCACCAGCGTGCGGGGCGTGGCCGAGCGCCAGCGCGCCACCATGGATGCGCTCTGCCAGGGCGACGACATCTCAACCAGATCGGGCGCAAGCGCATCCAGCTGGGCATGAAGCGCTTCCTCGTCGGAAAACATGTAATAGCGTGGATCGAGCGGAAAGCGTTTGCCCGCTATGTAGAGGATGCGGCCCTGCCGTCCGGCATATTCCACGCGCGGCTGTGTGGAGGGCGCCACGATGATCATCTCATGCCCTGCTGCATCCGCCGCACGCAGCTTGCGGTCGATATAGGTTTTTACCCCGCCGCCCGCCGGTGAGTAGAATGCGCATATGTCGACAATCCGCATGGTCTAGCGTCCCCTTATCGGCCCGAAGGAAAACAGCCCGCGGCGGTAGTTCATGATGACGGTTTCCGCATCTATGCCCCGGCCGATGCTGACGGCGACGCTGTCGGCCCTGGGTTTGGAGAGGCCCAGCTTCGGGTTTTGCGTGAAGCCCACGCCATCCTTGGAGAGATCGAATTTACGGTTGTCGTTGCGGTCATGCAGGATCGAGACGGCATAGAGCCCCGGTTCCGGCACCCGAACGCAAAGCTGCGCTTCGCCGGACGATGGCACATTCCGGATGATGCGGCGGAACACCTTGCCTGCTTCGATGAGCTTGTTGTCGTCTTCCAGAAAGTCCCGGTCGTTGGCCGGGTATACTTCCAGCTTGAGTACGCCCTGACGGTCCTTGAGGCCGGTTACGGTAACGCGCAGCGCCGGCCCCGTCTCGCCGGAGCGGCAGCGGGCGTTGGACGTGCCGAGGTCTGGCGTGGAACGAAGGCCCGCATGGGCGCTGGCCGGGACCAGCAGGGCGGCGAGCGGAAGGAGAGTGGTGATATACCTCATCTGCGCGCCAGCTTCTGCACAAGGTCGCCGCCGCCGAAGAGCAGGCCGGTCAGCAGGTGCGCGGCGAGGATGAGCCCGGCCATCAGCGCCATCAGCGATGTGATCGCGACATGCGGGCCGATGAGCAGAATAGCGAGCCCGGCAAAGACGACATCCTTGTTGGGCAGCAGCGGCAGGCGGGACAGCAATTGCCGCAATGTCACCAGCAGGAACCACCAGCTCAACCCCACATCGGGCAGCACCAGGTGCCAGAGCAGGGCGGTCAGCGCGAGGCTGCCGATAATGCGCACGAAATGAACGGCCAGTACAAAGCGGCGTTCCTCGCGCGGCAGGCTGAACAGGCGTTTGCGGAAGAGTACGGCGATAGCCGACGTGCCGCCGACTATGGCGATGGACCATGTCATGAGCTGCGCGTCGATAACGCCCTCATGCGTGGCGAGCAGTGGCAGCGCGGGAAGTAGCAGGAATAATGTGACCAGATTTCCCGCCAGCGCGGAAAGGATGGCGACATCCTTGATCGCGCCATAGGGCGTGTTGGTGACCGAACCATGTTCACGCGCCCAGCTGTAGAAATAGACTTCGCCGGAATAGCCGACGAGCATTTCATTACTCAGGCGCTTGCGCAGCAATGCGCCCATGCCTGCGGCAGGCAAAGACCATAGCCGGTTGAATATCATGAATTCGCTGAGCGGCGTCAGCATATAGGACAGTACGAAGACAAGCCAGAAAATCGGGTTCGCAGGCAGCATGTCGCGGATGGGTGTGGTGTCGAAATGGCGCAGCGCAAGCAACGTCGCGCCGAGTATCGCGATGGAAATGAGCGGGCCGAACCAGAAGGTCCAGCCGCGCCACAACCGGGCCGGGTTCAGATCCGGCACTTCGGGCAATGCAGCGCTGGTGTCCATGGATAGGGTGGGGTTCTCTGCGTTCACTGGACATATCCTGTGATGGGTTTCATCTCGTGCGTGGCGGCGCTGGCGGTTGCGGCCTCTGCCCGGGCTGCTCGTTCAAAAGCGCGAAGATAGTCCTGAGCCACCGGCTCGATGCGATGTTGCGCAGCCTTTGCGCGGGCACCGGCCATATTTTGTTGACCGGCGGGGGCCTGTTCGATGGCTCGGGCAAGTGCGGCCTCATCATCGGACGGTACGATCATGCCCAGCTGCCCGTCATCAAGCAGCCAGCGCATGGAACAGCAGCAATCTGTGGTTACGATATGGAGCCCCGCGTCCAGCGCCTCGACCACGACCGACGGGAGGCCCTCATACTGGCTGGTGAGCAGCAGCACATGGTGGTGGCGCATGTGGGCGCGCGGATCAGGGACAAAGCCTGCAAACCGAACGCGCGCTTGAATACCGAAGTGCCGTGCCAGCTTCTCAAGACAGCTCCGCTCCGGGCCGTCACCATAAAAGGTGAGTGTATCGGTTTCGCCTGCCCCGGAAGCGAAGGCACGAAGAGCCAGCGCGAGGTTTTTCTGCCGCGTCAGGCGGCCCACAATGCAAAAGGATCGTCCGCTTTCCGGCGTTGCGGGTCTCGCGGCGTTGCCACGAGAAATAGCATCGAGTGACGGATTGGCGATAATCTCTATACGGCTTGGCGGAACCTTCATCTCACGCGCGATCTGTGCGGCGAGCGGCTCGGACATAGCGATCAGGCGGTCGATGCTGCGGCCCTGAATGCGCAGCCACAGCCGATAGAGAACGGCATAGGGCGCGATCATATCGGGCCGGATCAGGTCGTTGCTGATCTTCATAACTATGGGCGGGCAGCGTTGGCCCAGCAGCCATTTCATTGCGACAGCGACCACCGCATAGCTGTTGCCGGCGGCAAACAGCGCTCGTGGCCGCGTCTTCACGATGTGGCGCGCGAGCTGCACGATCATCCACAGCGTTTCGAAGTGGCGGATGGGAAGCCGGGTTTCCGGCGCGCAGGACATATAAACGGCATCGGCGAACTGTTCGCGCATCGCGCCATCCATGCGCCCCATGAACAGGGAAACGGGTTGCCCTGTTTCCTGCCATCTGGCGACGAGGCGTAATGCGACGCGCTCCACGCCACCGGGCTCGAAGCTGTGCAGGAATACCAGTGCAGCGGGTCTGTTTTCAGAGGTCGGCATAGCGCACTACCTCTCTGTGCTGCGCGAAATGCTGCAGCGTTTTCTCGATGGAGCGCATCAGGCTCGGCACCGTTGCATCGCCGGGATGCAGCGCGATGCGAACCAGCGGCTGGCGTGCGAGCAGCGCAGGTGCGACGGTGGCGAACAGCAGCGATGATGCGATCCGCGTGCGCGAGCGGCTGGCCCAGCTGATCACGGGGCCTTGCGCCAAGCGCTCACCAGTCATCGGGTTCCACACCCGCATATGGTCCTCGGCTATCGAGAAGCCACATTCGCCCAGCGCCTCGCGCGCGCCATCGCCATAGAGCCATGCCGGTGCGATGAAAGCGGTAACGGGCTTGCCGATGATATCTTCCAGCAATGCACGGCCACGCGTCAGCCGCGCATGCGCCTCCATGCGGGAAAGACCGAGAAATTCTCCTTCGCCTGCCGTCATATGCTTCGCGCGCAGGCGGTTTTTCCATCCTTCATGGCTCGCATCGTCACGGTGTGACCATCCGTGCAGGATCATTTCCACACCGGTGTCGGACCAGCACCGTAGCTGCCGGGCAAATGGGCTTCCGGTCTGGATCGCTCCACCCCGCCAATGATCCGGCACGACCAGCATGGCGAGCCTGTGTTCGCCGGTGATGGAACCAGCCAGTGCCATCAGCCGGTCGACCTCTCCCTCGAAGCCGGGGGCAACGTCATGAATGGAAACGGCGAGCCTGCGGGCGCTAGCCTCGCCGATACGGCTCAATGGTTCCCCGGTAGAGGTTCCCGTATTCTTCGCTATCGCAGCAATACTCGACATGGCTGGCCTGCCCCTGCCAGCCTTTGGTTACATACGGATCGCAGATTGATTGCACTTTGATTGCAAAATCACGACTTTTCAGGGGCGATGCGCATATGTGACACATTGAAGGGCACCGTCAAAAACCCGTCATCATATTGTCTTTGCATCATCATCATTTGGAAAAGCCCCTGTTCAATTTTGCGTGCAGTTGCCGCGCCGCAACATTGAAAAAGGGGTTTCCTGATGTCCGATTCTCTCCCGCACACGACCAAACGCATGATGGCGTTTGTATCCTTCGCCGCCATGGCCACCGTTCTCGCCAGCCCGGCGGTTGCCGAAGAGGCTGCGCCTGATGCCGCCGCAGATGCCTATGGTGCAGAAAGCATCGTCGTCACCGGCCGCGCGACGACCTATAACAACAGCGAAGTCAGCGCACCGATGCTGATGCAGCAGGCACCGCTTACAAGTGCGCTCGCCACTATCGACAATCTGCCGGGTGTTTCCGTGCAGGAAGGCGACACGTTCGGTTTCGACGACTGGTCGACCACCATCTCGATCCGCGGTTTCCAGACCAATCTCGATGAACAGCAGATCGGCATCACCATCGACGGCCTGCCTAACGGTAACAGCGGCTATGGCGGTGGCGCCAAGGCCAACCGCTATATCGACAGCGCGAACATCGGCACCGTTTCGGTGTCGCAGGGCACGTCAGACATCGCCTCGCTCTCCAACGAAGCGCTGGGCGGCACGATAGATTTCGCCACAGCCAGCCCGGAAGACGATCGCCGCATCCGCTTCTCCGCATCCATCGGCGAATTCGACGCGATGCGCTATTATGCGCGTTATGATACGGGCCGTATCCTGGGTGACACGACCAAGGCGTGGATTTCCATCTCGCATCAGGAAGCGAGTGACTGGATCAACGGTTCGGCTGAAAATGAGCGCGACCATATCGCCGCGAAGTTCGAGAGCGATCTGAGCGGCCTGCGCCTGACCGGCTATATGTCTTATGACGATACGCATGAAGACAATTACCAACGTGTCTTTTCGGCGGCTGATTTCATCCTCTATCCCGAATGGGACCAGCTGACCGCCGAATGGACCGGCATTCCCTATATCGACCAGAGCTACCGCAAGGGCTGGTCGACGCTGCGCGAGAATTTCTTCACCTATCTGAAGGCCGACGGCGAAGTGACCGAGGGCCTGACACTCAATGGTGCGGTCTATTATCACAAGAATACGGGCCGCGGTGACTGGGTGCCGCCCTATCTCGTCGATGTGACCGATGACGGCGCCGGCAACCCGGAAAGCGAGCTCGGCAACAATACCGTTTCGGGTGGAGCGCCGCTGGGCCGCATCTATTTCGTTGATGCCAACGGTCTCGCTCTTGCGCCGACTGCAGGTTGCATCTCCAGCCTGACGTTTCCCTATGGCGGCGGTGGTGCGGAATATGATCCCGCCTGCTACCCCGCCGGTGCGGTCGGTGTGCAGTCCTATCGCCACACCCATTATGAAAAGGACCGGCTGGGTTTTGCCGCCAATTTCAACTGGGAGAAGGATTTCGGCTCGGTCAGCAATGTGCTGCGCGGCGGTGTCTGGTATGAAGACACCACTCGTTATGAGCATCGCGACTGGCACAAGATCGTCGATACCCGCGTCGGTTTCGAGTTCAACGAGGCTGTTCCCTATTGGACGCAATATGATCGCAAATATCCGCAGACGACCTTCAAATGGTATGTCGAGGATCAGCTCAGCTTCGCGGGTTTCACAGCCACTTTCGGTGTAAAGCAGTTCCTCAATGATGTGGAGCGTGTGGACCTGTTTGGAGAAACCAGCGATGTGAAGGTCGACTCTGACTCTGACGTGCTGCTTTCCGGCGGCCTGCAATATGAACCGGTGAGCGGTCTGGAGCTGTTCGCGGGTTATGCCGAGAATTTCAAGTCGATCACTGACGACATTCTTGAGCGCCCTGATTCCGACCTCAATATCGAGCCGGAAACGGCGCGCAATATAGACGTCGGTGTTCGCTATAACCGGGGTCCATTCTCGGCTTCGGCGACCTATTTCAATATCGAGTTCGACAATCACATCATCTTCCTGTCGAACAATACGACCGCCGGTCCCGACTATCTGATCGGCACCAATGGCAGCTATTTCAATGCGGGCGGTATCGAATCCGAAGGCATCGAACTGGTGGCCAATGTGGACATCACCGAGCAGCTGAACGCCTATATGTCCTATACCTACACGGACGCCAAATATATCGGCTCGGGCGATCCACTGGTCGATGCGGCGGTTGGCATCATTCCCGGCAACCGTGTGACGGGTATTCCGGAAAATATGGCCGTGCTGTCGCTCAACTGGGCCGATGGTCCGTTCCGCTTCGGTATTTCGGGCAAATATACCGATGATCGCTACGTTGATGTCGCCAACAGCTTCGTTGCCGAGAGCTACTTCCTCACCGACCTTTACGTCGGCGTGAAGGGCGAAGCGATCAGTGAGGCCTTCAAAGCGCTCGATCTCAGCCTCACAGTCAACAATATGTTCGACGAGGATTATCTGGGCGGTATCTCCGGCGGTGGTGCCTGGATCGGCGCACCGCGCACCGTCGTCTTCACCCTGACGGCGGACTTCTGAACCTAACCCCCAAATGGGCGGGGCCATGGCGGCTCCGCCCCTTTTTCCAATCAAAGCGGAGGCGGTCATGAGCATGAACAGATGGAGCAGGCGCGAAGCGGTTACGGCTCTGGGTTTGAGCGGCGTTGCAGCCGCGCTTCCTTCTCCGGCTGCCGCTGCTGCCGATAACGAGATTTTCCGCCATGGCATCGCCAGTGGCGACCCGGACCAGACCAGCCTCATCCTGTGGACCCGCGTGGAACCGGCGGGTGAGCGCGAAGAGGTGGAATGGGAACTTGCTTCGGATAGCGCCTTCGCTTCTGTCGTCAAATCGGGAAAAGCTGTGACCTCGGCGGATCAGGACTTCACAGTCAAGATACTGGTTGAGGGGCTGAAACCCGGTACGCGCTATCATTATCGTTTCAGGGCACGCGGCATGACATCGCCCGCTGGCCGCACGATGACGCTGGCCGACGGTGCAATGGACAAGCTCGGCATCGCGCTGGTGAGCTGCTCCAACTTCCCCTTCGGCTATTTCAACGCCTATGATGCGATTTCGAAAGACCCGCTGGTCGATATCGTGCTGCACACTGGCGACTATATATACGAATATGGCGGTGCGGATGGCTGGGGCCATGAAACCGGCCTCAAGCTGGGCCGTGAGCATCAGCCCGCGCATGAGATCGTCAGCCTGTCCGATTATCGCACCCGCCATGCGCAATATCGCACAGATGCGGGCTTGCAGGCGATGACGGCGGCGCATCCACTGGTCGCATGCTGGGACGATCATGAAAGCGCGAACAACCCGTGGATCGGCGGCGCGCAGAACCACCAGAGCGACAAGGAAGGCAGCTGGCTCGCCCGCCGCGCTGCTTCGATCCGCGCCTATTATGAATGGATGCCGGTGCGTGAGCCCGGCATGGGCCGCAACCGCGCCGAGTTCTGGCGCAGCTACCGGTTCGGCAATCTTGCCACGCTGGTGACGCTTGAGACCCGCCATACCGCGCGCGCCGAACAGATCGACTATATGCACTATGCGGACAAGATCGCCAGCAAGGAGGATGCGGCGAAGCTGCGTGACGACGTGATCGGTGCGCCCGACCGTCCGATGCTGAGCGCCGCGATGGAGGATTTTCTTGCCGCCGAACTCACGCAGTCGGTGAAAGCGGGCCAGCCATGGCGCGTGATCGGCAATGCCATCCCGATGGCGCGCATGCCGGTGCCGGACTTGCTCGGCGCGGGCCTGCTGCCCGACCCTTCCGACAAAGACCTGCCATTCGCCACTCGTGCGCTGGCGTGGAAAGCGATGTGGAACCTGCCTTTCTATACCGACACATGGGACGGCTACCCCTGGGCACGCGAGCGCTTTTACGACCTGTGCAAGAAGGCGGGTGCGCGCGATCTGATCGTGCTGACCGGCGACAGCCATAGCTTCTGGGCGAACCAGCTCGCCGATGGCACGGGCAAGCCGATGGGCATAGAGCTGGGCACGGCAGGCGTCAGCTCGCCCGGCGATTTTCTGGAGAGCGGGTTTGAGCCCAAGCTCGCCGCCAAGCTCGACAAGGCTTTTGCCGATATGCTTCCCGAAGTGCTGTGGACCGACAATTTTCATCAGGGCTATGTGCGGCTGGATCTCAGGCCCGATGCGGCGCAGGCCAATTTTATCGGCATGTCGACGGTGACCAGCCAGCGCTACAAGCCGCTGTCGCTGCGCCGTTATGCCATCGCCCGTCAGGATGGAGAGGTGCATCTGCGCGGCTAGGGGAGGGGCGTTTCATCGCACTGTCATCAAAAGCGCGCATGGCGCGAACCGGATATCCCATCCCAAGGACGATTCCGTGTTGAGAGAGCTCATCATCGTCTCGATTGCGGTCGCCAGCTGCCTGCTCACCGATGACCGGGCGTCCGGTGCCACAAGTGAACCAGCCCCGGTGGTCAAACGCTTCACTGCCGATGAAGCGCGGCAGGGCGTAGCGTCCGACGGCGCCTATTTCTATGCCATCGACAATAGCCGTATCGGTAAATACCGCATTGATACCGGCGAGAAGGTGGCAGAGTGGCAGGGCGACGCGGAAGCCTTTCCGCATATCAACAGCTGCACCGTCATTGGAACGGAGCTGGCATGTGCTACGTCCAATTACCCGGCCGTGCCGCAGACCAGCTTGGTCGAGTTTTTCAGTCTGAGCCCTCTACAGCATCTGCGCTCGGTCGCACTAGCTGACATGCCCGGATCACTGACCGCGATGGACAGGCATGACGGTCATTGGTGGGGCGTGTTCGCCAATTATGACACGAAAGGCAGCCCGGCAGGCAAGGACCATCGCGACACCTATCTGGTCAAGTTGGACGATGCGTTTCAGCCGCTGAAGGCATGGACTTTTCCCGAAGATGTGCTCGCGCGATTTGCGCCGTCCAGTTGCTCCGGCATGGCTTGGACAGATGCGGGCGCGCTGCTTGCCAGCGGGCATGACAAGCCGGAAGTCTATGTGCTGTCACTGCCCGAGGCTGGAACCGTGCTGCGCCATGCCGCGACCATCCCCGTCATATCGAACGGGCAGGCGATAGACGTGGATCCCGTAGAGGCGGATCTGTTGTGGTCGATTGATCGCGCGACAAAGACTGTGATTGCCAGCACGATTGCACCGCAGGATTTTTGAATCCGGTTTGCAGTTACCAGCGCGTATTCAGGCTAAGCCTGATTTGCGGCTGTATCTCGCGGCTGGAAAGCCCCGCCATCTGATCGGTTGACGACGACCCGAAATCGGGTGCGGTGCGCGCTTCGAGCCGCATCGCCATCTCCGGCAAACCATCTATCAGAGACAGGCGCTGATCGGCGCTGGCTTCAATGGTCCATTCGGGCCGGAATGTGATCTGCGTGGCTGCTGCTGATACCGTCTGGCCGAAATGAGCTGCGGACTGGCGGCCGACGGCAATACGCAGACTGTGCGATTGTCCCGACCGCTCCATGCCGACGGACCATTTGTCGCGATGGCCGGCGATGTTCAGCGCGGATGTGTCGCGCATATTCTCTCGCATCGCCTCGACATTCAGGCGCAGTTTTGGAGCGATCCGCCATTCGGCACCGCCGCCATATTCTTGCGCGCGCGATGTCCCCGGCAATGGCCGCAGCAACCCGCGATGATTGGCCATTATGCGGTTGCGATAGCGGATGTCTGCGGCGTGGCCCCGAAACGCCAAAGCGTCCGTGACATTCCATGAAAGCGCTACGCTATTGGTGGTACGGCGTTGAAAATCAATGCCGCGCCCCGTGGCCGTCCATTCTTCCATAGGCATAGCGCGTGGGCCGAAGATGGCGGCGTCCATATTGATTTGCAGGCTCTCACGATGGCTTGCGCGCATAGTCAGCCCGGGCGCGAGCCGCGCGCTGAGCGCCAGTTGCGGCAGGAAATAATCCGATGTCTTGTCGCGATAGGCCTTGCTGCCATCCGCGGTGACATTGCCGTCATAGCTGGCGAGGCGCGCCGCTTGCCATTCCATCGACAATGCAGCGATTTTCGATAGTGGCCGGTGAATGGCGATGGCTGCATGCATGTCGCGTATCTTGCTGGCGGGAGATTGCGTGGTGCTGCTGCCGGGCAGAAACAATGGCTCGAACGCCAGTTTCAGGCGATAGACAGAGACTTTCCGCTCTTCCTCACCCGCCGTAGCCGGGCGCTGCCGGTCCTTTATCCGGTATTTCTGGGTTTGCGGCAGTGTCGCGTGCGGTCCCTTCAGGGCCGATGTCCATACCGCGCTCGATGACCGGGGCTGCAATGTAAAATCTATCTGCCGTATTGCGACGCCGGGTGCCGGTGGCTGCGCCAGTGCAGCGGCGGGAAAGAAACTCAAAGGCAACGACAGGGTAAGGCAGAGGGAATGTTTCATCTTCGACTATCCCTTTGAAATGGATGGCCCGCTTCATTGGCGGCCAGATGTGTTGGTGCGTTGCGCAGTGCCGGGGGCAGCGCATAGTCGATCTGGTAACCGATATGATCGGATAGCGAGGATCCGTCCGCTTCGGTGCCAAAGCGGACTTGAGCAGCTACCGGTTTCAGCGCCGGGTCAGCAAAGATCAGGTCCTTGGACCGGCGAACCGTGGCGGTCATATCGTCCCACTGACGCTGGTCACGGATCAAGCGGGCGCGTACCGCATGGCTGCCGGATGCATCTTCCAGCGCGATGAACTCCGGCAACCGGCCCGATGTGGACAGGCTGGCGAATGTGGCGCGGCGATCCTTGTCCTTGCCGATATTGAAATCGCCAGCAAAGATCATGGGCGATGCGGGATCAGTCGCATCGTCAACGAACCGCGCAGCAATCATGAGCTGACGGCGGAAGGCGCGATTGGCCTTGCCGATTTCGACTCCCGATGCCTTGCGTGAATTGAGATGGGTGTTGAACAGCCGCACTGGCGCGGCGTAGCCCGGCACATCGACTGAGGCTTTCACGATCCCCTTATTGGCGAGACAATCGAAACCTGCACAGGCCTGATCGCCGAAAGCGAGCGTTTCCACATCGCTCAATGGGAAATCGGACAATATCGCCAGCCCACTGTTGAGGCTCTTGCCGATATTCTCACCCCGGCTCCAGTCGCGCGGGATTGGTGTGCTGAATCTGTAACGAGCCTGCTCAGCGGCGTCCGGCCCTATCGCCACAAAGCGATAGCCCGCACGGTCCGCGATACGCTGCGCCGTGTCGCCAAATGCCTCCTGAAGCATGATGACATCGGGTTGGTTGCCTTGTTCGCGGGCGCGGCGCAAACGCGCGCCGATCTCGTCAATGGCTTGCGCCCGGTCACTGGCGATCGGCCAGGGAAGGCCTTTGATATTATAGGTCATGACCGAAAGCCGGTTGGGTGCCAGACCTGCAATATCGGTTTGCACAGCGCGATAGGAGGCGAGGGGGACGATGTCGGCTGCGGGTGAGACGCCGCCAGCCATATTGATAGCCGTAACCATGATGGCATATCGAACATGAACAATCATGCGTGCCCCCTTTGGGCGGCGCTATGACAGCGTCATGAGTCAGGCTGATGTATGTTGCGTTGCAATATGTTTACAAAATGAATTTGTGACTGCCATAATTGTTACAATGGACCGTCACGCCAGAATTGATTGCTCATTCAATCTCAGGCCTTCCTGTATGACGAACGGCAAGCACAGAAGTGTTCGCTTCAATATGTGTGGCGATCTTGCGCAATTTTCTCGCCATGCGCTCAGCCCGTTCCGGAGACAATTGCATATCGGTGCCGGAAATTGACAAGGCCACCATCGTGTCACCCGATTTTCCAAGCGGGATTGCGACGCATGCGATTTGTTCATCCATCTCGCGGTTGTCCAGCGCGTATCCCCGATCGCGCACCCGCTTGATGTCAGCACGCAATGCTTCGGGTGTGGTCAGGGTATGCGGTGTAAGTTGGATAAAGTTGCCCGTAAGGTAGTGCTCCAGTTCGTTCTCCGGCAATTGAGCCAGCAACGCCTTGCCGATGCCTGTGCAATATGCCTCGAGTTGGGCTCCCTCTTGCGTAAAAAGGCCCTTGCCACCTTCCCTGACAAGATAGGTGACCATATCGTCGACATATATTCCTAAATGAGCGACCAGCCCTTCTCTTCGCGCGAGGGTTCTGAGGAGCGGTCTGCTGATTTCAATTAGCTTACGATGAGGGTGAACGCTTGCTGCAAGCTGGACAAGGCCAGGGCCGCCTGCATGATATCCGTGTCCAATACGCTCTATCAGGTGATGACGAAGCAGAACTGAGGTCAGGCGCCTGGCCGTGGATGGAGCCAAGCCTATCTCGCCGGCAATGACGGACGTTAGCTGCTGCCCATCATTGGCGACAATCTCCGCTAAAAGCTTCAACCCTCTATCGAATGCCTGACTGCCACTGATGGACGATATTTCTCTCATATGCTCACAATATGAGCGTTTGAGGATAACGCAAGGTTCTATTCTCGCGGCATGAGAGATAAGTTCCAACGAAACAACGATAGGGTGCCACACGGATGGATGAGCTTGCCAGTAAAACTTCCCCAGCAGCTTTGGCAAAACGCCTTAGCAATGCATATGCCAACGGGGCAATTGAACCGTTGCGCGATGGACTGGACCCGACAGACGGGGCCGGTGCCTATGCGGTGCAAGATATTAATATAAAATACTGGATTGAGCAGGGCCGCCGCATCGTGGGCCGCAAGATCGGGCTGACGGCCAAGGCGGTTCAGGCTCAACTTGGCGTCGACCAGCCGGATTATGGCGCGCTGTTCGATGACATGCAGATCGAAAACGGCGGTGTGCTATCCACCGAAAAGGTAATTCAGCCCAAGGCGGAAGCGGAAGTCGCGCTGGTTCTGGCCCACGACATCACCAAAGCTTCTGCGACGCCGGAAGATATCGCCGCTGCGACTGACTATGCCGTTGCTGCCATTGAAATCGTGGACAGCCGCATCGCAGACTGGAAGATCACCTTCGCCGATACCGTGGCGGACAATGGATCATCCGCCTTCTTCGTTCTGGGCAATGATAAGAAACCGCTTGATGGTCTCGATCTTTACACTTGCGGCATGGCGCTGGAGATAAATGATCAGATCGTCTCCGTTGGCGCAGGTGCGGCCTGCCTCGGCCATCCTCTCAATGCCGCAGCATGGCTGGCGCGAGTCATGATTGCTAACGGTACACCGCTGAAAGCGGGAGATATTCTTCTCACAGGCGCACTCGGCCCGATGGCGGCGATTACCCCCGGTGACAGGGTAAAGGCCAGTATCGGCGGGCTGGGCAGTGTCTCATTCACTTATGGCAAGGGAGCCTGATATGGCTAAGGTAAAAGCAGCGATTATCGGGTCGGGCAATATCGGCACCGACCTGATGATCAAGATCATGCGCGCATCCGACGTGCTGGAAATGGGTGCCATGGTGGGTATCGACCCGGCATCGGATGGCCTTGCGCGTGCGCAGCGCATGGGCGTGGCAACGACGCATGAGGGCATCGAGGGACTGCAGAAGCTCGATGTCTGGCCGGAGATCGGTGTGGTGTTCGATGCGACTTCGGCGGGCGCGCACAAAAAGCATAGCGATGTTGTGACGGGTGCAGGCAAGGTGATGATCGACCTGACCCCCGCCGCAATCGGCCCCTATGTTATTCCGGTCGTCAATGGCGATGCGCATCTCGATGCCGACAATGTCAACATGGTCACCTGCGGCGGACAGGCGACGATCCCGATCGTCGCAGCCGTCTCCTCGGTCGCCGATGTGCATTATGGCGAAATCGTCGCTTCCATCTCGTCCAAGTCGGCTGGTCCCGGCACGCGCGCCAATATCGACGAGTTCACCGAGACGACCAGCGCGGGCATCGAGCAGGTTGGCGGCGCGAAAAAGGGCAAGGCGATCATCATCCTCAACCCTGCCGAGCCGCCGATGATCATGCGCGATACGGTGTTCACGCTGTCGAGCGGCGCGGACGAAGCAACCATCGAGAAAGCGATTGAGGACATGGTGGCAAAGGTGAACGCTTATGTCCCCGGCTATCGCCTGAAACAGAAGGTGCAGTTCGAGCGCTTCGGCTCCAACAACCCGGTCAAGATTCCCGGCATGGGCGCATTCGAAGGCATCAAGACCAGCGTATTTCTCGAAGTGGAGGGCGCCGCCCATTATCTGCCCGCCTATGCAGGTAATCTCGACATCATGACCTCGGCCGGTCTTGCCACCGCCGAGAAAATTGCCGCGAAGCGGTTCCAGAAGGAGGCGGCATAATGGCTTTCGACCCTAAAGATACCAAGCTCTATATCCAGGACGTCACGCTGCGTGACGGCATGCACGCCATTCGCCACCAATATGGCATCGAGCATGTGCGCACCATCGCCAAAGCGCTTGACGATGCGGGCGTGGACGCAATCGAGGTCGCGCATGGCGACGGCCTGCAGGGCAGCTCGTTCAACTATGGCTTTGGCGCGCATACTGACTGGGAATGGATTGAGGCTGTGGCCGACGCAGTGGAAAACGCCGTGGTCACCACGCTGCTGCTGCCGGGCATTGGCACGGTACATGACCTCAAGCAGGCCTATGCGCTGGGCGCGCGTTCCGTGCGCATCGCGACACACTGCACCGAAGCGGACGTCTCGAAGCAGCATATCGAGGCGGCGCGCAACCTCGGCATGGACACCATCGGCTTTCTGATGATGAGCCATATGATCGAGCCGGAGCAACTGGCGGAGCAGGCCAAGCTGATGGAAAGCTATGGTGCTACCTGCGTCTATGTAACCGACAGTGGCGGCGCGATGGATATGGACGATTATCGCGCGCGCCTCGAAGCCTATGACCGGGTATTGAAGCCAGAGACGCAGCGCGGCGTGCATGCGCACCATAACCTCTCGCTGGGCGTTGCGAACTCGATGGTGGCGGTACAATCCGGTGCGATCCGCGTAGACGCGTCGCTCGCGGGGATGGGCGCGGGTGCGGGCAATGCGCCGCTCGAAGTGTTCGTCGCCGCTGCTGACCGCAAGGGCTGGAACCATGGCTGCGATGTCTTCGCCCTGATGGATGCGGCGGAAGAACTGGTCCGTCCGCTTCAGGACCGCCCGGTCCGCGTCGATCGCGAAACGCTCAGCCTCGGCTATGCCGGGGTCTACTCTTCCTTCCTACGCCATGCGGAAAAGGCCAGCGCCGACTATGGCGTCGATACCCGCGCGATCCTCGTCGAGCTTGGCCGCCGCCGTATGGTCGGCGGACAGGAGGACATGATCGTTGATGTCGCCCTCGATATGGTTCGCGATCAGACGGAGCCGGCGAGTTGACATAAACGGTCGAAAGGCAGCTGCGCGTTTTCTGAGCGCAGATGAAATCAAAAGGTTGTCCTGGGCGCTCGCTCGCTGACGAAGAACCTGTCTATCGCCGCGGCACCCTTCTGCTGCTGCTCACCGCAGCTCGTCGGAATGCGCTTTTTAGTGCACGAACATCCGAAATCGCCAATGGTCTGGACGCTGTCGGCGGAGCGCTCAGAGAATGGCCTTCCCAACTACATTGCACTTGGCCCACCAGAGTTTTTCCCTGTCCATTGCTATGGACATATAAATCACTGTGAACTAAAAGGTCATTATATTTCCATTCTGATTAATTATGAAATTCGGAAGCCCGTAAAAATGCAGTTGCAGGAGCAGAACATGACGTTGGCAGCTGGTTGTTTCACCAGCGCGGTGCGGCGCCAGCGCATGCGAGTGCTCAATGACCAGTGCGGACATCGTTGGCGTCATTCACCCATCGCTATAGATGGTATCCGCCAGAGGTTTGCGCATTGGTGCATTTTTTAGAGCATCCGGCTGATCCGGACTGTCGCTCAGTATCAGCCTGGCGGCAGTCTTCAATAATTGGAAAGTTGTGCTGGTCAGCATGTGCCGATCGGCGATCATTATGGGGCAGGTCTGATAGAATGCGGACCGGCGGTGATTTGGGAGAGTAGTATGAAAGTTGCACGTGTTGGCCCGGAAGGATCTGAGAGACCGGCATTGATAGACTCTGAGGGCCAGGTCAGAGATGCAAGCACTATAGTTGCCGATATTACATCAAAGAATCTGTCTGGAGCCTTACGCTGTCTTGCTGATGCCGATATCGCCAAGTTGCCGGTGATCGAGGGCGCGTTTCGCTATGGTCCGCCGGTTGCCGGGATCGGCAAGATGGTATGCATTGGCCTCAACTACCGGGCTCATGCCGAAGAGTCCGGGATGGCGCTTCCGCCAGAGCCTATTTTTTTCATGAAGGCAACGTCAGCAATATGCGGGCCCAACGATGATGTGGTGCTGCCCCGCAACTCAGTCAAAGGCGATTGGGAGATCGAGCTGGGCGTCGTGATCGGCAAAAAAGCGAGCTATGTGACCGAAAGCGAAGCTATGGATTATGTAGCGGGCTATTGCATCGTCAATGACGTTTCAGAACGTGAGTTTCAGTTGGAACGCGGTGCTCAATGGACGAAGGGCAAGTCATGCGACACATTCGGCCCGACCGGTCCCTGGCTGGTGACAACCGATGAGATTACGGACCCGCATACGCTTGGAATGCGCCTGAGTGTGAACGGCAAAGTGATGCAGGATGCGCGTACCGATGATCTTGTATTCAATGTGCCGCAGCTCGTCTCCAAGCTGAGCGAATATTTCACGCTCCATCCGGGAGATGTGATTATCACCGGAACACCGAGCGGGGTAGGGCTGGGAATGAAGCCGCCCGTGTTCCTGAAAGTGGGAGATGAGATGCACCTCTGGATCGAAGGCCTTGGTGAGCAGCGGCAGAAGGTCGTGTAGCGCTCTTGGTTTCAGGGCGATAACGCGGGCCGAAACCGGCCCGCTTTCCTCTATGCTATAGTGTGGGAATTAAACTGACACGCGGGCGTTGCAGCCAGCAGAGGGCTGCCGAAGGTGCGTCCTGATCTCCTGAACGGCTTGTATCTTTCGTCAGAACGTCGACGTGTTCGATGAATTTTTAGAACCGATCGAGATCATGAGCGGCAAACACCTCGCCGTCAAATCCCGCGGCCTTGACCTGTTCTACACGCCGGGCAAAATCATCGTCTTTTCCCCCTGCTGGCGGGAAATGCGTCAGGATAATGGTCTTTATACCCGCGGAGATCGCCAATTCGGCGACTTGCGCCGGCGACATATGCTCGTTCCGCTGGTGAAAGAGCCATTGCTGCCGTTCTTCCGGCGTCTTGTTGTCCCATATGCCGTTCTGCTTGTAGAGCTGCATCAACTCATCGACGTCGGAAACCTCAGTCACCAATATGTCGGCGCCATGGGCCAGCTTGGCCAGTCCCTTGGAGGGGCCTGTGTCGCCTGAAAAGACGATGCTCCGCTCTGCTGTGTCGAAGCGATAGGCGAAGGATTTGTGCCTGCCATAGGGGGCGCTTTCTCGTGGAAAATTATAATGCGCGTTCTCAGCCGCCGTGACCGTTACATTGTCATCGCGGTAGATCACGCCAGGCTCACTTTCATTGGTCTTCACCAACGCGGAAAGCGAACTGGGAAAACCCTCTGCCGACCGAATTTCTGAATTGACCGCAAGAAAGGCCATGGCTCCCTTCATTAGTTTTGCGGTGCCCAGCGGGCCATGGATCGTAACGGGGTCGCGTCGTTGGAACTCCCATTGAGTAGCGAGCAGCGCAGGCAGTCCCATAGTGTGGTCGCTGTGATTATGCGTAATGAAAATATGCCCGATTTTCCGGAAATCAAAACCCGCCCTGTTGATCTGACCTACCACGCCATCGCCAGCATCAATCAGATAAGGCGTGCCATTGACGATGAGCAGGTTTGCCGACTGATGACGATCCACCCTGGGCCGCGGGCCACCGGCGGTGCCGAGGGTGACGACGATGGCTTCCGATGACGGCCTGTTATCAGCTGACTGTATCTGCGCTTTCGGCGCACTGGCGAAAGCGGTTGCGACGAGGCAGAATATACTGATGGGCAGCACGCCGCCGCGCAGGAAGCGGACCAACAATATGTACAGGTTTTGAGGCCGCTCCTGTGCCAAATATGTGTCTTTAACAACAGGCGTGTTCATCAGACTCCTTAAAGGCAGAACCTCTTCAGGCGCCGCCAGCCAGCCATAGCTGCGCTTCCTGCTCCAACTGATCCTGATCTTCACTGGCGTTGACAATGGCGGGAGGCATTTGCGTGCGGCCCAGTTCCATCATTGTGGACGCTAGCCGTTTATACTGATGCGGAAATGCATTCCTGACGTCTTCGCTGATAGTCCACTGGACCGTATCACCGGGCTCTACAGGATCGACCCTGTCTTTCTCGTAAATGGCGGTTCTGAGCAGTATCTTCCATTTTCCGTCACGTTTCTCATAACGGTCATTGAAGCGGGCCCAGGATGTCGTGTCGACAAGAGTCGAATTTTCACCGATCCGAACGCGAAGCATGATGATGATATCCGTTTCGCCTATTGCGCGGTCTCCGTGCACTTGTACGCGGGGCCTGCCTATCTGATGCTTGAGCATCACTTTCCCGGATGCCGCGAGGCCACGGGATTGTACGAGAAACTCGTCAATCGTGCCCGAAAACCAGCTCAATGCCAATCGGCCGTCCGGCCAGAATATGTCGGCCAACTGTTCCCACTTTTCCTGATCTCTATATACAAATCCTGCAACCAGTGCCCTGATGTTTCTCTCATCCATGAGTAAGGTAGCGGGGTCCGTCATAATTTCCTCAATTCCATAATGGTCACAGTAGCCAATGGGCGATGACATGCTAGGGCTCAGACACACTAACGAGACTGCATTTTTCGCGTTGTGATACCAATATGGTCATCTCCTGAATTCCTGGCGGAGCATTTCGGTGATGTATAAACTGGTATCGGAGCTAGAAATTTGCGCTCATCCCGACATCGCCGGAGAGTGCTAGGTCGGCGCGCATCAGCTCATTCTTGCCTGCTGTTTCAGATGACATGTGCGACTGTCTTTAGCGCATGTCCTCACCAGCGGGGGCAAGATGTTAGTCTCCAGCCACCAGGGTAGCTTCATGGCGAAAATAATTGACGGGAAGTCATTGGCTCTTTCTTTGCGGGAAAATGTCGCTGAGCAGGCAGCGGATTTTTCGGATGAAACCGGAATCGCGCCTACTCTGGCTGTTGTTTTGATCGGTGAGGATCCGGCCAGCCAGATCTATGTCGGCCGGAAGCTTGCCGCTTGCCGCAAGGCCGGTATCAATTCGATCGAGCACCGCCTTGCCGTCGATACGACACAGGAAGAACTGCTCACCCTTATCGACCGGCTCAACGCAGATGATTGCGTCCATGGGATACTGGTTCAGTTGCCCTTGCCCCCTGGCCTGAATGCCAATGAATTGCTGAACCGTATCGACCCGGCCAAAGACGTTGATGGCTTTCACCCAGTCAATGTCGGCCGTTTATCGACGGGTACAGAAGGCTTGATCCCCTGTACCCCGCTCGGCTGCATGATGTTGCTTGAGACTGTTGTGGAGGATTTCCGCGGGATGCAAGCCGTGGTCATCGGCAAATCCAATATCGTTGGAAAGCCCGTTGCATTACTGTTGCTGGAGCGGGAATGCACCGTGACCGTTACCCACATATTGACGCGTGATCTGGATCGCATTGTGAGAGCGGCGGACATCATTGTGGTTGCAGCCGGTAGTCCAGGGTTGGTGAGAGGAAGCTGGATCAAACCCGGAGCGATCATCATTGACGTTGGTATCAACCGGATCACCAATGAACGGGGCGAAACATATATAGTGGGAGACGCCTGTAGCGAAGAACTGTCGCATGCAGGGGCTTACACCCCGGTGCCGGGCGGGGTCGGCCCGATGACGGTTGCCTGCTTACTCAGCAATACGATGAAGGCTGCGCGTCATCAATACAGGGCCTTGGCGCCCATGCCTGTCGATCAAGAGGCCGTTTCGAGCAATTGACGCCCGGAGCGTTGCGAATTTTCGCATCAGATATCGGGTTGGCGCGGATGCATGGCATCCATGCTGGCAGCGACCATGATAATCATATGCGTGAACAGCAACACCGATGTACGGCCTTAAAAATTTTTCATTCCAATTGATCTCAATACAGAATATATATTTCACCAAGTTGTGAATTGGGCCGCCCATGGCAGGTGGTTTATGTGGAGAGGGTTAGTGATTTCTCGGCGAGCAGCCGCCAAAGGCCCCCAGAGGGGACGCGTTTCAATGATCGCGATCCTTGTATCATGTGTTGCACTCGGCGGGTGTGCATCCTCAACCGGCACCGGTAGAACAGAATTGGGGTCTGACCTGGAATCCGATCCGCGCCGCAATCGGTAGCATGAGGTATAAGAAAATTGTTGTTTCTTGATTTCCTGGGAGTGTGGCACTGATGACCAAATTACCAACCATGACGGCTTGGGAGATCGTGAACCGCGTATATGCGATGCTGGGTGTGCAGCCCACGCACGCAGCCTATGAAGACATTATCACCCCCTTGGCCCCCGAGATGTATGGGGCCATTGAGGGCCTGCTGACGGTGGATAGCCATATACCGGTTTCAGGCATTCTCGTCGCCAACGAGCCATCGGTCGATGCCATCCGGCTGGCGATCGAGATGGGTAGAAATTGCATTATATCCAGGCAGCATCCTTATTATCTTTACGGCAGCGGGTGGTCTAAGGGACTAGAGAAGAGGCTGGAAATCGCCAAAGACCCGGTTGTGCAGGCAAAGCGCAAGCTGATTGAGGACAATCGCCTCGTTATCATCCGCCTCGCAAGCCTTTGGGATACGGCTCGTCCGAAATGGTTTTCCAGCGCGCTGGCCCGAACTCTCGGGTGGCAGCCGGAGCCCGTAGATCCGGATGACGACTGGAGCGTCGTCTATTGCGATATCCCGGGCACAACTCTTACCGAGCTGGCGCAAAACGCCTCTAGCACCCTGCAGGCGCATGCGCTCCGGATAACGGGCGATCCGAAGTTGCCAGTGTCGCGGGTCGGCGTAATACACGGCTTCGCATTCCCGACACTGGTGCTTAGCCATGCGCTGAAAGACCCTGATGTAGATGCTCTGGTCGTCGGTTCCACGCCGGAAGTCGACTATTGTACGACTTATGTCCGTGATGCGATCGCACAGGGGCGGCAGATCGGCATGGTCCAGGTGGGATATGAAAAGTCAGATTATCCGGGCGCGGTCGAAGTGGCCGAGTGGCTGAAACCGGCCTTTCCGGGCATCCCGGTTGATGTGCAGCCGCAAACCAAAGAACTTGTGTGGCTGGGTTGAGCCGCCGCCGCATCATGAGAGGAAGGCATATGAAAACCGGGATATCGCGGCGCGACTTAAACAAGTGCATCAGTGCGGCCTTGTTGTTCGGCGCAGCAAGCGCTCGTCAGGCCTTGGCGGCCGGCGCGCCGCTCACTGCAGCGCAGGTCGTCGATCGCATCAAGCAGCGCATGGCACAGCAGGGAGTGATCTGGAGCTATCCGGGGTCGGACGGTTTCAAGATCGGAAACCCGGATACGCCGGTGACTGGCGTTGCGACGACATTTCAGGCCACGCATGATGTGTTACAACGCGCGGCTGCGGCGAAACTGAACCTCATTATTACCCACGAGCGCATGTTCTGGGATTATCAGGACGAGGTCACTACGCTCCAGGACGACGCTCCTTATCTTGTCCCCGGATCGCTGGCGATGGATCCGGTGACGATAGCCAAGCGCAAGCTTTGCGAGGATAATAATCTCGTTGTCTGGCGGTTCCATGATTATCATCATCAGACGCTGATTCCAGGGGTGCGCGATGGCAAGGCTCAGCCGGTCGACCCCATTTTGGGAAGCTTCAGCGAGCAGCTCAACTGGGCGAAATACTATACCACGATGCCGGGGGGCTTCGTTCAACGTGGCTATCAGATTCCTGCAATGAAGCTGAAGGATGTCGCTCGGCATATGCGGGAAAAGCTAGGCACATGCGACATTCGTGTGATCGGCGATCCGGATTTGATGGTGCAGCGCATCGGCGTCACAGCTCACCTTCTCCGGGAGAGCCTGGAACGGCTTCAGGACGCGGACGTTGTCCTCTTCAGTGAAGTGCAGGAAATTGATACCTTCGATTATGTGCGCGACGCGATCAGCCTTGGGCTACCATCACCGAAGGGCATCATTGCCATTTCCCATGAAGCGTTCGAAGAACAGGCCAGTGCTGTGCTTAAGACATGGCTGAAACCGATGGCTTCCGGCCTTCCGGTCAAGCATATTCCCTCGGGGGCACCCTATTGGACACTGCCGCCCGAGCGGAGCTGAGCGAAGACGTTTCTCTGTTTCGGCTAACCCATTTGCAGAGCACCCAGCTGTAGCGTGAACTTCGCGCAATGATTGCCGCGTTGCCGATGCTGTCGATAGCTCCATTGCCAGAAGAGGGCTGTGCGGCGGTGGAGTCGCTATTTGCCATTTTCAAATTGACGATTAATGTGTAACTTGAAATTCACGATAGAATTAAAGTCATAAAATCCGGGGAGGATTTGCGTGAAGGACGAAACTTTGGGCGCATCGCCGACAGGCGATGCCGATAGCAGCTTTCGCCCGCTTTACAGCTATTACGTGCTTTCGCTGCTGACTCTGACTGCGGTACTCAACGTTGTCGACAGGCAGATCCTCGGTATTTTTCTAATACAGATCAAAACCGAATTCGGGCTGCAGGACTCGCAGCTTGGCGTTCTCACGGGACCGGTATTCAGCGTGATCTTCGTCTCCATGACCCTGCCGATCGCGATCATAGCCGACCGTACCAGCCGCAAGAATGTCATTGCCATCTGCACAATGTTTTTCAGCATGATGACCGCGCTTTGCGGCATGGCAGCGTCATTTTGGCAGCTATGTCTGGCGCGCTTCGGTGTCGGGATCGGTGAAGCGGGAACGCTGCCTGCGGGCACCTCCATCCTTACCGACCTTTTTCCGCCGGAACGGCGTGCCCGTGCCATGGCGGTGCAGAGCACCGGCGTCAATATAGGCCTGCTGGTCAGCTATTTCGCTGGCGGCATGATCGCGGACGCCTATGGCTGGCGCACCGGTTTCCTGATTGCGGGGGCTCCAGGTGTCCTGCTTAGCATCCTGTTTTTCACGACGGTGAGGGAGAATCGCGCTTCGCACTCAGCTGCCGGGGAAAAGAATAGCGTCTCGTTTACGGAGGCGTTTCGCCATATGTGGGCGATCCCGGCTTTCCGATGGATCACGGCGGGTTCCGCCTTGGTGGTCTGGTCCATGTCGGCAATGTTTGCCTTCACGCCGCTATTCCTGGCCCAGACGCATGGCCTGTCCGCCAGTCGCGTCGGCTTCATACTCGCCTTTTACTGCGGTGTTCTCGGCATGATCGCGACCCTTACAGCCGGTGCCTTGGCCGACCGTCTCGGAAAACGCAGTTGGGCGATGACCATGCTGGTGCCGACAATAAGTTATGGCATCACGGTGCCGTTTGTTCTGATCTTCTATCTGGCGCCTGGTTTTGAACTCTCGATTATCGCTGGTGCCATCCCACTGATGATGGCGATGACCTATGGCGCGCCGACCTATGCCCTTGCCCAGACAATGGCGCCGCCACATATGCGGTCACAGGCTGCGGCAATCCTGATCACCGCCGGCTATCTGATTGGCGCGGCTCTCGGGCCGCTAATCGTTGGTGCGGCAAGCGATGCGCTGGGACCAGTTGGAGGCAAACGAAGCATGGGCTATGCGTTGACGTTGGTGGCGCTCAGCAACATCGGTGCCGCCTTCTGTTACTGGCGGGCCTACCGCGTGTTGAAGGCTGAGGAGCAACCGGTCACGGCGTAGTGCAGCGTTCCACTGCGACCGGTAATCCCGACATCCACGACATATTGCTGACAGGTTCAAAGGCATCCAGCCCGGTGGGCACCAGGCGGTTGTAGTTTACACCGGGTTTGGCTGAACCGGTCCTGAGGCCGGTCGCGGTCGCATGACCATAACCATGGCTCATTGCGACGACACCGGTACGCAGTTCGTTGTTGATCTCCAGCCGAGTGACGACCTCACCATTTTCATTGTGCACACGTACCAGGTCACCATTGTGCAATCCGCGTGAAGCGGCATCGGCCTCGCACATATGGAGCGGATTAATTGCGTGCTTGCCGCTACGCAGCCGTTCGACGTTCGCCATCCAGCTGTTGTGCATATAGGGCGTGCGCAATGTAACAAGCTTCAGGCTGTCTGGCGCTTCTGCCGCCAGCCCGGTGAAGATATCGTCGCAACGCTTGATCAGCCCTGTTCTGACAAAGATATCGGGATAGCAGTCTATCTTGCCATCCGGGTGATGCAGGCAGCGTTCGTAGAAGCTTTCCGGCGGCACATTATCGAACCGCATTGTCTGGTGCGGCAGCGCCTTCATCTGCTCCGCTGAAAGTCCCCGTCCCGCCAGAATCCGATCCAGCAGCATATCCTGCGGGACTTCTCCGTCGGCCGGCTCGATCAGCGGCGGCAGGTCCATTGCCTGCATCATATGCGCGATGATCCATGCCTCGGTACGGCGTTCTCCGCTACGTTTCGCTAAGGCCTCGGTATATTGAACATAGGGAATAGTCTGCATCCCTGAGCTGAAGGATATAATGTCCTCACGTTCGAGCCAGTCGGTCGTGGGCAGGACATAATCCGCCAGTTCTCCGGTCGCGTTGCGAAAGAGGTCGAGCGTTACGAGCAGGTCGAGCTTCTCGAAAGCGGCGCGGAGCTTGTCCTCGCCCCCCACGGTCAATAACGGGTTTCCTGAAAAGACGAGCAGCGCCTTGATATCACCCGCCTCAATCAACTCGGGCAAGATGGTGGCGGGCAAGGAGGCGGGGAAGAGGGGCGGGTCGAATATGTCGAAAGACCCGATTGATGTATCCAGGTTGGCGAGGCTCTGGATATTATATTTGTCGAACAGGCCGGCTGGTTTCGACGTACCTCCTCTCTTGCCCAGATTGCCGGTGACGAAATTGATCATCTCCGCCAGCCAATAGCAAAGCTGGCCCTGCCGGCTCTGGTTGACGCCGATGGAAATATAGACTGCTGCGGATGGGGCAGCGATGATGTCGGCGGCGACCTGCCGGATCGCGTCCGCATTGACGCCGACAACCGGCGCAACACGTTCGGCTGGATAACGGCTGACGAATTCGCGCAGCGCGTCCAGATTTTTCCCGAACTGCTCGATCATCGGGTTTGCAAACCCTGTCCGACTGTCGATCTCATTGAGCAACGCTGCCAAAAAATAGACATCGGTGCCGGGTATTATGCGTAGCGTTTCGCCTGTCTCTTCGGTCGATGTTTCGATTTTGCGGGGGTTGACGAAAAGCACCTTGCCACCGCGGCGCTTGATCTGCCTGAGAATATCTGGGTCGCTGGGCGTGGCGACCAGTGTCCAGTGTGAGACCCGGGGGTTGGCGCCGAGGCAAAGCAGATAGTGCGTATTGTAAATATCAGGAATCGGCTGAGAACCGTAGGAGCCGTAAACCGCCCAAGCGCCGGTTCCCTTGTTGGTGCAATCCTGTGTTGATGCCGAGAAGGTCATCCGCGTATCAAGTGTGCCCAGCAGATGCGCCAGCGACATACCGAGCGTCGTATTGAAGGCAGCGGGATTGCCGACATAGGTGGCGATGGCGTTTGGGCCATGTTCGTTGCGAATGGCGGTCAGCCGCGCACCGATGTCAGCAATTGACATGGTCCAGTCAGCGCGCTCGAACCGCGCAGGCTCGGTCTTTGCGTTGGTCCGCCGGAGCGGCCAGTCGACCCGATCAGGATCCCGGTGCACATCGAGAAAGGTCAGCCCTTTGTGGCAGGCCGTTCCGCCCACCGGGTGATCATGGTCCGGCAGCAGAGCGGCTATTTGCCCGCCCTCGATTTCCGCCACCAGCGGGCAATGCGGTTCGCAGATCCGGCAGAAACTGTAGCGGCGTTCGGTCATGTACATGCCTCGACTGTGGCCGGTTCAGACATGGCGAGCCCCAGTTGCGCCTCTCGATCGACGATCTTCACGCGCGGACGGTTCTGCCGGCGGCCCATGTCTCTTTCGTGGCGGTCAATCCGTTTCCATCCGGCAAGATCTATGCGTTTGCCGGGCAGCAACGCGGCGGCACCCGGTAGCGGAGGCAGAGAACCGGTCCCAAGGTCGGCCAGCAAGCGATCCACGGTTTGTTGTGCGCAGCGGCGGTTGGTGCCGATGATGCCGCGACAGCCGCGCTTGATCCAGCCGGTGACATAGGTGTTGGTCTCTCCGAGGACACGCCCGGCATCATTGGGTATCGTGCCCGAACGGTCGTCAAATGGCAGGCCCGGGAAGGGGGTGCCGCGATAACCGATCGCGCGGAAGATCAGGCCTGTACCGATAATCTCGTCCCGTCCGGTCGGAAGCGGCCGCAAGGCGCCGGAGGCATCAGCCTGGAGAGCATTCTCTCCTATTTTCAATCCATTAACGGAATCAGTTCCGACAACTTCCAAGGGCGATGCCAGGAAACGGAAGAGGATGCGCTTGTTCGCGGGATTGGCGGGGCGTGCGGCAAGATGCGCCAGCATCTCCAGCTTGCGCTTCGTTTCCCAGCTGCAGCCTTTGGTTGAATCGGGCATCGCCGCGCCACCGACAGCTATATCGACGCCGGGTATGTGGCCCAACTCCTCAAGCTCGGGGTTGTTGTAGGCTGCCTCGGCGGGGCCGCGCCGGCCCAGCACGACTACCTCGCGAATGGCGCTGGCCGCCAGTTTCTCCAGCGCGCGGTCTGTAATGTCGGTGCGGGCCAATTCTTCGATCGGGGTGCACAGAATACGGGCAATATCGAGCGCGACATTGCCGTTACCGACGATCACGGCTCGCTCGCTCGAGAGGTCGAAATCGAGATGCTGATAGTCTGGATGGCCGTTATAGAAAGCGACAAAGGAGCGCGCAGCGAAGCAGCCGGGCAAGTCTTCACCCGGTATATTCATTTTGAGGTCGTCGCCTGCGCCGACAGCGTAGATGACCGCATGATAGCTGGCCGACAGGTCGGCGTGGGATATGTCCGTCCCGATCTCGACATTGCCAAGGAAACGGACGCGAGAGTCATGCAGGCTGAAGTCGAACAACCGATCCGCAACCAGCTTCTTTTCCGGATGATCTGGCGCGACGCCGGAGCGAACCAGACCCCATGGAGTAGCAAGCCGCTCATAGAGGTCGATGACGACATCCGGTCCACCGTGATCGAGCAGATAGCCGATCGCATACATGCCCGCCGGCCCGGCCCCTACGACGGCAATGCGCAGCCCGGTCATGCCGTAACGCTATCGCGATGGAAATAGTCGCGGTTCACCTTTGCATAATGTTTCCATCGGTCAGGCAGGGAGGCTTCTTCATATATCGCCAACACCGGACAGGCATCAACGCAGGCCCCGCAATCGACACATTTGACTGGATCAATGTAGAGCTGCTCCGCATCGTCGAAACCCTGTTCTTCCGGCCCCGGTCCGATGCAGTTCACCGGGCAAATATCCACGCATGAATAGTCGGCAACGCAAGGTGCGGCTATTACGAAGGTCATGGTAGATCGCCTTTTCCTCTCACAGGGCGGTCGCCCGCGCACAAATGTTAGTGAGTGCGCATTTATTCAATAATGAACTATTATCGTCATATTGGATATTGATTGTCAACGTTTGCTGCGTTCGGATAGTTTCCCGGAATGAAGAGGGAATTTCCGCAAAAAATGTCTCCCAGCGAGTGAGGAATAAATGAATTTGAGGAATGATGATCGAACGATGCGGGAGCTGTTGGAAGGTCTGGATTTTGAACAGCCGATTGCAATGCTCAACCTGATCAAATTTCGTGCGGAGGCGGAATATCCTGACTCCGCGTCGGAACCGTCATGCTCTGGTGAGGAGGCTTACCGGCGTTATGGCGCGGGGGTAAGCACCGTGCTGGACGGCATGGATGCGTCTATCATGCTGGTGGGTGCGCAAGAACTTATCGGGCCTGACAACGAGTGGGATTTGGCCTTTGTCGCCCGCTATCCCACGGTTCACGCATTTTGGTCGCTGATCGACAATCCCGATTATCAGGCGATAGCGCATCATCGCAAGGCGGCGGTGGCCGACAGCCGGCTGCTGGCAATGAAATTCTCCGACGGTTCTCTCATCAAAACCTTGCCTTAGGGTCGGGGCTCTAGGCATCAGCGTAGTGCCCGAAGATCGGGATAGCCGGTGATGCTCCAGCCGCCGTCGGCGACCAGCGACGATCCGGTGATATAGGAAGCCTCGTCACTGCCCAGGAACAGGGCAGGGCCGGTCATTTCCAAAGTCTCGGCGGGCCGCCCCATCGCTATGCGCCGATTATACGCCTCAATGATTGGGCCGCGAGACAGCGTCTTCTCGGTCAGCGGCGTAGTGACCAGACCGGGCGATAGCGCGTTCACGCGAATGTCGTGGTCAGCCAGTTCCAGTGCGGCTGTACGCGTCAATGACTCCAGTCCCGCCTTTGCCGCCGAATAGGCGCATGCCCCATGAGCCGGAATTTGTGCGCTTACCGAGGTGATGTTGACGATCGCGCCGCCTGTGCCCTGACAGATCATCTGCGCGGCCTGGTGCTTCAGGCAAAAGAATGTCCCGCGCAGCACGCTGTCCTGCACCGTGTCCCAATCCTCTGCGCTCAGG
This sequence comes from Sphingobium sp., assembly GCA_020446425.1. GTDB lineage: Bacteria > Pseudomonadota > Alphaproteobacteria > Sphingomonadales > Sphingomonadaceae > Sphingobium. The sequence goes on along the minus strand of JAGRES010000003.1, from coordinate 126,666 downwards.
TCGATGATTGAACCGAGGCGCAGCACACCGGCCACATTGAACGCGACGTCGAGTTGGCCGAATGTCTGAGCAACGCGGTCCACCATTTGCGCGACCTGATCATTGTCCCCGGTATCGGTTGGCAGCGCAATGGCTCTCTCGCCCAGACGCTTACATAGCGCCTCAAGTTCATCGGCCCGGCGGGCGGCAAGGCCGACCTTCGCACCCGACGCTATCAGACGTTCCGCGATTGCGAGGCCGATCCCCGAACTGGCGCCTACAACCAGCGCTACCTTGCCGTCATAGCGCCAATCCGCGCCCTGCTGTTTAGTCATACCAGCGGGCCGAGCAGCGGCTCTCGACGCTGATCCGCGAATGTGCGTTTTGGGCTGTCGGATCCAGGAAGGCGGCATGCGGCACGCGCTGAGGCTGGCCGGGGTCGGTATCGAACTGCTTGAAAACCAGAACCTGCTCACTGGTCAGTTTGGAAAAGTAGACCCAGCGGAAATGGTCATTGGCGTGGAAGAAGGCCGTGTCGACCGAAATGTCCTTGCTTGGAAAATATGCGGGGCCGGCCACGATGTCGTCCGGCTGCACCGACCGTGCATCGCACAGCGCCAGCGGCATGTTTGCCGGGGCAGGGGACAGCAGCCGCCATATGTTGAACTGCGCGATGCGGCGCGGGTTGGGCCTGCCCGGGGGCTCGAAGAAATGTTCCTCCAGCTCATACCCGCCTTGCCGTGTGGAATCCGAATGCGCGAAATTTGCCGGGACGCCTCGTACTCGTTCTTGAGTAACCTTCGTATCGCTCTGGTTACGTATCATGGCGACTGGCATGACCACCACTTCGTCAGCGCCGGTCAGCTCTTTCAGAAGGTGCGAGAGCGTCGCGTTATAGGTGGGAATGACCGATGGATCCTCACCCAGGCCATCCAGATTGACCTTATGAGTGGTGCGGCAAAAACCTTCCCGCTCAAGCCGGGGTGGGCTCGCAAGCGTTTCGCCGTCCCACATCGTGACGCGCATCGTTTCCAAAGGAAATATGTTTTGCGAATAGTCGCCATTATTGACCTTGGGCGCACTGCAGCTCCGCGCGAGAAAGTTCATGTCGGCAGTGAAAGACCTTTCGCTCGCCGGAGCATCGCTTTCTGTTTGTGTAGAGACCATGGGTGAGCATATTCCTCTGATATTTTAATCCTGTCGTCGCTGCCATTATGGCATGCGGCTGGCGCATCACCGTTCAGATGATGAGAGTGATGACATTTACTAAGGGCAGGTCGCGACGGCTCAAATATACTGAATACAGTAATCCGGCAGAGGCGATTGACCCTGAACGCAGCTGTCCGAAGGGAGTAGTTCGCTTGACGTGGCAGGGCGGGGGTAGTTAAATTTGAACCGAGGCGCTCCAACCCAAGCGACGCGCCCATAGGAGAGTGCCCAGGTGAATATTGGCTCGGTTCTTGATCCGCGCGCGCTTGCACGATGGAACCGGTCAATTGAGGACACGCGATCTCATGGGGCGATAATTTCGGTCTATTGGACAGGCCCCGTTCCACGCACTCATCACTTGCTTGGATATCATCAGCGCGGCGACGAGGCCCTCCAACAGGGCATTAAGGAGTATGATGCGAGGGCCTTTCCCAATGATCCTTTTCTGTCGCCCGTGATATTGCAGCGATGTGCTCAGGGGCCGGGTGTTGCCGTGCTGGACGATAACGATCCCGATATCTGTCGTGATGAGAGCACCTCGGATTATTGGGCATTCATATCCAACAGGAAATCGGGAATAGCCGGGGCGGTCATCAAGCAGATCACGCGAGAGCTGTTTGTTGTGGCAAGCCTCCATAGACCGCGATCCCAGAGGGGCGCTCGCTTCTCTGACGTAGCCGGATCCATGATTTCCGTTGTCGACAGTGCGGCGACCGCACTCATATTATCGGCTGCAAGCGCCGCAGATATTCAGAACGCAGCGCTCAGTACCGGGTGTGCCAAGGGTTTCCGGGACGTCTATAAACTGAATGAAATCGAAGCAGAGATAGTGGAGTTGCTGCTCGATGGCGCGCTCAACAAGCAGATTGGCTTCGACCTCGCGTTGCCCGAATATACCGTCGAGAATTACCTGCGCCGGATTTACGCAAAGGTTGGGGTCAAGAACCGGTCTGCCCTGGTCTCGCATTATTATCGCTTCACGGCTGGGAATTAGGACCCGATCCCAGCCGTCGCGCTGAAATTGCCGAAGCGCGATGTCGATACGTAAAAGGGTATCACTACTCAGAAGTCGTGTTCTTCTCGCGCGGAGAATAGCGTGAGACTGTATGATCAGCGACAGTCTTGCTTTGGCTTTGCACTGTCGCCTGAATCATAAGTCTTGTGCCGCTTGCTCTTTGCTCCTGTGGCCTGGCGACGGAGAGGTGAGACAGATGACACGGCCTGCACGGACGATCGACGTTGCTGCGCTGATAGACCAGCGGCGGCTCTCGCCGTTTAACTACCGGCTTATCGTACTCTCATGGGTTTTAACCTTCTTCGATGGGCTCGATATGTCGATGATATCGTATACCGCGCCTTACATGCGGGATGACCTGAATCTGACCACGGCGATGCTCGGCAATATATTTGCAGCAGGGACCGCAGGGATGATGATCGGCGGTCTGGGTTGCGGTCTGATCGCAGATCGCATTGGCCGGCGGCCGATGGTGATAGTTACATCCTTTGCCTTTGGGTTGCTCACGATGGCGACCGCCTTCGCGCAAACCTATCCGCAATTGTTGGCGCTGCGTTTCCTCGACGGTTTGGCGATCGGGGGCATGTTTCCAATTGCATGGGCGCTCAATATTGAGTTTGTGCCCACCCGGCTTCGTGCCGGGATTGTCGCGATTGTCATGCTCGGGTTCGCCTTGGGCGGTGTCGTGGCGGCACCGCTCACGAATTGGCTTGGGCCTATTTATGGCTGGCAAGCGGTCTATATCGTCGGAGGCGCCAGCACCATTGTGGGCGCCGCTGTGGTCGCCTTGGGGCTGCCGGAATCCGTTCGTTTTCTGACAAGCCGTCAGGTTAAGCTCGACCTTTTGGTCGCGACTCTCAAGCGGCTTGAGCCTTCGGTTGATGCCCGGGTGGGTGACCATTTTGTCCTTGGCGACGAGCCTTCGGTAAAGCCTCACTTCGAGCTGCGCGACCTGTTCACCGGCAAGCTCAAGGTGATCACTCCGATGCTGTGGCTGGCCTTTTTCGCCAGTTCGCTTGCCGCATATACTCTCTCGAACTGGATACCTTCCATATTGGAGGAGCTTGAAGTTCCGCGAAACGTGGCGGGGTTGGTAGCGGCGACCGGCGTGTTGGCTGGCTCTCTGGCGGGCGTAGTGCTGATGTTGGCTCAATCTCGTCTGGGGTTGACGTTCGTGGCCTGGATTCCCGCACTGGCGACAGTTGTGTCGCTGGTTCTGGGGTTGGGTTTCGTGCCACAACAATTCTTCCTTTTCGTGGTCGTGCTGCAAAAAACACTGGTTTCCACGGCTCACATGGCAATCCTGTCGATTGCCGGCACCTTCTACCCCAGTTCCATACGCGCCAGCGGCGGTGGCTGGGCTTCTGCGGTCGCCAAGATCGGGGCGGTAGTGGGGCCGATGGCGACCGGTCTTGTGCTGGCAAGCGGCATACCGATTTTGCGCAGCTTCGCGATCATTGCGATTTGTCCGGCGATCCTGTGCACCTGCCTGATCGTCATAGGCCTTACGGTGAAAGAGTCCGCCAAAAGCCAAACCGCTGATCAGACATAAGGGGCGATATATGAGCAAAACAGGAAAATTTGGCATCATTGGGCTTTCCCTGAAGGGCTTGGCCCTTTGTGTTCTGGGTATTGGTGCCGCTTCGGCCAATGCGGAGAACGTCGCCGCTCAAGGTGAAGAGCCCTTGTATATTTCGCCAACCCCCGACGACATGAATGTCATGATGGTCGAAAATCATATCGTTATCGACAGGCCGGCCGATAAGGTTTTCGATTATATCTCGACCCCGGCGAATACTGCACGCTGGTTTGTGGGGCCCGGTGGCCTGGGAATGTCAGCATGGGAGGTGGTCCGTGGCGGACCTGCCGACCAGCCGCAACAGCTTGGCGATCAGGCGATGGAGACGATCACGCCTGTGAAAGAGGGCGATCCACCGCGCAAGGTCTTATACACAGTCGTGTCTTTAGTGCCGGGTCATCAGTGGATAGCCGTTGGTCAATTTCTTGGCCCCGATGGAAAACCGTCGGAACGTATTGCGACCATAGCGGATTGGAGCGTCAAGGCATTGCCGGATGGCAGATCCATGTTCGTTCGGGTTTTCATGGCTGTAAGACCTGATGCTCATACGCCGACAAAGCGGTCGGGCGCCTTTGACGCCGCATTCTCGCAGGCTGTATTGGAGCGGCTCAAGAGGATGATTGAGGATGAAGTGCCAGAGGAGTAGCCCTCAGGCCGCTTGAGCCCCTTCGCACTGATCATGTTAGCGGCGAGGTTTAGCGCCCCGCAGCGCGGGCGCTCTGAATGTCGACGCTTTTCGGGCTTGAGGAAAAAAGCTCGGTGAACGGATCATCGCCGCTTTCCAGCATGTGCGGCTCGGTTCCTTCACGCACCGTGGTTCGGCGCAGGTCACGCTTGTAGAGGTCATAGGCATATTCGCCAGCGCGGTGCATGGTGCATAGATTGTCCCATATAACCATGTCGCCGACCGACCACGAATGCTCGAAGACATATTGCGGCTGGGTGCAGTGTTCGATCAGCTGGCGGATCAGCGCGCGACCTTCGGTCTTGTCCATTCCTTCAATGTCCATCGTGTGCGCGGCGATGAACAGCGCCTTGCAGCCTGAGCCCTTGTGTACATGAACCAGTGGGTGCTTTGCCAATGGGCGCTCGTAAATCTCCTCGTCGGAAATGTCGGCGCCTGCCATCTTGCGGCTCCACCACAGCGAGTTGATGCCGACCTTGTCCTCTAGGAGGTCTTTTAGCTCTTGCGGCAGGTCGTCATAGGCACTTCGGGTGTCTGCAAACCCTGTCTCGCCGCCTTCGGGGGGGAGTTGATGCGCCAGCAACATCGAGTAGCTGGTGCGCTTTTCCATGAAGGCGCTGTCGGTATGCCACAGCCGGTCGCCCTTGCGGTACTGGAGCGCGCTAGGGTCCTGGGTGATATTGCCTTCGATGTTCAGGTTGGAGGCATCGAAAAGTTCCCGATAGGGCAAGCGATAATTGACCCCTGCGCGCCACGGAACTCGCTCGAGATAACCGAAATTGCGGCTGAACGCGATCTGGGTTTCGTCATTCAGTCCGGTCTCGGGCCAGACGGTCACCCCCCACATGTCCATTGCATCGGTCACGAGCTTGACCTCCTCGAGCGAGAGCTTGCGCGTGAGGTCGAGACCGGTGCAGATAGCGCCGAAGCGGGGAAGGATGGGTTCGATCTTTAGCGGCATCGGGCCTCTCCATCTTGCCGGCCATTTGCTGACCCAATTTTATCCGTTCAGCCTACTGATTAATGCCGGCCAAGGCGCGATGGTATATTATGTGAGCCGATACCGGAGGGACTATCGGTATATGTCTGGCGGTTGCCAGCGGAACCGGAACTGTCCAACACGACAGCTCCTATCAACATTTCCCAGTCGAACTGGTGCGGACTCAACCGTCAATGAACGTCGGCGGACAGGATCCCCATTTGAATCGCAACATCTTTGGAGCAATAGAAATCACGATTATGCGCGATTTTGCCATCGCGGAATTGGACATAGGTTGAGCCCGGAACCGCGAAAGCCTTACCTGTTGCGGGCTTGCCGGGGCGATCGCCCGTGTGAACGCCATACATCATCCAGGTCATGAAACCTGCGTGCTCGTCGGCATGAATATTCTCCAGCTTCATCTGGAAATCGGAGAATGCATTATGGACCATATGGATGAACGTACGAAATTCATCCTTGCCGTTGACCACTGTTTTCGACGGAACGTCCTCATAATAACAATCTTCGGTGAACAGGCTGATGAGCAGTTCAGGCTCTCTGGGCTTGTCATTGATCGACCAGTACCGCGCCCAAAGAGCGAGTATTTCCTCATTCGTGTGTGTCATCACATTTCTCCGTGCAGCCACCACGCCTGGATCTAAATCTCCAAACGAAGCTGGCTGACATCATGATGGTCCGGCTTGGTTTAGGAGTGCGAATGGCAATTGGCCAGAGGGCCTGATTTCCACCCGTGCCGTTTCCTGCTTTCAGCACTGCGAGCCATGTGCGCGCTCAGGCCATGATTTATCTTTGCTTGCACAGCCCAAAAATAGAATATATGGTGCAATTATACAATGTATGGAATAATAATTCCGAATCATTGGTAGTCAGGCACGAAGGGCGATGAGGTTGGCAAGGGGTTAGTCCATCCAAAATGGCTGTTTGTGCTGAGAGTGCGCGCACAGAAATGTCGGCAAATTTCGATCATTCCTGAGGTGCGCAAATGCCTGAGTTCAAAAAAATCAATGCGTCCAAATAATATTTTCAGGAGAGGTTTTTATGAGAATGTTTTCATTAACGATGTGTTCTGGACTTGCGCTGTCCGTAATGTCGGGGAGTGCGTTTGCGCAGGCCGCAGACAATCAAGCTGCCGCTGACGATGGCAACGTTCTTCAGGAAATCATCGTCACTGCGACCAAGCGCGCAGAGCCACTTCAGGACATTTCAATTTCCGTCAACGCGGTGTCGGCAGCCGAGCTTACCAACCGTGTGATCGTGTCGCCGAGCGACCTCAGAATTCCCGGTGTCCAGTTCGTAACCAACTCGGCCCGTTCGAACTTGTCCATCCGCGGCGTTTCGTCGGACGGCAACCCTGGCTTTGACCAGGCTGTTCCTGTCTATATCGACGGCATATATTTCGGACGCGGCGGTACGGCGCGCGGCGGCTTTTTCGATGTCGAGCGGATCGAGGTGCTGAAAGGTCCGCAGCCGACCTATCTGGGCAAGAACGCTATTGCTGGCGCCCTGAGCATCGTGTCGAAGCGGCCGGGCGATGAGCTTGAAGGCAATATCACCGCCTATCATGAATTCGAGGCCAATGAGGAGAATGTCGAGGCGGGTATCACCATTCCGCTCTCCAGCACGCTGAGCACGCGTTTCTCGGGCCGTTACCGTGATGTCGAGGGCTGGGTGAAGAATGTTGCGCTCAACTCGGACGGGCCTTCTTCGGAGCAATGGCAGGGCCGCGCCAGCCTTCTCTGGAAACCGACCGACCGTTTCCACGTCTATGCGAAATATGATTATACGAAGCTAAAGGTCTCCGGCACTAACAAGGAGCTATGGAATTGCGGCGTGATAGCGCCGGCAACGCCCGCTGTGGTGGGACCGAACGACGATTGTACGCTGGATGGGCGGACTGCCAATGCCTATGCACCGGAACTTTTCCCGGTTGTGATTGCTGCCGGCGGGGCTGACCCTGCCCGTGGCCGCTTCGAGCTTAAAGGTGGTGTGATCGAGGCGGGATATGATGCCGATACATTCGCCGTGACGGCGACCGGTTCGTACTACGAACTTGATATGTATGACCGTCTCAATGTCGATGCGTCGGAGCGGTCGTTCGCGGTCCTGTCGGGCTTCGACAACAGCGAGCAAAAGTCCATCGAAGTGAAGGCAGTGTCTACTACTGGCGATCGCCTTTCCTGGCTGTTCGGCGGCTATGCTGATGCCATTGATATAGAGTTCTCTGGTGGCGGTGGTGTCTATGCCATCGCGCCGGGTGATCCGCGTGTGGTGAATCTGCCCGGCTTTATGCTTACTTCGGCCAAGAGTCTGGAGGAGCGGTCCTGGTCGATCTTTGGCGAAGTCGGCTATGAAATCGTGGACGGCCTCACACTCAAACTTGCCGGGCGTTACTCGAATGTTGAAAAAACCCTGGTTCATCATGAACTGAACAGTGAGCTTGGTATTTACGACCCGGTGAACAACGTTACTTTCACCATTCCTGGTTCAACTGTTTTTCCTCCTATTCTCATCAACAACGACCAGCGTACATTCAAGGACTTCCAGCCCGCCGTTACGCTTGAATACCGGCCCACTCCAGGCATGCTGTTCTTCGCCTCCTACAAGGAAGGGTTCAAGGCCGGCGGTTTCGATACGGACACCTTTTTCCTGAACAGCAAGGGCAATACACAATTCGAAGATGAGACGGTTAAGGCCTGGGAAGCGGGCGCCAAGATCGACTTCCTCAATGGACGCGCCCGGTTTAATATCACCGCGTTTCGTGCCGATTACGACGATCTTCAGGTCAACATCTTCAATGGATTCGGATCCGAAACCGGCAATGCACCGGGTGCACGTTCTCAGGGCATAGAACTGGAGACGCAATTCGTACCCATTCGCGGTCTGGTTCTGTCCGGTGCGTTGAACTATCTCGACTCCAAATATACTGATTTCCCGAATGCGACATGTTATCCGGGGCAGACGCCTGCAACGGGCTGCGTCGGCGGGAATTCCCAGGATCTGAGCGGTCAGGTAAGGCAACAGGCGCCCAAATGGTCCGGCACGGCCGGCTTTGAATATAAGGTGCCGGTTGATGGCTTGGGCGATGATACGCAGTTGACGGGTGGTATGAACGTCTTCTTCACCTCGCGTTACGCGACGCAATCGACGCTTGGCGCTGAAGCCTATGCGAAAAGCTATCAGACGCTTGATGGCCATATCGGGCTCGACTTTGATGGCGGCCGGTATGGCGTCCAGTTGGTCGGTCGTAATCTTACCGATAAGAAGGTGTACGACACGCTTCAGCCGACTGCGGCAAGCGGCAATAGCACCTTCTCGGCGGAACTGCGCAGGACGCGCCAGATCGCGCTTCAGCTGTCCGCGAAGTTCTGATCGCAAATGTCAGCCATGTGGGCGTGGATCAAACCACGCCCACATCGGCGCTATCAATTACACTGGCAGGCACGGCGCATTGCCTCCCGCATTGACGGGCAATATTACTGAGTACAGGCGCCCAAATCCGATTAAGGCCAATGCTGCGGTCTAGAGCGCGCCGCGTTAAATCTGAATCGGTCAGCGCGCTCTATATTATTGTTGTTACGTCGTTTTTTACAATTCTCTAAAGCTGCACCACATTGCCAGTAGTGGCCGACTGTGCAGCCGCAACCGCCAGTTCAAGAGCGGCTACACCGTCTGAAATTCCCACGAGCGGCTTATCCTGACCAGCCAGGATATTGGCAAAATGGTCAGCCTCGGCCTCATAAGCGGAAGCATAGCGGGTCAGGAAGAAGTTCTCGAAACTGTCCGCAGCCGCGCCCTTCTCGGTCCACGATTCCACAGTTGTTTCAACCATATTGCCCACGGCGAGCCTGCCGCCCTGGCCATATAGTTCGACGCGCTGGTCATAACCATATCCCGAGCGGCGCGTGTTGGAGATGACGCACATTTTGCCACTCTCCGTTTTCAGAATGATTTTGGCCATGTCGACATCACCGGCCTGTCCGATTGCGGGATCCACCAGGTTGCTTGCAGTGGCATAGACCTGCGATATCTTCTCTCCGAGCATCCAGCGCGCCATATCGAAATCGTGAATGGTCATGTCTTTGAACAGACCGCCTGAAACCGCAATATAGCTTACCGGGGGAGGGGCCGGGTCGTGGCTAATGATGTGCATGGTCTCGATCTCGCCGATCTCGCCAGCGTTCAGACGGTTATGTAGTGCCCGGAAATTCGGGTCGAAGCGGCGCTGGAAACCGAGTAAAAGGCGATCTGCAACTGGTTGTAGTTCGGGCAGTTTCTCGTTGAGGCGGTCCAGGTCCAGATCAAGTGGCTTTTCGCACCAGACGGCTTTACCGGCTTTTGCAGCAGACAGGCAGTGATCCAAGTGGGTGTCGGTTGAGCTGGCAACGACAACGGCGTCGATCGCGGGATCCGCGAAAACCTGATCTGTGCTGGCCACCTCTGCCCCCAGAGTGTTGGCAAGACGGGTTGCTGCGTCGCCAATTGGGTCAACCACATATTTTAGATATAAAGCTGGATGATTAGCGATGTTGCGTCCATGGATGGCGCCGATCCGCCCCGCCCCAAGGAGTACGACATTGAACATAATAAGCTGGCCTCTCTGAACAAATATTCCATAACCGCGATGAATTGCACGCGCTTGGAACACATATTTCATCACGGCGTCAACTGGAATGCGAAGGCTTGTCAGGTTGCGCCGCAGATGGCAGTGATATAGCATAGAATTTTGATGGGGAGCTATGAGGGTATGTCGGCGATATCGGATGCTGGCCAACTGCGTGCAGCTGTTCTTGAGCGGTATGAGGAATTAAGTCCGCGCCTGCAGCAAATCGCACAATTTCTTCTCGATGATCCTCACAGCATGGGCGTTGAAACGCTTGCGGTGATCTCTGACCGGGTCAAAGTTCCGGCGTCTGCGATAGTGCGCTTTGCAAAGACCTTCGGTTTTGAGGGCGCCGGTCCCATGCAGCGGGTTCTGAAAGATAGCCTTCTCGCCACCAAGACGACGAGCGCATATCATCAGCGGGTCCGGCATTTCTCCAGCAATGCCGAAGGTAATCCGTCACCTACGCCGTATCAATTGCTGAAGGAGTTTTCGGCTGCGTCGACCATGTCGTTGGATCATATCAGCGAATATGTCGAGAAAGCGAAGCTTGCGAAGGCTGTTCGCCTGATCGTCGGTGCTGAAACGGTCTATATATCCGGCTTCCGCAGATCTTTCCCCGTTGCTGCATATCTCAGCTACTTGTTGCAGCAGGCTGGCAAGCGGGCTGTCTTTATTGATGGGGTAGGGGGATACCATCTTCAGCAGGGCCGGCAGATCAGACAGGATGATCTGCTGTTAGTGAGCAGTTTTAGTCCCTATGCGCCTGAGGCAATAGAGCTGGTCGAGATCGCCAAGGCAAATGGTGTGAAAGTTCTGGCGATCACCGATTCGGTGGTAAGCGCGGTCGCAAAAAATGCCACCTGTATTTTGCAGGTCAGGGATAGTGAAGTGCGAGGGTTTAGAACTCTTGCTGCATCAATGTGCTTGGCTCAATCCCTGGCGATCAGCTTTGCCTTTGAAAATGACGCAACGCGCTGACCGCGAGAGCAGCACCTGAAAACACGGCCCGTTTATTGGTGCTGCTTTGTGCAGACAATTGAGCGCAGCTGGCCAATGACTCACCCGAAAGCCGGCATAGTTTAACCGCAGCAAAAGCTTCCTGATCGAGCCATGACATGCGCCATAGGCTGAAGGCGAACATTCCCACTCATTCGATACTTGCCTGCGGGCAATATATAGAATATCTATTCCACTAGATATAGAATCTAGAATATATATTGCATATGGTGGCGAGGGCATTGATGAGAGTCGCTGAAAGGATCGGAGGGAACAGCAATGGTGCCTCTTCGGGTATGGGCATGGTCCAGGGGGGGCAACCCTCAATCCCATATGTCCAGATCCTGATGGTGCGATGACTGGATCAATCTGATTATTGTGATGACCCAAAACGACGCTTCTATTTTGCTGCCCTTCGGTGCGTTGCGCTTCGGCCTTGCCAACAAGGCAAAGCGGCGTGCGCGCCCGCTTTGCGCTGAGGGGAGGGCGGGACGCGAGGAATCGCGTGAAGCGGAAGCGGTCTCTTGTCACGGCATCGCCCACAGCAATCAGATGATGATGGAGGTGACGGGTCCGTACACGCCCGGCACTGCCTTCATCAACCCCGGCACGAAGTTGCGTCGGCAACTGACACGTGCCGCTACCCACCGCCTCTCAGTCCTGGGGTGGAAGGGTGACTATCGCCCGCTTGGTCTCTGCACGGACGAGCGGGCGATAGTCAATGCCTGTGTGGGGACTGCTTGCGATAGTGCCAAGAGCGGGGTGTCCGCGATGTTGGCGGCGTAGATTATTGATATGCAGCTTGTCAGTGTCGATGTAGGTGGCACGCATGCCCGCTTTGCGCTGGTCTCAGTGGCGGAGGATGGCGCCATAGAGATGGGCGAGCCTTCAACGCTTAGTACCCGTGATCATGCCAGTTTCCAGACCGCCTGGGAGCATTTTGCCCAGCAGCAGGGCGGGGCGCTTCCCCCGGCTGTCGCCATCGCCATTGCAGGCCCGGTGGGCGGCGACGTCATTCGCTTCACCAATAATCCCTGGATCATCCGCCCGGCGCTGATCCGTGAAAAGCTCAATGTCGAACGTTTCACGCTGATCAATGATTTTGCGGCCGTGGCCCATGCCGTGGCATGCGCGGGCGACGAGCATTTCGTTCATTTATCCGGCCCCGATCAGTCCTTGCCCGACGGCGGCATCATCAGCGTTTTGGGGCCGGGCACCGGATTGGGCGTTGCGCAGCTCTGGCGGAAAGATATGCGGGATTACCATGTGCAGGCGACCGAAGGCGGCCATGTCGATTTCGCCCCGCTCGACAGCATAGAGGACGCGATCCTCGCGCGGCTGCGCCAGCGCCATTCGCGGGTTTCAGCGGAACGGGTCGTGTCCGGCCCTGCCATAGTCGATATTTATGAAACGCTGGCCGCCATGGAGCGGCGCGCGATCCAGCAGCTTGACGACCGGTCGATCTGGGAGTGGGGGACATCGGGCGCGGACAGTCTGGCTGCTGCCGCTGTCGACCGCTTCTGCCTCTCCCTCGGTGCGGTGGCGGGCGATATGGCGCTGGCTCATGGTGCTGCCGCTACCGTCATTGCCGGCGGCCTTGGTTTGCGGATCAAGGACAGTCTGCTCGCTTCGGGCTTTGCCAGCCGCTTTTGTGCCAAGGGGCGATTTCAAAATCTGATGTCCAACATTCCGGTGAAGCTCATCACCCACCCCCAGCCCGGCCTGCTGGGAGCTGCAGCCGCTTTCAAGAGAGAGTTTTCATGAAGCCCTTTATGAGTTTCATTGTCGTGCGCCGATGGCCATAGCAGCCTGTGCTATACTATTAATCAGACAGCGCAAACAGTCCGGTTTTACGATCTTCTCGGATTTGGATGTGAAATAAATATTCCATATCTGCAAAAAACAGAATACATGATGTATATGGAGTTTAGGAGAAGTTGATGAGTCATATGAAGGTGCTCGATGTGATCACGATCGGGCGTTCCTCTGTCGATTTATATGGCGAGCAGGTTGGCGGACGCCTTGAGGATATGGCGTCTTTTGCGAAATATATAGGGGGTAGCCCAACCAATACTGCAGTTGGTGTTGCCAAACTGGGAATGAAAGCAGGCCTGCTGACCAGAGTTGGCAATGATCATTTTGGCCGCTTCATTCACGAAGAGCTGGATCGGCAAGGGGTCGATACAAGAGGCGTTATCACAGACGCGAACCGGCTGACGGCGCTGGCCATTTTGGGTATTCGTAACCAGGTTGATTTTCCGCTGATTTTTTATCGCGAGAACTGCGCGGATATGGCGTTGACGGACAGCGATGTCGACGAAGCTGTTTTCGCCGACACGAACGCCGTACTGATCAACGGGACTCATCTTTCAACGGAAAGCACCGCCGCTGCAAGCCGCCGCGCTTGCGATATCGTACGCACAAATGGCGGAAAAGTGATCTTCGACATTGATTATCGTCCGGTTCTCTGGGGGCTCACTGCTCCCGATATGGGTGAGAATCGTTTTGTTGCGGATCAGGCCGTTACCGCCAAACTGCAAGAATTCCTGCCGCTATGTGATCTGATCGTCGGGACCGAAGAAGAAGTGCATATTCTCGGCGGTGCGACCGATACTGTGGCGGCGCTTCGCGCTATCCGTGCGGGTAGCGATGCGCTTATCGTCCTGAAGACCGGTGCGGATGGCTGTGTGTGCTTCGATGGAGCTATTCCTGACGATATTCGTCAAGGTATCAGTGCTCCAGGCTTCCGGGTTGAGGTGTTTAATGTGCTGGGTGCCGGAGACAGCTTCATGGCTGGCTTCCTGCGCGGCTGGCTGGCGGGAGAAACAATCGAGACCTGCTGCACTCTGGCCAATGCCTGTGGAGCCATCGTTGTTTCACGCCATGGTTGCTCGCCCGCTATGCCGACATGGGATGAGCTGCAGGAATTTCTTGCCGCGAACGATCGCCCGTTCCGGCTCCGTGACGATGTTGCGCTGGAAAATGCGCATTGGTCGACAACCCGCTGGCCTGACCTCCCTGAACTAATGGTCTTGGCGATGGATCATCGCAGCCAGATGCTTGACCTTGCCGAGGAGACAGGCGCCGACCCGTGCCGCCTTTCCGCTCTCAAGGCTCTTGCGCTGCGCGCCGTTCACCGGGTTGCCAATGGCAGCCGGTCATTCGGTGTTTTGCTCGATGGTCGGCTCGGGATGCGTGGCCTGGAGGAGGCTGCCGATTATCCCTACTGGATTGGCCGGCCCATCGAGCTGCCCGGGTCACGGCCTCTGGAGTTCGAGAGTTCGGCGGATGTCGCTACGGAGTTGCGCCAATGGCCGTCAAACCATGTCGTCAAATGCCTCGTCTTTGTTCATCCTGACGATGCCGGTGACCTTCGTGAACGGCAGGAAAGACAGGTTCTCAGGTTGTTCGATGCTTGCCGCAAGACTGGCCACGAACTGCTTCTTGAGCTTATCGTCCCGAAAGGCTGTGACGTAAAAAATGATACGGTCGCCCGGACAATCGAGCGTTTTTATGCCCTCGGTGTGCGGCCGGACTGGTGGAAGCTCGAACCCTCGGAAGATCCGCAGGCATGGAGTAACATCCAACAGGCAATTCTGGAGAATGATCCGCGTTGCCGCGGGGTCGTATTACTGGGGCTCGCGGCTCCCGATGATGCACTCCTTCGTTCGTTTGAGGTCGCGGCGCCATTCCCTATCGTCAAGGGTTTTGCGGTGGGGCGGACCATTTGGGCCGATGCTGCCCGCCAGTGGCTAAAAGGAGAAATCGACGATATTACTGCAGAACGCCTTCTGGCGGAACGCTTTGGCAAGCTGGTGCATGGCTGGCGCGCCGTCCGTCCAGCGCCGGCGGCTGTTGCGGCGGAGTAGAAACGGATGACAACGGTACAACTGACAGCGGCACAGGCCATGGTGCGTTGGCTTTCCGGGCAATATATCGAAACGCCTGATGGAACTGTTCCCTATTTTGCGGGTGTCTGGGCGATCTTTGGCCATGGCAATGTCGCAGGGCTGGGGGAGGCGCTCTACTCGGCGCAGGACAGTCTGCCCACATGGCGCGGGCACAATGAACAGACCATGGCGCATGCGGCCATCGCTTTCGCCAAGCAATCGCGCCGCCAGCGTGCGATGGTCTGTACGACCTCGATCGGTCCCGGTGCGCTCAACATGGTCACCGCTGCCGCTCTCGCGCATGTCAATCGCCTTCCGGTGCTGCTGGTGCCTGGAGACGTGTTCGCCAGTCGTCAACCAGACCCTGTGCTGCAACAGATCGAGGATTTCGAGGACGCGACCGTCAGCGCCAACGACTGTTTCCGCGCGGTATCGCGCTATTTCGATCGCATCACGCGCCCGGATCAGCTTCTGGCCGCGCTTCCGCGTGCGATGGCGACGCTCACCGATCCGGTTCAGTGCGGGCCGGTCACGCTGGCCTTCTGTCAGGACGTGCAGGCCGAAGCCTATCTCTGGCCGGAAGGCTTCTTCGCCAGGAAAGTCTGGCGGATCCGCCGCCCCCAAGCGGACCCAGTGGAGCTGGAGGCTTTGGTCGAGGCAGTGCGCGGCGCAAAGACTCCGATGATCATTGCCGGTGGCGGCGTGCTCTATTCAGGAGCGGAGGCGGCACTGGCCGACCTTGCCGAGGCAACAGGAATTCCAGTCGCCGAAACGCAAGGGGGTAAAGGCAGTCTCGTCTGGGATCATCCGCTTTCGCTCGGGGCTGTAGGCGTGACCGGCAGTTCTGCCGCGAACAAGGCCGTATCAGAGGCCGATCTCATTGTCGGCATCGGCACCCGGCTTCAGGATTTTACGACAGGTTCCCGTGCGCTGGTCGATGGCCGGCGTTGCAGGATGATCCAGGTGAACGTTCAGCCTTATGACGCGACGAAGCAGCATGCCGAGCCGGTTGTTGCCGATGCCCTGTCTGTGATCGAAGAACTCAAGGCTTGCCTTTCGGGCTGGAGAGCGGGAAGCGACGTCACGGCTCTGGTCGGCGAATGGAATGCGGCGTCCGGTGCAGTAATGGCGGCGCCGGATGATGATGCGGCACTTCCTTCGGATGCTCAGGTGATCGGAGCTGTGTGGCGCAACACGGCAGAGAATGCCGTCGTGGTCTGTGCGGCGGGCGGCCTGCCCGGTGAGTTGCACAAGAATTGGCGCACACGCAGCCCCGGCGGATACCATGTCGAATATGGCTTCTCGTGCATGGGTTATGAGATAGCCGCAGGGATCGGCGCCAAGATGGCCCAGCCGGAGCGCGATGTCGTCGTGATGGTCGGTGACGGCAGCTACATGATGGCCAATTCAGAGATAGCGAGCGCTGTCGCTATGGGGCTGGACCTCACCATCGTCGTTCTCGACAATCGGGGCTTCGGCTGCATCAATCGTCTGCAGCAAGCCTGTGGCGGCGCGCCGTTCAACAACTTGTGGGCCAATACGCGCCACGAAGTGATGCCCAGCGTTGACTTTGCGCAACACGCCGCAAGCATGGGCGCCAGCGCCAGCAAGGTCGGCGGGATTGCAGAGCTTGAGGCCGCTCTCGGCCAGCGCGGCTCCGGAGTGAATGTACTGGTTATTGATACCGATCCGGCGATCGTAACGGCGGCGGGTGGCGCATGGTGGGAAGTGGCAGTCCCATCCGTCTCCGACCGTCTCCAGGTGAACGCGGCCTATGACGACTATGCCAGACGGATCAACAAACGAGATCATGGAGATATGGAATGAGTATCCGCTTCGGTGTCAGTCCGATTGCATGGATCAACGATGACATGCCCGAGCTTGGCGGCGACACGCCGCTCGAGAAGATGTTTTCAGATTGCCGCGATGTCGGCTTTGAAGGGATCGAACTGGGCGGTAAGTTTCCACGCGACCCCGCAATATTGCGCCCTATGCTCGCTTCCTATGGTCTCGACCTGATCGGAGGCTGGTATTCCAGCTATCTGCTGGAACGCGACGTGGACGCCGAAATCGAGGCTATGCAGCCTCAGCTTGCCCTGCTGGAAGCAATGGGGTCGACGGTGTTCGTCGATGCGGAATGCTCCATGGCCTTGAACGGGGACAGGACGCATCCACTGCGCAATCAGCCGCTCGTTCCAGAGGGGCAGTGGGGTCTTTTTGGCGAGCGCCTGACGAAAATTGCCGAATATGTCCAGTCGCGCGGGTTTCGTTTCGCCTATCATTTCCACCTCGGAACGGTGGTCGAAAAGCCGGCCGACCTTGAGGCCTTCCTGGCCAATACCGATCCAGCTGTGGGGTTCGTGATCGACACAGGTCATGCCGTTCTGGGTGGAATTGACCCTGTGGCACTGATCCAGCAGCACCCTGAACGCGTCAATCATGTTCATACCAAGGATATCCGCCGCACGATCTTCGATCAGATTGCCTGCGACGGGGATAGTTTCCTCGACGGCGTGCTGAAGGGTATGTTCACTGTGCCGGGCGATGGTGAAATCGACTTTGGCGCGGTCATGCAGGCGCTCAGGCAGATCGACTATTCCGGGTGGATCGTCATCGAAGCGGAGCAGGACCCCGCACTGGCCGATCCACGGGAATATAGCCAGATCGGGCTTGCGACGCTGAAACGCGAGGCAGGCAATGCCGGCTTTTTCCATTCAGAAGCAGCGGAGTAAACCAATGACCGACCTGCGTGTCAGACCACAGGCCCCGGATGCGGACGGACGAGTGATCAACATAACACCCGAGAGCGCCAACTGGAGCTATGTCGGATTCGAGGTCCGTGCGCTGCGGGCAGGGCAATCCACGCACGTCGCAATGCCGGGCCGCGAGCTTTGCGTGGTGGTCCTGACTGGCACCGCGGACGTGTCCGCGGGCGGCAAAATGTTCAAAGGCATTGGCGGCCGCGCAAGCGTGTTCGAGGACAAGGCGCCCGGCGCGATCTATGTGCCTGCGGGCGTCGAGTGCGCGGTCACTGCAGTCGATGACTGCGAAGTCGCGATATGCAATGCGCCCGGCACCGGAGCGGGGCAGGTCCGTTCGATCGCGCAGGAACGCATGAGTGTGGAAGCGCGCGGGCAGGGCACCAACGCCCGCCGGGTTCGCAACATATTGCCCGAAACCGAACCGGCGGAAAGCCTGCTGATTACCGAGGTGATCACGCCGGGCGGTCATTGGTCCAGCTATCCTCCCCACCGGCATGATGAAGACAGCGGCAACGCAATGACGTTGCTTGAGGAAACCTATTATCATCGGCTCAATCCTCCCCAGGGATTCGCCTTCCAGCGTGTCTACACCGATGATCGTTCGCTCGATGAAACCATGCATGTCGAGGATGGCGACGTCGTCCTCGTCCCGCGCGGCTATCATCCTGTGGGCGCGCCGCATGGATATGATCTCTATTATCTCAACGTCATGGCCGGTCAGCGCCGGAACTGGATCTTCCACAATGATCCAGAGCATGACTGGCTGATGAAGCGTTGAGCGGTCAGGAGAAGTCGATGCTGCTGGAGGCCCGGAACATTCAGAAGAGCTTTCCCGGCGTCAAGGCGCTGGATGGCGTGAACCTGAATGTGCGCTCCGGAGAGGTGCATGCGCTGCTCGGCGAGAATGGTGCCGGAAAATCGACACTGCTCAAGATCCTTGCCGGCGCACAAGCCGCAGACGGCGGCGATCTCATGTTGGAGGGCGCCGTTCTCGATCCTGCGGATTCGCCGCTTCAGCGGCAGGAAGCCGGTGTCGTCACGATCTACCAGGAGTTCAACCTTCTTCCCGAGATGTCCGTCGCCGAGAACATGTTTCTGGGACGGGAGCCTACCCGTCATGGCCTGATCAACTGGCGCGAAATGTATCAGCGGGCGCAAGCCATTCTCGATGATCTCGGTCTGAAGCTTGACCCGCGTAAGCCTGTGCGTTCGCTGTCGGTCGCCGAACAGCAGATGGTCGAGATCGCCAAGGCGATGACATTTGAGGCCAGGCTCATCATCATGGACGAGCCGACCGCCGCACTCTCCGACCGCGAGGTTGATGTGCTTTATCGCATCGTCAGAAATCTTCGCGCGCGTGGCGTTTCCATCATCTATGTGACCCACCGGCTCGTCGAGGTGATCGAGCTGTGTGACCGCTTTACCGTGCTGCGCGATGGACAGTTCGTCGCAGAGGGAGACGTGGCGGGCAAGGAAGTAGCTGACCTGGTGCGGATGATGGTCGGCCGTGATGTGGAGTTCGTCCGCTGCACGGCATCCGGCCAACGCGGCGATCTGGTTCTGCGTGTCGAAAACGTATCGCGCGATGGAACCGCCACCGATCCGCACGCCACGGTTTTGCGCAACATGACGGTAGAAGTATATGCTGGCGAGGTGCTCGGTTTCGCTGGCCTCGTCGGCGCGGGCAGAACCGAGCTGGCCCGGATCATTTTCGGCGCAGACCGCTCTGACGAAGGCGTCATCTGGTTGGGCGGCGGGCGCATGCAGCTGCTCCGCAGCCCGAGTGAAGGTATCGACAACGGCATCGCGCTGGTGCCTGAAGACCGCAAGCAGCAGGGCTGTTTTCTGGATCAGTCGATCAGCCAGAACATGACCTTGCCCAGCCTGAAGAACCTCGCGCGGTGGGGAATTTTCGTTAACGAGACCGCCGAGCGGGAACTGGTCGAGAAATATCGCAAGGCACTGCGGATCAAGATGCCAAGCCATTCGACGCCCATCGGCAAGCTGTCGGGTGGCAACCAGCAGAAGGTGCTGCTTGCCCGCTGCATGGCCTTGTCGCCGAAAGTCCTGATCGTCGATGAGCCTACCCGTGGCATCGACATTGGCGCCAAGGCGGAAGTGCACCAAGTGCTCACGGACATGGCGAAATCGGGTGTCGCGGTTATCGTCATTTCCTCCGAGCTCCCTGAAATCATGGCGGTGAGCGACCGCATCGCTGTCTTCCGCGAAGGCAGCATTACCGGACTTGTTTCTGGCGATAGCGCCGACGAGGAAACACTCATGCGCCTGATGGCGGTCGGTGAAAATGCTGACCTGACCGCAGCTGCCTAGAAAAGACGAGAAACTGGAAGGAAGAACGATGGATGCCGCCGGGGAACAGCGCAGCGCAGAGGCGCAATTGGAACCTGACCGCAAAGGGAAAAGCGGTTGGTCGGCGATTGAGTTTTTCAACCGCTATGGCACCGGGATTTTCCTCGTGCTTGTCTGCGCTTTTTTCATGGCGCAAAATCCCAACTTTCTGTCATTGCGCAATATTGCCAACATCCTGACCGACGTATCTATCTACGGAGTCATCGCGGTTGGCATGACTTTCGTGATTATTACAGCGGGTGTGGACCTGGCTGTGGGCGCTACGCTCGCATTCGCTTCCATGTTCGCGGCTTGGCTGATCAGCAAGGCAGGGGTGAGCTTTGGCCCGCCTTGGCTCACGGCATTATTGGCATCAGTCGCGGTCGGCGCGATTGTCGGATATATTCACGGCAAGGCGACGACCTTTTTCAATGTCCCTGCATTCATTACGACGCTGGGCGGGATGACGATTTGGCGTGGCGCCTCAATGCTCATCAATGATGGTGGACCGATCAGCGGTTTTGATGAGGGGCTGCGGTGGTGGGGCACCGGCGCTATTCTTGGGGTTCCCGTGCCCGTTGTCGTCTTCGTGCTGGTGGCTGCAGCCGGTTATATTGTCCAGCGCTACACGCGCTTCGGGCGGCAGATATATGCGATCGGGGGCAATGTCGAAGCAGCGCGCCTGACAGGGTTGAACGTCAAGGCAGTTGAAACCAGCGTTTACATGATCGTCGGTCTGCTCTCCGGACTGGCAGGTTTTCTGCTCATGGCGCGGCTTAACTCTGCGGAGGCGGTCGCTGGCCTGAATTACGAGCTCCGGGTGATCGCTTCAGTCGTCATTGGCGGGGCCAGTCTGGCTGGCGGCGTCGGGGGCATTGGCGGCACGATTATCGGCGCATTGCTGATCGGCGTTCTTTCGAACGGCCTCGTGATGATGGGGGTCAACGCTTACTACCAGCAGATCGTGATCGGCGTGATTATCGTTCTGGCCGTCGCTTTCGACACCTATGCAAAAAAACACGGGCGGTGAGAGAGCCGCAGCATAGCTGCCGGTTTGTGGCCGCTCTTTGATGCGGCCTCCAAAGCAGCACCTGAAATTTGAGATAACGCAAACCGGGCATGAGCACGGCCAGCGTATGACAGGAGATTAGAATGCGGACCATTGGTCATTATTTTGATGGCGGAGTTGCGCCGTTCGAGGAAGAGCGGACAGGGGATATCTTTAACCCCAGCAAGGGCGAAGTGCAGGCCAGGGTCAATTTGGCCGCAGCGGACGAGCTGGACGCAGCAGTGGCGCGCGCCAAGGCCGCGCAACCGGCATGGGCGGCGCTCAATCCGCAACGCCGGGCACGTGTGTTCTTCCGCTTCAAGGAATTGATCGAGGCGAACATGCAGCCTCTGGCCGAACTGCTGGCCTCGGAGCATGGCAAGGTCGTTTCAGATGCAAAGGGCGATATTCAGCGCGGGCTGGATGTCGTGGAATTCGTCTGTGGCATACCGCACCTGCTCAAGGGCGAATATACCGAGGGCGCGGGACCCGGCATCGACGTCTATTCCATGCGTCAGCCTCTGGGCGTTGTGGCGGGCATCACTCCGTTCAATTTCCCTGCAATGATCCCGCTCTGGATGCTTGCCCCGGCCATTGCCTGTGGCAACGCTTTCATTCTCAAGCCTTCGGAGCGTGACCCGTCTGTTCCGGTGCGGCTGGCGGAACTGATGAAGGAGGCAGGGCTTCCGGACAATGTGTTGCAGGTCATTCACGGTGACAAGGTGGTGGTTGATGCCATCCTCGACAATCCGGACATCAAGGCGGTGAGCTTTGTCGGTTCATCGGACATTGCCCAATATGTGTACAATCGCGGTTCCGCCGCCGGCAAGCGGATGCAATGCATGGGCGGCGCGAAAAATCACGGGATTGTGATGCCCGATGCGGATCTCGATCAGGCGGTAGCCGACATATTGGGTGCCGCCTATGGTTCGGCGGGCGAGCGGTGCATGGCCTTGCCGGTGGTGATACCCGTAGGAGAGCAGACGGCTGTCGCTCTTCGCGAAAAGCTTGTTCCCGCCATCGAGGCGCTGCGGATCGGTGTCTCCACTGACGAAGATGCCCATTACGGACCTGTCGTCTCCGCTCAGCACAAGGCGCGCATCGAAGGCTATATCCAGATGGGCGTTGACGAAGGAGCCGAACTGGTCGTCGATGGCCGCGGCTTTTCGCTTCAGGGTCATGAGGAGGGGTATTTCCTCGGGCCGACGCTGTTCGACCATGTTACGCCGGAAATGAAAAGCTATCAGGATGAGATTTTTGGCCCGGTTCTTCAGATTGTCCGGTCAGCCAGCCTGGACGATGCGATAGCGTTGGCTACGCGGCACCAATATGGCAATGGCGTCGCAATCTTCACGCGCAACGGTAATGCCGCCCGCGAATTTGTGCAGCGTGTCGAAGTCGGGATGGTTGGCGTCAACGTACCTATCCCGGTGCCGGTATCCTATCATAGCTTTGGCGGCTGGAAGCGGTCCGGGTTCGGCGACATGAACCAATATGGCATGGATGGTGTCCGGTTTTACACACGGGTCAAGACCGTGACGCAGCGCTGGCCCACCGGCGACACCATTGTCGATCAGAGCTTCGTCATTCCGACCATGAGTTGATCGTGGGTGAGGCCGATGTTCCGCAAAACGATATAATGAGGAGGATGCCAAAGTGCGAAAATTGATAGTACTTGCGGGCATCGCCGCTTTGACGCTCACCGGCCTGACCAGTTGCCAGCGTCAAACAAGTGACGTCCGGATCATGGCGAGCTTCCTCGACATGACTCAACCCTTCTTTGTCGCCATGCGCCGAAGTGCGCTTGATGAAGCACACAAGCTTGGCGCCGATATCATGATAGTCGATGCGCAATCGAATTCGGCCAAGCAAACCACGGACGTCAGAACGGCAGTCGCGACTGGCACACAGGGCGTCATTATCGCGCCGACCGATGTGAACGCGCTCACCCCGGCTATCGACTATATCATTGATGCCAACGTGCCTCTCGCGACTGTCGATCGCAGGGTGGTCAATGCGTCCAAGCCCGTGCCGCACTTTGGTGCAGACAATATTGCCGGTGGCCGGCTGATGGCGCAACATGTGCTGGACCTCTTCCCGGATGGCGCACGCATCATTTTGCTGACGGGCAGCCCTGGTTCCAGCTCGGAGATCGACCGCAGCATCGGCGTTCACGAAGTGCTCGATGCGGCCGGGCCGAAATATCAAATAGTGGCGGAACAGAGCGCCAACTGGCAGCGGGATCAGGGTCTGACAGTAACTCAGAACATCCTGACCGCTCTTGGTTCAAATCATCCAGAGGTCATCATTGCACAGGACGATGACATGGCGATGGGCGCCGTTGAAGCGCTTCGGCTGGCAGGGTTGAAAGGCGTTACCGTCATTGGCTTCAACGCCGTACCGGGCGCTTTGAAACTGGTTCAATCGGGAGAAATGGCTGCGACCGTAGAACAGTCTCCGAGCCGGCAAATTCGCGCGGCACTGGATCAGCTTGTGGCGCATATCCGGCACGGCAAACCGCTTACAGGCGCGATCATCAAGCCCATACTGATCACGCGTGACAACCTGGCTGATGCAGAACGTCTTTCCGAGATCGAATAGCAACCCCTAAGGGACATTTGAAAGATTATCTATGAGCTCTGAATTCCGCTTTGCGCTCAACCATATAACATGTCTGGGACGGGACATTGATGGGCTTGCCACGCTTGCTGCCGACCTCGGCATGACGGATGTCGAAATCCGCAATGACATTGCGGGTGTTCCGCTGGGCGATGGTACAGCAGCGGCGGTGATCGCACCAATTCTGGCGGGCAAGGGGCTCAAGGTCCTCACCGTCAACGCTTTGCAGCGCTTCAATGAATGGAATGACGATCGTGCCGACGAGGCCGAGCGGCTTGCGGCAGAAACCGCGGCTGCCGGGGCGGAAGCATTGGTGCTTTGCCCCGTCAACGAAGCGGGTTGGACACCCAATCCCGAAATGCGTTCCGAGCGCCTGCGCGAAGCATTGGCCGCGTTGCTGCCAATTCTGCGCCGACATGGCTTGAAGGGCTATGTTGAAGTGCTTGGTTTCTCCATTTCGTCCCTGCGATATAAAGGCGACGCCGTGGCCGCGATCGACGCAGTGGATGGCGGCAATACGCTGCTGCTGGTGCACGATACATTCCATCATGCGATTTCATCGGACCCGGACATGTTTCCTGATCGCACCGGGCTTGTCCATATTTCAGGGGTCGAGCCAGAAGGCGGGGTGGATAAAGACACCATGCTTGACGGTGATCGCGTGCTGATCGGTGTGTCCGATGCGCTCGACAATACGGGGCAGATCGCGGCGTTATTGCGTGGCGGCTATACAGGTGCCTTCTCGTTCGAGTGCTTTGCCGCCAGCGTCCATCACGATGTCGATATTGCGCAAAGCCTTCGTTTCTCCATGGAGTTCATCCGCGATCGTGTACGAGCATTGACACTGTAACCGCGCGCATCCGGACAGACAGATGTATTCTTGTCAGCATCCATTAGGTGACATGATATGACGGATGGCAAAAAGCAGGCAGGTTGACTCAATGGGTTGCTTCGGTGCAATGCATAGAATATAAATTCCATTATTAAAATTTATGAAAAATATGATGCAGAGGACTGAGGCGTAATGACTGATCAATTCACTTCCGCAGGGGAGCATGTTAGGGGCCTTCCGCGTCGCGAGCGAACTTCCCGGATATCGGCGGTGAGCGTGATCGCCGCCGGTTCGATCCTGTTGGCCTCATCGTTCTGCCCAGCAGCGAATGCGGAATCGCCTCAAAACAATGCTCAAGAAGCTCAGGCTCAATCTCCGGATGAGCGCGCGGCGGGGCTGGTCGCGCAGATGACGCTCGATGAGAAGATCCAGCTTGTCCACGGCAATTACCCTAAAG
Organism: Sphingobium sp.; assembly: GCA_020446425.1. Taxonomy (GTDB): domain Bacteria; phylum Pseudomonadota; class Alphaproteobacteria; order Sphingomonadales; family Sphingomonadaceae; genus Sphingobium. Next base: position 101,643 of record JAGRES010000003.1, on the reverse strand, counting down.
TTATGGAGAACCGGCCTGAAGATGTTCCGGTTTCGGCAGGTTGGGTCCCCGGGATAGAACGCCTCGGTATCCCGGCGCAGCGCGCGACAGACGCCAGCCTTGGCGTTGCAGCAGGACACCGCACGATCAAGCCTGCGACCGCTCTGCCGTCCAGTATGCTGCTCGCTGCCACCTGGAACCCCAAGCTTGCTTTCGATTCAGGGGCTCTCATCGGCAAGGAGGCGCGGCAGCAGGGGTTCAACATCCTGCTTGCTGGCGGAGTTAACCTCGTCCGTGAGCCTCGCGGTGGCCGCAATTTCGAATATCTCGGTGAAGACCCTCTGCTTGCGGGGACGCTCGTAGGCTATTCGGTGAAAGGCATCCAGAGCAACAATATCGTTTCGACAATGAAGCATTATCCTATCCATCCCCAGGAGACCGGTCGGTTCGTACTGAGCGTAAATATGGATGAAGCAGCGCTGCGCGAATCCGATTTGCTTGCTTTTCAGAAGGGAATCGAGATCGGCGATCCCGGTTCGATCATGTGCTCCTATAACCGGATCAACAGTCACTATGGCTGTGAGAACGCCATCATGTTCGATATCCTCAAAAAGGACTGGGGCTATCCGGGCTGGGTGATCTCCGATTGGGGCGCTGTGCACTCGACGGTAAAGGCGGTTCATGCCGGGCTTGACCAGGAGGCGGGCGAGGAGCTCGACACGAATGTCTGGTACGGCCAGATGCTCAAGGATGCGGTCGGCACCGGCGCGGTGTCGGAAAAGCAGATAGACGGGATGGTCACCCGCATATTGCGGTCGCTGTACGCCACAGGCGTGATGGACAATCCGGTAGGACCGCCGCAACCGCTCGATCTTGAGAAGGGCAAGCAGGTAGCGAAAGCAGCGGCGCTTGAAGGGATCGTTCTTCTGAAGAACGATGATAATCTTCTGCCTCTGGCCGCAAGCGCCAAGAAGATCGCCGTGATCGGCCCCCACGCCGATGCGGGCGTACTTTCGGGTGCCGGATCGTCGCAGGTCATTCCCGAAGGTTCAGTGCGTCTCGATGCGCCGTCCAACGCGCCGGACTGGCTGGCGGGTATTTATTATCATCCTTCCTCGCCGCTCGAGGCGATCCGCAAGCTGGCTCCCTCTGCTGAGGTCAGCTACGCAAACGGAAATGACATACAGGCTGCCGCAGCACTGGCTGCTCAATCGGATGTGGTGATCCTGTTTGGCGGACAATGGACCACAGAGGCCATGGACGCCTCGATCACCCTGGATGGCGAGCAGGATCAGCTGATTGACGCTGTCGCCGCCGCCAACCCGAAAACGGTTGTTGTGTTGCAGACCGGCGGGCCGGTTCTGATGCCCTGGTTGGACAAGGCCGGCGCTGTGGTGGAAGCGTGGTATTCAGGCGCAGGCGGGGGTGAAGCGATTGCGGACATCATATTCGGCAAGGCGAACCCGTCGGGCCGCTTGCCGGTAACTTTCCCGGCGAGCCAGTCGCAACTGCCCAATCCCGAAATTCCAGGGGCGCGCCTGCCGCTGCCCAGCCCGGTAAACCACAGCGAACCGGAGCCCTTCGACATGTCCTATCCGGAGGGCGCGGATATCGGATATCGCTGGTATGCAAAAACTGATGCCACGCCGCTTTTCCCCTTTGGCTTTGGCCTTTCCTATACCAGTTTCGAGCACGCTGCGCTGGCATTCGACAAGACCAGCCTTACCGCTCGATTCACGGTCACTAACACCGGCGGCACAGCCGGACGCGACACGCCGCAGCTCTATGTGAAGCCGCCGAAAGGCGAACGACGTCTGGTAGGGTGGGGCATCACTTCGCTTGATCCCGGTGAGTCCAAAACGGTCATGCTTGCCATCGACCCCCGGTTCATTGCGCATTATGCCGACGCGGCAAAAGGCTGGGTCGTGGCGAAGGGGAAATATCACCTGATCCTGGCCAAAAATGCCACTGACCCGGGCATTCAGATCACGGTAAAACTTCCGAAAAGAACGTTGCCGGTCGCGTGGCATCCGGATGCCGCCGCAACCTCCTGGTTTGCTCAATCGGAATGATATTCTTCGAGCTTTTTGGAAACGCATAGTCGCAGTTTAGCAGCAGGATCGAACTATATGGCAATGTCTCCCGGTGCCGTCCCCCCTCAACAGGAAGCTGCGAACAGCGGCATAGATGCTGCCGGTTTGCAGCCTTTCATCTTTTCTCTGTTCTTCATTTTCGGAGGCATCACGTCGCTCAACGATGTGATCATTCCGAAGCTGAAGGAGCTTTTCACGCTCAACTTCACGCAGGCGATGCTGGTACAGTTCTGCTTTTTCACCGCTTATCTGGTGATCGGCATTCCGGGCGCAAAGTTGATCAAGAAGATTGGCTATATGCGGGGCGCGGTTGCTGGCCTTGTGACGATGTTGATCGGCTGTCTGCTTTTCATCCCGGCCAGCCAGACGGCGACCTATGCGATCTTTCTGCTTGCGCTCTTCATCCTGGCCAGCGGTGTGGTCATCGTTCAGGTGGTGGCCAATCCGCTTGTCACCCTGCTTGGCCCCTCCGAAACCGCGCATAGCCGCCTTACCTTCGCACAAGCCTTCAACGCGCTGGGCACGACCATATTCCCTTATGTCGGCTCGTTGCTTATTCTCGGCAGCATTGCGACGGTTTCAGCCGCGGATCTGAGCGGTGCAGCGCTCGACGAATATCGCCGGGTGGAAAGCCATGCGATTGTTTCCGGCTATCTCTTTCTGGCCGCTGTGCTCGCCTTGGTGGCATTGGCCGTTTGGCTTTTCCGCAATCGCCTGAAGGGTGAGTCCCATGTCGAGAGTACCGGGCTCGCCGGGCTGGACCTGCTGAAGCGGCCGAGATTCGGCTTCGGCGCGCTGTGCATATTTCTCTATGTTGGCGCAGAAGTCTCAATCGGCTCCTTGATCGTCAATTACCTGATGCAGTCTTCGGTCATGGGGCTCGATGAGCAAAGCGCCGGCAAGCTGATTGCTTATTATTGGGGTGGAGCCATGGTTGGCCGATTCATCGGTTCCGCCGTTTTGCGGACTATCAGCCCCGGGAAGGTGCTGGCCTTCAATGCCGCCATGGTCGTTCTGCTGATTGCTGTTTCGGCCAACACCACGGGTATTGTCTCTGCGGTTTCGCTGCTCGCAATTGGCCTGATGAACTCGATCATGTTTCCAACGATATTCGCACTCGCATGCGAGAAGCTGGGCGGCAGAGTGGCCGATGGATCGGGCATCATCAACGTCGCGATCTTTGGTGGGGCGGTTGTTCCACTACTGACGGGGGCGGTGGCCGATCTTTCGCACAGTCTTTCGGTGGCGCTTGCGATACCAGCGATCTGCTATGCTGTCATAGCGGCATTCGGTATGTACGCACGTCGTCCGGCCTGAAGCGCGGCCCGTTGGCACAAAGGGGGTGTGTCAATGGGTCGCCAAGGGCGGAAATTTCCACTCGTTCATCGCACGAGCTGATCGACTATGATCTGGCGCCCGGAACCAATTGGCATTTTGAAGATAAGGCTGTTCGGCTCGCTCCAATTCAATGTCATAGCGGGGTCTCGCGACACCAAGCTCTGGCCCTTGCCCTGTGCAACCATGTGGCCGTCCACACTCACGGAGTAGAGCTTGGTGCTGTCGATATTGGTGATGGCGAAACGTGTCGGTCCAGTATCGGCGTGAGGGCCCGGTGCGAGCGTTATTGCCAGGCGCCCAAGAGTACGATCATAATAGGCCTGCGTAACGTCAACAGAAGGATAGTCGACCTCAACGAGTTGCAGATCGTTTTGCGCGTAGGTCACATCCAGCCGGTTATAAGTGTTCCAGAGGCCGTCTCCGGGGTTTAGGCGCGCAAATGCCAGCAGGGCGTTACCCGTCAATGGCCCTACAAGATGGTCTCCAAACTGTTCCGGTTTCAATGGCGCCGGGGAAGGGGCAGGGAATGGACCCACGGATTCCTGACCGGTAATCTGAACCGGTGCGGTATCTGTGTCGACATCATGCCGCGGATAATAGAGCCTGCCTTTTGTCCACACAGGATGGAAATGCGTGTCCGCATAATCGAGAAGAACGCTCTTCGTAGCGTCATCTCCGACTTCTGCGGCGTAGGCGGTCAGAAAGCCAAAATCCGTGGAGACGGAAGCCTTGGACCAGCGCACGCTCCAGACGGCTGGATCCTGATTGATCAGTTTCGGAAATTCGGCGTCGCGCTGGACCGGGTAGAGCTTGTCGACGGCATCCGGGTTCCAGGCATGAAGCGTAAGCCCTGTCCAGCCATCGTTCCAGGCGGTCGTCATCTTGCCGGTGATATTTTCATGCTTGAGATGAGGACCCGCAAACCGCGATGTCTGATGGTTCAGAAAGCCAATTTTTTCGGCCTCTTCCCAGAACCCTGATCGAATATCTGCTAGATTGGTTCCGTATATCATGTCATAATCCAGCAAGCCCAGGATCGGGTGCTGGTTGCACTCTGCGAATACGAAATTCGGTTCGCATTCTATGCCCTCAAGTTCGCTGTCGATGAACTGTTGCCGGATGTTCTCCGCGAGCGATTTGAAACTATATTCGTGCCTGAAACCGCCTTCGCCCGGAATTTCGAACTTTATCGACCCGGCGTGGGTGTATTTATCATCGGCATAAAGCCTTTGATACAGCCCAACCATCTGCAACAGATGGCCGCTGTACATGATATTTTTTGACCGCACAGGATCGCGCCAGTCTGTCGATTTATCCAGATATTTTGAAAAGCGCGGCTTTTCGATCACCGTCAGCCAGAACTGCCAGACATCGGGTTCCATCATCTTTTCGATCAGGCGATCCGAAGTTTTTTTATACAGCTCTCGATAGGCGGGAAGCTGCTGCGTTTGCGCGACGGCCAGGGCATAATACATCCAGGCGATCTGGAACTGATACTGGTCGAATGCTCCGCGCGGCCCCTCCTTCATAGTGTCGAACCCAGGTTGCTGAGCCAGAGCAACAATATTGTGAATATGGCCCAGCTCCTTCGCATCCAGCGAGGGATATTGGGGCAGCGGCTCTTTCGCTGGAGAGGTGCTCGCATTGCAGAGCGCGAATGCGATGAGAATTTTTCTTATATTGAGCATGTGAATTCTCCTTTCCAGCGATGTCGACACAATATCGAAGGCTCTGGGACAGGACGAGATTCCGCTCCTCAACAGGGTTCTTCGGAACGCTCCCCGTCCAAATCGGATGCTGACATCAATGCACGCAGCGCTTTGCGTTCTGCCAATGAGTCCCAGTCCACCCTGCCTCTGCGCATGGCCAGAACGCACCCTTGTGCCGAAACAAGCATTGTAAAAGGCAATGCCGGCAGTGTCGTACCCGCAAGGCTTTCATGGCCGCTATCAACCAGCGGTTGCAGATGATGGATCTTCGCTCGCCGGAAAACATCGAGGACCGGAGCGATGCCCTTTTGATCCAATGACAGCGCAACGACATGTAAAGGGCCGCGCGCGGGATCTTGAGCAAGACGGTCCAGAGCGGGAAGCTCGATCAGGCAAGGGGCGCACCAGCTTGCCCAAAAATTTATCAGGAGGGGCGACCCTGAAAACCGTTCCAACCCTCCTCGATGACCCTCGGCATCGACAAAATGCAATTCAGCTTTCATGGTCTTGGACGGATATTCCCACTCGCGCTCGGTTGCGGCTGAGGGCGCAGTGAGCAACGCCAGACAGAAGGCGATCGCCCAACCTAGAGAAAGGGGTTTGCTGTCGCTCACGTTGACCGTGCCGAGCGTCCTGCCCAACCCAATCATGGACTTACAACCAGTCCAGCTTCGGTCCATCCCGTTCCGGGGCAGGCTGGGCGGATCACGATGACCATGATCCGCCCAGCCGCTTGCCGGTTTCTTGGGCCGGTTTCGGACCAAGAATTAGAAGTTGTAGTTTGCGAAGACCGCAATCGTTCTGGGGCGTTCGCGCGTAACGAGCTTCGATCCCGTTGCCAGAGGCCAGTTGATGCCGCCGGTAAAGTCATCCTTGTTCGTCAGGTTCTTGCCGAGAACGCCCACGCTCCAGCGGTCATCAATATCGCCGAACGCAATGCGGGCGGACATTTGTACACCATGAGGAACCTGGAAGTCAGGATCATTATCCAGCGTTGTGAAATAGGCGTCTGAATAATTGATTTCCCAGTTGCCATTCAATTTGAAGCTGTCGGCAACCGGAACTTCATAGTTGAATGCAAGCGTGCCGCTGAAATCTGGCGAGAATTGCAGTTCCCTACCCGTTAAATCCTGCACCAGGGCAGTTGACCCAGGTGTAATGGGCGCACAACCCGGATCAAGGCCTACCTGCTGCTCGTAGTAGCACGGGGCGCCGGGAAAGCTTTTGGATTTCGCATCGAGATAAGCGAAAGCAGCATTGATCCGGAATTCGGGCGTGGCCTGCAGAGTTGCTTCAACCTCAATGCCTTGGGTTAGGGATGCACCGGCGTTCTGTACCCTGTTCGTTGTCGTAGTAGGATCGAAGATAGAGACTTGCAGATCCTTATATTCGCTGCGGAATGCGGCGACATTCAGCTGCAAACGATTGTCGAATGACGACATCTTCAGGCCAATTTCATAGGAATCGACCGTTTCGGGCTTGAATGTGATATCGCCAACGTTAGCGCCGTCGAAGCCGCCAGCCTTGAAGCCTTCGGTATATTTGGCGTAGACGCGGACATCGGGCGTTACGTCATAGTTGACAATGAATTCGGGCGTGAACTTCTTGTTGGTCAGCGTGGCCGAGCGCGTTCCCAATATCAAACTCTGAATGTTAGCGATTACAGCAGCTGAGAACGGATCAGCCGGGCCTGTATTGGCCAGGTTTTCCTGCCCCACGGTGGTGGTATATTTTTTGTCGATGTGCTGATAGCGGCCACCAACCGAGACTGAGAGGGCGTCTGTAAGATTATAGGTTAGCTGACCGAATACCGCGTAAAGATCGGCTTCGTCATATGTAATTCTTCGTGTGTCCGTTTGAACCGGAAGGCCGCCTGCTGCAAGATTGAAGCGGGCATGTCCATCGCGATCAAGCTCGGAGTGCTGATAATAGGCGCCGATGATATATTGCAGCGGCCCGCTGTCGTCAGACACAAAGCGCAGTTCCTGACTGAACTGTTTGAACTTTTCCAGGTTCTCCACATTGATGATAAAATAGCGGGTCTGATCCGGATCGTAGACATCGGGTTCGTCCGTGTAGAGATAGCCGGTGGTGGAAGTGATTACGCCTGCGCCCACATCCCAGTCGACATTCAATACGTGCAGTTGGCTTTCCTGCTTGAAATTTTCATCCGCAAAGGTCGGTGTGGGAGCGTTGCCCGGGAAGATCGGCGTGACCGGTTGATTCCCCGAAACCTTGCGGAAATCGAGCGGAATTGTGTTCCCGGCGGGGTCCGTCAATGCGAGGGCGCAAGCGGGACCAGGCGCTGCTGCCAGAGGCGGACACTTGAGAGCCTCATAGGGAGTGCCGTAGCTCTTGTTTTTCGCGTAGGAGCCTTTGTAGGTTACATCTACGGTCTCGGTTGGCGACCAGGCGACCGTGGCGCGGAAAGCATAGCTCTCGCTCGACGGAGACGTGCTGTCATCAATGATGTTGGTCACCCACCCGTCGGTTTTTGCATAACGTCCTGCAAGGCGGATGCCCAATGTATCGGTCAGCGGACCGCCGACGGCTGCTTCGATTTCCTTGCCTTCGAACTCGAACTCATATTGGCCGTTGATATAGCCTTCCCATGTATTGCCGGGGCCGGCGGTGGCGACATTGAAGGCACCTGCGATGGATGAGTTACCGAAGAAGATACTCTGCGGGCCACGCAGAACCTCGACCCGGTCAAGGTCGAGCTGCTGCTGACGCGAAATGCGGCCTCGACCGACATAGATGCCATCTATAAAAGTGCCGACGGACTGCTCGAAACCGGCATTTTCACCGGAGCCGATGCCACGAATGAAGAGATATTGCGAAACGCCGTTGTCTGCGACCGTAACCGCAGGCAGCGTCTGTGTAACATTCTGAAGGTCGTTCAGATCTTTTTCGCGCAGAGCTTCTCCCGACACGACCTGAATGGATATCGGAACGTCTTTGATGGACTGTTCGCGTTTTTGCGCGGTGACGATGATTTCGGGGATCGCGAGCTCCGCGTCGGCCGATGACTCACCTGCTGCATTTTGGGCATGTCCCGTTGAACCGGCTGCGGCGATAGCCAGCGCGGCAGTCCCAACGGTGAATTTAAGATACGACAATTTCATAACATTCTCTCCCTGCACGAACCGTTCTTACCGGACGGCTGATACTGGGATATAAAATTATACAACAAATGTCAATTTGGAAAGATTATCTACAAATTGAATGTGGCAAGGGGTCAGGCCTAGGCTAAGTCCTTGATTGCGTCCGGAATTGGCAGGGCTGAATGGGAGATGCGATGGGCATCGGCCCGAACGACGCCAAGCGCGATGAGCAATAGCTTGCTCATCGAGTCGATATAGTGCGATTCCCGCGTTTCACTGAGCAGCACGTGCAGTCCTGCGCGCACCGTGCCTACGACCATGTCTGCCGCACATGCCAGATCATCGAAGTGAAAAACGCCGGCGGCCTGACCCGCGACGAGATCGGGCAGCGGATATTCCCTCAGATCCTCGTTTACTGTTGAAACGTCCGCGGAAAGTGCGATGATAAGCCACCCCAGAGTAGGGTCGCGCATGGCTTCCTGCAGCACGAGCCGTGTTACAGCAGACAAATGTTCCGCCGGATTGCTGATGCTCCGGCATGCAGTCAGAATCGCTTCGAAAGGGTCATGCCCTCTGGACGTCCAGATCGCTTCCAGCATTTGTTCGCGTGTCGAGAAATGATTATAAAAGGTCCCTCGCGACACCTCTGCCTCAGTGATGAAATCGTCGATAGTGGCCTTCTGGGACCCTCGCTCCGCGATGACTTTGGCGCCAGCGGCTATCAACCGGTTGCGCATCTTCGCACGCCTCATTTCCCCGATTTCGGTGCGGCTCATCGTTGTACGGCTGTTCTCGCTGTTCGGCATAAATCCCCTCACGGCCTCGTAAAATATACAATATTAGTACATATTGACAGATCACGCATAGATTGCCATTCTAAGAGCAGGAAATCGAATTAGTCCAGAGCAGCGTGCAGAACTGCCGGACAAAGCAGAGGATCGTCCCATTACCGAACTCAAACCCATAGCGCGTTCAGAACGGTCTGGCCTTAATGCTCTGGACGATAAACAGGCCGGTCATCTGCGGCGAATCCTGGATCTCGCCGAAAGATTGCCGGATGACTGGTCCGGTATGATGAACCGCAGTTCGCTGCAGGAAGATTTTGGGGCGCTCCGGTTTCAGCTGGCTTATATGTCTTACGCGCTGGCGCTGACCCATGTGCATCGTCTGCCCGCCGCGCCCGCTGTCTTTCGTGCGCCGTTCCAGCGCTTGATCGAAAAAATGCTCTCGCCGGATGTCTGGACCTATTGGCGTCACGTCAGCACCGGCAATGGACCAATGAACAAGTCGCTCGGTGAATTGCCGCCGCAGTGGAACCCGGTTCATGACGATAACATCATGTACAGCGCGTACATCCAGTCGATGGCGCTGCTGTATCATTATTTGTTCGATGATCCCAAATATGCCCAACCGGGTGCGCTGACATTCAAAATCGAGCCACTCTACTGGGGAGATGGCGGGGAATCGTTCGAGTATGACGAAAAGTCGCTGAACCAGCGTCTATACTGGCAGATGGTTGAGAAGGGATATTTGGGCATCGCTTGCGAACCCAATTGCGTATTCCAGATATGTAACCAGCCCGCCATCCTCGGGTTCCGGATGCACGACCTTGTCTATGGTGGTTCGATTGCCGAAGAGGTTACCGAAGGATATAAACAAGCGTGGTCCGAGTTCGGGATTACCCGTGAAAACGGGCACTTCAACATCCTCGTGATGGAGAAAGAGCACGAGCTGCTCGAGCCGCCGCCACAGGGGTGGGCCGATTTCTGGCTCGGCTCGCTAATCAACATGTGGAACCCGGAAATCGTCAAATCGAACTTCCCGGCGCAGATCGCGCATTGGCGGCGTGACGCTCCGGAAGGATCCATGTGGATTGAGCCGTCGGTCAAGCCTGAGGGTTTCGGTCCGCCTTTGACTCATGCCTATGATTTTGGCTGGGCGGCTGTTTGTGCGTCGGAAGTGGGGGATGCAGATAGCCTGGATCGTTTGCTCAAATATGCAGACATGTTCATGGACCCTGTCTGGGACAATGGGGCATATTTCTATCCGCGCAGGGATGGGTGGTTTGATGATCAAGGGCGTCTTGCGGCTATGGATCCGCATACCGGTAACGCATTGCTCGGTTACGCCCGGCTCAACGTGCCGGACGGCCTTAACAAGCTGTACAACAACCCGCTGACGAAAGCGCATTTTGCTCAGCCTGCTCTGGTGGACATGTCTGAGGGCATCGAAGTCAGGGAAGCACGCTATCACCCCGATACGCGTTCCTTGAATATCGCTATGCGCCCCGGCCGATGCAGGGAAGGTTTCTTCGACCTCTCATTTGCCAACTTTTGGGGGCGTGGTTCCTGGTCACTGCTGATCGACGATGAAGTCGCTGTCGAAGGCAATGACAGCGAAGTTACCAGCTCCGGTCGCGCCGAAGCGCACAGGAACGGGGATCGTCTCGATCTGCGGTTGCCCGCCGGAGACCACAGGCTTGAAGTGGTCTGGAATGAGGCATGATTGAAGCGCATTTTTCGCTGGTCGATCATCACGGCAAATCCGTTAGCGAACAGGATTTTCGTGGCTCGTGGATGCTGGTCTATTTCGGCTTTACCCACTGCAAAGTGGTTTGTCCGCGGTCGCTTGCGAAACTGTCGTCCGCGCTCGATGCGCTCGGCCCTGGCATAGACCGGATTGCGCCGCTTTACATAACGGTCGATCCGGCTCGGGATACGCCATCTGTCATGAAGGACTGGCTTGAAGAGAACTTTCCCCGCTTTACCGGCCTGACCGGAACCGAGGATCAGATCGAGGACGCCAAGAAGGCGTTCCGGGTATTCGCACAGCGCAAGGCCGACGAAGAGGATGCTGACGGATATGTCGTGCCCCATACGGCCATCGCCTACCTGATTGATCCAACAGGCGAGTATCGCGCTCATTTTCTGGATTCCGTCGACGGCGAGACGATCGCCGCGCGGATTTCCGACATCATAAGCAGAGAGGAAAACATATCCAATGCTTGAAACAACTGCTGCCGTCGTGCGTGAGCAAGGCGGTGCGTTTACCGTCGAGAAGGTCCAACTGGAGGAACCCCGTTATAACGAGGTTCTGGTCCGAATAAGCGGTGTTGGGATGTGCCACACCGATTTGGTGGTGCGCGATCAGTATTTCCCAACCCCGCTGCCCGCTGTCCTGGGTCATGAAGGTTCCGGTGTCGTCGAGAAGGTCGGCGAGGGAGTCACCAAGGTCAAGCCGGGCGATCATGTGGTGCTGAGCTATGCGAGCTGCGGCGTATGCACCAACTGCCAGCAAGGGCGATATGGCTATTGCCCGGACCTTTACGGACGCAACTTCAGCGGCGGACGTCCGGACGGATCGACGCCATGCTGCGATGCGCATGGTGAGCGCCTGAGCGCCTATTTCTTTGCGCAGAGTTCGTTTGCCGAACACGCGATTGCAACAGAGCGCAATGTCGTGAAAATCCCTGACGATGTGCCTGTCGAGTTGATGGGGCCACTTGGCTGCGGCATTCAGACCGGCGCGGGCGCCGTCCTCAACGCGCTCAAGCCCGAGGGTGGCAGCAGTATTGCGATTTTCGGAGCTGGCTCGGTTGGCCTTGCCGCCATCATGGCGGCAAGGGTCGCAGGCTGCGCATCCATTATCGCGGTTGACCTCAACCCGAGCCGTCTTGAGCTGGCGCTGGAACTGGGCGCTACTCTCGCGATCAATGCCGCAGACGGCAATGTTGTCGAGGCGATCCAGGCGGCAACCGGCGGAGAGGGTGTGCAATATTCTCTCGAATGCACCGGTGTGCCGGCGGTGGTGAGGCAAGCGGTCGATTGCCTGCGCCTGACCGGAACGTGCGGCATCATGGGTGTTGCACCGCTTGGGACCGAGATCACGCTCGACATGAACGGAGTCATGTTCGGGCGCACCGTTCGCGGAATCATCGAAGGGGACAGCGTTCCCGACATATTTATTCCGCGACTGATCGAGCTATGGCGCCAGGGTCGCTTTCCGTTCGACAAGCTGGTCCGTTATTTCCCGTTGGCCGATATCGACGAGGCTGCACATCTGTCAGAAAAAGGCGAGGTGCTGAAGGCGATATTGCTCCCCAATGGCTCTACCGCAGGCTGAACTATGCGTGGAGTGATCACAGACCTAGTATATAATGCGTCGCAGCGTTTCGGCGATGCTATCGCCATATCGGTTCCCGGTGGCCGGTCTCTCACCTTTCGGGAGATAGATGATCTGGCTGGCCGCTTCGCCGGTGGATTGCTGCGGCTGGGCGTGAACCGGGGCGACCGCGTGATCCTGCACCTTCCCAACAGTCTCGACTGGGTGGTTGCATATCATGGCATAGCCAGGCTGGGTGCGGTCGTCATTCCGGCCAACATCCTGCTGAGTAGCGCCGAGATCACCTATATGGCGCAGGACACCGATGCCGTCGCCGCGATCCTGTCTCCGGAAAAGGCCGCGACAGATGTCGGGTCCGCGCGCAAGATCGTTCCGGGCGGTTCCGAAGGCGCACTGCGGCTCGAAGACCTGCTCGAAGAAGATTGGCTGGAGCCCGCCGACATGAACGGCGATGACCTGTTCACGATCGCCTATACTTCGGGCACGACGGGCAAGCCCAAGGGCGCGATGCTGACGCATGGCAACATCTTCGCCAGCGTGGCGATGACCGCCACCATCCATGTGCGCACCATGCATGATTGCGTCTATTCGGCACTGCCATTCCCGCATGTATACGGCAATGTGGTGATGAACGCGATTTTCCTGACCGGATCGCGATTGATAGCACCCGCCAGGTTCGATCCGGCGGCTGCGCTGGAAGGTATAGCCCAGGAAAAGGTCACACTGTTTGAAGGTGTGCCGACCATGTATTATCAGATGCTCGCGCATCCCGACATTGCGACAGCCGATCTGACTAGCCTGACGCGCTGTACGGTCGGCGGGCAGACCATGCCGGTCGCCAAGCTGGAGGCGGCGTCTGAGCGCTTTGGCTGCCCCATGCTGGAACTGTGGGGTATGACCGAACTGGGCGGCCCGGCGACATCGCATTCGCCCTGGTGGCCCGCTCGTTATGGGTCGATCGGTCTACCCTTCCCGCAAACCGAAGTGCGCATTGCTGGCACTGACGCCGATGATACCGCCGGCTCTTCCGGAGAGCTTATGGTTCGCGGACCTCTTGTCACACAGGGGTACTGGAACAATCCTGAGGCAACCGCGGAAGTGCTCGATGCCGAAGGCTGGTTCGCAACGGGCGACATCGCGCGAATTGACGAAGAGGGGTATCTCTACATCCTCGACCGCAAGAAGGACATGATCCTGACCGCAGGCTATAATGTTTATCCGGCGGAGCTCGAGCAGGTGATCGCAATGCATCCGGCGGTGTCTATGGTCGCTGTTGCTGGCCGCCCCGATGACGAGAAGGGCGAGGTGGCCGAGGCCTTCATCGTCCTCCATCGCGATGCAAATATTGATGCGGAGGAAGTGGTGAGCCACTGCCGAGGGCATCTTGCCGCGTACAAGGTACCGCGCGGCATCCATTTCGTCGATGATCTGCCCAAAACCAGCACAGGCAAGATCATGCGCCGCGCGCTTTTCCAAAACCTAGTTTCGGCCGAATGAAAGGCCTGAAGGAGCCAGTTATGAGCACCGATTTCTTCTCAGATTACACCATGACCATCGACGGTAAATCGGCGACCTCGCCCGATAGCATTGAAGCGTTCAACCCGGCGACCGAGGAAGTCATTGCGACCGTTCCCGACGCCAGCCGCGACCAGCTGGAAGAAGCCATCTCAGCGGCGCGGCGCGCCTTTCCCGAATGGTCCGCCCGCCCGGTCGAGGAGCGCCAGGCGATGGTTGCGAAGATTGGCGATGTCATTCAGGAGCATGCCGAGGACTTCATGCGTCTGCTGACGCTCGAACAGGGCAAGGGCCGCGCCGGGGCGGAATGGGAAATCGGCGGCTCGGTGATCTGGTGCCAGGAAATTGCCAAGCAGTCGCTCCCTGTCCATGTGGCGGAGAAGACGGACGATCGCACGGTCGAAACGCGCCGGGTTCCGCTGGGCGTGGTCGGCGGCATTACGCCCTGGAACTTTCCGGTTTTGCTGGCGATCTGGAAGATCGCGCCTGCGCTGGTGGCTGGCAACACCATGGTACTCAAGCCTTCGCCTTATACTCCGCTCTGCACCTTGAAGCTGGGCGAACTGTTGCGCGACGTGCTGCCCGCAGGTGTGCTCAACATCGTTTCGGGTGGCAATGATCTCGGCGCGTGGATGACCGCGCACCCGGGCATCAACAAGATCAGCTTTACCGGCTCGACCGCTACGGGTCGCAAGATCATGGAAAGCTGCTCCGGCAACCTGAAGCGCATTACGCTGGAGCTCGGTGGCAACGATCCGGCCATTGTCCTGCCTGATGTGAATGTCGAGGAGACAGCGAAAGAACTGTTCTGGGCGGCCTTCCAGAACAGCGCCCAGTTCTGCGTTGCGGCAAAGCGGCTCTATATTCACGAAGACATCTATGACGAACTGGCGGCAGCTCTGGTCGAATATGCCAAGACCGTCAAGGTTGGCGACGGATCGCAACAGGGAACCGACCTTGGCCCGATCCAGAACCGCATGCAGTTCGAAAAGCTGAAAAATCTTCTCGCCGACGCGAAGGCAGACGGGCAGCGTTTCCTGCTGGGTGGCGAAATCGCGGAAGGGAAGGGCTTCTTTGTACCCGTCACAATCATCGACAATCCGCCTGAAGACAGCCGCGTAGTGGTCGAGGAAGCATTTGGGCCGGTTCTGCCATTGCTCAAGTTCAATGACGTCGAGGATGTGATCGCGCGTGCCAACAACACCGATTATGGCTTGGCTGCATCGGTTTGGGGCCGCGACACGGCCAAGGCGCGCGCCATTGCCGATCGGATCGAGGCAGGGACGGTCTGGATCAACGAGATCCACAGCTTCTCTCCGCACGTCGCTTTCGGCGGTCACAAGCAATCCGGCATTGGTATCGAGAATGCGCTCGATGGGCTTTCGGAATATACCAATGCCCAGACAATTGTGACGCGGCAGCTTCAACCCGCCGAATAGATTTTGTGAGACATATCTGCGGCCGGATGGAGGCGTTGGGCGATGAGGCCTGAACGCTGCCAAACCGGCTGCACTTCCTCTACCTTTCCTCTCGCTGCTCTGCCCGGCGCGGGCGGGGTGATCTGCGCCAGTGGAATGCTGTTCGGGCTGATGGTCGATACTGGGCTAAGCCCGGTTAGCTTGATTACCGCTTATTGCGGTGATGGCGGGCTGTACCAACGGCTCGCATTCCATACCATGCTCATGCCCTTCGCCCACATTGGTATGGTTTTTGGGATCATGCTGTGCGGTGCATGCCGCACTCTTTCGGGCGGCTGTAGGCCCGCAATAATGTTGATGTGGTTTGCTGCGCAGGCAGGGCTGATGGCGTTCGCGGAATGCGTTACTCTTCTATTGTTCAGCAATGCCAGCCTGTTTGATATGATGCTGCTGATGGCCGGGATAATGATCTTCATGGATGCAATTGCTGCGCTATCACGCGTCATTAGCGCCAGGCATTTAGGTTCATAGACCCGAAGCAAAAGCGGTGCGGCCTAAAAATATAGGGAGCGCCGAGGCATATGACCCGGCGCTCCCTTATTTTATGTAACCGGTTGAACTGACCGTTCCGGCATCCCGAACCTATTCCCGCCGAATATGTCGGCATCGGAGGCCGGGATGCCTCAAACAGCGTTCCTCAGAAGCGGTACCTTGCCGTTACGCCATAGGTGCGCGGTGCACCCGGAACATGAACGTCATTGCCACCCGAGCCTCCGACGGCCACCGCGTAATAATAGGTGCCTGTCAGATTCTTGACAAAGCCTTGCAGGCTGTAGCGTTCATTGGGGTGGGTCCAGGTCAGCGATGCGTTGACCAGGTGATAGGACTTCTGGCTGATCCGGTTGTCCGGATCCCAGTAATATTTCGATTTATAACCGTCATTGGCGTTAAACTCGAACTCACCGATGTCGGTTGGCACCGCATATGTTACGCCCAGCGTGTACGAGAATTTAGGTGCCGATGGCAGCCGGGCTCCGGCCAAGTCGCAGGGCGTTGACGATACACCGCCCAATATGCCCATGGTAGCATCGGGAACCCGCGGTGTGGTGCAGGTACCACCCGGGAAACTCTTGTACTTCGCATCAAGATATTCTGCACCGCCGTTGATAGTCAGATTGCGGACAGGCGAGAATACGAAGTCAACGTCGACACCCTTCACCCGAGCCTTGGCCGCATTGTACAGGATCGAGCCTCCAGCAGGAGCCGGCGGGGCCGTCGTGCGCAGCTGGATGTCCTTATAGTCATAATAGAAACCGGCAATGTTGAGCCGCAGTTTGCGATCAAACAGCTCGGACTTTATGCCGATCTCATAGGCATCGAGTTCCTCGGGTCTCGACGGTGGATTGCTGAAGCTGATCGGATTATAGCCGCCCGACTTGAAGCCGCGGTTGAACGAGGCATAGCTGTGGATGTTGGGGCCAAAATCCTGAGCCAGTACGATCTTCCAGGTCAGCTTGTTGGCTATGACACTGGTGTCGATGTCGCCCAGGCTTGGGTGGGATGGCACTGAGGGCGGAAAGGCCGGGATCGAATTGGGACGGCCTGCCAAAGGTCCAAGTGAACCATCCAGCAGCGTCTTCTTGTCCCGGGTATACCGAAGGCCAAGCGTCAGCCGCGTGCTGGGCGTGAAGCTGTATGTGCCCTCGCCAAAGGCCGCAGTGGATTGGGTCTTCGGATTGCCGATGATTTGTACCGGCGTCGCTCCGGCACAGACTGTTCCGACGCAGGTACCATAGATGTTCGCCTGGATCGTCGTATCGTCGTCATAGAAAAAGAGGCCCGTGATCCACTGTAGCTTCGAATCCGTTGCATTCGAGGCCAGCTGAATTTCCTGGCTGAATGTCTTGGCACGACCGAACAGATCGACGTTGATTGCCGACTGGCCGCCCACCGGATTACCTGCGACGCCGCCCTGCGTGTTATAACTGGGCGACTTGCTGTCGATATAGCCGGTGATGCTTGTAAATGTAGCGCCGCCGAAATCATGTTCAGCTTTCAGAGAGATGGTATACATGCGCTGCTTGACATAGAGCTGCCGCCGGCTGCTGACCTGATATTCGCCAAGATAGGGTGTGCCATCGTTGCCGATTGAGCCGGGCAGAATAGATGCGAAGTTGCCCTGATCGGAGACGACGCGGTCATAAAACCCGCGCAGCGAGATACGCGTGTCGCTGGTGGGCTCCCACAGGAGCTTGCCCTGAACGCCGAAGTCTTTGTACTTCATGACGTCTTCGCCCAAGAACTGGTTGTATCCCCAGCCATCGCTCTGCTTGGTGTATGATACAGCGACATTGGCTGCCAGCGTATCGCCGAGCGGAGTCGAGCCGTAAAAGTTCAGACGCACTGTATCGAACCGTTCATAGGTGGCCGATGCATCAATGCTTGTCGTGAGGAGATCGGGTTCCTTGGTGATCACATGGATCAAGCCACCCGTGGTATTGCGGCCGTATAGCGTGCCCTGAGGACCTTTCAGAACTTCGATCCGCTCGATATTGTTGAACGCGAAGGCTGCGGCGGCTGGGTTAGGCAAGTATAGGCCATCAATATAGGTCGCTACCGGGACTTCCGCAGTATAACCGGAGGTCAGCGTGCCAACACCGCGCAGGGTCGGATTAGCGGCGACCAAAGTGCGGGTGAAGCTCAAGCCCGGGGTCAGCTGCGGTAGATCCGAAGTCGATGCGATGCTGAGCTTGGTCAGCGTTTCCGCCTGAAAGGTGGATACGACGATCGGCACACGCTGCTGGTTTTCAGCGCGCCGGTTTGCCGTCACAATGATTTCACCCAGCCCGTCGCTGGATGTGTCTGACGCTTCATTTTGCGCTGAGGTCGCCTGCGCGTATGCGGCGGACGGTATCATCACCGCTGATGCAACTAATATTGCACCAGCCGATACCGAATGAAGCCAATGTCTTGATTCCGTCATAGCATTCTCTCCCTATGTTACCGCCGTGGATCGGCGTTCTGTGGTCACAATCAGCCTGCACGCATGCATCGCGCCATGTTTTCTCAATGCTTAACGGCGATTATCGGGAATAAGAGATGGCGAAGTATCCGCAGCGATGATCTCCATGGTATCGCTAGAGGCAACCGATCCGCGTGCACGTCTGCGACAGAAATATATTATGATATTGGAAGTATGGTGCGGGGCGCTGGGCCGAATGACTGCAGCCTAACGCGCCGTCGAGAAGAGCATCTTGCCAGAAGCCAGATAGGCCTCATAAGTCCGCCGGACAAATTGCTCATAGCTGGTCGGCTCACGGCCGAGGAGCCAGGTCAGTACATTGGGATTGCCGATGAAGTCATGCGAGCTGTTGCGCGCCGAAATAGATCGCAGAACCCGAGTCTCATGGGGGAGCTGTTCCGGTGTGACGTCGCCGAACATCTCTCTCAGAAAGGTATCGGCATGGACTTGCTCGACCGGGACCGGGCGGCCGACCGCCTTGCTGATGATCGCTCCCAGATCATGCGCATTATACCGTCCGGGCGCAACCAACTCATAGGTTGCGCCCGCATGGCGTTCGCTGTCCGTGAGCACCATGGTCGCCACCTCGGCTACATCGGCCAAATCGACCAGTGATTGGCGGCGTTCGAGTGACCAGGACAGGCGGAACACGCCTTTTTCGAATACGGGTCTGAGTTTGATGGGCGACATGTAATTGGTCGGCTGGAGGATGGTAAACTCCAGCCCAGAAGATATCAGGTGCTCCTCGATGTCGCGCTTGATTTCGTGCTGAACGAAGTCGGTGGTGATTGCGTGGAGTACCGAGCTGAAAACGAAATGCTGCACACCAGCCGCTCGTGCGGCATCTATTGCTGCAAACCCCATTGCCCGTTCCTGCGGATGAACGGACGGGCCAATATGATATACCTTCTCGATGCCCTGCATCGCCTGTGCCAGCACGGCGGGATTGCCCATGTCGCCGACGATGATGTCGTTAATTCCGGTTGCAGCGAGTGCTTCGGCGGATGCCTCGGTTCGGACCAGCGCACGCACTGCAAGCCCGGCGGCTGTCAACCGGGGAAGCAGCTGTTTGCCTTGATTGCCATTGGCTGAGGTAACGAGAATCATTCCGGCGCCGCTCTCCCATGTTTCAATGAGGCCGTAATGCTGTCGGCCTGCTTTCATTTCCCGTTAGTCGGAAAGGTCGGCTGCGTCGCGATGGCTTTTCCGTTGTTCCGATAGCGGCGGGATCATCGCATCTTACAGGGCTTGAGCGGCAATATGCAGGCACTCAACCAAGATTCTGCTGCGGCTCGGCAATTACAACAGGCATCCTCAAAAGTGCTGAGGGGGCTGGAAATAATTGGTTGATGGTGCACATTGGCCATGCCGGTTGAGCGGCCTTGCCATGGATGAGCGGCCAGTTTTTATCCACCACACTAGAATCATATAGATGCTAGTGACACTGGAATAGAACCGAATTAAAATGGATAGGTTGCCAAGATGAGAGCAATTCTCAGTCGTAGAGCAGGCGGCTCTGAGACATTATCGCTGGAAGAGATTGATGACCCTGATTGCGGGCCAGATGAGGTTCGCGTCTGCGTCCATGCTTGCGGCATCAACTATCCCGATGCGCTGGTCATTCGCGATCTCTATCAGGTCAAGCCCGAGCGGCCGTTCGCGCCGGGCACAGAGATTGCCGGCGTGGTCGATCAGGTCGGCGACCATGTACATGGCTTTGCGATAGGCGATCGCGTAATTGGCCGTGCTAATTGGGGTGGGCTTGCTGAAGCCGTCGTTCTCACGCCGGACAGGCTGATATCCATGCCCGATGCAATGCCGATGGAGGTCGGGGCGTCGTTCCTGTTCACCTTTGCGACGGCCTATTACGCCATCGCCAACCGGGGGCAGGCGCACTCGGGAGAGACCATGCTTGTGCTGGGCGCAGCGGGTGGCATTGGATCTGCAGCCTGTGCGATTGGTAATGCGCTGGGGCTTCGGGTGATTGCTGGTGTTTCGAGCCAGGAAAAATTGGCTTTTGCTACGCAGCACGGCGCGCATGACGGCGTCATATATTCACCGGAACTGCAACCTGACGGGCAACGTGACCTTTCTAAGGCGTTTCGCGCCGCCGCCGGGGCCAATGGCATAGATATCGTATGTGATGCCGTCGGTGGCAACTATGCCGAAGCCGCGCTCAGAAGCCTCAATCCGGGTGGTCGCCATCTCGTGGTGGGCTTTACCGCTGGCATTCCAAAGATTGCGCTTAACCTGGCACTGCTAAAATCGTGCAGCATCGTTGGCGTCAATCTGCGTTCCCTCGCCATGGCAGAGCCCGAACATAATCAGCAGATTGTCGCTACATTACTCGACCTCTATAATCAGGGTAAGCTCAAGCCGGCCGTCTCTCATATGTTTCCACTTGAGCAGGCGCGTGACGCCATCGCGATGATTGAGGAGCGGAAAGCGAACGGTAAGGTCGTTGTCATGCTTCGCTAGATCCAGCAGGTCCTGTCTGTCATCTGCGCTTTTCCACGCCGGTCTTGTTCCGGGTTCTATCCATCAGGCGCATCCTGCCTTCAGCGGGGGGAGGTATGCCGGTCGTGGTCGACATCGGCACATACGTAAGTAATATAGGCAATGATGGGGGGAGCTATTCGGGTAAGTGTGGGACAATGGGACATATCAAGAGCGTGACCAAACCCCGCACAACAATGACCAATAGTCCATCCGCTGCGGATCGCGGCGGGATCCATGGCAGGTTCGCTTTGCTTCTGACGAGCGGGTTCGAACGGCGTGGTGTGCCAACCCGACGACTGTTCTCAGCAGCCGGAATTGACCCTGACGAGGCGAGCGACCCCAACTATCGGCTCACCCAGAAGCAGTTCACCAAATTCCTGCGGGCGCTGACCCGCGTGAGCGGGGACGAATTATGGCTGCTCGGTGACCATCCCGTACCGCTTGGTACCTTCAAGACGATGTGCCGGCTGGTGATGCAGGAGACTACACTCGAAGCGGCGATCCGCACGGGCTGCCGCCTATATCATATCGCTACCCGCGATTTCGTGTTGCGATTTCGGCGGGACGACAGGGTCGCGCATATATGGATTACAGAGCGGTTTGAGGACTCTCTGCAGCGCAGCACGGTGAACCGCGCCATTATCTTCATGCTGTACGGGTTTCTCTGCTGGCTGGTCGGCCGCCGGATCCCGCTTCTGGACGTGCGCTTCAACTTTTCCGACCAGCGGCGCGTGTTGGATCCGGTCAAGATTTATGGCTGCGCGCTGAAATTTGACGCACCGCGAACAGCACTAACGTTCGATGCGAGTTGGTTAAGCTTGCCGCCGGTTCCCGACGAGCGCCGCCTGACCCGCTTTCTCAATGCGATGCCAGGCAATCTCGCCTTCGGCTTTCGTGATGAACTCAGTTTCACCGAACGCGTGCAGGCCGTTTTGCTGCAGCATATCGAGACTTCGCTGTCGCTCGAAGATGCCGCCAGGATACTGAACTCGTCGAGCGCCACATTGCGGCGGCGGTTGCAGGAAGAGAGCAACGTCAGCTTTCAACGATTGAAGGATCGCGTTCGCCATCGTGTCGCGGTCGAACTCATACATAATCGCTCGCTGACTTTGACCGAGATCGCGTGGAAGCTGGGCTTCGCAGAGTTGAGCACTTTCAATCGCGCGTTCAAACGCTGGACGGGCAGCAATCCGAGCGATCTTCGTCCAAGCGCCTGAAGTCAGTGCGCGCCTTGCGCGCAAAGCGTCAAGGGAAATGCTCGCAAAGGTCATTTTTGCGGGCTCTTCCTTATTCTAGTATCTTCTGAAGCAGATCGACCGGAGAGTATGGATCGCTGCGGGAGAGGGTTGATGCCTATGTTGCGTGCCGCTGCCAAACGAGCCCCTGACAAAGTGGCTTGCCTGATTGCGGGTACCGATCAAGCCATCACCTATGGCGAACTTGACGCTCGAGCCAGTCAGGTCACGCAGCTTTTGACCGCATCGGGACTGGTGGCAGGTGATGCAGTTGCGATCATGATGCCTAATTGTATGCGGTATCTCGAAATCGTGTGGGGTGCCGTGCGTTGCGGGCTCCACTATGTTCCGATGAGTTCCCATCTCAAGGTTGAGGAGATCAAGTATCTTCTCTCTGACAGCGGGGCGAAGCTGTTGTTCATTGATGCGTCCTTCGGCAACCTGATAGATGCTCTCAGCAGTGTCCTGGATGCTCCGGAATTTATAGTCATGAATGGCGATCAGGATGCAGACTTTGAGCGTCGCCTGTCGCAGTTTTCCGCCGATGCCGAATTGCCTCATGTGCCGCCAGGAAAACCAATGTGCTATTCGTCCGGCACGACGGGCCGGCCCAAAGCCATTCGTCTGGCCTTGACCGGAGACCCCAAAGAAGCCGAGGCAATTCGCCAGTGGGTGACGCCCTTCGGCCTGAGCGAGGAGACGGTGTATCTGTCACCGGCACCGCTCTACCACGCCGCTCCGCTCCGCATGGTGATGCGCATCCTGGCGCTTGGCGGAACGGTTGTAGTCATGAGAAAATTTGATGCGGAAGATGCACTGCGTCTCATCGAGCGTCATCGCGTCACTCACAGCCAGTGGGTGCCCACTATGTTCTATCGAATGCTGCAGCTGCCTGCCGATGTGCGCAACAGCTATGACGTCAGCTCACTGCAGGTCGCGATCCATGCTGCGGCGCCGTGCCCTGTAACGGTGAAACAGGAAATGCTTGCCTGGTGGGGTGACATCATCTGGGAATATTATGCGGCGTCTGAGCAGAATGGCGTGACGTTGATATCGCCTCAGGAATGGAAGTCCCATCCAGGTTCGGTTGGACGCGCGGTTCTCGGTAAGGTCCATATCATTGGTGAAGATGGCAAGGAGGTTGCGGCTGGCGAGCAGGGCGACATCTATTTCGACGGCCCCAAATTCACCTATTGGAGAGATCCGGAGAAGACTGCGCAGTCACGTAATGCCCAAGGCTGGAGCACTACGGGAGACATAGGTTTTGTCGATGCCGAAGGCTATCTTTATATTACTGACCGCCGTGCCCACACGATCATCTCAGGCGGCGTCAATATCTATCCGGCGGAGATAGAGAAGACCCTCGAAGAGCATCCTGCAGTGTGCGATTGCGGAGTATTCGGCGCCCCCAGCGAAGAGTTCGGTGAAGAAGTCGTCGCTGCAGTCGAGTTAAACGACGGTTTCCTGCCCTCCGAGGAAATGAAATTGGAACTGATCGGCTTTTGCCGGGGACGCCTTTCCGGGATCAAATGCCCACGCAAGATTGCCTTCTGTTCGCACCTGCCTCGCCTCGAGACAGGGAAGCTTCAGAAGCATGTACTCAAGAAAATGTACCTTGAAAGCAGTGCCCCCCAATCCGGCTCTGCCGCTTTCACCCAATAAAGGATCTATCAATGGATTTCAGCCTATCACCCGAACAACTCGATATTCGTGAGCGCGCGCGGCGCTTCGTTCGGGAGGAATGCGACCCGATCGAGGCGGACTGGCCGCTTAGTGATTATGATGCGGACCCGGCTCTGGTCGCGCGCCTGCGCGAGAAATTCACGGAATATGGTTTTCGCGGTGTCGCCATTCCGACGGACGCAGGTGGACGAGGAGCGGGCACGCTCGCCAAATGCATTCTGTTTGAGGAATTGCGGAGTTCGTGGGTGACGTACGGCCAGACTGTAGTCTGGTCAGCTTTCCTCGATCCTCATCCCGTACTCTATCAGTCACCGGAATGGATGCGGGAAAAATATCTTTACCCGATACTTGAGGGGCGGGAGCAGTATCATATCTGTATTTCCGAGCCCGACGCTGGCTCCGACGTTGCCGCGATCACGACGCGTGCAGAACGAGTGGGTGACCATTATGTCCTGAATGGGGTGAAGCGCTGGTCACCCGACCCGTTTCATCCCTTCACCAAGCCTGAATATCTTCTGGTCTACGCCGTCACTTCGCCAGGCATGGGATATAAGGGCATAAGCACGTTCCTGGTGGATTTTCCGTCCGAAGGGATCACGGTAGGCGAAATCAAGCAGACAGCAGCGCCCGGCACCTTCCTTGGCCGGGTTTGCGACCTGCATTTTAACAATGTGAAAATTCCGGCCAAAAATATTCTGGGAGAGGAAAATAGCGGATTCCGTTATGTGCAGGATCAGCTGAACCGCAATCGAACAGTCATTGGCGCGGGCTGTGTAGGCGGTGCACAGAAAGCATTGAAGATCGCAACCGCGCGCGCCAAGGAACGCGTCACGTTCGGTGCTCCGCTGGCAGAACGCCAGCATATCCAGTTCATGCTGGCTGATATGGTGACTGAAATCGAAATTGGCCGCCTGCTGACATACAAGGCGGGCTGGAAGATTGACCAAGGTGAAGATGCGCGGGTGGAGGCGGCGATGGCCAAATCCTATTGCGTCAAAATGGCGAGTTCGGTTTACGATCGCGCCATGCAGATCGTGGGCGGTATCGGCATGCTAGAGGAAAGCCGTTTGCCGACAACATATTACCAGCATCGGATCGCCCACCTTGCCGAGGGTAGTATCGAGATGATGAAGCAAACGATTGCCAAGAGCCTCTTGACCGGTTGGGGCTAATAAGCCGCGCACAGTCGATTGCGATAGCATATAAGGTATCGGTGCAGACAATTTGGGGTCATGTGCACATCCCCTATCGGTGCTAGCCAACACATACAAACGTGACCTTTGCGCTAGTACAGACCGCAAGATGGTCGCCGTTGGAGCGGGCATTCAGGAGCAAAGTTCCTGAGTCCGCCTTACGACGGCGCCTTTACGGCTCCAGCTCTTTCGCAAATCAGAACGTTAGGGATAGAGGAGCAACGATTACCATGAGCAAGCCCGAATACCAGAATCTGCAGGAATTTATCGATTCGGTTCCCAATCTGGTTGACCATTTCTACAACGATACGCTGGCGCCGCACCCAAGTGCCAGGGTCGGCACATCTCCTGTGCCTCTGGAATTCTCAAACTGGCGTGATGAGCAGCGGGCATGGCGTGAGGGTGTGCTGATGTTCGATCAGTCTCACCACATGCCGGAAACCTTCATCCGCGGTAAAGATGCGGTTCGTCTCTTGAGCGACCTGGGCATCAATAGCTTCGCCAACTTCCCGCCTCTGCGCGCCAAGCAATATCTTGCCTGCAACCATGACGGATACGTTATCGGTGAGTGCGTTCTTCAGCATCTGGAGGACGGCACGATGGAAATGATCAGCGGCATGCATCTGCAAAACTGGGTGAAATATAACGCTGAGATCGGTGGCTATGATGTCACGCTCACCCGTGACTTGTTGACCAACGAAAACCCTGAGGGTCGCACCTTTTATCGCTACGAACTCGATGGCCCTCTGGCTGAGCAACTCTTTGGTGACGTGATTGAAGGCGAGATACCGGATATCCCGTTCTTCCGCCTTGCAAAGGTCAAAATCGCCGGGAGCGATGTGCTTGCCCTGCGTCACAGCGTTGCCGGGCACAAGGGCGTGGAACTCTCCGGCCCTTATTCCGAACGCGACAAGATCAGGAACATTCTGATTGATGCTGGCGAGAAATATGGCCTGAAACTGGCTGGTGTTAAGACCTATTTCAGCACCTTGGGAGAGGTTGGCTGGATTGGTCTGCCGACGCCTGCGGTCTACACCGATCCCAAGCTTGCCGACTATCGCAAGTGGCTGCCTGCCGATGGCTGGGAAGCCAAGACGCAGTTCGCGGGAAGCTTCCGCTCGCAGAATATCGAAGACTATTACATGACGCCCTGGGATCTGGGCGTGAACAAGCTGATGAAGTTCGATCATGATTTCATTGGACGCCCGGCTCTCGAAAAGCGTGCCGCAGAGGGTGGCCACCGCAAGAAGGTGACGCTGGTCTGGAACAATGAAGACATATTGAAGATCTACGGCTCGCTGATGGAGCCTGGCCTGCCATATAAATATATGGAGATGCCGAAGGCGTCCTATGGCCTTCAGCAGGCGGATGAAGTCCGGACACCGGACGGCACGTTCATCGGGCTTTCCAACTTTGTGGGCTACACAGTGAACGAGCAGAAGTTCCTCTCGATCGCTGTCGTCGATGCCGCTTACGCGGAGCCGGGCACCGAAGTGACGGTGATTTGGGGTGAACCGGATGGCGGGTCGCGCAAGCCGCAAGTCGAGCTGCATCGACAGCTTGCTGTGCGCGCGACGGTCGCTCCGGTCCCTTATGCGACGGCTGTGAAGGAAATGAAGAACGCGCATATCAGAAAAGAGGACGTAGTTGCCTAAGCATTAGCGCAACTGTCCGTCTCATCCGGGAGGGGCATGCTCCCTCCCGTCCCTCCCGGATATTTTTGGGCATGGTTCGAGAATGATTTTCAGCGGGTTTCCCGCCGACTTTTGCTGTGCGTTTCAGTTACTAAGAAAGGAAGGCCGTGACTCCGACCGATAGTGGCCGCTTCATGCGCGGCTATTCCCTCGAAATCACGACGAAAGATACAGATCGGCTTGCTGCTGCTGCGGATTTGATGGAGCCCGGTGCTCAGGTGTCAGTGACTTTCCTGCCGGGCGACACCGTTGACCGTGTCGCTGAGGTGAGTGCGGCTGTGCGGAAGCTTGGCCTCGAACCGGTGCCTCATTGTTCGGCGCGCCGCCTCCGTTCGGAGGACGAGCTGTTGCGTTTCATGAAGCGATTGCGCGATGATGCTGGCGCAGAACGCATGTTTGTTGTGGCGGGTGATCCTGCGGAGCCCATGGGGCCATATGAAGATGCGCTGGCCGTCATACAAAGTGGAATATTGTTGGATCATGGCATCCGTCAGGTTGGTATTTCCGGCTATCCGGACGGCCATCCGCAGATTTCGTTAGAAAAACTCATGACTGCAATGCAGGACAAGCTCGCTGCGCTTGAGGCTCAGGGTTTGGCGGCCGAAATCATGACGCAGTTCGTTTTCGATGCCGAGGCGGTAATCGAGTGGTTGACTAACATCAGAAATATGGGCGTAAGCGTTCCGGTTCGCGTCGGGGTTCCTGGTCCGGCAACTATACAGTCTCTACTTCGTTTCGCTGCACGCTGCGGGGTAGGCGCTTCGGCAAAAGTTATGGCCAAATATGGTGTGTCGATTACCAAACTGCTCAGCACGGCTACGCCGGACCGGCTTATTGTCGATCTTGCCCGTTCAACAGAAGATCCAGCGTTTGGCGACGTCTTGATCCACCTTTATCCCTTTGGCGGCATTGGCAAGGCTCTGGAATGGGCTGCGAGCTTCTCCGCAGAGGCGAGCGAATGTTAAATATTTTATACATCTCATGGAGCATCCAATGAGCGGATATATCGTTACTCTCGCCTGCAAGGATCGCGCCGGACTGGTTGCCGATGTTGCCGGGCTGATCGCCGGACACGGCGGCAACATCCTTGAAGCTGCGCAATTCGATGATTTGGAGACCGGTCGCTTCTTCATGCGCATTCGTTTCGATACGGATGTGGATAAGGAGGCAGAGTTGCGTAGCGGCTTTGATCAGCTGGCAAAATCCGATCCAATAGATTGGCAAATGCGCCGCAGCGACGAAAAGCGTCGCGTGCTGATACTCGTGTCGCAATCGGGCCATTGCCTTGGCGATCTGCTTTATCGTGAACGGATTGGCGAGATGCCGATGGACGTGGTGGGTATCGCGTCCAACCATCCGCATGAACGGCTGGGTGTGGTCGGTACGCTGAATATTCCCTTCTATCATTTGCCGATCACCCCGGAAACCAAGCCTCAGCAGGAGGCAGAGATCAAGAAGATCGTAACCGACACCAAGGCGGATCTCGTCATTCTTGCGCGGTACATGCAAATCTTGTCGGATGATCTGGCCGCTTTTCTTTCGGGCCGATGCATCAACATCCATCATAGCTTCCTGCCAGGCTTCAAAGGCGCAAAGCCCTATCATCAGGCATATGCGCGCGGCGTAAAAATGATTGGCGCCACTGCTCATTATGTAACAGCAGATCTCGATGAAGGTCCGATCATTCATCAGGATGTCGAGGCAATTACGCATGCGGACTCGCCCGAAGATCTGGTCCGCAAAGGCCGGGATATCGAGCGGCGGGTGCTCGCCAGAGCAGTTCAGTATCATCTTGAGGACAGGGTATTGCTCAACGGGTCGAAGACGGTCGTCTTCGGTAAATAGGACCGAGCAATGGCCGAGACTGTGGACCCAATGGCTTCGGCTCAGTGCCAAGAGGGCGCCGCCTGTTTACAGGAAGTTCTCGTGCGTGACATTCGGATTGCAGCGGACATCGGGGTTCATGCGCATGAGAGAGGCCGGCCGCAGGCGCTGAACGTCCATGTGCGCCTGCGTATCGACCCTCTGTCTGAAGATGAACTGGGGCAGACCATCGACTATAATCTGGTGCTTTCTTACGCAACGGATCTGGCGGGGCAGCGGATCAGCCTGATTGAGACGTTTGCCAGAAGGCTCGCCGAAACCTGCTTGCGGACTTCCTCTGTCCGGGAGGCAGAAGTGCAGGTGGAAAAAATCGGCGCCTTACCCAATGGATTGGCGGCTACCAGGATTGTGCTGACACGTCATTAGGGTCTTGACCCTAGCCCGTAAACCGCGTTGCAATCGCGTTCCGGAACCCTTGCGTTCAACATCCCGCGTCGTTTGCCGACGCCAGCGCTCCAACGAATTATTGCTGCCGCCACGATATCATGAGGATGCCTGCAGCCAATGCGCCGAGCGACATGATGATGGACACAATATCCCTGCTCATGCCGATTTCGAACAGCCAGCCCGCCAGTGCCGGTGTGATTGCGCCGCCAACACGGCCGCATCCCATAACGAAGCCAACCCCCGTCGACCGGAAGCGAGGGCTGAAGCTTTCGACGATAGCCGAATAGAGGCCAAGTATCCCGCTGTAGAGGAATATGCCAACCGCGGCGGCCATCAGCAGCAGAACAACTGTGCCCTGTGACGCCAGGCCAAATGCCACTATCGCCACGGCCAAGCCGATCATTTGCGTTGCGGCGAGCCAGCGAAGGGGAATGCCTGTACCGAACAGGCCAAATGCGATGCAGGCGGCCACGCCGGCGGAACAGGCGAGCGCGGATGTCAATGTGGCGAACGATGCCGTATGGCCAAGATCGGCAACGAGCTGAGGCATCCAGCTGAGGATATAATAGACGGATAGAATGAAGAGCAAATTCACGGCTGTTATCAGAAGCGTGCTGCGCCAATGACCATCTGCAAAAATCTGGCGGTAAGAGGTTTTTCCAGTCTCAGACCGTTCAACGTCCGGGAGCGTAGAAACTGGATTGACCCCGCAGCGCCGCAGATACGTATTAAGTCTCTCCAAGGCATTTGCGGGCTGTTTTGCAATCAGGAACGCGGGCGGTTCGGGCAGCCAGGCCAGAGCAGCGAGCAGCAACAGGGCCGACATTGCCGCGCCCAGCAAAAACACCGAATGCCAGGAATAATATTGCAGTAATGCGGCAGCGGCAAATCCGCCAATCGTTCCGCCGACTGGATAGCCAAACGACATCACCGCCATTGCCAGTCGCCGGCGCCGTGCATTGGAGAACTCCGCCGCCAGCGGAGCGATCACCGGAACAAGGGCGCCGATGCCGATGCCGGTGAAGATTCGCCATGCGGACAATTCGATAACCGACGTCACAAAGGCTGACATCAGCATTCCCACGCCCATAAAAACCAGGCTGGCTAGAACGATGGCGCGTTTTCCGAAGCGATCGCCTAGCGGTGCCATGAAGAAGGAACCCAGCGCCATCCCGGCCAGCCCGCTGGAGAGAGCTATACCCAGAGCAGCTTTGCCTATCCCGAATTCGGTGCCGACACCTGGCGCCGCGAACGTCATGGCCAGAACATCATAGCCATCCAGAGCGGACAAGAGGCCGATGATGATTACTGCGACCGTCTGGTTTTTGCTCATTGGAATTTCGTCGAGCATTTTTTGCACGTCGTTCACGGCCACTGGATCCTCTCAGATACTCTCCGGCACGAATTTGTTCGTGCATCGGGCCGATTCAACCTGAGGCTGCCGGCTTTTCATTCTACTGTATCGCGCGTCTGAAATACCATCAGATGCAGTTTGTCAGCAGCCGATACCATTATCATTATCAGTGATAGCTGAATGATCGCCAGTTCCCCATTCAGCTTTTGCCTCTCACTCCTTTTAACGCTTCTGCTAATTTGGTCTGTTCCGCCTGTTTTGCGAATGCGTAATTATGCGCCGCCTTCCTGATGAGGTCGCAGAAATGGTCGGCGGCGGGTGTTAGAGGCAACCCTTGGTGGCGGACGATGCACATCGGGGCCGCATTCATTGGGTCGATCAGATCGAATGTATGGAGCAGATTCGCAACCGGTTCAAAATCGAGCCATTGTTGCGGCAATATCGTAAGCAAGTCGGTATTGGCGACAGCGATGACAGTAACCAGCGAGGAACGGCCATGGACCGTGATCTTGGGGGGCTTGAGCCCCGCACGCTCGAACATGCCGTAGAAATCGCCTTCGGTATTCCGGGTCGACAGTGTTGGCCTCACCCAGCTTGCGTCAACCAGTTCAGAAAGGCTGCGCGCCGAGGCGAGCGGATGTCCTTTGCGCGCGACGACACGCCGATCATTTTCGAACAGGGTTTCGACAGCGAACTGGGTCGAGGCACTGGACTGGTCGAGAGGACCGACCCAGAAATCGAACTTACCGTTGATGAGGTCATTTTCTATCGGTTGGAACAGGCTTTCCGATATTTTGACGACGACATCGGGATAGCGTGTTGTAAAAGTTTTGAGCGCCTGCGGAAGCAAGCTCATGCATGTGGCGGTGGACAGGGCCACTGAAACTGACCCGGTATACTCACCCTTGAGTTGCTCGATCTCTTCGCGGGCAAGCCTGAGTTGATGCTGAAATGCCTCTACCCGGTGAACAAATTTTTTGCCCATTTCCGTCAATCTCACGCCTTTGGCATGGCGTTCGAAAATCGTGACTCCCAGCTCCCTCTCAAGCTCCTTGATGCTGCGCGTGATGACGGGCTGGGCGATTCCGAGTTGGCGGCCTGCTGCACGAAGGCCGCCGGCTTCCACGACGGCAAGCACGTCTCGAAAATGAGACAATTTCATAACCTTCTCCTGAAACCTTTTCAGATATCTTAGTCGCCTTTGTGATACCTTTCAAATATCTTTGTGGAAAAGGGAATCTTTGTCTCCGCGTCATGCTGGAGTCAGGGCTGATTGATCAAAATGAGAATCAATTATGCAATGCGTTCTGCATCAGCTGTGCTGAGCGAACATTGCTACTGGGTTGAAAGACAAAGCGGGGCTTTGTGAGCAAAGCCTCGATTGTGGACGAACCTTTTACAGCAGGCTCGTAATTACCATTTTCCGTCACCGTCGATCGACTTGAAATAGCCAACGCTCCATTCCAGCACCTCCTGTATCGTTTCTTCGCTGGCACCCATTGCGTGGAGCAGAAATGCAGTTGCAGTATTGATGTAGCTATTCGTGTCCTTGATTTTGCGGCTGAGCATAACCCTGATGGCGGTGTGGTTGATTCCCATAATGAATTCGCTGGCGGCCGGAACGTTCGCAACATGGAATTGCCCGGTCTGGATGCCGAGTTCGATATCCTGTTCCATGAGGGCCAAAAGCTTCGATTCATGGTCTGTCAGATTCGCGCGTAACAGATAGCCTGCCCATTCGGGGTCACGTGCAGCGCGGCGCAATACCAGCATTGTGCCGACACAGGCTCGTTGAACAGGGTCTTCAAGCACATTGTAGACCGGCAAAATGACCTGAGAAAATTCATCTGCGGTCTGTTTGCCAAGTTCTTCGAGAGCCTCGCTGGCAGATTCGAAATACCGGTAGAATCCACCTTTCGAGATGCCCGCAGTTTCGATGATATCATCAATTTTCGGAAGGGAATTTTCCTGGCTGGAATAGACTTTCATTGTGGCGTTCAGAATGCGCGCTCGCATCGCAGACCGCTTTTTCTGCGCGACGATGGTGCGATGGTCTATCTTGCCTTTTGGCGCTTTCGGGAATGTCATCAGTGTCGCAGCTTTATCCAAACAAAGGCAGGGGAACCACTTTTCTCGCTATCATTATCTGTTGGCTGCATTGCGCGTCAACCATTCCCCGATTCTCCTGATACCTACCACGCTAGTCCATCTATTAGGAGTAGACTCAAAAGTCATTATGGACTATATGAAGCCATTGTGGACTATATAGTCCATCAGAGTGCTACATAACAAAGAGCGAGGATCCAGTGAGGCTTGAAACGACGTTGTTCGGCGCAGTTCAGGCATTGCGCCTGACTGCATTGCGCTTCCCGGAGTTCAAAAAGCGGTTGCGCGAACATGATGCTGTTGTGCAGCTCAAACTGGCTGACAATTCGGTCGGTCGCTATATCGAATTCCGCGATGGCAAGATCTCCTCAAGGTCGGGAATCCATCCTGCTCCCGACGTCAGCATTTTTTTCAAGAACAAGAATATTGCGCTGAAGCTGTTATCCCCAAAGCAGGATTTCCTGTTCCGCATCGACGCGATGAAGAATTTCAAAATGGGAATGCTGGGCCCCGATGATTTGACTGTCTGGGTCAATGAGCTGGTCAGCCTCGCTCAATCCATGTGGTGGAAGCAGGGCGAGGATATGGGCGACGGCGTCACTCGCTATACCAATAATACCAATGGCGGGCCGGTGAATGTGTTCGTCAAGGACGGCAAGATACTGCGTATCACGCCGATTGATTTCAGCGATTCTGATCCCGCAACCTGGACGGTGAAGGCCCGCGGCAAGGAGTTTTCTCCGCCGCGTCGGGCGTCGGTCGCGCCCTACGCGATTGCCAGCAAGTCGATGGTCTATGCCGATAACCGTAATCTCTACCCCATGAAGCGGGTCGACTTTGATCCGAATGGAGAACGTAATCCGCAGAACCGCGGCAAATCGGGTTACGAGCGCATTAGCTGGGAAGAAGCGCTGACCATTGTCACGAACGAATTCAAGCGCGTGAAGAAGGACCATGGCCCCGGCGCGATCGGGCTTTCACACGGCTCGCACCATTTGTGGGGGAATGTTGGCTACTATCTGAGCGCGATGCTGCGCTTCTTCAACAATATCGGTTTCACGCGCGTGCATCACAATCCGGACAGCTGGGAAGGCTGGTACTGGGGCGCTCAGCATCACTGGGGTCACAGCATGCGGCTGGGTATCGGCGAAGTGACCGGCCAGGTTGAGGATATCCTCAAGGAATGCGAGATGATGGTCTTCTGGTCGAGCGACCCGGAAGCCACCAACGGATGTTATGGCGCTTATGAGGGAACTATCCGCCGCCTCTGGGCGAAGGAACTTGGCGTCAAGTTCGTTCATATCGACCCGCACTGGAATCACACGGCGGCATTGCTCAAGGGCAAGTGGATTGCGCCGCGTCCGGGCACCGACCCTGCACTGGCTCAGGCGATCTGCTATGTCTGGCTGACAGAGGATTTATACGACAAGAAATTTGTCGCCGACCGGACCACTGGTTTTGATGAGTGGGCGGACTATCTGGCGGGCAAGAGCGATGGCGTGCCCAAGACGCCAGAATGGGCGGAAGCCGAAACCGGCGTCGCCGCGCGCGACATCCGCGCACTTGCCCGTGAATGGGGCAAGCGCAAGACGTATCTCGCCGCAGGCGGTTATGGCAACGGCTTCGGCGGCGCTTGCCGCACGGCGACCGGCGCTCAGTGGGCGCGCATGATGGTGATGATGATGGCGATGCAAGGCATCGGCAAGCCGGGCGTCAATTTCGGCAATATGCAGACCGGCGCACCGCATGATTACAGCTTCTGGTTTCCCGGCTATGCCGAAGGCGGCATTTCCGGCGAACTGGCTTTCACCGGGGCCGCGGTTAACGCCTATCAGCGCATTCCTTTGATCCTGTCGATGAACCCGGTGAAGCAGGTCGTGCCGCGCCTGCAGCTGCCCGATGCTATCATCGACGGCAAGGCGCAGGGTTTCTTTACTGATCCGACTTGCAAGGAAGGGCAGTTCATTCCCTTCTTCTATCCCGCGCCGGGTCATTCGCCGATCAAGATCCTCTACAAATATGGCGGCGCGCAGATCGGCACCATGCCCAACAGTAATCGCTGGGCGCAGATGTATCAGTCCGATAGCCTTGAAATGGTGGTCAGCCAGTCGATCTGGTTCGAGGGTGAAGCGCAATTCGCCGACATCATCCTGCCGGCGTGCACCAATTTTGAGCGCACCGACATCAGCGAATGGTGCTCGGCGGGCGGGTATGGCCACCAGTTCTTCACCCAGCTCAACCATCGCATGATCATGATGCAGCATAAATGCATCGAGCCGCTCGGTGAGTCCAAATCGGACTATCAGATATTCCTGGAGCTCTCGAAGAAAATGGGCCTTGGCCCGGTTTTCTCCGAAGGTATGTGCGAGATTGATTGGGTCAAACGCATTTTCGACGGATCCGACGTTCCCGACCTGATAAGCTGGAAGGAATTCCTGAAGAAAGGGTATGTCGTGGTTCCGCCCGAGAAGGAGGAACTGCGAGCGCCGCGGGCTTACGCCTGGTTCTATGAGGGGCGTAAAAAGGATATTCCCGAACCGCATCCGCTTCCGGCCGACTATAGCGGCGAGTGGCTGGAGGGCCTTGGTACGCAATCGGGCAAGTTCGAATTTATCCCGAACAGTTTGAAGAAGATTGACGATCCGGACCGGCCCGCGCTGAACCGCTATATCCCCAGCTGGGAAGGGACGCATACTGAAGAGTTGCTCTCGCGCTACCCGCTTCAGCTTATGTCGGCCCACTCCCGCTATAGCTTCCACTCGATGGGAGACGGCAAGGGTACATCGCTGAACGACATCGACGATCACCGCTTGCTGGTCGACGGCCATTATTACTGGCGCGCGCGGATCAGTGTGGAAGATGCGCGGTCACGGGACATCAAGCCCAACGATCTCATTCGCATTTACAATGATCGGGGATCGGTAGTGTGCGCAGCGCTGATCAGCAGCCGCGTCCGCCCCGGCATAGTCCACACCTATGAATCGTCGGCCGTATATAAGCCGGTCGGTAAACCGGGCGCGTCAACAGACATTGGCGGCAGCGTCAATATTCTGACGAACAGCCGGTCGCAGAGCAGGGGCTCCAGTTCAATGGGGCCCAATGCCACGCTGATCGAAATGGAAAAATGGAATCCCGCAATGGCGGAGGCGGCAGAATGAAAAAGTGGAACCTGATCGTCGACGTTGAAAAGTGCGAGAACTGCTACAACTGTTTCATCGCCACTAAAGACGAGCATGTCGGCAACGACTTCCCCGGCTATGCAGCGCCCCAGCCGGAGCACGGCCATGAATGGGTAAAGCTTCATACCTTTGAACGCGGCGAAATGCCGATGGCGGACGCCAATTTCATGCCGACCATGTGCAATCACTGCGATGAGCCTGCATGCATGAAGGTGGCTGAAAACGGTGCCGTTCAAAAGCGCGCAGATGGAATCGTGATTATCGACCCGGTGAAAGCCAAGGGGCAGAAGCAGATCGTCGATGCCTGTCCTTATGGCGCGATCTACTGGAACGATGATCTGGAAATTCCACAGACATGGATATTCGATGCCCATCTGCTCGACAAGGGATGGACCAAGCCTCGGGTCGAGCAGGTTTGTCCGACATTCGCAATCGAGTCCGTGAAAATCAGCGACGAGGAAATGGCCGGACGGGCCCAGCGCGAGGAGCTGCGGGTGTTGAAGCCGGAGCTCGGAACCAAGCCGCGCATCTATTACAAGAACCTGCACCTGACCGACAGTCTGTTCATTGGTGGAACGGTCATTGACGGCAAGACCGACGATTGCATCGACGGCGCGGAGATCAAGCTGATCAAGGGTGGCCAAGAGATCGCGCAAACACACAGCGATTGCTTTGGTGAGTTCAAGTTTGACGGGTTGCCATTGCAGGAAGCCGATTACCAGCTGGAGATAACCCATGGCGGTCGTTCCGCAAAACATGAGTGCCGGGTTTCCAGCAGCGCCTTTCTGGGCCTCATATCCCTGTAATAAAGTCAATTATCTGGAGAAGCATCATGAGTGCTGAAGACAAACCAAGCTATGCACCCAATCTGAAATTCAGCCATATGGGTTTCGCGACCACCAACCTCGCGGAGATGGAAGACTTCTATACTCGAGTGCTCGGTTTTACAGTGACCGACCGGGGCGAAGTCATGGGGGGCATGAAGCTGGTGTTCCTGTCGCGCGACCCTGAAGAACATCATCAGCTTGTTCTCGTAAGTGGCCGCCCTGAAAATCTGCCAGAGAATCCCTACCACCCGCAATTTGGTAGCGTGATCAACCAGATTTCCTTCAAGGTCGCCTCGCTCGAAGAGCTGCGCAATCTTTATAATATCTTCAATAAAGAGGATGTGCAGAGCGTGATGCCTGCCAATCATGGCATCGCCTGGAGCATTTATTGTCATGACCCTGATGGAAATAATCTCGAATTTTTCGTCGATTCCGATTGGTACATGCCGCAGCCATTCCTGATCCCGTTGGATTTCGCCAAAACCAATGAGGAAATTGTCGAAGAGACAGGCGTGCTAGCAAAGGAGCAGCCCGGATTTGAGATGTACAGCGACTGGCGCACCAGACTGGGCAAGCAAATGAACCTCTACAAAGAGGAAGCCTGAACAAGAACGTGTCAGTTCATTTCAGGCTATGGCTGGAGACAAACATATGTGGGTGCGTGTGGCGTACTGGCTCGGTAAGCCGAAGGATGGCGTGGAAGAAGAGTTTGTGCATGGTGTAAACACCATTGTCATCCCCGGCCTTCAGGCTTTGCCCGGCGTTCTGGGCGCCGAGGCATTGTGGCCGTGCCAGAGCGAAGACAACGCACCGGATGTTTATGGCCTGATCCATGTGCACTTCAATTCGGCTGCCGATATTGATGACATGCTGGCTTCACCGGAGCGCACTGCTTTCCGTGAGAAAATAGTCGGAGTTGTGGAACTGTTCGAGGGCCGGCTCAGCCACGTCAATTATGAGGTGGCGGCCTGAGCGGGGTGCGGATTGCTCGGCGAGACACTAAGCTCGAACGTAATCGAGAATTAGTTATGAAGACGACAATGGTCGTGTATATGAATATTAGTGACGAAGGCTGGATCAGGGAATATTTTGCAGCGGTTCCAGAGTTGCTGGCGGAATATGGGGCTGTATCCATTTCGGGTGGACGGGATATCATTTCGATCGAAGGGGATATGCCGTCGCCGGATCGCATTGCCGTGATAGAATTTCCGTCGCGCGCCGCTGTCGATGCTTTCATGGCGGATGAGAGATATCAGCATTACCGGAAACAGCGGGAAGCTGGTTCGTCCTCGCAGATCTTCATTTATTCCAACGCCGTCGTGGAAGGCGGCTTAGCCTGAACGAACGGAATTTTGACAATGATAGATGCAAACGACCCCATCATCGTCGGCTGGGGACATACGAAATTCGGGCGGCATGACGGCTTGAGCTTCGAGCAGCTGGTTCAGTCGGCTGCCAAGGAAGCAATGGACCGTGCCGGTATCGGCGCCGATCAGGTCGACGCCATGTGGCTCGGCCATTTCAATTCGGGTCTTGTGCCCGATGGTTTCTGCTCGTCGATGATTGTCGGCACGGATCCGGCTCTGCGCTACAAGCCGGCGGTGCGTTGCGAAAATGCGTGCGCGTCTGGTTCCGCCGCACTGTTTGGTGCGATGGACGCGATCAAAGCGGGCCGCATCAAGGTGGCGCTTGTTGTGGGCGCGGAAAAAATGAGCGGGCTCGACACGGCCGGTGTCACGCGCGCTCTGGGCGGCGCCAGTTATCAGGCGGAAGAAGCGGGCATGTCATTTCCGGA
The DNA here is from genome assembly GCA_020446425.1 of Sphingobium sp. GTDB lineage: Bacteria > Pseudomonadota > Alphaproteobacteria > Sphingomonadales > Sphingomonadaceae > Sphingobium. Next base: position 63,507 of record JAGRES010000003.1, on the reverse strand, counting down.
CATTTTTGCCCGCTTCGCTCAGGACTATGCGGCCCGGTTCGGCGATCCGGTCGAGGCCATGGCGCATATTGCCGTGAAGAATCACGAGAATGCGATGCGCAATCCGCTGGCACAGATGCACCGGCCGGTCGACCTGGCTTTTTGTCTCGAGCCCAATGAGAAAAACCCGATGATCTCCACGCCACTGAAACTCAGCGATTGTTCGCTGATCAGTGACGGTGCAGCAGCGGTTGTGCTGGTCGCAGGTGACATGATCAGTGATTTCGACAAGGCTGTAGGTTTCCGCGCTGCTGCTCAAGTGAGCGATGTTTTGCCGTTGTCCGCGAAGAAGCCCGCTGATTTCGAAGGTCCGCGCCGTGCCATTGCACAGGCTTACGCGCAAGCGGGTATGACGTTTGATGATCTCGACCTGGCGGAGGTCCATGATTGTTTCACTATTGCCGAACTGCTTTCTGTGGAAGCACTGGGCATTGCCGCGCCTGGAGAAGGCAGGCGGGCGGTGATCGAGGGCGTGACACGGCGTGATGGACGCCTTCCTGTCAACCTCTCCGGCGGTCTCAAGGCCAAGGGCCATCCTGTCGGGGCCACGGGCGTGTCGATGCATGTGCTCAATACGCGCCAGCTGCTGGGCGAAGCCGAAGAGATGCAGCTGGAAGGCGCGGAGACGGCGATGTGCGTCAACATGGGCGGTGGCGCGGTCACCACTTACGCGACGATTTTGGAACCGATCAAATCCTGATACAATTGTAGGAGCACGGCCTTACATGAAACCGGTATATGAAAATGCGCAACAGGCGCTCGCCGACATCATCCATGATGACATGACGCTGATGGTTGGCGGGTTCGGACTTTGCGGCATCCCCGAAGCACTTATTGATGCATTGGAAACCCTGGGTGCGAAAGGGCTGACCTGCATTTCCAACAATGCCGGGATTGATGGTGTCGGCCTCGGCAAATTGCTGCGCACACGTCAGATCAAGAAGATGATCAGTTCCTATGTCGGTGAGAATAAGGAGTTCGAACGCCAATATCTCGCCGGCGAGCTCGAACTCGAATTCAATCCTCAAGGTACGCTTGCCGAGCGCTGCCGCGCTGGCGGAGCCGGCATCCCCGCCTTTTTCACCAAGACGGGTGTTGGCACGATCATCGCGGAAGGAAAGCCGACCGAAGTCTTTGAGGGGCAAACCTATGTCATGGAGCGTTGGTTGCGGGCTGACGTGTCCCTGATCAAGGGCTGGAAAGTGGATGAGGCCGGTAATCTGCTATTTCGAAAGACGGCTCGAAACTTCAATCAGCCGATGGCGACTGCAGGCGACATCTGTGTCGTAGAGGTTGAGGAGGTCGTGGCTACCGGAACCTTCGATCCCGATCAGGTCCACCTGCCGGGAATTTTTGTTGATCGCATCGTACTCAATCCGGATCCCGAAAAACGGATCGAGTTTCGCACTACACGCTCGCGGGAGAATGGATGATGCCCTGGGATCGCAATCAGATTGCCGCACGTGCTGCCAAGGAGCTGCAGGACGGATATTATGTCAACCTTGGCATCGGTATCCCAACCCTGGTGGCCAACAATATACCTGATGGTATGACGGTCACGCTCCAGTCCGAAAACGGCATGCTGGGCATTGGTCCATTTCCCTATGAGGATGAGGTCGATGCCGATCTCATCAACGCGGGCAAGCAGACCATCAGTGCGTTGCCATCTTCGACCTTCTTTTCATCTGCGGACAGCTTTGCGATGATCCGCGGCGGGCATATCGACCTTACTATTCTTGGCGCTCTCGAAGTGTCGGAGGAGGGTGATCTCGCCAACTGGATGATCCCCGGCAAGATGATCAAGGGTATGGGCGGCGCGATGGACCTTGTCGCTGGCGTCAAGCAGGTGATCGTCACCATGGATCATGTGTCCAAGGACGGCAGCCCAAAGATCAGAAAACAGTGCGGCTTGCCTCTCACCGGAAAGAGCGTTGTCGACATGGTCATCACAGACCTGTGTGTGTTGCAACGTCCGAGCGCGGGAGAATTGTTCCGCCTGACCGAACTTGCAGATGGCGTAACGCTTGATGAGATATTGGCGAAGACCGAAGCCGACATTGTCACGGGCTAGCTTTGGTAGATCGGTTAGGGCGGGTTTAGCCTTCGAGAGCTTTCTTCTCATATACTGTACTGATGCTGCTCCCGTCCCACGCATAGCAAAGGTGCCGTTCCTGGCGGCAGTTCGACAATAGGCGCGGGCGAAAGACGGCTGCGCATTCCCCGCCTTGATGGCGCACGCTCTGATAGACGATACCATCTGACCCTTCTTCGTGCAGGGTGCGTGAGAAGTTTTGTGCGCTTGCATAGCTATGGGGATCATACAGCTCAGGCCGTGCAGCACGCATGCCACGGATGTCCTGGAGATCGGCATCGAGGTCGACGGCATAGACCCGCATGTCGACCTCCTGCGCGGGCTCGTCGGTTGCCGCAAGGAAAATGGCGCGGTGATGCCTCGTTTCCCCGATCGCGGTTTCCAGCGTCAGTCCGGCATAGAAAACGCCATAGCTGCCGTCCGTGAAGCGGCTTCCATCGGGATTGAGATGAGTAAAGGCGGCCATGATCGCAGTCGTGCCCGGCCCCGATACGCGGTCTTCGGGGGGAACCAGCGATAATTCTCCAGTTTCCTCGCGCAGCCGGTCATTGGTCATCGCCTCGATCTGGTAGACTGCTTCGAGGTCGGCGGGATCAGCGACCTTGTCGAACAGTCCCACAGGGGGAAAGCGGCTTGGTATGATGCGATAGCAGGGATGCCATGCGATGGCGGCTAGTGGTATGTCCACGGATCAGCCGCGCTGGCCGTCAACATATTGCCGCACGACATACAGATCGGCGACATTGCCCGACACCATGCGATCCAGCGCCGATTTGCCGCCGAAGATTTGCGCCTTGTTCGGTTTCCTTACCCATTCATCGGCGGTTTGCGGCAACAGGGTCTGCAAACCCTTGTAGATGCCCATCACATAAGAGATGCGTTCCAGCGCATCCTTGGGGATGACCGACACCGCGCCGCGTTTCCAGTTCTGGAGCGTCGAGCGGCTATCGAGGCCCAGAATGCGCATCTGCTCATTCTCGCTGAGACGCCATGCATCGGCGATGCGAAAGAATGTCCGCAGGGCAGGCCCCGTAAGGTCCTTTCGGTCAGGGATGGTTGCGGTTGCTGCGGTGGCCATGCTTTACTCCTCTGGCCATAATATGTGCCTGTTAAGCACAAAAGTCAATAAATGTATATAAAAGGATCATGAAATGGCTGGGAGTCCGTATTGGCGGGCATCATGGTTCCAAATGAAACTGCCAACAGAATAGCCGTTCGTCACCCATATGGGTGCTTGAGGAACAGGGGGCTGGAAATCGAAAGTGATGGTGAGCCCTGCTGGGTTCGAACCAGCGACCTACTGATTAAAAGTCAGTTGCTCTACCGACTGAGCTAAGGGCCCACAGGCAGCGGCGTTGGAGCGGCTGCATCGCGGATGCATGGCACCTAGTGAGCCTTCGCCCCCCGGTCAACCTGCTTTGCCGGATTTTCTCAGGCTTTTTTCCGACTTTTGTGCAGGCGTGCGAGCAGGTGGCGCGGTGTGAGGCCGGTAAGCGGGTCGCGCCATGCCGGAGCGACTTGCGCCAGCGGGCGGAGCACAAAATCGCGCTTGCGGAATTCGGGGTGTGGAATGATGAGATCGTCGTCGGCCCAGATGCCGCCACTCCACAATAGGATATCCAGATCGAGCGGGCGGGCGGACCATTTACGCGCATGGTGATGTCGTCCGGCCTTGCGCTCCATCTTGTTCAGTTTGCGCAGCAATTCCGGCGGTGCGAGCTTGGTTTCGACCAGCACCGCCGCATTGGCATAGCGCCGTAGCGATGGGCCAAGGGGAGGGGTTTCGATGATCCGCGACACCATCAGCGCGTTAAAGGGCTTCTTCGACAGACGCTCCATCGCTTTCGCGACGAGCCTGCGCGGTGTCAGCTTGCGGGAGCGCGGCTGGTTGGATCCGAGCGCGATCGCATAGATGTGACGTTTGCCCTTCGCCACTCAGATATCCTGCACCAGACGTTGATACAGATCGGGCCTGCGGTCACGGAAGAAGCCCATGCCTGCGCGATGCTTGCGTGCGCGCTCCAGGTCCAGCGTGGCGACCAGCGCGCCGGTCTGCCAATCCTCGACTTCGGCGGCGAAATCGCCCCATTCGTCGGTGATGAAGCTGTGGCCATAGAAGCTCTGCGCGCTATCGCCGTCGCCCTCGGTGCCGATGCGGTTGGCGGCAATCACCGGCATGCAGTTGGAGACTGCGTGACCGACCATCGCGCGGCGCCACATGCGGCTGGTGTCGAGATTATCGTCATAAGGCTCCGAGCCGATGGCGGTCGGGAAGAACAGCATATCGGCGCCCATCAGCGCCATGATGCGCGCGGTTTCCGGGTACCACTGGTCCCAGCATATGCCGACGCCGATGGTGCCATATTTGGTCGGCCACACTTTGAAGCCGCTGTTGCCGGGACGGAAATAATATTTCTCCTCATAGCCCGGCCCGTCCGGGATATGGGATTTGCGATAGACGCCCATGATCTCGCCCTCGTCGTCGATCATGGCGAGGCTGTTATAATGATGTTGGCCGTCGCGCTCGAAGAAGCTGGTGGGGATATAGATTTGCAGTTCTTTTGCGAGCTTCTGCATTTCGATAACGGCGGGGTGTTCGGCCAAGGGCAGGGCGCGGGCGAACAGCGCCTCGTCCTCGACCGTGCAGAAATACGGCCCTTCAAACAGCTCTGGCGGTAAGATGATCTTCGCGCCGCGTGCCGCCGCCTTGCGGATATGTTCGGTGACAAGTTCGATATTGTCATCGCGGTCTTCGGTGAAAGCGAGCTGAAGGGCGGCGACGGTGGCGTGGGTCATGACGAAGGTCCTGCGGAGGGCATTTGCTGGCTGGTGCAGTGGAAGCTGCCGCCGCCGGCAAGAATAGCATCAGAAGGCAATCCGACAATATCGCGGCCGGGAAAAAAGGGCTTCAGCGCATCGAGCGCGGCCTGGTCGTTGAGCTGGCCATAGAGCGGCACGACGACCGCAGCGTTGCCGATATAGAAATTCATATAGCTGGCCGGGATGATCTCGCCATCGACTTCCACGCGGCCCGGTGAGGGCATAGGCGCGACAATGAGGCCATGGGCTTTGGCGCGTGCGGTGGCGTCTTCATAGATGGCGGCATTGGGGTCGTCAGCGGTTGCGGCTTCCGGGATGGCGATCGTTCCGGGCGCAACAAAGCGGGCGAGATTATCGACATGGCCGTCGGTATGATCGCCCAAGAGCCCATCGCCCAACCAGAGCATGTCGGTGAGGCCCAATGTACCGGCCAGCAGCGTTTCGATATGCCGCTTGTCCAAACCGGGGTTGCGGTTGGGGTTGAGCAGGCATTGTTCGGTGGTGACGAACAGGTCGGTGCCGTCGGTATCGACCGCGCCGCCCTCGAAGATGACAGGCGTGGAGCGGCAGGGCAGGGTGGTCGTTGCGGCAAGGCGCGTGCCGATATCCTCGTCGCCCGGCATCTGATATTTGCCGCCCCAGCCATTGAAGCCGAAGCCCATGAGCGAGCGCTGACCCATGCTGTCCGTGACGCAGATCGGCCCCGTATCGCGCAGCCAGACATCGCCAATGCGCTCGACAACGATGCGCGCATCGCTTTGCAACAGCGAGCGAGCAATATCCGCACTGGCGTTGTCGTTGCAGACAAGGCGGACTTCTTCCCCTTGTCCACCAGCGCGCACCGCATCGGCAAAGGCGCATATCTGCTGTTGCGCGCGGCCAAGCGTTTCGGTGCCGCCCCATTCGTCTGGATTCCATGGAAAGCCGATCCACAGCCACTCATGCGGCTCCCATTCGGCGGGCATGCGGATGGTCATGACGGGCTCCGGTCAAAGAGGGCTGGGCGGCGCGCTTATAGCCTAATGGCAGGCGCGCGCCAGACCCCGCTGCATTTATTTGCGCTGATCGGCGCTCTTGTCACGAATGGCGCGGAATTCGTCGCCTTCTACCCAGTTCGGCCAGTCTGCCGTACTGGCGAGCGCGCGGCCGACATCATAATAGAGCTGCACGTCGGCGGTCACGCCTTCCCAGTTCCAGTCCGGATCATATTCATCGCTCGGCGCGTGATAATGGTCCTGCGTATAGGCGTTGAGTATGGCCAGCCCGGCCTCCTTGCCGCCTTCGACCAGATCGTCGCCATTCTTGGCGTAGATCATCGGCACGCCATGCTTGGCGAGGGTGAAATGGTCGGAGCGGTAGTAGAAGCCCTTTTCCGGTGTCGGCTCGTTGGTGGCGACCCGGTCCTGCGCCGCCAGCGCCTTTTCGAGATAATCGTCGAGCTGCGACTTGCCCTTGCCGATTACCACTATGTTGCGCGCCGCGCCGCTCATCAGCATCGCGTCCATATTGACGCCGCCTGCTGTCTTCTCCAGCGGATAGATTGGATGGTCGCCATAATAGCCCGCGCCGAGCAGGCCGGATTCTTCGGCTGTCACGGCGAGAAAGATGAGCGTGCGGTCGACCGGTCCTGCTTTCGCATGCGCCTCGGCGAGGGCCACCAGTGCGGCGACGCCGGTCCCGTTGTCGATCGCGCCATTGCAGATATCATCGCCGGTCTCGTCAGGCTTGCAACGGCCCAGATGGTCCCAGTGCGCGGTGTAGAGCACATATTCGTCAGGGCGCGTCTTGCCGGGCAAAATGCCGATAACGTTGTTCGACATCTGCTTTTTGATTTCGCTGTCGAAGCTGAGCGACGCTGTGACGCCGAGATCGACCGCTTTGAAACCCGGCTTCTTCGCGTTGGCCATCAGCGTATCGAGATCCTGCCCTACGCTCGCCATCAGCGCTTTGGCCTTGTCGAGTTGAATCCAGCCATTCACCTTGGTCTGGTCCATATGGCCGTTGGCGGCGTCAGCGACATGCTGCGGCCCGGTCCAGCTCGATTCCACGACATTCCAGCCATAGGCAGCGGGCACGGTATCATGCACGATGATCGCGGCGGCGGCACCCTGGCGTGCGGCTTCCTCATATTTATAGGTCCAGCGGCCATAATAGGTCATGGCCCGTCCGCCGAACGGGCCCTCAAGGCCTTCGGTCTCATAGTCGGGATCGTTGACGAGGATGATGACGGTTTTGCCTTTGACATCGACGCCCGCATAATCGTTCCATCCGCGTTCAGGCGCATTGATGCCATAGCCGACGAACACGACCGGGCTGTCCCTCACCTCGGTATGCGGCGTGACGCGATAGCCGAACGCCATCATCTCCGGCCCATATTGCAGCGACATGTCCGTGTTAGGCCCCTTGAAGGTGAGGGGAGAGACATTCTTCGCGGTGATCTCGACCAGCGGCACCGGCTGAAGCCAGCTGCCTTTGTTGCCGGGCTGTAGTCCCGCCTTGCCGAACGCGCTCTCCAGGAACGCCAGCGTTTTTTCCTCGCCCACCGAACCGGGGGCGCGGCCTTCATAAGCGTCGGAAGAAATTTCCTGAACAACATGCTTCATCGTGTCGACGGATATCCTCGGCGTGGGCGGCGACGCGGGTTCCGGCGGCGGGGTATCGGCAGTGCAGGCCGCTAGTGACAGCGCCATCGCGGCCGATGCTAGTATAAGACGCATGAATTCTCTCCTGTCCCTTGCTGCGCACAAGTGTCGCATTGCGGGCAGGAGAGGGCAAGGGCGTGTCGCCCCAAAAGAAAAGGCGGCCCGAACGGACCGCCTTTGGAATTTTGCGATGAATGCAAATCAGCGCGAATAGAATTCGACGACCAGGTTCGGTTCCATCTTCACCGGATAGGGCACTTCGTCGAGCGTCGGAACGCGAACATAAGTGACCTTGGCGGGACCGTCGGGTGCCACATAATCGGGAATATCGCGCTCGGGCAGGCTCTGCGCCTCGATGACCAGCGCCATTTCCTTCGCCTTGTTGCCCAGCGTGATTTCGTCACCGACTTTCACGAGGCGGCTGGCGATGTTGCACTTCACGCCGTTCACATAGATGTGGCCGTGCGAAACGAGCTGACGGGCCGAGAAGATGGTCGGCGCGAACTTTGCGCGATAGACAACCGCGTCGAGGCGGCGTTCCAGCAGGCCGATCAGGTTCTGGCCGGTGTCGCCCTTCATGCGCGAGGCTTCGACATAGTTCTTGTGGAACTGCTTCTCGGTGATGTCGCCATAATAGCCCTTCAGCTTCTGCTTGGCGCGCAGCTGAATGCCATAGTCGGACATCTTGCCCTTGCGGCGCTGTCCGTGCTGGCCGGGGCCATATTCGCGGCGGTTTACCGGAGATTTCGGACGACCCCAGATGTTTTCGCCCATCCGGCGGTCGAGTTTGTACTTGGCGGTGGTCCGCTTGGTCATGTTACTTCCTTCAATTGCTTACAACGTCAGCTCACCCGGAGGCGAACATTCGGACCCGGTATCGCCTGATTTCCATGTTTCAGGGTCAGGGCCACCGCTTCACCGGGGTGCGGGGCCAATTGCGAAGGCGCGCCTATGGCGGGGATTTGACGGAGAGTCAAGAAGGAGCACGTCTATTGCTCCACTTCGTGGAACGCCCTGCACCAGCCCACTCCCCCACCCAACCACCCATGAGCATACCCTGTTTGGGAGGCCGGGTGGGGGAGTGGGCTGGTGCCGAACCGTTTCAGCTCCGGCTGAAATAAAGCATCATTTCGGTCGCGGATTGGCCAGCGATGACAATATGCCGCGCAGCGTGCGCACTTCCAGATGGTTCCAGCCCGGTTTGGTGAGCAGGTTGCGCAATGTGCGCTTGGTTGCGGGCGCGCGGTCAGGCGGGAAGAAATAGCCGGATTTTTCCAATAGTGCCTCGAACTGGCTGATCATGCCTTCCAGTTCGTCCTGCGGGGCGGGGGGCAGCAGTTCCTCTTCCGTGGGTGACTGGACATCAGCGCCTTTGGACCATTCATAAGCGACCAGGATCACCGCTTGGGCGAGATTGAGCGACGCGAATTCCGGGTTGATCGGCACGGTGAGGATCTTACGGGCGAGCGCGACATCGTCAGTTTCGAGACCCGAACGCTCCGGGCCAAAGACGATGGCGCTGCGGCCTTGGGCTTGGTGGATTTCTTGTGCGGCCTGTGTGGGCGTTACGACCGGCTTGGTGACGCCGCGCTTGCGCACGGTGGTCGCGTAGACATGCGCGCAATCTGCCACGGCTTCGGCCAGCGTATCATAAACCTGTGCTTGTTCCAGCACGACGTCTGCACCCGCAGCTGCCGGGCCCGCATCCGGGTTGGGCCAGCCGTCGCGCGGAGAAACGAGGCGCAGCTCGGTAAGTCCGAAATTGAGCATCGCACGTGCCGCCTTGCCGATATTTTCACCGAGCTGCGGGCGGACCAGGACGATGATGGGTTTGGAATGGTTGTTCTCGACATCTTCCTTGCTTCTCGACAAGCTCGAAACTGCGGCAGATGCTCGAACCGAACGGTTTTCTTTTAACTCCCCCCGTTCGCTTCGAGCGGTCGTCGAGCGAAGTCGAGACGACTGTCGAGAAGCCGAGGTCGCGCGTTTTACCGCTGCGAAATCATTGCCGAACAAAGCCTCCTTCTTCTTGCGAGACCAGTCCTTGATCTGGCGTTCTCGCTCCAGAGCATCAATGCGCTCCGCAAACGTCTCGGAAAACATTAATTCAACGGGCCTTCGATCATGTGTATAGCCCGGAAGTTCACCGGCCTGGTGCTGGGCGATGCGCCTCTCGAGGTTATCAGTATGGCCAGTATAATATGTGCCGTCAGCGCAGCGCAGGATATAGACCCAGAAACTCATATGAAGCCGCTATGCGTTCTCGACACTGATCTCGACACGCTCGATCAGTGCTCGAACCGAACGGAGAAAGGAGAGGGCGGGTTTATTCACCCCCAACTTCCTTCACCGTGCTGGCGAAGTCCTCGAAATCCTTGGCCTCGCGGAAGTCCTTATAGACGCTGGCGAAGCGGATATAGGCGACGCTGTCGAGTGCCATGAGCGCTTCCATCACCAGTTCGCCAATAGCGCGCGAGGGGATTTCGCTGTCACCGCCGGTTTCGATCTGCCGCTGTATGCCAGAGACCAGCTTCTCGATCTTCGCCTGTTCGATGGGACGTTTGCGGCAGGCGATATCAACTGAACGCGCCAGCTTGTCGCGGTCGAAGGGCTGGCGCTCGCCATCGCTCTTAGTCACCCACACATCGCGCAACTGAATGCGCTCGAACGTCGTGAAGCGCGCCGCGCACGCCTCGCACTGGCGGCGGCGGCGGATAGCTGCGCCATCGTCGGTCGGGCGGCTATCCTTCACCTGGCTATCTTCATGTCCGCAGAAGGGGCAACGCATATCTAGCTTTTCTTTCGTGTTTGCAGGGCGATGAACAGGCCAATTATCAGGCCCAACCCCCACCTGTGCCCCGGCAGGGCAGCCGCAATGATAGCGCCGAGTAGCGGGAAGACCACCATGCGCCCCAGCCATTGGGCTTGCGGAGAAGTGGCCTCGGCTTCGGCTTTACCAAGCCTGATCCTCGGACGGGCCAGTCTTGGTCCCGGTTTGGAGATGCCCGCTGTCGGCCGTGCCTTCAGCAGCCCACCCAGTTTCCGGCCGCAATGGGGGCAGAAAGGCCTGTTGCCTTCTATCACCCCATGACAGTCGGAGCATCGCACCGGGCGCTTATCCCTCGTAGATCGGGAAGCGTGCGCACAGAGCCGAAACGCGCTCGCGCACATTGGCTTCGACCGCCGGGTCGCCTTCTTCCCCTTTGTCGCGCAGAGCCTCCAGCACGTCGGCGATCATGTCGCCAATCGCTTCGAATTCGGCGATGCCGAAACCGCGCGTCGTACCTGCGGGCGAACCGACGCGGATGCCGCTGGTCTTGGTGGGGGGCAGCGGGTCACCCGGTACGCCATTTTTGTTGCAGGTGATGAAGCTGCGCTCCAGCGCTTCGTCGGCGTCCTTGCCGGAAATGCCATAGGGGCGCAGGTCGATGAGTGCGAGATGCGTATCAGTACCGCCCGAGACGACATCGAGGCCGCGCGCGTTGAGCTTGCCCGCAAGCGCCTGGCTGTTGGCTACAACCGCCTTGGCATAGGCCTTGAACTCCGGCTGCAGCGCTTCGCCGAATGCGACCGCCTTGGCGGCGATGACGTGCATCAGCGGACCGCCCTGAAGGCCCGGGAAAATGGCCGAGTTGATCTTCTTGGCGATGGCTTCGTCATCGGTCAGGATCATGCCGCCGCGCGGGCCGCGCAGCGTCTTGTGCGTGGTGGTGGTGACGACATGAGCGTGGCCAAAGGGCGTGGGGTGGGCGCCGCCCGCGACCAGCCCTGCGAAATGGGCCATGTCGACCATGAACAATGCGCCGACCTTGTCCGCGATGGCGCGGAAGCGGGCAAAGTCGATATGGCGCGGATAGGCGCTGCCGCCCGCGATGATGAGCGTGGGCTTGCAGTCCAGCGCCATTTTCTCGACCTCGTCATAGTCAATGACATGGGTGTCTTCGCGCACGCCATATTGCACGGCGTTGAACCATTTACCGGACATGGCGGGCCGCGCGCCGTGCGTGAGGTGGCCGCCCGCGTCGAGCGAGAGGCCCATGATCGTGTCGCCCGGCTTGGTAAGCGCCAGCATCACGCCGCCATTGGCCTGTGCGCCGCTATGGGGCTGCACATTGGCGAAACCGCAGTTGAAGAGCTGTTTCGCGCGGTCGATGGCGAGCTGCTCGACATCGTCGGATGGTGCGCAACCCTGATAATAGCGCTTGCCGGGATAGCCTTCCGCATATTTGTTGGTGAAGACCGAGCCTTGAGCCTCCAGCACCGCCTTGGAAACGATGTTTTCAGACGCAATCAGCTCGATCTGGTTCTGCTCGCGCTTCAGTTCCTTGCCCATGGCTGCGAATACTGCTGGGTCACGGCTTTCCACGCCTGCAGTGAAGAAATCGGCGGCGCGGATGTCGTTTGCGGCTTCGAGGGTGGCGGCGTTGCTCATGGGCAGTCCTTTCTGGCTCAGAGCGTAGGATGAGAGAGTTTGTCGACGCGGCGCTGGTGGCGATCACCGCCAAAACCGGTCGACAGGAAAGCGGTGAGGCAGGCTTTTGCCATTTCGGGGCCGATCAGGCGCGCACCCATGGCGATCACGTTTGCGTCGTTATGTTCACGGCACAGTTGAGCCGACAGCGGCTCGGAAACGAGCGCCGCGCGGCATGCCGGGTTGCGATTGACAGCAATGGAGATGCCGATGCCGGAACCGCACAGCGCGACGCCGCGCTCTGCGTCGCCAGATGCAACGGCCTGCGCCAGCTTGTATCCATAATCGGGATAATCGACGCTGGTGCCGTCATTCGGGCCGAGATCGTTCACCACATGGCCTTGCTCGCGAAGCCAATCGACCAGCATGGCTTTCATGTCGATGGCGGCGTGATCTGAGGCGATGGCAATGCGCATGGGGCATGAGTCCGTTTGCTGGCGATTCGGATATGCCGCTTATCTAGGGACGATGTCACAGAATTGCCACCTGTGAGTTCGCGCATTATGACGACGCACGAACAAGGAGGGGCCGTAATGTCAGTCACATCAATGAGCGCAACGATATTGTCGATATTGATGCTGGCCGGATTGCTGCTGGGTGGCGGCGGGCTTTACCTGATTGCCAGGCGCCCGGATCTGCGCAAACAGGGCTGGCTGATGATCGTTGCGGCGATAGTGATGTTCGGCAATGTCGCGATATGGGCGACGCCAATTTAATCGGTATCGCCGTCACGGGAAACGGGACTGATAAGCGCACCATAGGCGCCATAGCTGCTCACAAGAAACGGCACGCAATAGGTAAGGCACAGTTTCCATGCTATCACCGCGCCGCCCGACAAGATGGCGTCGCCCTGGTTGATCAGATTGAGAATCGTACCGACGACCAGGCCCACCATCAGGGAACGGCGCAATATTCTGCCCTGGAATATGGTGCGCAGGGCCTCGCGCCGGGTCACGACAGGCCCGACTTCACTTGATAGGTGAATCCGGTGCAAGGCGCATGTCGAGATAATTGTCGACCGACATCATCACCTGATCCAGCTCATTCTCGAAAAAGTGGTTCGCACCCCTGATCTCGTCATGATGGATGGTGATACCCTTTTGCGTGCGCAGTTTGTCGACCAGCTTTTGCACGGCCCCTGCGGTGACCACCTCGTCATGCGTGCCCTGCACGATGATGCCCGATGAGGGGCAGGGCGCCAGGAAGCTGAAATCATACATGTTGGCGGGCGGCGCGACCGAGATGAAGCCGCGAATTTCCGGGCGGCGCATCAGAAGCTGCATGCCGATCCATGCGCCGAAGCTGAACCCGGCGATCCAGGTCGTTTGCGCTTCGGGGTGGAAGCTCTGCACCCAGTCCAGCGCAGCAGCGGCGTCGGAGAGTTCACCGATGCCGTTATCGAACGTGCCCTGGCTGCGGCCCACGCCGCGAAAGTTGAAGCGCAGTGTCGCGAAACCGCGCTGTACAAAGGTCTTGTATAGCGCCTGCGTGATGCGATCGTTCATCGTGCCGCCACCTTGCGGGTGCGGGTGGAGGATCATGGCTACAGGAGCGCGCGGGCGGGGCGGGGGGCTGAAACGGCCCTCCAGGCGGCCTTCGGGACCGGGAAAAATTACGTCTGGCATGGCACCTTGCTGACAAACAGGAAAGACAGAACCGGCGCTGGCAGAACTATGCTGGCGACGGAGGGATGATCGCCTATATAGGATTGCATGCCGATTTCGCAATAAAATGAGTCTGTTCTTGTCCCATTTGCCGTCACCCGCCGGAAAACAGCGTATCTACCTCGATCATGCGGCCACCACGCCAGTATGCGAAGCTGCGCGTGAGGCAATGGCGCGGGGGCTGGAGCGGTGGGCCAATCCATCCTCGCCTCATGCGGAGGGACGCGCGGCGCGCGAAGCGCTGGAAGATGCGCGGATACGGATCAAGGCAGCGCTCGGTTGGGACGGTCATGTCATTTTTACATCGGGCGCCAGCGAAGCGATTGCGATTGCGCTGACCCGCGCAAAGGCAGAGCATATAGTGACTTCGCCGGTCGAGCATGATGCGGTGCTGCGCGTAACCCAGGAAGCTCAGCGCTTGGCTATTGATGCATTGGGGTGTGTTTCGGACACCGTGCCCGGTGCCTTGCATGTCATCCAGCATGTAAACAATGAAACGGGCGTGATCCAGCCGATAGCCGAACTGGCGGAACGTATTCATGAAGGCGGCGGCTGGCTCTTCTGCGATTGTGCGCAAAGCGCAGCTAAGCTCGGTCTGCCGCTCGAAGCCGATATGATCGCCGTGAGCGCGCATAAATTCGGTGGGCCACCCGGTATTGGCGCGCTGCTGGTACGCGATCTGACACTATTGGAGCCCAGCGGAGGACAGGAGCAGGGCTATCGCGGCGGGACGGAGAATGTGCCAGCCGTGCTCGCTATGGCGGCGGCGCTGGAGCAGGATAAGGGGTGGATGACGGAGGCGGCGCGCTTGCGGCTGATGCTGGACGATGCGATCCGCGCCAGCGGTGGCGAGGTGGTGGCCGACGGCGCAGAGCGTATCCCTACTATCGCCAGCTATCGCATGCCGGGCGTGGCGGCCCGCGCGCAGCTCATCCGCTTCGATATGGCGGGTATCGCCGTTTCGGCGGGGGCAGCCTGTTCGTCCGGTACGCTCAAGACCAGCCCGGTATTGAAGGCCATGGGATGGAACGACACGGCAGCCGATGAAGTGATTCGGGTCAGTTTTGGACCGCAAACTGGCGAAGAGGATGTGCGCGCCTTTATCACCCTCTGGTGCGATATGGTGGCGCAAAAAGCAGCATGATATATCTCGATTATCAGGCAACTACACCACTTTCTTCAGAAGTTTTTGAAGTGATGGCGCCTTGGTTACGGGATGATTTTGCCAATCCGCACAGCGCGCACAAGCCGGGCCGTGCCGCCGCCGCAGCAGTTGAGGTGGCGCGCGGGCGCGTGGCGACGCTGATGCCGCAAGGCGGGCAGGTGATCTTTACGTCCGGTGCGACCGAGGCGCTCAATATCGCCATTGTTGGCGCGGCGAAGCTGGCGCGGTCCCGCGACCCGAAGCGCACGCGTATAGTGACGGTCGATACGGAGCATGCTGCCGTGCGCGATACGGTGCTGGCGCTCGAGGAGCAGGGGTTTGAGCCAGTGTTGCTGCCGGTCAAAGGCGATGGTCTGGTTGATGAGACAGCGCTTGCCACCGAGTTGGATGAACGCACGGCGCTGCTTGCCGTCATGCTGGTCAATAACGAGATCGGGGTGATCCAGCCGGTCGAGGCGCTGGCGCGGCTGGCGCATGACGCGGGCGCGCTGTTCCTGTGTGACGCGGTGCAGGGCTATGGGCGCGTGGACCTGCCACAAAGCGCCGATATGATTGCGGTGAGCGGTCACAAGATACATGGCTCCAAGGGCATTGGCGCGTTATGGCTTCGCGATGGTCTCGATCTGCCCCCGCTCATTCATGGCGGCGGGCAGGAAAGCGGTTTGCGGTCCGGCACACTCTCGCCTGCGTTATGCGCTGGCATGGGCGAGGCGGCGCGGCTTATGGCGGACCGGCGACAGGAAGATGCGGCGCATGTCGAGGTTCTGTGGGCCCGCGCGCAGGAGCTGTTTGCCGATTGGACGCTGAATGGCAGCGCGGAGGTGCGCTATCATGGCAATCTCAATCTGCGCCGGGATGGGCTGGATGGGGCGCGGCTGATGTCGGAATGCCGCGATGTCGCCTTTTCGCTGGGGTCGGCTTGCGCCAGCGGTTCCGGACGGTCCAGCCATGTGCTGCGCGCACTAGGGTTGAGCGAAAAAGAAGCGCGTTCGTCCATCCGCATCGGTTTCGGACGCTACACGACCATGGAAGAGCTTGAAGAAGCAGCCGAGATCATCAATCGTGCTGCAGCGGCCCAGCAACTTCCGGTGAAAGGTTGAACATGCCGAAGATTCGCTTCATCAGTTCAGATGGCAATGAAATTCAGGAGGTTGAGGCTAAAAGCGGAGAATGTCTGTTAGATATAGCGCAAGCGGCTGGCCAGCCCTTGGAAGGTACTTGCGAGGGCCAGATGGCCTGCTCCACCTGTCATGTGATCGTATCAGCCGAGGATTTCGCGAAGCTGCCACCCGCCAGCGAGGAGGAGGAGGACATGCTCGATCTCGCTGCCGCTGCTACCCGAACCAGCCGTCTGGCCTGTCAGATCACTATCAGCGACGATATCGACCTGCTGACGGTGCGCATTCCGGGCGAATTTATCAATCTTCAGGGCGTTTGATCGCTGCTTTCCGAAGCAGCGGGCTGCCATAGCTCGATTTTCAGCCCTTGCGGGTCCATGATCCAGGCGAATTTGCCATTGGGGTCGCTATCGTCGCGCTTGAGAATAGTAACGCCCTTGGCCTCGATCCGTGCGATGAAGGCGTCGAGATCGTCCACCGCGAAATTGAGCATGAATTCGCGTGTGGAAGGCTGGAAATAATCGGTGTCGGCCTTGAACGGTCCCCAAACGGTATAGGGCGGATGTCCGGGTGCGTCGGCGGGGAGGATCGCGCCGCCCCAGCTTTCGACATTGATGCCCAGCACGTCGCTGTACCATGCGGCAAGCGCGGCAGGATCCTCCGACTTGAAGAATATGCCGCCCATGCCGGTGATCCGGCCAGGCGCGGGCTCTTCGGCAGTTGTGGGGGTGGCTGTTGCGCTCATGAAGGCGAGGCATAACAGAAACAGGCGCATGATTCACTCCGCTACTGGCTTGTGAAGGGGCCATACTTGCATTTCTCGGGCTTGAGCGCCATATGGCGCGCGGGAGTCGGGCGGACGCAGTGTTCGCGAACCTGGTCAGGTCCTGACGGAAGCAGCCACAGTGATGTTTCTGCGGGTCGTTCCGGCTCCTACCTTTTCCTACATTATGGTTCCGTGCGCCTGTAGCAGGGAGAAGCGCATGTGGATTTTTGCTATCCATTCCTTCGACATGGCGATGCCCAGCGGCTAGAACCGTCTAGATGACCGATTCATTCCTGCCAGAACCGCCGAAACCCGAGGCTGTAGCGACGGATAGCGCCTATCGCGTGCTGGCGCGCAAATATCGCCCGCAGACCTTCGGTGAGCTGATCGGTCAGGATGCGATGGTGCAGACGCTGGGCAATGCGATCAAACGCGGGCGGCTGGCCCACGCTTTCCTGATGACCGGCGTGCGCGGGGTGGGAAAGACATCGACCGCGCGCCTGATCGCCAAGGCGTTGAATTGCATCGGCCCGGACGGGCAGGGCGGCCCGACCATCGACCCCTGCGGCGAGTGCGAGCCGTGCAGGGCGATTGCCGAGGGACGGCATATCGACGTGATAGAAATGGACGCCGCCAGCCATACCGGCGTCGATGATGTGCGTGAGATCATTGAGGCGGTGCGTTATTCCGCCGTTTCCGCGCGTTACAAGGTCTATATCATCGACGAAGTTCATATGTTGTCGAAGAACGCGTTCAATGCGCTCTTGAAGACGCTGGAAGAGCCGCCTGCGCATGTGAAATTCCTGTTCGCCACGACCGAGGTGAACAAAGTGCCTGTCACGGTTCTGTCCCGTTGTCAGCGGTTCGACCTGCGGCGCATATCCGCCGAGCAGCTCACGAAGCATTTCGCGCATGTGGTCGAAGCGGAAGGCGTGGGAGCTGAGCCTGATGCCCTGACCCTGATAGCTCATGCGGCCGAAGGCTCAGCGCGTGATGGTCTGTCGATCCTCGATCAGGCGATAGCCCATGCCGAGACGGATGGCGGCGGTGATCATACGCTTGTTACCGCTGATCAGGTGCGCGAGATGCTGGGCCTGTCGGACCGGGGCTCGGTGCGCCGGCTGTTCGGCCTGCTTTTGCAGGGCGAAAGCCAAGCGATGTTGCTGGCGCTGAAGGAACAGCATGATCTGGGCGTCGAGCCACTGTCCCTTCTGCGTGGACTGATGGAAGTCGTGCATAATGTGACGATGCTGAAGGCCGGACGGCGTGGTGACGATCCAACCCAGTCCGCTGAGGAGCAGGAAGCTCTTGCCGACTGGGCGAGCGAGCTGGGCTTCGCGCCTCTGCATCGGCTGTGGCAGCTGCTGTTGAAAGGGCATGACGAGGTCGCGCGCGCCGTCATGCCGATGGAAGCGGCCGAAATGGCGCTGCTGCGTATCGTTCATGCGGCCAGCATGCCGGATCCGAGCGATCTGGCGCGTATGCTTCAGGACGGTGGCGGAGCGCCTGCCACGGCCCAGACATCGCAGGGCTCCACACCCGCCGCGCCGTCGACACCGCAGCCACCGGCCGATTTTGCCGCTCTTGTCAGGGTGCTCGACAAGAGCCGGCCTGCACTGGCCAATGAGCTGCATGATTGCGCTGCGCTGGTCCGTTACGCACCGCCGGAGCTGTCCATCCGGCTTACCCATCCGTTGCGCGCCGAATTTACCGGTGAGCTGGAAAGCGGATTGCAGCAGGCGACGGGCATGCGCTGGTCGGTCATATTGTCCAACGAACAGGGCGCGCTGACGATGCGTGAGCAGGAACTGGTGGATGAAAACGCCGCCAAGGCGGCGATACTCGACACACCCGTAATGAAAGCGGCCAAGGCGGCATTTCCGGACGCCGAATTGCTGCCGGTCGATGAAAATGCGAAATGGAGCGAAAGCGCATGAAGGATTTGAACGAAATTTTGGGCATGGCGACCCGCGTTCAGGAAGAACTGCAAAAAGCGCAGGAAAATCTCGACAAGATTGAGGTTGAGGGCGTTTCGGGCGGCGGTGTCGTGAAAGTACGGGCGACAGCCAAAGGCCGGATAACCGGCGTTTCCATCGACGAAAGCCTGCTGGCTCCGTCGGAAAAGCAGATGCTGGAAGACCTTGTAGCCGCCGCATTCAACGACGCGCGTAAAAAGGCAGATGAGGTTTCCGGCGCGGAAATGGGCAAGATGACAAGCGGTTTGCCGCTGCCTCCGGGGTTCAAGCTGCCATTCTGATCTTGGGCGAAGAGCCGATATGCTCAACATAATATTCAGTTTTTTGGCCCATGCGTGCAGGAAACAGTGCATGCGGTTCCCGAAATATTGAATGCTGCGCTATAGAACACATATAGGGTTGGCCACCCCATTGGTGGCGATATGGAGAATAGTTTGACCACCCAGTTCCCGCTGCTGCCCCTGCGCGATATCGTTGTTTTCCCGCAGATGATCGTTCCTCTGTTCGTCGGGCGCGACAAGAGCGTAGTTGCGCTTGAGAAGGCGATGGAGGCGGACAAGGAGATTTTCCTCGTCTCTCAGCTCGATCCGGCGGAGGACGAGCCCGATCGCGATGCGCTCTATGATATGGGCGTGATCGCTACCGTGTTACAGCTCCTCAAGCTGCCCGACGGTACCGTGCGTGTGCTGGTGGAGGGTAAGCAACGTGCACGCCTCGATAAAGTCGATGAAGCAAATGGTTTCGTGACGGCAACGGTGGAACCGGTCGCAGAAGAAGCGGCAAGCGGGCCGCAGGCTTCGGCGCTGATGCGTTCGGTTGCTGATCAGTTCGAGAATTACGCTAAGCTCAACAAGAAGCTGCCAGCCGAAACGCCTGTTCAGCTGCGCGAGATTGAGGATGCGGGCAAGCTCGCCGATGCGGTGGCCGCCAATATCAATGTGAAGGTGTCCGACAAGCAGGCGCTGCTTACCGAGACCGATCCGGCCAAGCGGCTGGAAATGGTGTTCGCATTCATGGAAGGCGAGCTTGGCGTATTGCAGGTCGAGAAGAAAATCCGTGGTCGGGTCAAGCGCCAGATGGAGAAGACCCAGCGCGAATATTATCTCAACGAGCAGCTCAAGGCGATCCAGCGTGAGCTGGGCGGTGCCGAAGGCGATGACGCCGACGAACTGGCCGAGCTGCAGGAGAAAATCAAAAAGCTCAAGATGAGCAAGGAGGCCAGGACCAAGGCCAATGCCGAGCTCAAGAAGCTGAAATCCATGCAGCCCATGTCGGCGGAAGCTACGGTGGTGCGCAATTATCTCGACGTGCTGCTCGGGCTGCCCTGGGGCAAGAAGAGCAAGGTCAAGAACGATCTGGTCAAGGCGCAGGAGATCCTGGATGAGGATCATTTCGCACTCGACAAGGTCAAGGACCGCATCATCGAATATCTCGCCGTGCAGGCGCGCACCAACAAGCTGAAAGGCCCGATCCTGTGCCTTGTCGGTCCTCCAGGTGTCGGCAAGACCTCACTGGGCCGCAGTATCGCGAAGGCATGCGGGCGTGAATTCGTGCGCCAGTCCCTGGGCGGCGTGCGCGACGAGGCGGAGATTCGCGGCCACCGGCGCACCTACATCGGTTCGCTGCCCGGCAAGATCGTGTCGAACCTCAAGAAGGCGGGCAGCATGAACCCGCTGTTCCTGCTCGATGAGATCGACAAGCTGGGTCAGGATTTCCGCGGCGACCCGGCTTCGGCCCTGCTTGAAGTGCTTGACCCCGAACAGAACAGCAAGTTCCAGGACCATTATCTGGAGATCGACCTCGATCTGTCAGATGTGATGTTCGTGACGACGGCCAACTCGCTCAACCTGCCGCAGCCGCTGCTCGACCGTATGGAGATCATCCGGCTGGAAGGCTATACCGAGGATGAGAAGGTCGAGATCGCCCAGCGTCACCTGCTGCCCAAGCAGATCGAAAATCACGGCCTGAAGGAAGGCGAGTTCACCGTCACCGAGGCGGGGCTGCGCGACCTGATCCGCTATTACACTCGCGAAGCTGGCGTACGCACACTGGAGCGCGAAGTGGCGCGTCTGGCGCGCAAGGCGCTGCGTAAAATATTGGAAGGCGAGGTCAAGACTGTCGAGGTCACGCCTGAAAACCTCTCCGATTTCGCGGGCGTGCGGAAATTCCGCCATGGCGTCGGCGAAGAGGAGAACCAGATCGGCGCGGTCACAGGCCTTGCCTGGACCGAGGTGGGTGGCGAGCTGCTCACCATTGAGTCTGTGACGGTGCCCGGCAAGGGCCAGATCAAGACGACCGGCAAGCTGGGCGAGGTCATGACCGAATCGGTACAGGCCGCCTTTTCCTATGTGAAAGCGCGCGCACCGGGCTATGGCATCCGCCCCAGTATCTTCAACCGCAAGGATATCCACATCCACCTTCCCGAAGGCGCGGTGCCCAAGGATGGCCCGTCGGCCGGTATCGGCATGGTCACCAGCATCGTTTCGACGCTCACCGGTGTGCCAGTGCGAAAGGATGTCGCGATGACCGGAGAGGTCACTTTGCGCGGTCGCGTGCTGCCTATCGGCGGCCTTAAGGAGAAATTGCTGGCGGCTCTGCGCGGAGGGATCAAGACGGTTCTCATTCCGTCGGAAAACGAGAAGGACCTCGCGGAGATTCCGCAAAACATCAAGGACGGCCTGGAAATCATCCCGGTCAGCCATGTCGATGAGGTGCTGGCGCATGCATTGGCGTCCGCGCTGGAGCCTATTGACTGGTCCGAGGATGACGATCTGGCGGCGCAACCTCTGTCATCCCAGGGTGGCGACGGCGATGCTGCAGTGCGTCATTGATGACTTTGCGCCATTTGATCGGTTCTGGAGCATGATTAACAACGGATGAGCGCAAAAATCGTGGCTTTTTTGTGCTTTACCCTTTGACAGACGGAAGATTCCACGCCTTTATGGCGCACCGGATTTTTTCGATTCCCGTCTAACAATTAACAAGGGGGTTCCCAAGGCATGAACAAGCAGGATCTTATCAGCGCAGTTGCAGACAGCAGCGGTCTCAGCAAAGCAGACGCAGGCAAGGCGGTGGAAGGCGTATTCGACGCGATCACCGGTTCGCTCAAGAAAGGCGACGAAGTCCGTCTCGTCGGTTTCGGTACTTTCTCTGTCACCAAGCGCAAGGCGTCGACCGGTCGCAACCCGCGCACTGGCGAAACCATGACGATCAAGGCTTCCACCCAGCCGAAGTTCAAGGCGGGCAAGGGCCTCAAGGACGCCGTCAACTAATAATCCATATTCCTGCTCATGCTAACGGCTGCTCTCAAGGCAGCCGTTCTTCGATGAGGAGTGAAAGATCAGGAGCGGGGCTGCGGCCTCGCTCTTTTTCTATTAAATGCTGTTCCATGGCCGATAGGCCCAAAAGCGTGCTTGACGCTGCGCCATAGCGCGCTTAATTGGCCGTCCGCCCGTAGGGCGTATATATGTGGCGATCGTAGCTCAGTTGGTTAGAGCGCCGGTTTGTGGTACCGGAGGTCGCGGGTTCGGATCCCGTCGATCGCCCCATTTTCTCTCAATTCATAAGATCAAATCAGGCGGTAAGCCGCCGCCATGCCTGCGCCTTGAGCGGATAGCGCATGGTGTTCGCCGGGCTGCTGGATGGCAGGGTAAGCACCTCAATAGCGTGGCCCGATGCGCTGACGGGAGACTCCGGTAATTGCCGCTGCCCGATTTTACTGGCGGTGGCGCCATTAAAGCCGATGATCCGCAGATTGTGAAAAGCCGACACAAAATCCGCAAGGCTGTTGGAGATAATGTCCCGCATATGCTGGTCGAGGCTGCCCGGCCTGACGGCGCTGGCGACTACATCCCACAGGCCGATCCTGTGATGCCGCAGGCGATCGAGCCGGTCTTGATAGTCCAATAACGGAAGCTCTGCGTCCTGAATCGCCTCGCTGATCAAACGCCAGAACTGGTTGCGCGGATGGCCATAATATTGCGCGCGCGCCAGCGACGCCTCGCCGGGAAGGCTGCCCAGTATCAATATTTCGATGTCGGGCGCGGCAACAGGTGGAAAGCAAAAGGAAGCGGCGTCGGTCATGCCCCGCTATAGGGGATGCCTGACGCCGCTTTCCATAGTTTATGCTGGCGGGTTAATAGTTGGATGGCGGATCGCTGGCCGGAAAAGATTCATCGGCCTGCTCGTCGATCTTGTCCCATTGGCCTTTGTCGATGCCGCTTTGTGTGTCCGGACCCGCATCGCGCGTTACGCCCGATGAAAAGACCGGTGCGGGTTTCTTCGCCGCCTGGCGCCTGGACAGCCAGTTATAGAGCAAACCGCCTGCTCCGGCGAGCAAACCCATGCGTGCTAATGTACCCATGATCATCTCCTAAGTTGGATTGAATAAAATAGTTTAAGCCGATTGCAGGGAGAGCCTTTCGTGATCGCCAACCTCTTCTGGCGAGACGTCCTGACCGGTCATTAGCTTGAACCAGCCCTTGAAGCCCGGATCGTGGGTCCAGATTTCGGCCTCGCCAAGCTCGAACCGCATAATGTGCAGATTGGGGTCGTTACGCCCGCCATCATACCAGGATTCCACCGAATTCGACCAATGGCGATCAAGTGCGGCCGGGTCGGTTTCTTCGGTCAAGGTTCCAGCTATGCAGCAAAAAAGCTTGTGGTCCCTGGAAACGTACTGCGCCATTGCCGGGCCGCCACGCGCCACGCGATTATCC
Organism: Sphingobium sp.; assembly: GCA_020446425.1. Lineage (GTDB taxonomy): Bacteria > Pseudomonadota > Alphaproteobacteria > Sphingomonadales > Sphingomonadaceae > Sphingobium. The sequence continues at coordinate 40,036 of JAGRES010000003.1, read as the reverse complement.
TTCGTGGTATAAAACCAGACCGCACCATCGGCGTCTTTGTCCAGCTGGACGGTCATGGGTACTGCGTGCTCACTGGCATTTTGAAGCTGCAGCATGAGAAACGGGCTTTCGGCCATCGCCTCCCACATCTCTTTCTCGATAGGGTTATTCATTTCAACTTCCTCAGACTATTAACCAATGGCTCCGGGAAAGTTTCCGAGAAACCATCTGGTCCGCCTCAGAAGAGGTGCGGTTTGTCGCTGCAAAGCGAGATTTGGGAGTTTGCGCCTATTGCCGCAGGGAATAGCCGCGCCAGGGCTTGATGGGTCTCAGCACGAAACTGGTATGCATGGCGGAAACGCCGGGCAATTCGGCCAGACAGCGGCGATGAATGTCATCGAAATCCGCCAGATCGCGCGCTGATACGCGCAGGCGGTAGTCGGCTTCGCCGGACACCAGATCGCATTCCAGTATTTCGTCATAGCGCTGCACGGCTTCCTCGAAGCGCTCCATGCAGGCGCGGCTCTGGTTGTCGAGCGTGATGTCGATACGGGCATGTACGCCGATTCCGGCGGCTGCGGCTTCGATATGCGCGCCATAGCCTGCGATAACGCCACTGTCTTCGAGTGCGCGGATTCTCCGGTGACAGGCGGAGCTGCTCAGCCCGACCGTTTCTCCCAGCTCCGCTACGGAACGATTCGAGTCTTTCTGAAGCTCGGATAATATCCTTACATCAATTCTATCCACGCAATAAAATCCATAATAATTATAATATAAAGGGATTATATCCCGATAATTCAGCAAAGGCAACCGACTTCGGGACGTATTTGCGCGCATTTCGGGATAAAATCCCCGCGAAGATATGGGTGACCGAGGAAGAGATATGCGCGTTGGAACCGTCAAGGAGATCAAGAACCACGAATATCGCGTCGGCCTGACGCCGGAAAGTGTCGAGGAACTGGTCGCCCATGGTCATGAGTTGCTGGTCGAGGCGGGCGCAGGGCTGGGCATCGGCGCAAGCGACGATGATTATCGCGTTGCCGGTGCCAGCATTTGCAAGAGCGCGGCGGAGATATTCGAGCGCTGTGATATGATCGTGAAGGTGAAGGAGCCTCAGGCGGTCGAGCGCGCCATGCTGCGCGAAGGGCAAATCCTATACACCTATTTGCATCTTGCCCCCGACCCGGAGCAGACGAAGGATCTGGTCAAATCGGGCGCGGTATGCATTGCCTATGAAACCGTAACCGATGCGCAGGGCGGGTTGCCCCTGCTCAAGCCGATGAGCCAGGTGGCGGGCCGTATGTCTATTCAGGCCGGGGCTACGGCCTTGCAGAAAGAGCATGGCGGGCGTGGTGTTCTGCTCGGCGGTGTACCGGGCGTGCTTCCCGCGAATGTCATTGTCATCGGCGGCGGTGTCGTGGGCTTCAATGCGGCGCAGATGGCGGCGGGCATGGGGGCGAACGTCACCATCCTCGATCGCAACCCCGATGTGCTGGAACGTCTCGCGACCCATTTTGAAAGCCGTGCGAGCACCCGCTTTTCCAGCAAGGCCAATCTCGCCGATGCGATCAAGGATGCGGACCTTGTTATTGGCGCTGTGCTGATCCCCGGCGCTGCTGCGCCCAAGCTCATCACCCGCGACATGCTGAAAACGATGAAGCCCGGTGCGGTGCTGGTCGATGTGGCGATTGATCAGGGCGGCTGCTTTGAAACGTCGCATGCCACGACCCATGCCGAGCCGATCTATACGGTTGACGGCATTGTGCATTATTGCGTCGCCAACATGCCGGGCGCAGTCGCGCGTACATCGACCTATGCGCTCAACAACGTCACATTGCCGCATGCGCTCAGCATTGCCGACCTTGGCTGGAAGGAAGCCTTGCGCCGCGACGTGCATCTGCGCGCAGGGTTGAATGTCAGTGGCGGCAAGGTTACCTGTGAGCCGGTCGCGCGCGACCTGGGCTATGATTATGTACCTGCCGAGGATGTACTCGCGTGAATATCGGCGTGCGGTAATCTTCTCTGTCGATAGAGTTTCAGGACACAGTGCAAGGATAGGGTGATGGAAGATCTGGTTGCGGCTGAAGGTATTTTCTCGGATCGGCTGGAGCGGCAACCGCCCGATGCGCTGCTTGCCCTGATCGGCATGTTCGCGGCCGATACGCGCTCCGGCAAGATCGACCTGGGTGTGGGCGTCTATAAGGATGAAGCGGGCCATACGCCCGTTTTCAAGGCCGTGAAGGCGGCTGAGCGGCATCTTGAGGCAACCCAACCGACCAAATCCTATGTCGGGCCGGAGGGGGATGTCGCGTTTTGCAGGCTTCTGGCTCCTTATATTCTCGGCGGAGAACTGGCTGGGGATGCGCGCCTGTGCGCTGTGCAGACGCCCGGTGGCACTGGAGCCCTGCGTCTGGGCTTCGACCTGCTTGCCCGCGCTGATAAGTCGGCGACAGTGCATGTGGGCACGCCGACCTGGGCCAACCACCCGCCGATCATCAAGGCAGTGGGCCTGAGCATTGCCAAATATCGCCATATTGATCTGGCTACGCAGCAGATATGTTTCGATGAGGCCATTGCCGCTTTGGGTACGGCTAAAAGGGGCGATATCGTCCTGCTGCACGGATGTTGCCACAATCCGGTGGGCGCGGATTTCACGGTGGAACAATGGAAGCAACTGGCCGGGCTGATGGCGGATCGCGGGCTGATCCCGTTCATTGATTTCGCCTATCATGGGCTGGGCGATGGGCTGGAGCAGGATGCGCGAGGCGTGCGGATTGTTGCGGCGCACTGCCCGGAGCTGGTGATCGCCTATAGCTGCGACAAGAATTTCGGATTGTACCGCGAGCGTGTCGGGGCGCTCTATGTGCTGGCGCGTGATGCCGATGCGGCTCAGACCGTGCAGTCGAACCTGCTGGCGCTGGCGCGCGCCAACTGGTCCATGCCGCCCGATCATGGCGCGGCGGTGGTGCATCTTATTCTGGACAATGCGGAGTGGACCGCTTCGTGGCGCGCTGAGCTGGAAGAGATGCGGGTGCGTATCGCGTCGATGCGTGCCAGGTTGGCGGAGCTGGACCCGCAGCTATCGTTCATGGCGGATCAGAAAGGCATGTTCTCAACCCTGAAATTGACGCCGGAGCAGGTGAAACAGCTGCGTGAGGATCAAGCCGTCTATATGGCAGGGTCGGGGCGCATCAATATCGCCGGGCTGGTACCGGGCAATATCGAAGCCTTTGTTGCCGCAGTGAAGGCCGTACGCGACTAGAGCAAACGGTTTCCGCGCGACTTGGCCTCGCGCGCGATCGACATGATGATGCCGAGACACAGCATCACCGTCAGCATCGACGACCCGCCATAGGACATGAAGGGCAGGGGGATGCCGACAACGGGCGCCAGACCCATCACCATCATCAGGTTGATCGCGACATAGAAGAATATCGTCGTGGTGAGCCCTGCGGCAGTCAGGCGCGAGAAACGGTCTTTCGCGCGCGTCGATACGCGCAGGCCCCAGCGGAACAGCAGCAGGAAGGCAAAGATCATCAGCGCGCCGCCGACCAGTCCCCATTCCTCGGCCATGGTGGCGAACACAAAGTCGGTGTGTCCCTCCGGCAGATAATCGAGATGGCTTTGCGTGCCGTTGAGGAAGCCCTTGCCGAACAGGCCGCCGGAGCCAATGGCGATTTTTGATTGGCTGATATGATAACCAGCGCCCAGCGGGTCGCTCTCCGGGTCGAGGAAGATCAACACGCGTTTCTGCTGATATTCATGCAGCAGGAACATGAAGGCGAACGGGATGAACGCCGCCACCGCCAGACCGGCGCCAATGAACAGGCGTAAGGGCAGACCGGCGAGGAACATGACGGTGATGCCGCCGGCCGCGATCATCGTCGCCGTACCCAGATCGGGCTGAACGATCACCAAGGCCCAGGGCAGGCCGATCATGAGAAGAGCGGGCCATATCGCGTTCCAGCGACGCACCTCGCCCACGGGCAGGCGGGCATAGAAGCGTGCGACAGCAAGCACGATGACCGGCTTCATGAATTCCGAGGGTTGAAGCTGCATGAAGCCCAGGTTGATCCAGCGCTGGCTGCCGCCCGCCACGCCGCCGATCAGCTCGACCAGTATAAGGGCAATCACGATTGCGCCATAGGCGGGCCAGGCATAGGTCGCGAACAGGCTGACCGGAATGCGCGAGAGCACCAGCGCCATGCCTGCAAAAACAATGAAGCGAACAAGCTGGTTAAGCGCCCATGGCGTCATGCTGCCGCTGGCTGCGCTGTATAGCACCGTAATGCCGAACAGCGCAATTGCCGTCACCAGCATCATCAGGCGCCACGGCAGATTGGCGATAGGGGAGGGAACGATGCTCAATCCGCTGCCTCCTGACCGGTGTCCTCGGCTGGCACGGCGGCGGCATTGCCACTGCCGGGTGGAGCGGGGTCGAGGCCCTTTTCGATGCGATAGGTCTGCATCTGCTCCGCGAGCCGCTGGTTGGGCGGGCCGCCCCATTGTTTTTCGAGCGTGTCCAGCTTTTCCAGTGCCTTGGCCGGGTCGAACAAATAGGTCAGCACGTCGCCGGAGATCATCGGGGCGTCCTCGTTCCGGTTCATGTGGCCGCCATGTTCGATGATCGTGCCGACGGCGTAGCGCGGTTTGTCAAACGGGGCATAGCCGATGAAAAGCGCATGATCGCGCAGCTTGAAGGGCAGCGAGGCGTCGCGGCGTACCCCCGCGCGGCGCTCGGCCATGGTGATGCGCCGCACTTGCGCAGTGCCGGTCTTACCTGCCATCAATATATCCGGCACGGCAATGCGTGCTGCGCCGCCGGTGCCTCCGCCGTTAACGACCGCGCTCATCGCCTCATGAATGATGTCGAGATGCTCCTGCTTGACGCCCAGCGGGGCGGGGGCAGGGCGGCGCGGGTCGAGCACCAGTTGCGGCATAAGCTGCCTACCGGACGCCAGACGCGCGGCCATCACCGCCATCTGCGTTGGGTTCACCAGCATATAGCCCTGACCGATGGTGGCGTTGACCGTATCGTAGATCTGCCACTCCTTGCCATATTTCTTCAGCTTCCATGCCGGGTCCGGCACGGTGCCATAATTCTGGCTGGGGTAGGGCAGCGGGAATTTCTGGCCCAGACCCAGACGGCGGGCCATGTCGGCAATCACCTGCATGCCGAAGCGCTGGGCCATCACATAGAAATAGATGTCGCAGCTCTGGGCAATACCCCGGCGCATGTTGACGGCGCCATGCCCGCCACGCTTCCAGCAGTGAAATCGGCCATTGCCCACACTGATCGCGCCACCACAATGCACGATTTCCTCGGGCCCAAGGCCTGCCTCCAGAAATGACAGGGCCGCCATCGGCTTGACGGTCGATCCCGGTGGGTAAAGGCCCTGCAGTGTCTTGTTACGCAGCGGGACATGATCGTCCTCAGACAACATATTCCATTCGGCATGACTGATGCCATCGGAAAAGCTGTTGGGGTCGAAGCTGGGCATCGAGGCCATCGCGAGCAGGTCGCCCGACTGGCAATCCATGACGACAACGGAACCGCTCTGCGTGGCCAGCCGCCGCCCGGCATATTCCTGCAAGCCAGCATCTATCGTCAGCCTGACTGAATTGCCCGGCGTGTCGGGGCGGGTCGTGAGTTCACGCACCACCTTGCCGCGCGCTGTGACCTCTACCCGCTTGGCACCGGGCTTGCCGGTCAGGTTCTGCTCGAAGGATTTCTCCAGCCCATCCTTGCCGACCTTGAAACCGGGTGTGATCAGCAGCGGGTCCTTGCGTTCCTTATATTGCTCGGCCGATGCAATGCCGACATAGCCGAGAAGATGGCCAACGGTGGGGCCAGCAGGGTAATCGCGCGAAAAGCCCTGCGCGGGCGCGACGCCGGGAAGGTCGGGCAGGCGTACCGAGACCGCCGCGAACTGCTCATAACTCAGCTTGTCGGCGACCTGCACCGGCTGGAACCCTGCCGAATTTTCCAGATCCTCGCGGATGCGTTCCACATCGTCGGGGCTGAGCGACAGCAGGTTGGCGAGGCTGCCGATCACCGCATCCTTGTTGCGCAATCTGTCGGGAATGATGTCGACACGAAAGTCGGTACGGTTTTTCGCCAGCGGCTTGCCGTGCCGGTCCAATATCCAGCCACGGCGCGGCGGAACAAGGGTCAGGTTGACGCGGTTGCTTTCCGAGAGCAGCGCATATTTCTCATTATCGGCAATGCTGATCCACGCCATGCGGCCAACCAGCAGCGCGCCGACCCCTCCCTGAATGGCGCCAAGCGCAAAGGCACGGCGCGAGAAAGTCTGGGTCAGGCTGGCTTCGGTGACATGTTTGGGAGTGAGTTTTGGAAATTTCATGCCATCATGCGCCATCGATCCACCCGGGCGATGACACGCACAATAAGCGGATAGAGCAGCGCAGACCAGAGGGTTTGTGGCAGAATCAGTTGCAAGGACGCACTGCTGCCCGCCAGCCACGACAATATGATGCCCCCGCAGAGGAAAAACAGGCATGCGACAATGGCGATCAGCCAGTCATGCCAATAGTCGCGCCACATCAGGCGCTGGTCTATGGTCTCGACCGCGATCATGATGAGCGTCCACAAAAACACCGCAGTGCCGATGGGGTGGCCGCTCAATATATCGTCTGCCAGACCCAGGGGCGCGCCAATCCAAAGCGGCCACAGCTCGCGGTGCAAGAGCCGCCATCCCAGCAGGAACAGCAGGCCCAATGGGGGCAGCGTTGGCGATTGTACGAGGACCGGCAGGAGGGAAGGGAGCGCGGAGGCCAATATGACGCAGGCAATCGGTATGGCCTCCAGCCGCCACCGCGAAGGCGTGTTGCCCAACTTGGGAACATGCATCGTCATGATGCGGGCTGGTCCGTATCTGTCGCAGGCTGGGGCGGGGCAGGTATGTTGGCCTCATAGGGCTGCTCGACCATTACGGCCTCGACGCGCGCAGGGCTGGCCAGTGGTACGCCGGTTGCCGTACCCGCCTTGATCGAAACTATGACCGCGACCGGAATATTGGGGCTGTACAGCCCGCCGGTGCCGGTCGTGACCATGATATCGCCGGGTTTGAACGGGTTGCGTCCCGCGCTCAGGGGGCGGATCTCGACCGTGCCGTCATCCAGACCGCTTGAGATCGCCGGAACATTGTCCTTGGCCCGGCGCACCGGCACGATATTCTGGCTGTCGGTCAGCAGCAATATGTCGGCGCTGTTGGGTCCCACGATCAGCACCCGCCCGATCAGCCCTTCCGGTGCGCGCACAGGCATGCCAGTCATCACGCCTTGGAGCGACCCCGCATTGATGCGTGCGATCCGCCTGCCGATGGACGAGGAGGAACTGATCATCCGGGTGGTTGCGACCTCGCTGTCCGACGCTTCGGTCAGCTTGAGCAATTTCTTGAGCCGGACATTTTCCTGTTTGATCGCCTCAGCTTCGATGATCTTTAATCGGTTGGCTTCGACCTGCCGGCGCAGCGCCGCATTTTGCGAGCCCGCCTTCACATAGGCGAAGACATTCTCGTCGAGCGAGCCGATACCGCTGACCGCGCTGCGCAGGGCGGCGGCGACAGGACGGGTGACCTCTGACGTTGTCGAGCGGATGACGGAAAAACCGGCTGGATCGGCCGCCGCTATGACGACCATCAGCAAACCGGCGATGGCCGCTGTAATGGCGATCACATAGCTGGCGAAAAGGCCATATTGCGCTCGTCGGTTGACGCCGGGCCGGCGGCTAGGGGCGCGCGCCATAGCAGCTCAGCCTCCTTTCCTGTCAGGCGGTTTGAAGCACGCCGCGATAGATGGGATCCTCCAGCGCGCGACCGGTACCGATCGCGACGCAGGTCAGTGGATCTTCCGCAATGGTGACGGGCAGGCCGGTTTCGTCGCGCAGCTCGTCATCGAGACCTTTGAGCAGCGCGCCGCCGCCGGTCAGCACGATGCCCTGATCGACGATATCCGCCGCCAGTTCCGGCGCGGTGTTTTCCAGCGCGATGCGCACACCCTCGACGATGGTGCCGATGGGTTCGGCCAGCGCCTCGGCGATCTGCGCCTGATTGATGCTGATTTCCTTGGGTACGCCGTTGACGAGGTCGCGGCCCTTGATGTGGATTGTTGCGCCGACGCCGTCTGCTGGCGGCTGGGCGACGCCGAATTCCTTCTTGATGCGCTCGGCCGTGGTTTCACCGATCAGCAGGTTATGATGGCGCCGCACGAATGACACGATGGCTTCGTCCATCTTGTCGCCGCCAACACGTACCGATGTGGTGTAGGCGAGGCCGCGCAGCGACAATACCGCAACTTCGGTGGTGCCGCCGCCGATATCGACGACCATGGAGCCGATTGGCTCAGTCACCGGCATGTCGGCGCCAATAGCGGCCGCCATCGGTTCCTCGATCAGGAAGACTTCGCTCGCGCCTGCATTGCTGGCCGCGTCACGGATGGCGCGGCGCTCGACTGAGGTCGAACCGCTGGGTACGCAGATCACGATTTCAGGAAAACGCCACGGGCGCGCCTTGCCGCCATGCACCTTGGTGATGAAGTGCTTGATCATCTGTTCTGCGACATCAATGTCTGCGATAACGCCGTCACGCAGCGGTCGGATGGCTTCGATATTGTCGGGGGTCTTGCCCATCATCAGCTTGGCGTCGTCGCCCACGGCCTTGACCCGCTTGATGCCGTTCAGCGTTTCGACCGCCACCACCGACGGTTCATTGAGGACGATGCCGCGCCCACGGACATAGACCACCGTATTGGCGGTGCCGAGGTCGATGGCCATGTCTTGGGACGAGAATTTGAACAAGCGCGAGAAAACCGACATATCCTATCCTGTACTTCGCCGAATCCGCTATCGCAGTACGGGCGGTGAGCTGATCATGATGTCCTATAGCCAGCAAGAAAGCGGGAGTCGAAAAAATATCCGCTTCCCGCTCGCGGAAAGCGTTCGCTTGGGCTAGTCAGGTGCATATGTCAATACGCCGCCTGCCTGAACATCTCGTCAACCGTATTGCCGCAGGCGAAGTGGTTGAAAGACCCGCGAGCGCGCTCAAGGAACTGGTGGAAAACGCGATAGATGCCGGTTCCACGCGCATAGCGATCCGGCTGTCTGCGGGCGGGCTGGAGCGAATCGAGATAATCGACGACGGATGCGGCATGGCGCCACCCGACATGGCGCTCGCGCTGGAGCGGCATGCGACGTCGAAGCTGCCCGATGAGCGCATAGAGGCAGTTGAAACGCTGGGTTTTCGCGGTGAGGCGTTGCCGTCTATCGCCAGTGTGGCGCGATTGACGATGGAAAGCCGGGTGCGCGACGCGGATGGATGGCAGCGTATCGTCGATAATGGCAAGCTGGTGAGCGAGGGGCCATGCGCCATTCCGCCCGGCACAACCATTCGGGTTGAGGACCTGTTCGCGCGCGTACCGGCACGGCGCAAATTCCTGCGTTCGCCGCGCGCGGAATATGCCGCCTGCCTCGATGTCGTGCGGCGGCTGGCGATGGCGCACCCCGAAATTTCCTTCTCACTGGAGCATGATGGGCGGCGCTCGCTCTCGGTGCAGGGCGGGGAAGGGCGTGAGGAGCGTGTAGCGGCGCTGACCGACCGTGGCCTTGCCGACAACCATGTCATCGTTGCGTTGGAACGGGAGGGCTTGGCGCTTTCCGGCGTTGCTAGCCTGCCGACCTATAATCGCGGCGTTGCGGACCATCTCTATCTGTTCGTTAATGGCCGCCCGGTGCGTGACCGCCTGTTGCTCGGTGCGGTGCGCGGCGCCTATGCCGATCTGCTGGCGCGCGACAGGCATCCCGTGCTCGCGCTGTTTCTCGATGTCCCGCCCACCGAAGTGGACGTGAATGTGCATCCGGCCAAGACGGAAGTGCGCTTTCGCGATCCGGCGCTGGTGCGCGGGATGATCGTCAGCGGCCTGAAACGCGCGCTGGACGAGGCGGGTTTCCGTTCGGCGCAGCGGCCCGATGCGGCGTCTATGATGGCGTGGAGAAGCGAACCGGCGTCGCCTACGCCGATCAGCAGCATGCCGATATTCGAGCATGGCGATGTGGCAATCGCTGATGCGCCTGCGCGGTTGACCCCTGCGTTCGCGGATGCTGGCCGGTCGTGGCATCAACCATCGCCTTCCGCGTTGGCCCCGGCGGCCCGGGCTGAAGAGGCGCACGCTGCGCCGCCGCAGGCGCATAGTTTCCCGCTTGGCGTGGCGCGCGGGCAGGTGGCCAAGACCTATATCGTCGCCGAGGCCGAGGACGGGCTTGTCATCGTCGATCAACATGCCGCGCATGAACGGCTGGTGCTGGAGCGGATGCGTCGCGCGCTTGATGGCGCGGGTGTTGCTTCGCAGGCGCTGTTGCTGCCCGAAGTCGTCGAGCTGGATGAACCCGCCTGCGACCGGCTGGAAGCGCGTATCGGGGAGCTGAAGGAATTTGGTCTGGAGCTGGAGCGCTTCGGCCCATCGGCGATGCTGGTCCGCGCGACACCTGCCCTGCTGGGCGCGGGCGATGCGCAGGGGCTGGTGCGCGACCTAGCCGATGATCTGGCCGAGGCAGATCAGGCGCTGTCGCTCAAGGAACGGCTCGATCATGTCGCAGCGACCATGGCGTGTCATGGGTCGGTGCGGGCAGGGCGGGTGCTATCCGTCGCGGAGATGAACGCGCTGCTGCGGGAGATGGAGATCACCCCGCACAGCGGACAGTGCAATCACGGCCGTCCGACCTGGGTGAAGCTGGCGCATGGGGATATTGAGAAGCTGTTCGGGCGGAAATAGCTTCTGCATAACCTGAGACATGCGGAAGCTAGCGAATTCGATTATTTTGCAGCGAAATCCTTCTTGCTTAAACGCTGCACTGTCCATTTGCGCTGCGTCAGCAGGTCGATGACGCTTTTCTCGCCCGCCAGATGCCCCGCGCCCACGGCAAGGAACACGGTACCGGGCTGTTCCATGCGCTTGCCGATCCATTCCACCCAGCGGGCATTGCGATCATAGAGCAGCGGCCCCGCCATTTCCGGTGTTTCCCGGAGCGATTCGTTCATCTGCTTCGCCAGCTTGTCAGGGTGGCCGCGCTTCCAGTTCGTCATCAGCTTGGAAAATTCATGTTCGATTTTCGGCAGGTCTTTCAGCGTCGATGTGAGATAGGCGACTTTCACCTCGCGCGGCAGGTCGTCGAAAAAACCGAGCTGCTCCGCTGTGGTTTCCAGCCCCACGACTGTCTTGCCCTCGGCATGCGCCGCCACCTGCAACTGCTTGTCGATGCCCAGATCATCGCGGTACCCGAGGCGCTTGAGTGGTTCCATCGACAGGTGGATCGCCACCAGCCAGGGTTCGGCATGCTCCATCGTCTGAACCGGCAGGCTGAATTTCTTGAGCGCGGCGAAATAGAGCGGCTGGATGTCGGGCGCCAGCATCGCGCTGGTCGGCGCATCCTCATTGATCATCAGCGGCACGATGGTGGCCGCGAGCTGCGCCGGGTCTTCCTCAACCACTTCCAGCACGAGTTCGTCGGAATGGTCGAACGCGGCCTTCACTTCATCGTCGAACCACACGACATCGGGCTTCAGCATATGGACGGTGCCGAACAGATATAGCGTCGTGTCCTCGTCCGATATTACCCATAAGGCCGGATCGCTGCTGCGCTGAACCGGCGTGGTCTGGGCCGGCAACGGCTGGTGGCTCATCACCGGCGCGGAACAGGCAAGCGCGGCGGTCGCCAGCAGCGGCACGAAACAGCGGACACGGGAGAGTAACGCGATCATCCCGCCTAAATGGCCCTTGGACCTGCCGAGAGCAAGCCGCATTAACGTTAGTTGGCCCTAATCCCTTGACCCGCGCCCGCCCATGCGCCAAGGCGTGCCGCAAATTCCGACCGGAAAACGCGCGAAGGGCATATGGCCGAACAGCAAGGCACATTGAGCTTTCAGGATCTTATCCTGACGCTGCACGACTATTGGGCGAAGCAGGGCTGCGTCATCCTGCAACCCTATGACATGGAAGTGGGCGCGGGTACATTTCACCCGGCAACGACGCTGCGCAGCCTCGGCCCCAATCCGTGGAATTGCGCCTATGTGCAGCCCAGCCGCCGCCCGACCGACGGGCGCTATGGCGAAAACCCGAACCGGCTTCAGCATTATTACCAGTATCAGGTGATCATGAAGCCGAGCCCGCCAAACCTGCAGGAGCTGTATCTGGGTTCGCTGGAGGCCATCGGCATTGATCCGCTGCTGCACGATATCCGTTTCGTCGAGGATGACTGGGAAAGCCCGACGCTGGGTGCCTGGGGGCTGGGCTGGGAGGTCTGGTGCGATGGCATGGAGGTGACGCAGTTCACCTATTTCCAGCAGATGGGCGGGTTCGATTGCAAGCCGGTGGCGGGCGAGCTGACCTACGGGCTGGAGCGCCTCGCCATGTATATTCAGGGCGTCGACAGCGTTTATGACCTGCGGTTCAATGACGCGGTCGGCGATCGTCCGGCGGTAAGCTATGGCGATGTGTTCCTCGCCAACGAGCAGCAGATGTCGAAATGGAATTTCGAGATCGCCGATACCGAAAAGCTGTTCCGCTGGTTCAAGGATGCCGAGGCCGAATGCAAGGCCTGTATCGAGGCGAATGTTTCGCTGGCGGCCTATGATCAGGCGATCAAGGCGAGCCATGTTTTCAACCTGTTACAGGCCAGAGGTGTGATTTCGGTTCAAGAGCGTGCCAGCTATATCGGCCGCGTGCGCGACCTTGCCAAGGGCAGCTGCGAAGCGTGGATGCAGACGAACGGGTGGGCGGAATGATGGGGCTTGGTTCTGAAAAACCCCGTTCGGTTCGAGCTGCTATCGAGTATCCTGAGCAAGGTTCGAGCCTGTCGGGAACCGCGTCGAAGGGCGAGATAGCTGTCGAGAACGGCCTTCTCGACTTCGGTTCTCGGCAAAGCTCGAACCTGCGCTCGAAGCGAACGGATGTGGGTATGGTGGAGGCGCGGCCATGACCGACTTCCTCCTCGAACTGCGCTGTGAAGAAATTCCGGCGCGCATGCAGGCGAAGGCGAGTGAAGACCTTGCCCGCCTGTTCACTGAACGCTTGGCCGAGGCGGGCCTGAAGGCGGAAAAGCTCACCAGCTATGTCACGCCGCGCCGCCTGGCGCTGATCGCTCATGGGTTGCCCGCCGCCACCGAGGCGGTGCGCGAAGAGACCAAGGGGCCTGCGACTTCCGCGCCGGAGCAGGCGCTTGAGGGCTTCCTGCGCAAGACGGGGCTGACGAAAGACCAGCTCGAAGTTCGCGACCTCAAGGGAAAGGACACATATTTCGCGGTTGTCGAGAAACCGGGTAGGGCGAGCGCTGATGTGCTGGCCGAGGCGATTCCGGCGATTATCCGCGCCTTTCCATGGCCCAAGTCGATGCGCTGGGGCGATGCTTCACAAACGACCGAGAGCCTGCGTTGGGTCCGCCCGTTGCAGGGCATCGTTGCGCTGCTGGGTGACGATGTCGTGCCGATGGACGTGGATGGCATCGCTTCCGGTCGAGAGACGGTAGGACATCGCTTTCATAGTAGGGGCGCAATCAGTATCGGCAGTGCGGCGGACTATGCGGAAAAGCTGCGCGCGGCGCATGTCATCGTCGATCAGGACGAGCGCAAGTCGATTATCGAAAGCCGTGCGAAGGCGCTGGCCGCTGAGGCGGGCTATGAACTGATCGAGGATGCCGGGCTGGTCGCGGAAAATGCCGGACTGACCGAATGGCCGGTGCCGCTGCTTGGGAAATTCGATCCCGAGTTTCTTGAGGTTCCGCCTGAGGTTATTCAGCTAACTCTCAGGATAAACCAGAAATATTTCGTTCTTCGTGACGCTGATGGCAAGCTTGCGCCTGCTTTCATCTGCACCGCCAATATCGACGCGAAGGATGGCGGCGCGGCGATTGTCGCGGGTAATGGCAAGGTGCTCGCCGCACGCCTCTCCGATGCGCGCTTCTTCTGGGAGCAGGACAAGAAGACCAAGCTCGAAGAACATGCGAAGAAGCTAGGGCGCATCACCTTCCATGAAAAGCTCGGCACTGTCGCCGACAAGGTCGAGCGTGTTGCGAAGCTGGCGCGCTGGCTGGTCGATGCCGACATAGTGAAACCGGAAGACGACACGCCGCAAGCAAAGACCCAGCTTTTCAATAATGTCTATGATGCGGCGATGCTGGCGAAGGCGGATCTCGTCACCGAAATGGTCGGCGAGTTCCCCGAGCTTCAGGGCTTGATGGGCGGCTATTATGCGCGGGCAGAAGGCCTGTCCGATGAAGTCGCCGATGCGATCCGCGACCATTACAAACCGGTAGGGCAGGGCGACGAAGTGCCGACGGCTCCGGTAACAGTGGCGGTCAGTCTGGCGGACAAATTGGATACCATCCTGACATTTTTCCTGATTGACGAAAAGCCAACGGGGTCCAAAGATCCCTTTGCTTTGCGGCGAGCTGCACTGCAGATCATTGCTATCATCCTCTATAACAACCTAGCTTTTCGTCTGCGTCAGCTTGAGCCTCTGTCTCACGACTATGGTATACTGGTCGAAGAGTGGGGTGCTGCGGCTAAAGCTAGACTACAGGCTGGCTTGCTCGATTATGATGAGTATGTACGGCGCTATTGTTCACATCTTAGCAATGACAATGACATTCACGATGAGTGGCGCCGCTATAAACGCGGTTTTGACGCTGAGTTGAGCGCGATTGAAGCGTTTGTTAGCAAGCGAGACAAGTACGCTACACAAATGCATTTGATGAGCGATTTAATCAGTTTTCTCGCCGACCGCCTGAAGGTGCAGCAGAAGGAAGCCGGGGTCCGTCACGACCTGATCGACGCGGTGTTTGCATTGGGCGGCGAGGATGATCTTGTCCGCCTGCTCGCGCGGGTGAAGGCGTTGCAGAGCTTCATCACCACCGATGACGGTGAAAATCTGCTTGCCGGGTACAAGCGCGCGGCGAATATCCTCAAGAAAGAGGGCTTCGATGAAGCCGCGCCATCCTCCATGCCGCCGGGCAGCGGCGGTGCTGCCGAGGTGGGCGAGGAAGACCCCGGCGCGGCGCTGACGGACCCGGATGTCGCAGAGGCGATCCGTGAACATGAGGCCAATGCGCCGCTTTCCTATGCGCCCGAGCCTGCCGAAGCCGATCTGATCGCTGCGCTCGATGCCGCCGAGCCAAAAGCACAGGCCGCCGTCGAAGCCGAGGATTTCGAAGCGGCCATGGCTGCGCTCGCATCGTTGCGCGTGCCCATCGACGCCTTTTTCGACAGCGTGACTGTAAACGATCCAGAACCGGCGAAGCGGTCCGCGCGTCTCCAATTACTACAGCGTGTCCGCGCTGCAGTGCACAAAGTAGCTGATTTTTCCAAAATCACCGGCTAATAGGACTTGTCACGAGCGGTGCAGCGCCAGGCAAAATAATCAAGGTTCAAAGGGAACAGGGCTGATGACCAAATATGTGTATCGCTTTGGCGGCGGTGTGAATGACGGGGGTAAGGGCGACAAGAATCTTCTGGGCGGCAAGGGCGCCAATCTCGACGGCATGGCGTCGATCGGCCTGCCGGTTCCTCCGGGTTTCACGATCACGACCGAAATGTGCACCCGCTATTATGAAGATGGCGAGGTTTTTCCCGACTCATTGAAGGCCGAAGTGGCCGAGGGCGTCGCCCATATCGAGGCGGTGACCGGCAAGAAATTCGGCGATGCGAGCGACCCGCTGCTGGTTTCGGTGCGTTCGGGCGCCCGCGTTTCCATGCCCGGCATGATGGACACGGTGCTCAACCTCGGCCTCAACGACGAAACGGTGCAGGGCCTTGCGGCGGCATCGGGCGACGAGCGTTTCGCGTGGGACAGCTATCGCCGTTTCATCCAGATGTATTCGGACGTGGTGCTGGAACTCGACCATGGCGCGTTCGAGGAAGCGCTGGAAATCGCCAAGGAAGATCAGGGCTATCATCTCGATACGCAGATGGGCGCGGACGACTGGAAGGCGCTGGTCGCAGAATACAAGAAACTGGTCGAGAAGCTGTGGTCGAAGCCATTCCCGCAGGATGTGAACGACCAGCTCTGGGGCGCGATCTCCGCCGTGTTCGGCAGCTGGCAGGCGGATCGTGCGAAGGTCTATCGCCGTTTGAACGACATTCCCGGTGACTGGGGCACCGCCGTCAATGTGCAGGCGATGGTGTTCGGCAATATGGGCGATACGTCCGCGACCGGCGTGGCCTTCACGCGCGACCCGGCGACCGGCGAGAACGCCTATTATGGCGAATATCTGATCAACGCGCAGGGCGAGGACGTGGTCGCGGGCATCCGCACGCCGCAATATCTGACCAAGGCCGCGCGTGAGCGGGCAGGGGCCAAGCCGCTTTCGATGGAAGAGGCGATGCCGGAAACCTATGGCGAGCTGGCGAACGTCTTCAACATCCTCGAAACGCATTATCGCGACATGCAGGATATCGAGTTTACGGTGCAGCAGGGCAAGCTGTGGATGCTCCAGACCCGCTCAGGCAAACGCACTGCCAAGGCCGCGCTGAAGATCGCGGTGGATATGGCGAATGAGGGTCTGATCACACAGGAAGAGGCCGTCGCACGCGTCGACCCCGCCGCGCTTGACCAGTTGCTGCACCCGACGCTGGACCCCAGCGCCGAGCGCGATGTGCTGACCAAGGGCTTGCCTGCGTCTCCCGGTGCGGCTTCGGGCCAGATCGTGTTCGATGCCGATACGGCGGAACGCTATGCCGAAATGGGCGAGGCCGTCATCCTCGTGCGCATCGAGACATCGCCGGAAGATATTCACGGCATGCATGCGGCCAAAGGCATTTTGACCGCACGTGGCGGCATGACCAGCCACGCCGCCGTTGTGGCGCGCGGCATGGGCCGCCCCTGCGTTTCCGGCGCGGGCAGCCTCGCCATCGACAGCAAGGCGAAGGTCCTGCGTATTGCCGGGCGTGAGCTGAAGGAAGGCGATATGCTGACCATCGACGGCGCGACCGGTGAAGTGATGGCCGGAACCGTGCCGACCGTGCAGCCGGAACTGGCGGGGGACTTCGGCAAGCTGATGGAATGGGCGGACAAGGTACGCCGCCTGAATGTGCGCACCAATGCGGAAACCCCGCTCGATTGCCGCACCGCGCGCGATTTTGGCGCGGAAGGCATCGGCCTGTGCCGTACCGAGCATATGTTCTTCGACGCGGCGCGCATTACCGCCGTGCGTCAGATGATCCTTGCCGAGAACGAAGCGGGCCGCCGCGAGGCGCTGGCCAAGCTGCTGCCCGAACAGCGCAGCGACTTTACCGAGATTTTCGAGGTGATGGCGGGCCTGCCGGTGACCATTCGCCTGCTCGACCCGCCGCTGCACGAGTTCCTGCCGCATGCGGAGTCGGAATTTGAAGAAGTGGCAAAGGCGGCTGGCGTCGGTGTCGAGCTGCTCAAGCAGCGTGCGGCTGAACTGCATGAGTTCAACCCGATGCTCGGCCATCGTGGCTGCCGCCTTGGTGTCACCTATCCTGAAATCTACGAGATGCAGGCGCGCGCCATTTTCGAGGCCGCGCTCGATGTCGCGGATAAATCGGGCGAGGCACCTATTCCGGAAGTTATGATCCCGCTGGTCGCCACGCGGCGCGAGCTGGAGCTGATGAAGGCGGTCGTCGATACCACGGCCAAGGCCGTGTTCGAGGAACGTGGCAAGACCATCGAATATCTGGTTGGCACCATGATCGAGCTGCCGCGCGCTGCGCTGAAGGCCGGGGAAATCGCGGAAGTCGGCGAGTTCTTCTCGTTCGGTACCAATGACCTGACGCAGACGACTATCGGCATCAGCCGCGACGATGCGGGCCGGTTCCTGACGCAATATGTCGACAAGGGTATTTTCGCGCGCGATCCGTTCGTTAGCCTGGATGTCGAGGGTGTCGGCCAGTTGATCGAGATTGCCGCCGAGCGCGGCCGCAAGACCCGCTCGGGCATCAAGCTTGGTATTTGCGGCGAGCATGGCGGTGACCCGGCCTCCATTGCGTTCTGCGAGCAGACCGGCCTCGATTATGTCTCCGCGTCGCCTTATCGCGTGCCAATCGCCCGCCTCGCAGCGGCGCAGGCCGCCTTGAAAAACAAGGGCTGAAATAATTCCGTAAAAAGGGGTTGCCTTGGTTTGCAACCCCTACTATTTGCGGCACTCCCGATGGGCATGGCCCATCTGAAATGGCGATGCGCCCGTAGCTCAGCTGGATAGAGCATCAGACTACGAATCTGAGGGTCGGACGTTCGAATCGTTCCGGGCGCGCCACCATTCTCCGCTATTTTTGCTGAATTCAGCAATGCGCGAGAATGACCCCAGCAATCACATAGCAAGCGCGAGATCGGTGTTCGATCCGCCGCGCTCCTGGGTCAGGGTGTCCGCAATGGAGCCGAGAGCGATCAAACGCTCAACAGATATGGCATATTTCATCCGGCGCGGTCCTGATAGCGCCATGCGGCAGAGACTCGCTTGCGATACCGCAGGGGGGTCTCTCCGACCTGCATCTTGAACGAACTGGTGAAATTGGTCGGTTCGGAGAAACCGACTTCCTCCGCGACCTCGGCAATCGGCGCGTTCCCCTCGCGCAGGAGAGTCTTCGCCAGCTCGATTTTCTGCTTGATCGCAAACTGATTGATTGATCGGCCGAAGAGGTGCTTGAAACCCAGGTGCAGCTTGTTTCTGTTGAGGCCCCAGTCCCGGCTCAGTTCCTCAAGGGTTCCCACCGAGCTTGGGTTGTCGGCGATCATGTGCATGATTGTATAGAGCTTCGCCCGCTCGTCCGGGCGCAGGCTTACGCGCGTTGTTGGCGCGCCCTTTATGGCCTGCCAATCGGAAAACAATAGGCACAGCAGACTATTCGCCAGGGTGCGGATTTCGTGCGTGCGCCAGCTTCCTTCGCTCTCGATCAGGAACAGTTGCTGCGCGGCATGTCGCGTTTTGTCAGATATTTTGAACTCGCCGAACGCGCTGCTGTGTTTCTCCCACGCCTGATTGAGCACCTTGGGCAGTTCATCCAGCTCAATACCGATCTGCTTACAAAGGAAGTCACTGGTAACAGAGATAGTACAGAAATGATGCTCTTGTCCTCCATCATATGAGGAAGAGATTCGGGAGCCCGCAGGCTGAATGATATAGGAGCAGACGCGCGCCGAAGCAGGCCCGCTGTCCAGCGCGGCGTTTTCGTTTCTGAAGCGCGCAGCGCCGGAAAAAGCGATTCTCAATCGGACATAATTCTCGCGGCTACAACCGATTACGAACCAGTCTCCACCGATGATTGCATCAGCAAAAGACAAGGAAAATCCGTCGGCTATGTGATGAACTTCCTCAAAGCCGCCAACGACCAGCGGTCTTGGAAAAGGGTGGTGAACAACATCAATCCCATCGAGTTCGATCTTGTCGATACCGCCGCCATATGCCGGATCAATTCGCGTCATTTCTTGCAGCTTGTCGGATATTTGGGCCTGACCCGAGCAAAAGTAGAGAAATTTTTCCTGCATGAAGGACGCCATATCAAAATATCGGTACGATTTCATCATTTTGTGCAGCAGCGATTAACAGAACGGCTCGATTTGCATTTAGCTTCCCTATTCAGACCAAATTCCGCAACACAGGGAAAAGGGGAAACGGGATGGTTACTAAAGCAAGATTTCTCTCAAGCGCTATGGTCAGTCTGTTCGTGATCGGGGGTCAGTCTCCCGCATTGGCCCAGGAAGCTGGCGGCGCAAGCGAATTCGCCCCCATCATCGTTACGGCCAACAAGAAAGAACAAGACATCCAGTCTACCAATGTCACTATCACGGCGCTCTCTTCCGAAGAGTTGGCTGACAAGGGAATGGATGACTTCGCCGATTATGCGCAATTCATTCCCGGCTTCGATTTCCAGAAGCAAGGCGCCTCCCAGTCGCAATATGTCCTGCGCGGCGCGTCGGTATCGCGCGTTGTCCCGGCGGAACCACAGAACAGGTCGCTCGTGGGCATCTATTTCAACGATGTGCCGATGGATATGAATGGCCTCAACCCCGACATTGATCTGTATGACACCCGGGTTGAGGTGTTGAAGGGACCGCAAGGCAGCCTGTTTGGCGACAGCGCCATGGCCGGCGCCGTTCGCTACATCGCCAATTCGCCTGATGCGGGGAAAGTCGAGGCTTCGTTCCTCGCCAATGTCTCGACCACCAAGGGCGGCGGCGAGAGCTTCAATGTCAAGGGCATGGCCAATGTGCCGATTGTTGCCGATCAGATGGCTCTGCGTCTGGTTGGTGTGTATCGCGATAACGCTGGCTGGTCGGATAATATATTCCTTGGAACCAAGAACACCAACACGGAACAAACAGAAGCATTTCGCGCAGCGCTGGGGGGTGAAATCGGTCCGAATTTCAGCTACGAACTGACCTTCCTCTATCAGAACACCGATGCCGGCACTCCGCCCTATGATACGGATGCACCGGGTACTGACGGTATCGGCGGCAAAGCACAGTTCTCGCGGCTCACGGATGAGACGATAAAGGACAAGCTCCGGCTTG
Organism: Sphingobium sp.; assembly: GCA_020446425.1. Classification (GTDB taxonomy): domain Bacteria; phylum Pseudomonadota; class Alphaproteobacteria; order Sphingomonadales; family Sphingomonadaceae; genus Sphingobium. The sequence continues at coordinate 19,519 of JAGRES010000003.1, read as the reverse complement.
GTGTCCTGACGCTCAACTATGACGCAGGCTTCGGACAGATCACTTCTGTAACAAGCTACCAGAAGCGCAATGTCGACAACGTACTGGTCGAATTGGTCGAAGCCTATAACTCGTTCTTCGGCAATTCGCCCAATCCGGTGCTGCTGCATGACTGGAACATGGATCGCTTCACCCAGGAATTGCGTATCGCGACCGACCTGGACGGTCCTTTCAACACGACGGCCGGCATCTATTACTCGGATCAGGAATTGTTCTTCGGCAATACCGTATTGTATCCGGGACTGGACGCAGCCATTGCGGGCGGACTCAATCCATTCGGGCTGCTTTCGCCAGCCACACCGCGTGACTCCTATGGGTGTGTGGGCGAAGTCGATACCGCCTATTGCGGCCCGGAAATTGACAAATACAAACAGTTCGCGGTCTTCGGCGAACTCTATTTCAACCTGACCGACGAATTGCAGCTGATTGCTGGTGGCAGATATTACCACTACAAGCAGAAATTCTTTCAGGACTTTGGCGGCCTGTTGAATTTCGGCCAGTTCACGGGTTCTCAAAAGACCAAGGAAAGCGGCTTCAATCCCAAATTCGGCGTAAGCTACCAGGCCAATCCGGACCTGCTGCTATATGCCAATGTGGCGAAGGGCTTTCGCCTTGGTGGTATCAGCAACGTGCTCCCGTCCTTCTGTGACGGCGACCTCACCGCGCTGGGTCTGACGAGGTCCGATGTGGCATCCTACGGGCCGGATAGCCTCTGGAGCTATGAAGGCGGGGTGAAGTCGACACATATGGGCGGCCGCCTGACAGCCAACGGCGCGGTCTACTATACCGAGTGGAACGACATCCAGACCCCGATCAACCTGGCATGCGGCTATATTCCCACGACTAATGCTGGCAAACTACGCAGCTATGGTTTCGAGGGAGAGCTCAGATTTGCCGCAACCGACAATCTGAATCTGGTCGCGAGCTTTGCTGTCAATGACTCCGCCCTGGTTGGTAATGCACCTGCGGTTGGCGGACTCGATGGGGATCGCCCCCCCTATGCCGTGAAGTTCAAGGGTGTCGCCGGGATTGATTACAAACAGCCGGTCAGCGATGACATGGCGCTGGGCTTCAACATGACGGGCAAGTACCAGTCTAAAGCCTATGACTCGTTCACGCGGGACAATGTCCTGTTCAGCCAGTTTGTGGCCAATGCACAGGTAAGCCTTGAAATCGAGGAACGTTACCGGTTCACTATATTTGCCGACAACTTCACCGACGAGTACATTGCTTCCCAGGCCAGGACGCGCTTTGGCGTTCGCAGCTATTATATGGGGCAACCCCGTACTTTCGGAGTTCAGTTCCAGGCAAGCTACTGATTGCCGACTTGCTGCCGGCATATCTCATTGAGACGTGCCGGCAGCTTCTGAACAAGGCATTCGGCTCCCGGGAATAGAGACATGAACATAATTCAGGATCTGCTGAAACGACAGGAGAGCGGCTTTTCCCTCTCAGGTGAATTCTACCGTGACCAGGCCGTTTTCGAAGCCGAGGTGGATGCGTTCATGCTTGGGCAGTGGATGCTCGCTGGCCACGCATCCCGCATCCCGTCGCGCGGAGACTATTTCCTCTTCGAAATGGCAGGATGCAGCGTGATCGTCGCGCGAACCGGCGATGGCGAAAACGATATCGCGGCCTTTCACAATGTGTGCCGCCATCGCGGTGCGAAACTGTGCGAAAAAGCACAGGGGAACAACAAGGCCTTTTACTGCCGGTACCACGCCTGGTCCTATAAACTGACAGGTGAACTCGCTTCGTGGCGGCACATGCCCGAGGCGCTCGACAAATCCGAGTTCGGCTTGATGCCGTGCGGCCTGAAGTTATTCAACGGCGTGATATTTCTGTCGCTCGCGCCCGATCGCGCGCCCGATTTCGACAAGATGGTCGAACATATCGCCCATCGCTGGGATCGCTTCGACCTGGCACGAACGCAAGTCATTCACCGCGAGGTTTATGACCTTCAGGCCAACTGGAAGCTGGGGGTCGAGAACAATCTCGAATGCTATCACTGCCTCTCAGGCCACCCGGAATACACCTCCGCCCACGCATTCGTTAAAGCTGACGAAAAAGCGGGAGCCAGGGCAGTCGATGAATATAAGCAATTTTACGATGCATGGCTGAAGTCTGTCGAACCGACCGGTATCGAGGTCGGCGTAAGCGACTATATCGAGACGGATGGCCAGCTTTGCCGCGCGATGACGTGGGGCATCGGACCGAAGCATGTGACCGGATCAATGGACGGTCAGCCGCTCGCGCCATTGCTTGGCCACATCGAAGCCTACGACAGCAGCGTTACATCGGGCTGCTTCGGCTTTTGCAGCTATATCATCGCTTATTGCGACTATCTCGTCACGGTGGCTTATGTTCCCCAGTCCGCAGGGCGAACGCATATCGAGTTCACTTGGCTCGTCCGGGAAAGCGCCCGTGAGGGCGCGGATTTCGACCGGGCGGCCGTTACGGCTTTGTGGGACGTCACGACCCGGCAGGACAAGGACCTGATAGAGTTGAATGCGCGCGGGGTAGACTCGCCCGCCTATCGTCCTGGCCCCTATTCCGAGCTGGAATGGTGCACGTCGGATTTCATCAGCCGTTACAAGGCGCTGATGGCGCGCTCCTGCGCCGATGCCGATAGCGAAAGCGCCCGGAACTAGTCATGCAGATCAGTGGAGCCGCGCCGCGCTTTTCCAACACCTATGTCGGGCTGGTCGTATTCCTGCTGTTTCTCGCCAACGTCATAAATTATGGACACAGGCTGCTCCTTTCGATCCTGCTACCGCAGATTGAAGCGGAGGTTGGCCTTACCGACACACAAGCCGGCCTCCTGATGGGAGGAGTTTTCGCGGTCTGCTATGCGATCGCAGGAGTGCCGCTCGCTCGGCTTGCTGACCGCTATGTGCGCAAGACCTTTATTGCCGGCGCCCTTCTGTTCTGGAGCGTGCTGACCGGGCTGATGGGCGTGGTTGGCAGCTTCGTACAGATGGCCCTTATCCGTGTCGGCGTGGGCGTGGGTGAGGCGATCTGCATTCCCTGCTCGCATTCGCTGATTTCCGACTATGTGCCACTCCAGAGGCGCGCGAGCGCATTTGCCCTGCATTCGGCCGGCTCCGTCGTGGGCATCACCGTTTCGCTGATGCTGGGCGGATATCTGGGCGCGATGATCGGCTGGCGCATGACCTTCATGGTCATGGCGATCCCGGGCATTGTCGTCGGCCTGCTTATTTTCTTCCTGATGAAGGAGCCCCCGCGCGGTTACTCCGACGGTGAACCGGCGATAGCCGACCAGCCGCGTTTTGCCGAAGTGGTGCGGCATCTTGTGTCCCAGCGCACCTATCTCCTGGTGGTGCTGGGCGTATGTTTCGGCATGCTGGTGGAGTTTGGAACCAACCAGTGGCTGCCGACCTTCTATGTTCGTCAATATGGCCTGACGCTCGATCAGGTCGGCCTGAAATACGGCCTTGCGGTAGCACTGGGCGGTGTTCCCGGAAGCATCCTTGGCGGTCTGGTCACGGATCGCCTGATAAAGATCGACATTCGCTGGATGCTCTGGCTTCCCGCCCTGCTGTACATGTGCGCGATGCCGGTCGGGTTGGCGATGCTGGCGGCGGAGACAGCCGAAACCGCCTTCATGATCAATGCCGCCTACGCATTCCTTATCATGGGCACCAATGGCCCATTCTGGTCGGCTGTTTTCATTCTCGTCCCGTCGCCAATGCGTGCGACGGTCAGCGCAATCACTCTGATGATCGGCGGTATAGTCGGCCTCGCAATGGGGCCGGTGCTTGTCGGCTTGATAAGCGACAATCTCACAGCGTCATTGGGCGAGGCGGCGCTGCAGGAGTCTTTACGCATCGTGATCATGATGGCCGCTACCGTCATCGTCAGCCTCGGCGCGGCCAGCCTGTTTCTCAAGCGCGAATATGACGCGGTCCATCCTCAACCAATCTCTCCCGCCAACCCAGCAATGGAATCCTGACATGTCCAAATCCGACAAAGATATTCGAGGTTCAGCAACACAGCCTCATTCGGGTCCTTCGGTCGACCGGAGGAAGTTCCTTGGAGGTATAGCCGCGGGTGCGGGCGGGCCACTCCTTCTCTCGGCATGCGGCGGCAGCGGGTCAGGCAGCGGCGGGCCGCAGGGCGATAAATATGCTCCTTCGGGATCGTCATGGACCGGCTATGGCGGGGAAGGCGACTATGCGACAGCCAACGGCAATACCGAGGCAGTAGTCAACAACGCCCATGGCGCAATCCGGGACCGGACCTGGCCGGATCTGCCGAAGGGAACGGCCGAGGAAACGGTCGATCTGATTATCGTCGGCGGCGGCTTTTCGGGCATTACCGCCGCCTATGAGTTTTCAAAAAATGCGAAGGGCGGCCAGACCGCGCTGCTGCTGGAAAATCACCCCGTTCCCGGCGGCGAAGCCAAATATAACGAATTCGATGTGGACGGGCAGACACTTTACGCGCCCCAGGGGTCCAATGACGCGCTGCTGCCTTTGCCCGGCTATGAAGGGGGGCGTTACCAGACCTTCTTCGAATATTGGAAGGAGCTTGGTCTTCCCGAGCACTACGACTATGTGCCGCTCGCCGGCGGCGCGGAAAAGCTCAAGCTCGCTGAAAACGAATATATGCCGATGCTACTGCCCAAGGCGTATGAGCTGGGCTTCTTTTTCGGCAAAGACGGTTGGCGCATCAACCCCGCCCGCAACGATTTCAAGGACACGCCCTGGACGCCTGAACAGCAGCAGGAGCTGGCCGACTTCCTGAACAACAGCCGCGATCTGGTTTCGGAGCAGTCCGATCCGGATCGCTGGCTCGATACGATGACCTATGCCGAATTGCTCGAAAAGCTGGGCTACTCCAAATTCATTCAGGATTACATCAACCCCCTGCTGAGCGTAGGCAATTTCGGTGTCGCGGCGAGTGGCGTATCCGCCCTTGGCGCCAAGCGGCTTACGCTGCCCGGGACCATTCCGAGCTCCCAGGCACCACGATTTGATGACGTCGCCACCATTTCCTTTCCCGGCGGCAACACGTGGATCTTGCGAAGCTTCCTCAAGCGCATGCTGCCCAAGGCGATTGCCGGTGGCACCGATCTCGTCTCCGTCGGCACGGGTGCGCTTGACTTTGCCGCCATGGACCGCCCCGGCAACAAGGTCCGGCTACGATTTGGCGCGACGGCGATCGACGTCAGCCATGATGGCGATCCCGCTTCTGCCAAATCCGTGCTCGTCACCTATATGCGCGACGGCAAACTGCATTCGGTCCGCGGCAAGGCGGTGATCATGGCGACGGGCCAGTGGGTGAACAAGCACATCGTGCAGGATATGCCCGAGGAGCTCGTCGAAGCCTCCAGCCAGTTTCACTATGGCCCTGTGCTTACGGCCAATGTAGCGGTGCGCAACTGGCGCTTTCTAAGCAATCTGGGCATCAGCAGCGCGCGCTGGTTCGACGGGTTCAGCTGGCACCTTGCCGTGAAGCACGATCCCGCGGTGGGATTGAATGACAAGCCCTTCACGCCGGACTCTCCGACAGTGCTGACGCTATACACGCCGGTCCTGGTGCCGGATGCCGATCTGGTTGCGCAAGGGCCGATCGCGCGTCAGCAGATGTTCGATACTGACTACGACACCTATGTCGCGCAAATTCGCGAGCAGATGACGAAGATGTTCGCCGACAGCGGCTTTAATGCCGATCGCGACATTGCCGGAATTGTGCTGAACCGCTGGGGGCACGCCTATATGGCGCCCCCGCCGGGCTGGTTTTTCGGCAAGGACGGCAAGCCTGCCCCACAAGAAGTGGTGCGCAAGGGGTTTGGCCGGGTCGTCTATGCGCATTCGGAGCTTCAGGGAAACCAGAATGCAGCGCACGCAACCCTTGAAGGCAAACGGGGCGCGCATGACGCCCTTGCGCTGCTTTGAACCGGGCCTCAATCGAATCCGCGGCGTAAGAGATCGACATAGGGGTGGGATCCCCCAGCAATGCGAAGCCAACTCACTAACCAGATGCTTGCTGGACGTTTCCGGACATTGCCGGAAAGGTCTTTGGTGCCAGAAGAGGCATCACATTCGGGCTCTTTTTTCAATTATTTTCTGATGCTTATGCAATTCGGTCTGACCGAAAGGCCCGCAAAAGGCCCGCAAAATCCGCCTAATGCATTGGTTCGATGCCTTTTTCAGGACTCATGGCCTGAAAGTTACGGGCTGCGGCGATGACCCAAGCCGTTACCATTTGATCAACCAAGTAACAACAAATCATAATGCGAAGCACGCCGTTCAGCGGTCGGGGGCAATGTGACATCTCGAGGCCCCGACGGACGGTGCTCCGGCGCTACAGAGCCTGGCGTAACCGTGATATGTCTTGATCGTCCTTAAATTGGAGCGCCCTCTCACGTTTCCGGATCTGGAGATCCAAATGACCCAAAACCTCATTGCCTGGTTTGAAACCTTGTCCATCCGAGATGTCGGAAGGGTTGGCGGCAAGAATGCATCTCTTGGCGAGATGGTCCGGGCGCTGGAGGGAAAGGGCGTGCGGGTGCCTGGTGGGTTTGCGACCACTGCAGCGGCATTCCGAGAGTATGTTTCGGCAAACGGCCTGGAGCCCGATCTCAGGCGCAATATCGACGCACTTAAGAGCGGTAAACTTTCGCTTCATGCAACAGGTGAAGCGATTCGCCGCCTCTTCCTCGACGCCGAGTTCCCTCAGGAAATTTCCAATGCAATCACCCATGCATATCGCGAGCTTTCTAAGCGCAGCCATACTGAGGACATTAGCGTAGCTGTCAGATCGAGCGCCACTGCAGAGGACCTCCCCCAGGCGAGCTTTGCCGGGCAGCAGGAGACATTCCTGAATGTTCGTGGCGAGCGTGCATTGCTCGATGCATGCCGCCGCTGCTACGCATCCTTGTTCACCGATCGAGCGATCAGTTACCGCGAGGTCCAGGGGTTCGACCACCTTGATGTAGCACTGTCGATTGGCGTTCAACAAATGGTCCGCTCCGATCTTGCAGGTTCGGGCGTGATGTTCTCGATCGATACGGAAAGCGGCTTTCCCAATGTGGCCGTGGTGAGTGCTGCCTGGGGGCTGGGCGAAACGGTTGTGCAGGGTGCGGTCGATCCCGACCGATACCTGGTGTTCAAGCCGCTTCTTGGCGAACGGCAGTACAAGCCCATTATCGAGAAGGCGGCGGGCGCCAAGGAAATCAAGATGGTCTATGCGACGGGCGGTAGTTCTCGAACGACCTCTGTGAAAACGACGTTGGCGGAGCGCCAGGCGTTCGTTCTCGAGGATGACGAGATCCTCCAGCTTGGTCGGTGGGCTGCAATTATCGAGGAGCACTATGGGCGCCCCATGGACATGGAGTGGGCGAAGGACGGCGAGACTGGGGAACTCTTCATCGTCCAGGCTCGTCCAGAAACAGTCCAGTCCTCTCGACACGATGCGACGGTCAAGAGCTATCGGTTGAAACAGACGGGCAAGCCGATCCTGACCGGGTCGGCGATTGGAGAAGCGATAGCTACCGGCAAGGTCTGCATCGTCAGAAGCACAAGCGACATCGAGCAGTTTCGCGACGGTTCGATCCTGGTCACCGAGATGACCGATCCCGACTGGGTGCCGGTGATGAAGAAGGCTGCCGGAATCATCACCGACCATGGCGGAACGACCAGCCATGCAGCGATTGTCAGCCGCGAACTGGGAGTTCCCGCAATTGTCGGGACCGGAAACGGAACGCAAGTCCTGCATGATGGGCAGGAGATCACGCTTTCCTGTGCCAGCGGTGACCGAGGTGAGGTCTATTCGGGCATCCTCCCGTTCGAGGAGGTCGAAGTGGACCTTTCAGGCCTGCCTGAGACGCGGACCGCGATGATGGTGAACATTGCAAGCCCCGCGGCCGCATTCAGGTGGTGGCGCCTGCCCGCGAAAGGGGTTGGCCTGGCGCGCATGGAATTCATCATCAACAATCTGATCAAGATCCATCCCATGGCCCTGATCCACCCCGAACGGGTGGAGGATGTCGAGACGCGCCGTCAAATGAGAGAAGCGGTCCGCGGCTTCGCCGACCCGGTGGAATTCTTCGTCGAGACCCTGGCGCTCGGCATCGCCAAGCTCGCTGCTCCATATCATCCCCACCCGGCCATCGTTCGCCTTAGCGACTTCAAGACCAACGAATACGCCCACCTGATCGGCGGCAGCTTCTTTGAGCCGAAGGAAGAGAATCCGATGATCGGCTGGCGTGGTTCGTCGCGTTATTACGACGATCGCTATCGCGAGGGCTTCGAACTCGAATGCCGCGCGCTCGGGAAAGTTCGCAATCAGATCGGCCTGAAGAACGTGATCGTAATGGTTCCCTTCTGCCGCACACTGGAGGAAGCCGATCGGGTGCTTGCGACGATGGCGAAATACGGACTTGAGCGCGGAAGTGAGGGCCTCGAAGTCTATATGATGTGCGAGATTCCTTCCAATGTGTTTCTGGCGGAGGAATTCGCGAAGCGCTTCGACGGCTTTTCCATCGGTTCAAACGATCTGACCCAGCTGGTGTTGGGAGTTGACCGGGATTCGAGCGATCTCGCCCACCTCTTCGACGAACGCAATGAGGCGGTCGAGCGAGCCATCCGCCAGGCGATCGGGAAGGCCCATGAAGCAGGCATAAAGATCGGAATCTGCGGCCAGGCTCCGAGCAACTATCCCGAATTCGCGGAGTTCCTGGTCGGACAAGGCATCGACTCGATTTCCCTCAATCCCGATAGTTTCGTCACCACTATTCGCCATGTCGCGGAGATGGAGAGGAAAATTGACGCGGGGTCCGACGGCGCGGAACAGGGAGCGCAACATTGAAGGTCATCATATTCGAAACGCAGGAATGGGAGCATCGGGCCTGCCTCAGTATACAGGAAGAACATGAATTGATCTGCACGGCCGAGCGGCTCGATCGCGATGTTGCCGGGCGGGTTGCGGATGCGGAAATCATCAGCACCTTCATCGATTCAAGGCTGACGGGCGAAGTCTTGGCCAAGCTCCCCAAGCTGAGGCTCATCGCCACCCGTTCGACAGGTTACGATCACATCGACCTCGATTGGTGCCGTGCGCATGACATCGCCGTCGCCAATGTGCCGAACTATGGCGATGCCACCGTCGCCGAGCATGCCTTTGCGCTGCTCCTGGCAGTCGCTCGCAATCTGGTTGATTCAGTCGAACGCACGAGGCGTGGGAATTTCTCGCAAGATGGCCTGAAGGGATTCGAACTGCGGGGCAAAGTCCTTGGCGTAATAGGGACAGGCCGGATCGGACGGCGCGCTATCGAGATCGGCGGCGGGTTCGGCATGCAGGTCGTCGCCCATGACCTTTATCCGGATGAAGATTGTGCCGCACAGCTCGGCTTTCGATATGCCGGCCTCGATGAGGTTCTCGGCGAAGCTGACGTCCTGACGCTTCACGTGCCCGCAACAGGAGCAACGGTGAATCTCATCTCCGATCGCGAATTCGGGCTGATGAAAAAGGGAGCCGTGCTGATCAATACCGCACGGGGCAATGTGGTGGACACGGCGGCACTGGTCCGGGCGCTGGCTGACGGAAAGCTAAGATCCGCAGGCCTCGACGTGCTTCCGCACGAGCCGGTGATCCGCGAGGAAGCGCAGATATTCCGTCAGGCAACGACAGACAGCTATGATCTCAAGGGCCTGGTGGCCAATCACGTGCTGCTGCGCTTCCCGAATGTCATCGTGACCCCGCACAATGCCTACAACACCACCAGCGCCGTTGGGCGGATCATCGATACGACAGTCGACAACATCATGGCTTTTGGCCGAGGCAGGCCGACCAACCTCGTCGACATCACGCACGCAGATTGAGCTGTCCGATTTTCAGCGATGCGTTCGTCTGTGCTATCGAAGCTCGCGCATCCGCCTGGAAGCCGGTCAGCGCCCTGATCGCGTCGATCGTCTCGGGAATCACGATTGCCTGATTATCGACCATGTAGGCGTAGAACAGCTCGTCTCCCTCGACCTTGAGCATGTCGGACCACAGCGCGACTTCGTAGAGATTGTCGTGTGGTCTGCCGAGGTCTGCCATCAGTTCCTTGATCGCGTTGATTGCGGTCAGGCCATCTGACATGCGGACCAGGGATATCCGCGGCGACGAACAGAATGCCTCGAGTATTTCGTCCTTCTCGGCCTTCCTCGCAAGTTGGACCGACCAGTAGTGCATATGCGCCAGGGTCTCGGGGACTTTCACCGCCATCGTAATCACATCGAGATCGGGATCGACGCTTCGGGCGTCTGGTCCCTGATGGCTTGGAATCTCGGCCTCGGGGACGAGCGTGTTCATGATCCCGCCCAAATGGCTCTCCCAGGGATCGGTCGCACGCCTGAGCAGGGTTCCCCGGGCTCTTGCCAGCAGTCCGGCAAATTTCAGCGCCGACAGCGTGCGGACTATCGATGTCGTGTTGCACGACACCACGCGCGTGCAGTCGCGGCCTAGCGCGGTCTCGTAACTGGCTTCCGCGACAAACGAGTGCCCTGTCACCGAGTGCTTCTCGCCACCCTGGACGATGAACTTGATGCCCTTGCGGCGGTAAGTCTCGACATTGCCTGTCGCGACGTGCTTGGGTGTGCAGTCGACGACGATGTCGGCTCCGGCTAGCAAATCCTCCAGCGAACCAGCCACTTCCAGCCCGCTCTTGGCCATAGCCTCGGCTCGCTCCGTCGTGGCCCCGAACAGGCGAAAGCCCTTACCGGTCACAATGCGGGCCCGCCAATCGAGCGTGACATCGGCCACACCTGCAAGCTGCATGTCGTCTTGCGCTGCTACCGCGTCGGCGACACGCTTCCCGATCACGCCATAGCCGTTAACTGCCACTCGGATTGCCTTGCCCTTTTCCATCCTGTCCTCCGTCAGTTCCCGCTTCCCCACTTCCAAGCCGCGCGTCACGGCTGACCTTGCTTGGGCGAAGGTCGTCTCAGTTCTGAATAGATGCGCTCGACATCCGCGCGCGCGCAGAGCTCGGTTCCAGGTGTCATTGCCGTGGCTGCGCCAGCCGACATACCATAAAGGAACGCGTCTTCCTCAAGACCCGCCGAGAGGGCCTCGCCCGAGCTGTCCAGGACGAGCCGAATGCCCTTCTTCCGGGCCAACCTTGCAACCATTGCATAGAAATCGACCGGCACACCCATCGGCAAGCTCCCGCTTGCAACGAGGTAATCGCAGTCTACTTCTTCCAGGCAGCCGAGCAAGCTACGCCACTCCGCATCCTCGACCGTTGGTCCGGTCGAGACGAACCGGTATTCCAGATGCGTCGAATGTTCATAGACTGCATGGCAGATGCGCGTGTGTCCCGCGATCGCGACGGGTAGCCGGGGTATCGATGCCGCGTCCAGCAGTTCGTTGAATGTCCCGCCAGTTGCGCCGCCCGCGAGGTAGATTGCCCTGGTTTCGGCTCCTAGCTCGCGGACGATCCGGGCGACGTTTATCCCGCCTCCACCGGGATCGAAACGTTCGCCGGAGGTACGGATCTTGTGGATCGGCCTTACTTCATTTGCCTGGGAAGATGCATCGATCGAAGGATTGAGAGTGAGAGTGATAATCGGCTTTCCGCGCAATTCTCTCATCTTAAGGCTGTCCCAGCTGCCCGGCATTCTCGCAACCGCAGTCCATGAAGCCGTGGATGGCGCAGATACGGCACAACTCTTCGAGTCTCTGCTTTAGAGCCTGGCGGGCGCGGTGCAGCCGGACGGTCAGATTGTTGGCCGAGACCCCGATTTCCTGCGCAACAGTCTTGCGCGCCTCTCCAAGCAGATCGACACGCCAGATGAGCTGGGCATATTCGGGCTCCAAGGTTGGCAACAGCTTGTACAAGCAATGACAAATTGCCTCGTCGATTTCCATATCGGGTTCGATGGAGGTCTCGTCCATTTCGGCGATATTTGCCGGATCGGCTAGCTGCTCGCGCTTCCTTCGCCTTGCCGCTGCGCGCTGATGGTCGACAATCGTTGTTGCGAGCACACGGCTTAGCCAGCCCCGCACGGCCTTCACATCTCTCAGGTCTTCCGAGCGTTCAATCGCTTTCAGGATAAATCGCTGCAAGACGTCCTCGGCTTCGTCGGCGTTGCCCAGGCGACGTTGCAGAAATCGGGCAAGATCCTGGTGGCTTTCGACGAGCGCTTGTCGAACCGCTGCGTCCTTCGGGTCGCGGTTGGCCGATGGTTCTTCGCTAGGTTCAAGTCCGCTGCTCACTTCAGGCCTCCTGCGCGCCCAGCGCTTCAGCTTGCGATAGCAGGATCGAGGTGCGGTTATCCGCTTCAAGCTTCGTGCGCTTGAGCAGAAGTGCGTTGATTGCCACGAGCGCCGAACTGCCCGACATTGCGAGGGCGGCAATCGCCGGGCTCAAGAGAACGGGATAGAGGATGCCAGCAGCAAGCGGGAAAGCAATCACATTGTAAGCGACTGCCCACCAGAGGTTCTGGTGCATCTTTCTGAGTGTCGCATGCGAAAGCCTGATCGCCCCGACAACGTCGAAGGGGTCGCTTTTCATCAGGACGACGTCGGCGCTCTCCATCGCCACATCGGTGCCCGCACCTATCGCGAACCCGACATCTGCCTGGGTCAGGGCAGGAGCGTCGTTGACCCCGTCACCAACCATGCCGACGCGCAGCCCTTGTACCTGCATCGCCTTGACCTTTTCGGCCTTCTGGCCGGGCAGCACGTCTGCGAGAACGATTTCGATGCCCAATTCGCCGGCAATGCGCTTAGCCGTACCCTCGTTGTCCCCCGTGAGCATGGCAACCTTGACGCCACGCCCGCGCAGAGCCGCAACGGTGCTCTTGGCGGAGGGCCTTGGAGCGTCAGCAATCGCGATCAGGCCAAGCAGCTCATTCGCGCGCGCAACGTGGACGACCGTGCGCCCGTCGCCCTTCAGCCGCTCAGCGGTATCGGCAAGTGCGCCCATTACGATGGCTGCATCTTCCATGACGCGGCGATTGCCAATCACTACGCTTACGCCTTCGACATACGCGGTTGCGCCTTTGCCTTCGATGTTCGTGAAATCACGTGCAGTCGGAAGCGTAATGTTCACCGCTCGTTCGAGGATCGCAAGCGCGAGCGGGTGCTCCGAATTGCGCTCAACCGCACCGGCATTGCGAAGAACCTCGTCCTGAGAAATTCCTTCGGCGGCGACGACTTCGACCACCTTCGGCTGGCCCATGGTCAGCGTGCCAGTCTTGTCGAAGATGATGGCGTCGAGCTTGGTTGCGTCCTCCAGCGCGCCCGCATTCTTGAAGAGGATGCCATGCGTGGCGCCGAGGCCCGTTCCCACCATGACCGCCATAGGGGTCGCCAGTCCAAGAGCGTCCGGACAGGCTATGACGAACACCGTGATTGTCAGCGTGAGAGCAAACAACAGGCTGCTGCCGAAGACGAAATACCAGAATGCGAAGGTCGCCAGTCCAATCGCGATGGCAGCCAGCACTAACCATTGCGAAGCCCGGTCAGCTAGTAATTGTGCCGGAGCCTTGGAATTCTGCGCCTCCTGAACGAGCTTGACGATTTGGGCGAGTGCCGTGTCTGCTCCGACCTTGGTCGCGCGGTAGCGAAAGCTACCACTACGGTTGATGGTAGCACCGATGACAGTGTCGCCGGGGCCCTTGGATACGGGCATCGACTCACCGGTGAGCATGGACTCGTCTATTTCGGACTTGCCTTCGACGATTTCGCCGTCGACCGGGATCTTGTTGCCGGGACGGATAAGAACGATGTCGCCGACCAGCACCTCAGCGGTCGGCAGCTCGATTTCCTTGCCGTCACGCAATACGGTCGCCATCGGTGGGGCGAGATCCATGAGCTTGCGGATAGCCTCGGAGGCGCCGGCACGCGCACGCATCTCGAGCCAGTGGCCGAGCAGGATAAAGACCAGCAGCACGGCCGAAGCTTCGTAGAATTGCTCGCCCTCGAAGAAGAAGGTCGAACCGAGGCTGAAGAGATATCCGGTCCCGACGCTGAGCAAAACCAGTACCGCCATGTTGAGGATCCCGTTCCTCAGCGCGCGAATGGCCGCGACGGCGAACGGCCAGGCCGGATAAAGGATCGCCGCTGTCGCAAGCAGGAACAGGTTCATCTCCAGACTGAGCCCGAACAGCGGTTTCAGCAGGGGCCGATCCATGCCCATGGGCGAGAGGGCAAATATCGGGATGGAGAAGATCAGGCTGACGAAAAAGCGGTTGCGCATGTCGCGCGCCATCGCGGCCATGTCCATGCCCGCGCCATGGCCCATTTCATGGGCCATGCTGTCGTGCAATGGTTCCCGCGCGGCGTCTTGCGGGCCGGCGATTGCGGCTCGGGCATGCACATGCACCGGTGCGGCACCGGGGGTGTCACCCGCCCCCTCCTTCGGAGAGACCGCGGAGTCCGGAACGCAGATGTGGCGCGGGACAAGCCTTCCGCGGCAATGAAAGCCGCAATTGCGGATCGCGCCCGTGAGGCTGGCGATATTTGTCAGGGCATCGTCGAAGGTGATCGTTACACTTTCAGACGCTGGACTTGCTTGCGCATTCGACACGCCCGGCAGCCTGCCAAGCCGTTTCTCGATAGCGAGATGGTCAAGGCATTGCGACATGCCATGAACTTCAAGGGTGACGGTTCGCAAGGCACTGCTCCGAGGAATCCGGGACTTCACCATTCTAACGCTGCTCAGCTGCGTTATCGAGCGCAATCCGGGCATCGGGAGGTGAGATACTGCCGATCTCTCTCTTCCGATGTTGATTGAAGCAAATACTCAGCAACAACCCGGATCCTAATTATGCGAACAGCAACAGCCGCGGTGGCTTGCGTCCCCGACAGTCTTCGGATGTTTCATGTGACTTGAGCCTGCAACTTCGGATTGCGGTTTTGCCGGCTTGCTTGCACCACAGCAGCTTGCCGCCCGTTTGCCGTGCTCTTGTTGATGACTGGTACGCTCGTTCATTCTTGCCTCCATTGGAACCAGGACTTTCGCCTGCTCAATAACAGACGCGCGAACGACAATCTGATTACACGGACGAATGAACGGGAGTTGGGCAACGTCGAGCGAGATGCTCTTGCCTGCCATAGTCGGGCGTGTCCCCTCGAAAGACGCCAGGATACTAAGCGTCGACGGGCACGCCAAGAGTAAGCACCAGAAGTCCTGACAGGCATAACGCTGAGAAGAAGGCCGCGCGCAGAAAGCGAGGCAGGGCAAGTCTCTCGCCATTCCAGGCTCTCTTCGCTGCGATTGCAGATTGCAGCGCATAGTAGAGTGCGAAGGCGCGCGATGCGAAGCTGATGATCGAGAAGACATCGGACAGCCACGTCAGGAGCAGGCCCGCGAAAACAATGAGTACATAACCATTCCGGGGCACGACCCTGCCATGGGTCAGCTCTTCAACGAGCCCGCCAGAACTGCCCGTAACCGCTAGAGCGGCACTGAATTGTGAGCTCAACGCCGCGATGATCAGCAGGATGGGGAGCAGTTCGGAAACTCTTGCCATCAGGTCGATGATGGCGGTTTCGCTGATCGGCACGCTCGCCATAGGAAAGCCGGTTGAGAGCAAGGAAACATAGATAAGGTAGATTGCAAAGGCGATTATCTGGGCAAGCAGCATCGAGCGAATTCGAATTGCGGGCGGATATGAATCGCCCAGGTATCTTGAGGTTTCGAAGCCCTGAACCGTAATGAGAAGCCCGAGGACGAGGGGCAGGCCTTGCCATACACTCCAGTGCGCCCGGATTTCGGGAAGCTCGCCCGATTGCCACATTCCCGCGAGATAGGCTGAAAGTCCCAGTAGCAAACCTGCTATGACGGCGAGCTTAATGCTGACGGAAACGCGTTCCATCCGTTCGAGCATTGAGAAGCCTCGCAAGAAGCCGGCGACAAGAATTGCGAGGAATACGGCAGAAGTAATTACCCTGCCGAGTTGACCGGTGTCTGTTCCGACGATGCGCGCTGCAAATGAACCAAAAAGGTTGAGATAATATGTGACGGATATTGCGTAGGCTATTGCAAGCGACCAGGAAGCAACTGCCTCAAGCTTTTGAGGGGAAGAGGTGGTAGCGCCTTCTTCTCGCGCGATGGACGCAATGTTGTAACGGACTGCCGAACCAAACGCATATCCGGTCAGGCAAAGAATTATCATCGGAATCAATGCCATCCGACCGAAATGGCTGACGAGGATCGGGCCGATGATGAGAAAGCCGCTGCCAATAATCGAAGCCAGGGGCGTCAGCGTCGCACGCCACACCCTGCTTGCCTTCAGCCTCGGCGTAAACAGCAACGCGAGCGCAAGAAGGGAGCCCACTATGACAAAGGTATCTGCACGGTTCATCGGGCGAGGGTGACCTCGTCGCCTGCCGAAGGGAAGCGAATCACTGGCTGGATCGCAGCTCTCCGGAAAGGCGCTGCAAATTGAAACAGACCAGTGATTCCGCTCGATCTTTTCAAGTGATCATCTTCCGAGTTGATCGAGAGCTTTCTCGAGCACGCCCATCTCGCTGACCTGTTTGGCCCTCAGCCACCGGACTAGTAGCGCGGTCTCTGGGTCCAGGCCGTTCTGACGCAACAATACGTCGCACATCCCGATCGCGCCGCGGTGGTGTCCGATCATTTTGCGGAGCCAGACTTCGAATACATCGGACCCGAATATCGCCATCGTCTCGTCATGCGTTGATTGAATGGGGTCCACAAAGATGAGTGCATCGTCAACGCTTGGGATCCCGTCGACTAACGACCTGCGTAGCGTATCAACTGCTTCCTCCTGTTCTTCGAGGGTTCGCCTGACTAGCTGCGCTTCTTGCATCGGCAAGTTCGCGCTCAATGCGATCCGCGAAATTGCCGCTCCTCCTTCGTGATGCGCGATCATCATTCTGGTCCAACTATCGGCCGAGTTCGTGCCGACGGCCGCCCGCATCCGATCGTACATGGCGGTTTCTTCGGAAAAGAAAGGGCCAAGATCGTGCGACATGATCTCAGCCTTGGCGGACGCGTCCGAAGAACCGGGCCTGTTTGGCTCTTGCTGGCCGCAGCCTGACAGGAGTCCGAAGTGCAAAATTGCAATCAAGAGGCCCGCAAGCGCTTTCATATTTCTCTTGCTCCGGCTCAGCCATTGGTCGGGCAAGACCAATGGAGCTCCTGGCCCTGCAGCCTTAGTGACCTCTGGTGATGACAGGCAGAAAGCGGGCTATCCACTTCCAAATGCCTAAATTGGCCCGTCGTCAGGAATGTGCTCTTGAGGAAAGCATACCGTAAAACCTCGGAAACATCTCTTAGAACCAGAACCTGATGCCAACGACTAAATTGGTCGCAGATGTACTTTCGCCGAGCTGGCGAGCATAATCCGCACTTCCGCCCAGCTTCCACTCCTGCTCGATGCCGACGTAAGGCGCGAACTCGCGAGCAAATTCGTAGCGCAGACGCAGGCCTGCTTCGGCCGTGTCGAGTCCGGCACCTATGCCGAGCTCCGGAATATCCTGCGCTGATAGATTCAATTCGACGCGGGGCTGGAGGATCAGGCGTTGGGTAATCCGCTGGTCAAGCTCCGCTTCAACGCGCGCGTTGAGATCGCCCTTTGACGAGAGAAACGCTGCGGCATCGACTTCAAACAGGTAAGGTGCGAGACCCTGCACGCCAACAACCGCATAGGTACGTTCGGGCCCGGTCAGATCCTGCCGGGCGCCTAGCTGAAGGTCCCACCAGGGGCCAATCGCATGGCTCCACAATCCCTGCACTTCGGCCGCTTCCGGCTTCTCGCCGAAGCTGCCTTCGCCTTCGCTCTTGAACCAGAACTTGTCGAGATCACCGCCGTAATAGCCCTGAACATCCCAGAGGTATCCGTCCTTACCTTCGCGCGCGCGATATTCGGCGCGGTCGGCCTGGAACCAGAAGACGGGCAGACCGCTCACTTCGCGGACAACCGAAGCGCGCGACGCGGCCATTTTCTCAGCTCCGACGAAAGCATCGGCGGCGAAGGCCGGGCCTTCGAAGGCTTCCGGCGGAGGCGGCCCCTGAGGTATCGGCGTATCATCTGGCATCGCGGAGTGCTCCATACCGGAATGCCCCATCGGCCCATGTTCCATCATCCCACTATCTGGCGTGCCGTGGCCCATCGTCCCGTGGTTCATTGCAGAATGGTCCATGGTCCCATGATCCATGCCGCTACCGTCTCTGGCGGAAGGTTCCGCGGGCGTGTGCGAAGGAGCTGTGACCTCGCTCTCTTTGGTGGCTTGCGCGTCATGCTGGTGGTCTTGCGCGATTGCCGCGCTGGGCAACACCGCGAGCGAGAAAAGGAGGAGAGTTGCAGCTCGCATCAGCCTTCCCCCCCCTGCAACGGGCGGACCGTCACGACCTGAAACATCCCGTTGTGCATGTGGTAGATGAGATGGCAGTGAAACGCCCAGTCGCCTGGCTCGTTCGCCGTCAGATCGAATTGCGCGCTGCCACCCGGCTGGACGATGACCGTGTGTTTCAATGGCTGATGTCCATGCGGCGCACCGTTCACCAGCTCGAAGAAATGCCCGTGCAGGTGGATCGGGTGGGCCATCATCGTGTCGTTGACCAGCTTTACCCGGACCCGCTCATTGAAGGCGAAACGGATCGGATCGTCGGTGACGGCGGAGAACTTCTGGCCGTCGAACGACCACATGTACCGTTCCATATTACCGGTCAGGTGGATTTCCTTCAGCCGCGTCGGCCGGCGCATGTCCGGGTTCATATTCGCCGACACGAGCTGCCTGTAGTTGAGGACGCGGTGGCCAACGCCGGCAAGGCCGATACCGGGATCGCCCATGCGGTCGACTGGGTTCATGGAAACCATGTCGACGCCGGGTCCGACCTTCACGTTTGGCGGAAGCAGTGACGTGTCGCGCATCGACATCGAGCCCATGTCCATCGAGCTGTCCATGGCGCCCGAAGCGGCGCCGGATGAACCATGATCCATCCCGCCGTGGTCCATGCTGTCGGCAGACGAACCGTGACTCATGCCCATATCGGCCATCGTCAGAAGAGGGGGATCGCGCAGCAGAGGTACGTCGGCACGCGCGCCGGGGCGGCTCGCCAGCATGGCGACACCCATGCCTGAACGGTCCATCGCCTCGGCGACGATCGCGAAAGCGTCTGCGCCGTTCGGCTCGACGATGACATCGTAGGTCTCGGCATTGCCGATCTGGAACTCGTCGACCTCGACCGGGCGAACATCCTGACCGTCAGCCGCAATTACCTTCATTGGAAGGCCGGGAATACGCACGTTGAAAAAGGTCATCGCCGCGCCATTGATGAAACGCAGGCGAACCCGCTCACCCGGATTGAAAGCAAATTCCAACCCGTCTTCGGGTCCATGACCGTTGAGGAGGTAGCTGTAGAGCGGCGCGGAAACGTCCGAGATATCGGTCGGCATCATGCGCATGCGGGCCCACATCCGGCGTTCAGCGCCCGAGAGGGGATAGTCGTCAGTCGCCGTGGTCTTCTGGAAGTTGAAGGGTGCTTCTC
>JAGRES010000036.1 GCA_020446425.1 Sphingobium sp. | reverse complement strand
TTGCGCCCGAGATCATGAATGATGGAGCGGGCCGTCTTGTCGAACAAAGCCACTGTCTTGACCAGAAAATCGGGCATTTCGCGCGACGGCGCTTTGCGGGCGGCCTGGCCGAAGTGCTCTTTGAGCGCGCGCGAGACTTCCACGTACCAGAGCTGGTCGGTCGCGCCGATGTAGCGGCCGCCGGAAGGCTGATCTGTTTCCATCGCGAGCACATGCATCTTGGCGATGTCGCGGACGTCGACCGGATAGAAATAAAGGCGCGGTATCGCGGGATAGGCGCCTTTCAGCAGCATGCCGATCACTTCGGCTGAAGATCCGACATCCTCGTCAAGGGCCGGGCCGAACACGATGCCTGGATTGACGGTAGAGTAATGCAGGGCTGGCTTCTCGGCGGCGATGAAGTCGCGCGCCGCCCGCTCGGCCAGCGTTTTCGATTTCGCGTAGGGCGTGATGCCGGGGCCATCGAGGGCCGACCAGTCATTCTCGGTGAATGGTTGCGGATGGCTGTCGCCATATCCTTCCAGAACGGCCACAAGTGACGAGGTCTGCACGAAGCGCGGAACCTTGTGTTTCACTGCCAGCTTGAGGACGCGCATCGTGCCCTCAACGGCAGGGCGAATGAGCTCGTTTTCATCCTTTGGCTGGGCGAGGGGGAAGGGCGATGCAAGATGCGCGATGCCGTCCACTCCTTCCACTGCGTCGTCCCAGCCGCCGTCCGACAGAAGGTCTGCCTCGACCAGCGTCAGCTTGGACGTGTCGCAATGTTTGGCGAGCGTCGTTCTGACCGCCTCGCCTTTCGTGATCGAACGCACGGTGCCGCGAACGGCATGACCTGCGTTCAAAAACGCCAAAGCGGTGTGTTTTGCGATGAAGCCTGAAATGCCTGTGATCAGAACGGTCTTTGCCATTTCGGTTCCCCATATCCCGTTGGATGCAATTTAGGGGATATGTCCGAACTGGCAATCGGCGGCGGCGCATTGCGCCGCCGTCGGAGTTCAAGGCGATTTTGAGTGATCAGAATATCGCTTGCGCGAGGAACAGAACCACACCCATGGCGATGACATAGCCGGCATCGATCAGCATCACACCGGCCGGGCGCAACCTGTAGAGGGCGCCGGCGCCGATTAGGCAGGCAATGGTCAGCACAACAAGGATGATCGTCAAAAGCATCTCGCGCGACGCGGTGATGCCGAAGACCCATGAATAGAGGAAGGTGCCGATCACCTGCAGCACCATTGCCATGACCGGGAACTTCTCCGGCTTTTCCGGCAATCCGTTGCCCAGCGCCCAGGCCTTCTGAAAGATGACGCCATACCAGAGAAAGCCGACCGCATAAGCGGCGATGAAACCGACTATGATCGCGGTCCAGCTGACGTTTGCTGTGATTTCCTGCATCGTTATTCCCCTCTTGAAGAGCCAAAGTTCAGTTGGAAGCCAGGAACCTGCCGAGTTTGTCGAGCGAGGGGTCCCAGCCATGGCGGTGGTTGTCGCGCCGCGCAGCGTCGGCGAATTCGGAATGCGTGAGGGTGACCTGAGTGCCGCGCCCCACCTGTTTGATGTCGACCGTGACCAGCGTGATGTCGTTGCCGATGCTGGCGGGCTGGTTTTCCCATTTCCAGGAGAAGGCGAGGCGGTGCGGCGGCTCCAATGTCCGGTATTCCCCGGTCAGTGGATATTGCGCGCCGTCCGGCGAGATCATCGTCAGGTGGTAGCGGCCGCCGACCCGCACATCCATTTCGTGAATTTCATTCTGGAAACCTTCCGGCCCGTACCAGTCGGCCAACAGTTCGGGCCGCGTCCAGGCGTCGTAGACAGTTTCAGGATCAACGTCGGGGAAGGTGCGTGTCAGCGTCAGTGTGTTGTCGCTCATTTCTTTTTCTTCTCCGCTAGCACTTTGCCCAGGCGTTCGAAGCTGACGCTCCAGAACCTGGCGTGAAACTCAAACCAGCCGGCGGCGGTCTGCAGCGCACCAGCATCGACGGAACAGAGGTTCTCGCGGCCCTGACGGCGGCAGGAAACGATGCCTGCTTCCTGCAGCACGCCGATATGTTTCATGGCGCCCGGCAGCGAAATGCCGAACGGGCGGGCAAGCTCGCGCATCGGCTTTTCACCCTCGCGCAGCAGCATTTCGGTCATGCCGCGGCGCGTGGCGTTGGAGAGAGCGAAAAAGGCGCGGTCGACATGTGCGGGGTCGGATTGAAAGCTAACCATTCGGTTAACTTATGAGCCAAAATCGCGCCCGGTCAATGTCGAATGTAAAATGCCGAATTCAGGTGCGTATGACGACGGCGCGTTTGTAGATGTGCCAGGTGGCATGGCCGAGGATCGGCAGGATCACCAAAAGGCCGGCGAACAGCGGCAGGCTTGCCGCGATGATGGCCAACGTGACGAACACCCCCCAGCCAAGCATCACAACGGGGCTGGCAATCACGGACTTCACGCTGGTGATCATGGCGGTGACGAAATCGTAGTTGCGTTCCATAAGCAGCGGGATCGAGACGACGGTGATCGAAAACAGCACCAGCGCAAGTGCTGCGCCCACCAGGTGACCAACCGCCAGGAAGAGCCAACCCTCCGGCGTGTAGAGTACGATGTTGAAGAACTTCTCCAGCGTGGCAAACGACAAGCGGCCAAGGAAAAGGGCGATCAGCAGGCGCACCTGGTACATCCACATCCAGAAGAAGAAGAGCATCACGAACGCCATCCAGGAGAGTTCGCGGCCGCGCTGACGCCACAC
>JAGRES010000035.1 GCA_020446425.1 Sphingobium sp. | reverse complement strand
CTGACGACCGAAACCCTTCACTTCGCTAACCGTCATACCGGCGACGCCAAGCGCGGAAAGCGCTTCACGGACATCGTCCAGCTTAAACGGCTTTATGATTGCCATTACGAGTTTCATGCTACCCCCTCTCTCTGGTGCTGCGGCCAAATCCTTAAGCAAGGACCGTGCCATTTTCCTAACAAAGCGTTAACACGACTCTGGGATGGGATAAAGCGCTTAGACTGCCTAAAAAAACGGCAGCCCAGTCGGCGCCAGCCTGTTTTTCATGCATTGTGAGGACAAAGAACGTCAGCGCTATGAGGCGTTAAGTGCAGCCTGACTGTCTTCGTATCGCTGATCGAGTATCTCGGCGGCTTCATTGAGGGCCTGCGCCTCACTCGCCGATATGCCGCCCACGCCCTCACTCTGATCCGACGAGCCACAAGCCGCCAGCAGGCAAAATAATAGCGGGAAATATTTCCGGATAATCGTCAAACCTGTTTCCAATAGCAAAAGGGCGCAGCCAACGCCGCGCCCTTATAACACATCATAACATTGTTATGTGAAAGCTGTTTTGCTTACTCGGTAACGTTGTCAACAGCGTTGGAAACCTCGTCAGCAGCGTTTTCGGCGCTGTTCATGGCTTCGTCCATGGTGTTTTCAGCTGCATCCATAGCGTTGTCAGCAGCATTTTCCATGGCGTCAACATTGCTGGCCGCTTCTTCCTTGGAGCAAGCGCTCAGGCCAAGCGACGCTGCAACAGCAAGCGAAAGTGCGATGGTTTTCTTCATGGGCAAACCCCCTTCTCTGAGATAAAACCGACGCAGGCCTCTCTCGGAGAAAAGCTCACCCCCATTGAGCCTGCAGGCGCAACTTCTAATGCGTTGCAGAAGTTAACGCAAGCGCATGATTTTGATCAATCCGACATGCGGGCAGTTAAATTTCTGAAACTAAAGGATATTTCGCACAATTTTTCAATACTGTTGACCAATATAAAGAATTCTTTATATAGAGCGTCCATGACCGAGCTTTTGGCCATTTTCCGTGCATTGGCAGATCCGACGCGCATGCGCATCATGCGCTTGCTGCGCGCAATGGAATTATCGGTTGGAGAGATGGCGCAGGCGGTTGCACAAAGCCAGCCGCGCGTCTCACGCCATGTCAAAATACTGGTCGAGGCCGGCCTGATAGACCGGCGCAAGGAGGGCAATTGGGTTTTCCTGCGGGCAGCGAGCAACAGCGCCAGCCGGAAGCTCCAGGCACTGCTCGATCAGGTGGAACCGGCAGATAGCGAGCAATTATGGTTTCAGGCCGATCTGGCGCGGCTGAATGCGATACGGGCCGACCGGCAACATGCCGCCAATGAATATTTTGCCCAGATTGCAGAGGAGTGGGACGCCGTCCGCTCGCTCCACATATCAGAAGGCGCAGTGGAACGGGCAATGGCCGCGCTGCTCGGCGATGAAGCATTCGACACGCTGCTCGATCTGGGGACGGGCACCGGCAGGATGATCGAGCTGTTCGGCCAGGACGCGCAATCGGTACATGCCATAGACCGCAGCCCCGACATGTTGCGCATGGCGCGTGCCAAGCTGCCCGCCACCGGCGGCGACAAATTTAACCTCATCCTAGGGGATTTCTGCGAACTACCGGTTAATGACGGCGTCATCGACCTGGTTACAGCGCATCAGATACTGCACTACAGCCCGACTCCGGAACGCGCCATTGCCGAAGCCGGACGCGTTCTAGGGCAAAATGGCCGCTTGCTGATCGTGGATTTCGCGCCGCATGACTATGAAGAGCTCCGCACGCGCGACCAGCATGAGCGCCTGGGCTTTTCGGACGAACAAATGGGAGAATGGTTCAGGGCCGCGGGGCTGGAAATGGAAAAGACAGAGACACTGCCCGGTGGAGAGCTGACGATCAAACTCTGGCTGGGCCGCCGCCACGGATCGGTCGTAACGCCAATCAAGGGAATGCAGATATAATGAATGCCGAACAGAAGGTGCTGGCCGAAGCCAGACGGATATTGGACGCGCCGCTTTATGCGGACCTGGGCGGAGACGCCGACGTCAGCTTCGAATTCTTCCCGCCCAAGACGGAGAAGATGGAGGAGACGCTATGGGAAAGCATCGAGACGCTGACCCCTCTCGGGCCGCGCTTCGTATCCGTCACCTATGGCGCGGGTGGGACAACCCGCGAACGCACGCATAATACCGTCGCGCGAATCGCCAAGGAAACGGCTATTCCAGCCGCAGCCCACCTCACGTGCGTTGCCGCCAGCAAGGCGGAGATTACCGAAGTCGCCCATGCCTATTGGGAAGCGGGCGTGCGTCATATCGTCGCGCTGCGCGGCGACCCGCCGGAACAGGGCGCGAAATTCGTGCCACATCCGGAAGGCTATCAAAACGCCGCCGAGCTGGTGGCGGGCCTCAAAGACCTGCATGATTTCGAGATCAGCGTAGCCGCCTATCCCGAAGTTCATCCTGACGCCGATTGTGCCAAGAGCGATATGGACAACCTCAAGCGCAAGCTGGATGCGGGCGCCACGCGGGCTATCACGCAGTTCTTCTTCTCGCCTGAAAACTATTTCCGGTTCGTCGACGAAGCACGCGCGGCCGGTATCGACGCCGAAATCCTGCCCGGTATCATGCCCGTTACCAATTTCGCGGGCATCAAGAAAATGTCGGCCATGTGCAACACCGACGTGCCAGGCTGGATGGCGCGGCTATTCGAAGGGCTGGACGACCACCCCCCTGCCCGCCAGCTCATCGCGGCCACCATCGCCGCTGAACTGTGCCGCAAGCTCTATGCGGGCGGTGTACGCAGTTTCCATTTCTACACATTGAACCGTGCCGAGTTGAGCTATGCGATCTGCCATTTGCTCGGTATGCGCCCGAAGGACATATCGAAATGACAGATGCCGAAACCCTGTTCCGCGAGCGCGCCGCCAGGAAGGTGATGATCTTTGACGGCGGCTACGGCACGGCAATCCAGAAATATGGCCTGACCGAGGCCGATTATCGCGGCGACCTGCCCCTCGAAAAGGATCAGAAGGGCAATAACGACCTGCTGTGCCTGACCCGTCCGGACGTCGTGAAGGCCATTCACAAGGCCTATATCGACAATGGCGCGGACATGATCGAGACCAATACCTTCTCAAGCACACAGATCGCCATGGCCGATTATGGCTGCGAGCATCTGGTGCGGGAACTGAACATCGCGGCGGCGCGGCTGGCGCGGGAAGCCTGCGACGAAGCCGAAGCGCAGGATGGCGTCAAACGCTTCGTCACCGGATCCATTGGCCCCACGAACAAGACGCTGTCGATCAGCCCGCAGGTTAACGACCCCGCCTTTCGCGAGGTCGATTATGACACGCTGAAAACTCATTATCGCGAGCAATGCGACGCTCTGATCGAAGGCGGCGTGGACTTCATCCTGATCGAAACCTGCTTCGACACGCTGAACGCCAAGGCAGCGGGCATGGCGGCAAAGGAAGCCGAGGCAGCCGCCGGGCGTTCCGTGCCCCTGATGATGAGCTTCACCATCACCGATATGTCGGGCCGCAATCTTTCCGGCCATACGCTGGCGGCCTTCTGGTACACGCTGCGGCATCTGAAACCGATTACCATCGGCGCCAATTGCGCATTCGGTGCGGACAAACTGCGCCCTTATCTCGCCGAACTGTCCAAGATCGCCGATACGCTGATCCTTGCCTATCCCAATGCGGGCCTGCCCAATGAGCTGGGCCAGTATGACGAACTGCCCGAACGCACGGCGGAGCTGATCCGCGTGTGGACCGACGAAGGGCTGGTCAATATGGTCGGCGGATGCTGCGGCACCACGCCCGACCATATCGGCGCGATTACCAAAGCGCTTGCAAATGCGAAGCCGAGACAGGTGCCCGAAGTGCCGGTTATCACGCGCCTCGCTGGCCTCGAACCTATGCACATCGCGGCGTAACTAAAACAACCGTTCGGGCTGGGCCTGTCGAAGCCCGATACGTCATCAGGAAACAACGCCCTTCGACAAGCTCAGGGCGAACGGAAGTCAGAGATGAATCAAGCGAGCACAGCCAATTTCGTCAATATCGGCGAGCGCACCAATGTCACCGGATCGGCCAAGTTCAAGAAGCTGATCATGGCGGACGATTATGCCGCCGCTGTTGAAATCGCGCGGCAGCAGGTGGAAAATGGCGCCCAGATCGTCGATGTCAACATGGACGAAGGCCTACTCGATTCCGAGGCGGCGATGGAGCAGTTCCTGAAGCTCATCACCGCCGAGCCGGATATTTCCCGCGTGCCGGTGATGATCGACAGCTCAAAATGGAGCGTGATCGAGGCGGGCCTCAAATGCGTGTCCGGCAAGCCCATCGTCAACTCGATCAGCATGAAGGAAGGCGAAGAAGCGTTCCTTGACCATGCGCGCAAATGCATGGCCTATGGGGCGGCGGTCGTCGTCATGGCGTTCGACGAGACCGGGCAGGCGGATACCAAGGATCGCAAAATCGAGATCTGCGAGCGGGCCTATACGCTGCTGACCGGTATCGGTTTTCCGCCCGAGGACATCATCTTCGATCCCAATATCTTCGCGGTCGCAACCGGTATCGAGGAGCATAATAATTATGCGGTCGATTTTATCGAGGCGGTGAAGGTCATTCGCGAGCGCTGCCCACATGCGCATTTTTCGGGCGGCCTCTCCAACCTCTCCTTCTCCTTCCGCGGCAACGAGACCGTACGCCGCGCGATGCACAGCGTGTTCCTCTATCATGCCATTCCCGCTGGCCTCGACATGGCGATCGTCAATGCCGGCCAGCTCGACGTCTATGACACGATCGACCCGGAACTGCGCAAGGCATGCGAGGATGTCATCCTCAATAGCGATCCCGAAGCGGGCGAGCGACTCGTCGCGCTGGCCGAAAAGTTCAAAGGCACCGACGCCGTGGCGGAAAAAGCCGCGGCGGAATGGCGCGGCTGGCCGGTCGAGAAACGCATTGAACATGCGCTGGTCAAGGGCATCGACGCCCATGTGATCGAGGATACCGAGGAAGCGCGCCTTGCCATCGCCGAGCGCGGCGGACGTCCCATCGAGGTGATCGAGGGTCCGCTGATGGATGGCATGAACGTCGTCGGCGACCTGTTCGGATCGGGCAAGATGTTCCTGCCCCAGGTCGTCAAATCCGCGCGCGTGATGAAGCAGGCCGTCGCCCACCTGTTCCCCTATATCGAAGCCGAAAAGGATGAGAACTCGAAAGGCAAGGGCAAGATCATCATGGCGACCGTCAAGGGCGACGTGCACGATATCGGCAAGAATATTGTCGGCGTCGTCATGCAGTGTAACGGCTTCGAGGTCGTCGATCTCGGCGTGATGGTGCCGTGGTCCGATATCCTTGCCGCCGCCAATGAAAATGACGCGGACATGATCGGCCTTTCCGGCCTCATCACCCCATCGCTCGACGAAATGGTGACGGTTGCCGAGGAAATGCAGAAGGCGGGCATGACCATGCCGCTGCTGATCGGCGGCGCCACTACCTCCAAAGTGCATACTGCGCTGAAGATCGACCCGGCCTATGATGGACCGGTCGTGCATGTGCTCGACGCCAGCCGCGCGGTCGGCGTCGCGACTGCGCTGGTTTCCGACACGCAGAAGGACGGGTTCGTCAGTCAGACAGCAGGAGAATATGAACATATTCGCGATGTCCGCGCGGGCAAGGGCCAGAGCGCGCTGGTCAGCATTGAGGATGCACGCGCCAACGCCTTCACCATCGACGAAGCGCTGAAACCGCATGCGCCCAAACAGCCTGGCCTGCATGTGTTCGACGATTGGGATCTCGCCGACCTCGCCAACTATATCGACTGGACGCCCTTCTTCCGCGCATGGGAACTGGCGGGCAATTACCCGGCCATTCTCGACGATCCTGTCGTGGGCGAGAGCGCGCGTAACCTGTTCGACGACGCGCAGAAGATGCTCAAGCAGATCATCGACGAGAAATGGATCAAGGCGAGCGGCGTGGCCGCGCTATGGCCGTGCCGCCGAGAAGGCGACGATGTCATCATCCATATCGAGGATGAAAAGCATGTCCGCATGCCCTTCCTGCGCCAGCAGATCGCCAAGCGGGAGGGCCGCGCCAATATGTGTCTCGCCGATTTCATCAGCCATGACGGCGACTGGATCGGTGGCTTCGCGGTAACTGCAGGCCACGGCATCGAAACGCATCTGGCCCAGTTCAAGGCGCGGCACGATGACTATAACGATATCTTGCTGAAAGCGTTGGCCGACCGCTTGGCGGAGGCTTTTGCCGAGCGCCTGCATCACCATGTCCGCACGGAATTATGGGGCTATGCCGAGGGCGAGCAGCTGACCAACGAGGCGCTGATCAAGGAGCAATATCGCGGTATCCGCCCGGCGCCGGGCTACCCTGCCTGCCCGGATCATAGCCAGAAGCCGCTGCTGTTTGACATGCTGGATGCGACCCATCATACTGGCATCACGCTGACCGACAGCTTCGCGATGTGGCCGACGGCAGCCGTCAGCGGCTTTTATTTCGGCCACCCGGAATCCGAATATTTCGGCGTTGCGCGAATCGGTCGCGATCAGCTGGAGGAATATGCGCAGCGGCGCGGCGTCGACCTCGCAACCGCCGAACGCTGGCTAAGGCCCAACCTGGACTGACACCAGGGAAACGGAGGCGCGAGCCAAGCCGTGCCTCCGCCATGCTGTCGATTATATCAGGAGGATTGCAACGCTCTTCCTGTCCGCATCAACTGCACCATCCGGTCCTTGATGCGCAGCTTCATACGTTTGAGATATTGCAGGCGCGCGGTGTCAGGTGCCGCCCGGTTTTGCTCGGCTTGCAAGGCGTCGTCAAACCGTTGATGTTTACTGAGAAGACTGAAGAAACGATCACTCATTTGCCACTCCAATATTGGATGTTGATCCAAATCGGATGACCCGGAGCGATCTAGGGGGGTCAGATTTTCGCACCGGTGTCATCCGATGCGGTCCGACATCACGAGCACGAAAAAATCCGCACATCGCCAGAGGGGCCCGGCCCGCAAATATTGATTTGGGAACCCTCGAACGCTTTTCAAGACCTTTCATTACGATACTTCAAAAATGCTGCCCTTCAGGAGCGATACACCGTATGATCTGCGCCATGACGACTTTCTTGAAACGGATATCCGCCCTGTTTCTGATGGGTCTGTTAACTGCGGGATCGGCACATGCTCGTCCCTTCACTATCGCGGAAAGCGGGCGCGAATATAAGAGCTTGTCGGAAGCGGTTGCCGCCATCGGCAATGGCAAGGGCACGATTCTGATCGCGCCGGGCACCTATCGCCAGTGCGCGGTGCAGCAGGGCGGCGACATTGCCTATAGGGCGGAAAAGCCGGGCAGCGTGATTTTCGACGCCACAATCTGCGAAGGCAAGGCTGCGCTGGTACTGCGTGGACGTGCGGCTCAAGTGGAGGGCATCACCTTCCAGAACCTGTACGTGCCCGATGGAAATGGCTCCGGTATCAGGCTGGAGCGCGGCGACCTGACGGTGAAGGGCAGCATCTTCCGCAACAGCGAACAGGGCATCCTCACCCATAACGACCCCGGTGCGACGATCCGCATCGAACGCTCGACGTTCAGTGGCCTGGGCCGGTGCGACCGTGGCCTCGATTGCGCGCACAGCATCTATATCGGCCATTACGGCAGGCTGATCGTGCGCGACAGCCGGTTCGAGGCGGGAACCGGCGGCCATTATATCAAGAGCCGCGCCAATGCAGTGGAGATCGTCCACAACAGCTTTGACGACAGCGCGGGCCACGCCACCAATTATATGATCGACCTGCCCAATGGATCGGCGGGGCTGATCGAAGGCAACATCATGGTGCAGGGGAAAGACAAGGAGAATTACAGCGCCTTCATCACCATCGCGCCGGAAGGCCGAGCGCGCGATTCGTCATCGCTTATCATCCGCGAAAACAACGCGTCCTTCGTGCCCGGCCTGCGGCGCATCAGTACCTTCGTCGCCAACTGGAGCGAGGATGCGCCGCAAATAGTTGAAAATAAGCTGGCCAATGGAATTAGAATAACCGACCGTCGCTGACGTTTGTCGCTGGCTTAAGAGTTGACTTTTCGCCCGCCTTTCCCTATCGGCACCCGTCTGATTGGCGGCTGCCAGCGGGAAATCCCGATTTGGCGGCCTCTTTTTATCATGCATGATTCGAATTTTGAGGAATGAGCGATGAAGCGCACTTTTCAGCCGAGCAATCTGGTCCGCAAGCGGCGCCATGGATTCCGCGCCCGCACGGCGACGGCAGCCGGCCGCAAGATATTGCGTGCCCGCCGGTCGCGTGGCCGCAAGAGCCTGAGCGCCTGAACCAGCCGGAAGCAGTCCGGACTCCGGCACAAGCCCCGCTGGGCATAATCCGCAAGCGGGCGGATTTTCTCGCCTGCAACCGTGGCAAGCGCCAGCCGATGCCGGGCTTTGTTCTGCTGGTGCGGGACCGCAAGGATGGCGACGCCGCAATGCGGCTGGGCATCACAGTCACCAAGAAGATTGGCGGCGCTGTCGTCCGGAACCGGATGAAGCGCCGTTTTCGTGCATTGGCGCGGCAGGTTCTGCCCGCTTCGGGTTTTGCGGGCGCGGACCATGTGCTGATTGGCCGGGAAGGCGGCATAGAACGCGACTATGCGCAGCTCGCTGGCGAGCTGGAAAAGGCGCTGCGCAAGATCCGCGAGCCCCGGCATGGCAAAGCGAGAGCGCGATGATCGGCCGCCTGCTGATCGGCCTGGCCCGTCTGTGGCAGATCGGCCCGTCCCGCCTGATCCCGCCCACATGCCGCTATCACCCAAGCTGCTCGCACTATGCGATACAGGCGATCCGAAAATATGGCGCGTTTCGGGGTAGCTGGCTGGCGCTGAAACGGCTATTGCGCTGCCATCCATGGGGCGGGTCGGGCTATGACCCGGTTCCATAAGTACGAAAACAAGACGGCAATCGCAGTCGGGGAGCATTTCGAGAGTGGACGACAAGCGTAATATCATTTTGGCGATGGTGCTGACCGGGCTGATCCTGTTCGGGTGGCCCTATATCGCCGACCGGCTGTTCCCCGGTGCACAACAGGCTGACCAGCAGGTCGAGCAACAGCGTTCCGCCGATGGCGTGGTGACGCCCGGTGCGCCGCAAGCGCCCGCTGCTCCTGCCGCGCCACGCGCGCGCGCCGCCGTGCTGAAGGACAGCCCGCGCATCGCCATCGAGACGCCCAAGCTGCACGGCTCGATTGCGCTCAAGGGCGCGCGCATCGACGATGTCATCCTGCCGACATATCAGGAGACTCAACAAAAAGATTCGCCACCGATCCAGCTCTTCTCGCCCAGCGGCACCAAGGACGCCTATTTCGCTGGTTTCGGCTGGTCGGGTGACGGCCTGAAAGCGCCCAATGCCGATACGCTGTGGCAGGCGAGCGGCGACAAGCTGACGCCGACATCGCCCGTCACGTTGAGCTGGGACAATGGAGCCGGCCAGACATTCGAGATCGCGCTGTCGATAGACGAGAATTACATGATCACCGCGCAGCAGAAGGTGACCAATGCCAGCGCAGGCACCATCGGCGTGCGCCCTTATGGGTTCATCAGCCGCGCGGAAAAATCGACCGACTTGGACACCTGGACCATCCATGTCGGCCCGATGGGCGTTTTCAATGGCGCAGCCAATTACGACGTCAATTATGACGACGTCGATGACGGCTCCGCACCCGGCATGCTGACCAGCACCGGCGGCTGGCTGGGCTTTACCGACAAATATTGGCTGTCCGCGCTTGTGCCGGACCAGAAAGCCAGTTTCGACGCGCAGTTCCGCAAGGCGGGCAATGGCGGCTATCAGGCTGATTTCAGCCTGAAGCCTGTATTGCTGGCATCCGGCAAGGCGATCACCCACACATCGCGCCTCTTTGTCGGCGCTAAGGAAGTGAAAACCCTGGAAGCCTATCAGGATGGCGGAATCGAACTGTTCGACCGCTCGATAGACTGGGGCTGGTTCTACTGGTTCGAAAAGCCCATCTTCGCGCTGCTGCACTGGCTGTTCACGCAGATCGGCAATTTCGGCGTGGCGATCATCGCGCTCACCTTCATCGTGCGCGGGCTGATGTTCCCGATTGCGCAGAAGCAGTTCGCATCCATGGCGGCGATGCGCGCCATCCAGCCCAAGATGAAGGCGCTGCAGGAAAAGCATAAGGACGACAAGCCGAAGCTGCAGGCCGAGCTACTCGACCTTTACAAGAAGGAGAAGGTCAACCCCTTCTCTGGCTGTCTGCCGATCTTCCTGCAGATCCCGATCTTCTTCGCACTGTACAAGGTGCTGATGCTGACCATCGAAATGCGGCACCAGCCCTTTGTGCTGTGGATCAAGGATCTGTCCGCACCCGATCCGCTGCATGTGCTGAACCTGTTCGGCCTGCTGCCCTTCACGCCGCCCGCCTTCTTGGGCATCGGCATATTGGCGATCATACTGGGCGTGACCATGTGGCTGCAGTTCAAGCTGAACCCCGCGCCGATGGACGAGATGCAGAAACAGATCTTTGCCATCATGCCGTGGATGATGATGTTCATCATGGCGCCGTTCGCGGCCGGATTGCTGATCTACTGGATCACCTCCAACATCCTCACCATCGCGCAGCAGAGCTGGCTCTATAGCCGCCATCCACAGCTCAAGCAGGCCGTGGCGAAGTGATGATCTCCTACTTTCCTCTCCCGTTCGGTTCGAGCAGCTTTCGAGCGAAGCCGAGAAAGCCTGTCGAGAACGCCTTCTCGACTGCGGTTCTCGACAGGCTCGAACCTGCGCTCGATGCGAACGGATAGGAAAGTGGATAGCGAACCCGATACAGAACTGATCGAAACCGCCCGGCGTATCTTCGCCGGGCCGATCAGCTTTCTGAAATCCGCACCCGCGCTCAAATTCCTGCCGGAACCTACCGTCAACGAAGTCGCCTTTGCCGGACGCTCCAATGTCGGCAAGTCGTCACTGCTCAACGCGCTCACCAACCGCAATGGCCTTGCGCGCACGTCCAACACGCCGGGACGTACACAGGAACTGAATTTCTTCGATGTGGGCGAGCCTTTGCTGTTCCGCCTCGTCGACATGCCCGGCTACGGCTTTGCCAAAGCCCCCAAGGATGTGGTGAAGAAGTGGCGCTTTCTGGTGAACGATTATCTGCGCGGACGGGCCG
Organism: Sphingobium sp.; assembly: GCA_020446425.1. Taxonomy (GTDB): domain Bacteria; phylum Pseudomonadota; class Alphaproteobacteria; order Sphingomonadales; family Sphingomonadaceae; genus Sphingobium. Next base: position 80,305 of record JAGRES010000035.1, on the reverse strand, counting down.
TGCTGAAACGCGCGCTGGTGCTGATTGACGCCCGTCATGGCATCAAGGATGTCGACCGCGAAGTCATGAAGATGCTGGATGACGCCGCCGTATCCTATCGTCTCGTCCTCACCAAGGCGGACAAGATAAAGGCGAGCGCTCTGGCGGAAGTGACCGAACGCACAGTGGCGGAGGCACGGCAACGCCCGGCGGCACACCCGGATATTATCGCCACATCATCCGAAAAAGGCATGGGCATAGCGGAACTCCGCGCCGCCATATTATCGTCTCTGGAATAGAAAGAAGCCTCATGCTCAGGATCATCATCGGCAACAAGGCCTATTCCAGCTGGTCATTGCGCGGCTGGCTCGCGGTAAAGCAATCCGGCCTCCCCTATGAAGAGACTGTCATGCCGATGTTCACGCCAGAATGGGACAACCGCAAATCCGGCAGCGACATCGCAGTGTCCGATGGCAAGGTGCCGACGCTGTGGGATGGCGATACGCCCGTGTGGGACAGCCTCGCCATCGTCGATTACCTCAATGACATCACCGGCAACACGCGCTTCTGGCCGCAGGACAAGGCGGCGCGCGCGCTGGCCCGCTCGATAGCAGCGGAAATGCACAGCAGCTATGTGCCGCTGCGCGTTGCATGTCCGATGAACGTACGCCGTATCTTCCCGGCGCAGACGCCCAGCGACGCGGTGCTGGCCAATCTGGAGCGCATTTCTACGTTATGGACACAAGCGCGCGACCGCTTCGGTGCAAGCGGGTCTTATCTGTTCGGAGAGTTTAGTGCGGCGGATATCATGTTCGCACCTGTCGTCTTTCGCATATGGGGATATGAATTACCCGTCAGCGGCGCGGCCAAAGACTATGTCGATGCAATGCTCGCGCACCCGTGGATGGTCGAATGGGTTGAGGACGCCAAGGCAGAGACCTGGGTCGTCGACAAATATGAAAACGGCCCGGATTATAGCTGATTTTTCTGTTCGCTAACGCGAACCTGCCGCACCAGCCCTCTCCCCCACCCGGCCTCCCACTCAGTGTATGTTGTTGGGAGGCCGGGTGGGGGAGAGGGCTGGTGCCGAACGGTTACATCAAAGCCGGAACCAGAAAATCAAAAAAGTGCGATAGCCCGCTCAGCAGCTTCCGCCGCGCGGCGCGCCGCGAGCAGCAGGTTCGTCTGGAAATCTCCCGCGCTTTCTCCATTGGCATCGTCGGTCGTCGCCTTGATACCCGCCCAGGGCAGCCCAAGACGCTGCGCCACCTGTGCAAGCGCGCCGGTTTCCATATCGACCAGATCGCCGCTCAACCCGTCGCGCAAACGCAAGCTGTGGTCCGGGCATTCAACGAAGCTGTCGCCGGTAACGATGCGTGCTTGCGGCAAGCCCGTATGAGGTAACGGAAGCGCGCGAAATGCCTCGACGCTGTTCGGCCCTATCGGCCAGCTGCCAGCGGTATAATGGGCGAAGCCCTCCGGGCGCTGCGCCCCATAATCGCCCTGCACCGCCTCATGCAGCTCGAAGCAATCGCCCGCAATGGCGGACAATTTGCCCGCTGTACCGATAATCATCATCAGCTCCGCGCGATGCAGTGTCGCCAGCATCGTCGCGGCAATGGCGGCGTTGACCTTGCCCACACCGCAACAGCTGATGGCAACCGCATGCGCCCTGTGCGTGACGAACCGCACGGACAAATGCCCATGCTGTTCGACGCGTTCATATTGACCGGGCAGAAATGCCTCTGCTTCCTCATCAACGCCGGTAATGATGGCAACACGCATATCGCTCAGTCCCCGGCAAAAGCCATCAATGCGCCGCTTTCAACCCCTGCTTCGCCGAGGCGCGCCGCGCCGCCCAGATCAGGCAAGTCCACCAGAAAGCGTGCCTGCGTCACCACCGCGCCTTCACCGCGCAGCAACTGGATACCCGCCAGAGCCGTACCGCCTGTCGCGATCAGATCATCGACCACCAGTACCCGTTGGCCTGCCTCAACCGCACCAACATGCATCTCGATCCGGTCCGTGCCATATTCCAGCGCATAATCGACACCGACGGCCTCGCCCGGCAGTTTGCCGGACTTGCGCAGCATGACCTTGCCCTTGGACAGCGCATAGGACAGCGCGGAAGCAACGATGAACCCGCGCGCCTCAATCCCAGCGATCAGGTCAACCTCGGCGGGATCGAACGTTGCGATCAGCCGGTCGATGGCGGTGCGAAACCCTGTGCCATCGAGCAGCAAGGTGGAGACATCACGAAACTCGATGCCCGGCTTGGGAAAATCCGGGATCGTCCGCACGAGAGCGGCCAGATCGGCGTTACGGTCCATTTCGGTCAGCATGTCATTCCCCTTCTGGCGCTGGCGCGAATCATTCGCTATCGCAGCGCGATGTCCATGTCCAACCTCATCGACGATCCACTGGCTCTTACGCAGCGGCTGATCGCCTGCCCCTCGGTCACCCCGGCCACCGGCGCGGTATTTGTCGCACTCGAGGAAATGCTGGTCGCGCTCGGTTTTGACGTGGATCGCTTCATCGTGGGCGAAGCGCCGGATGGCCCAGTCGAGAATATGATCGCGCTGCGCTCGAACGGGCCGGGGCGGCATTTCGCCTTTGCCGGGCACCTGGATGTAGTGCCGCCGGGTGCAGGCTGGGCCAGCGATCCTTTTGAACCGGAAATACGCGGCGACCTGCTGCATGGGCGCGGTGCCGTCGACATGAAAGGCAGCATCGCCAGCTTCGTCGCCGCGCTGGCGCAGTGCCGCGACCTGCCGGGCACGGTCAGCCTGCTCATCACCGGCGACGAGGAAGGCGCAGCGGTTTACGGCACGCGCGCGATCATCGACCGTATGGCGCAGCGGAATATCGCGCCCGACCTGTGCCTTGTCGGCGAGCCGACCTCGGTCAATCGCCTCGGCGATATGGTGAAGATCGGGCGGCGCGGATCGGTCAACATGTGGATCACCGTTAACGGCACACAAGGCCATGTCGCCTATCCGCATCTGGCCGACAATCCGATCCCCGCGCTCGTACGTATCCTGTCCGCCATCGAAGAGATTGCGCTGGATAATGGTAACGACTGGTTCCAGCCCAGCAATATCGAGATTACCGATATCGGCGCAGGCAATGACGCCACAAACGTCATTCCGGCGCAGGCGCGCGCGCGCATTTCAATCCGGTTCAACGACATGCATACGGGTGCGGCATTGACCGAGCGTATCCGCGCCATAGTCGAAGCCGAAGGCGGCGTGCTGGACGCCAAGATCAGCGGCGAGGCGTTCCTGACGCCGCCGGGGGAACTCTCGGCGCTCGTGAGCGAGGCGATCAACAGCGTCACCGGGCTGACGCCCGATCTGTCCACCACGGGCGGCACATCGGACGCGCGCTTTCTCTCAGCGCTCTGCCCGGTCGTGGAATTCGGGCTATGCAACGCCACCATGCACAAGCTGGATGAGGCCGTGGCGGTCGAGGATCTGGACCGCTTGCGCGTTATTTATGCGGCTATCTTGAAAGCTGCACTGGCAGGCTGAGCAATCAGGCGCGCGTCGACAGCGGGAATATGTTCGCGCCAAAGCGCTCGAAATAGTGGCTTTCCTCAACGGGCCGTGAAAAATGGAAGCCCTGGAAAATCGTGCAGCCCATGACGCGTAATATTTCGAGCTGATCTTCGCTCTCGACACCTTCAATCACGATATCGAGCCCGACGCCCTGCACCAGCGCGACGACGGCGGCGCATACGCTGCGCGCTTCCTCGGAGATGGCGATGTCGCGCACCAGGCTGCGGTCGACCTTCACCCGGTCCACCGGCAAATCCTTCAGCCGAACGAGATTGGAAAAGCCGGTGCCGAAATCGTCGATAGCGATGCGCACACCCTTCCGGCGGAGCCATATCAGGGCGTCGGACTTTTCCTGGCTGAGACGCATGATGAGCGATTCCGACAGCTCCAGCTCCAGCATATGCGGGGGCACATTGTGCCGGTCCATCGTAGCATGCAGGCGATTGAAGAAGTCGGGCTGGATCAGCTCCCGCCGCGAAATGTTCATCGACACGGGATAGCCGATCCCCGACGCGGCCCAGCGGGACGCCGTATCGCACACCTTGTCCATGATCCAGTCGCCCAGCTCGACGATCATGCCGGTTTCCTTGGCCAGCGAGACGAAAGCCTCTGGCAGCAATACCTCGCCGCCCGGACGCGCCCAGCGCACCAGAGCCTCGGCGCAAATGACGGACCCGTTGCTGAAATCTATCTGCGGCTGGAATTCGAGGCGCAACTCATCCCGCTCGATGGCGTGGCGCAGAGCCCGCTCTTTTTCGGCGCGATGAGCGAGGCCCATTTCCATATCTCTGGTGTAGAGCTGCACGCCTTTGCTCACACTGCTCTTGGCCACATACATGGCATGATCGGCCGAGCGCAGCAGGGCAGGCAGCGTCGCACCATGTTCGGGATAATAGGCGATACCGACAGAGGCCCCAATTTCGACCTGAGTGCCGCCGATGATGAATGGCTCCCTGATCACATTCTGCACCAGCCGGGCGACCTGAACCGCAGACACCTCCGGCGGCAGAAACGGGAAAAACATGGTGAATTCGTCGCCCGCGAAACGACCGACCAATATGTCGCCAACACCCGCTTTTTCCTGGCCGTGGGCCACCTCCCGGATGCGGGCGGCCACGCGCGCCAATATCTGATCGCCCGCCGCATGGCCCAGTGTATCGTTGACGCCCTTGAAGCCATCCAGATCAATGAAAAACATCGCCGCCGGGCCCGCGATTTCTCTGTCGGCAATCAGGCCTTCTATCGTGCCGCAAAAATTGCTGCGATTGGGAAGGCCGGTCACCGCGTCGAACAAGGCCATGCTGTTCGCGCTGTCGATCCGGGTGCGCGTCTGCCGGAATAATCCATCCAGTGCAGCGGTGAGAGCCGGGAATCGCCCTTCTATCGCCTGCGGAACCGGGCTGCCCAGATCGCCATTGGCGGCGCTGTCCAGCCGGTCGACGACATGGGAAACGATAAGATGCGTGCGTTTTATCCTACGATACAGAAGCACCGACAGGCCACCGAAGAGCATCAATAAAGGAAGCAGAAATGCGACGGGGCCAAGCCCCAGGCTGTAGGACAGCCAGAAGGCGACACCGGTCGCAAATGCCGCAACACCGGCATTTGCGGCTGCAACCTTGGCTGCATGCCTGTCAATTTCCCGCCAGACTCTCACAGTCTATATCCGCCCGCTTGCTATGGATGCGATCCCACATCGCATGCCCACGGATTATGACGGCGAAAAGGTTAACAAAATAGCGGCTGACGCACTCAACTTGCCTCAAAATGGACCTATTTCTTGCGGCGCAGAATCACGTAGAGAGCACCGCGTCCACCGTGGCGCGGATGCGCAATACGGACACTGGCAATGGCCTCGGCATGACCGCTTAGCGCCAGCCAGTCCCCGATTTCGGCACGGATCGCACCGCGCCTGGACTGTCCGCCTGCGCCCGACACATGCGTTCGCGGGTTTCCGGTAATGACCAGCAGCACGCGCACGCCGCGTGCAACGGCGGATGAAAGCGCCTGGTTCAGACGCATATGCGCACCCTGAAGCGTATAGCCATGCAGATCGACGGACATTTCGGGCATCAGCGATCCATTGGAAATCCGTCTTTCCCAACTATCGTCCAACCGGGCGACCGGCGTAGCTTTCGCAGGAGCCGGGGGTGCCGGCGCACGCGTGCCCGCTTTTTTGTCATTAGGCCCCCGTGCCTGCGCGTCCGGCTTATGGGGCGATGGCTCGACCAGCGCTTTGGGAGATGCGCGCCCCGCCAACGGGTCGACGCTTTGCGTGACCTTGGACCAGATCAGCTGCTCTTCAGGGCTGAGTGGCCGGCCAACCATGTTCCGCCGCCAGACGCGCATAGGTGCCAAGGGGCACGAGCAATAGCGCGCTGCCGCGTGCGGACATGCCGCCCGCTATGCCCCGTGCCCGTTCGCCAGCGCCCCAGAAAGTATCGACGCGGTTCGCGCCCTTGATCGCGCCGCCGGTATCCTGCGCGATCCAGACGCCATTGGGCTCCGCGCGATCGAGTGAGAGCAGAACGGGCGCGCCCAGCGGGATATATTTGGGATCGGCAGCAACACTGGCCTCACCGGTTACCGGCACGCCCATTGCGCCAATCGGCCCAGCCCCTGTCAGCTCACGGAAGAAAATGAAACTCTTGTTCTCGTTCATGATCGCGCGGCCTTCCTCGGGATGCGACCGCAAATAGGCCATGATGTCCTGCATCGAACCGGCCTCGATCAGGCCGCGATCCTTCATCAGCCTGCCGATACCGACATAATCCCGGCCATTCTGCCCGTCATAGCCGATGCGCATGATCGACCCGTCCGGCATGCGCAACCGCCCGCTGCCCTGTATTTGCAGGAAGAAGAACTCGACCGGGTCCGCGGCCCACGCCATTTCCAGCCCTTGCCCAGCCAACGCGCCGCTATCGACGATCTGCGCACGCTCGGCATAGGGAACGAAGCTGCGTCCTTCAACCCGGCCCCGGATCTTCTTGCCCTTCAGGCTGTCGCTGAACTGGCCGAGGTCGACATCTACGAGGTCAGAAGGGCGGCGATAGATGGGTGTCTGATATTGCTCCTGCCGCACGCGCGACGCCGCGATTTCCGGTTCAAAATAGCCGGTGGCGTGCGCTTTTCCATCCCCAACCTGCACAGCCTCGAAATAGCGGGTGAAGAAACCGGCGGCGTTAACTTCTGGCCAGCTGGCCGCAGCGCTGCACGCCTGGGCCCAATCGCTGCCGCTCGTCAGACCCGTCTGGTCCGTGCGCCGCTGCAATCCGGGACAGGAAATACGAAACGCCCTGAGCGCATCGACGGTGCGGTCGTTCTGCCAGACCAGATTCTCCAGCGGCGGCCCCTTGACCAACCCCATCCCAAGCGCATTGTCGCCTGCTTCCACTACAGTGTTTTGCGGTGGAGGGGGCAATGTTTCACGCGGCGTTGCGGGCTTGGGCGGGACCGTACCAGTTGCCGGAGGCCTTGACGGGGGAGCCGGGCCCCGGTCGATATGGGGTGGAATGAGACCGCCCGAGCAGGCCGACAAGGTGAACAGCCCCGCGGCTACCAGAGCGGATTTCAACAGACCACGCACAGGATTCATGGTCGCACCACCACCCCCACTGGCCGGCCGCACGTCAGGCAGCCTCGTCGGTTTCGCTCAGCTTCCAGTTGGGGTCAGCATCGCCGATCCGGCGGCTGAAGGTCCAGATATCATGTGATGCCACTGCGTCGCTCATCGACCCGGCAATGACATTGCCGTCCTTGTCCCGCGTGATGGCGGCGATGTCGGCATCGAATTGCAGCGTGATATGCGCCACGCCGGCCGTGCAGGATGCCTCGATGATCTGCGATTTTTCGACGCGAACCAGGCGGTTTTCCAGCACATGCCCATCGGCTTCGCGCTGCGCGATGGCCTCCTCGAAGGATTGCGCGACATCCGCGTCGCACAGCCAGCGCAGATCGTCGCGATTGCCCTGCCAGAACGCCTCCAGGATCATGCCATAGGCGCTGCGGGCGCCCTCGATGAACTGGGCGACGTCGAAATTGCGATCCGCAGCGATAATCGCGCGAATGCCGTTTTCCGCTTCCGGCGCGATGAAGATATTCGCCAGATGCGCCCGTTCCGGCGCAGAAGGCTGAGCCATTTGCGGTTGCACGATCTTGGACGAAACGCGCTCATCGGGCTGCGTTGGCGCGGGCTGCTGCTCATGTCCGGTGCGGCGTCCCAGCACGGAATAGAGCCTCAAGGCCAAAAACGCCGCAATCAGGGCAAGAATGACGATCATGTACACGCGAAAACGAACCTCTTGTAAGATGCAATACCAGCCGGTGTGATCTATTACATAAGCGCATCGCGCCCCTTTTTCAAATAGGGGCTGGCCGAAATCCCGCTGATATCACCTCGCCCGACAATGTTGCTCTTGGCACATCACCCTGCTAAGCGCGCGGGCATGTGTTTTTGTCCGCGAATGGCGCGGGCATTCGTTAATTTGAGGAAAGCAGAAAGCATGGCCGACGACGCCGCACCGAACGAACCGCTGCCCAATGGCGCAGACACCCAGCCCGCAATCGGCCTGATCACGCAATATGTGAAGGATCTCTCGTTCGAAAACCCGAACTCCCCCGCCGTTTATCAGTGGCAGGAGCAGCCGGATATCGACGTACAGTTCAACATCAGCTCGGAACAGCCAGGTGACGATGTCTACGAAGTCGCCCTCAAGATCGAGGTCAAGGCGAAAGCCAGTCAGGGCACCGCTTTCGCCGCCGATCTCGTCTTTGCGGGCCTGTTCGGCATGCGCAACATTCCGGAAGATCAGGTTCAGCCCTTCCTCTTTGCCGAAGCGCCGCGCCTGCTGTTCCCCTTTGCCCGCCGCGTGCTGGCAGATGCGGTGCGCGATGGCGGCTTCCCGCCGCTGCTGCTCGACCCGATCGACTTTAACGGCCTTTATCTGCAGCAGGTTCAGGCGCGTGCCGCCGAGCAACAGGGCGAGCAGACTGCTGACAACGCCTGACCGGCTGTCTGAGGCGCGGAGAGGCATGACGATATGAGTCTCATTCGCGCCACAAGCACCATTGGCGGGCTGACGCTGATCAGCCGCATATTGGGTATGGTGCGCGACATGCTGGTCGCGCGCTTTCTCGGCGCAGGTCTTGCGTCCGACGCATTCCTGATCGCCTGGCGGCTGCCCAACCTGTTCCGCGCATTATTTGCCGAGGGCGCGTTTTCCGCTGCTTTCGTGCCGATGTTCAACCGCACCATGGCGGAAGCGGACAAAAACCTCCCCGGTACGGGAAAAACCGCCGCCACAGTCTTCGCCGGACAGGTGTTGTCCGTGCTCTTCCCGTTCCTCGTCATCTTCACCGGCATCATGATGGTGCTGGCCGTGCCGGTGGTCTGGGCGATGACCGGCGGCTTCCCCGATGGCGGGCCGGAAAAATTCGCGCTGACGGTAGAACTGACGCGCATCACGTTCCCCTATCTGGCGCTCATCAGCCTGGTTTCGCTGCTGGGGGGCATATTGAACTCGCTCGACCGTTTCTGGGTGAATGCCGCCGCGCCGATATTGCTCAATATCTGCATGATCGCCGCGATCCTTTTCTTCCGGGGCGATACCACGATTGAAACCGCGTACAGCCAGGCCATCGCCGTCACCGTTTCCGGTGCAATGCAGTTGTTGTGGTTGATGTGGGCGTGCAAGCGAGCGGGCGTTACGCTGCGCCTTGGCCTGCCCAAGCTGCCACCGCGCGTGAAGAAAATGCTGGCGCTCATCCTGCCCGCCGCCGTGGGCGCGGGCGCGATACAGTTCAACCTGCTCATTTCCACTTCGCTCGCCGCGCGTTTCCTGCCGCAGGGCTCGGTCAGCTATCTCTATTATGCCGACCGCCTGAATCAGTTACCACTCGGCCTGATCGGCATTGGTGTGGGCACCGCGATCCTGCCTGCACTCTCGCGCCAGATCGGTTCGGGCAATGAACAAGCCGCAAAGGACACACAGAACCGGGCGATAGAGCTGGCCCTGTTCCTCAGCCTGCCCGCGGCCATCGCGCTGTGTATCGCCGCCACGCCGCTTATCCGTGGCTTGCTGCAGCATGGTGAGTTCACATCCGCCGATACGATTGGCAGCGCATCGGCACTCGCCGTTTTCGCACTGGGCGTGCCGGCCTATGTACTGATCAAGGTGCTCACTCCGGGCTTCTACGCGCGCGAGGACACGAAAACGCCGGTGCGCGTCGCCCTGTTCTCGATGCTGTTCAATCTGGTCGGCAACCTGATCCTGATCTGGCCGCTGGGCCATGTCGGCGTCGCCGCATCGACTGCGATTGCCGCTTGGGTCAATGTACTGGTCCTCTATTGGCTGCTGCACCGCGACGATCACCTGAAAGCCGATACGCGCCTGATCTCACGCGGCACACGCATTATCGCCGCCAGCGCGCTGATGGGCGTTGCGCTCTGGTTCGCGGCCCCCATCGCTGACAACTTCATGGCGCGCAGCCTGGGTGAGCGCGTCCTCGCATTATGCCTGTTGTGCGGCGGCGGGGCTCTGGTCTATGCGGTCGCCATCTTTGGTACGGGCGCCTATCGCCTGTCCGAACTCAAGTCGCTGGTCACCCGGCGCCCGCAAGGAAGCTGATACATAATGCGCGTTCTCTCCGGCATACAACCGACCGGCAATCTGCATCTCGGCAATTATCTCGGCGCGATCCGCAACTGGGTGAAGATGCAGGATGAAGGTGAATGCTATTTCTTCCTCGCCGACATGCATTCGATCAGCGAACATATCAGCGCCGCCGACAGGCTTATCCATGTGCGCGAAATGGCGGCGGCGCTGGTCGCCTGCGGCATCGACCCGGATCGCTCCGTGCTCTTTAATCAGGCGCGCGTGCCCGCGCATGCCGAAATGCAATGGCTGCTCAACGGTGTCGCGCGCATGGGCTGGCTCAACCGGATGACGCAGTGGAAGGACAAGGCCGGCAAGAATCGTGAAGGCGCTTCGGTCGCGCTGTTCACCTATCCCGTGCTGCAGGCCGCCGATGTGCTGCTGTATCAGGCGACGCATGTGCCGGTGGGCGAAGATCAGAAACAGCATCTAGAGCTGACCCGCGATATCGCGATCAAGTTCAACACCGATTTCGGGGTTGAGCTGTTCACCCTGCCCGCCCCGATCATCCCGAAGGAAACCGCACGGATCATGTCCCTGCGCGACGGCGCGGCCAAGATGTCGAAATCGGACCCGAGCGACATGAGCCGCATCAACCTGACCGATGATGACGACACAATCGCGCAGAAGGTCCGCAAGGCCAAAACCGATCCCGAACCGCTGCCCGGCGATGCATCCGGTCTGGAAGGACGAGCCGAGGCGCAGAATCTGGTCGGGATCTATGCTGCATTGACCGGCACGACCGCCGATGCGGTATGCGCGCAATTTGCGGGCCAGGGCTTCGGTGCGTTCAAACCCGCACTGGCCGAGATACTGGTCGAGCATCTGCGCCCCATTCGCGAGCGCTATGTGGCGCTGAAAGACGATCATGCAGCGCTCGATGCGATATTGGTAAAGGGCGCGGAAAAGGCGTCCGCCACAGCGGAGCCGACACTCCGCGGCGCATATGAAGCGATGGGGTTGATGCGCTAAGCGGAGCCCCCGCCGCGTTCGCCCGTTCAAACTCTGTTCAGTTGCTTCATGCCAGATTTATGCGCATGATGATGTCGGGCGCGCCCTCTCTCCGCGCCATCGCAGGATGCAGGAAAGAATGATGAAACACCGCAAACTCATTGCCACAGCTTTCGCCACTGCCGCGCTGATCATGGTCGGCGGCTGCGCCCAGCAGTTCAAGGCGGATGTCGCCCGCTTCCAGCAGCTTCCCGCACCGCAGGGGCAGAGCTTCACGATCGTTGCCGATGATCCGCGTCTGGCGGGCGGTCTCGAATTTTCTCAATACGCCTCATTGGCAGCCCATAAGCTGGGCGGCGTGGGCTATGTCCCGGCTGACGATCCCGCCAAGGCAGACCTCATTGTCCGCATGCGCTACAGCGTTGATAATGGACGCGAAAAAGTCCGCACCAGCTCCTTCGGCTATGACCCGTTCTATCGCGGCTATTATGGCTATGGATATTGGCGCAACCCCTATCGCTGGGGCTATTATGACCCGTTCCTGTTCGGTCCCGGCTATCAGGATGTCGAGAGCTATACCGTCTACACCGGCACGCTGGACCTGCGCATTGACCGCGCCAGCGATGGCCAGCGCCTGTTCGAGGGCAAGGCGGAGTCGCAATCGCTCAGCAACAAGCTGACCTATCTGGTGCCGAACCTGATCGACGCAATGTTCGTGAATTTCCCCGGCCAGTCGGGCGAGACGGTCAAGATCACCCTCGCGCCGGAAAAGAAGAAATAGGCCAATCGAGCAAAGCGGAGCGATATTCGTTTCGGCATATTTTTGCGATTGCACCGGAGCAATTGTTAAGCGTTCATTCGTAATGATTTGCTAGTTTATACAGTCGGATAATGCCGTCCGAGCACAGGTCGAAACGCGCCAAATGAACATAAGAATGCAAGGCTTGAATACCGAATCGCAGCGCAGCGCTGCCACCGCCACCGGACAGTTTGAGTTTTTAGCCGGATCCAGCCCCGAAGCGCTCAGGATTATCTTTCACGGCTTCTGGGATCAGGACACTGTCAAGCGATACCAGATGGCGTTGCAGGGGCGATCCGCAGCCGCTGGCGGCGCTTCACCCGTACGCAGGGTCTTGCTCGACTTGCAGGATTGCACAGTTCAGTCAAAGTGCGTTGTCGATAGCCAGGCCGATATAATCCAGGCCTATGCCGGTCAGATCGACGAATATGGCATGTTGCTGCCAGAGTCATCCCTGCTCAGGGTTCAGATGAAGCGGCTCATGCTTCCGACAAAAATCGCCTATTTCGACTCGGAGCAGGAAGCGCTGGCCTGGCTCAACAAAGAACCCCAGCTATAAGCTACATCTCAAGCTTGCGTTGAAGCGTGCGGATGTCGGAATCGATTTCCGGGTTGCTCTGGCGCAGCGCCTCAATCGTGCGCACCGCGTGGATGACGGTGCTATGGTCGCGTCCGCCGAAGATACGTCCGATCTCCGGCAGCGAACGCGGCGTCATTTTCTTGGCGAGATACATGGCGACCTGACGCGGGCGCGCCACGGCGCGTGCACGCCGCTTGGAGCGCATTTCGGACGGCTCGATATGATAATGCGCTGCGCACGCCTTCTGTATCTCGTCCACGGTGATACGCCGCGCATTGGCCCGCACCGAATCCGCGAGCATCGCCTGCGCGAACTCCATATCGACCTGACGGCCGGTAAGCTGGGCATAGGCGAGCAGCTTGTTGAACGCGCCTTCCAGCTCACGCACATTGGTGCGGATGGAGCGTGCCAGAAAGTCCAGCACCATATCCGAGATGTCCGCAGCCACGGCCTTGCGCTTCGCTTCCAGTATCGCACGGCGCAGGTCCAGATCGGCAGCATGGATATCGGCGACCAGCCCGCCTGACAGGCGCGAGAGGATGCGCGGATCGACCGAATCCAGATGATGCGGCGCACGATCAGCGCTGATGACGATGCGCGCGCCGCTCTCCGCCAGCTCGTTGATGGTGTGCAGGAATTCCTCCTGCGTCGATCCCTTGCCGGCGATGAATTGGATATCGTCGATCAACAGCAGCTTCGCCGCGCGCAGACGCGCCTTGAACCCCATGCTGTCATTGGCGCGCATGGCGGTGACAAATTCCATCATGAATTTCTCGGCCGACATATAGACAACCGCATGCGATGGAAAATGCGTCACATATTCCTGCGCAATCGCGTGCAGAAGGTGCGTCTTGCCCTGCCCCGTACCGCCATGAATATAGAGCGGATTGAACAGCGGCGCCGTTTTGGCGGCCATCGCCTGCGCTGCGGAGAATGCCAGCCGGTTGCTTTCGCCGACGACGAAGTCCCCGAAACTGTGCCGCAGATGCAGCGCTTCACGCCGTATCAGCGCTCCTGTGGCGTCGCCATCCGTGGGGCCAGAGCCAGAACCCCGTCCGGCACTATCCGGCTTGGCGGGCGCGGCCTCGCTCGATGCATGCGCCTTGTCCGCACCCAGCGCGCCCACTTTCGCAGGGCCACCTTCCGGTGCGCGAATGATGCGAACGTCGCTGACTCCCGCATCGGCGGAACTCCATGCCAGCCTGAGACGATCGCCAAACTGGCTGGATACGAAATTGGCGGAAAAATCGGAAGGCGCGAGCAGGTCTATCGTCGCGGTGACGGGGCAATAGTCTCCCAATCGCACCGGCTTGATCCACTGGTCGTACATGCGCGCGCCAATCGACCGGCGCAGTCCGTGCCTGATCTCTTCCCACGCGCCATCGCGCTGCGACCCTGTTTCCACGAGCGGGCGGTCATTCACTATATTGTCGGCTTCACGGCTCACTGCGCAACCACCCCTCTCAAAAAAAGCGACCTCATTTTTGGCCTGCCCTGGCCATATTTTTTTGCAAAAAGACCCCATTCCCGTTTTCGATGCCGAAAACAGTTTCCCCATTGGTCCTTGATGCTGAACACGACTCCGATTGGCATCGGGCGATGGAGCCCATTAGGCATTCGTTAACGATGGGATCAAGAGCGGAGCCTGTCAAAAAAGTGAAATAAAATATTTGACAGCTTCAAGGCCGCAGAAAACCTAAGCCTATATTTAACTATATGATTTTATTATATTAATTTTGGTCCATCAGTGTGCAAGTGCAGCGAATCAGCACAAGTCCTAGCCTTTGACCAAAGCCGGTCTCCACGCGACGCCAAGCCTCCATTTTTGTATCGCATCTGATCAAAAACGGCCAATGCGATGATGACGGCGCGTACACCTTCATAAGGTCAAAAAACGCCGAATCGATTCGCCTGAAATACAAAAAAGCCCGCCGGGATGATCGACGGGCTTTCTAAATCATATTCGGTCAGGCTCAGGCCAGGGCGTTGACGGCCTTGGTCAGACGGCTGAACTTGCGCGCAGCGGTATTCTTGTGCAGCACGCCGCGCGCAACGCCGCGTGCCAGCTCCGGCTGTACACCCTGCAGCGCTTCGGCCGCAGCCGTCTTATCGCCTGCGGCCACGGCGCTTTCCACCTTCTTCACCAGCGTGCGAATGCGGCCCATGCGGTTACCGTTGATCACCCGGCGACGCTCGTTGCGGCGGATGCGCTTTCTTGCCTGCGGCGTATTGGCCATATCGTCCTCAAAATCCCGTTCAAATGCAATGAATCGAGCCATGCGTCAGGTGCGCTGACTCGTGAAGCCGTGCCCAATAACGATTTCCCCCATTGCCGTCAACTTAAACGGGGGAATCAGGGCAAAAGTGCCACGTTTTTGACGCAGCGGCGTTAAATAAGGCACGACATGCCAACCAAGAACCGCTAGCCAAAGCGCATGACGATCCCGCTATACATATTGGCCGCATTGCTGCTGATCGTCTTTCTGCACCCCTATCTATTCTATCCGCTCAGCCTGCGCCTGATGAAAGCATACCCGCTCAAAGCGCGGCAGGGCCCGCAGCCAACCGCAACCATGCTCTTTTCGGCCTATAATGAGGAACGCACGCTGCCCGCCAAGCTCCGCAACATAGAAGAGATCAAGGCGCTCCATCCCGACCTGGAGGTGCTGGCCTATTCGGACATGAGCAGCGACGCCACTTTGACGCTGCTGAACAGCCGCCCTGATCTGGTGCGCGTGATCGCCGCGAGCGAGCGCACCGGCAAGGCCACCGGCATGCGCCTGATGGTCGAGCAGGCTAAAGGCGACATCTGTATCTTCACCGATGCCAATGTCATGCTCGACCCGCAATCGGTGGGCGCGCTGCTCAGCTATTTTCGCGATGAGCGCATCGGCGGCGTGTCCGGCACGCTGCGCTATGTCAACGAGGGAGAAAGCGCCACAGCCAGCGCCGGCGGGCTCTACTGGCGGCTGGAGGAGACAATCAAGGCGCTGGAATCGCGCTGCGGGTCCATGATGGGCGCGGATGGCTCGATCTTCGCGACGCGGCGCGCCTTATATCCCGCAGTGCCGCCGCATCTGCTCGACGATATGATCGCATCGCTCAGCGTTACCTTTTCCGGATATCGTCTGATCAGCGCGCCCGATGTCGTCGCCTATGAGCGCAACACCACCGATGCGCGCGATGAGTTCCGGCGCAAGCGGCGCATCGCTGCCCGCTCGTTCAACACGCACCGCTATCTGTGGCCGCAGATTCGCGAACATTATACGCCCGGCGGCCTCTATAAATATGTCTCGCACAAATGGTTGCGCTGGATGGGCGCGCCGGTCGCGATGCTATGCGCCCTTGCGCTTACTGCGGCGTTGGTCATGGATGACAAAGGGGTTTGGGCCCTGATCCTATGGGCTATGGGACTGCTCATGATAGCCTTGGGCGAAGTGCTTCGCATAAGGCCCTTCTCGACTTTCACGAACATCCTCACCGCCATTGTCGCAACCTTCATCGGCGTCATGGATGCAAAGCGCGGCCGGACCTATCAGACATGGGCTCCCGCCAAATCGCGCGACTAGAGCCTGCTCCACTCACGTGGAATTGCGGTACCGTCACACCCCCGACTGGATAACCCAATGCCGGTCATCCTCCAGACCAATCGCCGTCAATGTACCCGTGCGATACGCCCCGGTATCAATGCCGATGCGATGATGAAAAATATCTATGTCCTCGCTCTGGCTGTGCCCATGAACCACGCGCCAGGGATGTTTGGCCTTGCTCGAAAGGAATGGCTCCCTGATCCAGAGCAGGTCGTCGTCAACCTGATTTTCGAGCGCAACCTTGGGTTGAACCCCGGCATGTACAAACAGATAATCGCCCTGTCGGCGATAGGAGGGCAATCCCTGCATCCAGTCGACAATCTCGATCGCCACAGCCCCGCGAAACGCCTCGATCAATTCCGCTTCATGGCCCGGCCCTGCGGCAACCATATCGACCAGCGCTTCTTCCACGCCCCAGCTCAGCAAGGTCTCCCTACCCCCGAAACCGAGCCAGTGCCGCAGCGCGAATTCACTGCCGTCCAGCACGTCCAGCATTGTCTGTTCGTGGTTGCCGCGCAGACAGTGGAAATAGGCGGACGGCCCAATCGCCTGCAACAGCTCGCACACGTCGCGAGAACGTGGCCCGCGGTCAACATAATCCCCCAGCATTACAATATGGGTTTCCAAGGGCTCACGCCCCGCCTGATCGCGCTCTATCTGACGTAGCAAGCCGGTAAGTTGAGTGAAACAGCCATGGACATCGCCAATCGCATAGATGCGGCACCCATCGGTGCTCCACGGCTTGGAGGAGAAAAAGCGGTCCCAGATCGGCATATAAGGGACGTATCAAAAGAAGGGCGGGAATTGAACCCGGCGTTGATGCGCAATCCGCTTGGGGCAGATATAAAAAGAGCCCGGCCGCATAAGCGACCGGGCTCTCTCATACAAAGCGCTCGATATTATTCGCGGCTGCCCATGAAGCGCAACAGGAACAGGAACATGTTGATGAAATCGAGATAGAGGCTGAGCGCGCCCATCACCACCGATTTACCGGCCATTTCCGTCCCGGCGACATATTGGTACATGCTCTTGATCTTCTGCGTGTCGTAAGCCGTCAGGCCAGCGAACAGCAGCACGCCGATAAAGCTGATCACCAGATCGAAGGTGCTGCTCTGCAGGAAAATATTGATCACAGACGCCACGATCAGGCCAACCAGACCCATGATCAGGAAGGTGCCGAAACCGGACAGGTCCTTCTTCGTGGTGTAGCCATAGAGGCTGAGACCGGCAAAAGCCGCAGCGGTCGCAAAGAATGTCTGCGCGATCGACGTGCCGGTATACACCAGGAAAATCGAGGCGAGCGACAAGCCCATCACCGCTGCATAAGCCCAGTAGATCGCCTGGGTCGCCGTGGTCGACAGCTTGTTGACCCCGAAGCTCAGCACCAGAATGAACGCCAACGGCGCGAACATGATCACATATTTCAATATGCCGGGTCCGGCGAGAATCTGAGCGGCGAGGCCGCTTTGCGCGAACAGCAGCGCCACGATGCCGGTCAGCAGCACGCCGCTTGCCATGTAATTATATACGGACAGCATGTAGGACCGCAGCCCCGCGTCAAAGGCTGCCTCACGGCCTTGCGCGACCGCGCCGCCCATGCCCACGCCACCTGTCCGGGGGTCAGACCAATTAGCCATTATAACTCTACTCCTCAGTCACTGGCTCCAATGCCAACTGACAATAATATCGGATGATTACCGCTCGGTTTCAAGCAAAACCGGGCAAATATGCCCGATCAGAGCCGTCATCTCTTAAAAAAGCCCTCTCAACAGCACCTTCCATATTATTCGGCCATATTATTCGGATCGAATCACGCCACACGCAATTCTCCCGCCGGAATTGCCTGATGGGTCGCTAACCATGTCATCGGGGCCGGCATGCACGACAATGGCGGCGCCATCCTCATCGAATAGCGGATTATCGCCATCGCGCAGTGTTGCACCAGCAACAATGAAGCTCAGCGAGCCGGTGCCGTCGGCCTGTACATCCATATTCGGCAGATCGCCGCTATGGTGGCCCTGCGGGTTTTCCAGGCCATGCTGGGTCATCATGGGGTTCCAATGCCCTCCGGCCGTCTTGAAATCCGGTGCATCGCATGTCCCGGTCATGTGGATATGTGTGCCATGCGGCCCAGCGCTAATACCCGATACGGAAATGGAGACCGCAACGCCATCGCCCTGCTGCACTAGCTTGGCTTCGCCGACATTATTGCCTGCCGCGTCCATCAGCGTCGCAACGGCTACGGCGGGCGGCTGGGCGGCTGCCGCTGATACCGGGGCAGTTTCACTCTCATAAGCGCAACCCGCCAGCGCACTGGCGCTCATTACAGTGAACAACATTGAAAATCGGGAAATATTGCGCATGTCGGGAACAACCTTCGTTGGGAAATGGGGATTACGAAACTATCCCAGTGACGCCGCCAACACAAACGAACCGCAGCAAAACACCATAAAAAAGGGGCCGGTCGTTAAACCAGCCCCTGATTTTAATCGGTCGGGGCTATGCCCCAACGATCTGATTACATGCCCGAACCCGGACCGTAGGTGATTTCCACACGGCGGTTCTGCAATTCGCGTACACCGTCGGCGGTTTCGACGCGCGGCTTGCTCTCACCGAAGGCTTCGGTCGAGATCACGTCTTCCGAAATACCCTTGGAAACCAGGTACGCCTGCACGGAGTCGTTACGACGCTGCGACAGGGCTACGTTGTAAGCCGGCTGACCGGACTTGTCCGCGTGGCCTGCCAGCATGACCTGGGCATTGCCGCAATCGCCATAAGCGGTGACGGCATTGTCGAGGATCGTCGCAGCATCCGGCGTGATATCCGACTTATCGAATTCAAAGAACACGATATACGGCCCAGGCGTGCACTCAACCACCGGCGGCGGAGGCGGCGGGGGCGGAGGCGGCGGGGGTGGCGGCGGAGGCGGCGGAGGCGGCGGCGGAGCCGGTTCGCCAAAGTTGTAGGTCAGACCGACAAGCAGGCTGTGCGTGCGCACATCGGCATCGGTCGCCGTTCCCACCGGCGAGAAAATCCCGCTGGGCTGACGGCTGGTGACAATGTCCAGATTGCGGTGATTGAAGAAGCGATACTTCAGTTCCGCATCCAGCTTGTCGCTGAGCGGGAAACGGACACCCGCTAGAGCCTGCCAGGCGAAACCGGTGTCGGAGTCGTCCGTAACAGAGCTGTAGAGGTGCGTACGGGCAACACCCGCGCCACCGCCGACAAAGCCCTGCAGGCCATCATCCGGGCCGAAATCGAGCAAGCCGTTCAGCATGAAGCTGAGCGAACGGACATTACCCTTCGTGCTGCTGGGAGCGCCATTGGCAAAACCAACGACATCCGTCCAGGCGCGCCGGAAACCGACCTCGCCTTCCAGACGGAACATGCCGAAATCATACCCGATCACGCCATCGACGTCATAACCGGTGTTATAATCGGCTGTTGCGTCGGACGCACCGTCGGCCGTTGTAATGTCGATATCTTCGACCAGCATTGCGCCGCCATGGGCGCCAATGTACCAGGCATCCTCTCTCGCGAGAGCAGGAGATGCCATCGCAGTGGTCGCAAGAGCCGCTGCAAGAGCAAGCTTCCGCATATCATTCCCCTTTCAAAATGGTCACTAGGACTGCGAAAACTCCCTACTCTCACAAAAGTTGCATGGCAAGACAACTTTTGGCCGATCCACAGTGTAAAACGGCCCTTTGTAAAATCATGCCAAATGCAAAATTATCTCATTACAGTGTCACCAAATTGAGTAATCGGACAGTTATTTGTTTTTCGTCAGCCGCTTCTATCACGCGGCATCAATCATCCCGTGATTGCGCAGCATGGTAAGGACTGATCCGATCGCGGCCCGCGATTGCGTATCAATCACGCTCCCTCCGGATGGATCGCCTATGGCGGAAAGCCGGGCGCCAATGATCCGCTGTCCGTTCACATAATAGCCATCGGCCCCAACCGCGTCCGCCACCCATACAGACCCGTCGAAAACAGAGGCGGCGCCGATATCCGCCACAAACACCTTCATCCCGGCCTTGGGCACGACAAAGCGCCACCCCCCCGATGTCATGAGCGCCAGATTACCGTCCTGCCCGACCCACGCCCCGCTTGCGCCAGCCGCTACAATCCAGCTCTGGCCCGCTGTTTCTCCTCCTGGCGGTGCCGTCAGCGACGCGCTCTCGGCATAGGGGTGCAGCAGCATGTCGATCAGTTGCAGCGCCTCATTATGGGTGATTTCCTTTTGCGCCTGCCCCGCATGCAGCAGCGGCAGCGCAAAGCGATCGCTCGCATCGCTCATATGCTATTTCTCCGTGTCGGCTATTCATGGTTCAGATTATGATGTCGATGGAGGCTGGCCGCCCGAGGCCATAGGTCCCTATCTGCCGTATCTCGACAGTAACGGACCCACTGACACCTGCTGACTGGTCGGCGGCAATGTCCGCTGCGCCATAAATCCATTGCGCAACCCCGGTCTCGGCAGTTCTGAAAATAGCGCCATTATGGATCAGGTTTACCCGATAGAGTTCCTGTTCCTCGGCCACTGGCGCGTCTGCCCCGTCGTTCCAGCGCCATCCACTGCGGCTGCGCCTGACCCAGCTAAGCTGCCAGTCCGAACCGACATAGGCGGCGCGCACATGAACCGGGCTGGGTACGACCAGCGCCTGCCCCAGCACTGTCTCCTGCGCCGACACCGGCGTCAGGTCGCCAATACCGATTGCGCTCATATGCAGCGTAGCGCCATGCTGCACATAGGCCGAAGGCACGCTCGCCAGAGCTTCCTGCTCCAGAAGCAGGAAGCTTTCTCCCACGCTGTGCGTTGCCATCGCCCACTCGGTTCCGCGCCTGCCCCGCATCAGCCGCTCCAGCCGCCATCTGTTGGGGCCGGTCTGCGTCGCCTTGCCGAACTGGATCAGCTCGCGGCCAAGCAGTGCCGCATTGCTCCCCGATGCCAGCGCCAGATCGTCGGCATTGGTCAGGATCATCGCATCGCTGACAAGGTCGACCTCAACCGCTGACAGTGTATCGAAGATATGCGCGAAAGGCAGCGCCACCGGCGTCGTCACCGCCACGCCTAGTATTGCCGGAGCCGCGCTCGGCCCGATGGACGTCAGCCCGCCTGTCGCCGCATCCTCGACGAACAATTCCGCCGCCCGCCATCCCGACGACGCACCGGACGCGGCGGCGACGACAACCGGGGCAGTCGGCACCTCATCGCCCGTCACCGGAAGATCCGCGACCTGCAGCACCGTCACGCCATGGCTCACATCGGCCTGCGACACCGCATTGCCGGCACTCGCCGGAGGGACCGCAACACCCGTTCCGCCAACCTGCCGCAAGGTCAGGCGCACGCCTATGCCCTCCCATTCACTCTCTTCGATGCGCCAGCGGCCCTGCTGCCCCTCAACCGTGATGACCGACCCGGCGACACGCGGCAGCGCCCGCCAGTCGCAGCGCAGCTCCATACCGCTGCGCCCGGCCCAAAGCCGCTGCAACCGGCCCTCCGCCAAACCGCGCGCCGATGCAGCCGTCAATGCGGCAGGCATATCGAGATTATCCTCCTTGCGGCCCGCTCCGGGGCGCAGCGCTGTCTGGATACCCGCCTGAAAATCACGCGCGGGGTCATAATGGCGCAGGTTGAGCCGCACCGGCACATCCTCGGCCCGGCTGCGGATCAGGCGCAAGCCGCGCTCCTCCTTGCCGTTGAAACGCGCGCCTATACTTCCCTGCCCGACAGTCGCCTCGCTCGCCGTTCCTGCATCGAGCATCAGGCCTGAATTGTCACCGCGCACCGCAATGCCCAAACCGCCGATTAGCGGCCTCAGCGCCGATGCGACATCATTGCCGCTCGCGGCATAGCCATGAACCGCCGGAACCGCACCGATGGCGGTGGACGCTATCGCCCCGTCACTCACACCCGCTGCAATAGCCGCAATCGAGACATCGCCGCTATCCGCCACTACTTCAAAGGTAAGCGATGGAATACGATTGCCATAATCTGCCAGTTGCAAATCCTCGAACACAGCATAGGCCATGCCCCGATGCGCCGGAACAACGCCTGCGCCTTTGTCCGCAGCGATCAGCGGGTCCGCGGCCTGATCCGGGCTACCGTCATAGAAACGGAAGGCCCCTATCGCGGTCTTGAAATCGCCCGCACTGCCGCGCAGCAGATTACCGTCGGCCCAGATACGCCCAATCGACGCGATCCGCCGCGACGACAGCGCCACTGCAAAGCTGGCGCTATAGCTGTAGGTCGTGACGCTCGGCTGCCCCTTGCCGCCCTTCTTCTTGTCGCGCTGTTCCTTGAGATCCGTCGACCAGATGACCGATCCCGCCACGCGCATCGCCCCGAATAATTGCGGAATCTGGTCGCCATAGCGCGATGTCTGCACGCGCAGGTCATTGAGGCGCGGCCCTTCGCGTCCCTTGGGCGCGAACAGGACCGTGCTGTCGAACACCTGGCCAATCGTAGCACCGATCGCAGCCCCAAATGGCCCTGCCAGCGCACCGCCGACCACGGTCAGCACAAGTGTCGCCATTACTCTTCTCCCAAATATCAGAAACGCCAGCGACCGAGCACAGGCCAGGGGGACGCACCGGGCATCTCGACCACCTTGCCCAGCCCGGCATGGGCGTGCACATGTCCGCCATCGGTCGCGATCATCAGATGGAATTGTGCCGGCCCCGCCTGCACCAGCACCAGATCGCCCGCATGCTGGGTCCGCGCCTTTCGCAAACCCAGCGCCGCCATGGCATCGGCAAAGCACGCAACGCTGCCGCCCCTGATACTGTAGGCATCTGGAACAAAGGCATGCAGACCCTTATGCCCCGCGCCCTCCAACGACAGCATCGCAAGGCCGATGCAATCCACACCAGTGCGCGCATCCCGCCCGTGCAGGCGAAAGGGCACACCCACCAGCCCCCGCGCCGCCGCGACTATCCTCTCGGCGCGCCGCATCAGGTTGCTCCGGGATATCGGGTGAGCAGGTCGCTCCCCGGCAGATAGGGTTCACCCCGAAAATTGGCCGCATTGGCGAAGCGCCCCGAGCATGTCGCCATCAGCTTGTCGCATCCCTCGGTCAGCAGCGCGCGCGTGCCCGCAGTAACGGCAAATGCCGGAACGTCGGCCAATGTCACGCTGCCCGCATCATTGGCGACGATACTCTGCGTCAGCCCACAATTCGCGCCTTCCAACCAGCGCAGCGTGCCGAACAGATAATCGCCGTTCACCAGCCCGCCGCCACTTACGGCCACCACCTCGTCCGCCGTCGACGCTATCGTCACCACCCGGCGATGATGCGCCATGTCGATCCTGCACGCCTTGTCGCCCAATAGCGCACGGCAGCCCGGCGATGTCTCAGGCGCGACCGGTCTGCCCAGCACCGATACCGGCCCAGCCAGTTCCGCCGAAAAGCTCTCATCCTGCTGCTGCACCGTGCCCAGCTCGCCACGCATCAGCTCCAGCCACAGCGTACCCGGCTCGGTCCATTCGGTCAGATACAGATACAGCGCCGCCCCGTCCCACTTGCCCGCATTCAGGTCGGCCTCGCTGATCGCATCGCTGGTGATCGCGCCCTTGAGGTCCATCGACTCCGGCTCCAACCCCGTTCCACGGCGGATCGCCGAGGGCACCAGCCCAGGCGCGGCCTCGTATATGATACCGCCAATCACCAGATCACGGTCATGGCTGGTGAGGCCGATGGCCACACCGTCGCGCCGCTCCAGCCGCCAGCAAAAGGCCAGCGTCACCAGCTCCTGTGCCAATATCGTGTCGGCACTCATTCGCGTATCTCCACCAGCGGCACCGATGGCGCTTCCCCGGCAGCAAAGGTGGCGCGGCTTACCTCCAGCGCGTCCTCGGCAAAGCGCACCGGCACATCGAAGCTGAACCCGGCGGTCAGCGCCGCGCCATTGGCGGGCGACGTATCGAATGCGATCACACCGCCACCCAGATGCCGCCATCCGCTCATCTGCTCGGCGCCGTCGATGGCCACCCGAATGCTGCCCGCCACCGGGCGCGTAATCAGGCGCTGCTGCGCATCCGCACCCGTCCCATAATATTTGGCGAGGCGGAACTGGCTGGTGACGCCATCACCGGTTCCCAGCTTCTGGTCGATGGCGGTCACCACCGTCCCGGCAACCGCGCTCTGATAATCGAACGGATCGGTGAAGCGGAATCCCCGCGCCGCACCCCTGCGCGCCCGGAAAAATGCGATCAGCGTCACCAGATCGGCTTCGGAACGCACACCCGGCCCGGCGTCGAACCGCAGCCGCGCGTCGGCCCAGTCGCTCGACCGCCGCTCATGGCCGGACA
This sequence comes from Sphingobium sp., assembly GCA_020446425.1. Classification (GTDB taxonomy): domain Bacteria; phylum Pseudomonadota; class Alphaproteobacteria; order Sphingomonadales; family Sphingomonadaceae; genus Sphingobium. The sequence goes on along the minus strand of JAGRES010000035.1, from coordinate 55,882 downwards.
GGCTCTCGACCGTCTGCGTCGAAAAGGCGGGCACCACGCTCGCCTCCCGCCCGATGCCAATCGGGAACTGCACATCATCAAAGGCCTGCATATCGTCTCCCTCGCCCAGATCGAAAAAGGTGAAGCCGTCGCGTGCCGTTTGCGGCAGCGCCCAGATGAAGGTCGCGGCGACACCCCGCTTGCGCCCGGTCACCGCCGCCTTCTCGATGCGCGGCCACAGCACCGGCGCATCCACAGCATTCAGCACAAAGCCGGAGAGGTAATGCTGCTCGCCCGCGCCATAGCCCAGCCGCGCTTCCGCCGCCGCCACGCCCGCTATCGTCAGCGCGCTGCGATCCTCGATCACCCAGTCATAATCCTCTAGCTGCAATATATCGAAGGCGGGCTTGGCCCAGCCCACCGGCATATTGGCGCGCTTGGCCTCCGGCGCGAGCGGGTCGAGCACGGTCGGCAGATAGGTCAACAGGTATGAAATTGTGGCCGGAGCCACGCTCCGTACCGCAGCGACCAGCGCCGCTGTCGAACTCGCCAGCAGCACGCCTGCCTGATCGAGCAGTGCCTTTTGCGCACTGTTAAGCGATGCCCGCACCGTCGGAATCGACACCGGACTGCCACCAAAAGCTGCCTTCGCCGCATCGTCATACAGGCAGATGCGTCCGTCTGCGGGGATGATCCACCACCATGGCTCGCCCACCTGAAATTTGGGCGTCAGCCCCGCCGCCACGCCTATGGCGATGAACGCCTGACCGACCTGCTGCAGATAGCCCATCGCACCTGTATGCGCGGGCGAGAGCAGTGCCGACGGCGGCACCCAGCCGGTGAGCGCCGGTTCGCCATTTTCCGCTCGCTGTTTCCAGTCATTCCAGCAATGCGCATCGAACAACTCATAGGACAGCGACCAGATCAGACCTAACCCCATCGCCTTGGCCCGCGCGGCATAGTCCGCATGCCATGCGGCGCATGGCGCATTCAGCGCTCCTCCCGTCAGGCTGGCGTACCAGCCGCCGCTATTGGCCTCGAGCCGGAAATAATGGCTCATCCCGACATAATGGAGAATATCGCCGCGATAACCGAGCGCATGGATTTGCCGCACCAGCCGCTCTGGCGTCTGGTTATATCCGTCGTCATAGCCGGTCGCCATCGACAGACCATGTTCAGGCAGCATCACATCCCCGATGGACAGCACCGATCCCGAACCGTCGCACTGTATGCCGGTCAGCTCGGCCCAGCCTTCCTGTCCGCTGGCGAATGGCGTCGTCCCGGCATCGTAACCGGGCGCGACCAGCGAGATGAACATGCGGTCGACATCGCCCGCCCATACCGGGTCCGCCTCTGCAGGCAGCAAATAACCGCCATCCATCGCATTAAAATCCAGCACGATGTCGGCGTCCTCGCTCGACCCGCTGGCGTAATTCCACAGGCGCACATACCAGCTTTTGGGATTGCCGCCCTGGTCCCGCCCCTCGATGGTCAGCGTCGGCCCGTGCAATGTATCGAGCGGCTTCAGGCCACTGCTGCGCCAGTGAAAACGGAGCTGACAGTTACGGAAATCACGACTTGTCTCATAGGCGAGCAAGGGATGATCCCACACATCCTCCGCTTCCCAGATCAGGCCCGCGAGATCGCCCGACCCATAAAATACCGCATCGACGCGCAATGCGTCCGGCGCAGTGGTGACGACACCTGCCATCATCGGGCGGGGGAAATTGACCGTCCAGTAGGCGGGCGAGAAGCGCTTGATCACGCCCTTCTCCTGCCCGCCGCCTTTTGACGCCAGCCAATAGGTCATGGGGGTTTTCCTCAATAAATCAAAAAGGCCGTTCATTTCGAGCGGAGGTTCGAGTTTATCGAGAACCGAAGTCGAGAAACGCGTTCTCGACATATGTTCTCGGCTCCGCTCGAACCGAACGGAAGTTTACTCTGACAATGCTGAACGAACATTGCGCGCAATCTGCCGCGCGCTGCGCGCCAACGCCTGCGGCGCGCCTGCATCGGGAGAGTTTACGTTGATAGTCACGCGCACATCGCGCCCACCCGATCCGCCACCGGCTGCGACGATCCGGCCACCTGCGTTCGGCACAAACAGCTCCGGCCCACTTTCGCCAACCTTATAGGCTCGCCCTGCCGTAACCGGCCCACCCGTCGCCCGCCCCGGCGCACCGCCAAAAGCCGCGCTCGCGATGTTCAGTACGCCGCCCAACAGACCGCCCTTGCCGGAGGGCAGAAGCTGACTGAACGCAATCTTGCGGGCCTCGTTGGCGATAGAGGTGATAACGCTCAGCGCAATCCTGCGCAGGTCCTCAAAGCCGAACTTGCCGGTAATCACCGCGCGCCGCAACGACGCCTCTATCGCCCTGCCCGCGCGCTCCGTGCCAACGATCAGCGGCCCTTCCAACTCGCTGCGCATATCCGCCACATCCCTGGCAAAGCCCTGCGTATCGGCGCGCACCGAAACGACCAGCCGGTCGATTTCCTCATCCATCGGGGTATAACTCCATCAATCGGTCGATGTCCGCACGGCTGGGCGGCGCATCCCCGCCACCTTCCGCATCCGCGCCCAGCATGGCCCGCACCACGATCTCCATTTCCGCGGGGGTCGCGCTCCAGAACTGATCCGCGCTCCACCCCAGATGCCAGCCCGCAAGGCCCGCCAGTTGCAGCGCGGTTTCGGCAAAATTCCCGGCCATCAGACCGCCTCCGCATACGCGCCCAGCATGAGCCAAATGCCCGTCACGCCCTGCCCGACAATATCTGCTGCAATATCGCCTTCAGCGCAGGCGTCACCGCCGCCAGCCCCTGCGATGCCACCGCCTCGCCGACATGCTCGCGCGTGATCGTATCCGGCCATTCATGGCGGCAGTGCCAGAACAGCGCGACCATCTCCGCCAGTTTCAGCTCGCCCGCTGACGCCCGCTCCACCAGCGCGAACAGCGGCCCCAGCTCTTCTTCGGCCGCCACCAGCGCCGTAAAGGACGGACGCAGCAACAGCGACTCTCCGCGCACAAACAGGCTCGCCTCACCGCGCAGGCGATTGGCCTCGCGTATTGCGTTCAATGCAGCGCTCACAGGCTCACCACCTGGCCGGAGCTTTCCAGGCTGATCGTATAATTGCGCTCGCCATTATAATCGCCCGCATATTCCAGCCGCGTGACGAGGAATTTGCCGCGCATGCGCTCCCCACTTTCAAAGCTCAGCTCATAATCGTCGATGGTCCCGGCCAGCGCATGCGTGCGTATTTTCACCTCGCCCGCCGAGCCCGTGAAAATGCCCGCCGCCGACACGCTGACCGCGCGCACGCCCGCGCCCGACAGCAATTCGCGCCAGCCGCCGCTGTCCTTGTTGGTGACGTTCACCGCCTCGCCGCTCACCTGCAGCTGCGTCGTGCGCAAACCGGCGATTGTGGCATAGGTCAGCGGTACGTCGCCATTGCCGATCTTCAGCAAAAATGCGCTTCCTTTTTCCACGCTCATTGATATCTGCTCCTTGATACAAGCGATGGCCGTCACGACATCAGAGTCGTGGCGTTTTCAAAGCCATCTGAATGGAGGGGTTTATGGTTCTCGTTGCACTGATCTTCGCGGCGGCTGCCCCGGCAGACGCAGTTCCCAAGGCGCGTCAGGCCTATGCTTCATGTCTGGGCGAATACACGCGCGATGCATCCGATCGTAAAATCGCGCGCGAAGAGTTTCTAGCGGGTCTCACCACCAAATGCGCCAAGCAGGAGGTGAAATTCCGCGAAGCTCTGGTCGCCGCCGACAAGGCCGACGGCATGACCGACGCCGAATCCAATGAGGATGCGGATGACCAGATCGAAGGCTATCGCGAAAAGATGACCGACGATTTCGACAACGCGGGTTGAATTGTCTGATTTCAGCTTTGGCTGAAATCGTACCTCACCAGCCCTCTCCCCCACCCAACCACCCATAGGGTATTGTCATCGGGTGGTTGGGTGGGGGAGAGGGCCGGCACCGCCATTTCGCGTGAGCGAAATCAAACTAAACCGCCAACACCCGTATCCGATAATCCATAAGCGCATTCCACCGCCCCGCATTGGTGCGCAACAATCGCGAGCGCACCATGCGCAGGCTGCCGACCTGCCATCCCGCAACAGTGCCCGTCAGGCGCTGCACGGCGGCATCCGTCACAGGCATGATCCCGCTGATGCGCGTCGGCGTTTCGATATCGTCCTCGATGGTGATTGCGATGCGCAGCTCCCGCCCCGGCTTGTCCTTGACCGCCCAGTCTGTACCCAGACACTCCCCGACCATCATCGTGGGCGGCGTCGCTTTATCGGGCACCCCGTCATGGATACGGTTCACCTGCGCCGTCAGGGCCACATCGCCGCGCAGCTCGGCGATCAGCGCACCGCGAATGTCATATTCGGCATTCATCGCCTAAATCCTTCCGATATGGCGCAGGCTGGCCTCGCGAATCCAGCGGTCCAGCAGCCCGCGCCCTTCCAGCACCACCGCCTCGTCCTCGACATGCGCATGCACGCCCGGAATGGCATTTGCCTCATCGGCAATCTCGCCACGCTTTTGCGCGGCGCGTGCCTGCGCAATCTGTGTCCCTTTGCGCATCGTCATCGGCAGCGCGGTCATGCGATGCGCATCCGCCGCCAGGGCCGCCACAGTGCTGTCACGATGGCGGGCGGCGCGTCGCTGTTTCGCTCGGCAAACAGATGCGCGGCCAGCCGCACGATCCCTTGCCGCAACGCCTCGGGCAGGCTCGGCCAGTCGTCGACGATCCCGGCTGTGAAGTCGACCTCCACCCGGCCCGCCGCCCCCTGCTGAATCACGCGGACCCAGCCGTCGCCATCCGCGCCGATATCAATGGCGTAGGCGTCGCTCGCCAACGCAAAGCTCGCGCCCTCGGCGGGCAGCCCGCGCGCCGCCGTGATACTGCGCACCGGGCAGGCGCGCATGCGCACCCATTCGCTGCTCGCCGTCAGCACCTCCGTGCCGCCGCGCGTAAACATCAGCTGCGCGCAGAAATCCTCCGCCATGCCAATGGCCGCGCGGGCCAGCGCCGCAATCGCGCTGTCGTCATAGGCGGTCTCGATCCGCAGCCATGCCTTGGTTTCATCGCGCGCCGCATCGACAATCGTCTGCGCCACCGCCTGCATCTGCACCGTCATTGCGTGCGCCTCCAATATTTTCCGAAATGCCCCCAAAGGAAACCCGGCTCCCGCATCTGCTAGAGCCGAGTGGAGGAAGCGTGAAATGCACCGCCACATCGAACCATATGGCGGCGGATATTTGGTTCAGGGTGAGCCGAGAAGGGCAGCTTTCGAGAACCGGAGCGCAGTGTACTTTGCGGTACATGAGCACCGGAAGCGCAGAAAGCTGCCCTTCGCAGGCCACCATGGAGCAAATATCAGGAGGCGGAGAATTTCATGAGCTTGATCGCTTCACTATTCGTCACCGCGCCGCCGATCCGCTTGACCGCATAGAAATGCACGAACGGCTTATTGCTGTAGGGATCGCGCAGGATGCTCGTCTCGCTGCGCTCCGCGATCACATAGCCCTGGCGGAAATTGCCGAAGGCGATGGACAAGCTATTGGCCGCGATGTCCGGCATGTCCGCCGCCTCGATCACCGGATAACCCAGCAGGGTCGCGGGCTGCTCGGCGGACAGCGAAGGCTGCCACAGGAATGCACCGTCCGTCGTCTTGAACTTGCGGATCACCGCCAGCGTCGCCGCATTCATCACGAACGCCGCACCCTGCCGGTATGGCGCCTTCAGCGAATGCACCAGATCGACCAACTTGTCCTGCGGGTTGCTGGTCGCAAACGCACCCGCCGCGCCCGACGCGACATATTGCAGCGACCCAAAGGCGCGCACGCTGTCCGCCTCGTTGGTGGCAGTATAGGTCAGAAAGCCCTTGGGTTGATTGGTGCCTGTGCCCGACACGAACGCTGCGCCTTCCGCCTGGGCAAATTCCATCGAAATTTCGTTCGCCAGCCAGCTTTCAACATCGAACTGCGCATCATCGAGCATCGCCTGAGACGCCGCCGGATTGGCGAACAGCTCGCCCGATGGCGGTGCGATCTCGTTGAAGGTCGGCGTCGCGGTTTCGGCGCGGGCGCCGGTTTCGCTGGCCCAGCCCGAGGGCGTGCCGCCCGACGCCACCAGCTTGCGATAGCCCGCCGAGCCGGTTTTCACGACATTGGCGACCGCGCGGAGCGGCGAGATGGCTTTCAGCGTCGAATCGATCATCGCATCAATTTCGCGCGGCACCGCGAAGCCGCCCGCCGCGCCCGTTGCGCCCGACATGCTTTTCAGCTCGACACCGGTCATCTGGCCCTGACGCAGATACTGGTCGACGAATGCGGCGCGTGCCGGATCGGCCTCAGTACCCTTTACGCCGTCGAGCGCCGGACGCTCGACCGCACCTCGTGCGGCAGCCGCCACCTGGCCTTTCAACGAAGCCATATCGGCTTCCAATGTTGCAATTTTTTCCGCCTGGGCGAGCGCGTCAAAGCTCTCCTCCAGCGCATCGGCTTTCACTTCATACATAGGCTTCTCCTGCAAATCTGCCCTCTGGAAATTCGAGAGACTTTCTCTCAACATCCGTTCAGTTCGAGCAGCATCGAGCCCTTCGACTGCCCGCCAGAGCAGTCGCTCAGGACAAGCCAAGGCCGAGATGCGTCCGTCGAGAACACTTTCTCGACTTCGATCTCGACAAGCTCGATCTCCGCTCGAAACGAACGGTAATTTTAGATTTCGTGGCAGCTATTCCACTGCATGCACCCTCGCGCCGGGCTGCATCGGATATGTGACAAGACTGACCTCAACCAGATCGAGGTCCTTCAGCACCCGTGGCGCCGCGCCATCGGCGCGCGTCACCCGATAGCCGAAGGATAGGCCGTTCACTTGGCCCTGCTTCAGCAGCTTCGCCGCCGCACCCGGCGCATCGGCGCGCACCTGTCCGATCACGCGCAGGCCGCGCGCATCCTCGCTCATGCTCTCGATCATGCCGATGGGCGCATCCGGCTTGTGCTGCCACAACAGCGGCACCTTGCGCCCGCGCCAGGCCGTAATCGCACGTGCAAACGCCCCGCGCCTGATGATATCTCCGCCTCTGTCCTCACGGTCGAACAGCGCGGCATAACCCGCAAAGCGCACACTTGCTTCCTTTGCCCCCTTCCCGTTCGGTTCGGGCTGCCATCGAGCAGGGTCGAGATGGCTGTCGAGAACATCTTCTCGACTTTGGTTCTCGACAGAGCTCAAACCTCCGCTCGAAGCGAACGGAAACGCCTCTACGATCTGCGTATTCATCCGCGCACCAACCCAAAAAGACCCAGCTTCACCGCCATGCCGATCAGCATCAGCGCGAAGCCCACACGCACCGCCCAGCCGATCACCGCGCTGCGCACCGATTTCTTCGCGTCACGCCATGCACCGAGCAACTCGCGCAATTCGCGCACATCGTCCTCCGCTTCCCGATCACTCAGGCCCAGCCGGTCGAGCGCGCGCCCCGCGCCCATCTCGCTCGCTTCCTCGACCAGCGCGCGGATCATCACCAGATCGCCGCCAGACCCTTCAGCCTGCGCCACCAGCCCGGCGAGCATATCGCTGTCCCTCATCGCGTTTTCCTTTTTGAGATGTGCCGCTCCGGCCCCCAATCAAATGACGCCAAACCCCAGCAGCGCGCGCTTTTCCTCATCGCTCAGGAACCCGGCACCCGCGATGCGCTCCCAATAGGCGCTGCGTTCGTCGGCAAGCTCCGGCACCTTGTCCATATCGACGCCTAGTTCCAGCCCGGGCATCCAGCCGCGCAGCCCCTGCGCGATGCCGCCCAGTATCTTGCTCATCAGCGGCACGATGGTCTGCCGCCACAGCGCCTTGTTCGCCTCACGATAATTGGCGTACGTATTATCGCCCGGTATGCCGAGCAGCATCGGCGGCACGCCAAAGGCCAGCGCGATCTCCCGCGCCGCCGCCGCTTTCAAGGCAACGAAATCCATCTCGGCGGGCGACATCGAGAGCGATTGCCACCTGAGCCCGCCTTCCAGCAGCATCGGCCGTCCGGCATTGACCGCGCCTTGAAACGCCGCTTCCATTTCCGCCTTCAACCGGGCAAACTGTTCGGCGGAGAGCGTCGCGCCGTCCTTGCCGCTGTCATAAACCAGCGCGCCGCTGGGCCGCGCCGCATTATCGAGCAGCGCCTTGTTCCACTGCGTCGCCGCGTTATGGATCGCCACTGGCCCCGACGCCGCGCCGAGGCACCCCAGCCCATAATGATCGTCAATCGGGTTGATCGCCTTGATATGAACGATCGCCGCCCGTCCCGCGCCATCCTCGGACGCCAGCCGCGTCACACGCTCGCCCACCCGATACTGGTACGCAACCGGCCATCCGCGCGCATCGACATCCACGCTCACCCGCTCGGGCCGCAGCGCGAACAATTCCGTAGGCGCGCCAGCCGCATCACAGGCGATCTGCACATAACTGTTACCATGCAGCAGCAGATTGAGTGCTAGCGTCTCCACCAGCCCCTGCCCGCCCGACACATGCCGCACCAATGCCCGCGCCTGCTGGTTCTCCGCCGCGCTCGCGCCGCTGGCGGCAATCGCCGCCTCGCCTGCCGCTTCGGACACCAGCCGCACCGCGCGCTGCGCCACCGGATTGGCCAGCACGGCAGCGCGCACCTGCGGCTCATAGGCGGCGGGCCACTCGCCCAGCATGGCCCCGCCCATCGCATAGGCGCGCGACAAGACCGGGCGCGGCGTTTCCGCCGAACCCTTCCATCCGAACAATTTCATGAATGTCACTCCTTCAGGCGCAACTATGCGCGCCTGCATATGCAGGCGATAAACTTGATCCAATTTGGATTAATTAGACCCGAATTCCATGAACCGGTGCAGCGCAGCCAGAAATCTCTACGCCGCAATCAGCCCCATGCCCACGCCACGCACCGCCGCCGATGTCCGGTCGGACACATCCAGCTTGTCATATATACGCCGCAAATAGGTATCCACCGTCGCTCCTGACAGCTCCAGTATGTCGGCGATCACGCTGTTGCTTTTGCCGCGCGCCACCCAGTCGAGAATTTCCAGTTCGCGTGCCGACAGTGGCTTCTCCAGCGCCGGTTTATCGGGCAGCAACTGGCACAGGCGCATATGGGCGGACTGCGCAAAAATATGCATTTCCTCTGCAGGCGCAGTATCCAGAACCGCTGGGTCAGCCATCCGCCCGACAGATATATTACCGTTGCGACCGCCAGGACCATATACGGGAAACATCAGGCCATTACCAAGGCCCGCCTGATGCATACGCTGGTAAAATTCCCTCTGTTCATCGTCCGGTTCAATGACATCCCATATCTCGAACCAGCGCATCGCGATGCCGCGCGCCAGTACGAAGGGCGGACCTGGGTCTTTCTCGCCCCAGCCCTCGTCAATATAGGCTCTCGTTACCTCTCGGGAAAAGCCGTGATGGACGACATTGAACCCCTTGCGGCTTCCGCCGGGACCGGCACGATTGGCGACGAAATAGGCCAGGCCCCTGAAGCCATGGTCCTTGAAATAGTGCCTCACCACCCGCCACAGCTCGGCGGGCGATTCGGTCTTTGCTATTTCGTTCAATTCCGGGTGCACGAACGAATCCCGATTATCAGCCACTCCAGTGTATTCATATATGTAAGGCGACCAGTCTGTACAATGGCATTAGCCTTGATTGACATGCGCGCAATAGACTGTCGTCTACAAGGTTCGGATCGACTGATGCGCTACATGCTTCAGCATCAGTTCGCTGAGCGCCCACACCAGCGCATCGGCACGGTCGGGCGATCTGCCCGGCCCTACATACTCGCCAGCGATCAGCATAGCGCACATCTGGTCCTCCAGTGCTGGAAACGCGCCGAGATGAGCCACCCTGCCCCGCTCATACAGCGCCGCGACCGGTTCGGCCCGCGCGCTCTTGCCCCGGCTCGCATAGACCAGCTTGACCGGCAAGCCCGTCTCCGCCGCGCGCAACACACTTGCCACCATCGCGCCGCCATTATTGGCCTCCGCGATCACCCGGTCCGCGCCATGCCGCGCCGCCGCCGCCGCGACTGCTCTCGCCCAGCCTTCCGGACTTGCCTTTTCCACGCTTGCGTCCTCAATCACATAAGCACGTCCATCATGCCCCAGCGCCACGATCACTATGCCGCAAGCGTCGCCATCCGTCCCGGCGGGCGGATCGACCCCCACTACGACACGGGCAAAGGGGCGCTCGTCTTCCCGCACCGCGCCGCCCAATCGCTCGCGGCACCGTTCGATCAGCGCGCGTGTCCACAGCGCGCCTTCCATCTCCTCGATCAGCTCACCGTCCAGCTCCTGCCGCCCCAGCGCCGTGCCGCCATAATCAGCCTGCATCGCCGCCCAAAAGCCCTCGGCCAGATGCGCGCGGTTGTCCCTGGTGCTACCGCGCGTCACGACAACACCAGCCTGCTTCACCAGCCGCCGGATCAGCGGCACCGGGCGCGGCGTCGTCGTCGCCAATATGCGAGGGTGCAGGCCCAGCCTCAAACCCATCATCAAATTGTCCCAGGTCGCCTCCGCATAGGCCCATTTCGCCAGCTCGTCCGCCCAGCCATGCGTGAACTGCGGCCCGCGCAGGCTGTCCGGCTCGGCCGCGCCCAGCACCATCGCCTGCGCACCCGATTTCCACACCAGCCGCTTGAGCGCCGGATGCCAGACAGGCCGGTCCCACCACGGCGCTATCGCCAGCAGGCCGCTTTCGCCCTCCACCATCACGCTGCGCGCTTCCATCATCGTCGCACCAACCAGCGCGATGCGCGCACTGCCATCGCGCTCGGCGATGCTCCGCACCCATTCCGCACCGCTGCGCGTCTTGCCGAACCCGCGCCCCGCGAGCATCAGCCATATGCGCCAGTTTCCCGGCGGCGGCAGCTGCTGCGGGCGCGCATGCACGGCCCAGTCATGCAACAGCGTTTCACGGCCCAGTTCGCCGAGCTGCTCCAGAAACGCCGCCAGCCTGTCCTCAGGCCAGTGCGCCAGCTCCTCCCATTGCGAACGGCTCATGCATCCATATCCCCCTCTGTGTCATCCGATGCAGCATCTGACGTGCTCTCATCATCCGTTCGCGCACGTATCGCTATCAGCTTCTGTTGGATCTCGGTGCGGATCGCCTCGCTTCCCGGCCGTTCTATGCCCTGCTCGCTGCGATAGGCATGCACCTTGTCCTTGTGTGCGAGCAACAGGCGCAGCGCGATTATATGCGGATAACTGTGAACCGTTTTGGTTTTTTTTGATCCATTTTCCGTACCATCATCGACAATCTCGGTGGTCTTCGCGCCATAGATCGACTGACGCAGCAAATGCATCTCCAACTCGGCATAACCCTGTTCCAGCGCCTCGGCCCACCCCGCAGCGAATTCCGGATCGCGCTTGCGCAGCGCATAGGCCGCCGGCAGGGTCAGCCCGACCGCCCGGACAGAGTCGGTCACGTTGCAGCTTTCCTTGAGCAACTGGAGGAACTTCGCGCGCCGCGCTTTCGTCCATCCATTCTTGCGTGGTGTCCGCCGCTGCGTGATTTTCCGCGCGTTCGCACCCTTGCCGATTTCGACACCACGAACATCCGTGGCTGTCCCGCTATCGTCTTTCGAACCCGCTCTCCTTCCTGCCCGCGCCATCTGGCCTCCGCTTCCGCGCCCCGGCAACAAAAAAGGCCGGATGCCCTTCGGCTCCAGCCCGTTTCATCACCGCTCCGGCGCGACTCACTATTCTTCACTGTATATGCATGTACCTAAACAGCGTTACGATGTCAATATAAAAGTTCCAAATAGGTTATTTATGCAGGGTGGCATTATCCACTCAAACCCGGTAACCCCTGCTGCGACCAATCCAGATCGCTTCGGAAATACATATAATGCCCTTGCTCGACCCCACTAGGACCTATCCGATGGTCATGCCCGACGGAACGCAGATCAAGACGGTCGTGCACCTCAACCGCGTGATCGACCATCCTCGTATCGAAATCGGCGATTTCACCTATTTTGGTCATCTCGAAGCGCTGGAGGATTACGCCGCCTATCTTGCGCCTTATACTTTTCCGCTCAGCCCGGAGAAGCTGGTGATCGGCAAATTCTGCCAGATCGCCCATGGCGCGCGCATCGTCACCAGCTCTGCCAATCACGATATGAGCGGCTTTTCCACCTTTCCGTTCGCCAATTTCATGATGACACCGGAAACCGGGTTCGACGACATCAAGGCGATGTTTGATGTTCCGGGTCGCAAGGGCGACACCGTCATCGGCAATGATGTGTGGATCGGCATGGAGGCGGTCATCATGCCCGGCGTTACCATAGGCGACGGCGCGATCATCAGCGCCCGTTCGGTCGTCACGCAGGACGTTCCGCCCTACACAATCATGGGCGGCAACCCCGCCACACCCCTCAAACAGCGCTTCAACGACGCCACCGTCGCGCGGCTGCTCGCACTCGCCTGGTGGAACTGGCCGGTCGATACCATCGAGGCTAATATCGACGTGATCATGAAGCGGGATATAGATGCCCTGGAGAGAGCAGCGCCGCAAAGCTCGTAAGCGTCTCCGCCGGGGTCGCGGAGACGCCTATATCATGCGGATACCGCCGTATTGCGTCCGCGCCGCTTGGCCTCATACAGCGCCATGTCGGCATTATGCTTCAGCTTCTCGAGATTTTCGCCACGGTGCCACCGCGCCATGCCGCAACTGATATTCACATTGACGCTCTTGTCCTTGGACAGAGCAACAGGCGTTTTGGCGACGGATGCCACCAGCCGGTTGCACGCCTCATAGGCCTGATCCTTGTCTACATGGCTCAATATGATCGCGAATTCATCCCCGCCAAGGCGGCCGATCGTGTCGTCTGAGCGGAGATGACTCTTCATCTGCTGCGCGATCGCCGTCAGCACGGCATCGCCCGAGGCATGACCGAGATTGTCGTTGATCAGCTTGAAACGGTCCACATCTATCATCACCAGATAGAGGTCACCGTCTCTAGCATGCGCGATCTGCCGCTGGGCCTTGTCCGTGAAACCGGCGCGGTTGAGCAGCCCCGTCATATCATCGACATGCGCCTGAGCCACCAGTTCGCCCTCGCGCTGCTTGCGATCCGTGATGTCCTGCACGGTGATCACCACCTCATGATTGGCAAGCTGATCGGCCTCGAGCACCCGGAACTTCGCTTCACGCCAGTGCCGCGGATTATAGGGCGCGATGAATTCGATTGCCTGATCGAAGCTGTCGTCAGCAATCACATCCTTGAACGCGGAGGCCAGCTTTTCTCCTGTTGCCGGGGCCAGAGCCTCAAAACTCATACCCAGCAATTCGGCCTCGGTCTTGCCGATCATCCTCTGGGCGGCCCCCACCACCTTTGTAAACTGCCCGGACCGGTCCAGGGTCAGCATCAGAATGTCGGATTGCTCCGCCAGCACATGAACCGACTCCTCGCTTTTGGCGAGCTGCTCGATCAATTCTGCGCGTGAGGCAAGCGCTGCCGCAACCGGCATCTGCATCATCAGCAGCGCCGCGAGGTAGAATTGAGAGAAAAACACCTGCGGCAAATCCCCCATGTCCGCCAACATGATGGGCCCTGATCCTCTCACCGTCGACACCGTCACAACGATGGCCACGATCATCACCGCCATTTTCGTGCCCAGCCAGCCGCGCCGGAACGTCACCAGCATGATGGGCAGCGGAACGAGAAACAATATCGGCAGGTGATTGACCTGAAAAACGCCTATTGTCGTGGCGAGGACCAACCCTTGCAACGCCAGAGTCTCCCACCGCTCGATGGCCGTCCTGCTCCGGAAACAGTGAATGAAATCGCCACGGAACAGGGCGAAGAAAAATGGGGCAAAAACGATCAGGCCGAGAGAATCCGCAATATACCAGGTTATCATCGCGGTCATGAATGGCTGGTCGAAGGCGATCCACGCTGTCGCAGCGCCGAGCACCGAACTGCACGCCGGTCCAGCCAGACCGGCCCAGAACAGAAACCGCCACAGCGATGTCGGGCGGCGCAATATACCATCCTTGGAAATCGCGGCATGCAGGCCCCAGGCCACGATAAACACTTCCACCATGTTGGAAATGCCAAACAGGGCCGGTCCAATGATTGAGTTACGCGTCACCACATTCGCGGCGATATTGGCCAGGAACCCGGCCACAAGAATAGAGCGCCAGGTCTGACGCGGCGCAAGCAGCATCAACGCGACCAGCACGGCATTGGCGGGCCACAGCGTCGCTATATCGTTACCGTTACTGGTAAGCGTGATTGTTATAGCGGCCAGCGCAAAATAGAGCAGGCCAGCGATCAGCACCTTCGGCAAAAGGCGCGGTTCAACCCGATACAACATTATTATCCCCAAATTCTGGGAAAAACATAACCTTGCAATGGTTTATATTATCTTGAGAAATGCGCGAATGTGACGGATTTGCGACAGGTTGATTGCCCCGCGATGGTCAATGCAGAGTTACAGATGGGATAAGCACCAGCCTCACCATTGTTGGAAAAAGGCGGCCAGCTCATTCTCGCTTTCATTGCAATGCGAGCGCCAGCCATGCTTTTTCCCGCAATAGGGGCAGTCATGGGGCAACCACAGCGCAAATATTGCGCGTATCATTCTCCACAAGCGACCCATATTTCCATATCTTTTCTGTTACGCCTCATCCGGCAACCGCCATATGCGGGCCAATGGACGTAACTTATCGTCGAATAGTAACCGGAAACTTGCGAGAGAATGCCAAACACATCCATTATGGATGAATTGGCTCTGACGGCGGCAAACGTACAATCCACGCCTTTCTGCTGGCGCTTGGCGGATAATTTGGCTAATTGCCGCCCCGATGCTGACCCGTCTCTATCAATGGATGCTCGCCAAAGCCGCGCATCGCCATGCCGACCGCTGGCTCGCCGTCATTTCCTTCATGGAATCGAGCTTCTTTCCGATCCCGCCGGACGTTTTGCTCGCACCCATGTGCCTCTCGCAACCCAAGCGCGCCTTCTATTATGCCTTTGTCTGTACCGCCGCTTCGGTGCTGGGCGCGCTGCTCGGCTATGCGATCGGCTATTTCCTGTTCGACACCATCGGCCAGGCGATCCTCGATTTCTATGGGCTCGGCGACAAGTTCAGCGCCTTTTCCGACAATTTCAATGAGCAGGGCTGGCTCATCGTCTTCCTCGCGGGCTTCACGCCCCTGCCCTTCAAGGTCATCACCATAGCAGCGGGCGTCACCGCCATGCCGCTCTATGTCCTGATCGGCGCCAGCATTGTCTCGCGCGGTGCGCGCTTCTTCCTGGAGGCCGCGCTGCTGTGGAAATTCGGCGAACCGATGAAGCGCCTGATCGACCGGCATTTCGGCCTGATCACGACCATCGGCGGCATATTGCTCGTCGGCGGGTTTATCGCGCTGAGATATCTGGGCGGCAGCCACGAAGCCGAAAGCCCGCCTCCCGCCCCAACGGTCGAAACCTCGCCGACACAGCAATGATGGCCGCCATCCATCGCCACCCGCTTCTGCTCGCGCTGGTGCTGGGCGGGCTGGCGGCGACGGGTTTCGCACCGCTGGGTCTTTGGCCCGTAACATTGCTCTGCGTCGCAGGGCTGATGTGGCTAGCGGAAAATCTCCCAACCTCCGTTCGTGTCGAGCGCAGTCGAGACACGGTGGCAAGAACTTCAGCGCCTCTCGACTTCGCTCGAGGCGAACGGATGGGGATGAAGGAATCATTCCTTCTCGGCTGGGCCTTTGGCGTTGGCCATTTCACGGTCGGCAATGGCTGGATCGCGCATGCCTTCACCTATCAGGACGCGATGCCGCACTGGCTCGGCTATTTCGCAGTGGCCGCGCTGTCGCTCTATCTCGCCATCTACCCGGGTCTTGCCACGCTCGGTGTATATTTAGCACGCACACGCAGGCCAGATATGGCCGTCACGCCGCTATTTGCGGCGCTGTGGATCGTCACCGAATATGGCCGCGCAACCATTTTCACCGGTTTCGCGTGGGATCCGCTCGGCATGATCTGGCTCGATACCGGGGTCGATCAGTCCGCACGCATCATCGGCACCTATGGCCTATCCGGGCTCGCGATCATAGCTGCTGGCGCGATGCTCGCACTGTTCCGGCGGCGCTGGCATGTCGGCGCGCCTTTACTCGCCACACTTGGCATACTGGCGATACTCGGTCATATCGACATGAGCGGCGGCGCGGCGAATTCTGGTATCCCGATCACCCCAATCACAGTGGTCCAGCCGAACATCAACCAGAATGAGAAATATGATCCCGCGCTGGAGGAAGAGAATTTCGTCAAGCTGGCGCAGCTCACCGGGCCCTCGTCACCGGACAAGCCGCGCCTGATCTTCTGGCCGGAAGCCGCGCTGCCCGCATGGCTCGATATGGAGCCGGAATGGCTGGAGCGCGTCGCCGCCCTGCTCGGTCCCAACGACCTGTTGATGACCGGCGGTGCGAAGGTCTATTTTCGCGAGCGTGGCAAGGGCTTCTACAAAGATCGCACCCTTGTGGGCGCGAACAACAGCGCATGGGTGGTGACGCCGGACGCGCGCCTTATCGCCCGTTATGACAAGGCGCATCTGGTGCCCTATGGCGAATATCTGCCAATGCGTGGCCTGTTGGAGCCACTGGGTCTGTCGCGCCTCGTTCCGGGTGACGCGGATTTCTGGCCCGGCCCCGGTCCGCGCTCGCTATTGCTTCCAGCGGCAGGTGATCGACCCCAGCTCAAAATGGGGGCGCAGATCTGTTACGAGATCATCTTCTCCGGCGAAGTCGTGCACCGCGCCAACCGCCCCGCCTTTCTTTACAATCCCAGCAACGACGCCTGGTTCGGTTCCTGGGGCCCGCCGCAGCATCTGGCGCAGGCGCGCATGCGCGCCATCGAAGAGGCGATGCCCATCATCCGTTCCACCCCAACCGGCATTTCTGCGGTCGTTGACGCGCGCGGCGCTGTGATCGCGTCCATCCCGCATCATCAGGCGGGCAGCATCAACGCAATCCTTCCAACAGCCGCGCCGCCAACCTTTTTTTCACGTTTCGGCAATATGGTCCCCCTCGCCTTCGCAGCAGGTCTCGGCGCATTAACTCTCTTGTTACTTGCGCGCAGGGGTTCCAGCCGCTAAGGCAGCCGCGCACATAAAGATTTCTTTATACGCAGATACAGTAGCAACTCTGACTGGGAAAACCATGCGTCAAAACTACCTTTTTACTTCCGAGAGCGTTTCCGAAGGCCATCCCGACAAGGTGTCGGACCAGATTTCGGACGCCATTGTCGACCTGTTCCTTTCCAAGGATCCCGAGGCGCGTATCGCCTGCGAAACCCTTACCACGACCCAGCTTGTCGTGCTTGCCGGCGAGATCCGCTGCAAGGGCGTTTATGAGAATGGCGAGTGGGCGCCCGGCGCTCTCGAGGAAATCGAGCAGACCGTCCGCAACACCGTGAAAGACATCGGCTACGAGCAGGATGGCTTTCACTGGCAGACGCTCAACTTCTACAATAATCTCCACGGCCAGTCCGCGCATATTGCGCAGGGCGTGGACGCCAGCGGCAACAAGGATGAAGGCGCGGGCGATCAGGGCATCATGTTCGGGTTCGCCTGTGATGAAACGCCGGACCTCATGCCCGCGACGCTGTATTACAGCCACCGCATCCTGCACCGCATGGCGCAGGACCGCAAATCGGGCGCAGCGCCTTTCCTCGAACCCGACGCCAAGAGCCAGGTGACCCTGCGCTTCGAAAATGGCAAGCCGGTCGCCTGCACCGCCATCGTCGTCTCCACCCAGCATGCGCCGGGGTATGACGAGGGCGACAAGGAAGCCGAGCTGCATGCCTATGTGAAAAAGGTCGTGGCGGATCTGATACCGGCCGAACTGCTGTCGGATGATACCATCTATCACATCAATCCGACCGGCAGCTTCGTGATCGGCGGACCGGACGGCGACGCGGGCCTCACCGGACGCAAGATCATCGTCGATACCTATGGCGGCGCAGCGCCGCATGGCGGCGGCGCATTCAGCGGCAAGGACCCGACCAAGGTTGACCGCTCAGCCGCGTACATCACGCGTTACCTCGCCAAGAATATTGTTGCCGCCGGCCTCGCCACGCGCTGCACCATCCAGCTCGCCTATGCGATTGGCGTGGCCAAGCCGCTGTCGCTCTATGTCGATACGCACGGCACGGGCACGGTTGCGGACGACGCGATCGAAGCGGCAATCGCGAAGATCGAAAAGCTGGGCGGCATGACCCCGCGCGGCATCCGTACCCATCTGGGTCTCAACAAGCCGATCTATTACCGTACGGCGGCCTATGGCCATTTCGGACGCGATGCCGATGGCGACTTCTTCCCATGGGAACGCACCGATCTGGCCGACGACCTCAAAGCCGCATTGGCCTGACAGTCGGCTTTACTACAATGATTGGGGGGCAGCCTTTGCTGCCCCTTTTCATTTCCAGCTTGCGAGGATCGCGCCTGCCACGCCATGACCGATGGCCAGATGCACAATGTCGATCAGCGTAGCATGAAACGGTCCAACCCCATAGACCCAGCCATAGAGCAATGTGGGGATCGCCGACAAAAACGCGATCAGCAGCGCCCATTTCACGCCGTTACCGAGGCCGGACACCCCGCCCCATTTGAACAGCAACGCCATGCCGAACGCCGTCATCAGCGGCATGATGGGACTGAACGGCATGCGGGCCATGCCAATAGTGTCCATCTGCTCCTGCGTAATACCGGCCCCTTCCATCCAGTCCTGCGGATCAATGATCACGCCATAGATCAGGAACCCGATAAAATAGATTGCGATTGCGGCCACCAGCGCGGCGACCCAGTTTATTCCGCATATACGCATGATACCCCTCCTGTTTTGAGGCTGGCTTCCGCCAGCGGCCCGGACATTATCATGTTCTTTTTGCCATAGCCATCTGGCCAACCAGCATGGTGCTCGCTAAAGGGCGCGCCATGACAGCGCACAAATCCGGCGACCCCACCACGCTCAATCGCCTCTATGGCCGCGCCAAGGGCAAACCGCTGCGCGCCTTCCAGCAATCGCTGGTGGATGAGCTTCTGCCGCAGATCGCCGTACCCACTGATGGGCAAGTAACGGCGCAGCGCCTGTTCGGCGAACCGCGGCCGCTGCATTTCGAGATAGGTTTCGGCGGCGGAGAGCATATGGCGTACCGCGCCGACATGCTGCCCGATCATGGGTTCATTGGCTGCGAACCGTTCCTCAACGGCGTGGCGGCGGCGCTCACCCATGTACATGGCGATGCGACAAAGCCCGGCGTCCCGAATGTCCGCATCCACCATGGCGATGCGCTTGAAGTGCTCGCCCGCATCCCCGATAGCGCGCTCTCCTTCGTCTATCTGCTACATCCCGACCCCTGGCCCAAGGCGCGTCATTCAAAGCGTCGGATGATGAACAAGGGGCCAGTGGACATGATTTCCGCCAAGCTGAAACCCGGCGGGGAATTCCGTTTCGGAACCGATCATCCGGTCTATCTGCGCTGGGCGCTCATGGTCATGAAGGGCCGCTCGGATTTCGACTGGTTATGCGAGAAGCCTGAGGATTTTCTCAAACGCCCAGGAGGATGGCCGGAAACCCGCTATGAGGCCAAGGCGCGGCGGCAGGGTCATGAAGTGTGGTACTTTCGCTGGAGGCGTACCCAAGGGTAGCTCTGGCGTAGAAAAGGCATTTTAATTCAATAATATATCTGCGCTACGCTTTGCGACCCTTGGCGGCAATTTCCGCCTCGGTGATTGCTCGGTGATTGCTGGGTGATTGCTGGAAACAGTGTTCGGAGAGCAAAAATGGCGCGTGGAAAGATCACCAAACGGACCGTCGATTCGCTAATTGCGAATTCTGGCGAAAGCTTCCTGTGGGACAACAGCCTGAAGGGTTTTGGAGCCAAGCGTTCGCGGTCAGGGGCGGTAGCCTACATCCTACAGTTCCGCATGGGCGGGCGCGAGGCGAAGACGCGGCGCTACACGATTGGCAATCACGGTTCACCCTGGACGCCGGCAACTGCGCGAGACGAAGCCGAACGCCTGTCTGTGCTGATTGCGCAAGGCACCGATCCGGTCGAGGTTGAGCAACAGCGGCGGCGTGAGGCGGTCGATCTTGCGTTCGACAACTATGCCCCTCGGTTTACCGAATCCTGTGTTGGCAAAGGCTGGCGGGTCCTTGTGGAACGCTCTTTTCGTCTCCACGCCGTACCGGTTCTTGGGTCCAAGCCATTGCCGAAGATCACCCGCGCAGATGTCGTAGCTGTGTTTGATCGCATGCCTCGTGAGCAAGCTGCGAATAAGCGGAACGTGTTTGCG
Source organism: Sphingobium sp. (assembly GCA_020446425.1). Classification (GTDB taxonomy): domain Bacteria; phylum Pseudomonadota; class Alphaproteobacteria; order Sphingomonadales; family Sphingomonadaceae; genus Sphingobium. Next base: position 35,555 of record JAGRES010000035.1, on the reverse strand, counting down.
GTGCTGCGCCGAATGTTCCGCTGGGCCGTGAGCCGCGGAGATATTGAGCGTAGCCCGATGGAAGGTATGGAGACACCTCCTCCCGTCAAGTCGCGCGACCGATGGCTTTCCGACGATGAACTGGGCCGAATATGGCAGCATTCCTACAACACTCACAGGTGCTTTGGCCCGATCGTTCGCCTGTTGATTCTGACAGGGCAACGGCGCGAAGAGGTGGCGTCGCTTTCGTGGGAGGAACTCGACCGTACCGAGCGGTTGTGGACGCTGCCAGGCAATCGGGCAAAGAATGGCGAGCCCAACCGTGTCCCGCTGAGCCGCCTCGCGATTGGAATTCTGGATGAGGCGGCCGGAGGAAGCGGATGGCCATATCAGGGACGGGTCTTTCCAACGTCGTCAGGTGGAGGATTCAGCGGTTATGACAAGGGGAAGAAGAAGCTCGATCAGTCGCTGGCCAAAGATGGAGGCAGTCCGGTTCCACCGTGGCGACTTCATGATCTCCGGCGAACTCTGGCGACCGGCTTTCAACGATTGGGCGTTCGGTTTGAAGTGACTGAGGCAGTGCTCAATCACATGAGTGGATCACGAGCCGGTGTGGCCGGGATCTACCAGAGACATGACTGGAAGGAGGAAAAGAAGGAAGCCATGGACATGTGGAATGAGCACATTACCGCATTGCTGTCTGGCCAATCCGATGGTTCTGCGGACCAGACTGGATAGATGCCAATCTTGCAAATAGCCCTTCGCTAGACTGCGCCAGAGTACGCCAGAATGCTCCATAATAGACTGAATATATTGTAGAATATTGGCTCAATTTACGCTAGAGATATCCGGCAACCAACCCATGGTTTGCCTCCACGGTGATGACCATGTGTTGACCGAACCACCGGAGCATCGTGGCCATGTCTACCAGTTCGAAAACACGCCTGACCAAAACCGTGGTCGATTCAGCGGAAGGGACCGATAAACGGTACATGGTTTGGGACAGTGAATTGGCAGGATTTGCCGTTCGCATCGAGCCAAGTGGAACCAAGAGTTTCGTTGTCCGCTACCGCGCCGATGGTGGTGGCCGCACCGCCCCGCAGCGATTGGTGACGATTGGACGATTCGGCAATCTCACCGTCGAAGAGGCGCGCAAGGAAGCCAAAAAGGTGCTTGGCCGGATTGCAGTCGGCGAAGACCCGGGTGCCGAGCGCAACAGCAAGAGGCGGGAGATGAAGGTCGCCGCGCTGGTCGATCTCTATGAGGAGGAAGGCTGCTATATCCAGCGCGGCGTTCGGCAGGGTGAGCCGATGAAGCCCTTGACCAAGCAATACACAATCGGACGCCTTCGCCATCATGTGGTCCGATTGCTAGGCCACAAACGGATAACCGAACTGACCGCTGGCGATGTCGAGCGCTTTTTCCGTGATGTCGAACAAGGCAAGTCTCGCAAGGACGAGAAAGTCGGCCATCGCAAACGCATCGTCGTGCGCGGTGGCTCGGGCGCGGCGCGCAAGGTGTTCCGCGATCTGTCTGCCATGTACAGCTTCGCCATGCGCCGGGGCCTCGTCGATGCGAACCCGTGCGAGAAGGCGGTCGTGAAGAAATCCGATGGCCGTCGGACACGATTTCTCTCGCTTGCCGAAGTGAAGAAGCTGGGCGCGGCTTGCGATGTGCTCGAACAAGAGGGACTCAATCCCAAGGCGCTCAACATTACCCGTCTGTGGATTCTGACCGGGTGCCGGCGGCAGGAGATCGTCGAACTCAAGTGGAGCGAGATCGATCTTGATCGAGGCCTGCTGATTCTGGCCGACAGCAAGACCGGCCAATCGACAAGGCCGCTTTCCGGCGCAGCAATCGGTCTCCTCAGGTCCATTACTCGCGAGCCAGGCAGTGACCATGTTTTTCCGGCAGATCATGGCGAGGGGTATTTCCAGGGCACCAAAAAGCTCTGGCCAAAGATCGTTGCCAAGGCCGGGCTCGAAGGAGTCACGCCCCATACGCTTCGCCACACCATGGGAGCTATCGCCACATCAAGTGGCGAGGCGCTGGCAATGACGGGGGCGATCCTCGGGCACGCCAACATGCGCTCGACGATGATCTATGCCCACATCGACCACGATCCGATGAAGGAAGCCGCTGACCGCGTGGGCGACAAGCTCGCCGAGGCACTCGGGCTTGCGGCCTGACGGTTCATGCTTTCCTGCGCAATTTACGCGTGGCAAGTGGATTGGAGTGTTCCGCTTCACTCTTGGACCAATCCATGTCTCACTCTGACGACTTGGCCAGGCGCCCAAGGAACCATGAAACCGAGAGCAAGGCGAGGCAGCGTTCACCGCGTTCCTGGCTGAGCACGCTACCTTATGATCGCTTGGCTGTAGCTGTCCGGCTCTTCCAGAAGACGAAGTTGGCGAGGTTGGTCTCGTCTTCTCCACTCAGCTCCTGTTTTGCGGCATGGCACAGTCTTCGCGGAGTACGCGCTCGCGGAATCTCCGGCGAAGAGTTGGAGGTAGTGCTGCCTCACGTACCGCACCGCCACGTCGCGCTCGTTGGTGAGGTCATGACTGGAGGGATTGTAGCCGTTAGACCGCTTCACAGTGGCTCCACCGCATCGACCGAATCTTTGTCGGCAATACTCAATTGCCCGTAGGGGCGGTTGTTGAGCATCTGGCCAACCATGGCCTGCACCCCGATGGCTTCGCGATGCAGCCAGTCAGCGAACCAGTCGGGCGCGACGTATCCACCATGGTTCCAGACCAAGCACAGCTGCATACCGCCGATGGATTACCAGCTTTCCCGCCCGATCAGACCGAGCGTCGCCAAGGAGATTACAGCGACGAGGATGAGCAGGTCCAGCCGCTCCTGAAATTAACCATCCGCATTCCCTTTTTGCATTCCGCCGCCCCTTCCGGCGATGCGGAAAGGGTAGAAAGATCGATTCGTAATATATATATTGGGAGCGATTTAAGGATTAAAATGGAATATATCTTATGCGGACCTTGCCGGTAATCTACGCCGCTTTTTGTGCGGGCATTCTGGTGGGACTCTCGTTTGTCGCAACGCCAGCAAAGTTCCTTGCAGCAAATGTCGAGTTGGCTGACCTTCTGGCCGTGGGACGCGCGACATTCCGCGTTTCGATGATCCTGCAGCTTGCCTTGTTCCTCCCGCTGATCGCGCTTTCGGCCTGGCGGCGGTTTGCAGCGACTGGTCTGATCGCCTTGCTGGCAGTGCAGTACTTCGTGCTCCTGCCTCCGCTGGATAACGCCACCCTGCTGCGAATGCAGGGAGAGGCGACGAGCTCGGGCTGGCTGCACAGCACGTGGGCGCTGATCGACGGGTTTAAAGTGGTCATGCTGCTGGCCATTGCCTGGAGTGAGCGTCCAGCGAGGAAAAACCTGCACGAGCGCGACAAACACTGTAGGGCCGAGCCATGAGGATCACGTCCTACTCCGACTATGCGCTGCGCGTGCTGATGTATCTGGGCATTAACCCGGAACGCCTCTGCACGATCGCCGAGATCGCCGAGCGCTATGACATTTCGAAACCGCACGTGATGAAGATCGTCCACGAACTTGGGCGTTCGGGCCTGATCGAAACCGTGCGGGGGCGCTCTGGCGGGATCAGGCTTGGTCGTCCCGCTGAGGCTATCGTGATCGGCGAAGTGTTGCGGGAGACAGAGCCGGACTTTGCGATTGTACCCTGCTTCGAATCGGCAAAAAGCTGCCAGATCACGCCCCATTGCGAACTGAAGCGAGCCATGTCGGAAGCCGTGCGTGCCTTTCTCAGCGTGCTTGACCGCTACACATTGAGCGATCTGATCGCCAAACCCGAAGGGTTGTTAGCTGATCTCAGCCTTGACGCCAGCTAATCGCGAAAGCGCATCCCGCGTGCTTTGAGAAAACGCTTCCAGCCGGGTTCGCCAGAGGCATCTTCATCTGCCGAAACCAGCACGACGCGATGGACTTCCGGCACATAGCGTTTGATCAGCGTTTCAACCGTTCGGCGCAGCGTCAGCGAGGCGGAAGGGCATCCACCGCAGGCTCCTTCGAAGCGCACGCGAACTTCGCCGTCATGATAGGAATCAAGCGCAATATGGCCACCGTCCTGCGCGACGCGAGGTGCTACTTGAGTGTGCAGGATATCGCGAATTTGAGCGGTAACAGCATCGTCACCGACCTCGTCGCCCCTGTCTGTCTGATCGGCTTCAATACTCTCTCCGGCATAGGCTGATTCGATAAGGGCAAGAGCGACCTCGGCACGAAGGGCGGACCATTCGGCGTTTGGTCCGATCCGCGAAACGGTCACGAAATCGGGTGCAAACATGCAACTGGCTACACCATCGATTTCAAGCAGCCGTGCGGCAGGGCGTGGCGTGCTCTTCGCTAAGCCATGCTCAGCGTCATAGTGCAGGGTCAGTTGCTGCCGTAGCGCCGGTGGCAGGGAGAATCGCATGGCATCGGGATTGGGTGTCGGCTCGATCTCGATGACGTCGGTCACGGATGTGGTGCCCCCCGATCCAGTCGGGGCTGCGTCAGCACCAGCCAGTAGCGCACGGCGAACAGTCCAAAGGCGGCAGTCCAGCTTGCACCTGAGAACAGCAAGCTGTCCGGCAGGAAGAATCCGAAAGCGGCTGCGACCCGAAGAGCAGCGCCAAGATGGACAAGCCCGTAGATCGTCCCATCCCAGCCGTCGGCTTCCAGCGCACGGCCAGTGTGGCCCTTGCTGCTGCGCGTCATCACAGCAAGCATCATTCCGCCCATGGCGCCTGCCGCCATGGCATGAAGCGCGAGGACGCCGGGCAACCCCAAGGCAATCATCGCCAGACTGGCGATCAGCCAGAGATAGGAGAGCGGCAAAATCCAAAGCAGCAGTTTGGTTCGCGTTTTCCATGGCCGCCACAGTAGGAAACGGATTGCCTGAAACCCAAGCGCTACCATCGCCAGTGCGGAACCGAGGTTCTCGCGCACACCGAAGGCCCATGCGGCCAGTGCAACTATCGTCGCCAGCACGGTGCCAAGGTCGAGCCATGATAGCTGGCGGGCATCGGCGCCAGCCACGGCATTGTTGGTAAAGGCGGGAATGATCCTGCCGCCTATTACTGTCACAAGGACGGCGATGGCAGCCAAAGCCAGATACCAGCCATGGTGGCTGCGGTCGCTGAACGCGCCGGAATGGCTGAGGAGAGCAGCAAGTGGCAAGGTGATGAGAGCAATCGCAATCGCCCAGTGACGCCAGCTGGTGGTGACGACGAAGCGATGGACAATCAGTGCTGCGACTACTGCTGGAAAGATTGTCAGCGAGATCACCGGCAACCCGGCAAGCCAGAAGGTGGCGCGCCCTGCCAGCCATAGCAATGTGAGTGCTCGCAGTCCGGTGGGACTAACCAGCGGCCTGCCGGTCCAGTTCGGAACCGCCGTCAGCAGGAAACCGGTAACGATCGCGAGCAGAAGTCCGCCTATCAGCCCGCTGGCATGTGTAAATACCGACATGGCACCATGGCCGGACAGGGCAAGGGTCCAGGCCAGCATGGCCAGGCAGCCATCAATCGCACCGAGCAGATAAAACGGCCGTAGCCCATCACTCCAAATCGGGTCTGTCACCTTCAGCATGGGCAAGCTGTAAGGTCGGGCAAAGCTAAAAGCAATATTGTAAATGTTGCTTTTAATCGGCACTGCGCCTACCCGGTGCGCATGACCAAACCCTATGTCTCGGAAATGACCAGCCCACATGCACGCCGTGCCCGCGAGTCCAAGGTTGCCGATGGACTGGACCATGGCATCGACAGTGCATTCGTCGATGTCATGGTCGATCGCTTCTACGACCGAATCCAGCAGGACGAGCTGCTGGGTCCGGTCTTCGCCCGCCACATCGATGCCTGGCCGCCCCACCTGGCGCACATGAAGCGCTTCTGGCGCTCGGTGCTGTTCAGCACCGGAGAATTTCGCGGCAATCCGATGATGAAACATCTGATGATCCAGGGGCTGACGGCGGAGATGTTTGCGCACTGGCTGTCACTGTTTCGCGAGACATTGCTTGAAATCGGCGACGAGAATGCCGCCGAACTCGTCCATTCGCGCGCGCGCATGATTGCAGGCAGCTTCATGGCGGCAATCCAGGCGCAGAATCTAAGTCAGCGCGACTAATTTCCAGGGAGGAACACAGTATGTACCACCAGAAAATTGCGACCGCGGAGCAAGTCAATGCCCCGGTTCAGAAGGTCCAGCCCGAGGGATCGGCGATGGGGGTCTCGGCAGGTGTCTGGGGCGCTATGCTCCTGTGCTATGTATTGTTCTTCGCCAGTATCTTTGGCGCTCTGGGTTCAGAACTATCAGCTGCATTCTCTATCGTGGTCAGCATCCTCTATTCGCTGATGTACTTCGGTGCAGCCAGCATTCTCCTGCGTCTGTCGCCACTCCCGACCTCGAAACAGAAAGAAGGGGGCACATTGCACACCTGGACGGGACCGATGTCGGCTGGAGCGGTAGCAGGTCAGATTCTGGCCGTGCCTATTGCCGTCGCCCTTTTCGGTGTTGCAATCTCGGTGATTATCGCCTTCGTCGCATAGTGCGATGGAAGCTCCCTCAATCTTGCGTAATGTCCTGGCCGAAGGCAGCACGGTTCGGGTCGTTGCCGATGGGATATGGTCAACAGATGCAGAGGCAACCTCGCATCAGGTGTATGATCGCCATGCCGCCCTTTATGACTGGCTGATTGGCAACAAGCTTTATAATCGCCTCGCCTGGGGAACGTCTCCGGCGTCCTATGCCCGATTTGCCGAACAAGCTGTACGCTTCGGTCATGGGCCACTGCTCGACGGTGGATGCGGTTCGCTGGTCTCGACCGCAGAACTGCATATTCGGTCTGCCAGACCGACAATCCTTTGTGACCTTTCACTCGGGATGCTCGAAGCGGCGCGCAAGAGGGTCATGGATATCGCCGGGACCATGCCAGAGCACCTGGTTTTCGTTCAGGCCGACCTGAGGCACCTGCCATTCAAGGATGGTGCTTTTGGCAGCATATTGTGCCCTGGCATGTTGCACATTTTTGACGACGTCGAAATCGTGACCGCCGAACTGGCCCGCGTCGCCAGTGGAAACGCACAGCTCTTCATGAGTAGCCTTGTCGCCGAACGGTGGCTGGGCACACGCTATCTCAGCGCATTGCATCGCGCAGGCGAGGTGGCAACACCGCGCACTAGTATCCAACTTCTGCGCCGCCTCAAAATGCCAAGTGCAGGACTGGAAGCATCACCTGGCAGAGTGCTGGAAGGCAGTATGCTCTTCATCACCGCCGAGCCACGCCAGCCTCGCGGCTGCTAACCGCCACGTTCCGCAGTGAGCATCCGGCGCAGGCAGGTTGACAAGAGGTTTGGTATTAAGTTAGGACTCCTAATATGATTCGCGACCAACTCATTTTTGGCCTTGGACGTCTCTCGGCTCTCGCCCGCCAGCAGGAATGGCGAGCTGGCGAAGATGCCGGATTGACCCCGACCCAAGGCGATGCCCTTCGCTTGTTGCAGGGCCGCACGGAAGGCCTGCGACTTAACCAGTTGGCGGCACAATTGAGTGTACGCCCCTCCACGGCCAGCGATGCTGTGAGCGCCCTTGTCGCGAAAGGCCTGGTGAAGCGGCTGCCGGATCCGGAGAATGCCCGAGCGGTGCGTGTCAGCCTGACCAAAGCCGGGCACGAGATGCTTGGCACCGTGCCTGACGGGCACAGCAGCATGGTGGCGGTGCTTTCAGACGCGGAGGTTGAAGTGATGCATCGCTTCGTTCTCCAGACGATCACACGGCTGCAGCAGGCTGGTCAGATCGCGCCCCAGCGCATGTGCGTCACCTGCCGGTATTTTGTTCCCGAAAGCGAGTTGGAACAGCCCGGACGAGCTTATTGCAACTTGATCCAGGCGCCACTTGAACCAGTCGATCTTCGCATCAACTGCCCCGAGCACGAGGAGAAGGCCGAGAGGTCATAAGAATGCGCCGGAATTTCCGGCGAAACGCGCGCAGCGTTCTCTGCGCCCTTAATTGTTAGGAGTCCTACTATGAAATCCAATGCCATCTTCTACCATGCCGGTTGCAGCGTCTGTGCATCGGCCGAGCAGGCGCTTGCAGGTGCGCTCGATCCGGCACGCTATGACGTGGAAGTCGTCGACTTCAACGATGCGCCCGAGCGGATTGCCGAGGCTGAAGCTGCCGGTGTGGTTTCCGTGCCGGCCTATGTCATCGATGGCCAGCCCTTTCACATCAATTTCGGCGCCTCGATGGCGGCCGTCAAAGGCGAAGAATGATGCGCCGCGCGGGAATCGCTATGCTGGCGCTGCTGATGGGTGCAGCGCCGGTATTGGCGCATGACGACGGAGCGCGAGAGCAGGATAGCGAACGCATCGCACCTTCGCACGAACACCGTGACGGCATTCGGCCTACGGCGGCCCCGTCAGTCCTGGCGCCGTTTGACATCGTCCATGCGAAGATCCGTACGGAAGGCAATGTGGCGGTGTTCCACATGGCCGTCTCGGGCCGAGCGGGGGCGACGCGGCCAACGGCTACGGGGTCTTTCGAAGGCTCGACCGTGTTTTCCTATGTCTGGCCAACAACCATCGATCCCTGGGAAGTCGGCTTCGACCATGATTCCGGCATCCTGGCACTGGCGGTAACCTCGCACCCCGACTTCGACGACACGCCGCTGTTCGATGAAAGCCGGGATGGTGATCGGGCCAATGACGGTGGTGAATGGCACATGCACTGGGTCGTACTCGGGCCGGATGAAGCATGTGGCCTAGGGGCACTGAAGGTGCAGGATATTCCGGAAGGGGCGGCGCCGCGCCTCCCCCGGACCTGGCCCGGCGTTCCGATCCTGATCGACAGCCCGGGATGGCAGCCAATGCTCGATCGGGAAACGGTCGAAGTCCGGGTTCCGTTTGATGACATATCGGTCGTCCGTGGCGCCAATTTCGACGGTGTGACAGCGGGCTTGCGGATCAACGCCAGCGCTCATGCGCCGCTGCTCTGCGTGACCGACGTGTTCAAGGTCGCCTCTGGTGACCTGTCGCTTCCCGGGCAAGTCAACGATTGAAACTGCGGTCAGCCTTTCCCTCCGAGGCTGGTCGTCTGGCGGGCTCCGCCCCCACGGAGCCCGCCATTTTCTGGACATGATGAAATGACCAATCCACCCGAAATTCCCACGCTCCTTGTCGACACACCTGATGCGGGGCTGGCGCTTGCGATCAAGCTCTCGCGCCTGCCGGTGAAGGCAACGCAGCCCGATCCGGATGTGCGCGCCCGCTTGCGCAAGATCTATGAGGAAGACGCCTCTGCCTTGATCGCGGTTTCGCAAGTGGTCGCCACGAACTTCGCCACCATCGCCTCTGCCAACAACTACTGGAAGGAAAATCCCCAATGACACCTCAGACTGCGCCGCAATGGCAGCTAACCAGGTGGTTCAATGGCAAGCCGACGACGGTGGAAGACCACAGGGGCAAGGTCATTGTCCTGGGGGCATTCCAGATGTTGTGTCCCGGCTGCGTGTCTCACGGCTTGCCCCAATTGCAGCGGGTAAGGGAAACCTTCAGCGAGCAGGATGTGGCAGTCATTGGGCTGCACACCGTGTTCGAACATCACGCGGCGATGACGCCGGTTTCGCTCGAAGCCTTCCTTATGGAGTATCGCTATACCTTCCCGGTCGCAGTCGATGCCCATGACGACCCTCTCGGCGCGTCGGTTACCATGAAGCGGTATGGGCTGCGAGGAACGCCCTCACTCGTCCTGATCGATCGCGGCGGCCTGGTTCGCCACAGTTCCTTTGGCCGCGATCCCGATCTTCAACTTGGTGCCCTGCTTGCGCAACTGGTGGGAGAGACGGCGGGCGACATGCGCACTGTTCCCAAGGCAGAGCATGTCGGCATGTGCTCGGTAGACGGCGAATGCAGTTGAGCGCCGCCGCAGTGAGGCAGGTCGATACTACGAAGTCGGCCCTCATTATTCGTCACCTCCATTTCGAGGATCTTGGGACCTTCGCCCAGCCTCTCAACGCAGCGAACTTCGAGATACGGTACCTGGATGTCGGCACGCATGATCTTGCAGGCATCGACCCGCTAGAGCCCGATTTGCTGATTGTGCTGGGCGGCCCGGTCGGGGTCTATGAGACCGAAGCCTATCCGTTCCTGGCGCAGGAGCGCAGGCTGCTGGAGGCAAGGCTGGCGAAGAACCTGCCTACGCTGGGGATATGCCTTGGTGGGCAGCAAATTGCCGTATCCCTTGGCGCAAGCGTGGTACCTACTGGATCCAAGGAAATCGGCTTCTCCAAGCTCGCCCTTACTGCTGCCGGGCTGGCCAGTCCGTTGCGTCACCTTCAGGGTATCCCGGTTCTGCACTGGCACGGGGACGCCTTTTCCATCCCGGAAGGCGCAAGTCATCTTGCCGCAACCCGCCAGTGTATGGCGCAGGCTTTCTCGCTCGGCCCCAATATACTTGCCCTGCAGTTCCATCCCGAATTCGATATCGCCAGCGGCATCGAAAACTGGCTGATCGGTCACGCCTGCGAACTCGCCGAGACCGGGCTCAACCCTGCTGACCTGCGTCGGGATGCCGACGCAGCTGGCGGAAATTTGCGCGAAGCCTCGCGCCTGATGCTTGCGCAATGGCTGTCCGAGTTAGCGTTGTGACTGTCAGCGTCGCCGCAAACCTGGCGCGGGTGAAGACTTCGATCAGTGCGGCAGCGTCGCGCGCCGGTCGCAGGGCCGAGGACGTTCGCCTGTTGCTTGTGACCAAGACGGTGCCGCCCGAGATAGTTCAGCAGGCAATTGTCGCAGGGCAGGATTACCTTGGCGAAAACAAGGTTCAGGAAGGCCTGGCCAAGGCAAGCGCACTTGCGGCGCAGCCGCTGCGCTGGTCGATGATCGGACATCTCCAGCGCAACAAGGTGCGCGATGTCTTGCGATTTGCAAGCGAAGTCCAATCCATCGATCGGGTAAGGCTGGCTGCTGAAATGGAGAAGCATCTGCAGAAGGCTGGAGAACAGATTGATGTCCTTGTGCAGGTCAATACCTCGGGCGAAGAAAGCAAGTATGGCGTTGCGCCTGCTGGCGTGATGACATTCCTGAAGGAACTGGCAGCATTCGATTGCCTGCGACCCAAGGGTTTCATGACCCTGGCCACCTTCACTCCTGACGAAGCTGAGGTTCGTCGTTGTTTTCGCCTGCTCCGCGACATTCGGGATCGGGCACGAAATGATGCCAATCAGGGTGGCGACCTCCACCATCTCTCCATGGGTATGTCAGGCGATTTCGAATGGGCTATCGAAGAAGGCGCGACGATTGTCCGGATTGGTCAGGCAGTGTTCGGCCCAAGAAGTAAGCCGGATTCATACTACTGGCCCAATGCCACCTTGGCCGTATGATGCATAGCGACGACAAAGTCGATCAAGTGGAGGTCGAGAGCAGGAGCGTAAGTTTCAGATTCTATGGAACCTACAACTTTTCCAAATGGATCATATTAAGCGCTTTAGCCACGCCAATCAATTTCGTATCAACGAATACCCTGAATCTTCTTTCTTAAAACCATTCCGAATAATTTGAACTTGGCCACCTCATCGAACAATTGCCAATCCAGCCCGCAATCGCATTTCATTACGTTCGTAGTCGAGTAAATTTTCGCCATATCCAAAGAAACCTTGGCCAAAAAGATAAAAATTTGGCGCTCCGCCAATTATGCGTTGCAAGGGATAGGAAAGATCTGCGCTAAATGCACCCTTGCCACTCGAAAAGTTGTATCGGCTGTGAGTAGAAAGAAGAAGTCCTTCATCGTGCCCAAGCTCCATGGCGAGTGAAAGGTTTCCTCTGTAACGCTGGATATCTGGATTATCCGATAGATCTCCTACATAGACGGCCAAGCGTGGCGCAACTGAAATGCGGTAGCCGTCACCCAACAAAGCCGTCGCCATGGGTGCGAGATAGATCGTATTTAGGCTTCGCGAATCTGCGCCGCTGCGACCATTCGATTCATGACGTATCCCTCCTTGCGCCGAAAGCGAGACATTGTTTGGAAGTGTTTCAACCGGCGTGAGATAGAATAGTTCAGGCTGAAAATCGATGTTTCGAAAAGGCGATGACTGGGCATCGAGATCCCAGAACATCCTCTGCGAATAGGCAAAGTGCAGACCATCAAGCAATGATTGCTGGTTCGAGGTTGAGCGGGGCCGCCCGAACAATTGATACTTGAAGCTGAATTGGATCCTGGCTTCGGTGTCAGTGCCGGGGCCATATGTAATATAGACCGGTTCGTATGCTGACAGGTTGTTGAGAAAAGCATTCCCTGAAGATCGGTCAGCAGAGGAACGGACCGTCGACCTAGTTTCCGAATTTAGCGATGGTGAAGGTGTTGACGCAAGTTCCAATGGTTCGCGTGCAAGACTCTCATTTTCAGCCTTCACGACGGCACGGACGGTTTCCCACGCAGGAATTGAAATACTCATGTTTGTTGTATCTGGCGCATTAAATGACGGCAAAATATAGATTGCACGTCCATAGCTGGCTGGCGACACGACGATATGCTCAGAACCAGTTTCTATTCGGTGAGCCCATGTCACTCTTGCACTGTCAGCGGTTTCTACCCTCGCCTCCACCCTTTCCGGCAAAGCTATGGATTGCTGGTCTTCGCCATCATTCAAAATGACTATTACTATTTGTAAGTGATCACCTTGCTGACGGAGATCACTTATGAGGAACCTAGCGGGTGAGGCAGCGTGCGCGCACGTTGTTGTGAAGCCCGCAAAGATCATTAGCGCAACCAGCCATGTCATGTTGTACCGCAGGTTTGGCGATGCAACAGCTTTGCAGTTCTCATTCTGCTGCATCAGGCAAGACCGGTCCACTGTTACCTCCCATTGCAACATAAAGCGCCGCAGTATTCGCTAGGCGATTAGCCCTACCGGCAACGACAGCAAGTCTTGCGTGTTGCGCTTGTTGAGCGGCAATCAGAACCTGAGCGTAGCTTGCCGCTCCCAATTCATGCCGACGCTGCATTACTAGGAGGGACTCTTGTGCGGCATTGGCTGCTCTGATCTCTGCCTCCAGCTCACGCGCATTGCTGTCCACTGCCACAAGAACATCTGCTACGTCGCGTAAGCCATCCAGTACGATTACCTTGTAACGGGCCGTCGCCGCATCAAACGCCGCAAGGGCGGCTCGTTTTTCATGACTTAGGCCGGGATTGAAAAGCGGCTGCGTTATCTGACCTATAATGCTCCAGATAGTTGAAGATCCGCCAAACAGGGCGCCGGTTGTTAATGCCTGGGTTCCCAGCGTCGCGTTTAGGTTCAATTGAGGGTACATCTGGGCGACCGCGATACCGTAGTCTGCATTGGCGGCATGGACCATGGTTTCTGCCGCCAATATGTCAGGCCTCTGCCGAACGAGTTCCGACGGTACAATTAACGGCAACTCTGGCGGCAAGGCGAATTCGGAGAGCGTGAACTCCGGCACACCACCCTGCGCAGGAGCCCGCCCTGCCAGTGTAGCCAAGAGATGTTCCGCTTCTGCCAGCTGTTGGCTCAGCACAGGAAGTGTCGCCTTCAATGCCTCTGTCTGTGCCTCAAGCGCAAGGAGTTCGTCCGCTGCAGCATTGCCCAGACGCAGTCGTTGACGGGCAATACGCTGCTGAGCCTCAAGATTGTCGATCAGCGAATTGGTGATCTCAAGCTGCGCTGCAATCCGCGCTCGTGCGAATGCTGTAGTCGCGATGTTGCCGGCTAGGGTCAATCTGGCTGCCCGCAACTCGAACTGTCTCGTGTCCGCGCGCGCAGCGAGGGCCTCTATTGCACGACTATTTCCGCCCGCAAGATCGAGATTGTAACCAACCGATGCACTTGTGTTGTAAAGGCTGAATTCGCGAGGATCCAAGTCCTGACCCAATGCGCCAGGATTGAACCTTTGTCTTTGAGCAGACGAACCGATCTCCACCTGAGGGAACTCTGTCGCCCCGGAACGGGCTTGGTGATATTCCTGTGATTCTCTCAGTGTCGCTTCTGCAGCGGCGAGTGTGGGACTCTGATCGAGCGCTTCCGCAATGAACTGGTCCAGACGAGGCGATCTGAAGCTGCGCCACCATCCCGTCTCCACCTGGAGGCCCGGCACAACCCTCTGAGAACTGTCATAGTCTGATGGCGCAGAGGTATAGACTTCGTTGGAAATGTGGGGCGAATAGGTTTCTACGGTTGGCGGAACCGGTCGCTCGAAGTCCGGCCCGACGGCGCATCCGGCGAGCAGAGCAGCCACTGCAACGTGCCCGCCGAAGCGTATCGTGATGAGGGGGCCGATCACGGCGGCGACCTCTCTGCTTCTCAACTTCTCGGAATTGGACATAGCGGACTTCCCGTCGGTTGTGTCTTCATTGATCGTCTGCCTGTGGCGGGACGCCACCGTAGAATTTTTCTAGATGTGAAATAAGTTCATCAGAATCGCTGGCGAACACGAAAAGTGACAAATCTTCACTTGCTATAAATCCAGATCTCACAAGAAATTCGAAATCTATTGCTCTTGACCAAAATTCCCTGTCAAAGAGAACAATTGGAATTCTCTTCATCTTGCGAGTTTGAATTAGAGTCAGAACTTCAAAAAGTTCGTCAAATGTTCCGAAACCACCGGGGAAGACCACTAGTCCTTTCGCGCGTAGCAGGAAGTGCATCTTGCGTATGGCAAAGTATCTAAAACGGAATGCCAGATCAGGAGTAATGTAAGAGTTCGGATATTGCTCATTCGGGAGTGTTATGTTGAGGCCGATCGATCTCATTCCGGCATCAAACGCACCCCTATTGGCTGCCTCCATGATGCCTGGGCCACCGCCCGTGACAACGACGAAATCGCACCTTCCTTCATGCTGGAAGCGCGCCGAGATCTTGCGGGCAAAATTGCGCGCTTCTTCATAGTAGTGGGCCGACGGTGTTGCCTGACTGGGAGAGAGCTTGCCCCTTGCCGAAGGCGGCTGCGAATCGCGAGCAGCCTGTTCGGGGGATGGGATGCGAGCACTGCCGAAGACAACCACGGTCGAGGCGATTCCGTGCCGCTCAAGGGCTTTTTCCGGCTTGAGGAGTTCCATTTGCAGCCGCATCGAACGCATATCAGGGCCAGCCAGGAATTCCGCATCCTCATAGGCGAGCCTGTAGGCGGGGTTTCGCAGAATAGCCTTGCGGTTTGCCGTGTAGGCCTGTTGATCGCGCCCGGAACCCATCAGTCGCCCCCCTCACCAAGCTGGAAGACCGAGCCAGCCAGCGGTGCGAGAGCCTCCCAGCCGAGTTCCGATTGCAGGCTGCTCGCAAACTCCTGCGCAGACTGCTCTTCACCATGAACAACAAAGCTCTTGCGCGGTGGCTCTCGAAAATTCCTCGCCCAGCCAAGCAGGGCATTCCTGTCTGCGTGAGCAGACAATCCGTTCAGCACATGGATTTTTGAACGGACCGGGATGTCATTTCCAAACAGCCGGACATGGCTGGCGCCATCGACAAGTTTGCGACCGAGTGTGCCCTGAGCCTGAAATCCGGCTATTAGCACGGTGCTGGTCGCGCGGGGCAGATTATGCAGCAAGTGGTGGCGAATACGCCCAGCCTCGCACATGCCGCTTGCCGAGATGATGATTGCACCGGATTTGATCTGATTGAGCGCTCTGGATTCCTCGACGCTTTCGGTGAAACGAAGATACGGAGGAAATGGCTCTGATGCGTGCCACTGCACGAGTTGTTTGGCCCTTTCGTTGAACAGTTCGAAGTGAGCCTTCGTCAGTCTCGTAACTTGCGTTGCCATCGGTGAATCGACAAAGATCTTCAGATTATCAACGTGCCCCTCGCAGGCCATCTTGTGAATTGAATAGAGGATCTCCTGGGTTCTTCCCACCGCGAACGCAGGAATAATCAGATTGCCGTTTCGCAAGGTCGTCTGCAGGATATCGAGAAGTTCTTCGCGCGTCTGATCGAAGTTTGAGTGAACACGGTTTCCGTATGTGGATTCGATCACAAGGTAATCGGCTTGAGATACAGGCGTCGGCTCACGAACCAGCGGTCGTTCTGGCTGACCGAGATCGCCGCTGAACACGATCTTGCGCTGCAAGCCGCCCTCTTCAATCGTGACTTCGATGATTGCAGAGCCGAGAATATGGCCAGCATCGCGTAGGCTGACTGTGAGGCTCTCGGCAGGCTCGAATGGCGTGTCGTAGGGTAGTGCGCGCACCTGTTTCAGACAGGTTCGGGCATCCTGCTGTGTATAGAGAGGGTTTCGGGCCGGGTCATTTCTGTCGGAGTTCCGGCGTGTTCGTCTCCTGCGCTCGGCGTCGCCCTCTTGAATTCGCGCACTATCGAGCAACATCACTTTCAGAAGGTCGGCTGTCGCTTCGGATGTGTAGATCGGGCCGGTAAAGCCTTCGCGCGTCAGCTTCGGAAGAAGTCCGCTATGGTCAATGTGGGCGTGGGTCAGCAAAACAAAATCGATCGAGGAAGGATCGAACGCAAAACCCTTGTGGTTTCGGACCGCGGCATCGCGACCGCCCTGAACCATGCCGCAGTCGACCAGAAATCTCGCGCCTGTTCCATTAACCAGGAAGCACGATCCGGTGACTTCGCGAGCGGCACCCAGAAACGATAGACTCAACATGGCGAGTTATTCCTTTCGTGCCGGAGCCAGCCCAGATCATGGGGAAATGCGCGTGGCCCTGAGCTGGGAAATGATTTGCAACCAATCATGAAATCGGCCGCCCCTCACCGACTTCTTCGGATGTGATGCCGTCGCGGATGTGATAGATACGCTTGAATGTCGGGATGATCTTTTCATCGTGCGTCACCACGATGATTGCGGTTTGATACTTGGCCGCCATTTCATTCAGGATCCGGATCACAGCCATCGCTCGATCCGAATCCAGCGGTGCAGTAGGCTCGTCGGCCAGGATGACCGGAGGGCGATTGACCAGCCCGCGAGCGATTGCGACGCGCTGCTGTTCACCACCCGACAATTGCGACGGCATGGCTGCGGCGCGATGCTGGACATCGAGCGCTGTCAACAGTTCGATCGCCCGTTCGCGAGCGTCCGCGTTGGAAAGCCCTGCGAGCATGGGTAGCAGCGCAACATTGTCGACCACATCAAGAAATGGAATCAGATAGGGGGCCTGAAACACAAACCCGATCTTGTCGCGGCGAAGCGCCCTCAGGTCCGAAACCTGCCAGCCATTGTCATAGATAACCTCTCCCCCCAGCGTCATCTGGCCGGCAGTCGGGTCGATCACCGCGCCAAGACATTTGAGCAGCGTGCTCTTGCCGGAGCCCGAGGGGCCGATCAGGCCGATCACTTCGCCTGGCGCGACATTCATGTCGACGTGCTTGAGTGCATCGACGGCGGTATCGCCTTCGCCGTAACGCTTGCGCAGCCCTTCGATGACGATGCCGGTCGCCGTCATTTCAGCCACCTATCGCTTCCGCCGGATCGACTTTCAGCGCCATGCGGATCGCGATCAGGCTGGCCAGCGCGCAGATGGCCATTATTGCGATGAATCCAAGGATGGCATCCTGCGACAACAGCAGCACGTATTTCGGGAAGTATGGGGCGGTGAAGGTGGCCGTGATCTTGCCCACGGCAAAGCCGATTGCCCCCAGCGCGAGCGCCTGCTGGAGAATCATGGCGGCGATGGTGCGGTTGCGTGTTCCGATCAGTTTGAGCACCGCGATTTCGCGGATCTTGTCCATTGTCAGCGTGTAGATGATGAAGGCAACGATTGCGGCGCTGACGATCGACAGGATCGCAAGAAACATGCCTATCTGCTTTGATGAGGTGGCAATCAGCTTGCCGATCAGGATCCCTTCCATTTCTTCACGGGTATGAACGGTAAGCCTTCTCCATCGACGGATGGACTGCGCGACGGTTTCAGGATCGGCACTAGCGTCAATCCTCACCAGAACTGCATTGACCGACGTGCTGCTTGTTTGGGAGGCATTCACCGCATCAAGCAGATCGGGCACTCCCGGTCGATTGAAGGCAGGGTTGGCAGCCGTGCGGTGGCGGTTTTGCCAGATCGCTTCGTTGTCCTTGAGAAACTGCGCTTCCTGGGCATCCTTGAGGGGAATGAACACCATTGGATCGCCGCTCGATGACACCATCCGGCGTGTGAGGCCGACCACCTGGTACCGGTTGCGACGAATCGTGATTTCATCACCAAGGCGGAACCCGGAGGCGATATCTACAACCGCTTCGTAATGGCCTCGGGTGATCTGCCGGCCGTCAACCAGATAAGGGGGCCAGCCGGGTGAACCCCACGAAGCGCCCGGAACGATGCCCACTACCATCGCGCGGACATCATTGTCGCCTTTGCGAACCTGCATGGTCAGATAGGTAACATTCGCTGCCTGCGCGACACCAGGCATGGCCAGCACCGTTCGATAGATGTCATCGTTGATGCTTGAGGATTCGGCATAGGGGCCGAGCGTGTCTCGCTGGACAACCCAGAGGTCGGCACCGCTGTTGTCAAGCAGGGCTTTACCGTCATCGACCATGCCGCGGTAGACGCCGGCCATGACAAGGGTGACCCCGATCAGCAGACCCAGGCCAAACCCGGTAAAGACAAATTTCCCCCAGCTATGGAGAATGTCTCTACCCGCGAGACTGATCACGGGGTGACTCCCGGAATGTTGTCAACGATGCTGATGCTGCTGTTCGCGGTAATCTCTGCCTCGCTGTAAACGATGATGGTATCGCCCGCGGTCAGACCCCGAAGAACCTGAACCTGGCCAGCGAGATCGGTTCGTCCAAGCGCAACCGGAACAAAGACCGCGTCGCCATCTTCTATCTTCCAGACACCAACCGCAGTGCCTTGTCGGCGGATGGCTGCGTTTGGTATCACCAAACCCTTGGGCAGCGGCGAAAGGTCAACGGTTACTTCTGCATATTCGCCCAAAGGAGGCAGGGGCGCCGGAAGGGTATCGAAGATCACCTTGACGAGCGTTTCTTCGGTAACAGCATCCGCTCGCGGCTCGATCCGCAAGACCCTGCCTTGCAATGTTCGATCACCGCGCGACCGCAATTGAATGCGTGCGGGCAGCCCTGCCATCAGTCCGGCAGAGCTCACCTGATCGATGCGGGCATTGACCCATACGCTCGCCGGATCGATGATTTCGATCACAGTCTGACCGCCAGCGACGACAGCACCTGGCTCAACTTCGCGGAGAGTCACAATGCCTGATGCCGGAGCGACAAGACGCAGGTTGCCCCGTTGTGACTGCAGACCCGAGTAGTCCGAGCGCATACGATCCAGATTGGATCGCGCTGTGGCCACGGCGGCCTCGGCCGAAACAAGTTCCTGGTGTTTGGCAGCCAGCACTTCTTCACTAGTGGCTTGAGCCTCCAGCAGCCGTTCGTAGCGTCTTGCCTCGGTCGCGGCGTAGGCCCTGCGCGCGCTTGCTTCGCTCACAGAAGCTACGGCACCTTGCATGGCAGAAGCTTGCGCGGTCAGTCGGTCATCCAGATCAACCGGGTCCATTTCGCCGATCACTTGGCCCGCCACAACCCGGTCGCCAACATTAACCGTCAAGGATTTTACTCGCCCTTGGAAGGTCGGGCCGACACGATAGGTCCGCTCAGCATCGATAGTGCCCACGCCGAACAAGGCAGGACGGAGCGAGCGGCTTTCAACATTGGCCGTAGTGACAGCAACCGGCGCCAGGGGGCCTGATCGCAAGGCCACATAGCCAAGCGAGACGACAAGAATTGCCAAAACGGCAATCAGTGCGATCTTCCTGCGCTGCATGGCGGTCATTTTCATGCACTGGCCTCGATAGCGAGCCGAAATAACGGGAAAACTCCCGGCGCCTCCCGGCGAATTAGTTGAACATCGCCGGCCAGCAGCGATTGCATGACAAGCCCCTGGATCATGCCGATGAAAAGCGTGCAGGCCGAAGCTGTATTGGTACCGGAAGAGATCTGCCCTTTGGCCTTGCCATCTTCGATCAACGTCACGAGCCGCTCCCGGTAGCGGAGCAACATCTTTTGAGCCATGCGCTTCGGCGCGGTCATTTTCGCTCGCTGCAATTCACCAAAGAGCATCCGCGGTACGCCCGGATTCTCGACGAAAAACGCCACGTGTGCCTCAAACATAGCCTCGAGGGCTTCGAGTGAACTCGCCGCTCCGCTGGCTGCCTTGTCGACGCGCGCGAGCAGCCGATCGGCAACCCAGTCCATAACCGATTCTAGAATGGCTTCTTTGTTAGGGAAGTGCCTGAAAAGCGCTCCTTGGGTAACGCCCATGTGCTCGGCGATAGCAGTGGTCGAGATTTCGCTAGGATTTTGCTGGGCCGCCAAAGCAAGGACGGCCTCAACGGTGACAGCCCGCCGTTCGTCGGCCGACATGTGCTTGGGCTTCATGGCTTACCTCAAAGATAGCGAACGATTACTTTGGGTAGATCAACAGGAGGAATGCGTCAATCGATATCTAGCTCAGAATTCTTGTTTTTGAAAATTATTGTGTCTTTACAGTTTATTACTAAAATCCCTCCCTTGGAAAGGTTGAGTGGTGGGTGTTGCAGCAAGGAGCTTGCCAGATTTTAGTTAGTGATTTATTACTATCAATATTGCGCTGTACGGGAGCATCGCTGCTTGGTGCGAAAGGCTATGGCGCCCCAAGACTTCTGCATTTTGCGACAGCAGCCGGCTCCTGCGGCTTCGCGGCAGGAGCCGACGAGATATGCGCCATGCAACTGAGTGGCATCCGAAATAAGACTCTCATCAAAACGGCTGGAGACGAATTGATCATGAGCGCCCTTATTAGTCTCGGTCAGAAAGGCCGAATGCCGTACGCTCCGGCAGGTGTCTGCATCAGTCGCAAGGCTAAGTGCGGTGGGGTGAATACCCCGTTGCGCAGCTGATCCGGCTGGGGTGATGAATTGACACTCGACCTTCGTCAGCTTCGTTTCGCAGTGATCGCTACTGATTCGGGCAGTTTCTTGCGTGCCGCCAAGCAGCTAAACGTCAAGCAATCGACGCTGAGCAAGAAGGTGGCAGCGCTTGAGCACCGCCTTGGCATCACATTGTTCGAGCGTTCGACACGCGGTGTCGTACCGACCGACGCAGGACGCGCTTTTCTCGAAGTCGCCCGCCGGATCGTTACCGACGCGGACAATCTGCTGACCACCGCGAAGGCAGTGACCTATGGTGAAGTGGGTCGCCTGATGGTCGGCTTCTCCAACTCGCTCAGTGCCGGTAATCTCAGGCTCCTGCTCGGCGACGTACTGGAACAGTTCCCCGAGGTGCAACTCGACGCGCTTGAAATCGGACCCGGTCGGATGCTGTCAGGGCTTCAATCGCGTATCATCGATATCGTCATCCATGCGGGCCAATTCGAAGAGTCAGGGATTCGCAAGCGCTGGCTATGGTCGGAACGGCTTATGGTCGTATTGCCGAAGGACAACCGGCTGATCGAACAGGATACGATATTCTGGACCGATCTGCGCAAATGCGTTTTCGTCTTGCCTGCCACTTGCTCAGGGCCACGCATCGCCGAGATCATCCGCCAACGAATGGGGGCACATGGACTCAACGCCAGCATCATCACCCAGGAAACCACTTCGGAAACAATTGCCTCGATGGTGCCCTACGGCAAGTTCATCACCATAGTCCCGGAAAGCGCAACCGGTGCAACACGATCCGATATCACTTTCCGTGAAATCGCCGAACCAACGGGCGCCGCACATCTCGACTTCGCTGCCTGGTGGCGAGAGGACAATGACAATCCGGCCCTCGCCCGCTTCTTCAAACTGGTAGATGAGCGCTATCCGCTCGTAGCAGGCGCCTGACTGTTCCGTCTTGCCTTCGCAAACTCCCGGTCTGTGGCAATGAACCGCACCAGCATCGGGGCGACCAGTTGCTCTGGCGCAGGCGCGCCCTGCGACGCACCGCCATTCAGAACCACGCCATAGTCAACGAGATCGCTGTGCAGCTTAGCCGGGATTTCGATGCTGAGCTTGACCGGCTTTTCATCAGTAATGTCGGAGAGCTTGAGCCGGGTCATGCGCCGCCCTCCAGCACGATGTCGCGGGTCACTAAAACCCGCACCGGATGGCCGGGGCGTATCGTCAAAGTGGGGCGGATATTAAGTTCTCGCGAGACGATCTGCTCGCCAGCGCGGTTGATGCTGTCCTGGCTGCCGCGGCGTAATGCCCGCACCAGATCGCCGTCGCTTCCTGTGCCCAGTTCGCTACCGACGCCAAGCAGGGTCGAGACCAGCGCGGCCGTCATCACGCCGCCCCAATGGTACTCGACACCGTCTTCGAGCCCGGCATAACCGGAAGGATCAGCAGCAGGCTGTCGCTCGAGAACAATCGACCGACCATCAGGCAGAATAAGGCGATTCCAAGCCAGCAATACGCGGCGCTGGCCGAAGCCGACATCGGATTCATAATCGCCAATCAGGCGCGCGCCTTGCGGGATCAGCAAGCGCCGCCCGGTGAGGCTGTCATAGACATTCTCGGTCACTTGCGCAGTGACGAGGCCAGGCTGGTCGGAACGAATGCCGCTGATGAGCGCAGCCGGAATGACCGATCCGGCCTGTAACAGCGCAGACGACGGTGCTGCCTCAAGCCGCTGCAAAGAGACTGTGCGACGCTCGGCGGGGCGATCAAGAAATGAGGGCTGAGCGGCAGATTCTGGAGCCAAACCAGCAACAGCCGATTGGCCAACGGCAGGCAAATCCTGCGCCGGACTGGCTGCCGTCGTCCCGCCACCGAAGAAGAGTCGACTGCCCCGTGCCGCCTCGCGCTCCTGTTCAATCCGCTGGCGGGCCGCTTCCTCGGGACTGATGCCCTGGGGTGGCGGAGGCTGAGCGCCAACCGGCGGCAATTCCGCCACTGCACCGCGATCCTGTGCATCAAGGATCGGCTTGCCAAGATCGCCGGGTAGTGGCGGCCCAAGCTGTGGCACCTGTGAATAGTCCCTCGGCGCCGATGCCAGTCCGTCGGCTACCGCCACGCCATCAGTGTTGAACAGTTCCTCGTTGCCGCCGTTCGACGCGGGTTGCAGCGCATAGATCAATGCGCAGCCAACCAGTGCCAGGCCAACCGCGCCAGCAACACCGATCGCCTTGCGCGACAGCCGCACGACGCGCGGGCCGTCGCCGCGCAGGCTGGTGATGGATTCAGCATCGACCGGGCGTTCTGGATCGGCCTCGCCGCTCATGATTCACTCGCCGCGCGATTGCGAATCTTCACCCGAACCTGTCGTCGTGCCGCACCAAGCCGCAGTTCGGCCTTGCGGAACAGACGGTCGACGATGAGGTAGCGTCCGTTGACCCGGTAGTTGACCAGTTCGGCCTCACCTTCCTCGCCGATGACGAAGAACGGCGGCATCTGACCTTGAGCGATGTCGGGCGGGAACTCGACCAGTGTCTGCCTGCCATCATCGAACACGCGCAAAGGACGCCAGTCGGGCCTATCACCCGAAATCCGGTAGTCGAAGTTGAGGTTCTCGATTGTGAACCCGCCCGCAATCGGCTCGGCGCGCGCCGCGTCTGCTTCGGCCTGGCGCAGAGCGATCAACTCGTCCTGCGGATAGGACCAACTGACCGACGCCATGTAGACACGGGCGTTGGCGCGCAGTTCGAGATGATAGGTGCGCCGGTCGGTGTTGATGACCAGGTTGGTCGTGATGTCGGGCCGGGTCGGCTTCACCAGGATATGCACCCGCTGCGTCGCGCCCGAGCCGCTCAGCGTATCGCCGATCATCCAGCGCACGGTATCGCCTGCCGCAACCGGCCCCGGACCGACCAGCTTTTCGCCCTCCTGCAGGGCAATATCGGTCACCTGGCCGGGCTTGGCGTAGATCTGGAACAGCGCCCCTTCACTATAGGCATAGCGCTGGATCGCGTTCTTGAACCCCGCATCCTCAGGCTGGATTCGGGCGGCATCATTCGCCGCTCCCACTTGCGTCTCGGGGCCAGACGCAGGGGAGCGGCGCGCGGCGTGGGGAGGGTTTCGCCGCGTAAGAGGATCGAAATGGGGCGGCAGTCGCAGTCCGGTGACCGGCCGCACTTGCACCAAGGCGGAGAGCGCGACCTGCATGGCCGAAGCAGCAGGCATGGGGGTTGCTGAGACCGACGAGGCCAGCGCGAACGAAGCGGCACCCATCAGACCAACAGCAGTGACACGAGACATGACTTTCGAGCGGGACATCAGCCGAGCTCCTTTGACCAGTTGATGGAAGTGACAAAAATGCCGAGCGGGTTCTTGGTGAGCGCGTCGGGGTTGTTTGGGGGCTGGACCGCAATGCCGAGAATTGCTGTCCAGCGACTCGTCTCGGCGAGTGCGCCGTCACGGTAGCGCCGCTCAACCCAGGCGACCCGGAAACTGCGCGGCGACGCGCGGATCACGCTGGTGACATCGACCGCCACCTGTTCGCGTCCAATGTTGGCGAAGGGATCGTTCAGCCTTGCATAGTCATTGAGCGCCAGCGCCCCCTTGTCGCTGGCGAAATCGTAGGCTCTGAGCCAGTTCTCGCGCACGACAATCGGATCGTCAGGAATGGCACGGACATGCTCGATGAAGCGGGCAAGGTGGAAGGCGATCTGCGGATCGGTGGGCGCAAACTCCGCTTTGGCCGGAGCCACGCTGCGCGCCTCGCCGAGCTTGTCGACCTCGACCACCCAGGGGACAATGGTACCGCGCGCATTCTGCCAGACGAGGCCGCCGGTCAGCGCCGCCGACAGGCCAAGGGCGCCGAAGAAAGCATAACGCCAACTGCGCGCCTGCACGCGGGCCGAGCCGATACGTTCGTCCCATACCTGCGCTGCGCGCTGATAGGGCGTCTCTGGCTGCGGCGTCGTGCCGTATCGGATGGAGGGGCGTTTGAACATGGGAGGTTCAGTCCTTCTCTTGCGTGTCGATGGAAGCGCCTGCGCCGTGCCCGTCGCCGGCCCGCACGGTGTGCGCAGCAAGCGAAGCCGAATGGCCAAGGCTTTGGCGCTGTTTCATGGATCGGGCCCAGGCAGGCGGACCGCTGTCGGGCACTGGGTCTGGGGGCGTCGATCCCGGCGCAGGCACGATGCGTCCGCCCATATTGCCGACTGAGGTACGCGCCCCGTCGCGGAAACTGCTCCTGGCGCTGTCCGCCGCCTTGCGCAGCGGAGACATGGCCGCGCCTCCGGCTGCGCGGCCAACACCGGCCATGCCGCCTGCAATCGCTGCACCGCCGCTCTTGCCAGCAGAGCCAGTGGCATAGGCCATGGTTGCGCCGACTGCGGCGCGGGATGTGCCCTGGGCGATCGAAGAGGCCGCACTGGCGACAGCACCGCCGGCAAGCTTGGCACCAGCAACACCGCCAACGGCTGCGCCGCCCGCGAGCAGGGCCGTGCCAGCTGCTGCGCCAGCACCAAGCTGTGGGCCGCCTGCGACAATGCCATTGGCGATGCCAGGCCCGAAGATGCCGAGGCCTAGAAGGGTCAGGCTGGCGAGCACGATAGCAAGCGCGTCTTCAATGGTCGGTTCGCCCGGAATGGCGCTGGTGAACTCGGCAAACAGGGTCGAGCCGATGCCGATGATAACCGCGAGCACCAGCACCTTGATGCCTGAGGATATGACATTACCGAGCACCCGCTCGGCCATGAAAGCAGTCTTGCCGAACAGGCCGAAGGGAATGAGCACGAAGCCTGCAAGTGTGGTCAGCTTGAACTCGATCAGAGTGACGAAAAGCTGGATCGCGAGGATGAAGAAGGCGATGATCACCACCGCCCAGGCGAGCAGCAGAATGATGATCTGCAGGAAATTTTCGAAGAAGCCGACATAGCCAATCAGGTCGGCAATGGATTCGATCAGCGGCCATGCCGCATCGATCCCGACCTGCGCCACCCGGCCCGGTTGCAACAGGTCGCCAGCGCCAAGGCCGGAGCCGCTGGCCTTCAACCCCAGTCCGGCAAAGCTCTGGAAGACAATATTGGCGAGCGCGCTCCAGTTGCCGATGATATAGGCGAAAATGCCAACGAAAAGCGTCTTCTTGACGAGCCGGGCGATGATGTCGTCATTCTCGCCCCAGCTCCAGAACAGGGCGGCAAGCGTCACATCGATCACGATCAGCGTGGTCGCGATGAAGGCGACCTCGCCTGAGAGCAGGCCGAAGCCACTGTCGATATATTGCGAGAAGATCGCGAGGAAGCGATCGACGACGCCGGTGCCGCCCATGTCAGTCCTCCCCTCGCTGTTCGTGGGAAGGAAGGATCTCCATGAGCGGCTGTGCCGATGTATCCAGGCCCGAATAGGCTTCGGGATGATCGACGCCAAAGAAGCGGCGGCGCTTTTCGGCCCATGCCGCACGGCAATCAGCGTTAGAAAGCGCCAGTTCGCCCATCTCCGCGCAGGCGCGTAACTGGGCAGGCAAGGGGTCACCGTCGGGCACCCAGACCTCGCGCGCCGCTTCAGGGCGCGCCGCAGGCTCCTCGCGCATCTGCACGAGCGTCATGGCGACAGCGATGCCGACAAAGACAGCCGCGCCGATCCGTGCGAGGAGTTTGGTGTCCATGACGGATCAGTTTCCGCCCGGAGTGTAGGTAGGCTGATCACCGAGAAAGCGCCGCAACTGTTCGCGGGCCTGCGCCTTGGCTGCCGCGCGTTCGGCAGCATCGAGCGCCTGTGCCCGGCCCATTGCCGCCAGCGTGGCGGTGAGATCGGCGAGCTGCTGGGCTTGCACCGCTAGCAGTTGATTTCCGGCCTGCGCGGCTTGAAGGGCACCTGTGGCAGACTGGCTGGCGCTGACCAGGTCATTCACTGCCGAGCGCGAGCCTTCGATATTGGCGACCGCGCCAGCCTGGACCTTGAGGGCATCCTCGAAACCGGCGACGCTATTCTGCCAACGTTTCTCGGCACCATCGACCATGGCCCGCTGCGAAGCGTTCAGCGGGATGTTCTTGTACTGCTGGTCGAAGGCGGTTTCGATCTCGCGCACATCATAGGCAATACGCTGCGCTGCGCGCAGCAATTGCTGGGTCTGCTGGATTTGCTCCTGCA
Organism: Sphingobium sp.; assembly: GCA_020446425.1. Lineage (GTDB taxonomy): Bacteria > Pseudomonadota > Alphaproteobacteria > Sphingomonadales > Sphingomonadaceae > Sphingobium. The sequence goes on along the minus strand of JAGRES010000035.1, from coordinate 8,573 downwards.
GGGGCTGAAGCACCGTCAGCGGCAGGCTTTGGAGGTTCTTCGCTTCATTGATGAGCGAAGTGGCCTGGTTCTGCAGCATGCGGATCTGGTTGTTGATCTGCTCCAGCGTGCGCGCAGCGGTGAGCACGTTCTGCGCATAGTTGGACGGATCGTAGACGATCCCGCCGAACCCGAACTGCGCCTGAGCCGGGACGGATACGACGGCCGTCGCACTGACGGCAGCGAGCGCCGAGCTGGCAGCAAGGCCGTGGAGGAATTTACGCAGGGTCATGGGAGGTCTCCTTCTTGGGGGCTGGGGGGATTGGATGGCGGCGTGTCCGCGCCAAGCAGGTCGGCGGCCCAGTCGAGGCCGCGATGCTTCAGCCAGGCCGCGGCAAAACCCGCGCGCCCTTCGCTTTGAACGATGCGGGAGATGGCAAGCTGGTCGCTCTTGGAAGAGGCGGCAGTGAAGGCGAGCGCGACTTCGCCCAGCCCCAGTTCGAACAGGCGGTTGCCGCGTGCCGACTGGCAGTAATAGTCGCGCTTCGGGGTCGCCCGGCTCAGGATTTCGATCTGGCGGTCATTGAGACCAAAGCGGCGATAGATCGAAAGGATTTGCGGCTCGACCGCACGCTCATTGGGCAGGAAGATGCGGGTCGGACAACTTTCGATGATGGCAGGCGCGATTGAACTGGTCTCGATATCGGCCAGACTTTGGGTCGCGAAAACCACGCTCGCATTCTTCTTGCGCAGCGTCTTGAGCCATTCGCGCAGTTGTGCGGCGAAGGCCGGACTGTCGAGCACCAGCCAGCCTTCATCGATAATGATCATCGTGGGCGAGCCATCGAGCCGCCCTTCGATCCGGTGGAAGAGATAGGAGAGGACGGCAGGGGCCGCAGCCGACCCGGTCAGCCCTTCGGTCTCGAAGGCCTGGAAGCTGGCTTCACCAAGACGTTCGCTTTCGGCATCGAGCAGGCGGCCGAACGGCCCGTCGATGCAAAAAGGTGCCAATGCCTGTTTGAGCGCTTGCGATTGCAGCAGAACGGCAAGGCCAGTGAGTGTGCGTTCGGCAATCGGCGCAGTAGCAAGCGAGGTCAGCGCCGACCAGAGATGATCCTTGGTGGCAGGATCGACCGCCACACCTTCGGCTGCAAGGATCGCTTGAAGCCATTCGGATGCCCAATTGCGTTCCGAAGGTTCGTCGATCCGGGCAAGCGGCTGCAGCAGCACTGCATGGTAGCTTTCATCGGCCAGGCTTGAGCCCAGGTCCTGCCAATCACCACCGCAGGCCAGCGCTGCGGCACGGATCGATCCGCCAAAGTCGAAGGCAAACACTTGCGAGCGAGCATACCGGCGAAACTGCATCGCCATCATCGCCAGCAGCACCGACTTGCCTGCCCCGGTCGGACCGACGATCAGGCTGTGCCCGACATCGCCTACATGGAGCGCAAACCGAAACGGGGTCGAACCTTCGGTCCGGGCATAGAACAGCGGTGGCGCATCGAAATGCGCATCGCGTTCCGGCCCAGCCCAGACCGCCGATAGCGGCATCATATGCGCAAGGTTCAGCGTCGAGATCGGGGGCTGGCGGACATTGGCGTAAACATGGCCGGGGAGCGATCCGAGCCAGGCCTCGATCGCGTTCATGCCTTCTGTCACGCAGGTGAAATCGCGGCCCTGGATAACCTTCTCGACCAGGCACAGCTTCTCGGCAGCGAGTGCCGCATCCTCATCCCAGACGGTGACGGTAGCTGTGACCAGTGCCAGACCGACATGGTCGGCGCCCAGTTCCTGTAGCGCCGTATCGGCATCGTCGGCCTTGTTGGCTGCATCGCTATCGACCAGCACCGAGGCCTCGTTGGTCATCACTTCCTTGAGGATCGCAGCGACCGATTTGCGCTTGGCAAACCATTGGCGGCGAATTTTGGAAAGCAGCCGTGTCGCGTCGCTCTTGTCGAGCATGATCGCCCGGGTCGACCAGCGATAGGCAAAGCCTTGCGCATTGAGTTCATCGAGCAGGCCAGGGAAGGTCGCGCTGGGAAAGCCGATCACGGTCAGCATGCGCAGATGTGAGCTACCCAGGCGCGGTTCGAGACCGCCTGTGAGCGGCCGATCGGCGAGCAAGGCATCAAGATGCATCGGGGTCTCGGGGACGCGAACGGACTGTGCCCGCGTCGAAATGCAGCTGTGCAGATAGGTCAGCGTGTCGCCATCATCGAGCCAGGCGACTTCAGGAAAGAAGCCCTCGAACAGGCGCAAAAGCCGGTCGGTGCGATCAACAAAGCCATCGAGCAATTCGCGCGGATTGATGCCCTTCTCTGCCTTGCCTTCGTAGAGCCAGCTTTCAGCGCGTGCGGCATCCTCGGCGGGTGTCATCCAAAGGAACGTAAGATAATACCCGCTCTCGAAATGCGCGCCTTCCTCCGCGAATTGCGCCGTACGTTCGCGTTCGACCAGCGCGGATGCCGGATCGGGAAAATCGCAGACCGGATAGTCCTGCGCCGGTCGGCGCACAGCTTCAACGAAGATCGCCCAGCCCGACCCAAGTCGCCGAAGGGAAGAATTGAGCCTGGCGGTCGTGGCGATCAGTTCAGCTGGCGTGGCGCTGTCGAGGTCAGGCCCACGAAAGCGCGCGCTGCGTTGGAAGCTGCCATCCTTGTTGAGCACCACGCCTGGAGCGACCAGCGCTGCCCAGGGCAGGAAGTCTGCAAGTCGGTCGGCCTTGTTTCGATATTCGCGAAGTGAGAACACTGCTCAGACTCCGCAATACGCAGGAAAGCGCAGATGGCGCCGGGCTACATCCACGAACTGCGGATCGCGCCGGGCGGCCCAGACCGCCACCATGTGGCCGAGTGCGAAGAAGGCGAGGCCTGCGATCCAGAGCTGAAGCCCGAGTCCAATGGCTCCTGCCAGTGTGGCATTGGCAATCGCCAGTCCGCGCGGTGCACCGCCGAGCAGGATGTGCTCGGTGAGCGCCCGATGGACCGGTACGGCAAAGCCGCTGGGTAGGCTGAATGCACTCGGTTCCATCAGACCAGCGCTCCGCCGCCGAAGGAGAAGAAGGAGAGAAAGAAGGACGAAGCCGCAAAGGCGATCGACAGGCCGAATACGATCTGGATCAGTCGCCGGAATCCGCCCGACGTATCGCCGAAGGCGAGCGCCAGTCCGGTGGCGATGATGATGATCACCGCCACAATCTTGGCGACCGGTCCCTGGATGGATTCAAGGATCGCCTGGAGCGGCGCTTCCCACGGCATCGACGAGCCAGCTGCATGGGCAGGCGCGGCAACAACCAGCGCGGCAAGGCTGCCAAGAACGAGAGCGGACAGGCGTGTCTGCGCCCCAGAACGAGCGCGGGCCAAGAGGTGGGTCACGAGATGTCTCCTTGAGCGGGGGAAAGAGGTGTTAGGAGGTATTCGCCAGCCGCATCGAGCCCGCGAACCTCAGCCAGTTCGGCAAGCCGCCGTCCGGTGCCATCGCGCACAAGCACGGCGATAATGTCGATGGTCTCGGCGATAAGGGCGCGCGGCACAGTGACCACGCTTTCCTGGATCAGTTGCTCAAGCCGCCGCAGCGTGCCCAGCGCCGAACCGGCATGGATTGTGCCGATCCCGCCCGGATGGCCGGTGCCCCAGGCCTTGAGCAGGTCGAGAGCTTCGGCTCCGCGCACTTCGCCGATGGGGATGCGATCAGGGCGCAGGCGCAGCGCGGAACGGACCAGATCGGACAGGGTGGCGACACCGTCCTTGGTGCGCAGCGACACAAGGTTTGGCGCGGCGCATTGCAGCTCACGCGTATCTTCAATCAGGACCACACGGTCGGTGGACGACGCGACCTCGGCCAACAGGGCATTGGTGAGTGTCGTCTTGCCGGTCGAAGTCCCACCGGCGACCAGGATGTTCTTCCGTGAAGCAACCGCAGCGGCAAGCAGATCGGCCTGCCAGTTCACCATGATGCCGCTCGTGACGTAGTCGGCCAGGGTAAACACCGCGACGGCAGGCTTGCGAATGGCAAAGCTGGGCGCTGCCACGACGGGTGGCAGCAGGCCTTCGAAGCGCTCGGCCCCTTCGGGCAATTCCGCCGACACGCGAGGCGCGCCGGCATGGACTTCGGCCCCGACATGGTGGGCGACCAGCCGGATGATGCGTTCGCCATCGGCAACGCTCATCAGGCAGTCGGTTGCGGCGATTCCTTCACCCAGCCGGTCAACCCACAGTCGACCATCGGGATTGAGCATCACCTCGATCACCGCAGGTTCTTCGAGCCAACGCGCGATCTCGGCTCCGAGCGCAGTACGCAGCATCCGCGCGCCGCGCGTAGATGCCTCAGATCGGATCGGAATGACGCTCATGGGCTGCCCCGGATTGCGGCAACCGATCATCGGCTGCGCTTGCGAGGCAGATCAAAAAGACATCAGATTGCCGTCAGGCAATAGGGAATTGCGGATGGCGTATTCTGGCGAAAAACAAGAACGAAATGACGGTGGATCGGTTTGGAATTCTTGCTTGGCACTGCAGCCAAGCGCCCCAATTCCAGTTCCTTAATGCATGGCGAATGTCATCGTTCATTTGCCTGCAGAAGCGGTATAGAGGATCTGATCAATAGAGCGTTCTAAATTTTGAGAAATTTGCTCCGCATTAACGCAAAGCTGCTGGGAGGGCGCGAATTTGTGTATGGGTTAAACCATCGGAGGTCGGAGGCGACATGCACTTATCGCGCATTACAATCGAGAATTTTCGCAACTTCCAAAGTTTGGATGTTGCGCTTGGCGGCAACTTGGTGATCGTGGGGGAGAACCGAGTGGGCAAGAGCAATCTCCTCTACGCCCTACGACTCATCTTTGATCCTTCTCTGCCTGACAGTAGTCGGCAATTGGGTCGGGCAGATTTTTGGGACGGCCTCGACGCGATCGATGAGAACTCAAGAATCAACGTTACAGTCGAGATCAAAGATTTTGAGGAAGATCTCGACGTTCTTGCAGTTCTGACCGACTTTCGCCTCGACGACGATGCCGACACGGTGCGGCTCACTTACCAGTTGCGACCTAAGCCGGGACTGACGCACGCGCCGGCGAGTGATGATGATTTCTCCTTCATCTGTTTCGGGGGAGAAGATGAGGCCAAACGCTTCGGCCACGATCTGCGCCGACGGATCACGATGGACCTCCTGCCCGCATTGCGAGATGCCGAAGGAGATCTCGCAGCCTGGCGCCGCTCGCCCCTTCGACCGCTGGTCGAGGATGCTTTCGTTGGTATCGATACAGATGCCCTGGCAGCCATCGGCGAGAAAATTTCGGAGGCATCAAATGCCGTCCTCGAGTTTGACGAAGTTGAGTCGCTCGAGAAGCAGATCGCCGAGTTGTTCCTGGCAATGAGCGGTCCGAAACAAAATGTGAATCCCTCGCTCGGCTTCTCGGCGACTGATTCCGCGCGGATCAACCGTCAGATTCGGTTGCTGATCGACGAGGGGCGTCGTGGCATTGCCGATGCCAGTCTCGGCTCCGCGAATTTGATTTTCTTAACGCTCAAACTCCTAGACCTGAAGCGGTTGATCGAAAACAACAGGCGCGATCACTCACTGCTCGCGATCGAAGAGCCGGAAGCACATCTCCACCCACACCTCCAACGTCTCGTCTACAAGCACCTTTTCGAGACGATCGTCGAAACCGATAATGAGGAAGAAGGGGCCGAGCTCGAGCCGCTTTCGGTGATTCTAACCACGCATTCCCCTCACATTGCAAGTGTTGCGCCTCTGACATCACTGCTATTGTTGCGTGAGCAGGCGGGAGCTGGAACCAAGGGATACTCGACTGCGTCCGCCAAGTTTTCCGACGACGATGTCGAGGACCTCGAGCGCTATTTGGACGTGACGCGCGCAGAGTTGGTCTTCGCGCGGGGCGTGATCCTGGTCGAGGGCGACGCTGAGCGGTTTCTGATCCCGACCTTCGCCGAGGAAATGGAGGCCTCGCTTGACGAGCACGGCATCACGGTTTGCTCAGTCGCGGGTACAAATTTCCAGCCCTACGTAAAGCTGCTTTGCGCACTCGGCATCCCGTTCTCGGCGATCACCGACTATGACGAGGTCAACGACGTGCCTTGGGCCTATAATCGCGGTCTGAAGCTTGTTCGTACAATCAACCAAGCGCAGGACGGCGAGGATACTGACGCCATCATCAGCGACATTGAAGAGGGCACTTATGGGGAATCCTTCGAAAAGATGGAGCGGTTCGGCATATTCGTGAACACTGACACTCTCGAGACCGAGTTGTTCGAAGGGGATTACGCACAGGAAATGATCGATACGTTGCGCGAGCATAACTTCAGCAAGAAGCGCAAGGCGCTGCTCGACGAATGGGAGGACAAGCCAAGCACCGTCGACTACAAGGTCCTACTCAAGATGATCGAGCAGATCGGCAAAGGGCGCTTTGCGCAGCGGTTAGCAATCCGTGTTCCCGGGAATCCCGTGCCCAGCTATATTTCCAAAGCAATAAATCACGTGATCGGTCTTGTCTGACCCTGCACTGTATCTCCGCGGCGCAGAAGATCTGCGCCGCAACGAGCGCCAGTGGCAGGCATATGAGTCAACCGGCCACTGCGTGCTGCTCGCTGGTCCGGGAAGCGGCAAGACCAAGACCCTTACTGTCAAGCTTGCCCGCATGCTCAGTGAAGATGTCAATGAGCCACGCGGGATCGCTTGTATCACCTACAACAATGAGTGCGCCCGCGAACTTGAGACGCGGCTAGATGCCCTTGGCATTTCACCGAACGGCCGGGTCTTCATCGGCACGGTTCATTCATTCTCATTGACTCAGATATTGTTTCCCTACGCTAAGCTGGCAGGCGTCGGTTTGCCGGACGAATTCACCGTTGCCACCCGGCAGCAATCGCGTGCTGCGCTCGAACGCGCCCATGCCAAGGTCATCAAGGGGCCGGAAAATCCGCAGACCTGGGACTTCCGGATGGGCGTGTACAGGCGCCGTTTCCTTGTTCGCGAGCAGTCCAACTTCGATATCGCCGATCCGCAGTTGGCGAAGCTTGTGACCGCCTATGAAGCCGAGTTGCGGGCAAAGAGCCTGATCGACTTCGATGACATGCCGTTGCTGGCGGTGCGAGCGCTCGGAACTAATCCGTGGCTCCGCAAGGCGCTTGTCGCCAAATATCCGATACTCGCCGTTGACGAATATCAAGATCTTGGGCGGGCGCTTCACGGTATGGTTATGGGACTATGCTTCGGCGCTGGCATGCGGCTGTTCGCGGTGGGCGACGTCGATCAGTCGATCTACGGCTTCACTGGCGCGCATCCCGAGCTTCTCCGTCGCTTATCCGAACGGTCCGATGTTGAGATGGTTCGGCTCGGGCTCAACTATCGCAGCGGTTCGAAGATCGTTGCTGCGTCCGAATACGCCCTAGGTGAGAAGCGAGGCTATCGTGCGCCCGACGATGCGCACGAGGGAACGATCTACTTCCATCCTTGCACTGGCAGCTATGCTGGCCAAGCCCGTCATCTGATTGAACAGCTAATTCCTGAGATCCGGGAACGCCGACCCGACCTCGACTTAGGCGAGGTTGCAGTGCTCTATCCTGCGGCCTTTATCGGTGATGAAGTGGCGAATGCCGCCGAGGGTGCGGGCTATTCGGTCACCCGCACTGATGCCAACGCGCTGTATCCGCGATCGAGCCGGCTGCTGCGCTGGCTCGAGCAATGCGCAATGTGGTGTTGCGGTGGTTGGCGTAGTGGCGACCCTCGGCTTAGTCGTGTGATCGGCGAAGGTTCGCGGCTGTTTCACGAGGTTCTAATTGACGACGCTGCCAGACTCGAGTTCCAAAGGGCTTTGACCGCCGCTTTGTGGAGTCGGCGGGATGATACCCTTGGGCTATGTGTTTGGCTGACAGAGCTTCGCGAGGAGATCGTCGCACCGCATGTGGCCAACGCGCGTTCACTCCATGACGACCTTGGTTTGCTCGACATCTTGATCGCGCGGCTCGGCCCGGACGGGGACATGGAAGACCTGACGCTAGGGGAGTTCGCTGGCATCGGCACAGGACTTAACCGTATCAATCTCTCGACACTTCACAGTGCCAAGGGGCGTGAGTTCGATGTTGTCATTCTGGTTGGGATGGAGGAAGGCCGATTGCCGCGAAATAATCCGAGCACAAATGACTTGCGCGAGGCACGACGGCTTTTTTACGTCGGGTTCACGCGGGCGCGCCACGAGGTTCATCTTCTCTACGGAAAGAATATCCCGTCGCGGTTCGTAGAAGAAGTAGAGGAGCGGTTGGCGAACGAGAAGGAATGGCTTTAACTGCCCTACCGAATAATCGCACTGACGGCTTGCCAGCATGTCTGGATAAGAAGCGAAACTTCGCTGAGGCAACAATCGATGGCGCAAGACCAAACGAATCAATATTCGCTAACTTGTGCGCACCACGCAACGGAGCTTGCGTTGTTAAGCTGCATCCTTACCAATTAGGTCCTGTTGACAAACTGGATTCACAAGCGCGTCAGGATGTGATTCAAGATAGCTTTTGCGGAGGTTATCTTGGCGCGGTTGCTGATGGAGGATGCCGAGTGGACATTCTTTGAGCCCTTTTTGG
>JAGRES010000034.1 GCA_020446425.1 Sphingobium sp. | reverse complement strand
CCTCCTCCGCTACCATTTCGCGGTTTCAGCGATGACCCTGTTCTGTCCAAATTTGCCCGGCGGCGAATTCTCTCACAATAAAATCTGATATTTTTTGCGTCTCTGGTCGAGCGCGCTTGCCGTTTGCGCCAAAGCCTTGATCTTCGCTGCATCAACCGGGCTTTTCGGCACGGCCCAGCTTCCGCCTGCGTATTTAACGAACGGTTGCGCTAGCCATTCCGGCGCGGTGATTGCGCGTTCTGGCTGGCGTATGATATTCAGGTGAAGGTCGCTCTGCTTTCCATCAGGAATTCAAATAACGTTGGGCGATATCCATAATTTATTCTTTCGTTTGCCGTGGGATAAGCTCGGGTGAATCAAAAAAATAAATAGGGTTTGGGAGAGAAAGATGCCGCTGGGAGCAATGCAGGACCGGGGCTTTCGGGTCACTCAGATTCTCGATCACGCTGCGCGCGAGCATGGTAGCCGCGAACTCGTTACCCGCTGGGCCGATGGCAGCGAGACCCGTACGACCTGGGCTGAAGTCCGCCATGATGCGCTGCGCATGACTCAGGCCTTGCGCCGGGTGGGGGTGCAGCCAGGCGACCGGGTCGCGACTCTGGCGATGAATCACGTCCATCACCTGATTAGCTGGTATGGAGTCATTGGTGCCGGTGGCGTTATCCACACGCTTAATCCGCGACTGTTCGACGAGCAGCTCGACTATATCGTAAATCACGCCGAGGATTTGGTACTGCTTTACGATGCTTCTTTGCAGCCGGTGGTCGAGCGGATGAAATCGCGATGGCCAACCGTCAAACACTATATTTGCTTCGACAATGGCGAGTTTGCGGACTGGATCGGTGCTGAGGACGGCGAGGCCACATGGACCGAGGGCGACGAGCGCGACCCTTGCATGCTGTGCTACACCAGCGGCACCACCGGCAATCCCAAGGGGGTGCTCTACGAGCATCGCTCTACCACGATTCATGCATTGGCAAGTTTGCAGCCTGACTGCTTCCATATAGAAGTCAGCGCCGTGATCCTGCCTGTGGTGCCGATGTTTCACGCGGCATGCTGGAGCCTGCCCTGGGGCGCTGGAGCGGCAGGAGCGAAGCTTGTTTTCAGCATGGTCAATGATCCGGCCGTGCTATGCGATCTGTTCGCGAAAGAGGGCGTAACGCATACGGCGGGAGTGCCGACGGTCTGGCTGTCGGTTTTCGAGCATCTCGACGCAACGGGCGGAGACTTTGGACGCCTCAAGAAGGTGATGTGCGGAGGCACGGCAATGCCGCGCTTCATGATTGAGCGGTTCATGAGGGCGGGAGTTGATGTCATGCACCTTTGGGGCATGACCGAAACCAGCCCGATCGGCACGGCCGGGTATCGCCCGTGGAACTGGGATCAGCTCAGCTTCGACGAGCAGGTCGACATCAAGTCGAGACAGGGCCGGGCCCCGTTCGGCGTCGAGTTGCGCTGTGTCGATCTGGACGACCCTGCAAAGATATTGCCGCGCGATGGCACCACCTCGGGTGCGTTGCAAATTCGTGGTCCGTGGATCGTCAAACGCTATTTCAAGGCCGAGATGGATGCCGCGCCCGACCCCGAAAACTGGTTCAACACCGGCGATGTTGCGGTGATCCATCCGGATGGAACGCTGCAATTAACCGACCGGACAAAGGATGTGATCAAATCTGGCGGCGAATGGATCAGTTCGGTCGAACTTGAAAACGCAGCCATGGCCTTCCCCGGGGTGGCCGAGGCAGCCTGCATTGGAATCTATCACCCTAAATGGGACGAACGACCGGTTCTGGTGGTGGTGAAGAAACCCGGAGCGGATGTCAGCGGCGAGGATCTTATCGCCCATCTCGCGCAGCAAGTTGCCAAATGGTGGCTGCCCGATGCCGTCGAGTTCGTTGATGAGCTGCCCCATACCGGTACGGGTAAGGTGAGCAAGAAGGATCTGCGCGATCAGTTCAGCGACTATAAGTTGGTCACCGGGGTGCCTTCAGAGCAATAAGAACCGGTCTCCATTGTGCGAACCAGGCTAGGGGGCTCCCGGGCCTCAGGTGGCGAGGAAGCACAATGGTCGGCCCAGCGCGCAATAGGCCGCTGCTATCATGCTTTCACTGGCGGCGATTTAATGCGCGGATTTCTTGCCGTGCTTGTCGCCGACCTTGCCGGATGCGGCGTCGGGCTTGGCGTTGATCGGCACTGCGCCCTCAGGAAGCCCTGTGCCGCCCATATCCATCGCCGCCAGCGTTTCCTTCAGGCGGCGCTGAGGATTATCGCGTTCGCGGATCGCGGCCTGTTCCTCGGCGCTGGTCAAATCGACCCCGCCGGCACCACCGCCAACGCCTTCGACATTTGGTAATCCGGCGTCCTTGCTCCAAGCGAGGATCACCGACATGCGGCGATTACGCGGGTCATAGATGTCGCTGGTGACGAACGGGTCACGGTCGGCCACGCCTTCAATCTTGATGAAGCGTGTGTTGGGAATGCCGTCATCCGCCAGCGCCCTGCGCGTCGCTTCCGCGCGGGAGGATGACAACAGCCAGTTGTTCATCGTGCGCCCGTTCGCATAGGGCAGGCCATCGGTGTGGCCGCGCACGATCACGTCGTTAGGCACACCTTTGATAACCTTTGCGACTTCGTCGATCAGCTTGCGCGACTGCGGCAACAGCCGGTCGGTGCCGCTATTGAACATGGCAAAGTCCGCTTCGTCGATCAGGTCGATGCGCAGCCCTTCGGCGCTTTCGGTGAAGCGCACATTCTGGGCGAGCTTGCGCAACTCCGCGCTGCTGCGCAGCTTGGCTTCCAGCTTCGACTTGATCTGCTCGAACTTGGCGCGATCCTGGTCACGGCGGTCCTTGCGGTCACGTCCGCCACGATCCTTCACCCCGCTTGCATCCTTCGGGATGGTGATGGCCATATTGCCCTGGCCGCCTGTGGTCGGATAATTTTCCTTCGCCTGAAAGCTGTCGCCACCCATCAGGCCGTTAGAACCGGCGCTGCCCTGCTTCAACTCGACCAGGGTCGGCGTGAAATAGTCGGCAAGACCCTTGCGCTGCTGTTCGGTGGTAGCACCCAGCAGCCACATGAGCAGGAAGAACGCCATCATAGCCGTCACGAAGTCAGCATAGGCGACCTTCCACGCACCGCCATGATGGCCGCCATGGCCATCGACGATGATCTTCTTGACGATGATCGGTCTGGGTTCAGGCTCGTTCGCCTGCTTCTTTGCCATGGCTTATTTGCCCCGCATCCCGTCGAACACTTCGGCGAAGGCCGGCTGGTTGGCGTGGGTCAGGCTGGAGCGTGCGGCTTCGATCACCAGCGGCTGCGGATGGCCGTGGAGCGAGGCGACGATGATCTGTTTGACGACATGATACATGGCGCCATCGGCTTCGATCACCGCGCGGCAACGGTTGGCGAACGGGCCGACCATACCGTAGGCGAGCAAAACGCCGAGGAAGGTACCAACGAGCGCCGAACCGATCATCGCACCCAGGATGGCGGGCGGTTGGTCGATGGAGCCCATGGTCTTCACAACGCCCAACACAGCCGCGACGATGCCGAGCGCGGGGAGGGCGTCTGCCAGACCCTGAAGATTGTCTGCCGGTTTGATGGTTTCGTGGTGATGCGTCTTGAGCGCGTTATCCATCACTTCCTCAACCGCATGCGGATCGAGGGTGCCTGACGAAACGACGACCAGACGCAATGTGTCGCAGATCAGGTTGATGAGGCCATGGTCCTTCATCAGGCTCGGATACTCTGCAAAGATCGTGGAGGAGTCGGGATCCTCGATATGCGGTTCCAGCGCCACCGGGCCTTCGACGCGCAGCGTCTTCATCAGCTTCGCGACGAGGAAGATACAGTCGAGAAAATCCTGCTTCTTATATTTCGGCCCCTTGAACACCTTGCCAAGGCCGCCGAGCAGGGCTTTGAGGTCTGCGCCGCTGTTGCCGATGATGAGCGCGCCCACAGCCGCACCGCCGATGATCAGCATTTCGTGCGGCAATGCATGCAGAACCGGACCGATGTCTCCGCCGGTAATGATGAATCCGCCGAAAACCATTATCAGCAGGACTACAAGGCCAATGGCTGCAAACATGCAATTCCCCGTGCAACAGGTGTTTTGTTATAGGCGCCGGTTCCAGCGCCTTACCCTCTCTAGTACGGCCCGCTTCAGATATGGTTTAGCGCGATGGTTACCGCGCTGTTTACCCGACAGTGTTTTTGGTGTGATTGGCCGCTAAATAATCAGGCGGCGTTTGCTCATGACAAACGCCGCCCGGCACAGCATGGCTATGATTGCGTGTCAGCGAATAAGGTCGAACAGGCTCTGGCGATTGATACGCGCTAGGGTTGCCTGCGCCGCTTCGAGCGAGAGCAGCTTGCTCTGAATACGGGCGATGACAACGTTCAGGTCGGTGTCTTCCAGTTCCGAACGGCGTTCCGACAGGTCAAGCTGCGTATCCGTCACACGATTCTGTACATCTTCCAGGCGGTCACCGCGAATACCCTGCACGGACTGCTGCAAAATGACGTGATCCAGGCCGACTTCTAGCGATCTGAGTGAATTGTCGCGGTCGGTCTGAACGTTGCTGGTCACGGCGTTGATCGCTTCGAGCAATATGTCGTCCAGTGTGCGGGGCGTACCGTCCACGTCGATATTTTCCGATATGCTCTGGCGCGTACCGACGACCTCGAGGGTCAGGTTGCGCGAAACGGGCACCTGGGTCGAGACATTATCGTCGAAAACGGGGACGCCCTGATAATCATTTTCATTCAGCAGGTCGCTGGCGGCGGCGCGGATGCTCTGCAATTCCGCAACGATGGCCGCCTGACCCGCCGCATCGAGAGTCGATGTCGATGCGTTGATCATCAGCTCGCGTGCGCGGCTGAACAGGCCGTTGATCTCGTTCAGATTGGCTTCCGCCTTGTTGGCGCGCGCAACCCCATAGCCGATATTCTGCGTCCAGGCCTCGTTCTGAACCTGCGCCCGGCCGATTTCCGAGATCTGTACCCATGTCTGGGGGTCTTGCGAAGCGATGCGGATTTTCTTGCCGCTCGATACTGCCGCCTGATCTTCCGAGATGCTCTGCGAAAGGCGCTGCATCCGCTGGATTTCAGCGCGCATCGTCTGGGACGTGATTGCTACCATCTATCTGTCCTTCCGTGCCTTAGCGCAAATTCAATATGGCGTCGGTGATGTCGCGCGCGGCCTGGATGATCCGGGCTGCGGCCTGATATGCCTGCTGGATGCGGATAAGATCTGCGGCCTCGCGGTCCAGATCGACACCGCTGACGTCTGCGCGCGCCGCCTGTGCATTGTCATCGCGTGTCTGCGCGGCGGCTTGTTCCGTTTTGGTCGTGTTGACCAGATTGCCATGGGCTACGACAAGAGCCGTCCAGCCCTGTTCGACGCTGCCTGTACCGCGCGTGGTACCGATGTTGAGCAGGTTACCGTTGAGGCGCCCGTCGGCCGATTTTGCGGCGATCAGGCTCGGGTCGCTGAGCACCTGTGCCAGGCTGGCCGCGGTTGTGCCAACCGACAGCAATGCGCCACCAGCGGCATTCGCATCGGTCAGGCCGGCGGTATGCCATGTGTTCATGTCGCCGGAGAATTGCACGGCGAGTGTATCCAACGCATCGAGCCGTTGGCGAGCCACCGTCGCGCCGGTGAACAGCCCGTGCAAGGAGCCGTTTGTCGGCGTGGTGACATTGGTGCCATCGACCATCAATTGCAGCGTGCCATTGGCGTTCTGGCTGACCTGAACCGGCAGGGTAGCGTTGCCCTGAACCAGTGTCTGGCCGTCATAGGTCAGGGTTGCCGCCTCGTTGGCACCGAATGTGATGGTAACGTCCAGGCGCTGCGTGATCTTGGACAGTTCCGCATCACGGCTATCGAGCAGCTGTGCATAGTTGGACGTGTTCGGGCGCGAGCGCAGCAGCGCATCGTTGACGCGCGCCAGTTCGCTCAGCGAATCGTTGATCAGGGTGACGTCGCCCTGCGCAGCGGAATAGGTGCCCTGCAATGTTGTGTTCAGCGCGTCGGAGCTGGAGTGGAAAGCGGTGACCACCTGCTCGATGCTGTATACCATGTTGGTGCGCAGCGACGGGTCGCCCGGGCTGGCCGCCAGCTTGTCGATCGCGCCATACATGTTGCTGAGTGAATTGCCTACGCCCAGCGCATCGTCATTGAGTGCGGTTTCGACATCGGACAGCCAACGCATGCGGGTGTTGGCGCTGCCCAGCGACGAGCCGGTCAGGCGCGCCGTGGCGTCGAGATAGGGATCGTTAGCGCGCGAAACGCCATCAATTTCCGAGCCGCCGAAGTCGGCGCGAGGGATGTAGAGCGGCTCGGTCGAAACCGACAGCGCCGATTCCTTGATGTTGACCGTGCGGCGATTGTAATTGGGGGTGTCGGAGTTTGCGATATTCTCCGACACCGCGCCCATCTGCGCGCGGAAAGATTTCAGGCCCGAAGCCCCGATGGCGAAAAGGTCGGCGGAACTCATTGTTCGTCACCCTTCAGCGGGAGTGATGCCGGTGCCTGCGAAGGCGTAACCGGGGCTTTTACACCGAATTGCTGCAACAACAGTTCGGCAATGCCGAACTTGCTGGTCTTGGCCATTTCATCGGCGGTGCGGGCATCGGCCATATCGCGGAATTGCTCGGTCGCGCTGTTGTCGAACAGGCCTTCGGCCAGACTCGATGAGCGCATCGCACCGATCATCTGGCGCAGGAAGATCGCCTCGAACGCCTTGGCGGCCTGCTCCAGCTCAGCTTTTTTGGCCGAAGGCTGCCCGTTGGCGCCGTTCGTAGCCGATATCGGTGTCGTTCCCGCAATATGCATCACAATATCACCAGCTCCGCTTTCATCGCGCCTGCCTGCTTCAATGCTTCGAGGATCGCGACCATGTCGGCGGGGGACGCTCCAATTGCGTTCACCGCCTTCACTATATCGGCCAAAGATGCGCCACCTTTAAAATTTATTACCGGCTTCTTCTCTTCGGTGACATTGATCGAGCTGGAAGGCTCCAGCGCGGTCTCGCCTTTCGAGAAGGGAGCAGGCTGTACGATACGTGGCGCTTCCTGCACGCTGACGGTCAGTTTGCCGTGCGCGATGGCGGCCGGAGCGATGCGAACCGCGCCGTTTATGACGACTGTGCCAGTGCGGGCATTGACGATCACCTTGGCGGGCGCATCGGCCGGCTTGACCTCGATATTCTCGATCATGCCCATCATCATGATGCGCTGTTCCGCGCCGGGTTCGGCGTCGATGGCGATGGTCACGGCGTCCATGGCGCGGGCGCGGCTGTCGCCGAAAGCGATGTTGATCGCATCCGCCACGCGCAGTGCGGTGGTCAGGTCCGCTTCGGCAAGGTTGAAGCTGAGCTGCGGTGCGGTGTCGAAACCGGTCGCGACGGCGCGTTCAACCGTCGCACCGCCGGGGATGCGGCCTGCGGACGGGATGTTGACCGATACCTGGCTACCATCCGAGCCGGAGACACCGAGGCCGCCGACAGCGAGGTTGCCCTGCGCCATGCCGTAAATCTGGCCGTCTGCGCCGCGTAAAGGGGTCAACACCAGTGTGCCACCGCGTAGCGACTTGGCCTTGCCGAGCGCTGAGACAGTGACGTCAAGACGCTGGCCCGGCTTGGCGAAAGCGGGAAGGTCGGCAGTGACCATCACCGCCGCCGCATTTTTGAGCGCCGGATTGACGCCGGTCGGCAGCGTGAGGCCGAAGCGCGAAATAACGCCCTTCATGCCCTGTGTCGAATAGTCGAGGCTGTCATCGCCCGTGCCGGCGAGGCCGACCACGATGCCATAGCCAGTGAGCTGGTTCGGGCGCACGCCCTGGAAATTGCCCAGATCCTTGATGCGCTCCGCATGAGCGGGCGTGGCGGACAAACTGGCGGCAATCGCCAGCACCGTCATGATCGGCAGAAGAAATGCAGTGAATATGCGGGTCATATGGTCTCTTCCGATCAGAAGGGGCTAATCATGCTGAAAAAGCGCTGCAGCCAGCCCTGGCGGCTGGAGCGGGCGATTTCGCCCTTGCCGGTATATTTGATGCGAGCGTCGGCGACGCGGGTGGACAGCACCTTGTTGTCCGGGCTGACATCTGCTTGCCGGACAAGGCCGGAAATCTGGACGAATTCGTCGCCGCGATTGAGCGTCAGCGCCTTCTCGCCCTTCACCAGCATTGTGCCGTTGGCAAAGACCTGAGCCACGGTGACGGTGATCTCGCCATTCAGGCTGTTCGACTGGCTAGCGGCTCCGGTGCCCTTGAAACCCTGCGTGCCGCTGGCGCCGACATCGCTCGAGCTGAATAGCTTGGAGAAGAGGCCGGTGGTCGGCGGCGTCAGGCCGATGCTGCCGTCGCGCGCCGTATTGGCGGCGGTGCTTTTCGATGCCTGTGTCGCTTCGACAAGCTGGATGGTGATGATGTCGCCAACCTGAGCGGCGCGCGCGCCGCTGGTCAGCGGCGCATAGCCATAGCTCGCCTGAAAGATCGAGCCGTTGGGCGTGGCAGTCTCTGGCGCAGGCATCGAGTAGGTCGGCGTATAGTCCGCCTGTATCTTGTCCTTTTTCCTGGCAAGGGCAGGGGGAGCGAATGCAAGCGCCGAAGTCACCAGCAGAATGGAAATCATATTACGCATCTAGTTTACTCTCAAAGCTGCTGGTTCACATATTGAAGCATTTCGTCGGTCGACTTGATCATCTTGCTGTTCACCTCATAGGCGCGCTGCGTCTCGATCATGTCCACCAGCTCCTCAACGATGTTGACGTTGGAGCCTTCGAGTGTGCCCTGCGCAATCGTGCCACGGCCATCGAGACCGGCAACACCGACCTGCGGCGCGCCGCTTGCTGCGGTTTCCAGCATGATGTTGCCACCAACCGATTGCAGACCCGACGGGTTGGCGAAGCTGGCCAGTTCGATCTGACCCAATTCAGTGGGCGTGCTCTGTCCGGCCAGCACGGCGGAAACCGTGCCGTCATTGCCGACGGTCACAGATACGACGCCTTCCGGCACCTGAATCTGCGGTACCAGCGGCAGGCCGTCCGAATTGACCAGTGTGCCTTCGGCGGTGCGGCTGAACGTGCCGTCGCGCGTATAGCCGATCAGGCCGTCGGGGCGCTGTACCTGGAAATAGCCATTGCCCTGAATGGCCATGTCAAAGGCGTTGCCGGTTGCCGTCAAAGTGCCCTGCGTGTCGATGCGGCTGGTCCCGGCCAGCATCACGCCGGTGCCCAGAGACAGGCCGGTGGCGAACTTGTTTTCGCTGTCTGATGCGGAACCGGCCGCAATAAGCTGCTGATAGGCCAGCGCCTGGAAATCCGCGCGATCCTTCTTGAAGCCGGTGGTGTTGACGTTCGCGAGGTTGTTCGCGATCACCTGCATCTTCGTGTTCTGCGCGTCGAGCCCGGTGCGGGCTACGTGGAGTGCGGCGTTGGTCATTGTCAGTCCCCTAGTATGATTTCATGTCCCCGTGCGGGGGTGTCCGGCGCGGGGCCGGTTACCTGTCCAGTCTCATCAGGCTCGCACCGCCATCGTCGATCTGCTTGGCGGTATCGATCATCTTCACCTGCGTTTCCCATGCGCGGCTGGCCTCGATCATCTGAACGAGCATTTCCGTCGCATTGACGTTCGACCCTTCGAGCGAAGCGGCGGTGACTGTGGCCAGCGGATCGCTGGGCAGCACGCCGCCATTCACTTCGCGGAACAGGCCATCCAGCCCTTTGGCGATCTGCGACCCGGCGGGGGTCGCCAGCTTCAGCTGGTCCACTTGTTGAGGCTGTTTGGGATCACCGCCTTGCGGGACGATCCAGATCGCGCCGTCCCGAGAGATCGAAATCTGATCATAGGGCGGCATCGTGATCGGGCCGCTATTGCCGATCACGGGAAGTCCATCCCCCGTGGTCAGCAGGCCGCTGTCGCTCATTTTCAGGTCGCCGCGCCGCGTATAGGCTTCGCTGCCGTCATTGGCCTGAACGGCCAGCAGCGCTTCGCCATTGATCGCGACGTCGAGAGGATTGCCCGTCGATGTGACGGAGCCTTCCTTCATGTCCGCGCCGAGCACCTGTTCGGATGTCTGGGCGCGCGTCTTGAAGGTCTGGCCATCAATCCAGCGGGTCGTGGCGTTCGCAATTTCCGCGCGAAAGCCAACCGTGTTGGTGTTCGCAAGGTTATTGGCGATCGTCGATTGGCGCGACATCGCCGCGCGCATCGCCGTAAGTGCCGTATTGACCAGCCGATCCATGACCTAGACCTCCCGCTCAGCCTTAACCGCGCAGGTTGACGATTGCGTTAGAGACGGCGGTCGCGGTCTCGATCGCTTTCGCGTTGGCCTGGAAGTTCCGCTGTGCGGAAATCAGCGCCACCAGCTCTTCGGTGAGGTCGACGTTGGAACGCTCAAGCGCGCCTGAACGTATCGCGCCGAACAGACCGCCGTTGCCCGAGCCATAAACCGGTGCACCCGAAGCCAGTGTTGCTTCCCAGTGCGCGTCACCCTTCTGACGCAGACCTTCCTGTGACGGGAAGGCTGCCATAGCGATGCTGCCCAGCATGGTCGTGGTCGAGTCGGCGAATGTCGCAGTGACGAGGCCTTCGACCGAAACACCCACGGACGACAGCTGAATGGTCGGATCTCCAGGCTTGGTCAGCGGTATCTGAAGGTCGCTCAAGGAGCCCGGCGCGGTGCTGGTCGGCACGCCATTGGCGTCAACCGGGAACACCTGTAGGCGGCCACCGACAGTATCCGTCACGAAGCGGTTTTCATCGAGCTGGAACGAACCGTTACGGGTATAACCAATCTGCAGGGCAGGTGCCGGCGTCTGCGTGGTGAAGAAGGCTTCACCGGTGATCGCGAGGTCGAGCGTCTTGTCGGTGGTTTCCACCGTACCCTGCGTGAACTGCTGCTGGATGCCGATGATGCGGGTACCCTGACCCGCGACCTGCGTGGTCGTCTGCATCGGAGCGGCGGCGAAGATGTCACCAAAGTTGGTGCGGCTCTTCTTGAACGCGGTCGAGTTCACGTTCGCGACGTTGTTCGAGATTGTCGCGAGGTCGGATTGGGCCGCTTTCAGGCCGGTAAGAGAGGTATAGAAGGACATGGACTAGGCTCCTTTGTTGGTAATTCAGATAATCAGGTGAGTTTCAGCGCGTCAGCGGGGCTGAAGCTGCCGATAGGTGTGATGAGTCTACTGGCCGTGCCGTCGGCGGGCGATTGCACGGCCGCAATGCTGGCCCAGGTGGCTACGTTGGTCGGGCTTGCGCCGCGCACCTTCACCTGCAGCGACTGGCCGGCGATATAGGTGCCGGTGTCGTCATAGCCGTCCCAGAAGAAATTGGCGTCGCCTGCTTCGCGCGCACCCATATCAATGGTTTTGACGACATTGCCATTGCCGTCGATTAGGTCGACGGAAACCGCATTAGCGGCCGCGTCCAGCGTGAACTGACCGGCATAGCTGCCGACCGAATCCGGTGCGGCGATATTGCTGGTGACCAGCATCGAATGCCCGATCCAGCTTGCCGCGTCGCCCAGGCGGTTGCCTGCGAGCGTTTCCTTGATCGACGCCAGCGACTGGTTCATCTCGGCGATGCCGCTGGTGTTGCTGATCGTCGCCATCTGGGCGACAAGATCGGCGTTGTCGGTCGGGTTGAACGGGTCCTGATATTTGAGCTGCGCGGTGAGCAGCGTCAGGAAATCCGTCTGCATGATGCTCCGCTGCGCAACGCCGGTGGACGGCTGCAGCAGGCTGTCTGCACTACCTGTCGTAGAAGAAGAAGTGATCGTGTTCATGATTATTTGCCCATCCTGACTGTATCGAGCAACAGGGATTTCGCGGTCTGAAGGACCTGCACATTATTCTGGTACATCCGCGCGGCTTCCAGCATGTCGACGAGCTCCATGCTGCTGTCGACAGCGGCCTCGAAGACATTGCCGTCCTTGTCCGCAAGCGGGTGATTGGGGTCGTACCGTTTCACCGGCTTGGCGTCGGTGGTGACGACATTCTCGACCTTGACCGTCGAAACGCCGGGTTTTTCGGTGACAGAGGTGAATACCGGGCGGATGGCGCGATATGCCTGCTTTTCCGAACCGGTGACATTGCCCGCGTTCGCCATATTGGAAGCCGTGGCGTTCAGGCGTACGAGCTGCGCCGACATGGCGCGGCCCGATATGTCGAAAATGCTCATGGGGTTGCCAGCCATGGTCATTCTCCTCTCAATGCGCGTGTGATGGTGTTGATCCGGCCCTCAAGGAAGGAGAGGGTGGTCGAATATTTGACGGCGTTTTCGGCGAACAGCGTCTGTTCGGTGGACAGCTCAACCGTGTTGCCGTCCAGGCTGGGCTGCAACGGGATGCGATATCCCATCGCGCCGTTCATCGCCTGCTTCACGCCCTTGTCCTTGTCGGTGGCGTCGCGCAGGGCCTGCTCGAAATCAATGTCCCGCGCCTTGTATCCGGGCGTCGAGGCGTTGGCGATGTTGGACGCAAGCAGGTTCAGGCGCTGCGAACGCAGCTCCAGCGCTTTCCCGTGCACTCCGAACAGTTGATCTTCCAAACCCATTTTTTCTCAAACCCGTCTAAAACTTTGCTGGAACCTGCCGTTCTTCCGATGTGGATTGCCGGGCGGGTTCATCCGGTTCGTAATCTGCAAAGCCCGTGCCAATTTTGATTATTGGCGGATTTGCTAGCGTTTTTGGGGGCTGAATTTCGGCTCAAAGCTTTGACGGGCGATATGGTCCGGCAAGGGCGGCATTTTTTTGCCGGTCGGCGGCAAAATTTTGCCTGGTGGTGAATTTGGTAAGCATTGCGCGGCACAATGAGCCGGAAAGAGCAGGACCATGGGATTTTTTCTGAAGCTGTTTAACCCCCTGACCCTCGGCGTGATGCTGGCTGGATGTGTGGCTGTGGCGTTGTTGCAAAACGGCGCGCGCAGCTTTTTCCGTTCGATCGCCGCGCTGAAAGCGCTGTGGCGGGCCGACCCGGACCGCGACATGCTGCTCGCGCGTGCCACCATGACCAAGGTCGATCATATCGCGAATTTGCGCGGGTTGCAGTGCACCGACCGGGTGCGCGCCGCCAATCCGTTTCTCGCCATGGCAATCCGCAAACTGGCCGATACCGACAATGTCGATCATTTCGAGATGTGGGCGCAGCAATCGCTGGATGATCGCCGCACGCGTCATGAAAAAGTGCATAAATTCTGGCAATCCATCGCCGAAACCGCGCCTGCGCTGGGTATGATCGGCACGATTGTCGGCCTGGTCGGCATGTTCAGCGTGATGGATGACCCGGCAAAGATCGGTCCCGCCATGGCGCTCGCAATGCTCACCACTCTCTATGGGGTGGTGATCGCGAATTTCGTTGCCGCCCCTGTCGCCGCGCGTCTCATTGACCTCAGCGAGCGTGAGATGGCCTGGCAGACCGAGCTCTGCGAGCGCATGCTGCGTGTCGCGCGTCGTGAAACCGCGCCTGTGCGCCGTGCGTCGATAAGCGCCGTCGCATGAAAGCGCGTGCGGTAGCACTGGCCCGCCGTAACCGCTGGGCGCTCAGCTTCGCCGATCTTTGCCTGCTCCTGCTGGGCTTTTTCATCCTGCTGCACGCCAGTAATGGCCGCCAGCAGGAGGTTATGAGCGGCGTTGCGCAGGAATTTGGTGCACCTGTGGTAAAGAACGAGCGGCTGGTGGCAAAGGCGCTGTTTCAGCCCGGTGAGGCCATGCTGAGCGCCGCTGGCAAGGCAGAAGTCGCCAAGCTGGCGCAGCGGTATCGCGGCAACGGCAATGCTATCGAAATCCGCTCTGTCGGGCTCGATCAGGCCACCAACCGGTTCGATAACTGGGATCTGGCAGCGGCCCGGCTCGGTGCGCTGGCACGCGCGCTGAAGGCAGAGGGCGTGCCCCGTGACCGTGTCGTGATACGCGGTCTCGACCAGCTCAGCGAGAGCAAGGCAGGACAGGTTTTCGTCATCCGCAGCATGTGATGTTGTTCATATTGGCACGGTTATTGCTTATTTAATCCTGATATCGTTTGTCGACGAACGAAATTGGGAGAAACTAGCGTGTCACGCATCGCCGCCATATCGGCCATTACCTCTTTAGCCTTTCTCGCCGCTCCGGCGCAGGCGCAGCAGTTCGAAAATCTCGACAGGCTGGACAGCATCGTCGCGATGACCGTGGGCGCCAATATCGGCGAACCGGGCGGCGCGGCTGCACCGGTGGACCGCCGGTTGAAACTGGCCGTATGCCCCGATGTACCGCAGGTCAGCGGCCCGGTATTCGGTGCGGCGATGGTCGAGTGCAAATCCGTCGGTTGGCGCATTCGTGTCCCACTGACACCCGGCGACGGAGCGAGCTATGGCCGTCCGATTGTGGCGCAGGCCAAGGCCCCGATAGTCAAGCGCGGCGATCCGGTTCAACTGATGGCCGGAGGCGCATCGTTCACGGTTTCTAAACTGATGATCGCCGATGAAGACGGAGCCGTCGGCGATATGATCCGCGTTCGTGAAGACCGTAGATCCGATCCCGTACTGGCGCAGGTCGTGGAAATGGGTATTGTGCGCATTCCAGGATTTAAAGGAAATTGAAACCTGCCGTTATTAGTGTTGCTAGTGCGGAAAGAGGTGTGAAATGATCAAATCTGTTGGCCATACTGCAGGAGCGCCGGTCGATCTGGCGAAACTGCGCGAGGGCGGCAAGTCCAAGGCGGCCGATAAAATCGGGCATGGCAATGCTGTGTCTGCCGTTGCTTCCAGCAATGCTACGCCGATTGCGCGCATGGCGGCTGAGGGCGCTCCGATCGACTTCGACCGGGTTGCGGCCATCAAGGAAGCCATTGCGCAGGGCAAATATCCTGTGGACGCCGAGAAAATCGCCGAAAGCATGATTGCTTTGGACCTGGGCGACATTGAAGGCGACGCCGAATGAAACATACGGGCATCGCCTCTATTGATGCCCTTTATGCGGCGTTCGGTGAATTGCGCCGGGCGCTCGACGCACGTGATACGGTTGCCATCACCAACGCGACGCAGGCCGTCAAGGTCGCGACCGACGATGTGCGGGCGCAGGGTGCGTGGAAGATGGACCCGGAACTGCGCGCAAAACTGGAAGCGCTCAAGCCGATAATCGAATCAGCGCGGGTGCGGGTGAATGTCGCTTCGGACGATGCGCGCCAGAGGATCGCACTGCTTGCGCAAAGAGGCGCTCATGGCGCTTCGAGCCTCACATACGGCCGCTGATATTTTTCCTATTTTATTGATGTGATGACGACGAAGCCCGGTTTTTCGGGCTTTTTGCATATTGGAGCCATGCCGCATGGGATGGTTCCAGAGATAAAATATCAATTTCCGTTAACCATATATTTGGCATATCTCTTGCTTAATCCTGCTTGCTAGCAAGTTAGGATATCCGATGTCAGGCTTTGCCGACTTCACGATCAACGGCGGGGAGCAACCCCGCAACAGCCGGGTCACCAATGCGATTGCGCTCGCAAGCCGTCGCACGGGGATGGATTTCGGCTATCTGCTGGGGCAGGCGAAGATCGAGAGCAGCCTCAACCCCACAGCCAAAGCGCCAACTTCTTCGGCGACCGGGCTCTATCAGTTTATCGACCAGAGCTGGCTGGGTGTGATCAACGATCATGGCTCCAAATATGGCTTGAGCTGGGCCGCCGATGCAATCGGCCAGACGGCAACGGGCCGCTATTATGTGTCCGACCCGCAATTGCGGCAGCAGATCCTCGATCTGCGCAATCACCCGGAAACCGCATCGGTCATGGCGGCTGAACATGCCGCCGACAACAAGGCTTATCTGGAAAGCCGTCTTGGCCGCGAGGCGCAGCCGGTCGATCTTTATCTCGCACATTTTCTGGGGCAGGGCGGGGCGGCCAAATTCCTGGCGGCGCATGATCGCAATCCCTATGGCGCAGCTGCGGGACTTTTCCCGGCGGCGGCGGGTGCAAACCGTTCGGTTTTCTACGACCGCTCCGGCAGTCCGCGCAGCTTTGCCGAAATTCGCAATAATTTCGCGGCCAAGCTGGAACGTGGTGTGCAGGGCGCGCTCGACCCCAATGCCACGCCGGGCTGGGCGGCGTCGCAGCCACAGCCTGACAGTTATGACGTACCCTATATTCCCGAAGGCCAGACGGTGCAGCCCTCCGACTATGTGCGGCTGGAAACCGACCGTCTGAAACAGACCATTTCTTCGGAAGACATGATCCGTCCGCAGCCCGCAACGGCGCGGCTCGCTTATCTCATGCTTGCGACCCTTGGCCGGTAAAAGAAGAAGGTAATCCGATTTTATGACACGCAGCGAAGTTAACGGCAAAGTCTGGCTTCACACCGCCAAGGGCGCAATTCTGCCTCTGGCGACGCTTTTGCTCGTCATGTTCATGATCGTGCCGGTGCCCTCGCTCCTGCTCGATGTCGGCTTTATCGGCAATATCATGATCTCGCTGGCGGTGCTGATGGTTGCGCTCAATGCCGCGCGCCCGCTCGATTTTTCCAGCTTCCCGACCGTGCTGTTGTTCGCCACCCTGATGCGCCTTGCGCTTAACGTGGCATCAACACGTGTCGTTCTGGTAGACGGACACACCGGTTCGGATGCGGCTGGCCATGTCATCGAATCTTTCGGCCACTTCCTGATCGGCGGTGATTATATTGTCGGCCTGTTCGTGTTCGCGATCCTGATGATCATCAACCTGGTCGTTATCACCAAGGGTGCAGGCCGCGTGTCCGAAGTGTCGGCGCGCTTCACCCTGGATGCGATGCCCGGCAAGCAGATGGCTATCGACGCCGATCTCAATGCCGGTCTGCTCTCGCCCGAGGAAGCCAAGGCCCGCCGTTCGGAAGTCGCGACCGAGGCGGATTTCTACGGCTCCATGGACGGTGCCAGCAAGTTCGTGAAGGGTGACGCCATTGCCGGCGTTCTCATCCTGCTTATCAACATTATCGGTGGTATCATCCTGGGCACGGTCAGCCACGGCCTGTCGCTCAGCGATGCAGCGCAGACATACGTCATTCTCGCTATTGGCGACGCGCTGGTCGCGCAGATCCCGGCGCTGTTGCTCTCGATTGCGGCGGCGAGCATCGTCACCCGCGTCAACAGCGAGCATGACCTTTCCGGCCAGATTGCGACCCAGTTCGGCAGCGGCAAGGCATGGACGCCGGTTGCCGCTATCCTTGGCATATTGGGCGTGCTGCCCGGCATGCCGCACATGATCATTCTTCCCGCCGCAGCCATGGCGGGGGTCATTGCGTGGCGCCTGAAGGAAGCGGCCAAGCGTGTGGCGGAAGCGCCAGCGCCTGAGCCCGAACCGGAAAACCCCGCGCATATCGAGTGGGGTGATGTATCGGACGGAGCGGTGCTCGGTCTCGAGATCGGCTACGCCCTGATCGGTATGGTCGATGACCGCAAGGGTGCGCCGCTGATGGGCCGTATTACCGGTATCCGCAAACAGCTCTCCAAGGAGTTGGGCTTTGTCGTACCGCTGGTACGGGTGAAGGATAATCTCGCACTCGAACCCAACAGCTATCGTATCACCATTGGCGGTGTGATCGTCGGTGAAGACGATATCTGGCCCGAGGATCTGCTGGCGCTCGATAGCGGCGCGCTGGAATCGACCGTGTCCGGCCGTGAGGCGAAAGACCCGACCTTCGGCCTCGACGCCGTATGGATCACGCCCGACAAGCGTAGCGAGGCGGTGGTCGCCGGTTATACGGTTGTCGATCCGGCTACCGTTGTCGCAACGCACCTTAATCAGCTCGTAGCGATGAACGCATCCGAAATGTTCGGCATGGATGAAGCGCGCAAGCTGCTTGATGCGCTGAAGGAAGATTCGCCGCAGCTCGTTGAGGGCCTGACACCTGCGACGCTCACGCTGGCGCAGATCACGGCGATTTGCCGTGCGCTGCTCGCCGAGGGTATTCCGCTCAAGGACTTCCGCCGCATCTGTGAGGCCATGGTCGATGCGGCTCAGCCCGACATGACGCATGAGCAACTGGTCGAGGCCGTACGCCAGCGTATCGGTTCGCTCATCATCCAGACACTGGTGCCGGTGAAGATGCCGCTGCCGGTCATTACGCTGGATGGCGATCTGGAAGGTCTGCTGGCGCAAGCCATGCGCGTCGCCGGCGATGCCAAGCACCCGATCGAACCGGCGCTGGCCAGCAAGATCACTGATTCGGTGATCCATGCCGCACGGCCCATATTGGCCGAGGCGCGTAACTTTGCGATTGTCACATCTCCGGTTGCGCGCCGCGCACTGGCGCGCCTGTTCAAGCCGCATCTGCCAGAGACGCCGGTGCTGTCTTTCCTTGAGATTCCCGACGGAAAACCGGTTGAAGTAGTGGCGGTCGTCGGTGGCGGGGAACAGGTCACTCCGCGCCATGATCCGGTGCCGGGAGCGGCAAATTCTTCGCAGGAAAGAATTGCCTAACTATTTCAGCGTACAAAGATGCTCAGAACATACGGGGGCAATAACCGCATATGTACGTTAATAGGATAGAGGCGGAAGGCGAAGCGCTGACCTATGGTCGCAAAGGGGGCGCGCAAAGGCCGGAGCAACTGGCTCGTCAATATATGCCGCTGGTCCGCAAGATAGCCTGGCATGTACATGGCCGGGTTTCCAATGCGATAGAGATTGAAGACCTTTTGCAGATCGGCATGGTCGCGCTGGTTGAGGCTGCGAACGGCTATGAGGATCGCGGCTTTGGTTTTGCTACATACGCGCAGATGCGCGTTCGCGGGGCGATGATCGACCATCTGCGCCGTCATGCGACGCTGTGCCGTTCCGGCATGGCCAAGCGCAAGGAACTGATGGCCATGCGGTCCCGGCTGGAACAGCAGCTGGGTCGAACACCAGTTGAATCGGAAATGTCGGTAGCGATGGGTATGGAACCGTCCGATTATCGCGAGATGGCCGATGCCGCCGAAATGGTACAGCAGCACAGCATGGACGAAGTTTATTCCGACCAGTCGATGTGGTTCGCCGATGTCGAGGACCGTATCGACGATGTGTTGGAGCGTGACTCGCTCAAGCAGGCGCTGGCGCAGTGCATTGGCAAATTGCCGGAGCGCGAGGCGCTGGTGCTGCAGCTATACTTTGTCGAGGAACTGAACCTTGATGAAATCGGTTCGACGCTGGATATCGGTGCGGCGCGTGTATGCCAGATCAAGAAATCCGCGCTCGACAAGCTGCGTGTCCTGCTCAAGGAGTGGGCAGAGTAAGCACTTACTTGGCGTGATGGCCATGTAACGCTATTTCCATGCGGTGAACGAACGGCATAGGGAACATATGGCCCGGAATATATTGCCAGAAGGACGTGCCCAGCGAATTGCCGCGGTTTCGATCGCGGCGCTTGCCGTTGCTGCCTTTGGTGTGGCCGCAGGCGGTCTTTTCCTCAAGCGCGATGTTGAAACAGATGCCGGTGCTGTGCCTGTTGCCGAAGATGCCGTGAAGGATATCGTTGCCAACAAAGCCGTGCCACCGATCCTGCAGATGCAGGTTCCGAAAGTTTCAAAGCCGCAGAGCGCTATATTGGCGCCGGTGAATGCAGCCGACCTCAAGCAGACCGCGTCCCGGTTCCGCGTCAAGCGCGTCCTCAATGTGACGGAGCCGCTCGATCATGGCGATTATATATGGGACGATGCCGGGGTGCCGGATGGGCAGATCGTCATCACGGTCGACCTGAAAGCGCAGACGTTGTCCGTCTTTCGTGGCGGGTATGAGATTGGCGTCGCCGTTATCCTCTATGGCGCGGACGACAAGGAAAGCCCGCTGGGCGTTTTCCCGATCACGCAGAAAGACGCCGATCATTATTCCAACCTCTATAATAATGCGCCGATGCCTTATGCGATGCGCCTGACCAGTGATGGCGTGTTTATCCATGGCAGCGATGTCATATATGGCGAGGCAACCCACGGGTGCATTGGCATACCCACTGCTTTTGCGAAAAAGCTGTTCGCCCAGGCCAAGCTGGGCGACATCGTCATCATCACCGACGGGAAAATGATGAATCTTGGATAAGGGGCGTTGAGACTCAGCTCTTGCGGGTCTGCAGATGCTGCGATACCCAATGAAAAACCCTCGCTCTTGTGGAGCGAGGGTTTATTCTTTTTGGTTTTTCATGGTCTTGCTTTTGTGGTCGCTTGGTCGGTGATATGACCCCCGGCACGAAGGGGACTGTGGTGTGCCGGGGGTCAGAAGACCGGCTGCTCGGTGGACCAATACCTTGGGCCGGTCCTAAGCCTTTAATCTCTTACTGACGGATCAGTGAGAGGACGCCCTGCTGAGCCTGGTTGGCCTGAGCGATCATTGCGGTCGACGCCTGGCTCAGGATCTGGGCCTTGGCGAGCGTCGTGGTCTCGCCCGAGAAGTCGACGTCCTCAATGCGCGAACGGGCTTCCGTCAGGTTGACGACCGTCGAAGAGATGTTGTCGACGGTAACCGTCAGGCGGTTCTGGCTGGCGCCGAGCGACGCACGAGCAGCAGCGATCGTGTTGAGCGCGGTGTCGAGCGTGGCCAGAGCAGCCGAAGCGTTGGTGGCGTTCGCGAGGTCGATTTCGCTGGTGCCGGCGGTACCCTGAGCAGCGGCCTTGCCGATGTTCAGCGTGGCCGAACGGCTGTCAACCAGCGAGATACCAACCGTATCCGTAGCATTGATGCCGGTCTGGATGCTAACGGTGGCAGCCGAGCCATCGAGCAGGGCAACGCCGTTGAAGTTGGTGGTTGCCGCAATGGTGTCGATCTGATCGAGCAGAGCGCGCGATTCATTGTCGAGGCCAAGGCGGTCCGTGTTGGTGACGGTGCCGTTGGCGGACTGAACAGCCAGCTCACGGATACGCTGGACGATGTTGCTGATCTGACCCAGAGCGCCTTCAGCGGTCTGTGCCAGCGATACACCGTCGTTAGCGTTACGAGCGGCAGCGTTGAGGCCGCGGATCTGTGCGGTCATTTTGGTGGCGATGGCGAGGCCAGCGGCGTCGTCCTTCGCGCTGTTGATGCGCTTGCCCGAAGACAGGCGTTCCATAGATTGCTGCAACTGCATAGAAGCAGACTGGGAAGCGCTCTGGGCGCGCATTGCGGCTACGTTGGTTCCGATAACAGTCATGATTTTGGTCCTTCAGCTGTATTGTCGAGCCGCATCATTGCGGCCTTGAAACCAATAACGGCGGCGCTCGGCGGACCTTTAATCGCCATGGTAAATTTTTTTCGAAAAGGCCGAAAAATCTAGGTTTTCTGCGGGCAAAGGATGCTTAATTTTTTTGCCGGCCATATAAAAACCCCCGCCCTTGGGGGAAGGGCGGGGGCTGAATTGTGCGCTTATTGTGCTTTAATTTATGTTCTTGTGGCCGTTTGATCGAACTATTGACCCCCGGCACGGTGGGGACTGGTGTTGTGCCGGGGGTCAGATGACTGACCGGGGTGGACCAGTACCCCGGCCGGCCTATTCCTTACCCGCTGTTATTAGCGGATCAGCGAGAGAACGCCCTGCTGAGCCTGGTTGGCCTGGGCGATCATCGCGGTCGACGCCTGGCTCAGGATCTGAGACTTGGCGAGCGTCGTGGTTTCCGCCGAGAAGTCGACGTCCTCGATGCGCGAACGGGCTTCCGTCAGGTTGGTGACGGTCGAGGTGATGTTGTCGACAGTAACCTGCAGACGGTTCTGGCTGGCGCCGAGCGAAGCGCGCGAAGCAGCGATCGTGTTGAGCGCGGTGTCGAGCGTGGCCAGAGCAGCCGAAGCGTTGGCAGCGTTCGAAAGATCGATTTCGCTGGTACCGGCGGTACCCTGAGCAGCGGCCTTAGCGATGTTCAGCGTAACAGCGCGGCTGTCCGACAGGCCGACGGATACGACGTCAGTCGCGTTTACGCCGGTCTGGATGCTGACGCTGGCAGCCGAACCGTTCAGCAGCGAAACGCCGTTGAAGTTGGTGGTTGCCGCAATGGTGTCGATCTGATCGAGCAGAGCGCGCGATTCATTGTCGAGACCCAGACGGTCCGTGTTGGTGACGGTGCCGTTGCTGGACTGAACAGCCAGCTCACGAATACGCTGAACGATGTTGCTGATCTGACCCAGAGCGCCTTCAGCGGTCTGTGCCAGCGATACGCCGTCGTTAGCGTTACGAGCGGCAGCGTTGAGGCCGCGGATCTGCGCGGTCATCTTGGTGGCGATGGCGAGGCCGGCGGCGTCGTCCTTCGCGCTGTTGATGCGCTTGCCCGAAGACAGGCGTTCCATAGATTGCTGCAGCTGCATGGAAGCAGAGGTCGAAGCACTCTGAGCGCGCATTGCGGCTACGTTGGTTCCGATAACAGTCATGGTTTTTCCTTTTCTCTCATATTCAGGTCGCTGGCGTGGGGACTGCTGGCGGCCTCGAAGCGGGAGAACGGCAAAAGTGAACCGGCTTTTAGGGGTATGTGGCGATTTTTTGCCGGTTGCTGCCGTCATAAAACGGAAGGTTTACAATCCAGGCGGCAAGGAAATGGCTGGAAGTGTAATGAGAATTATAAAATTTATATAATAAAATCAATGTCTTGAATTCCCTCTTCCGAGGGCGGAAAAAAATTGCCGCCTGTGCCGCAAGAGGCGTCAATGTTAACTATATTCTAAGCGTTCTCCTGCAAATTCAGTGACATCGAACAGACGGCGAGGTGCGGGGGCACCGGACTGTCACACATTTGGGGACTGGACGATGTCGACTTTTGGCATCAGCGATGCGCTCTGTGCGCGTGTGCCTGCGATGCAGGCGTGGCTGGAGCATGCATTTCTGGATATAGCGCCGGTGGCGGCCAATGCGCCACGCGCCAAGGGCAGCCGGCATGTGCTGCTCGCCAGCGAAATCGCGCATGCGACTTTTCAAGACATATTGATTGATTACCGCGAGGGTGAGCCGCTCTATATACGCGCGGCGAACGGATTGCCTGCGCGCGTGGAATTTGGCCCCGCCGATATCGAATTCGCCTGTGCCCTGGTTGCCGAATTGCTGCGTCCTTCGGGTATGCCCGCTGTCGGCGATGATAGCAGTGCACGCCTGATGTCGCTGGCCTCGCGTATCGCGGCGAGTGACGCAACAGTGTTGATCCAGGGCGACACCGGCACCGGCAAGGAAGGCATGGCGCGCTTCCTGCACGCCCGTTCGGAGCGCAAGAACAAAGACTTTATAGCCGTCAACTGTGCGGCATTGCCGGAAACAATGATGGAAGCCATGCTGTTCGGTCACAAGAAGGGCAGCTTCACTGGCGCAGCGCAATCGTCCGACGGGCTTTTCCTGGCGGCCGACGGTGGCACATTGTTCCTTGATGAAATTGCCGAACTGCCACTCAACCTCCAGGCCAAATTGTTGCGTGCTTTGCAGGAGAGTGAAATCCTTCCGGTCGGCGCGACCCATCCGGTTCCGGTGAATGTCCGTGTGATCGCGGCATGCAACCGCGATCTGGCCGCGGAAAGCGAAGCGGGCCGGTTCCGCAGCGACCTGTACTGGCGCCTCAATGTCATGCCGCTTGCGCTTGCGCCTCTTGCGACGCGCAAAGGTGATGTCACCGCTATCAGCGCCGCGATGCTGCTCTCTTTCCATGAGAAAGCGAGCGACGGGGAGATTTTCCCTTGGCCAACGACCGATACACTGGCGACGCTGGCCGGGCATAGCTGGCCGGGTAATGCGCGGGAACTGGGCAATGTATTGCAACGTGCAATGGTATTGCGCGAAGGCGATCGCATCCTGTCGAGCGACCTCAGCCTGATGGCGGTCGCAGCACCTGCGCCTGCTCCCGCTCCCGCTCCTGCGCCGGCCCCTACGCCGATGGTAGCGCCAGCTGCCGTAGCAGAGGAATATGCACAGCCGATCCGGCTTCCGGCACGGGGACGTCCCATGCGCCTGAAGGATATCACCCGCGCATCTAAGCTGGACGCCGTGCGCATGGCTCTGCGTGAAGCGGACGGGCACCGTGCGCTGGCCGCGCGCAAGCTCGGCATATCGGAGCGTACCTTGCGCTACCGCCTCGCGGAACTGCGCGAAATGGCAATGGCCTGAGCCGGAGTAAGCGATCATGGCGATCAACGGAATTTCTCCCGACAGCATCCTGGCAATGCGCAATGCCATTCTTCAGAAGAATGCAGCGCTGCGTGATGTATCCGCAACGCCCGGTGGCGCGAATGTCGACGGCGTCAAGGGCGGTGAAATTGGCAAGCCCGGTGACTTTACCTCCGCGCTCAAGGGCGCGCTGGAAAAGGTCAATGGGCTTCAGAACGAAGCAGGCGAAGCCAGCGCGGCTTTTGAACGTGGCGAAACCACCGATATCGCCGCGGTGATGCTGGCCAAACAGAAAGCATCGGTCAGCTTTGAAGCCACGCTTCAGGTCAGAAACAAATTATTGTCCGCTTACAAGGACATAATGAACATGCCGGTATGATGACGGGTTGCATGAAGGAACGATACGAACATGAGTGACACTCTTGCTGCTGCCGCCTCTCCGGCGCTTCCTGCGGCTCCGGCTTCGGCGGCTGTGCCTTCGGCCATGGGTGGCTTTGGAGGCTTCAACTTCAGCTTCTCGAATTTCCTTAATCAGCCCGCGATTCAGCGCGCGTTGCCGATGCTGGGCCTGCTCGGCGTGGTTGGCGCGGCGGCGCTGATCTGGACGACCCTGCGCGAACCGCCGCAGCGCGATCTGTTCCGCGGCTTGCCTGATGCCGAGAAAGCCGCCGTTGTCGACGTATTGGGCAAAAGCAGCATACCCTATCATTTCGATAATGACTCCGGCGCCGTTACCGTGGCCGAGGATGATTATTTCAATGCCAAGATGACCCTGGCGTCTGCGGGCCTGCCCAAGAGCGCACCCGACGGCAACAGTCTGCTCGACAATCTGCCCATGGGCGCAAGCCGTGCGGTCGAAGGCGAAAAGCTGCGTACCGCGCGTGAGATGGATCTGGCTCGCACGATCGAGGCTATCGACTCCGTTGAGCGCGCACGCGTGCATCTGGCCGTCGAGCCGCCCAGCATCTTCCTGCGCGAACGTACCAAGCCCGCCGCATCGGTGATGCTGCGTCTGGCGCAGGGGCGCTCATTGGCAGACAATCAGGTACAGGCCATCGTGCATCTGGTGGCGTCGTCGGTCCCCGACCTGTCGCCGGAATCCATTTCGCTGGTGGATCAGAACGGCCGTCTGTTGTCTAACGCAGGCGGTATCGAAGGCGAGACTGATCGACAGATCGCGGTGCAGGCGCGGATCGAAGAACGCTATCGTCAAGCGGTGATGACCTTGCTGACGCCGATTATCGGCACGGGCAAATTCTCCGCTGAAGTGCACGCCGAAGTGAATTTCGATGAGCGTCAGGCCACACGGGAAACCTACCCGCAGGATGAGGCGCGCCTGCGCATCGAACAGGGTAGCTGGCAGGCTGGCAACCCCGATAATGCGCCGGGTGTCGGTGGCGAGGCCTCGGGCGTTCCGGGCGCATTGTCCAATGTCGCTCCACCTACGCCGCAGGCCAATACGCAGGCAGGCAATGCCCAAAATGCGCAAGGCTCCACTGGGGTTGGTCCGGGTGGAACGGCGGAAAATGGCCAGTCTATTCCCAAACTCGCGCCGCTGCGCACGCAGGAGACATTCAACCGCAGCTTTGAGTTGGGGCGTGAAGTATCGGTGACGCGCGATGCCGTTGGTACGGTGCGGCGTCTGTCGGTTGCTGTTGCCCTCGACAACGGGCCTGACGGCAAGCCGCGCAAGCCGGAGGAAATTGCCCAGCTTGAGGCGCTCGTCAAAAGCGCTGTCGGCTTCAGCGAGGCACGTGGCGATACGGTGGCGCTGACATCGCGCGGCTTTGCAAAGGTGCCTGCTGCCGACGAGGCCAGCGCGCCCTTCTACGAGGCCGGCTGGTTCAAGATGCTGCTGCGTAATATATCCGCGCTGGCGGTGGTCGCGGTGCTGATATTCGGCATCGGGCGTCCGCTGCTCAAGAAATTGGGTGAGGTCAAGAAAGCGCCCGAAGTTTCGGCTGCGCAGAAAGCCGCCAAGCGCCGCGAGATCGGTCAGCAAATGTCGCAGGAACTTGCCAAGGCGGCTCAGGCCAACCCTGGCCACCTCGTGACGCTGGATATGATCAGCTCGACGCCGGACTATGTGCAGCGTGCTGAACTCATCCGCAATTTCGTTAAGCAGGATCCTGACCGCGCAGCGCTCGTCGTCCGTGATCTTCTGAGAGAGGGCAAGGCCAAGGAAAATGCCTGATCTCGATTTCGACATGGATGAAGACGAACTGAAGCCGCTGCACGGCAGCGCGGCCGCCGCCGTGCTCCTCATGCTCTTCAGCGAGGACGAGGCCGCGCAGATCCTGTCGCGTCTCGAACCCGATGAGGTGCGCCAGCTCGGTTATGCGATGTATGATGTCGCCGACGTCGAGATTGAGGAAGTCAATCTGGCGCTTGACCAGTTCGTCAACAAGGCGCGTCGCCGTACCACCATTGGATATGGCGCTACCCGTCATATTCGCGGGGCGATGCACAAGGCGCTGGGCGCGGAGCGAGCGGACAATATCCTTGCCCGCATTACGCCGCCGACGCGCACAACCAAGCTGAGCATGCTCAAATGGATGGAATCGGGCGAGATCGCCGCGATCCTCGAAAACGAGCACCCGCAGGTGATGGCGATCATACTTGCGCATCTGGACCCCACCGCAGCCGCCGAAGTGTTGTCGATGCTGCCTCAGGAATACCAGGAGGATGTCGTCTATCGCGTAGCGACGCTCGGCCCGGTCAGCGCGGAAGCACTGGACGATCTTGAGGTCATGATGACCAGCGGCACGCCGATCACCAAGAAAGGCGCGACGTCGCAGCGCGGCGGCACGAGCGAGGCTGCAGCGATCATGAACAATGTCCGCAAGGATATGGAACAGCGCATCATGAAGGCGCTGACCAAGCGCGACAAGATTATCGGCCAGACGATCGAGGAGGAGATGTTCATCTTCGACAACCTCATCGACCTGGATGACAAGAATATGGGCGCATTGCTGCGCGGTATCGACACCGAACTCATGATCGTGGCGCTCAAGGGCGCGAACGAAATGCTCAAGGCGAAGATGCTGGGTTGCATGTCGCAGCGTGCGGCGCAGTCCATCGTCGACGAGATGGAGGAACGCGGCCCGATGCGTCTGGCCGATGTCATCGAGGCGCAGAAGCAGGTTGTTGCCGAGGCTCGCCGCCTGGCCGACCAGGGTACGATCATGCTGGGCGCTGGAGGCGACGATTTTGTCTAAGATATTCTCCGCCAGCGACATGGGCGAGGTTCAGTCTATCTCTCTCGGCAATCTGGGGCAGGCCGCGAGTGCCGGTGTGTTTCAGGCGCGTTTCGCCGATGGGCAGCAAATGTCGCGCCCGATGCCCGGAATCGGGCAGGGGGCATCGCTGCGTGGTGGAAGCACCGATCCGCTGGAGCAGGCGAAGGCCGACGCCTTTGCGCAAGGGTTTGACGAAGGTATACGCGTGGCGACCGAAAGCTTCGCCGCCGATGAAGAATCTATGCAGCGGCTGGCACTTGCACTGGGGCAGCTTACCCCGGCGATCAACGGGACACTGTCCACGATAATGTCGTCCGCTGTCCTGCGGCTGGTGACGCAGATTGTTGGTGAAGCGTCCGTCGACACCGAATTGCTGGCCAAACGCGTGGAGGCTGTCGCCGCCTTTATCGAAGACGGACAGAACAAGCAGAGCCTGCATGTCAACCCGCAGGATTTGCCGCTGTTGCAGGACCAAGAATTCGGTTTCGCCCTGACACCTGACGACAATGTCGCGCGCGGATGCGTGCGTCTGGATACCGCAGATGGCTGGATTGAGGATGGCCCCGATATCCAGCTCTCGCGTCTGAAAACGATGCTGGACGACATGGAGGGCAAGGGATGATCACCGCCGCCCTGTCTCATGCCGAGCAGTTGCTCGATCATGTCGTGCTGTCCGATGCGCCGCGCCATGTCGGCCGCTTGGTCAGCCATGATGCCGGCATGCTGGAGGTGACAGGCTTTAACCGCCCCATCGGTACGGGGGCCCGCGTGGCGTCGTCCGACGGCGGATTTGCGCGGGCTGAGGTTGTCGGTTTCCGCGGCAACCGCGCCATTCTTGTTCCGCTCGATGTTGATGCGCCGCTGGAAAATGGCGCGCGCGTCGAACCGGATAGCGCCGCCAATATGGTGCAGGTGGGCGAAGGGCTGATCGGGCGCGTCATCGACGCGATGGGCCAGCCGCTTGACCGCAAGGGACCGATATTGGCGCAGGGCATATGGCCGATTAACGGCGTGCGCGGCAATGTGCTGGACCGTGGCCGTGTGACCGAGAAATTCGATCTGGGCGTGCGTGCCGTCAACGCGCTGCTCACGGCGGGGCGGGGGCAACGCATCGCGATCGTCGCGGGTTCTGGTGTCGGCAAGTCCGTACTGATGGGCCAGATGATTGCTGGCGCCGAGGCTGATATTATCGTCGCGGGCCTGATCGGCGAGCGCGGGCGTGAAGTCAGCGATTTCATCGAAACCAAATTGTCGGGCGGCGCGATGAGCAAGAGCGTCGTCGTTGCCGTACCTGCCGATCATCCGCCGGTGCTGCGTCTGCGCGCGGCGGCGCGGGCGACGGCGATTGCCGAATATTTCCGGGCGCGCGGCAAGAAGGTGCTGTTGCTGATCGACAGCCTGACTCGCTGCGCTCATGCCCAGCGCGAGATTGGCCTGTCGCTGGGCGAACCGCCTGCGATGAAGGGCTATCCGCCCTCCGCATTGTCACTCATTCCCCGGCTGGTGGAGCGTGCAGGTGTCGATTTGCGCTCCGGCGGGTCGATTACCGCGCTCTACACGGTGCTGGCGGACGGCGATGACACAGACGACCCGATTGTTGATGCCGCGCGTGCGATTGTCGACGGGCATATCGTGCTGTCCCGGCATTTGTCGGAACAGTCGATCTTCCCGGCGATTGATATCGGCAAGTCGCTGTCTCGTGTGATGGCCGACGTCACCGATGAGGAGCATCTGCATGCGGCGGCGATATATCGCGCGCTGTGGGCGGCTTATGAGGAAAATCGCGACCTCATCCTGATGGGCGCCTATCGCCCCGGCAACGATCCGCTGATCGACGAGGCGGTGTCGCGCCGTCAGGAAGTGCTCGATTTCCTGCGCCAGAACCAGAAATCCTACATTGATATGGATAGCAGTATCGCTGCCCTTCAGGCGGAGTTTGGCGCATGAGCAGCAAGCTTCTCAATCGCCGCCACCGCCTGGTACGGGTGCGCTCGGCCCAGCATGCGCAGGCCGTGGCTGAAACTGTCCGCGCGCAGGAAGAGGCGAAGTCGATTGAGAGCAATCGCCAGCGTTTGCAGCGTGTGAGAGCGGAACTTTTCAAGTCCAATATCAGTCAGATAGGGCATGAATTTGCATCCTATCGTGAACTTGCGGACCGGCTCGAGCGTGCTGGCAAACAGCTTGAGGGCGCGCTTTACGATGCGCACAAAGTCATCGGCGAGAAGCAGGGCAGACAGGTCGAAGCCAATCGCGACAAGGAAATTGCGCAGCGCCTGAAAGAGCGCGTGCATGCACAGATCGAGGAACAGCGGGAGGCGCGTATCGCTGCCATCCCCCGTTACCGCAGCATTCAATCGGGAGAACCGGAATGAGCGTCACTATACAGTCAGGCATTACAGGCGCGGGCAATAGTGCACCGCTTCCAGGCCTGGGAATCGCTTTCGGCGACGATAATTTCGCATCGGAGCAGGGCGAAGGGCGCGATTTCGCGACAATATTGCGCGACCTGCCTGAGCCCGCATCTGACAAGGCGCGCGCGGCCCGAAGCAAGGCCCGCGAGCGGGACGATGCGAATGAGCGCCCAGCACGCGCCGACGATGCACAGGACGATAATGAAATCGACGAAGGCGCATCCTCTCGCAAGGCGAAGAAAGCGGTGCGCCGGGACGATGAGTCCGAGACCGAAAAGAAGGCTCCCGAGAAGGCAACGGTAGAGAAACAGGAGGCTGCTTCGCCTGTCGCGGCTGCTGCCGCTGCGGCGACCG
Organism: Sphingobium sp.; assembly: GCA_020446425.1. Lineage (GTDB taxonomy): Bacteria > Pseudomonadota > Alphaproteobacteria > Sphingomonadales > Sphingomonadaceae > Sphingobium. Next base: position 78,506 of record JAGRES010000034.1, on the reverse strand, counting down.
ATAAAGCGCCGGTGCCCGCCGCGGTTGAAGGCGAGGAGTCCGCTGTCGAAAAAGTTGAATCTCCCGCGAAAACGGCCAAACCGGCTGTTAAGGCAGACAATGTTCTTGAAGCTGGTGACGATGCTGTGCAAGCGGCGGAAGCGGATAGCGATCCGGAAATCACGGACGTGCAGGAGGCTGCGACGAAGCAGGGCAAGGCGGTCGCCAGTGCGGAACCGAAGCTGGAAGAACAGGATGACACGCCAGCGTCACGTACCGATGCCGCGCGGCCCGAAACCACCAAAAAGGCGGGCAGTGATGATGTGCAGCCCGTAATCAAAGACGCGGTTGAGCCTAAGGTTTCGGAGGATGGCAACAAGGTGCGTGCCGCAAGCCGCTCTGTCGATCAGGACAGCGATGCTCCGGCTGAAGCGGGCGAAGCCACCGAACTGCTGACACTCGCCACGCAGAAAGGTGAAAAGGCCGGGCGCAAGGCTGAGGCCGTGCCTGTGAAAGCTGGCAATGCGGATGATGCGGCAAAGACGGCGGACACCAAGCCTTTACCGCAGCAGGCCCAGGCCAAAGGCGTCGAGGTCGCTGCCAGCCATGCGCCCGAGCATGCGGCGGTTGTGCGCCGTTTCATCGCGGCTCAGAATGAAGGAACGGAGCGGCCCGTGTCGGCTCGCGCTGCCAATGACAGCCAGGTATCTTCGCTCGCCATTGTTGCCGCGCAGGCGGCCCAGGCTGGCGATCAGGACGGTGCCACGGCAGAGGGCGAGGCGCGCCAGAATGGCTTGCTCGGTAACGCAACGCCGGATGACGATGCTGCGCCGAAGGCCGGCAGATCTGAGCCGCAGACGCAACCTGTGCGTTTCGACGCGCTGGTTTCCGCTGCTACTGGCGGTACCCCGCAAGCGAGCATATTGGCAGCCAATAATGGCGTCAGCCTTGCCGGTGCATTGGGCCAGCAGGTTGTCGATCTGGGCGTCAGCGGTCAGTGGATCAACGATATCGCCCGCCAGATCGCAACGATCAGCGCCAACCCCGGACAGGGCAGCTTCCAGATAGCTTCGCCCAATCTGGGCGCGGTCCGGGTAGATATCGCGCCTGGCCTTGCTGGCAGCAACGTGCTGATGACCGTCGAGAATGAAGCCGCACAGGCCGCACTCGTCAAGGATCGTCAGCGTCTCGTCCAGGATGCGCAAATGGCGTCCATCCGCCTGGGTGAAGTGCGTGTGGACCGCGTTGCGTCGCTTGCCGACGCGCAGCGCGGCGATATGAACAACAATAGCAATCAGGGCCAGAACAGTAACGGCCAGTCCGCCGCCACGGCCCAGCAGGGCCAGAATGGCGGTCAGGGTGGCCGTCAGGAGCTGGCGAGCCAGATGGGGCAGGGACAGAATGGAAATAGCCCTAAAGCTTCGTTTACCCGGTCCGTTATCAATGATGCGGCATCGGGCGATGCATCCGCTGCGCGTTCCGGCAAGGGCCGCGACGGCGCGCGCTACGCCTGATGAAGCGCTAATTGGGATTTGATGCGGGGACCGCAGCGATGAGCGACGAGATTGAAGAAGTACCGAAAAAGGACGGCATGGCTGGGAAGATGATTCTCATTGCCGCGGTCGGTCTTGTCATGAGCAGTGCGGGCATCGCGGGCGGCCTTTTTGCCGCAGGCGCCTTCGGCAGCAGTGCCGAGGAAGTCGTGCAGGAAGATACCGACAAGCCCCAGCTCGTTCTGGAAGGCGAAGACCCTGTCGCAATTGCCGAGGCCGCCGCCGGTGAAGGCAGCCATGAGGGAAAAAAGGGCAAGAAGCCGAAAAAGGGCATCGACCTGCCCAGGCCCAAGGATATTTCCAAATATCAGGCCACCTATTTCCAGATGCCCGCGCCGTATACGTCCAACGTCGCCGATACGGATTCGCTAGTGCAGATTTCGATCGCCGTATCGACCTATTATGACAACCGGGTGCTTGAGGCGGTCAAGACTCATGAGACAGCCATGCGGTCGGAAATATTGATGATGCTGGCGCAGCAGAACGAGATGGAGCTGAGCACGCCGAAGGGCAAAGAGGCCCTGCAAAAGCGTCTGACCAGCCTTATCAACACAATATTGAAGGAAAAGACCGGCTATTCCGGCGTTGATAACGTTTATTTTACCAATTTCGTTATTCAATAGCGTCGTCCAAAGCCGGGAAAAGTCCCCTGGTCGCGGACAGGGGACTGATTACTCATGGACGACGACGTACAACCCTATAAGTTCGGTTCATCCGAACCGCAGGCACCCGTTTCACTCTCCGGTATGGACCGGATGGGCGAACGTATGGCGCGCCAGATCCGTTCCATGCTGGAACCGGTCGTTGGCCTTAAACCTGATGTGGCGATGCAACCTGCCGAAATGGTGAACTACGACCTGTGGTCCGCCATGGCACCCAGTTTCTGTGCGCTTTCCACATACAAGCTGCATCCGCTCAAGGGCATGGTGCTGGTCAAGCTGGAAGCGCCGATGATATCGGCCGTAGTCGAGCGTTTTTATGGCGGCGGTCATGCGCGCAAGAAAGACGCTGAGGAACGGGGCGAGTTTACCCGTAGCGAGGAACGCGTTCTCGCGAAGCTGTCCGACGATATCATGGAAGCGCTGATCAAATCCTGGGCGGAGCTGCTGCCCATGGACCAGACCTTGGTCGCGCGCGAATATGACCCGCAGGCGCTGGTGCTGGCGGAGGCGAGCGACCAATTGCTCAGCCAGACCTTCACGATCAGTTTCGAGAGCGAGCAAAGCTGGACGGTTGAGGTGATGTTCCCGCTGGTGGCGCTGCGTCAGCTCGAACCGCTGCTACAGACCACCGCGCCCGCCGATGAGCTCAAGCACAAGGATCCGCTCTGGGAAGCGCGGCTTGCGCGCCAGATGGGCAATATTCGTCTGCCCGCCAAGACAATTCTCGCCCGGCCTACGCTGACACTGGCCGAGCTTCTCAATCTCAAAAACGGGGATGTCATCCCCGTCAATATCGCCCGGAACCTGCCGTTGATCGTCGGCAACCGGGTGCTCGCCCAGGGGACGATCGGCGAGCAGAATGGCCGGTCGGCCTTCATGGTTGATAAAATGAGCAAGGACCAAACAGCATGAGTGACATGAGCGAAGCCCCGAAGATGGAGAGCGCGATGGCGAAAATGAATGCCAGCCCGCAATATCATCTGCTTTCCAATATTCCGGTGCGCATGACGGTTGAGGTCGGCTCGACCAGCCTTCGCCTGTCGGAAATCATGGACCTATCCGAAGGCAGCATCGTGGAGCTGGACCGCCAGGCCGACGAGCTGCTCGACATCATGGTCAACGGTGCGCTGATCGCCCGCGGCGAAGTCGTCACGGTCAACGGTCGCTATGGTATCCGTGTCGTCGATGTCGCCAATACCGAGGCGATGATGGCCGGTGTTGAGCGCCGCGGCTAACCATCCATGACCTGGTATTTCATCAAGCTTCTGATCCTGCTGCCGCTGGTGGGCGGCATGGCCTATGGCGCACTGTGGCTGTGGCGCAAATATCAGCCGGGCCTGATCGGCCTTCAGAGCGACCGAGCCATCAAGATTATCGAGATGCTGCCCATCGGCACATTCGGCAAGCTGGCTGTGGTAGAGTTTGACGGCCAGCGCGTGCTCGTTTCGGTGACGCGCGGGCGGATCGAGAAAATCGCCGACGGTACGCATGCCGGGGCCCCGGTTTTGGGAGACCAGCGTGCGCGCTAAAGCTCTCGTCACCGCGATTATCGGCCTGCTGGCGGCTTTCGTCTTTTCGCACCCGGTACTGGCGCAGGTTGCGCCTGCGCTTCCCGCGCCAACGCAACCAGGAGCGCCCGGCGGCGCATTGACGCGCGCCTTGGGCGATGTGTCGGGCAATGGCGCGCCATTATCGCTGAGCCTGCAGATCCTGATCCTCATGAGCCTGCTGACGGTATTGCCGTCGCTGATCCTCATGATGACCAGCTTTACCCGTATCATCATCGTGCTGTCCCTGCTGCGTCAGGCGCTGGGTCTTGCGCAGACGCCTCCCAACCAGGTGCTTGTCGGCCTTGCCCTGTTCCTCTCGCTGTTCGTGATGCGCCCGACGATCGACGCCGTCACGCAGCAGGCCTATACGCCCTATGGCGCGGGTCAGATCACTATCGAGGAGGCCATTGGGCGTTCGGGCAAGATATTTCATACCTTCATGGCCAAACAGACGCGTGAGAGTGATCTGCGCATGTTCACCGGGCTCGCCGATGCGCCAGACTATCAGAATATAGATGAGGTTCCCTTCACGATCCTGCTGCCCGCATTCGTGACCAGCGAACTCAAGACCGCATTCCAGATCGGCTTCATGATATTCCTGCCGTTTCTCATCATCGACCTTGTCGTGGCGTCGACACTGATGTCACTCGGCATGATGATGTTGTCACCCACGATCATATCCATGCCGTTCAAGCTGCTGCTGTTCGTCATGGTGGATGGCTGGGCGTTGACTATGGGATCGCTCGCCGGGTCGTTCGCGACATAGGGCGAAGAGAGGGGACATGGAAAGCTCTGATTTCTTCGTCGGCATGGCTCAACAAGCGCTGTGGATCACGGCGCTGGCCGCTGCGCCGATCCTGATCCCGGCGCTGCTCGCGGGTCTGCTGCTTGGCATGATTCAGGCGGCGACCTCGATCAACGAGCAGACGCTGACCTTTGTGCCTAAACTGATTGTCGTTGCCGTCGTGCTGGCGATATTCGGCGGCTCGATCATGCTGTTGATTGCGGACTTCGCGCGCGAGATATTCGAGCGCATTCCCGAAATCATGGGCAGCTGACTGGCGGGGGGCACGCAGCGATGTTTCCAGCCGGCTTCCTCGGTGTCGAAAACCAGCTCTGGATCTGGCTGATCGCTATGGTTCGCCCTGGCGCCGCGATGCTGGCAGCGCCCATTTTCGCCGCGCGCGCCACACCGATACAGCTTCGCCTTATCCTCGGCCTCGCCATTGGCATGGCGGCGATGAACAGCGTGGTGTTCGAGATGCCCGAGGGCGGCATCGCCAGTTTCAATGGCTTTGCGCTGGTTATCGGCGAGGTGCTGGCTGGGCTCGCCATGGGTTTTGCACTGCAGATCGGTTATGCCGCAGCATTCGTTGCCGGTGAAGCCATCGCCAATGCGATGGGCCTCGGTTTCGCGTCGATGGTCGATCCACAATCGGGGCAGTCGACACAGGTTGTCGGTCAGTTTCTCTCGATCATCGCTACCTTCATTCTGCTCGTCATGGACGGGCACCTGCTACTCATCAACTATGTGGTGCAAAGCTATCAGGCGCTGCCCCCCGGCGGGCCGATGCTCTCTAACGATGCGATATATGGGCTCGTGATGTTTGGCGGCGCATTGCTGGGGGCTGGCGTGACGGTAGCATTGCCGGTCGCCTTCGCGCTTATCATGATCCAGCTCGTCATGGGCATGCTTGCCCGTTCCGCGCCATCGCTCAACCTGTTCGCGGTCGGCATGCCGATGGCGCTTATTACGGGTCTTATCCTGCTGGCGATGACTGCGCCGATCATGGGGCAGGGGATTGGCGACGCGCTGCGCCAGGGGCTGGATCAGGCCCAGACCATAGCCGAGGGAAGATAGGCTATGGCGCAGCAATCCAATAATGGCGGCGGTGAAAAGACCGAAAAGCCGACACCAAAAAAGCTGGCCGATGCCGCCAAGGAAGGCGACATCCTTCAGTCGAAAGAGCTTTCGACGGCAATGGTGGTGATGGCGGGCGCGGCCTGGCTGGCGGTCGGTGGACCGATGATCATGCGCGCATTGCAGGACATGCTGGTGCAGGGGCTGCGCTTCGGGCGCGATGATATTTTGCAGTTCGAGCCTGCCCAGCGGACTATCAGCCTGTCCTCGGGCCTGTTGTTCCCCATTGGCGGGATCATGCTGGCGTGCATATTGGCGGCTGTCGCCACACCCGCATTGCTGGGCTCGCTCGGGTTCAGGGCCAAAGCGTTTCAGTTCAAAGCCTCCAAGCTCAATCCAGCCAGCGGCCTCAAGCGCATGTTCGGCGTCAATGGCCTTATCGAACTGGGCAAGTCCATTGCCAAGGTCGCGCTGCTGGGTTCCATCGGCCTGTGGCTGGTGTGGGACCGGCTGACGCAGATTACCGCCATGGGATCAACCGGCCTTAATGGCGCATTGGTCGAGGTCGGCAATATCTTCACGCTGGCTTGCGTGGTGATGGCAGGCGCGCTGTTCCTGATCGCGGGCATCGACGTGCCGTCGCAGATGTTCCAGCGCGGCAAGCGTCTGGCGATGAGCAAGCAGGACATCAAGGACGAAAACAAGGAAACCGAAGGCTCGCCGGAGCTGAAAGGGCATATTCGCCGCAAGCAATATGAGACGATGTCGGGCGGTGCGCGCAAGGCCGTGGCGGAGGCCAGTGTGGTCCTGATGAACCCGACCCACTTTGCCGTCGCGCTGCGCTACAAGCCCGGGCAGGACACAGCGCCTGTGGTCGTGGCGCGCGGCTGCGACGCGATCGCCTTCGCGATCAGGGAACTGGCCGACGCCAACCGGGTGCCTGTGCTGCAATATCCGGAGCTGACCCGTGCGATCTACTTCACCTCGCGCGTGGGCCAGCAGGTCGACGAGGCGCTCTATATGGCGATTGCGACCATATTGGCCTTCATCTTCCGCATCGAAAACCAGATGGCGAGCGAAATGGACCGTCCGCATATCGACTTGCCGGATGACCTTATGTTTGATGGTGACGGTAAAAAAGTCAGAAAATCAGATGGATAGAAATTTATCTTTCCACAGAATATAGTAAATTCCAGCTTAAGACCATTTGCGCACCAATAGTTTACAGGCCCCCTCTATTAGTGGTGCCATGAATGAATTTGTGCCTCGAATAGACAGCCTGACGGCAGATCGTGTCGCACCGCCGGTGCGTATCGTTCCCCCCGTCACGCCTGTGCATCCCAGCGGCGCGACGGCAAATGGCGCGGAGCATGCCAATACCGGTGGTGATGGCGGCGAGCAGGCGCGGCGTGAGCATATGGCGAGCGCATCGGACTATGCGCGGGTGCAGGCACGGATTGCGGATATATTGTCGCAGATGGGTGCCAATATCTCAGACAGGCAGGTCGCTCGTGAGCAGGCCCAGAGCCAGATCGAGGCGCTGCGCCCCGAGCCCACGGTTGTCATACCGCTGCCGCCTGCCAGCAAGGACCAGATCGAACATGCCATACAAGTGGCGCGTGCGATGGCTCAGGAAGCTGCGCTTACGCGTGCCGCACAGGCAAATGTCGGTACCGGTACAGTCGATCAACTGCTCGCAATGCCCGCCTGACCGGTCGTCAGAAAAGGTTTTTGCCGGTTCCAGCCGTCCAGACATTCTGGGCGGCTGTTTTTTTGCGATTCCAACAAAAAAATCGCCTTTAATCACTCTAAAACCTTGCGCTGCTATGCCGTTCTTACTGGTTGGAAGGGATGAACATGCCAAACATTGGTGGTAGCATTGTCAGCATATTGCAGGGGTCGAACAGCATCGACACCTCTGCGATTGTTACGCAGCTCGTCGCGGCGACGCGGGCGCCGAAACAGGAGGTGCTCACCGGCCGCCTTTCGGACAATAATGCACGCATTTCCGCGCTTGCCAGCGCTGCGTCCTCGCTCGATACCTTCTCAAGCGCGCTGACCGATGTCCTGAAAGACAGCAGCTTTTCCGGCCAGCCAGCCTCTAACGATCCCACCATCGTCGCGGTCAGTTCCCTGCCGGGCGGCACGCCCAAGGGTCTGCCGGCGCAGATCGAAGTGTCCCAGCTTGCTTCCGGCCAGATTCTCGAATCGGTCAATCTCGCCGACATCAACCAGCCTGTCGGCCTCGGCACACTGACGCTCACCACTGCGTCCGGCGCGCATACCATCACTATTGATGGCACCAACAACACGCTTGGTGGCCTTGCCGATGCGATCAACGCTGCAGATGCGGGCGTAACCGCGACAATCGTCGGTGATAATCGCGGCGCGCGCCTCGTGCTGAAAGGCGCGACCGGCGATGCCAATGCGTTCACCCTGACGAACGAAGCGACGGATACCGCCGACATCGACCTGCAGCGCTTTACATTCGATGGCGCAACGGGCGGCATGACCAAGCGCCAGAGCGCGCTGGACAGTATCGTATTCATCGACGGCGTTGAAATGCAGAACGACACGAATACGCTGGAAAATGCGATCCCGTTCCTGCGCATCGACCTGAACAAGGCAGCTCCGGGTACCACGGTTACGTTGGCGACCAACCAGCCGACCAAGAGCACCAAGGACCTGGTGAACGAATTCATCAGCGCCTACAACACGTTGCGCAGCGCACTGAATACCGCCAGCGTGACCGGCGCCGATGCGAGCACGGCCGGCGTATTGGCCAGTGACACGGCCATTCGCGAAATGAAGAACCAGCTTGGCAGGCTGACGACGACACAGCTCGCCAGCACCGGCAACTACAAGACGCTCAACGATCTTGGCATCAAGACCAACATCGACGGCACGCTGTCGCTTGATAGCGCGCGCCTCGACGCCGCCATATTGGCCGATCCGGGTGGTGTGGCGCTGATGCTCAATCCTACCACCAGCACCGACACCGATCCGGGCCTTGCCGCCGCAGTTCAGAAAATCCGTGACAATCTGCAGGCCGATGGTGGTCCGCTTGCCTCATCGAAGAGCAAATATGAATCGCTGCAGAAAGAACTGAGCAAGCAGCTTGAAAAGCTCGACAGCGACATGGCCGATTATGAGGAACGTCTCAGCATCGTTTATACTCGCCTCGCGACCCAGCTCGGCGCATTCCGCGCAACGCAGAGCTACCTCGACCAGCAGGTTGCGCTGTGGAGCAACAAGGACGGCTGATTTCAGCCAGTTTCTTCCGCAATATCATAAATAAAAACAACCAAGGACCAGAATTGCCATGTACCAATCGCCAGGTTTCGCCGGAGCCGCCAGCCGCCGCTATGCCGCCGTTCACGCGGGAAGCCGCGTCGAGAGCGCGACGCCGCACGGTCTTATCAAGATCTTGTTTGAGGAGCTGCTACTGGCGATGGATGCATGCGCGGCGGCGCTGGAACATGGCGACCGTACAAGGGCGAACGATAAGCATTTGCGCGCGCTTTCCATCGTTCATGCGCTCGATTCCAGCCTGGACTTTGAACGTGGCGGTGACATTGCCGTCAGCCTGGCCGTCGTTTACCGCGAAACTCGCAAATTGATGCTGGCTGCGCATCAGGACGGCAATTCTGCCCATGTCCGCCGCGCCCACGCCATCGTTGCGGAAATAGCCACTGCCTGGAACCAGATCGGCTGAATGGTTGACGATAGGGCACGCGCCGCGATATAGGCGCGTCTCGCAACAAGGGCGGCCCGGCGGGGTCGCCTTTTTGCGTTTGATTTTACGGCCATGCAAAGACGCATGGTCATCAACCGGCCTTCCGCCATACTGAAAGGGAAGCTCATGTCGATTACGCCGCTCATGCCCGTTTATCCCCGGTGCGGTGTGCGTCCGGTGCGAGGCGAAGGCTGTTATCTGATTGGCGAGCGCGGCGAGCGCTATCTCGACTTTGCCAGCGGTATTGCGGTCAACGCGCTGGGGCATGGCGACCCGCGTCTGGTCAAGGCGATTGCGGATCAGGCCGCTACCCTGATGCATGTGTCGAACATGTACGGCAGCCCGCAGGGCGAGAAATTCGCACAGCAGATTGTCGACTCTACCTTTGCGGACACGGTGTTCTTCACGAACAGCGGCGCCGAGGCGGTGGAATGCGCGATCAAGACCGCGCGCCGCTATCATTTCGCCAATGGAGAGCCGAACCGGCACAAGATCATCAGCTTCACCAATGCCTTTCACGGGCGGACGCTTGGCACGATCTCGGCGACCAATCAGCCCAAGATGCGCGAGGGTTTCGAGCCGCTATTGCCCGGTTTCGATGTTGTGCCTTTCAACGATCTGGAAGCGGCCAAGGCGGCAATAGATGTGGAGACCGCCGGTTTCCTGGTCGAGCCGGTTCAGGGCGAAGGCGGCATGATGCCCTGCACGCAGGAATTCCTGCAGGGGCTGCGTGCGCTATGTGATGAACATGGCCTGCTGCTGATTCTGGATGAGGTGCAGTGTGGCGTTGGCCGCACGGGTACGCTGTTCGCGCATGAGCAATATGGCATCGCGCCGGACATCATGTCGGTTGCCAAGGGTATTGGCGCGGGCTTCCCGCTAGGTGCGTGCCTAGCGACCGAGGAAGCGGCCAAGGGCATGGTGGCAGGCACCCATGGCTCCACCTATGGTGGCAATCCGCTCGCCATGGCCGTGGGCGGCACCGTGTGGAGCATCATCAACGAGCCGGAATTCCTCGCGCATGTGAATGCGATGGGTGAGCGCCTGCGCAGCGCGCTGGAGCAGCTCATTCCCAATCATGACACGCTGTTCGACAGCGTCCGTGGCAAGGGATTGATGCTGGGTCTGAAGCTCAAGAGCGACAGTCGCGCTTTTGTCGCACATCTGCGCGATAATCATGGCCTGCTGACGGTTGCGGCAGGTGACAATGTTGTGCGCCTCTTGCCGCCACTTGTCATCAATGAAGGCCATATCGCTGAATGTATTGAAAAACTTTCTGCTGGCGCGCGGGATTACACCCCGCCTGCAACCAGCTAGGGAGGACGGGATGACACGGCATTTCCTGAACCTGTCCGATGCGGGCGCCGATGCGATGGCGGGGATGATCGCCGATGCCATCGACCGCAAGGCGTCGCGCGCGGGCCAGCCCAAGGGCGCTATCGACAGCGATGCGCCGCTTGCCGGGCATACGCTGGCGATGATCTTCGAGAAGAACTCGACCCGTACCCGCGTGTCGTTCGATATGGCGATCCGCCAGCTCGGCGGCACCAGCCTGATCCTTGACGGCGGCACATCGCAACTGGGGCGCGGTGAAACGGTTGCGGACACGGCACGCGTGCTGTCGCGCATGTGCGATGCGATCATGATCCGCACCGACGATCATGCCAAGATCGAGGAAATGGCGCACTATGCCACTGTCCCTGTCATCAACGGCCTGACCGACCTGTCGCATCCCTGCCAGATCATGGCCGATTTGCTGACCGTGATCGAACATGGTCTTGCCTTGCCGGGCAGCCAATGGGCGTGGCTTGGCGATGGCAATAATGTGCTGCATTCGATTGTCGAGGCGGCCGGGCTGATGAAGTTCGATGTGCGCATCGGTGTGCCGCAAGGCTATGATCCCGATCCCAGCTTCGCCGAACAGGCAAAAGGACAGGGCGCAAATATAGTACTCACGCGTGATCCGCTCGAAGCGGCGCGTGGTGCGGATGTCGTCGTTACCGATACTTGGGTTTCGATGGGCCAGGCCCATGCCGAGGAAAAGCTTGCGGCGATGATGCCTTATCAGGTGACCGAGGCATTGATGGCGCTCGCCAAACCGGACGCCAAGTTCCTCCACTGCCTGCCTGCGCATCGTGGCGAGGAAGTGGTGGATGCGGTGATCGACGGTCCGCAATCGCTGATCTGGGACGAGGCAGAAAATCGCCTTCACGCCCAGAAATCGGTGCTTTTATGGGCGCTGGGCCGATTGTGAGCGAAGGCCGTAAAGATGAGGGTCTGGGCTTCACCATAGCGTCGCGCCATGCGCGCGGCCGCGTGGTGCGCCTTGGTCCGGCCCTCGATGAAATATTGTCGGCTCATGCCTATCCGCCGGTGATCGAGGCTTTGCTGGCCGAGGCGCTGGTGCTGGCGGCGCTGCTGGGCAGCACGCTCAAGAACGACCGGGGCCAATTGACGCTGCAGGCGCAAACCGAGGCGGGCGTCATCAGCCTGCTGGTGGCCGACTATATGGCATCGCCTGATGGCGGCGCGCTGCGCGGCTATGTGCAGTTCGACCCCGAAAAGCTGGCGATGCAGGGCACCGACCCGACCTTGTTCGGCCTGTTCGGCAAGGGATATCTGGCGATCACCATCGACCAGGCAGAAACCGCCGGAATGGAGGCGCACCGCTATCAGGGCATCGTGCCGCTCGAAGGAGAATCGCTGGGTAAGGCGGCGGAACATTATTTCTTTCAGTCGGAGCAGATCCCGAGCTTCGTGCAGATCGACGTACGGCACGAAGCGGACAAGGGATGTGTGGCGGGTGGCCTGCTGGTCCAGCACCTGCCGGAAGGCGAAGTGGGGCGCGAGCGCCTGCATGTGCGTCATGACCATCCGGAATGGGAACATGTGCAGATATTGGCCAGCACCATCAGCGCCAGTGAGCTGACCGATGAAACGCTGGATCTGGCGTCTGTCGTCTGGCGCCTGTTCCATGAGGAAGAGGAAGTACGGGTGCAGGATACGCTGGCCTTGTCAAAAGGCTGCCGCTGCGATGTTCAGCATATCCGCAATGTAATCGGTCAGTTTCCCGCCGGAGAGCGTGTGGAAATGGCGGACGAGGCCGGCAATATCAATGTCGATTGCGCCTTCTGTTCGCGTGTTTTTCCGATCGCGCTGGCCAGTCTCGACAACTGAGGCGCATTAACCCTCTTTCCCTATTTTAGGTCCTGATTTCGCCTTAATCTTCTGTTAGTTATGCCGTTATGGGGACGCAGAGTATCAGCAGCCTGAATGCAGGCGCTGTCGGGATGCGGGGTGTATGTGTCGATGACAATGCAGATTATGCGTGTGGCTTCATGCGGTATGGTTGCTGTGATCAGCATGGCGGCGATGTCGCCGTCTGGAACTGCGCCCAAAGCACCTAATGTGAATGCGCTTCGTGGTCTGGAAAAAGGCCAGTGGGAGCTGCGTGAGCGCGGCGTGGAGGCACGCAGCCGCAAACCGAAGCGTATATGCCTGGATGATCCGTCCCGTTTGCTTCAGCTGCGTCATAACAATGGGGATTGCCGCCGTTATGTCGTCAACGACAGCGCCGATCATGCGGTTGTGACCTATGAGTGCAAGGGAGCCGGTACGGGCCGCACGGATTTGCGGGTCGAAACACCGCGTCTGGTGCAGATAGATTCCCAGGGAATTGCCGACGGCGCGCCTTTTTCCATGTCGATTGAGGGGCGTCGCACCGGCGATTGCCAATAGGCTTATCCGGGTTGCGCCCGCGCGCCGATGCGGTTAGCGCGCAACAGATGAACGGGATTTCCGATACCAAGGCCGTAGTGCTGCTTTCGGGCGGGCTCGACAGCTTCGTGGCCGCTGCATTGGCGCGCGAGACGGGGCTGCGCCTCTATGCGCTGACGATTGATTATAATCAGCGGCACCGGGTTGAACTGGATTCGGCACGCGCCATTGCGCGGTCGCTGGGGGTGGAGCGTCATGTCATATTGCCGCTCGACCTGACGGCGTTCGGCGGTTCGGCCCTGACAGCCGCCGATATCGACGTGCCGAAGGACGGCATCGGCGCGAGCGGGGAAGGCGGCATACCCGTCACCTATGTGCCCGCGCGCAATACGATCTTCCTGTCCCTTACCCTCGGTTTTGCGGAAGTCGTGGGTGCGCAGGACATTTTCATCGGTGTGAATGCACTTGACTATTCAGGCTATCCCGATTGCCGTGCCGAGTTCATCGACGCGTTTCAGGCGATGGCTGCGCTGGCGACCAAAGCTGGCGTGGAAGGTGCGCCCGTACGCATCAACACTCCGCTGCAGCACATGACCAAGGCGGATATCGCCAGGGAAGCGGCGCGGTTGGGACTGGATGCGGGGCTGAGCTGGTCCTGCTATGATCCAACGCCTGATGGCAAGCATTGCGGGCAGTGCGACAGTTGCCGTCTGCGCGCCAAGGGTTTTGCTGAGGCCGGGCTGCCCGACCCGACGCGCTACGCATGAGCTACGCCGTCAAGGAAATGTTCCTGACCCTGCAGGGGGAAGGGCTGCGTGCAGGGCGCAGGGCCGTGTTCCTGCGCTTTGCCGGGTGCAATTTATGGTCAGGGCGCGAGCAGGACCGCGCGAGTGCCGTCTGCCGCTTTTGTGACACGGATTTCGTCGGTACCGATGGCCCCGGTGGCGGCAAATTCGCGGATGCGGTGGCGGTTGCGGTTGCTGCTGCGTCTCTCTGGGGTGAGGGAAACGAGAATCGCTATATAGTCATGACGGGCGGGGAACCGATGCTGCAGGTCGATGACGCGCTCGTCGATGCATTGCATGGAGCCGGTTTTGAGATCGCCATCGAAACCAACGGCACCTTGGCCGTTCACCCGGGTGTCGACTGGGTCTGCGTCAGCCCCAAGGCGGGCAGCGAAGTGGTGCAGCGGTCAGGTGACGAGCTGAAGCTGGTCTGGCCACAACCCGCCGAGCCGCTTGCCGGGCATATGCTGCACGATATGGAACAATGGGAGTTTGCGCATTTCCTTCTCCAGCCGCTCGATGAGGCTGGAAGCGGAAATACGCATATAGCGGCCTGCATTGATTTCGTGATGCAGCGCCCGCAATGGCGGCTGTCGCTGCAAAATCACAAGCTGCTGGGGCTGAAATAGCCTATTGCGCCTTGGCGAGGCGCTCCTTCCAATCCTCCACGCATTTGTCGCGCAGATCGTCGCGCTTCCAGCATTTCTTGGAAAAGGAGGGCAGGGTGGTGCGATAATTATAGGCGGGGTTGGTGAAATATTGCTCGCCCGTAGGTGTCAGCGCGCGGTTGATTTCCCCCATACGGCGCTGCGCGACCTGATACAGGCCGCCCCGGTCGGCGAATATGGCGTCACGCCCGGACTGCCCCATCACCTGACAGAAGTCCTTTTGCGCGTGCACGGTCGAATAAGAGGAATAGACCCTGGTGTTATACTGATCGAACGCATTGGTCGCCGCCCGGCCGCCGCCGCCTCTGGTGCGACGGAAATAGCCGGTCAGCGTGTCGAATGCGCTGCTCAGCTCATTTTCATGATGCGCCAGCGTGGCGTTGTAATTGCTCACCGTCAGCAGCACGGGCTCGAAATCGCATTGCAGGGCCGCGACATTCATCGCCACCCGGAAATGCCAGAGCAGCCCCGCCTTCAATTCGATGGCCGAGGCGCCGGGCAGGTTCAGGCCCAGCTCCGGCTCTGCGCCCGTAACCGGCGGGGTCGACAGGTCAGGCGGTGCATAGAATATCTGCGCATGAACATGTGTTGCCGCCAGAGCGCACGCCGCCATGGCTATGCCCTTGAAAGCGTTGCGTCTCATTGCTCAGCCACCACTTCCGCGTCCGCTGTTGTACCCTCGGCTTCCGCCTTGGCCGCCGCCGAAGTCGTTTCCGTGGGTGTGGCTGCGGCGGTGCTGTTGTTACCCGTTTCGGCCATCGCCGTGCCCTCGGTCTGCACGCCATCCAGGTCGGTCATCGCGTCGTTGATGGTGCCGTCCACTGTTTCCAGGTCCTTCATCTGCACATCGACGCTGTTGGCGCTTTCCTTGCTGTCTCCGCAGGCAGAAAGAGCAAGCGCAAGGCCGAGAGCTGCCGTCAACATGCGTGTGCTGGATAAGGGGCTAGGCATCAACTTCTCCTGAAATATGAAGGAGTAACACTAGCCGCGCGCTTCGCCATGCTCAAGCGCTACTGCACTGATTGTCGGGGCAGCGGCGCAAACGTGCGATGAATGCGGGGAAATGCGCCCTCAATGCCTCGTCGAAATCCGCCATCGAGGCTGTTTTTCCCAATGCCTTCAGGCTGGTCACCGGATATTCGCTGATGCCACAGGGCACGATGCCGGAGAAATGGCTGAGGTCGGGGTCGATATTGACGGAAAAACCGTGCAGCGTGACCCAGCGGCGTACGCGTACCCCTATCGCGCCGATCTTGGCTTCGCGGCCATCGAGATCGTCCGTCCATATGCCGATGCGTCCTTCTGCCCGCCGGGCGGCGACCCCGAAGTCGGCGAGCGTATCTATCACCCAGCCTTCGAGATTATGCACGAAATTGCGGATGTCCTTGCCGCGTTTGCCCAGGTCGATGTTGAGATAGCCCACGCGCTGACCCGGCCCATGATAGGTATAACGTCCGCCACGCCCCGCATCATAGACGGGAAACCTCGAATCCAGCAGCTCGCTGCTATCGGCGCTGGTTCCGGCCGTATAGAGCGGCGGATGCTCGATCAGCCAGACGCGCTCCCGCGCTTCACTGGCAACGATGGCCGCTGCACGCGCCTCCATATCGTTGAGCGCATCGGGGTAGGGCAGGTGGCCGGGTTCGACGCGCCATTCTATATCATCGGGAAGGGGAGCACTGTGCATGGCCTTTCTTGACTTGACCGCGCGCAGCTATCAAGTGGCATATTATGCACTGGCCTGCTGGTGGGTATGCCAAAGTTGACGGCTAAAAGGGCGTTTAGGTACCATGAAGTCTCTTTCAATAAGTGCGGCGTGGCAGGACACGCAGGTTTTTCTGAGGCGGGAGGCGGCGCTTCTCGTGCCCGTCAGTCTGCTGTTCATCGCCGTTCCGCTGGCGCTGATGATGATGGTTATACCGCCGGAGCTCCGAACCCCTTCGCTGGACCCCAATCTGCCCAAGCCGGAAATGCCGGGTTGGACAATACTGGTCATCATTTCATGCTCGCTCATCGCCATGGGCGGAATACTCAGCCTTTATGCCATGGCGCTCAAGTCCGCGATCAGCGTGCGCGAGGCGCTGATTATGGGATTTCGCCGTCTTGGCGTCGCACTGGGCGCGTCGATCATTATCGGGCTGGTCGCGGTGGTTCCCGCGTTACTATTGGTGGTGGTGTCGCAACCGCTGGCGGTGGCGGTGATGTTTGTCGTTGCGGTTCTGTTGTCGATACGCCTGTTGATGCTGAACTGCGTCGTGATCGACCAGCCCGCCGGGGTTATTGATACGCTCAAACGGAGCTGGGCCATTACGCAAGGCCAAATGCTGCGTTTGCTGGGGTTCCTGATAATCATCACCATCCCGATCATGCTGGGACGGCTGGTATGTGAAATGCTGCTCGGGCTTGTGGGCTTTATGATTGGGGGCAAGGAGCTTGGCCTGCTGACCAGCGCCGTGGGCGCGGCCACAGCACTGGCGCTGGGTCAGCTTGTCATGATCGTGATGATCTCGCGTCTCTATCGTCAACTGACGCAGTGAGCATATTCGCCTGACCGATCAGAGGCCTAACCTATCAAGGGAATATGCGGAGCGGCTTCCTTGCCGAACAAACCCAGCAGGCGCGGGTCGTCGAAAGTTTCTACCATTCTGCGAACAGGTTTGAACCCGGCTCTTACATAGAGGGGTAGGGCGCGGCTGTCGTCCAGAGTGCAAGTCTGCACCTTCATTTTATCCACGCTGTTTTGCCATCCTATCATCAACGCCTGAGACATCAGCCATTCGCCCAGGCCCAGGCCCGTGAGTTGCGGAACCAGCCCCAGAAAGGCAATGGTGCATTCACCCGATTTGCGGAAATCCAGCTCGAGCAGGCCGACCTCAATCGCTTTGGGGTCGCATATGGCATAGATATGTACCTTGTCGTCGTGGATGACCGTGCGCAGTTCATCGTCATTCAGCACAAGCCGCGAAAACCAGAGCCAGGGCTCACCGACGCGGCGGAATAATATCCGGTATTTTTGCAGGTCGGGTTCGTTCCATCGCTTCATGCGCAGTGGCGTGGTAACCATCGGCTTGGGCTTGGGGCGCTGGGACATTTCCAGATGCGTGACGATGGTTGCGATCTGGCGTCCGTCAACTGGGATCAGCGCCATCGCTCCGTCAGCTCCACGTCGCCAGTGGCGGCAGGCTCATCAGGATCGCGTCGATATTGCCGCCTGTCTTGAGACCGAACAGCGTGCCGCGATCATAGACGAGGTTAAACTCGGCATAGCGTCCGCGCCATTCCAGCTGTTGCGCCTTGTCGGCCTCTGTCCATTCATGGTCCATGCGGCGGCGCACGATCGGCGGGAAGGCGGCGAGAAACGCCTCGCCAACCGCGCGGGTAAACGTGAAATTGGCGTCGAATTCCGCATCATCCGGGCATTCGAGGTGATCGTAGAAGATGCCGCCGACGCCGCGATGCACCTTGCGGTGGGGAATGTAGAAATAATCGTCCGCCCATTTTTTGAAGCGGGGATAATAGGTGGAATTATGCGCATCGCACGCTGCGCGCAGCGTCGCGTGGAAATCCGACGTGTCCTGATCATAGGGTATCGGCGGGTTAAGGTCCGCCCCGCCACCGAACCAGCGCTTTGTGGTGACGAGGAAGCGGGTATTCATATGCACCGCTGGAACGTGCGGATTGGCCATGTGCGCGACTAGGCTGATACCGGTGGCGAAGAACTCCGGATTATCCTCGCCAGCGCCATTGATGCTTTTCGCGAATTCGGGTGAGAAGCTGCCGCCCACGGTCGATACATTGACGCCGACCTTTTCAAACACCTTGCCCTTCATAACGCCGCGCACGCCGCCACCGCCTTCGCCGTCTCCCTCGCCGTCACGGTCCCACGGCGTGTAAGTGAAGGACGAATCGCTGCCGGCCTCGCGCTCAATCGCCTCGAATTCGGCGCAAATACGGTCACGCAGTTCCTCAAACCAGCTTCGTGCCTGTTGTTGCTGATCGTCGAGCGGCTTCATGCGGGGTAGAGTCCTGTCTGTCTCAATGCTTCCGACAGGGCGATGCCTGCAGCGACGGCAATATTCAAGGACCGAAAGCCCGGCGCCATCGGAATATTGATCCGAAATGCAACGGCTTTATGAATATGATCGGGTACGCCCGCACTTTCCGAGCCCAGCAACAGCGTGTCTTGGGGCGTGAATTCCATGTCGGGCAGGCGGGTGTCGCCATGACTGGTTAGTAGTACGACACGATGGCCTGCATCGGATTGCACGGCGAAAAAGGCATCCGAATTGATATGCGTGTGAATTTCGGCCGCTTCGGCATAGTCCATGGCCGATCGTCTGAGCTGCTTGTCGGAGGCCGGAAATCCGCAGGGCATTACGATGTCGAGGGGTATGGAAAAACAGGCGGCGAGCCGCATGATAGTGCCCACATTTCCGGCGATATCGGGCTGATGAAGGGCGAGGCGCATGGCTGCGGCATAGCTATGGTGGCCGAGTTTGTCACCGCCAAGTCAAATTGCTGTTGGCAAATCGGTGCTTTGGAGGCTATCAGGCGCGCGACAGCGCCAAGGGGGGCGAGCGCCAAACCGTTGCGGACCAGCGTCAAACCTCTTGAAAATGCCGCGGGTTCGGGGCATTTCGGCGCACATCAGCCGATGCGGGTTCCCGTGAATCGGTGGGTAAACAAGGGTTGGTTATAGATGGCGACGCTAGAAAATACGGCAAGCGCGGACGGAACGGCAGAAGGCGAAGGCGTCCGTCGCCGCGATTTCATCAACATTGCTGCGGTGAGTTTTGCGGGTGTCGGCGGCGTTGTTGCCGTTCTGCCCCTCATCAACCAGATGAACCCCAGCGCGGATGTTCTGGCGCTCTCTACGACCGAGGTCGACCTTTCCGGCATTCAGCCGGGTCAGGCGATCAAGACCACTTTCCGCAGCCAGCCGCTGTTCGTACGCCAGCTGACGGAAAAGGAAATTGCAGAGGCCGATGCGGTCGATGCTTCCACCCTGCGCGATCCGCAGACGCTGGAAGAACGCACGGTGGATGGCAAGACCCAGTGGCTGATCACGATGGGTGTCTGCACCCACCTGGGCTGCGTGCCGCTGGGTGCGGGCGAGGGTGAGAACAAGGGTGAGTATGGCGGCTATTTCTGCCCCTGCCACGGTTCGCACTATGATACCGCCGCGCGTATCCGCAAAGGCCCCGCGCCGAAAAACCTCGAAGTGCCGCCGTACAGCTTCACTTCTGACACCGCCATTCTCGTAGGCTGAGGAACAGACAGATGAGTTTTCCCTGGGCAAATGAATACACCCCCAAGGTTCCACTGATGAAGTGGATCGACGAGCGTCTGCCTTTGCCGCGTCTCGTCTACAATGCGGTTGGCGCCGGTTACCCGGTTCCGCGCAACCTCAATTATTTCTGGAACTTCGGTGTTCTTTCCGGCCTTGCGCTGATGATACAGATTGTCACCGGCATCATCATGGCGATGCATTATGGTGCCAATGACCTGGTTGCCTTCGGCACGGTCGAACATGTGATGCGCGATGTGAACGCGGGCTGGCTGATGCGTTATGCGCATGCCAACGGCGCAAGCTTCTTCTTCATCGTCGTCTATCTCCACATTTTCCGTGGCCTCTATTTCGGTTCTTATAAGGCGCCGCGCGAAATGGTGTGGCTGCTCGGCCTTGTCATCTTCCTGCTGATGATGGCGACCGCCTTCATGGGCTATGTGCTGCCCTGGGGTCAGATGTCCTATTGGGGCGCAAAGGTGATTACCGGCCTGTTCGGCGCTATTCCGATTGTCGGTGAACCGATCCAGACCTGGCTGCTCGGCGGTTTTGCCCCCGGCAATGCCTCGCTCAACCGCTTCTTCTCGCTGCACTATCTGCTGCCGTTCGTGATTGCGGGTGTTATCATCCTGCATATCTGGGCACTGCATATTCCGGGTTCGACCAATCCGACCGGTGTTGAAGTGAAGGGGCCGCAGGACACGGTGCCGTTCCACCCCTATTACACCGCGAAAGATGGTTTCGGGGCGGGCATCTTCTTCATCCTATTCGCGCTTGCGGTCTATTTCGCGCCGAACATGATGGGCCACCCCGATAACTATATCGAGGCCAACCCGCTTTCGACGCCTGCGCATATCGTTCCCGAATGGTATTTCTGGCCGTTCTACGCGATCCTGCGCGCCTTCACTTTCGACTTCTTCTTCATTCCGGCGAAGCTGCTGGGTGTGCTGGCGATGTTCGCCTCGATCCTGCTGCTCTTCTTCCTGCCCTGGCTGGATACCTCGCCGGTGCGTTCGGGCAACTATCGCCCGATGTTCAAGAAGTTCTTCTGGATCCTCGTCATCGACGTGCTGATCCTGGGCTATTGCGGCGGTGCGCCAGCCGAGGAGCCCTATGTGATGATCTCGCAGGTGGCTTCGGCTTATTATTTCGCGCACTTCCTTATCATCCTGCCGCTTGTGGCGGCCTTCGAGAGGCCCGATCCGCTCCCCGGTTCGATCACCGAGGCGGTGCTGGGCAAAGACTATGACGGCGCTGAAACCGCCGCTGTTGCAGCCGAATAAGGGGACGCAAGAAAATGGTTCGCATAGGTGCATTTCTCGTCGGCCTGTTCTTCTCCGGCTGGCTTCTCGTCTCCTTCATCATGGGCGCGGTGGCATATGTCAGCGAGCCTCCTGCTCCGACAGCAGAGCATGAATTTCACGAGCATCCCAAGCATGTCAGCTACAGCTTCGATGGCCCGCTTGGCCATTATGACAAGCAGCAGCTGCAGCGCGGTTTCCAGGTGTTCAAGGAAGTCTGCTCGGCTTGTCACAGCCTGAAGTTCGTCGCTTTCCGTGACCTGGAAGCACTGGGCTACAGCGAGGCCGAAGTGAAGGCGATCGCCAAGAGCTGGGCGATCAAGACGCCCGACGTCGATCCCAAGACCGGCGAAATGTCGACGCGTGATCCGGCTCCGGCTGACAAGTTCCCCAAGCCGTTCGCCAACAATGTTGCAGCAGCTGCGGCGAACAACAACGCCATTCCGCCAGATCTCTCGCTGATGACTAAGGCGCGTCACAATGGCACCGCCTATGTCTATTCGCTGCTGACCGGCTATCAGGGACAGCCCGCCGAGCTTCTTGAGAAGTTCCCGGACAGCAAGACCCCGGCAGGTCTGCACTACAACCCTTATTTCGCCAACCTCAACCTGGCGATGGCACCGCCACTCACCGCCGATGGTCAGGTGACCTATGATGAGGGACAGCCCAAGCCGACGGTTGACCAGATGTCGAAGGACGTAGCTGCGTTCTTGGCCTGGACCGCAGAGCCGAAGATGGAGATTCGCAAGCAGTCCGGCGTTGCCGTGATCTTCTTCCTGCTGATCGCTACTGCTCTGGCTTATATGTCCTACCGGAACATCTGGGCGGACAAGAAGCATTGATCCAGCGCTGAGACGCGTTTGAACAGAATAAGGCGGGCCTTCGGGTCCGCCTTTTCTTTTGCGCGCAAGGCAACCGGAGATCGGCGCACCAAACCGACGCGTGGCCTGTGTTTTATCATAAATGTGAGAGAGGGAATGGTGGGCGTGGCAAGGATTGAACTTGCGACCCCTGCGATGTCAACACAGTGCTCTACCACTGAGCTACACGCCCACACGGGTCCCTGGCGGCGGATATCCGCTGCAGGAGACGCGCTGTTAGCCTCGATACTCGATTTGTGCAAGCCCTGATTAGCGGCTAGAGGCGGAATTTGGGAGCCGCCTTTGAACAGGTGAAACAGGGGAATTGGGAGTGGGAATAGCGCAAGCTGGCGAGCATCCGGAAACGGACAAGAAACGCGCTGGAAGTTGGTACACGCATCTCTATGCGCAAGTGCTGATCGCCATCGTCGCGGGCGTCACGCTGGGCGCATTGGCACCGGCTACCGGAGAGGCGATGAAGCCGCTGGGCGACGCCTTCATTCGCCTGGTCAAGATGATCATCGCGCCGGTCATCTTCCTCACTATCGTCACCGGCATCGCCGGTATGCGTGAGCTGGGCGGTGTGGGCCGTGTCGCGGGCAAGGCCTTTGCCTATTTCATCACGGTCTCGACGCTGGCCCTGATCGTCGGTCTGATCGTCGCCAATGTCGTACGGCCGGGTGAGGGCATGAATATCGACCCCGCCTCGCTCGATCTGTCGAAGGTGGCGAATTATGCCACTCAGGCCCATGACAGCAGCATTACGGGCTTTCTGATCGAAATCATTCCGACAACGCTCGTTGCTGCTGTGGCTGACGGGCATATATTGCAGGTCCTGTTCGTCTCGATCCTGTTCGGCATTGCGTTGACGATGATTGGTGACAAGGCGCAGCCATTGATGACGCTGTTCGATTCCGCGACGCATGCGGTGTTCAAGCTTGTCTCGATCCTGATGTATGCCGCGCCCATTGGCGCTTTCGGGGCTATGGCGTTCACCATCGGCAAATATGGCGTGGGCGCGCTCGCAAACCTCGCCGGGCTGGTGGCGACATTCTATCTCACATCTTTGCTCTTCGTTCTGATTGTCCTGGGTGCGATAGCCCGGCTTGCAGGATTTCGTATCCTGCGCCTGATCGCCTATCTCAAATCGGAATTATTGCTGGTCCTCGGCACATCCTCCTCGGAAACGGCGCTGCCCAGCCTGATCGAGAAGATGGAACGCGCCGGGTGTGGCAAAACGATCGTCGGTCTGGTCGTGCCGACCGGATACAGCTTCAATCTGGATAGTACCAATATTTATATGACGCTTGCGGCTTTGTTCATTGCCCAGGCCACCGGCGTCGACCTGTCATTGGGAGAGCAGGTCGCCTTGCTGTTGGTTGCGATGATCAGCAGCAAGGGGGCAGCTGGTGTAACCGGCGCGGGGTTCATCACGCTGGCGGCGACGCTTTCGATTGTACCCTCCGTGCCAGTCGCGGGTATGGCGCTGATATTAGGCGTCGACCGGTTCATGAGCGAATGCCGCAGTCTCACCAACTTTGTCGGCAATGCGGTGGCCACCATTGTCGTTGCCGCATGGGAGGGCAAGCTGGATCGCGTGCGCCTGAACGCGGCCATGGCGGGCGAGGATTTGCCGCCCACCAGTGATGTCGAAGCGATTATCGCGGATTAAGTGATTAGAGACCGCTGGCGCTATCGAGGCCAAACATGCGGTCGACTTCGAGAACCAGATCGCGCAAGTGGAACGGTTTGGACAATACCTTGGCCTGCGGCACGGCCTTGCCAGCCTTCAGGGTCACTGCGGCAAAGCCGGTGATGAACATCACGCGCATATCCGGCGCCATCTTGGCGGCATGCTGCGCCAGCTCGATACCATCCATTTCAGGCATAACAATGTCTGTGAGCAGCAGATCAAAGCTCTGCGTCTCCAGCAGGGGAATAGCCTCCGTGCCGCGATCGACCGACAGGACTTCATAGCCCGACTTTTCCAGTGCGCGCGCCAGATACTGGCGCATGGCTTCATCATCTTCAGCCAACAAAATACGGATCATCGACCCCGCCACCCCTGTTTTATTCGTTACTCCACGTGCTGGCAGCCCCATTACGGGCTGTCAATGGCGTTGGAATATGCTTATCTTTTATGGATAAGCACTTAACAAGTGGATAGGCGGAGCAAATTTAAGGCATGAATCGCATAAAATCCGATGCAACTGCGCCCGCCGGAGCGGAAAAAGGCGGGCAGGATAACGCATTGGAACCCTCATTTGATGAATATGGGGCCAAGCGATTCGATGTTCCCATCCTGCTTTCGGTGCCTCATGCGGGCCGTGCTTATCCCGATTTCATTCTGCAGCACAGCCGGGTTGACCTGACGATATTGCAGCGTCTGGAAGACAGATATGCCGACTTGCTCGTGGGGAAATTGCTGGATCAGGATTATCCGGCGCTAATTGCACGTACTCCGCGCGCGATGATAGATCTCAACCGGGACGAGCGCGATATCGACCCGGTCATCATATCCGATATGCCGGGGCACATATCCCTGGTCCGAACCGCCAAGCAACGGGGTGGCCTTGGACTCATTCCACGGTTTTTGCCACGATCTGGTGATTTGTGGAAAGGCCCGATTGCATGGGCTCAGGTTTCCGAGCGGATCGAAAATCATCACCGTCCCTATCATCACCGGATCGGGGCGCGACTGGACGAGCTGCATTCGGTCCACCCAGAAGTGCTGCTGCTCGATATTCACTCCATGCCGCCTCTGCCGGCCAAGGCGGGCGAGAAGCGCCCCGATGTTGTGATCGGCGACCGGTTTGGCGCGAGCGCCGCTACCAGGCTGGCGGAAACGGCGTGCGCTGTCATAAGGGCCCATGGCTATGCGCCCGCGCTCAATACGCCCTATCCCGGCTATCATCTGATAGAGCGTCACGCCAAACCTGTTGTGGGCCGCCATGCCCTGCAGATCGAAATCTCCCGCGATCTATATCTCGACTCGGGGTTGAACCAGCCCGGAAAAGGACTCGGGAAAATTCTCGAGATGATGAGCGAACTTGTGGCGCGGCTGGAGCAGGAAATCCGCTCTCAAATATGGTCGCAAGCGGCCGAATAAACGCCCAACGTCCGCCGCATCCGTTAGAAAACCGTCCTTTTCAACGACCATAAAAAAACCACCCCGTGCAGAGCACAGGGTGGCCAGGTTCAGGGAGGAGACGCCTTCGAAGGGGAAGGCGTCCATGCACGCACCCGAAAGGGGAACAGGCGCGGCATGTCTTATAATTAAGATAGGAAGCGGAATTTTTCAACCACTGATACCGGTCCGATATGGATGTTTTAACCGTAAGTCTGAAATAGCGAACGGCGCGCCCTCTATTAAGGACGCGCCGCACCGAATTCTTGCTTAATATCTGTTGGTATCAGATGAATTAGTTGACGGCTTCCGGCGCCGGTACTTCCGGCATCTTGCCCTGCTCGATCTGGTGCTGGAAAATCTCCCGCATCAGCTGCAACGAGAAGAGATGCGCGTGAATCAGCGGCAGCATGCCGTTCTGGCTGATCTTGCGAAGCTGGTCGCCACGCATGTCGCGCAGCTTCTCCTCATTGACCATGCGGAAGCCGCGATAGACGAACGGTTTCTCGTTACCGGGCATCTGGATGGAAACTTCGCCATCCATCAAAAGGTCCATTTCCGCCAATTCTTTCATGAACAGGCCCGTGCGATGCGCCGACTGCTCGAAATCCTCGCAGAATTTCAGGATGCCCTTGGTAACTTCGCTGGGCTGCTTGTCGACGAGCAGCGCATCGCCATCCTCATATTCACCGACGATATCGGAGCTGGGGTCGAAGCAGAGCGACAGTTCATCGCTGTCGGGACGCAGCTTCGCTAGCATCCACGGATAGCGGCGGACATAGGCCGGAACATAGGCCGGGCCACGCAGCTTTCCATCGTCGTCAAGGAAAGTGTTGATGCCTTCGTTCAAGCCCATAAGGGCAAGAGGAACAGGTTCGTCGCCCGCCGAGAAGATAATGGGGACAAAGCGCTGTGCCGCGACAAATTCGTCGATGGTCAGCGGTACCGCATGCTGGTTCTTGAGAAACGGTGCCGATTCGCTCGGGCGGACCCGGAACTTCTCGTGCTCGTTGCTATTGAGTGGAACCAAGTCATTGTAAAAGATAGGCAAATTGGCTTTAGGCGCGGTGGCCATGATACTCTCCATTAGGGCAGGGCGGTCAGCGTGCGCTGACTGCGGACATGGTGGGTTGCGATAAAGGTCTCACCCCTCCGATGCAAGCGGGATGAGTTTCCCCGGGTTCATGATGCCATCGGGGTCGAGCGCATGTTTAATGGCGCGCATCGCGCCGAGCCGGGCAGGGGAAGAGAGGCGGCCCAGCTCCGCACGCTTCATCTGGCCGATGCCATGTTCGGCGGAAATCGAACCGCCTGCCGCGATCACAGCGTCGTGAACAAAGGCTGTGATTGCCTTGCCATGCTCGGCAATCCAGGCAGGGCCGTCCGTTGTGCCGGCTGGCGCGCGCACATGGAAATGTACGTTGCCATCGCCAAGATGTCCGAAGGACGAAGCGGTTGTGCCCGGAAACGCCTTTTGGGCGGCCTGCGCCGCCGTGACCATGAAATCGGGCATGGCGGCCACAGGCACGCTGATATCGAATTGCAGAGCCGGACCTGTCGCTCTTTCCGCTTCCGAGATACTGTCGCGCATGCGCCAGAAGGCTTCAGCCTGTGTCTCGTTTTGCGCCAGCGCGGCGTCAATCAGGCCACCTTCAGCGGCGCCCGCCGCCAGCGCATCCTCCAGAGGGTCTGTGCCCTCCTGGCCATAACTGCTCAGATCTGCCTCGATGAGGATATGCCATGCGCAAGCGGTACCGATGGGCATTCGCGCGCCGGGCAAATGAGAAAGCACATGCCCCATACAGTCGTCGGCCATAATCTCGAAGCCTTCGACGACATTGCCCAGCCTCAGTTGGAGCGAATTGAGCAGTGCCAGCGCATCCTGAGGGCTGTTCACGCCAACCCACGCGGTGGAACGCCGGGTGATGGCGGGCGCGAGCCGCAATGTCGCCGCGGTGATGATACCCAGCGTGCCCTCGGCCCCGATCAGCAACTGCTTCAGGTCATATCCGCGATTGTCTTTCTTGAGGACCGAGAGGCCGTCATAAATGCTTCCGTCGGGCAGGACCGCCTCGATCCCCTCGACAAGGCCGCGCATGGTTCCGTGCCGAAGCACCTGTGTGCCTCCTGCATTGGTCGAGATCAGGCCGCCGATGGTGGCGGAACCTTTCGCACCCAGGCTGAGTGGAAAGCGGCGCCCTGCTGCGTTTGCCGCATCGTGGAGCGTCGAGAGAATGAGGCCCGCCTCGCATATCGCCAGATTGGCCTCGGGTGAGAGGGAGCGAATGGCGTTCATTCTGCGCAGCGATAGTATCAGGGCGCTGCCGTCAGCGGGCGGGGTCGCTCCGCCTACCATCGAGGTATTGCCACCTTGCGGAACAAGCGCGATGCCATGCTGATGCGCCACAGCAACGCATTCGGCTACCTCTTGCGTATTGGCCGGTGAAAGGATGGCTGCCGCCTCGCCATGATAGCGTTTGCGCCAATCCGTCAGCCATGGCGCAATATCATCCCCATCTGTGATCAGGCCCTTTGGCCCGAGAATCCGGGCGAACAGGTCAAGATGCGATGAATGGGGGGAGAGCATGGACGGGATATTGGCCTAATTCACCTGTTGTTCAAGCTTATCCGATTATGCATTGTATCAACTCAGGCCAGTCATGGCCGAAAATTGTTACAATCAAAAGGGTTCTGGTGATTTCGCTCTCGCTTCTTGCAATGTCGGCGACATGGGTTGTTCCAGCGGCTTCTCTCGTGTCCGACAAGCCTGATACGGAGCAGGAGTTTCCCGCCGCTGAAGCGGGGGAGCGGCATCCGTTGTTTGCGCAAATGACCATCGAACGCCGGGTCATCATTCGCGTGCCAATGATGAACAGGCCGCCACCGCCACCGCCTCCTACGGCTATGCAGGAGCGAGCGCCCGGTCCTGCCGAAAATATGGAATGGGTTGAGCGCAAGGGCCCGAAATGCATCAAGATCAGGCAGTTGCGAGCCGCCTCGATTACGACCGCCCGAGGCGTTGACCTGATGCTGGATGACCGTAGCCGCCTGCGTGCCCGGCTGGGCAGAGGGTGCGGTCCGGAGGACCTCTATTCCGGTTTTTATATCCGCCCCAACGACGATGGCGCGCTGTGCGCCGGGCGCGATCGCGTTTTGGCGCGCAGCGGGGCGGACTGCGAGATTACCGATCTCAAAAAGCTGGTGCTGGAAAAGAAATAGCGCTGTTTCCCGTTAAGGGGCGCTCATACGCGTCGTCTTTACCGGAATTCCTTGACAAACACGTACTTTTTCCGCAATGGCGCGGCAGTTCAGGGCGGGGCAACTGCCCGCATCTCAATTCCGGACAACTGAATGACTTTTGCCGATCTCGGCCTATCCGATGAATTATTGAAAGCCGTTACAGAGGCTGGATATGACACGCCCACGCCAATTCAGGCGCAGGCGATCCCGCCCGTGCTAATGATGAAGGACCTGATCGGCATAGCCCAGACCGGAACGGGCAAGACCGCCAGCTTCGTTCTGCCGATGATCGACATATTGGCGCATGGCCGTTCGCGTGCGCGCATGCCGCGTTCGCTGATCCTTGAGCCGACCCGCGAGCTTGCAGCGCAGGTCGCCGAAAATTTCGAGAAATATGGCAAGCACCATAAACTTTCGATGGCGCTGCTGATTGGTGGCGTTTCCATGGGCGATCAGGTCAAGGCGCTGGAAAAAGGTGTGGACGTTCTGATCGCGACGCCGGGGCGTCTGATGGACCTGTTCGAGCGCGGTAATATATTGCTGACCGGTTGCGGTTTGCTGGTGATCGACGAAGCGGACCGCATGCTTGATATGGGCTTCATTCCCGATATCGAGAATATCTGCACCAAGCTGCCCGCCACGCGCCAGACCCTGTTGTTTTCGGCGACGATGCCGCCGCCGATCAAGAAGCTGAGCGACAAGTTCCTGTCCAATCCGAAATATGTTGAGGTAGCGCGTCCAGCGACGGCGTCGTCGAACATTACGCAATGGCTGGTGAAGGTCGATACGCGCAAGAAGCGGGAAAAGCTTCGCGGATTGCTGCAGGCAGAAGATGTCACCAACGCGATCATCTTCTGCAATCGCAAGACCACGGTGCGTGAGCTCAACAAGAGCCTGAAGCGTCACGGCTTTGCCTCGGGTGAAATTCATGGCGATATCGACCAGGCAGCACGTATCGCCGAGCTGGACCGGTTCAAGACGGGCGAGATCAACCTGCTGGTGGCATCCGACGTCGCCGCACGCGGACTCGACATCAAGGGCGTCAGCCATGTGTTCAATTTCGACGCGCCCTGGCACCCCGACGATTATGTCCATCGCATCGGCCGTACCGGACGAGCAGGGGCGAAGGGTGCGGCCTATACCTTCGTGACGAAGGACGATGCAGAAGCGATAGACAATATCCAGAAGCTGATCGGCACTTCAATTGATTATGCTGCTGGTTCTGCCGCCGAGGAAACCGGTGAGGCCGAAGAGGCTCCGGCAAGCCCTTCACGCGGTAGGCGTGAACGTGGCAAGAGCGACAGGCAGGCACGGCCACGGCGCGAAGAAAATACCCGCCGGGATGACACGGCGCCAAAACGCCACAAGGACATTGACGGCACTTCCGATGACGGGCCATGGAACGGGCCGCTGCCGGGTTTTCTGACTGTCGGCATCTCTTCCTGAAACTTTGAATGCCCGGTGTGTGGGCGTCGAAATGCCGTTGCCATGCTCCGCAGCCTCGCTTATAGGCGAGCGCCTCGGGGCCGTAGCTCAGCTGGGAGAGCGCGTCGTTCGCAATGACGAGGTCAGGGGTTCGATCCCCCTCGGCTCCACCAAATTCCCATTCCCATAAGTGTCAGTCCGGCTTCGGGATGGCCGCCAGCGCCGAACGCAGGCTGATATTGTTATAGGGCTTGGTGAGTACCTCCGCTCCCGCATAGGCATCGTCCTCCGCCTTGCTGTCACCATATCCACTGGCTACGATAAAGGGGATATTCATTTCATTCAGACGGACGGCTACGGGCGCGCTGGTTTCAGTCCCCAGATTGACGTCGAGCAGAGCGAAATCAACCTCGGCTCTATCCAATATGGCGAGGGCCTCTTTGACGGACGCGGCCAGATGGACGGTTTTAACGCCGCAGCTCAACAGCAATTCCTCCGTCTCGATGCTGATGAGGACATTATCCTCAACCACCAGAGCACTGGCAGGAGGCGTGAATGTTGCAGGGGGCTGCTTCTCTTCTGTGACCGGAGCAGTGGCAGGAACGTGATCGTCATGCTCTACAAAGCGCGCAACACTATCGGCGGGCAGCTTCAATGTAGCGACGACCCCATCAGGATCATATTCGATTTCGGCCTCTCCCTTGAGTTCATAGGGTATGGAGCGTTCGATAATCGTCGAGCCAAATCCGCGGCGTGAAGGGGGCTTAACTGTAGGGCCGCCGCTTTCTACCCATTGGATGCTCAGCGCGTCATCTTCCTCTCGTTCAAACGTCAGGCTCACCTTCCCGGATGGAACGGACAAGGCGCCGTATTTGCAGCTGTTGGTGATAAGTTCATGGAATACCAAGGCCATGGTCGTGAGCGCGCGGGGCTGTATGATCGCGCCGACCCCTGTGATGACAAGACGATCGTCACTGTCGTTCAGCCAGGAACGGCTCTCCACCGCGATCAGGTCACGCAAGCGGGTGGGAGCCCAGTCATTTTTGGTAAGCTGGTCATGGGCGCGTGCCAGAGCTTCAATCCTGCTGCCCAGCAGGTCAGCATAGTCACTGACTACAGGATCCCCCGGCTGGCTTTGGTTGATCAGGCTGCGGATCAGGTTCAATATGTTGCGCACCCGATGGTTGAGTTCCGCGATCAATATTTCCTGCCGCTTGCCGGCTTCCTCGCGCTCGCGGCTGGCGCTTTCGGTCAGCCTCAGAACGACCTCGAGCAAAGTGACACGCAGATGCTCCGCGCATTGCTTTTGATCGTCGGTCCATGGGGTGCTGTGGCCCTTGACGACCTGCTTCCACTCCTCGAAGCTCTTGCGTGGTGTCAGCCTGTCACCATTGGGGCCCAGCGTAACCGATTTTTCGGGGTTTCCCGCCCAGCGCACCGACCGCGTTATCTCCGACCGGAAAAGCACGATATAATCGCGCGGAGAGCGCGACACCGGTAACGCAAGCAAACCGGCGCACTTCTCGGCAAATAGTTCGCCCGCCGGATAAAAAGCGGCGATGTGATCCGTGCACCATATGCTGCCCGTGCCGGTAGTATTCAGCAAACGCACCAGTCCCATGAAATCACTCTGGGCAGGGACGTCGCCACGCGACATGAATTCCCCGTTGATCCATCCGACAATGCCGTCATGTGGAATGACCTTGCGGATTTCATTGCCGAACACTTCAAAGTCATTCGCCAGATCACCGCCTTCGGCCAGTCGCGACATCAACGTGGTGTGCAACTGCGCGGCCAACTGGTTCATGTCGCGGCTGCGGCTGTTTTCCGACTGATCGAGCATATAGGCGAACAATTCGCCGAACAGTTCTGTAGCTGTGCGAACGGGGTAAGAGAGGGACAGGGGTTTATAATGATGGCAGGCGAACAGGCCCCATAAATTGCCATCCCGCATAATCGAGACGGACATCGAGGCACGGACGCCCATGTTACGCAGATATTCGACATGAATAGGGGATATCGCGCGCAATGTGCTCATGGTCAGGTCGAGCGGGTCGCCATAGGCGTCGGTCGTAGGCACGATCTCATATGTGGGGGCATCAATATCGCTGATGATGCGCAGCAGGTTTTGCGTATAGAGACGGCGCGCCTGGGCTGGAATGTCACTCGCTGGGAAATGCAGCCCCATGAACCCGTCGATATTCTGCGCGCGGCTTTCCGCTATCACTTCTCCCGATCCGTCGTCCGAAAAACGATAGACCATCACACGGTCGAAGCCGGTAAGTGCACGGAGTTGCCGGGCTGCGATCTCGCACATTTGTTGGGTGCTGCCGCCCTGCTTGATGCGGTCCGTCATGGGGCGGACATAATTCACATAGTGGTGCGCCGCGTCAGTTGACGCGGATTCTGCCTCCAACACGATATATTTGCTAGAAAAATGGACTGCCACATCCATCAGCTGGCCATTGCCGAACAGGTCGAGAGCGAACACGCGCTCCACGGACTCAGGGGTGGACAGCAATTGCAGGCGGGTTCTCAGCGCGTGGATGGCAGCGTCGGTTATGACGTCCCGCACAGGGCAACCGATCAGGGAACTGGCATCGCTTTCACAACAGTTTGATATGTTTTGGGATGCGAACGCAATGATCCAATCCGGCGACAAAGCCAGCAGTACGCCAAAGCTCTGGATCCGGCCTATGATATGGATCGGCTCGCGGTCACAATTGGTCAGGTCAACGTTCATTGATGTCCTAATCTGCTGACAGCTGGATTGCTTCTGCTCGCAGAGCGGCAGAGCTGAACAGCTCAAAAGTCGCGACGGCCCCGCTGATTGCCTCGGTTACTTCCTGCCGGCTGAAATCAAGCGTGGCGCTCCATTGCAGAAAATCACGCCACAATTGCAGGCCCTCCCGGTCACGGAAAAAGTGGCTGCTGTGAATAGGGTGCGCTCTGGGCATGCTCTGCGACCATTTGTGGTATAGTGCAGTTGTGCCAAGGCGCGAACCACTGACGGCATAGCATAGCCCGGTCATGGTGGCAGGGCTGGGATTGGCGGATACTCTCCACTGATCACTATGTTCCGGTGGGTGTAATCCGGCAGCAGCGATGTCATATGAGAGCATCCCCAGAAAATCGGGGGCGTGCACATGCACATGGGCCGATACGAATTCGGAGAAAAGCGGCTGATACCAGATGGCGGCGGAATGGTGCGCCAACAGGATTCGGCTGTAGCCGTCTTGTGTGCGCACGTCGAACAGGGAGAATTGCCGGTCAACATGATCGTGCAGTGCGGCGGTCGCTTCCTTCAGGGACGACCTAATGTCGATATTTTGCACTATCTCAGCCAACCATTGCCCACCGGAAGGCCGGTGTTAAAGGCGAAATTGCACCTGTCAGGCCCTGACCGCCCCAAAATGCGATGTGCTGTTTATTGTCCGTCAAAACATACAAGACCGAGAAGCCTGCCATCATATTTGCCCAGCTCGTTTTCTGATTGATTGGGAACAAACCCGTTAACTGCACATTTGCACATTAAGCGGCCGGGGTAAGCGCACTAGTGCACACAAGGTTAGGAGTTCGATATGGTGCGAGAAGAATTGACCGGCAGTAATTTATTGGATGCCCTGCGGCCCAATGAGCGCGCCCTTATCGCGACGCGGGCTGACAGTATGCATTATGAATCCGGTCATGTCCTTTATCATCCCGGCGATAATGTCCGTTATGCCTATTTCCCCCGATTTTCTTCGGTCGCCTCATTCCATGTCGTCATGGCAGACGGTTCGGCGGTGGAGACAGCGATCACGGGGCGGGAAGGGGCCGTTGGCGGTATAGTCAGCAAGGGACGATTGCCGGCCTATGCACGGTCGTGCATCATGCATGGCGGCGAATTTTATCGCATCAGCTGCACTGACCTGGAGGAAATCAAGCTCCAGAACCCGCATATGAGCTATATGTTCAGCCGCTATGCGGATTGCCTTGTTTCACAGATATTTCAATCTGTTGCATGCAATGCCTCACATACTATTGAGCAACGGGCGGCCAAATGGCTGGTGGCGGCGGTAGACCGCACAGGCTCGCATAGCGTCACCATGACGCAGGACCAGCTCGCTTCGCTTCTGGGCGTTGGCCGCACCTATGTCAGCCGCGTCATGCGGCGCATGCGCGAGTCTGGCGCCATTTCAACCGGTCGGGGCAATATTCATGTAAATGATCGTGAACTGCTTGGCAGGATGAGCTGCGATTGCAATCAGCAGGTTGCCGATCATTTCGGTACGGTTCTGCAGGGTATCTATCCCGACGTCGCTGATGCCAACAGCTGTTGATGACCGCAGTGGATGCCGTATAGAGATCGCCCACTCCAGTCTGAGGCCACATAAATGCCACTTTATGAATTTGACGGCAAAGCGCCGATCCTTCCCGAGGATGGGTCAGCATGGGTTGCGCCATCGGCGGACCTGATAGGCGATGTGCATCTGGCGGCGGATGCGAGCATATGGTTCGGCGTGGTCATTCGCGCCGATAATACGCCGATCAAAGTGGGCGCGCGCAGCAACATCCAGGAACAGACCGTAATGCACAGCGACGAAGGTGTGCCGTGTACAGTTGGGGAAGGCTGCACCATCGGACATCATGTCATGCTGCATGGCTGCACCATAGGCGACAACAGTCTGGTTGGTATGGGAGCAACGATCCTGAACAGGGCGGTCATCCCCGAAAACTGCATTGTCGGTGCAGGCGCTTTGGTGACCGAAGGCAAGACGTTCGAACCGGGCAGCCTGATCGTCGGTGTTCCGGCCAAGGCGGTACGCAAGCTGGACGAAGCCACATTGGCGGGCCTGAAGCAATCGGCTGACCATTATATGGCCAAGGCGGCGCGATTCTCCAAAGAGCTGAAGCAGGTGGGCTGAAACGCCCTTCAGATCGGCAGGTCGGTCGTCAATTTTACCTTTTTCAATGCGAAATTGCTGTTCACATGGCCGACGCCTGGAAGGTGCAGCAGCACCTTTTTGAGAAACTCTTCATAATGCGCGATACTGCGCACCAGCATGCGGATGATATAGTCATATTCGCCGCCGGTAACGAAGCAGGCGACTATTTCCGGATGATCGCCGACCGCCTCTTCAAATGCGTCCAACGTTTCCTCGTCATGCTGCTTCAGGCGGATATGGGCAATGACATGGGCCACAAAACCCATTTTGTCCGGCGATAACAGGACGGCACGCCGTTCGATCACGCCGCTTTCCTCCAGCGCTTTGACCCGCCGCCAGCATGGCGTCTGAGACAGACCGACTGATTCGGCCAGATCGGACATGGTTATGGATGCATCGCGTTGCAAAGCGCGTAATATCCTGCGGTCAAATTCGTCCATAATATTCTCTGTATAGCACTAGATCAGGAACAATATACTCAATCTTGAATTATTTGTAGATTAATAAGCAAAAATAATCCGTGGAAATAGGTTATAATGAGAGATGTAGGAAGGATGCTCCATATGGCCGCCAATCGTCTCGATCTTTATGTGCCGGAGCCGCTTGGCCGACCCGGCGACACGCCCAGCTTCGGCGACCTGCACCTGTCGGCCCCAGGCGAAATACGCCGCCCGGATACGCGTGAGAAGGAAGCCAATATGCGCGATCTGCCCTATGGGTTGATCCGCGTGCTGGACGATGAAGGGCATGCCGTTGGCCCATGGGCCCCGCATATTCCCATTGAGGTGCTACATAAGGGTTTGCGGGCCATGCTGCTTAGTCGGGCAGTGGACGAGCGCTTTTTTCGCGCACACAGGCAGGGCAAGACCAGCTTTTACATGAAGTCAACGGGCGAGGAGGCGATTGGCGTCGCACAATCGCTGATGCTGGGCAAAGGCGATATGTGTTTCCCGACCTATCGCATGCTCGCATGGCTGATGGCGCGGGATTATCCACTTGCCGCCTATGCCAATCACATATTCTCGAACGAGAAAGATCCGTTGCAGGGGCGTCAGCTGCCAATCCTGTTTTCGGCCAAGGACTATGGTTTCTATTCGCTCTCTGGCAATCTCGGCAGCCGTTATGGTCATGCGGTCGGATGGGCGATGGCGTCGGCCTACAAGAATGATGACAAGATCGCCATCGCCTATGTGGGCGATGGTACGACGGCTGAGGGCAACTTCCACGAGGCGCTGACGTTCGCCAGTGTCTATCATGCGCCCTGCATATTGTGCGTCACCAATAATCAATGGGCGATTTCCAGCTTCTCCGGTATCGCCGGCGCGAACGAGACGACCTTCGCGGCCAAGGGTATTGCTTATGGGCTGCCTAGCCTGCGCGTAGACGGCAATGATTTTCTTGCTGTCTGGGCGGCCACCGAGTGGGCGGCGCAGCGTGCCCGCGCCAATATGGGCGCGACGCTGATCGAGTTGTTCACTTACCGCGTCGAGGGACATTCCACCAGCGATGACCCCACCAAATATCGTCCGGCAGACGAGGCGAGCGCGTGGCCGCTGGGAGACCCTGTCGAGCGGTTGAAACAGCATCTTATCGCTTTGGGCGAATGGGATGAGGGGCGTCATACGGCGCTAATCGAGAGCCTCGCCGAAGAGGTGAAAGCCGCGATCAAGCAAGGCGAGGCTATAGGCACATTGGGTAAGTCCAAGCCGCCGGTGAGCGAAATGTTTGAGGATGTATTCGCTGAACCCGACTGGCGCATCATCGAGCAGCGCAAGCAAGTGATGGAGGGCTGATCATGGCGCTGATGAACATGATCCAGGCGCTCAACTCTGCGCTTGATGTAAAGCTCGATCAAGACCCCGATACACTGATATTTGGTGAGGATGTGGGGTATTTCGGTGGCGTATTCCGCGTGACCGAGGGGCTTCAAAAGAAGTATGGCCTCAAGCGTTGCTTCGACACACCAATCTCCGAGGGCGGTATTATCGCGACGGCGGTCGGTATGGGGGCCTATGGCCTGCGCCCGGTCGTAGAGATCCAGTTTGCGGATTATATCCTGCCCGCATTCGACCAGCTTATTTCCGAGGCCGCACGGCTGCGCTATCGCTCTGGGGGTGAATTCACCGCGCCGATCACGGTACGCTCACCCTATGGTGGCGGCATTTTTGGCGGGCAGACGCACAGCCAGTCGCCCGAGGCGTTGTTCGCGCATGTCACCGGCCTCAAGACCGTTATCCCGTCCAACCCCTATGACGCCAAGGGCTTGTTGCTGGCCTCTATCGAATGCGACGACCCGGTGATCTTTCTGGAGCCCAAGCGTCTCTATAACGGGCCGTTCGACGGGCATCCAGATCAGAAGCTGAGCACCTGGGCCAATAGCGGTGACCCCAAGGCCGAAGTGCCGGAGGGGCATTATACCGTTCCGCTGGGTAAGGCCGAGGTAGTGCGGCCGGGCAGCGACGTGACGGTGCTGGCCTATGGCACGATGGTATATGTCGCCAAGGCAGGCATAGAAGAAGCGGGCGTGGACGCCGAGCTGATTGACCTGCGCTCGATCGTACCGCTCGACATTGACACGATCGAGCAGTCGGTGGCCAAGACCGGGCGCTGCGTGATATTGCATGAAGCATCGCGCTATGCGGGCATAGGCGGTGAATTGTCGGCCCTGGTGCAGGAGCGCTGCTTCTGGGCGCTCAAGAGCCCGATCGAGCGCGTGACCGGCTGGGACACGCCCTATCCGCATGCCTTTGAATGGGATTATTTCCCCGGCCCCAAACGGCTTGCCCAGGCCCTGAAACGCACGATGGAGAATAGCTGATGGGCCAATATCATTTCCGTTTGCCCGATGTCGGCGAAGGCGTGGCGGAAGCCGAGATCGTCGTGTGGCATGTCGCGGTGGGCGATGCGATCAAGGAAGACCAGAGCCTTGTCGACGTCATGACGGACAAGGCGACTGTCGATATGACCTCGCCGGTCGATGGCGTGGTGACGGCGATTCATGGCGCGGTAGGCGATATGATGCCGGTGGGCTCCGTGCTGGTCGAGCTGGAGGTCGAGGGCGAAGGCGAGCAGGCCGAAGCTGTCTCAGCGCCAGCGGAAGAGAAGGTAGAAGCCGTTGCTCAACCGCAGCCAGAGGCCGTGGATGCACAAGCTGAGGCCGAGCCGACACCGAAAAAGGACAAGAAGCGCGCGCCGCTGGCTGCTCCGGCGACACGCGCCAGAGCCAAGGAAGCCGGGGTTCCCCTGACAGAAATAGCCGGCAGTGGCCCCAAAGGGCGCATTCTGCGGCAGGATCTGGAAGCGCATATCGCATCGCTTGGCGGAGGCGGTTCCGCCTCTTCGCTTGTGCGCCGGACAGGCGTGCAGGAGGAAAAGGTCATTGGCCTGCGCCGCAAGATTGCGGAGAGAATGCAGGAAGCCAAGCGCCGCATCCCGCATATCGCCTATGTCGAGGAAGTGGACGTCACAGAGCTGGAGGCGCTGCGGCAGGATATGAACGCGCATCGCAAAAATGGCGAACCCAAGCTTACCCTGCTGCCTTTCCTCGTTCGTGCGCTGGTGAAGGTATTGCCTGATTTTCCGCACATCAACGCACGCTACGATGATGATGCAGGCGTGCTCAGCAAATATGAAGGCGTGCATGTCGGTATTGCGACACAAACGCCCGGCGGCCTGATGGTACCGGTGATCCGCCATGCCGAGGCGCGCGCGCTCAACGATGTCGCCAGCGAACTGGGCCGCGTTTCCGCCGCCGCGCGTGACGGCTCAGCCAGCCGCGAGGAGCTGAGCGGTTCCACGATTACCATCACTTCGCTCGGTCCGCTTGGCGGTGTGGCGACTACGCCGGTCATCAATCATCCGGAAGTCGCTATCATTGGCCCGAACAAGATTATGGAAAAGCCGGTAGTGCAGGGCAGTTTCATATCGGTGCGCAAGGTGATGAACATCTCGTCGTCATTCGATCATCGCATCGTCGATGGCTATGACGCGGCGCTTTTCATTCAGGCGCTGAAACGCCTGTTGGAGCATCCTGCCCTGATTTTCATGGATTAGGATATCACGCGCTGGACAAAGCCGGACCTGTTTTATAGGCGATATATGTAAGCGCGCGCCAGCATGAAACGACTGCAGCCAAGCTCGCGCTCTCTGACGATGGCTCCTGTTCAACAGCCGTCACAGCAAAAGGAACGCGCGGGATGAAACTTCGGTCATTACTCTTTGTGCCCGCCGATCGTCCCGAGCGTTTTGCCAAAGCCGCGGGCAGCGGCGCGGACGCCATCATACTCGATCTGGAAGATTCCGTCGTATCGGACCGCAAGCCGATGGCGCGGGAAGCAGTTGCCGAATATCTGGCCGGTGAGCGTACCGTTGCGACCATAGTGAGAGTGAACCCGCTGGGTGGCGGCGAAACCCAGGCCGATTTGGAGGCGATTCTGCCAATAGCGCCGGATGCCATCATGCTGCCCAAGGCAGAAGGAACTGCAAGTGTCAGGGCATTGTTGCAAATGATGCATGGCGCCGCCATTCCCATCCTGCCTATTGCGACCGAGACTCCGGCTGCCATTTTCGAGCTGGGCAGCTATCGAGAGGTTTCCGGCTGTCTGGCGGGTTTGACATGGGGCGCTGAGGATTTACCCGCCGCTATCGGCGCAGCGACATCGCGTGAGGATGACGGGCTTTATACGCCGCCGTATCAGGTTGCGCGCTCGCTGACATTGTTCGCGGCGCATGCGGCTGGTGTCCAGGCCATTGAAACGGTTTACCCCGCCATAGCTGATCTGGAAGGGCTGGCTGCTTATGCGGCGCGGGGGCGACGCGATGGTTTTACCGGGATGATGGCGATCCACCCCAGCCAGATTTCCGCCATCAATGCGGCCTTCACGCCCACGCCCGAAGAAATCGGGAAGGCGCAGGCCATTGTCGATGCCTTTGCCGCCAATCCGGGCGCCGGTGCGCTGCAGGTCGATGGGAAGATGATAGATGCGCCGCATCTCAAACAGGCGATGAAGCTGTTGCAACAGCAATAGCCTCTCCATTGCCGCCCGGTCGAAATATCACGCATGCAGACATATGAGCCTGTTGGGTCGCTGACCGAGGAAATCGACTGGATCGAGCCGGAGGCAGCCTTTGCGCGTCTTGCGCATTTGCCCGGGATCGCCTTTCTGGACAGCGTCGCACGGGAGGAAGCTCGTGCGGGCACGGCCTATCTTTGCGTTGATCCTGCCGAAGAAGTCATAGTGCGCGAGCCTTCCATGGGCCGCGCGCTCGACGCCCTTTCCGGGCTGCTGAATGCGTCACATCATCTTGCCCAGTGGGACCTTCCGTTCAAGGGCGGACTGGTCGGCATGATGTCCTATGAGACCGGCCTGTCCGGCCACGATCTGGTTAGCCGTCATCGGCCGGACCCCGATATTCCTGCCTTTGTAGTGCGGCGGTACGATCTGGTTATCGG
Source organism: Sphingobium sp. (assembly GCA_020446425.1). Lineage (GTDB taxonomy): Bacteria > Pseudomonadota > Alphaproteobacteria > Sphingomonadales > Sphingomonadaceae > Sphingobium. The sequence continues at coordinate 38,375 of JAGRES010000034.1, read as the reverse complement.
ATTCGATCTGCTGGCGCGCAGGGCGTGGATATTCGCGGCAGATCGTAAGGATACGTCGGCGGCAGATCGCACCGCACGGCTGGCCGACACTCTGGCCGCGCCAAAGGAGACGCTATCTCTGCCCCCTGCCATCTCACTGAACTGGCGGGAACAGACGCCTTATTCCGCCTACGCTGAAAAGATCGCTGAAGTGAAACGCCTGATCGTCGATGGCGATATCTATCAGGCCAATATCAGCACCCGTTTTGTGGCGCAGCGCCCCGCCGGTTTCGATGAAGGCGCGGTTTATCTGAAACTGCGTTCTCTCTCCGCCGCACCTTTTGCGGCTTTCCTCGATCTGGGTGAGGGCAGCTATCTGCTGAGTGCTTCGCCGGAGAGGTTTGTCCAGCTGAACAGCGATGGAGCTATCGAAACGCGCCCGATCAAGGGCACCGCGCCGCGCCATGCCGACCCGCAGCAGGACGAGGAAAATGCGCTCAAGCTCGCATCCTCCGAAAAGGACCGGGCGGAAAATCTGATGATATGCGACCTGCTGCGCAACGATCTCTCGATGGTGGCTGTACCGGGGTCGGTCAAGGTACCGCAACTGGTGGCATTGGAGGGATTTGCGTCGGTCTGGCATCTGGTTTCGGTTGTCACCGCGCAACTTGCTCCGGGCAAGAGCGCGGTTGATATGCTGGCGGCCGTGATGCCGGGGGGGTCTATCACCGGAGCTCCCAAACGCCGCGCGATGGAAATTATCGACGCCATCGAAGGCATGCCACGCGGTCCCAATTATGGATGTTTGTTCTGGATCGGCGCTGACGGCGCGATGGACAGCTCGATCATCATTCGCTCTCTTGTGACCACGCCCGAGCGTATCATTGCGCAGGCAGGCGGCGGTATCGTTGCGGACAGCAGCGCAGAGGGCGAATATGCGGAGCTGAGAACCAAGATCGCGCCGCTTCTGGCCGTCGGCTATCCCGAGGGATGAGCCTTTAGAGTCAGGCGCCCATGCCGCTCTTGCGCTCCATGGCGGCACTCAGCAACTGGATCCGGTCGACACCGAAATACATATCGTCGCGGTCCAGATACATCGTTGGAGAACCAAAGGCCCCTCGCGATATGGCTTCATCGACATTGGCGCGCAGCGCGTCCTTGACGTCCTGCTCGGCCACGCGGGCCAGCAGCCAGGCAGGATCAACGTCCACCTGCCTGCACAAATCGGCGATCACGCTATCATCGGAAATGAGGCGCTGTTCGCCAAAATAGGCCTGGAACGCGGCGCGCGCGAACGGAATGAGCTTGCCCTCGGGTTCGAGCAGCAGGCAACCACGCATCACCTTGACACTGTTTACCGGGTGACCTGCTGGCGGGAAGTGGATGGTTACGCCGATATGATGCGCCCAATCCGCCATGTCCTTCATTATATAGTCGATCTTGCGCGGCGGAAGCTGGTCCTTCTTCTTGAAGAACTCGACACCGGGATTCACGGCGTTGAAGATGCCTCCGACCAGAATGGGGCGCCAGATGATTTGCGCGTCGAATTGGGGAACGATCCGCTGGATCTGCTCGAAAGCGAGATATGTCCATGGGCTTGAGCAGTCAAAAAAGAATTCGATCTGCATGGATTACCTCTCCTCATATCCGAAAAAGCGCGCCTTTTCCTTTTCACTCAAGGTTTCGGCGGACCGCGTCATGCCGCCGCCGACCGCCAGCCCGCGCTGCAGGGTGTCCCTGGCGCGCAGCATGGCGAACCAGCGTTTTACGTTGGGAAAGTCATCCAGCGTCAGGCCCTGCTTTTTATGTGTCATGATCCAGGGAAAACAGGCGATATCAGCAATGGAATAGGCTCCCGCAATATGGTCGCCGGTTTCCCCGAGTTGGCGGTCCAATACGCCATACAGGCGGCGTACTTCCTTGCCATAGCGCTCTATTGCATAGCGAAGTTTTTCAGGCGCGTAGAGCAGGAAATGTCCGTTCTGGCCAGCCATCGGCCCGAGGCCAGCCATCTGCCACATTACCCATTGAATAACGGCGAAGCGTTTGTGCAATTCGCGCGGCAAAAGCATCCCCGACTTTTCCGCGAGATAGATCAGAATGGCGCCGCTCTCGAACATGGCAAGCGGACCGTCCGGGGCGTCATGATCGACAATGGCTGGTATGCGACCGTTCGGGCTGATCCTGCGAAAGTCTTCGGTATATTGATCGCCGCTTTCAAAGCGGACGGGCACGAGCCGGTATGGCAGGCCCGTTTCTTCCAGCATGATAGATATCTTCCAGCCATTGGGCGTCGCGGCGTAATAAAGGTCGATCACACTGGTTCCCTCATTGGATCATGCCAGAACGCACCGCCCGCTGTCGCCGAGAGGTTGCGGCTACAGCTATGGGCTCAGGCCAGTTTGGAGGCGTATAGGAGCAGCAATTGATGCTGGTGTCCACATCAAGTCTCGATTGCGGCAGGTGTGTCTGGGTCAAGGAAGCAAGCACGCTAGCCAATGCTGACGGTTCACCGCTCTTCCCATGGCGGTACGGGCGAATAGATTTCTTCCAGAAACTGTACGAAAGCCTCCACCGCCGGGTTGACGCTTGGGGTAGGAATATAGGCTGCGAAAATCACAATGTCGCTTGCGCCCTCCAATTGCGGCAAGACGCGTACAAGCCGCCGTGTTTTCAGATCGTGGGCGACATCCCACAAGGACCGCAACGCGATACCCACGCCCGAGATTGCAAGCTCGCGTACGACCTCGCTGCTGTTGGTCCGCACATGGCTTTCCCCTTCGATCAGCACCGGCCCATCCGGGCCGCTCAGCCGCCAAGGCATTTGCCCGAGCGCGGCAAGCAGCCGATGCCGTTTCAGCGCATCGGCATCGTCCGGCGCACCGAATTTCTCAATATAATCGGGAGCCGCGCACAAAAAGCGCCGGTTGCCCGTCAGAATATGATGGTGGAGACTGTGGGCTTCGGGGTTTCCTATGCGTATGGCCAGGTCGGTGCGTGCGGCGATCAGATCGGTGTAGGTGTCCGACAGGTCCAGTTCGAGTTCGATCGCGGGATAGGCTTTCAGAAAGGCGCCGAGATAGGGCGCGATATGCAGCCGCCCGAAACTTGTGGGTGCCGAGACACGCAACGGGCCGGAAACTGTGCCCGGCTCGCCGCTGGCGCGCTTTTCCGCTGCGCGGATTGCCGCCAGGATGCGTTGCATGTCCTCAAATAACCGTTCACCGGCAGGGGTAGGCGCCAGCCTTCGCGTGGTGCGATGGAGCAGGCGTGTGCCCAGCCGCTCTTCCAGGCGCGATATGCGCTTGGACACCATGGCGGGCGAGATATTGCAGGCCCGGCCTGCGGCTGACAGGCTGCCTGCATATATTACCTGCACGAACAGTTCATGATCGGGGTCCATCATCTTTTCACCACAGGAACGACTGTTTTGAGATTTTATCGTCTACCGCAAATAACTCTTTTGCGGTAGCGGGTTTTCGAGATCGAATTTTCATTGGAGGTTATGATGCAGGCGATGACTGATCGTGCTGGGCTGAAGGTTGCTGACGAGCTGGTGCGGTTCATCGAGGAACAGGCATTGCCCGGGACCGGTGTTGATAAGGACAGCTTCTGGTCGGGCATGGCGGACATATTGTCACGGTTCGCACCGGAGAATGCTGCGCTGCTCGCAAAGCGCGAAGATCTGCAGACGAAGATCGACGCCTGGCACATGGAGCGCGCGGGCCAGCCGTTGGACAGCGGCAACTATCAGGCCTTCCTGCGCGAGATCGGTTATCTGGTGCCCGAACCCGCGCCCTTTGCCGTAACCAGCGCCAATATCGACGCAGAGCTCGCCACCATGGCGGGGCCGCAGCTTGTGGTGCCGATCCTCAATGCGCGTTTCCTGCTTAACGCAGCCAATGCGCGCTGGGGCAGCCTGTATGATGCGCTTTATGGCACGGATGCCATTCCGGGCGCACCCGAAGGCAAAGGCTATGACGCTGCGCGCGGTGCGCAGGTAATCGCATGGGGCCGTGAATTCCTCGACAAGGCCGTGCCTTTGGCTTCGGGTAGCTGGAAAGACTGGCAGGGCGGCAGGCCAGAGCTAGCATACCCCTCGCAGTTTGCTGGAACGGCGGGTGACAATATCCTGCTCAAGCATAATGGCCTGCATATCGAGTTGGTGATCGACCGGGACAGCGCTATCGGCAAGACCGATCCGGCGGGGCTCGCCGATATTGTCATGGAAGCGGCGCTCACCACGATCTGCGACCTTGAGGACAGCGTCGCGGCGGTCGATGCCGAGGATAAGGTGCTCGCCTATTCCAACTGGCTCGGCCTGATGAAGGGCGACCTTGAGGATACGTTCGAGAAGGGCGGGGTGATGATGACCCGCCGCATGAACGGCGACCGCGAATATACCGCGCCCGACGGCAGCACTTTTACGCTTCCAGGCCGCAGCCTGCTGTTTGTGCGTAATGTCGGCCATTTGATGACCAACCCCGCCGTACAGCTTCCCGATGGTAGCGAAGCGCCGGAAGGGATCATCGACGGTGTCGTTACTTCGCTGATTGCGCTGCATGACCTGAAGGGCAACAGCAAGTACAAGAACAGCCGCACCGGCAGCATGTATATCGTCAAACCGAAAATGCACGGGCCGGAGGAATGCGCCTTCACCAACCGCCTGTTCGACGCAATCGAAGATATGCTGGGTATGGAGCGTCACACGCTCAAGGTCGGTGTGATGGACGAGGAACGCCGTACTTCGGCCAATCTCGCGGCCTGCATTGAGGCGGTGAAGCATCGCATCATGTTCATCAACACCGGCTTCCTCGATCGCACCGGCGACGAGATGCACACGTCGATGCGCGCCGGGCCGATGATCCGCAAGGGCGATATGAAGACGTCCGACTGGATAACGGCCTATGAAGATCGCAATGTGCAGATCGGCCTTGCCTGCGGGCTTTCCGGCAAGGCGCAGATCGGCAAAGGCATGTGGGCCGCGCCCGACCGGATGGCGGACATGCTTGACCAGAAAATCGGTCACCCGAAAACCGGCGCGAACACGGCCTGGGTGCCTTCGCCGACGGCTGCGACGCTGCACGCCACCCACTATCATATGGTCGATGTGTTCGGTCGCCAGGCAGAGCGCAAGGCGGAAGGTGTCGCCAGCCTCGACAGGCTGCTCAACATTCCGGTCGCGGCAGGTGTCAACTGGTCCGACGAGGAAATCCGTAACGAGCTGGACAATAACGCGCAGGGCATATTGGGCTACGTGGTGCGCTGGGTCGATCAGGGCGTGGGCTGTTCCAAAGTCCCCGACATCAATGATATCGGCCTGATGGAAGACCGCGCGACCCTGCGCATCAGCTCGCAGCATATGGCGAACTGGCTGCTGCACGGGGTTGTCAGTGAAGCAGACATTGATGCTGCCTTTGCGCGCATGGCGAAGAAAGTCGATGCGCAAAATGCTGGTGATCCGCTCTATCGGCCGATGTCCGGCAACGAGGAAACCAGTCTGGCTTACCAGGCAGCGCGTGACCTCGTGTTCAAGGGCGTTGAACAGCCGTCGGGCTATACCGAGCCGCTGCTTCACGCCTATCGCCTGAAGCTGAAGGCGCAGGACGCAAAGGTTGGCGAACCCGCCTGATAGAGGGCGCGCCTTATGGGAGGGACCGGGTAATTCTTCGGCTCCTCCATGATACAGGAGATAAGGGCGGGGCAAGTTCCCGCCCTTTCCATATTATGGCCACGCTCGCCACTCGCACAGAACTACATCCATCGCCAGCTTCTGTGCGAGCCGCTCGCGAGGAAGCAAGATATCAACGGTAATACGGTCCTGTGGAGTGGGGGGTAAGGCTATTGCAGTGTTCACATTCCATCGACTTTGGAAAACGGGATTGGTGGCAGGCTTTTCTGGATCAAGGAGCCGATCGCCAGCAACCTGCTGTCTGAGCCGGTCGGGCCATCCAACTCGATCCCGACCGGCAAACCGGCCTTGGTTAGTCCGGCGGGCAGTACCAGGCCCGGTATACCTGCTGCCGATGCGGGGTTGGCGTTGTGGAACATGGCGTGCATCACATGTACATCCTCGCCACCCAAGGTAACGGTATTGGCGCTTAGAAGGGGAGCCGGGCATGGCGTGGCCGGAAACATGAGAGCCGCAACGCCGCTGGTGCGGAAGCATTCGTCATATAATATCTGCAAACGCGGTCGCGCGACATTCAGTGCCTGAATATATGCCGAATTGCTGATATTCAGTGCGGCGGTTTGCTTATATGCTCCTAACACATCCGGGCTGCGGACCTGGCCGAAGAGTTGTTCGACGGTAAGCGGGCTGCCGGTCGAACGCAGATAGTGTCCGATGGTCGCGTTCATTTCATAGGCCAGAATGGGTCCAATAGCGGCTAGCAGGTCTTCCAGCCCGGGTAGTTCAACATCTACGAAAACAACCCCCGCTGCCTTTAATCGGCGGATGGTCTCATCCATCAATATTTGCGTTTCCGGTGTCATGGCCCACCAGAAATAGCGCTTTGGCAGCCCCAGCCTGAGGCCCTTTAGCGATGCAATGGGTTGCCGGGGTTCGGGGACAATGAGTGAGTCCATTAACATGAGGTCGTCCAGTGAACGGCCCAATATACCGATTTCATCACGGGTTCTGCTGAAAGGAACCACGCCGCCGCGCGGATAGCGTCCGCTGCTGGGCCGCAGGCCTGCTATTCCGCACAATGACGACGGTATACGTGTGGACCCCCCGGTATCGGTGCCCAGACCAATCGGAGAAATATGCGCGGCTATACCGGCAGCCGTGCCTCCGCTGCTGCCGCCTGCGGTACGCTCAAGATCATAGGGGTTGCGTACCGGGCCATATGCTTTGTTATTGCTGGATACGCCAAATGCGAGCTCGTCCATATTGGTCTTGCCGAACAGCAGTGCATCGGCGCCATATAATCGCTCCAATACAGCCGCATTCAACTGAGGCCGGTTGTCTTTCAGACCGAGCGTACCGGCGCTGGTCGTAAGGCTCTTCGTTTCGATATTGTCCTTCACAAGCAGGGGAATGCCGGCGAGCGGACCCAGCACGGCGCCATTTGCCCGGCGCTTGTCGATATTGCGGGCATTTTCCAGCAGCGCCGCATTGTCACAGGAGATGAAGATATTAAGTGCTGCTTGCCGGTCTGCCCGGGATATCAGGGCCGAAACATAGGATTCAGCCTTTAGATCGCCCGTCCTTATCCGCGATGCGGCTTCGCTGGCGGTGAGCATGGTCAGATCGCTGTCACGAGGTTTGCGCCCGGTCGCGCTGAACGCCGCGCCGGGTGCGATCCCAGCCAGCCCGACGGTCAGAACACCGCCCAGCAGTCCGCGGCGATCCAGTTCAATACCTTGCACAGAAACAGTTTTTTCGTTCCCTCTCAAAACAAGCTCCGCTCTTTGTGTCCTTGTCAAATCGGGCATCTTTTATAGGGAGCAGGCCCAAAGTGCATGACGTAAGACATTACAGGGCTTTGAAGAGAAGCAGCCATAATGCTCCGGCACGGATTTGGCCAAACGCCTGAGCGACCCATAGGGAAAGCCTATCGGTTATCAATTTGCGGGATGAAGGCGGCAGCAAGTGCTATCCTGACCAGGCGGCTCGCCCAATCGCGATCTATGTCGGTGTTACGGGCTCGCTTTGAGAATGTTCTGACGGGAGAATTTGGTCATGCGAGGCAGCCAATTTGCGGAACTGCAGGCTTTCGCTCATGTCGCAGAAAAAAGAAGCTTCACACAGGCGGCACTCATGATGGGTGTGTCTCCCTCGGCGCTCAGCCAGATCATCCGCGGCCTTGAGGATAGGATGGGCATCCGCCTGTTGAATCGCACAACGCGCAGCGTTGCTCCCACCGAAGCGGGAGAATGGCTGCTGGAGCGGATCGTGCCGCTTATGGAGCAGTTCGATGATGTTCTGAGCAAGGCCACCAATCTTCGCGAAATGGTGGGAGGGAAATTGCGGTTATGCGCCCCCCAGATTGTCGTGGCGCAAGTTGTGCAGCCCATTGTTACGATTTTTCAGCGGAGCAACCCGGATGTTTCCGTTGAGATTGTTTGCTGCGAAACGCCGGTCGACCTTGTGAAAGAGGGTGTCGATATTGCCTTTGGTATGCGCCAGTTTGTCGACCGTGACATGATTGCAATATCGGCTGGTCCGACGTTGAGCAGAATTGCGGTCGCGTCGCTTTCCTACATCCAGAAGAACGGTACGCCTGCACATCCGGCGGATTTGGCTAATCATCGCCTGATTACATGGCGGCAGGCTGGTCAGCAGAAGCCAGATAATTGGTGCTTCACCAACGGCGAAGCTGTCGAAGATATTGCCGTTTCCGGCGCGCTGGCCGTCAATGACTGCGGTGTCGCCCTGGCCTCCGCACTGGACGGGCTGGGTGTTACAGTCTGGACAAGAGAATGGATGGAGCCTCACATAGACAGAAGGTTGCTGGTGCCCTTGCTGCAGGACTGGACGCTGCCGAAACTGGAAATTTGCGCCTATTACCCGCGGCAGCGGCATGCAACCGCGGCCCAGCGGGCATTTATAGAAGCAGTGCGGACGTTCGGCGCCGAAGGTTGTCATCCTTTGCAGGACACCCGGAGTTATGCTTCCGTCCCCCGCCGGCTGGTCGGAGTCAAGTAACGCCTGTCGGGTCATTATATCCTGCCAGCTTAATAACCCATTGTCATAAAGCCGGATTATCGGCTGTTCCAAAAAGGCTAAGCTCTTCTTGTTTCGGGAGGGCCTGTCGACCTCATGCTGCTCCCGGCAAAACGAGAAGACGCCGATCGTATTCGAAACGAAGCGACGGTGCCAAAAGAGGGGATTTGGAATGTCGACGAGCCGTCGTTTTCAGTTTCATCGAATATTATTGGGATCGCTTGCCGGTTGCGGGGGGCTGGCATTGGCAATGTCCAGTGCAATGGCGCAGGCCGAGGGACAGGGCGTTCAGCCCGATGCTGAGGCCGACATGGCTATCGGCGATATTGTCGTCACCGCGCAGAAGCGCTCGGAATCGGCGAGCCGGGTCGGTATTTCGATTACCGCAATTGGCGGCGAAGACCTGCAGAACAGGGGCATTCGCAATGTAGCGGACTTGGCCAACTCAACGCCGGGCCTCACCTTCTCCCAGACGGATACGTCCACACCTGTTTACACGCTTCGCGGCGTCGGGTTTTACGAGAATTCCCTGGCGGCCTATCCGGCGGTCTCCGTCTATGTGGACGAGGTCCCGCTAGCTTTCCCGGCCTTGACGACCGGCGCGGGTATGGACCTGGAACGGCTGGAGGTTCTCAAGGGGCCGCAGGGCATTTTGTTCGGACAGAATTCGACGGGCGGCGCGATCAACTATATCGCCAAGAAACCCACCGCCGATTTCGAGGCAGGTTTAACGGTCGGCTATGCGCGTTTCGACGATTTTACGGCGGAAGGCTATATCAGCGGGCCTTTGAGCGATGCGGTTCGCGCACGCCTCTCTTTCTCAGGCGAGCATTCCGGGGACTGGCAATATAGCTACACCCGCAACGACAGCCTTGGAAAGACGCGCAAGATGGCGGCCCGGCTACTGCTGGATATGGACGCTTCGGACAGGCTCCGGTTTGAACTGAACGTCAACGGCTGGATCAACAAGTCCGACCCGCAGGCGCCCCAGGCTTTCGAATTCGATCCGATAGTGCTGCCCGCTGTATCTGCGTTCGTGACCGGCAATCCCAACAATAACGCCGCTATCCTCTCGACATTGCCGCTGTCTCCGCAAAAGGCAAGGGCGGCTGACTGGACGCCGGGCCTCCCGAAAGGGGACGAGCGGATGGGCCAAATCGCGCTGCGCGGCACATATGAGTTCTCGGACGATATTCTGCTGACCTCCATCACCGCCTATACCGCCTATAAACGGCGTAATCAGGTGGATACGGACGGTTATGCGGTGGCTGCCTTCGATCAGGATGCGGTCGATGGCGATATCACTTCCTTCACGCAAGAGCTGCGTATCTCCAACGATGCGGGAGAGCCGCTTCGCTGGATGATCGGCGGGAATTACGAACACAGCAAGGTCGATGAATATGCCAACTCTTTCTATCCCGATGCGTCGACCATCGACTTCTTCATAGCCCTGTTCCCTGCCGGGGCGGGCTGGATCGGGAACAGCTATTTCTCCAACCAGAAGATGGATAACTACGCTGCATTCGGTAATCTGGAATATGATATCGACCCCGACCTCACGGTGAAGCTGGGCGGGCGCTACACGCATACCAAGCGCGCGGTCGACCAGTGCACCAACGATCAGGGCGATGGCAAATGGGCGGCGATCGTCGACGGGCTGAACGGATATGCGGCGCGCGGCATTCCGCTGCTTGCCCCGGGAGCCTGTACGACTGCTGAGCCCAATCCGAACCCCGGGCCGGATTTCGGCAACCCGATCCCGATCACCGGGTTTCAGGATGTGTTGAAGGAGCATAATTTTTCGTGGCGGATAGGCTTGGATTACAAGCCCACACCAACGACGCTGATCTATGCCAACCTGTCTCAGGGGTATAAGACAGGCAGCTTCCCCAACGTCGTCGCCACGCGCGTTGAACAGATGGCTCCAGTAACCCAGGAACGCCTGCTCGCCGCGGAAGTCGGTGTGAAGAAAAGGCTGCTCAACAATCGCGCAAGCATCACCGCAGCGGCCTATTATTACGACTATTCCGACAAGCAGATCCGTTCCGGCATCTTCATCGCGCCCTATGGTGTTCTCGATAAGCTGACGAATATTCCCAAGTCCAGCATCCGCGGGGCGGAGCTTGAACTTGCGGTTCGCCCGGTTCCGGGCCTCAGCCTCACCGCGTCCGGAACGTTCACCGACGCCCGCATTGATCGGTTCATCGGTATCGACGATAGTGGCAATGCCGTGAACTTCGCGGGTACCGATATCCCCTATAATTCCAAATGGGCGGCTACCGGTATCGCGGAATATGAGTGGGATGTGTCGGACAGCCTGAAAGCCTCACTCGGTGCTACACTCAGTTATCGCAGCAAGTCGGCTGGCGCCCTTGGAAGTGCTGGAGACACCACGCTCAATGCCTATACGATACTTGACCTCAGGGCAGGGATAGGCGCTCTTGACGACAAGTGGCGGGTTCAGTTCTGGGGCAAGAATGTCACCAACAAATATTACTGGCTGAACACGGTCCACGCGTTTGACAATAATGTGCGCTATGCGGCTCGACCCGTGACTTACGGCGTTAGCGTCAGCTTCAAATACTGAGACCGGAACTCTAATCGGGTGCCAAGCCGTAAGTTGCTTGGCACCTTTTTTCCCAGACGGCATCCTGAAAAGGCCAGCCATACGCAGTGGCTATAGTACAGGGCGATAGGTCATATAGGTGCCGCCTGCCTGTGCTTTGCCAAACCCTTTTCCCCATGACAGTTGAATATTCGTGGAACGGGATTCTCGCGGGTCGGCCAACAACGCATGACCGTCTGAAATCTTTCCACCGGTTACCGGGCCGACTTGCGTGTCATCGGAATCGTTAAAACAGAATTGCTTTGAAAGGGGAGAGAAGTATGAGCAACTTTAGTATGAAAACCATGTTATATGCGGGCGCCTGCCTGATGGTGACTGCCCAAGTGGCGCATGGTCAGGAAGGGGATGCGGCGGACGGCGCCAACGCAGCGCCTGAGCTGGCGATGGGCGAGATCATCGTTACCGCCCAAAAGCGCAGCCAGCGTCTCAACGATGTCGGCCTGACAATCAGCGCAACGTCCAGTGAACAATTGCAATCTCTCGGGATCACGAGCCCTGACGATCTGGTCAAGGCGGTTCCCGGCTTTACCTACGCCAAGAGCGCTTATGGCGTGCCCGTTTATACGATGCGCGGTATCGGCTTTTACGACTATGGCCTCGCTGCTTCGCCAGCCGTTACAGTATATGTCGACGAAGTTCCCCTGCCATATGGCTCGCTGACCTCCTTCTCGATGCTCGATGCCCAGCGCGTCGAGACGATCAAGGGGCCGCAGGGCATTCTGTACGGGATCAACTCCACGGCAGGTGCGATCAACATCATTCCGAACGCGCCGACCGAAGAGCTTTCGGGGGGTATAGACGTGACCTATGCCCGCTTCGACGAGTTCAGCACCAACGGATATTTTTCGGGACCGCTTGGCGATACGCTTGGCTTCCGGCTGTCCTTCCAGACCGACCATGGCGGAGCCTGGCAGCGCAACTATACGCGCGACGACGAGCTGGGTAAGAAGGACATAGTATCTGGCCGCCTCTTGTTGGACTGGGAGCCTTCCGACACGATTTCTGCCCGTCTGAATGTCAACGCCGCGCATGATCAGTCCGATACGCAGGCCGTTCAATATATCGGCCCGACGTCGTCACCGGGTGGCAATGCATTCTTCCTGGCTGTTGCGCCGGAGGTCTACAATTATCCGCGCGCACCCCATAATAATCGTGCGGCCGATTGGGATGCGAACTATCCGTTCAAAAAGGATAACAAGAACTTCCAGACGTCGTTGACCCTCGATGTCGATCTGACACCGGATATCCAGCTGAAGTCGATCACGTCCTACAACCGCTACACAACGGAATCCGCGGTTGAAGGTGATGGTACGCCGTACACTGCTACCACAATTCTCGTTGACGGTTATATGCGAACCTTCTTCCAGGAATTGCGGCTGTCGGGCACGAGCGGCCCACTGCGGTGGATTGTTGGCGGCAACATCACCGATGACAAGGTCAATGAAGTGCAGACCGCTATTTTTACGGACGGCATTCTCGGCAAGGGGGGGTATACCCTTGCATCGGGACGCAACCGCCAGACGGGAAGCTCTGAATCGGTATATGGCAACATCGAATATGATCTCGATAACGGCCTCAACCTGCAGGTTGGTGCGCGCTATACCAATTACCGGCGTGAGCTGATCGGTTGTACGACGGCCGACAACCAGAGCACTGCGGATTATTTCACCGCTCGTGTTCCTGGCACCATTGCGGTTGGCGGTTGTGTAACCGTTCAGCCGGACAATGTTACGGTCGGATATTATAATCCGAAGCTGAAGGAAGATAACTTCTCTTGGCGCGCCGCTGCTAACTGGAAGCTCAATCGCGATACTCTTCTCTATGCGAGCGTCAGTCACGGATATAAGAGCGGTGCGTTCGGCGCGGTGCTCTCGACGACCTACAAGTCGCTGGTGCCTGCGGTTCAGGAAGATGTTCTCGCCTATGAGCTGGGTGGCAAGTTCACTCTGCTCGACGGCAGGGTGCAGCTCAATACTGCAGCCTTCTATAATGATTACACCAACAAGCAGGTGCGTGGACGTACACTCGATCCGAGACTGGTGAACGTGGCGGCAAGCGCGCTGGTCAATGTTCCGAAATCCCGTATCTATGGTGCGGAACTACAGCTTACTGTTCAGCCCACCGATGGCCTGACGTTCAGCGTGGACGGAACATATATCAGCACCAAGATCACCAGCAGTTTCGTCAACTACAACTTTGTCGGCACGTTGACTGAAATGAAGGGGGAAGTGCTGCCATTCTCGCCAAAGCTGACCGGTTCGGCAAATCTCGACTATGAGTTCCCCGTGTCCGATGGCTTGATGGCTTCTGTTGGCGCTACGGCGCGTCATCAATCCTTCTCCTATGGTGCGTTGGGTGAGCTGACGATTTCCGATATCGACGCCTACCAGACGCTGGACCTGCGAGCTGGCATTCGTGACATTGACGACCGATGGAAAGTCAGTGTGTTCGGACGTAACGTCACGAACACCTATTATTGGTCGGCGCCCACGCTGATTATCGTTGAAGGTGGCCGTTATGCCGGTGCGCCGACAACCTATGGCGTAACCCTCGGGTTCAAGTTCTGAACGGACTGCACCTCGTCCAGAGAGGAACGGGCGGAGGCGAGAGCTTCCGCCCGTTTTCTATTTTAGGGTTATGTCGGTGATTGGGTGTGATGACAAAAGCGGAAAGCGGCTTTGTTAAAAAATCACACTAGACCAAGGGGTCGTGAAGCGGGCTTTGCGGTATGAGTAGCGGTCGCTGGTGAAGCTCAGGCGCCGTTGCTCAGCTTCTTTTCACCCGCCTTTCCGGGGTGGCGGGCTTCGCTGCGGATATACATGAACAGGTCCCGCATCTCATCTTCGGAAAGATCGTCATATTTTGGCATCTGGCGTTCAACCAATGCGCCGTTGAGCACCATTTTGAACGCGTTCAAATCGAGCGTGATGCCGGATGCTCTGAGGTCTGGTGCGGTGGGGCCTGTCGCGGCCGCGCCAGCGCCATGGCAGATGCGGCACGTTTCGCTGTAGAGCTTCGCGCCTCGTGTGGCGGCGGCGGCGTCGATGACGATTTTCTCGTCGTCGACAGGCGGTGTCGAGTCAACTGGGGGCGGCGTATCGGGAAGCTTCTCCGCACCGTCCAGCCGGAAAACCAGTAGGCGGCTGGGGTGTATGCCATATCGCCATCCGGTATCGAATAATTTGCCACCGGCCGCAGATGCGCCGCCATAGCCGGCAAGAACCGCGATATATTGATGACCATTGGCCGCAAAGCTGATGGGCGGGGCAATGATGCCGTTACCCGCACCGAATGACCATAATTTCTTGCCACGGTCTGCGGAATAGGCTTCGAGCTGGCCATCGGCTGTACCCTGGAAAACGATATTCCCCGCCGTCGCCAGAATGCCGCCATTCCATATATACTCGCGGTCGACGCGCCATACCTGCTTCTGACGAACGGGATCCCATGCAATGAGCGCGCCCTTGCCATCATCCGGGTCGACAATGGCGGAGCGGAAGGTCGCACCGATCCCGAACCGCATCTTGGGCTTGTCGAGCGTGAGCGACGGCAACTCCGCCTTGTCCTCGGCAGTCGAGTTGAAGGTTGTGGGCAGCTGCATGTATGGGATGTAGACGAGCCCGGCTTTCTTGCTAAAGGCCATGGCCTGCCAGTTATGGGCGCCGATGGTGCCGGGCCAGATCGTTACCGGGCCTTTCTCATAACGAATGTCCGGGCGCTCCACCGGCCTGCCGGTCTTGATGTCTATGCGGTCGGCCCAGTTGGCCTTGCCAAACTTCTCGGCTGAAATAAGCTTGCCGTTGGAGCGATCAATCACATAGAAGAAACCATTGGTGGGAGCCTGCATCAGCACCTTTCGCTCTTGGCCATCTATTTGAAGATCGGCGAGCACGATGTCCATCGTCGCCTTATAGTCCCATGCTTCCCGAGGATTGAGCTGATAGTGCCAGATATAGTCACCGGTATCGGCATCCACCGCGACTATTGATGCCAGGAACAGATTGTCTCCTCCGCCCGGGCTTCGCAGTTTCGGGTCGTAGACGGAGCTGTTGCCCGTGCCGATATAGAGGCGGTTCATTTCCTCGTCGAATGTCATCGCATTCCAGGGAGTGCCGCCGCCGCCCCAGCGCCACCACTCGCCGGACCAGGTTTTCGCCGCCATCTGCATTGCAGGGTTATCGCCATCCGTGCCAGGCTTCCCCGGTACGGTATAGAACCGCCACAGCATTTCCCCGGTATTGGCGTCGTAGGCGCTCACATAGCCGCGCGCCCCCCAATCCGCGCCGCCCTGGCCGATTACGACTTTGCCCTTGAATACCCGCGGCGCGCCGGTGATCGTGATGCGCGAGCCAGGCCGGTCAAGCGTGGATGTTTGCCATAACTCCTTGCCGGTTCGCGCATTGATTGCAATCAGCCGGCCATCGAATGAACCCAGAAACAGCTTGCCGTTCTCATAGGCCAGACCTCGATTTATCGGTTCGAAGCCTCGCAACATGCGCGGTGCCACTTTCCACGCTTGCGGATCATATTTCCAGAGCACGCGCTTGTTGATGACATCGGCGGCGTATACCGTTCCGTTCGCGGCCGTGAAATATAATATGCCCCCAACGGCAAGCGGCGTTGCTTCCAGCCCGCCGGGCTCGTCCAGCGTGAGCGCCCAGTCCAGCCCTAGCCGGTTGATCGTTTGCTCGTTGATCGCGTCGCCGGGACTGTACCTGTCCTCGCTGGCCGTGCGGCCATAGCCGATCCAGTTTCCGCCGTTGGATGTGGGGCCTCCGCAACTCGACAGCGCCAGAAGCGAGAGGCCATATAAGCAGGAGGAACGCAGCGCCTTACTGGTCATTTTCATCAATCTGGGTCCCCTCTCTCGCTTTTGGCCAATCTATGTTTTGTAAGGGTGCGCAAGCAACGAAAGAAGGCGGCCATCGCTCTGCCCAAGCAGGTGTATAGGTTTATCCTATGCAGCGACGGGTTTTGCTTTTGCCGCGATTTGGCCAAACTGTTTCCTATGGTTCATATTATGATGAAAGCGATAAAGGAGAGGCTGAGACATGTTCGGAAAATGCGCAAAGGGCCAGATGCGGGCGGCCGTGGCTGCGGTAGCCATAGGCTTGGTGAGTGTGCAGAGCTTCACTCCAGCTCAGGCGGCCAAAAGCTCGGCTGAGACTATGTCCAATCGCGACATCATCACCAAGGCCTATGACAAATGGGCGGCCGGCCACGGTGAAGTTTTCAATTTGCTGACTGACGACGCTGTTCTCGTAATTCCCGGCTCCGGCCCATCGGCAGGTACCTGGAACGGGAAGCAAGCTTTCATGGATCAGGTGGCGAAACCGTTCCTTTCCCGGTTTGCCGCTCCGCCACGCGTAAAGGTCAACGGCATTTACGCCGATGGCGATACGGTGGTGGCGCATTTCGACCTTACCGCCATGGGCAAGGACGGCGCGCCTTACAACAACAGCTATGCCTGGCTGTTCGAGATGGACAAGGGCATGGTCACCAAATTGACCATGTATTATGACCTTCAGGCCTTCGATGCCATGAAGCTACGTGTTCCTGCCAGCGCCGAAACCGCCGCTGGCGAATATGCCGGCGGGGGCGCGGTAATCCCGGATGCCGGGAGCATCGAGGCTGACAAGATCGAGATCAAGCGTCTGGCGACCGAGTGGTTGGAAGTCGGCTGGCGCCACATGCCGGGGGACCCGCCGTTCAACTTCAAGCGGCAGTTGTCGAAATTCTACGACTGGGAGTCCAAGGACGTTTATCTGTTCGACGATATCGACCCGCAAAAACGTGTGGCCCGATCCCCGGGCGCATATGGCGCGATCTGGGATGAGATGCTTCAGGGATGGAATTTCAGTAACAAGGTCGAGCCCATTAATGACGTGCTGGTCTCTGGCGACATCGCCGTTGCGCCGGTTTTCTACAATATCACTGTCGATCTGGGCAAAGAAATTCTGAAAAGCCGCATCCTCAGCATGGTGACATTCCGCCGTACCGCAGACGGCTGGAAGATCATCCGCGAGCAGGGGTCTGGCCTCTCCAAGGTGTCAACGCCCAAATAGGACCGAAGACGATATCGACATGCCCTTATGGTGGGCCGGTGCTGCGGTCATATTGTGATGGCAGCACCGAATTTTCGGAAACAACATGAATGGAGTTGGATGGTGACAGACCAGAATATCGTGCAGATTTTCGCTGATCTGGATTCCCTGCAGGCAGATAATGTGGTCCGGCATTTTGCGCAAGCTGGGTCGTTCCGCCTGTGCAATCTCCCGGCGGTGGAGGGCAAGGAGGCTATTCACGGCTTTCTCGATAGCTTTTTCCAGAGCATCTCAGGCATGAAGCATGTGATCGAGAGAACGCAGACTGGAGATAATGGCCGTACTTATGTCGAGGTCGGTTGCACTTTCTTCCGCAAGGACGGTTCTGCTGTGGAGGCTCCCGCCTGCGTCGTTTTTGACAGGGGCGAAGAGGGAATAGGCGAATATCGCGTTTATGGGGACTTTTCCGCGCTTTAATTTGCCGCAGTTACGGTTTCCCATCCTATCCAGCCCCGCGAGTGCTTAGCACTCGCGGGGTTTCTTTTGTCGATATTTCGTGGAACCACCCGCTGTGGACAGCGGCGCGAACAGCAATGCGAGGCCAGGCAGGCAGTAAAAAAAGGGGCGGCGTTCAGTGTTCCCAAACGCCGCCCCATCCTTGTCGTCCGAGTATGTTATCCGGTCAGTAGGTCCAGCGTATCGCCCCGCCATAGACCCGGCCTTCCTTCAGGTCGCCGAAAGTCGACCCGGGCATGAAGACGCCATTGGGCGAAACGAGCCCATATGCGACATTATCGCGCATATTCTTGCCATAGAATGACAAGGTCAGGTTGCGATTGGGCGAGTAGGAAATGTCGAAATCGAGCTGATCGACCGGGTTGAAGTATCCGACATTATTCTCGGTCGAAAAGGCCTTGTCGCGGTGGCTGAACGAGACGCGCGGCGTCAGCTTTCCATCCTCGACCGGCATTTCGTAGCTGATGCTCCCGCCATAAGACCAGGGTGGCAGGCGGATGAGCTTGAGCGCCAGATCCTCCGGACCGACAGTCTGGTTGCCGCTGATGTCGTATAGGATCTTGTCATATTTGCCGTGCAGATATCCGGCGAAGGTGGAGATGACCAGACCGCGCGCGGGCGTCAGGGTCAGCTCCGCCTCGAACCCCTTGATCGTCGCGTCCGCTGCGTTCACGATGACCTGCGCGACGCCGACGCCGGGGAAGGGCGTCTGTACCGAGCGCTGGGCGCCTTTCACCTTGTTGACGAACGCTGAGAGGTTCAGGCGCGCAATACCCCCGAATTCCGATTTCAGACCCACCTCGAAAGTATCCTGATCTTCATTGTCGATTGGCCCGGGCGGCACCAGCGGATTGGTGTTACGCAGATTGTACCCGCCGGCGCGAAAGCCCCGGGCATAGAACCCATAAAGCTGAACATCCGGCGACGGATAATATTGGAAGCCTAGCTTGGGGGTAAAAGCATCCCAGTTTGCCTTGCTGGTGAGCGAATAGACGCAGGTATTGGCATCTATGTCGCATCCGCCCGCGCGAATGGAGGAAACAAGAACATCCTTCTTTTCATAGGTATAGCGAATACCGGCGTTCAGGATGAGTTTATCGGTCAAATTCCAGTCGACAGCAGTGAATATGCCGTAGGTTTTCATGTCCTGCTTGCCGCCGCCCTGAAGGCTGTTGCCGATGATACGGCGATGCTCCAGATAGAAAAGGTTCGACTGGAAATAATATAATCCGGTCGTCAGTTTAACCGGGCCGAATGTGCCAGCGTAGCGCAATTCATTGCTGAACTGGTCTATGAGGGTCTTCTGACGTGAATTGAATAGGTTGAACGGTGTTGCGTCGAAATCCAGGTCGGTGTCGCCTGAAAAGTCGCGATAGGCCGCGATATTGGTGATGGTGCCGTCACCGAAACCGACATCCCAGTTCAGTTCACCGATGACCTGATCCCATTTCGAGTCCGTGAACCCCCTATTGTCGATGTTGACGACGAAGGTATTGCGCCCGTCCAGAAGATTGTGCGATGGGCCGCCGTCCCCGGTGATCCGGCCATGCTCATAGCGTATGGTGAGGTCCACTGTGTCTGTCGGTGTCCAGGTCAGAGCAGGACGGATGATCGTCGTACGCTGCTTGCCGAAGCTGCTATTGTCTGCGCGATTGGTGTAATAGCCTTCGTCGCGGCTGTAATAGACGGCAAGCTTCGCGGCCAGACGATCCGGGACAATAGGGCCGGACACCGTTGCATTGGCGGTAACCTGAGGGCCGCTTTCAAGCTGTACCTGCGCATTCGCGGTTAGCGTATTGGTGGGCTTGGTCGTACGGATCAGGACAGCGCCGCCGGTCACGTTCTTGCCGAAAAGAACACCCTGCGGACCGCGTAAGATCTCGATACCCGCCAAGTCGAAATTGTCGAAGACCACGCCGGAATTCGTGCCCAGATACACACCGTCGACAAACACGCCGACCGCACTTTCGAGCGTGGGAATGGTGCCGCCAATGCCCTGACCGCGAATGGCGAAATTGGCAAATCCGGGCGCGGAGTTATTGGCGTCCAGCTCGACATTAGGCATCACATAGCTGAGCGATTCTATGCCTTGAAAATTCTGCGATTCCAGTTGCTTGGGGCCGAAGGCCGTTACGGCGAACGGTACATCCTGAACGTTCTGAGCATCGCCTCTCTTGGTGGCGGTGACAACGATTTCGTCCAGCCCGGAATCGTTGGAAGATGTAGCTTGTGCCCAGCCACAAGATGGCGTCAACGCAAGAGCAATTGCAGCGGCCGATGCCGTAGTGACGTACTTCGTCATTTACCCTCTCCCCGCGCACCCTGCTAATTTGTTGATGTGGAAAAAGTTTCAGTGCGCCAAGAAAGTAAATTCCCATGTAAATCAGAAAATCGTCAATATCGGGATAGGTTTTACCTTATGGATTCATATGCAAATCCTATACATAGTATTTTTTACTATTATAATATTGAGATACTGAATTTTTCATATAATTTGTGATTTAATTGCACATTTTACCAAATAATTTGTGCATTAAATATAATATGCATGAGAGGATCGTGTTTTGAAGAATGTTCTATTGGAACAGATTCCGGGTCGACGGCATTCGCATATTGTACGCTTTGCCCTATTCTTTGCATTGGTATTGTTTTTGTTTTCAACACCCGTTCGCGCAGAGACGCACGACGCGGAGCACGCGCTGAAGCAAAAGCTGGTGCAATGGCTTGAACAGGGTTGGAGCCATAAGGCCGGTGATCCGCCGTTCGACTTTCAAAGCAAGGTTGGCTTTTTCTACAGCCGATCGCCCTCCGACGTCATATTGTTCGACGAGCTTGATCCGAACAAGACGGTCCATCGCTCTGCCGAGAGCCATGGCGCGGTCTGGGGCAAGATGCTTGGCGGCACGAATTTCACTACCAGCGTCATCGACGGGCCTCATCTGGTACTCAGTGGTGACTTGGCGGCGGCTACCGTGATCTACAGGGTTAATATCCAGGCAGCCGACGGCGTCCAGACAGCTGATGTGATCGGAAACTTTGTTTTGCGCAAGGGTGCGGAAGGGTGGAAGATCATCAGGGAGCATGGGTCGGCGCTTCCGCCGCAGAAAGCAAAATGACCGGAGCATGATCGCTATGCGAGAACAAGCGCTCATGCATTTGGTCAGGCCCTCAGGTTTGTTGAAGTGCTTCGCCGCAGCAGCGCTCTTTGCCGGCAGTCTTGTACCGGTTGCAAATTCACACGCTAAGCTGGCGGAAAGCGCAGAGATGGCTGAGACATCGCATACAGCGGAAGAACAACGGAATCTCGACGCAGTGCGCACGGCTTTCGCGCACTGGGAAAAGGGGACCGGCGATTTCATGGATATTCTCGCCGATGATGCCCGCTGGACGATCAAGGGCTCGGGGCCCGACGCACGCACTTTTAACAGCCGGCGGGAGTTTCAAACCGCCATGCGGCCTTTCGCACGCCGGTTGGCCACACCGATCACACCCGTGCTCCGCGGTTTATGGAGCGATGGCGACATGGTGATCCTTAATTTCGACAGCAGTGCCACCGCGATTGACGGCGCACCTTATCGCAACAGCTATGTCTGGCTACTCAAGATGCGCGATGGGAAGGCCCAGGAGGTTACAGCCTATCTCGACCTTCCGGCCTATTATGAAGTTGTGGCTAAGCCGCTGAAAGACGCCTCTCCCTCAGAATGACGATTTTTGCGGGAAGGATGGTGGCCGCTTTTCCTGATAGGAAGCGAGGCCTTCCTTCGCCTCGGCGCCACCAAAGCCGAGCATTTCGAGCGCCAGCGAAGCGTCGAACGAAGGGCCCGCCATTCGCAGCCAGTTGTTCAGTGCATATTTAGTGAAGCGGATCGCGCTTTGCGCTCCTCCCGCAAGTTTCGCAGCGATTTCCAGCGTCTTCGCCTCAAGTTCATCGTCTTCGACGGAGAGCGCGACAAGGCCCATCTGCTCGGCCATTTCGCCGGTAACCGGCTCGCACAGCATCAGGTGATATTTGGCCTTGGCCATGCCGCACAGAAGCGGCCAGATGATCGCCGCATGGTCGCCCGCCGCAACACCCAATTTGGTGTGGCCGTCAACAATCTTCGCGCCCTTCGTCGCGACGGGAATGTCGGCGAGCAGCGCGGCGACAAGACCAGCACCGACTGCCGCGCCGTGGATGGCGGAAACGATCGGTTTGGAACAGTTGACGATGTTGTAGACCAGGTCGCGCGCTTCCTTGAACATGCGCACGCGTGCTTCATGGTCAGCATTGAGATCTTCGACCACGGAAAAATCCCCGCCCGCCGAGAAAGCCCGCCCAGCGCCACGCAGGATTACGGCGCGAACTGAATCGTCCTCGTGAATGCTGTTCCAGACATAGGCCAGCTCGCGATGGCCGTCATGATCGAGCGCATTGAGCCGGTCTGGCCGATCAAGCGTGATGCGCAGAACGCCGTCGCTTGGGCGATCGAATTTCAGCCACTTATAGCCCTCATAGCGGTCTGACATAGGTTTTCCCTTCAACCGATTGCGCGGCGTGACGTTATGCCGCCGTCGATGGTGATAATCGTGCCGGATGTATAGGCCGAGCGCGGCGAGGCGAGAAAGGCAAACATGTCGGCCGTCTCGCGCACGGTGGCGATCCGCCCGCCCGGATAGGCCGCCGTCAGCTCGTCGGCGGCGTCTTCGGTGCCGTAGCGATCGAGCGCGCGGGTGCGGAGCACCTTGAAGATACGGTCCGTGGCCACCGGGCCGGGGTTGACGCCGATGACGCGGATGCCGTGATCCATGCTGCGCCCGCCGATTGCCCGTGTGAAAGCCATCAGCGCGGCATTGCCGGTGGTGCCACACACATAGTCAAAATCGAAATTCTCGCCGCCATTGCCGATATTGTTGAGGATGACGCCAGAGCCCCTTTCCTGCATCAGCGGATAGAAGGTGCGCATCATGTTGATATAGCCGAAGACCTTCAGCTCCCAGCCCTCGCGCCATTTCGCGTCGTCGACCTGCCACAGATTGCCGCCCGGGATTGCGCCTGCATTGTTGACGAGGATGTCCGGCGTACCGGCGAATTCGACAACCCTTTCCATCGCATCGGGAGCGGTCAGGTCGAGCGCGAGCGTTTCGACTTGTGCATTCAGCTCTGACTTCAGCTCCGCCGCGACATTGGCGAGCTTGTCAGCCGACCGCGCCACCAGATAAACCGCGCATCCTTCTTCGGCGAATACCTGTGCCAAACCGGCGCCTATGCCCTGCGATGCGCCGGTAATGAGCACTTTCTGTCCGGCGATTCCCAAATCCATTATGCAATCCTCTCGGTAATGTCGCTCGTTTTAGGCTGGAACTACGCGGCGAATTTCATCCAGCGCCAAGGGATTGTCCAGCGCGGACAGATCGCCCAATGGCCGGTCGCAATAGACACTGCGTATCAGGCGGCGCATCACTTTGGAACTGCGCGTTTTAGGCAATTGCTTCACGATATGCACCGCGCTCGGGCGGAATGGCTTGCCGAGATTATCATCGACCTGTTTGCGGATCGCGGCCACGAGAGCTGCTTCGTCGCCATCATAGGCAGAGGCCGTAATGACAAACACCACCAGCTTTTGCCCCTTTACGGCGTCTTCCACGCCAATAGCGGCCGCTTCGCTGATGGTCGGCAGCTCCAGGATTACTTCCTCAACCTCTGCCGGTCCCAAACGCTTGCCTGCGACCTTGATCGTGTCGTCCGAACGGCCCAGCATGAAGAACTCGCCGTTGCCGGTATGCATGGCAAGATCGCCATGGATCCACATGCCCGGAATGGTGCGCCAGTAACTATCGAGGTAGCGTTCGTCGTCCTGCCAGAAAGAGTGCGTCATGCCGACGAAGGGTGCGAGGATCGCCAGCTCGCCAATCTGATCTGTGATAGGCTGGCCATTCGCATCGACCACATCAACTTTCACGGCCGGGGATGTAGTGTTGAACGATGCTGGCGGAATGGGCCGCACAACGACACTCGCCAACAAAGCGCCGGATACTTCTGTGCCGCCGGTATAATTAATCACCGGCGCGCGCCCATTGCCGAAATTGCGGTGGAACCACAGGAAATGATCGGGGTCTATGCCTTCACCCGCCGTAATGAGCAGCTGAACGGTCGAGGTGTCACCGCTGACTGACAGCGGCATATTGGCAGCCAGCCCCCGGATCAGCGTTGGTGCAGATCCGAAGTGAGTGATCTTGTGCCGCTCAACGATCTTCGAAAGCCGCGACCAGTCGGGAAAGTCTGGCGCGCCATCATAGCAGACGAGGGTCGCGCCACGCAGCAGCGCAACAGAGAGCACCAGCGTGCCCGCTATCCAGCCCATATCGGCGGGCCAGCAGAAGACATCGCCTGCGCCGACGTCGAAATGAACGGCGGCGTCATGCGCGATCTTCACCGGGAAGCTACCATGAGTGTGCACGGCGCCTTTCGGCTTGCCGGTGGTGCCCGAGGTGTAGATCACCATGAACGGGTCGTTGGGTGACATGCGCTCGGAGGGCCGTGAGGGTGCCCCACTATTAAGAATGGACTGCCAGTCCAACCCGTTATCGGGCAAGGCTTCGCCGTCATTCCCCTTCCAGATGAGCAGGTCGATCGAAGGGAGTTGCTGAAGCGCTTCCGCCACCGTCGACATCACGTCCACCCGCCGCCCACGCCTGTCGAACCCGGTAGACGCGACAAGTCCTCGTGCGCCGCAGGAGCCCAGGCGTGAAACGATGGCATCCGTGCCGAAACCGCTGAATAACGGCACAACAATGCCGCCCAGATACGCGATGGACAGGAGCGTGACGGTAGCTTCGATGCCATTTTCCGTGAACAGGCCGATACGGTCGCCGCGTTTCACGCCCTGTGCCGAAAGGCCCGCTGCGAAAGCACGGATCTGACCGGACAGCTCAGCGAAGCTCACCTTCTTTATGTCGCCATTCTCCCGTTCCGCAACGATCGCCGTGCGATCAGCCGACGCTGCGTCGTCGCCGAACTTCAGAATGCTGTCGACCCAGTTCAGTTCGCCGCCAGGGAACCACGAAGGGAATTCGGGGCCACGGCTGAAATCGCCATAAGATGTTGGCTGTTTGGACCATTTGAGATCCAGGAAAGCCAGCGCCTTCTGCCAATAGCCAGCCGGGTCCTCTATCGAATAACGATGTAGCGCATCATAATCCGGCAAATTCATGGCCCGGGCCAGCGCCATCACCTGTGCATCGGCAATGTCATCCGGTGTTGGGATCCACAAATCAGTCTTTTCCAATGCGGTCATACTGTAATAGCCTCAATCGACAGGTGCTGGGGTTTCGGAAATCGTACCGTCGGAGAACAGCCGATCAATGGTTTCGGCGTCTATACCTGCTTTCGTCAGGATCGCGGTCGTATGCGCGCCGAGTGCAGGAGCCGGCGCGGGTGATTTGTTGTCGTCGTTCGCAAAATCGCAAAGCGAGGAAACGATGGGTAGTTGCTGGCCGTTCTGGGTCGGCACATACTGGAACATCCCACTTTCAATGGCCTCTGAAGCGGTCAGGGCCTGGGCCGGTGAAAGCATGGGCGTGACCGGCAAACGGTGCGCTGCCGCGAGTTTCAGGCATTCGTCGATGGTTTTGTTCTCTGTCCATGCGGAGGTTATGGCGCTCAGAACTTCTCCATTGTCGCCGCGGGACTGATCATCGGCAAAACGAGGGTCGTTGACAAGTTCCGGTGCTTCCACCAACTCTGTCCAGCGGCGAAACATAGCATTGCCGATAATTTGGATCATGATCCAGCCGTCCCGAGTTCGGAATAGGTCGGAAGGCCCGGAAATGGGGCTGCGATTGGCGGTTGCAATGCGGCTGCGCGCGCCGGATGCCTCCTCGATCAGCATGGAGTTGGTGATCGTCAGTGCCGTTTTGAGGAGGGAGCAATGGACATGCTCTCCCTCTCCGGTCCGTTCGCGTTTCAGCAATGCGGCAACTGTACCGAGAGCAGCGGAAATGGCGGTGGAATAATCTACATAAGAGACCGCTGACCGATAGGGCTGATCCGGTGTTCCGGTCAGCGACATCGCGCCGCTCAGAGCCTGACCGGTACAGTCGAAACCAATCTCGTTCTCATAAGGGCTATTCAGGCCATAGGCGTTGACTGTGGTCAATATGATATCAGGTTTGATGGAGCGCAGGGTGTCGTAGTCGAGACCGGCCTTTGCCAATGCTTTGGGAGGGATATTTGCGACTACCACGTCCGCTCCCGCTATCAGGCGCTCGACAAGCTTACGCCCTTCCGGTCTCGCTAAGTCGATGGCAATGGACTGCTTGTTGCGATTGACATGATGGTGAACGGCACCGCCGCCGCTATTGTCCTGGCCGATAGGCATAACATATCTGTCGTCGCTGCCAGCATTTGGTTCGATGCGAATGACCTCCGCCCCCATATCGGCGAGCAGGGCCGCGCAAAAAGGGCCCGAAATGTAGCGACCAAAGTCCAAGACTCTGTAACCGTTCAGTGCTCCTCCCATCTGGCCAGATTCTCTCTTGCGTGTCCCTGAGCTGCATACCCACTCGAAAAAGTGGTGAATGACCGATGCAATATAGCGGCTGACTGCGCAAACATCTGGATCAGGGGCCTACAATATCCATAGGCTAATCCTATATGTTTGACTTGCTCATTTGAACTTGAGGCCTGACAAAAAGACCGAACAACGGCTTCATGGAGAGGTGATTGTGCAGCGCTCGGCTATTCGTACAGCAATGACCTTGGCAGGCTCGATCCGGAGGCGCAAAGGGCGCCACATACAGGTTTCGCAGGCATCGAAGCCGAGTCGGTCAGTGACGATCTGGATGGGCGGGCAAAAACCAGTGGGCGCGCCTGGCTCGTGAGGCTTGCTAAACGAGCAAAAACCGCAGAATCGGCGCTAACCTGCTCTTGCTGGCAAGAGGCCCTGTTGCTGGCGACATGTTTCCTCACCACAATGAATGAATTTTTTTCAAATATTCATGTTGTCTCTCGTTTTTTGACGAGGCTGGGAAATCTCAGGTGAAAAAATGCTGCAAATATCTCTCGAAGGGTATAGGTAGATACTATGGATGAAGGACGAATACCTCCTATTGATCTTCGGCAGCTTCACTATTTCATAGCGATTGCCGAGCAGGGATCCATTTCCTCAGCGGCGGCTGTACTCGGCTTAGCTCAGCCTTCTCTGTCCGAGCATGTATCGCGCTTGGAAAAGAAGCTTGATACACAGCTCATTATTCGCGGCGCCAGGGGTGTGCATCTCACGGAGGCCGGGGTCGCGCTTTCCCGGCATGCACGCGATATCTTGCACAATGTGGAGTTGGCTGTCGAAGATGTCCGTCACCTGGGCGGAGAAGCGCGTGGCCCTGTGTCGATCGCTTTTCCTCCCTCAATGGGCCTGCTTTTGAGTGTTCCATTGGCTGAAACTATCCAGGCGGAATTTCCGCAAGTGCGGTTGCATATAGCAGAGGCGCTGTCGGGTTATATCATGGAATGGATCCTGAACGAGCGGATCGAGCTGGGCTGTGTCTACGAGGTGCCAGATACGTCTCATGTTACGGCACAGCCAGTATTAAGCGAGGATCTTTTCCTGGTCACCGCACCCGATAATTGGGACGGCGTGATACTGCCGAACGGAAAAGCTGAAAAGCCCATTACACTCGCCGAAGTACAGGCGTTGCCACTTGTGCTGCCGAGCCGTCCTCATGGCGCGCGCGAGGTGATCGAGCGATTTGCAAAGAGCAACGGCGTTCGTCTGGATGTTGTGACGGAGATAGATTCCCTTCCGCAGATCATCGCTATGGCTGACCGGGCGAGTGCGTATACTATTTTGCCGCATGCGGCGGTGATCAACGAAGTCGCAAACGGTTCGCTGGCGTTGGTTGAGATCATCAAGCCGACGATACGCAGAACGGCTTACCTTATCAGGAAACGTTCACGATCAGTGTCGCGCGCCAGCATTACAGTGGAGCATATGCTTACCACTATAATAGCCGAGATGATCGAGCGGCATCATCTCGAGGCTCGCCTCCCTGCACAAAGCTGAGGCCTGTCATGTCGGTCATTTTCTATTGGTATAGGCTTGCCCTATGAAGGGTGAAGTCGACCGAATATCATGTGTAAAGCCCTTCATCGCTATGTCGTCTTCGGGCGCGGGGATATTGCCCATTTTACGAATGAAGCGCCGAAGCTGCCGGAAGCGAAGCTAATGCTCTTATGTGGCTGCGGTGCGTGCCAGTTCCTGCTCGATCACGGCAGTGCAAGTGGGATCAGCGATAGCCAGCATGGCTTCGCGCCGCTTGCGAAGGCTGAGGCCGCGCAGGTCGGCAACGCCATGCTCAGTCACGAAAATGCCTGCATCAACACGCGCCGTGCTAACCGGGCCTGACAATCGCGCAACGATCCGTGATCTTCCTTTGACTGTGGATGGCAGAGCGATGATGGGTAGCCCTCCCTTCGATTCATGCGCCCCGCGCAAAAAGGCGCCGGCGCCGCCGACCGCGCCGACATAGCGGCCGCCGGCCACTTCAGCATTAACCTGGCCAGTCAGGTCGATTTCTATCGCCGAGTTGATCGCCACGAACTTGTCGATGGCCGCAAGGACCGCGCTGTCATGTGTGTAGCTGGTAGGACGCAGCGCCAGGTGCATATTATCGTCTGCCCAGTCCATCAGCTTTCGTCCGCCCGCGAGCAGGCCGGTGACAGTCAATCCACGATCAATTGTCTTACGCTCATTTGTGATGACGCCTGCTTTCGCCAGATCGGCGATCTCGTCGCCTATAAGGCCGGAATGTACCCCCAGATCGCGATGCCCGCGCAGTGCATGCAAGACGGCGGCAGGGATGCCGCCCAGGCCGATCTGCAATGTTGAACCATCTTCGATCAGATCCGCGACGCGTGCTGCAATCCTCTGTTCGACCTCGCCGAAAGTCGCAGCAGCGGCGGAAAGAGGGACGTTGGATGTGCGTATAAACAGGTCGATACAATCGCGCGGTATTTCGCCGTCGCGGCTTGAACTGCGCGGCAAGCGGTCGTTGACCTCGGCGATGACAAGGCTGGCCGTATCGCTCAGGTCCGCCAGATATTCACGGCCCGCGCCATAGCCGAAGCTGTCTGGACCACTGCCGGGGCCAAGGCTCAGCAGCAATATGGGCCTGTCCTTCGCCAATGTCGGCGCAAGGTCGCTGTAGGGGATCGGCAGGATGTCGAGAGCATCGCCCAGCAGGCGGTTCGCGCCTGCACCGCAATAGGAGCTGAACGATACATGATCGCCGTGATCGGACGATACGCTGTCTCCCCAGCTCATACCGACAAAGGCACGGAAATGGCCTATCGTCGCGCGCTGGGCGATGAGGGATGCGGTGAGCGTGGTGGGTTCGGCCGACGCTTGCCCCCACACAACCATCGCGCCTTCGGGAACGAGCTTTGCCCAGTCGATACTGTCGAGAGCTATTTCCTGTCCCGGGCGTCCGCCACGCATCAGGCGCGCTCGAAGATCGCTGCCATGCCCTGGCCGCCGCCGATGCACATGGTTTCAAGGCCATAACGTGCTCCGCGACGACGCATCTCATGGGTCAGGGTGGTCATCATACGTACGCCTGTGGCCCCGATTGGGTGACCAAGGGAAATGCCGGAGCCATTGACGTTGAGCTTCGACCGGTCATCCCAGTTCCAGCCCTTGAGCACGGCCAGTACCTGAGCAGCGAACGCTTCGTTGACTTCCACCAAGTCCATGTCGTCTAAACTCAGCCCGGTCTTGGCGAGCACTTTTTTGGTGGCAGGAACCGGACCGATACCCATACGCGCCGGATCGCACCCTGTCGCCGCCCAGCCGCGCAGAAAAGCAATCGGTTCAAGACCCAATTCGGCAAGCTTGTCTTCGGCGACGATCAGGCAGGCGGCGGCTGCGTCATTTTGCTGCGCGGCATTGCCGGCGGTGACGGTACCGTCCTTCTGGAGGACGCGCAGCTTGGCCAAGGTTTCCGGTGTTGTGCCGGGGCGAATACCCTCGTCACGGGCGAAGATTATGGGATCGCCTTTGCGTTGCGGCACTGGCACGGGAACTACCTCTTCGGCGAAACGTCCGTCATCCCATGCGGCGGTCGCGCGGCGATGGCTTTCGGCAGCGAACGCATCTGCTTCCTCACGGGTGATGCCATATTCGCTTGCCAGCGTTTCAGCCGTTTCGATCATGCCGGAGATATAACCGAAGCGTTCGACGGGCTGGGAACGTTCGCGCCCACGATCCAGTCGGTCATAGAATTTCGTTGTGCCGGAGCGTTTGCCCCAGCGCATGTCGGTCGTGTAATATTCGATGCGGCTCATGCTCTCGACGCCGCCAGCGAGTACCATGTCGCATGCGCCGCTTTCGATCATCATCGCGGCGGTCACGATAGCCTGCAAACCGCCCCCACAGCGGCGGTCGATCTGGATACCCGGCACTTCGATCGGTAGCCCGGCCTGCAAGGCAATCCAGCGCCCAACGCAGGGGGTCTCACTGTTGGCATAGGACTGAGCGAAGACGACGTCCTCGATCCGGGCCGGGTCGACGCCGGTTTTTTCCAGTACAGCGTCGACGACGATGCTGCCGAGCGTTTCGACCGGTACATCCTTCAACGCGCCGCCGAATGCGCCTACAGGGGTGCGTAGCGGGCTGACAATTGCGGCGCGGCGCATCAATAGCTCCGCGGCATGCCGAGAACATGCTCGGCAAGGAAGGAGAGGATGAGGTTGGTCGAGATCGGCGCGACCTGATAGAGGCGTGTTTCGCGGAACTTGCGCTCCACGTCATATTCCTCGGCGAAGCCGAAGCCGCCATGGGTCTGGATGCAGACATTGGCCGCTTCGTTGGAAGCGTCGGCGGCCAGCATCTTCGCCATATTCGCTTCAGCGCCCATCGGCTCACCCGCCTCGTAAAGACGCGCGGCCTCGCGCACCATCAGTTCGGCTGCGCGCATGTTGGCATAGGCGCGCGCGATCGGGAACTGAATGCCCTGATTGGCGCCGATCTGCCGCCCGAAAACCTGGCGTTCATTCGCATATTCGGCCGATTTGCGGGTGAACCATTTGGCGTCGCCCACACATTCCGCCGCAATCAGCGTGCGCTCGGCGTTCATGCCGGACAGGATGTAGCGGAAGCCCTTGCCTTCCTCTCCCAGCAGATTTTCCGCAGGGATACGCATGTCCTCGAAGAAGACCTCGCAGGTGGCGTGGTTCATCATCGTGCGGATCGGCTGGATGGTGAGGCTCTTTCCGACAACCTCGCGCATATCGACAATGAAGGTCGACAGGCCCTCGGTCTTCTTCTTCGTCTCATCGCGTGGCGTGGTGCGCGCCAGCAGCAGCATGATGTCGCTGTGCTCGGCGCGGCTGGTCCAGATTTTCTGGCCGTTGACAACATATTCATCGCCTTCGCGCTTCGCGAAGGTGCGCAGCGCCGTCGTATCCGTGCCGCTGGTCGGTTCGGTGACGCCGAACGCCTGCAGGCGTAACTTGCCGCTGGCGATGCCAGGCAGGTATTTCTGCTTCTGCTCTTCCGAGCCATGGCGCAGGATCGTGCCCATCGTGTACATCTGCGCGTGGCATGCGCCGCCGTTGC
Organism: Sphingobium sp.; assembly: GCA_020446425.1. Taxonomy (GTDB): domain Bacteria; phylum Pseudomonadota; class Alphaproteobacteria; order Sphingomonadales; family Sphingomonadaceae; genus Sphingobium. The sequence continues at coordinate 6,947 of JAGRES010000034.1, read as the reverse complement.
AGCCTTCCGCCTGAATGGTTTCCAGCACAGCCGCAGCAGCAGAAAGACCCAGGCCCGAGCCGCCATATTCCTCCGGGATAAGGACGGAGAGATAACCCGCCTCGGTCAGCGCGTTGACAAACTCGGTAGGGTAGGAGCGCGTCTCATCGAGCTTGCGCCAATAGTCTCCGGGAAAGTCGGCGCACAGGCGGCGTACGCCTTCGCGGACATCGGCATATTCGTCATTGTCATAGGGACTAAGAATCATTGTCATTTCTCATATATTCCGGGGGATCACGCCGGATCCCAGGTGAAGACATCCTGGCTGCGGTCGAGCGGCAGCATCGAGGGCAGTAATGCGGGCAAGGCATGTTCATGCACCAGTTCCGGTGTCCAGCCGCTCTCGCGCTGCACCGAACGGATCGGGCGGCTCTGGCTCATCAGGAAAATCTCGTTACGGCGCACGGCGAACACCTGGCCGTTAACCGCGCTGGCGGCATCGGAGGCGAGCGCGACTACGAGAGGCGCATTCTTTTCCGGCGTCATTTGCTTTAGTGTTTCGACACGCTTGATCTGGTCCGGCGTTTCCGCCTTGATATTCGCTGTCATGCGTCCCCAGGCGAATGGCGCGACGCAGTTGGACCGGACATTGTAGCGTTGCATGTCGAGAGCGATGGTCTTGGACAGGCCCAATATGCCCATCTTCGCCGCCGAATAATTGGCCTGCGCATTATTGCCGATCAGACCCGACGTGCTGGTCATGTGCACGAAGGCGCCGCTTTCCTGCTCACGGAAAATCTCTGCGGCTGCGCGGCTGACGAAGAAGCTGCCGTGGAGATGTACATCTATCACCGACGTCCAGTCTTGCGGCGTCATCTTGTGGAAGAATGCATCGCGCAGGATGCCGGCGTTGTTGACGACGATATCGAGCCGACCAAAGGCATCGACCGCCGATTTCACGATGTTTTGCGCGGCTTCCCAGCTGGCTACGCTGTCGGTGTTGATAGTCGCGCGGCCGCCCGCCGCCTCGATCGTCGCCTTGGTTTCCTCGGCCGGGGTGGCGGAGCCGCCTTCGCCGGTCAGGGAGACACCGACGTCATTGATGACCACCGCCGCGCCCGCTTCGGCCATTGCAATAGCGATCGCACGGCCAATGCCTCCGCCTGCGCCCGTCACAATCGCTACTTTACCGTCCAATGTCATTCAAAGGGCTCCTTGATGCAGAATAGGGTCGTCACGGCAGGTCGAGCACTGCCTTGGCGATGATATTGCGCTGGACTTCGGACGCGCCGCCATAAATCGTCGCAGCGCGTGCGGTCAGAAATAGTCCCATTGGATTGAGATCGCGGTTGTCGCCAATGGGTTCTAGCAAGCCGCCGTCCTCACCCGCGATATCCAGCATCAACTCGGTTATGCGCTGAAAGAGCGAGGTCTGGTTGAGCTTGAGGAAGGAGACGTCCGCACCCAGTGTCTCGCCACGCCTCAGCCGGTCGGCGCTCTCCTCGAAAAGAGACTCATGATCCGCCAGATCAAGACGAAGTTGAGTGTAACGATCCTCAAAGTCAGGCTCTCCGCGCACTCCGACATGGTCGGCCAGCAAGCGCAGGCGTGAAAGAGCATGGGCGGCTTGACGCGGAGAACCCAGGAATATGCGCTCGAAGCCCAGAAGGGCCTTGGCCATGGTCCACCCCTTGTTGACTTCCCCAACAAGGTTGGTTTTGGGAACGCGCACATCATCGAAGAACACTTCGGAAAACTCGTCTTGAAGATCGAGATTGTGAATGGCGCGGACAGTAACGCCAGGTGCATCCATCGGCACCAGCAGGAAGCTGATGCCTTCCTGCTTCTTCACCGTCTTATCCGTGCGTACGAGCATGAAGATCCAGTCGGCGTCTCCCGCGAGCGTCGTCCAGATTTTTTGCCCGTTCACGACCCATTCGTCACCGTCGAGAACGGCCTCAGTGCGCAGTGACGCAAGATCGGAACCGGCATTAGGCTCGCTATAGCCCTGACACCAGATGTGCTCGCCCGACAAAATTTTGGGAAGGAAATGGGCACGCTGCTCATCGGAGCCATAACGGATGAGTAGTGGGCCCAGCAGCATGATGCCATGATCAGGAGTACGCGCGGCACCAAAACGCTCGAACTCATCCATGTAAATGAGCTGTTTGGCGGCGGAGAGGCCCATGCCGCCATGCTCGCGTGGCCAGGCTGGGGCGAGCCATCCCGCCTGCGACAGGATCATGTACCAGGGCTCGGCCTCATCCCAGTGCAGGCGCTTGGGCGGATTGATGATGCCCTTAGGATGGTGGTTGTTCAAGAATTCGCTGACGAGCGTCCGGAATTCACCGTCACTGAGTGCATTATAGTCGTCAAGCCGGTAGCGATCGAGATTCATTCTGCCGTCTCCGACAATTCTTTGGTGAGTTCGGCGAAACGCTGGCGGTGGAATTTGGCGTCGCCATATGCGGGCGCCATCACCATCGCCTTGCGCAGATAAAGGCCAATGTTATGTTCGTCGGTATAACCGATGCCGCCATGGAGCTGTATCGCCTCCCGCGTAACCCGCATGGCGGTTGTGGAGGCCCTTGCCTTCGCGCGGGAAACGGCAGCATGCGCCCGGGCTGAACCGGCGCTGTTATCCCATATCCGGGCCGCATCGCCGACACTGGCGCGGGTCAGCGCCGCTTCCAACTTGAGGTCGACCATCCGGTGTTGAAGCGCCTGAAAGCTGCCAATGGCTTTGCCGAACTGAACGCGTGTACGCAGATAGTCCAACGTACGCTCGATGGTTTCGTCGATGCTGCCCAGCAGATAGGCGGCTGTGGCCAGCGCAGCTTCGGCGAGTGGCACCGAGGGAGCTGTCGTTGAGATGGTTGACGCCGGAACCTGGTCAAAAGTCAGCGTGCCATAATGGCCGCCGTCCTGGGTTTGCACGATCTCAAGTGACAGTCCGGGGCTATTCGCTTCGACCAATACCCAGCCATTCACCACGGCCACGAGGAAAGCGTCTGCTCCGGCCGCCATTGCGACATACTGCCTGGTGCCGCTGATCCTGCCGTCTTCGAACTTGACCGAATTCCCCACTGACAGGCTGGAGCGTGCCTCCTGCCACACGGGAAGGACAATTTTTTCACCAGATATGACGCTCGGGAGGTGAGCCTCATCAAGCGCCTGAACAGCAAGCATCGCGCCGATCATCGGTTCGGGGAGCAATGCCCGGCCGAGTTCTTCCATAAGCGCACAGCAAGCGGTCATGCCAAGCCCGATGCCGCCGCTCTCTTCGGGCAGACGAAGAGCCAGCCAACCCATTTCGCACATGTCGCGCCATGTCGTCCGGTCGAAACCGGGGACGGAGTAACGCAATTTGCGGATTCTGCCGAGGTCATTGCGATCTGCAATACCTGCGGCGCTCTCCCGGATCATACCGACCGCTTCCGACATATCGTGCTGGTCGTTCATTTCAGCCTGCCCCGGAGTTCTACCTCGCTTGGGGGGGCGAATATAAATGCCTTCAAAACCATCCTCATTTCTTCAGTCATGAGCTTCGAGGGCGCACCAGTGGTCTGACTTCAGGATTCTGCGCCCCTGTGAAGACTGATGGCGGTTTCGGCAGGATTGAGCTATCGGGTAAAAGCCCATGCTTCATATAGGTTTGGCCTATGTCTCATTCTGTTCTTGGCCTGTTGGGTCAGGTGGCAGGCTGCTCGTTTTTTGCGAGAATATCCGCATAGCCATCTTCTATGACGGTCGCATTCCGCTCGGATACGCGTGCACGAAAGCGGCCATCGTTCCATATTTCGGTGACGATGCTCTCGCCTGGCAAGACATAGCCTGAAAAACGCATGGTCAATGACGACAGGCGCGCAGCATCATAATCGGCTGCGGCTCGCAACAATGCGTGGCACACTATGCCGGCGGTGCAAAGACCATGAAGAATTGGCCTTTCGAAGCCCGCCTTTGCGGCAGCCTCCGGGTCGCTATGAAGCGGATTCGCGTCTCCGTTCATGCGATAGTAAAGTGCCTGCTCGGGCCGCGTGGTCAGGGTGACAACATGGTCGGGCGCACTGTCCGCTGCCGGACGAGCGGGAGTAGGGGCCGGAGCGGGATTGTCCCCGCCAAAGCCCCCACCTCCGCGCACGAAAGTCGTGCGGTCGAGCTGGGCAAGGAGGGTGCCTCGTTCATCTTCGATCAGCGTCTGCGTGTCGAGCAAGGCGGCCTTGCCCTCTCCCTTGTCGATTAAGCGGGTAATGCGAGACCGGCTGACGACCGTGTCGCCAACTGGCAATGGAGCCATGAGGCGCAGCGATTGGCTGGCATGCAATACGGCTCGTGGATCGACGCCGCTTTCCGGGTCGGCCAGCCAGAATCCCGGGTGAGCGACGACAAGAAAAAGGCTGGGAAATGGCCTGAATGCGGGCGCATCCGCACAGACGAAATCGAGCTGCCTACGATCCAGAGCATCCTGGCCTAGCCCTATCGTGAGCGCATAGAAAGCTGCGTTTTCCGCTGTAATCTTCTGCCGGACTTCAGGAATTTTAAATGCCAGCAGTTTGTTCGGATCAATAGGCATCGCCGGCTGCCTCCTTTCGCTTGATGGGTCTTGTTTGTTTCATGCGGAGGCGGCTGTCGTCCCTATCCGGCATTTTCATACCTTGGCGTCCCGAACTCCGCGCGCAACAGTTCATCATGAGCACCGAGTTCTGGAACCACTCCCGCTTCCGGTCTCTGCCCGTTCACGATTGCTGGTGGAGCGACCATTTCAATAGAACAGCCCGCAGCCGAAACTGGCATCGTCGCCACGGCCGGATGGGAAATCAGTTCGGTTAGTTCGGACACTCGCGCATAAGCGATCCGTCCTTGCTCCAGACGCTCAATGGCTTCAGCGCTGGACAGGTTCTGCAAAATTGCCGCTATCGCCTCATCCATCGCCACCCGGTTCGTGACACGTAATGAATTACTGCGAAAACGCTCGTCGCTGGCCAAGCTGGCCTGCCGTAATATCGCGCGACAGAAATTGCCCCATTCCGCGTCGTTTTGCACCGCGATCAATATAGGGCCGTCGCGTGTATCATAGACGCCGTAGGGCGCAATCAGAGGGTGTGCGAGACCCATCCGTGTTGGCGGTGTCCGTCCATGGTGCGCCGAGATATAGGGGATATTCATCATCTCGGTCGTAACATCGAATAGCGAGACCGATATTGCGCGCCCCTGTCCAGTTGCGCCGCGCGCAATCAGCGCTTCCAATATCTGGGCATGGGCGGTCATGCCTGTGGCAATATCGCAGATGGAAACGCCGACGCGGCTCGGGCCGCTTTCCATCGTTCCGGTGATGGAGGCAAGCCCGCTTTCGGCCTGCACCATCAGGTCATACGCCTTGCGCTTGGCAAAGGGAGTGTCCGGTGCATAGCCGCTGATGTCGCAGGTGATGAGGCGAGGATGGGCGGCGCGCAGCGTTGCGCTGTCCAGGCCCAGCCTGCCGGTTGCGCCGGGGGCGAGGTTCTGGATGAAGATATCGGCGTCGGCGATCATACGGCGCACCAGATTCAAATCCTCATTATTGCGCAGGTCGACCCGGCATGATTGCTTGTTGCGGTTCAGCCAGACGAAATAACTGCTGCTGCCTTTTGCATGCTCGTCATAATGTCTTGCGAAGTCACCCTCGGGGCGCTCCAGTTTAATGACCCGGGCGCCCGCATCGGCGAGGCGGCTTGTTGTGAGGGGAGCGGCAACAGCTTGCTCCAGCGCCACAACGGTAATTCCCTCCAGCGCCTTGGGTGTCATCGCTCAGTTGTCCGACAGCGATGCGGTCGCTGTCATCCCAACGCGATCATTTGGCCCGAGCGCCCATAAGGAAAGACCGTGCACTTCTTTTTTTGCACATAACCTGATCGGCTCATTAACGAATAACGGACTTACACCCCGAAAGGAGAAGCTTACCGGTGACCGGCGCAGCCATCGGATGGCGCAATTCATAAGAAGTGAGGCGGTAAGTGGTCCCTGGACAACAAGCGAGGGATAGCCTTCCTCCTCGCGCGCATAGGGTAAATCATAATGTATGCGGTGGGCATTGAATGTAAGCGCGGAATAGCGGAACAGCATTGCCTCATTCGGCGTTACGCAGTCTTCCCAGTCGGCAGCGGGGCCTTCATAAACTGGCCCGGTGGGGCCGGTCGCGCCTGCAGGTGCTGGCGAAGGTTCACGATAGACTATGTCCTGCTGCTCCTCGATGGCGATACCTTCATTGTCCGATATATCGTGACGCAATTTCAGAAACACGAGCCGCCCCTGACGGCCTTCCTTAGGCGCGACATCTTCGATCGTAGTTTTACGGGTGATGCGGCTGCCGGTCATCAATTCCCGGCGGAAGACGAGGCGCCCCCCAGCCCACATGCGGCGCGGCAGGGGAACAGGAGGCAGAAAACCGCCGAGTTTCGGGTGGCCATCTATTCCCAGGTCCGATTGTTTCGCTGTCGGGGTGAAGTACATCCAATGAGCCAGACGCGGTATCCAATTACTCGGGTTTTCGTCTCTGTACCCATCGAATGTCGCATTCCATTGCGCCACGCCGGAAGGGTGGATGTGATCCTCCAGCGTCTCGCTACGTCCGATCCATTGCCGTAAATAATCGCTGTCAATTTGCGCATTGGCCATCATTATCACCTCATATATTCTCGGTCAGACGGCCTGGTTGCGTAATTGCTCTGCAAGGCGGAGATGCGCCTTGTCGACCATGCGGCCGTCTACCAGAGCGACGCCATCTGCTGTTTCGTCCGCAAAAGCGGCAATTACGTTGTCGGCCCAGAGAAGCCTCTCGGGAGAAGGCGTGAAAACCTGCTCGTGTCCGTCGTCAGAACATTCGGCACAACTCGCGGCTTAGATTAGCGGAGTGCGGGCCTCGTCTGGGGGTTGATGTTACGCGGCGAGCTTGCGGTGTTGCAAGCGCCGATATTCGATGGTCTGTCGTT
>JAGRES010000033.1 GCA_020446425.1 Sphingobium sp. | reverse complement strand
TGGATTTACCCGCGCCGTTGGGCCCGATCACGCCGACGATGCCGCCGGGCGGCAGCATGAAGCTAAGATCCTCGAACAGCAGCTTGTCACCATAGGCTTTCGAGATATTCTTCGCCTCGATCACCTTGCCGCCAAGGCGCTCGGGCACCTGAATGACGATCTGTGCCTTGCCGGGCGTGCGATTTTCCTGAGCGGCAACGAGCTGGTCGAACTTGGCGATACGCGCCTTGGACTTGGTCTGGCGCCCCTTGGGCCCCTGCCGGATCCATTCCAGCTCTTCCTTGATCGCTTTCTGGCGGCCTGACTCTTCGCGGTCTTCCTGTTCCAGGCGCTTCGCCTTCTTTTCCAGATAGGTCGAATAATTGCCCTCATACGGGAAATATTTGCCGCGATCGAGCTCGAGAATCCAGCCCACCACATTGTCGAGGAAATAGCGGTCGTGGGTGATCATCAGCACCGCACCGGGATATTCCTTCAGGTGGTTTTCCAGCCATTCGACGGATTCGGCGTCAAGGTGGTTGGTCGGTTCGTCGAGCAGCAGGATCGAGGGCTTCTGGATCAGTAGGCGGGTGAGCGCGATGCGGCGCTTTTCACCGCCCGACAGCTTGTCGACCGGCCAGTCGCTCGGCGGGCAGCGCAGGGCCTCCATTGCGATTTCGAGCTGATTGTCGAGCGTCCAGCCGTCGACCGCGTCGATCTTTTCCTGAAGCTCGCCCATCTCGGTCATCAGTGCGTCGAAATCCGCATCCTCCGGCGGGTCGGCCATCAGCATGCTGATCTCATTGAAGCGATCGACCAGATCGGCGGTTTCGCGCGCGCCGTCCTTGACGTTTTCCAGCACGGTCTTGCTGGGGTCCAGTTCCGGCTCCTGCGGCAGATAGCCGACCGTGATGTTCTCGCCCGGCCATGCCTCACCGGAAAAATCGGTGTCGATACCGGCCATGATTTTCATCAGAGTCGATTTACCCGCACCGTTGGGACCGACGATTCCGATCTTCGCGCCGAAATAGAATTGTAAATTTATGTTATTCAGCACCGGCTTTTGTGCGCCGGGGAAGGACTTGGTCATGCCCTTCATCACATAGGCATATTGTGCGCCACTCATTGTCTGGGAAACTCCGCCGAAATATCTATCAATTACGCTGAGCGCCGCGTTAACGCAGAGCGCGCCCGTTGGCAAACCTGATCGTGCGGGCCATGCGCATAATGCTTGCAAGAATATAAAACCAATGTAGTAGACAACACATCGTCGCTCGATTCGCTCAGGTCGGCGGTGACAAAAATATGTTGATTTGTTGCATTGAGCCGTTATTTCGGTGCGCTCGCGTAGGTGAATGATATTTGCATGCGCGGGACATGCTATTTAGGAGCCTAACTCATATGAAGAAGATCGCTGCTGTTTTTGCTTCGGCGACCCTGCTGTCTCTGGCCGCTTGCGGCGAACAGCCGGCTGAAGAAGCCAACAACGCCGCTGAAGTCGTCGAGAACACCGCCGACAACGCTGTTGAAGCCATGGACAACGCCGCTGAAGCCGTCGAGAACGTTGCTGAAGCCGTTGAGAACGTTGCTGAGAACGCTGCTGAGTAATCTCGCGCAAGCACAAGTTTGAAAGGGTGGGAAGCCGGCTTGGCCTCCCACCCTTTTTTATGAATATGATAATGAGGCCGTGACGCGCTTAAATATGCAGCGCCCGGCCATAAGCGGCCAGCACGCTCTCGTGCATCATTTCGCTCAACGTCGGGTGCGGGAACACCGTGTTCATCAGCTCGACTTCGGTAGTCTCCAGTGTCTTTCCGACGGCATAGCCCTGGATCAGTTCGGTAACTTCCGCGCCAATCATATGCGCGCCGAGTAGTTCGCCGGTTGCCTCGTCGAACACGGTCTTGATAAAGCCCTCGGCCTCACCCAATGCAATCGCCTTGCCATTGCCGATGAACGGGAAGGTGCCAGCTTTCACTTTATAGCCAGCTTCCTTCGCCTTGGCTTCCGTGAGGCCAACGCTGGCGATCTGCGGGTGGCAATAGGTGCAGCCCGGAATGTTGCGGGTGTCCATCTCATGCGGATGCACATCCTTGTTGCCGAGCGCCTGCGCGATGGCCTCAGCCGCAATCACGCCTTCGTGAGATGCCTTATGCGCCAGCCATGGCGGCGCGGTGATATCGCCAATGGCCCATAGCCCTTCGACATTGGTGCGGCACAGGCCATCGGTCTTGATATGGCCCTTGACCTGTTCGACGCCCAATGCTTCCAGCCCGATATTCTCGCTGTTGGGCATAATGCCGATGGCGACGATGCAATGGGTGAACTCGCTGGCCGCGACCTTGCCGTCCTTGCCCTTGATCTTGGCGGAAACGCCGCTGGCGGTCGCCTTCAGCTCCTCGACACCCGCGCCAGTCATGATCGTCATGCCCTGCTTCTTGAGCGCCTTTTCGAGAAAGGCCGAAACGTCCGCATCCTCGACCGGCACGATGCGGTCCATCATCTCGACGACCGTTACCTCTGCGCCCATATCATTGTAGAAGCTTGCGAATTCGATGCCGATGGCGCCCGATCCGATGACGAGCAGCTTTTTCGGCATTTCCGGCGGGGTCATCGCCGTGCGGTAGGTCCAGATGCGCTTGCCATCGGCGGGCGCGAAAGGCAGGTCACGCGCCCGTGCGCCGGTCGCGACGATGATATGCTTGGCGCTGAGCGTTTCTGTACCCTTCTCGCCCTTCACCTCCAGCTTGCCTTTGCCCACAAGCTTGCCCTCGCCCATATGCACGGCGATTTTGTTCTTCTTCATCAGGTGCGTGACGCCCTGGTTAAGCTGTTTCGCGACGCCGCGCGAGCGCTTCACCACCGCGTCGATATCGGCGCTGATCTTTTCCGCCGCCAACCCATAATCCTTGGCGTGGCTCATATAGTGGAAGATTTCGGCGGAGCGCAGCAGCGCCTTGGTCGGGATGCAGCCCCAGTTGAGGCAGATGCCGCCCAGATTCTCGCGTTCGACAATCGCGGTCTTGAGGCCAAGCTGGGACGCACGGATTGCCGCAACATAGCCGCCGGGGCCGGAACCGAGAACGATAAGGTCGTAAGTCTCTGCCATTTCTATTCTTTCCTTGTTCTCACGCTTCTATGCGGGGAGGATTTCGCGCGGTTTATTGTCTGCGTCTACTGCGACAAATATGAAGCGACCGGTGGCGGCCAGTTCGCTATCGTCGCCATCGCGTTCCCGCCGCCATGCCTGCGCCGCGATGGTCATGGAGGTGCGGCCTTGCTTTTCCATTTCGGCGAATACGGACAATTCCTCGCCCGCGACCAGCCCGGCGGGAAACTCGAAATCCGACGCAGCCTTCAGGATCGCCTTGCCTTTTGAATGGCGCGAAGCGAGCGACGCCGCGCCCAGCGCCATCTGACTCATGATCCACCCGCCAAACGCCCCGCCATAGGGGTTGAGGTCGGTCGGCATCACCGTCGCACGGATGAGAGGATGACTCTCTGGCGGTATGCTCACGCCAGCATGCCCAGCGGTTTTTCAACCAGCTCCTTGAACACGCTCATCAGGCGCGCACCGTCCGCACCATCAATGGCACGGTGGTCGAAGCTGCCTGTCGCGCTCATGACCGTGGCGACGGAAAGCGCATCGTCGACTATATAGGGACGCTTTTCGCCCGCGCCGATAGCCATGATCATCGCCTGCGGCGGATTGATCACCGCCTCGAACTGCTTGATACCCATCATGCCCATATTGGAAATGCTGGCCGTGCCACCCTGATATTCCTCAGGTTTCAGCTTGCCGTCCTTGGCGCGCTGTCCCAGATCCTTCATCTCGTTCGAAATCGCGGATACGCTCTTGTTGTTCGCGTCCGTAATGATCGGCGTGATCAGACCCGACGGGACCGACACCGCAACGGAAATATCGGCGCGGCTGAACTTGAGCATCTGGTCGCCCGCAAACTGCACATTGCATTCCGGCACTTCGATCAGCGAAAGCGCCAGCGCCTTGATCAGCATGTCGTTCACGGAGAGCTTCACGCCGCGGCTTTCCAGCGAAGCGTTGAGCTCGCTGCGCAATTTCAGCAGTGCATCGAGGCGCACATCGACCGTCAGATAGATATGCGGCACCGTCTGCTTGCTCTCGGTCAGACGGCGCGCAATCACCTTGCGCATGCCCGATAGCTTTTCGACTTCGTGCGGTATGCCAAAATCCTGTGCGGCGGCAGGTGCACTGGATGGTGGTGTGGGTGCAGCCGCCGTTGCCTGCGTGGCGGGCGTTCCCCCGGCTGCCGCAGCTTCGACATCGGCCTTGACGATGCGACCATTGGGGCCGCTGCCGCTGATCGTCGTCAGGTCGATACCGCGCGCATCGGCGATGCGCCGTGCGATCGGCGTCGCCTTCACGCGCTCTCCCGAAGCAGCGACCGGCGCGGCAGGCACCTTGGTGGCGGCATGGGCCGGAGCCACAACAGCCGGTGCCGGTGCGGCAGGGGCCGACGCAGCCTCGGCAGGCGCTTCGGCTTTGACCGGTTCAGAAGCAGGAGACGGCGCGGGCGCAACCTTTGCCGAGCCGGTATCGTCGCCTTCGCCCGCAATCGTGGCGATTACTGTGCCAACCTTTACGCCTTCGGTTCCTTCAGCCACCAATATGTCCGAAATCACGCCTTCATCGACCGCTTCGAACTCCATCGTCGCCTTGTCGGTTTCGATTTCAGCAAGCAGATCGCCCGAATTTACGGTATCTCCGGGCTTGACAAGCCACTTCGCAAGTGTGCCTTCTTCCATCGTAGGGGAAAGCGCTGGCATTTTAATTTCGATGGACATGATTTTGGCGCCCTTCTCTGGAGCAATTATGGATGCGCACGACTGTTGTGATGCTTACAGGGATCGGTCAAGCGAAACCGCACTAAAACAGATAAAATAGTGTGTTATTGGTACATTTTTTAGGAAAGGTGTCTCGATGAGAACCTATTTGGTAATAATGGATGAGAGCGATGAAGCAGAAGTAGCTCTGCGTTTCGCCGCGCGCCGCGCCAGCAAGACAGGCGGCAGCGTGCGCATATTGGCTCTCGTACCACCCGCCGAGTTCGTGCAGTGGGGCGGCGTGCAGGCGACGATGGAGGAAGAAGCGCGCCAGCGGGCGGAAGCCCTCGTCATGGGGTCGGCGGGAACATTGATGCAGGAACTGGGCGTGCGCCCGGTCATCACCGTCAAGAGCGGCGAGCCCATCCCTACCATCCGCAAAATCCTGGACGAGGACGAGAATATATCGGCGCTTGTGTTGGGCGCGGCGGCACAGGGCGCACCCGGCCCACTGGTCGCTCACTTCGCGACAGGAGAATCCGGCCGCATCAAATGCCCGATCATGATCATTCCCGGCGGCCTGTCATCCGAGGAAATCGACCTGCTGAGCTGAGGATGGACATATATATTATGACTGGAAAACAATGTCGATGAATTCATTGTGATATTCGAGACAATCTATTGGCCAGGCTGCTTGCGGTCGGCATTCGTTATTTCGTAGCAACTGCCACCAAATTAAGTGATGGCGAAAGATTATAGCCGATCCTCACATTATTTTCATCCAATCCATAGGTGTCAGACAACTTTATCTTCGCAGAATTCCGTCCTTTCATCCCATGAACAAGATTAAGCAACCCTACCCTCATGGCTTGGGGATATACCGGAAGCGTAAACGGTATTGTGCTCCATTTCAGCTTGCGACAGCGATTTATTTCCGGCGCGCACAAGGCGTCATCACCACTCATCACTTTCATATCAACCATGCTGGAATGACGGGTAAGTAGTGCATATAAATCTGCGGTAGCAAATTCGTTGACATGCCATCGGTTCCAGGGTTTTTGCCAAGAAAAAAGGCGATAGCTACGGTCAGGTGTAATGACGACGAAGAGGCCACCCGGCACTAAGACACGTATAGCTTCTCTAACGTATATGTCTGGATCAACTATATGCTCTATGACTTGGAAAGACGTTACAACATCAAAGGATGCGTCGGGAAATGGGATGTTTTGGCTTGGATCAAAGCTGGAATAGCGCAGATTAGATCCTGAATAATTTACATTTGCGAATGCAATCGCATCCTCTGAGACGTCGATGGCTTCTACTGAGGACGCTTGCTTTGCCATCTCGGCAGAGCCGTATCCGCTACCACATCCAAAATCCAGAACACGCTGGCCTTTAACTATATCAGTAACCCAACGATAAGAAGCAATGTGCATCAGGTAGATTACATAATCTTCTATCGAGGATGTATACTCGTCGAGGATCATTCGTTCCCCGGTAGCATTGAGTTCCATTACTCCATCCCCCTACGATTCGTACAATTGTCTATCGCAAAGAAAATATAGCGCTTAGTTAATATGCGAATAAACTTTCAGCAAATGCTAAACCATAACGAAATACTGTGTTGGAATGATATCAAATATTCCATCACCGCTTCTTCACAGGCCCGCGTTTTCGGCTGGTATGGCGGATATTGGCGGGCCTGCCGCGCCGTTGAATCGGGCGAGGGCGGCCCTTCCCGCGTTCTCCGCCTCTGCCGTTACCGCGCGCGGGCAGATGCGAAGCGCCTTCGGGCAGTTCGAACCTGAGCGACCCGCCGACGGGATCAGCCTCGACCAGCCGTAATTCCAGTTCCTGCCCGACATGATAGCGGTCGCCGCTCTGCTCACCTTCCAGCGCGCGATGGGTTTCATCATAGTGAAAGCGTTCCGCACCCAGTGTAGAGACTGGCACCAGCCCATCACCGCCCAGCCCATCGACCGTGGCAAAGAAACCGAAGCTCTGAACACCGGTGATCCGGGTTTTCATCACCTGCCCGACATGTTCGGCGAGATAGGCCGCGACATAGCGGTCCACCGTTTCGCGTTCGGCCTCCATCGCGCGGCGTTCATGCTGGCTGATGAGGTCGCCGACCTTGGCCATATGCTGGAAATCTTCCTGGCTGAGCTCAGTGCGCGGCGGAATGGCGCTGCTTTTGGGCGCGGGCATCTCCAGATCGAACGCGCCAACCAGCGAGCGATGCACCAGAAGGTCCGAATAGCGGCGGATCGGCGATGTGAAATGCGCATAGCTGCCCAGCGCAAGGCCGAAATGCCCGGCATTTTGCGGGCTGTAATAGGCCTGCGTCTGGCTGCGTAAAATCTGTTCCATGATGATCGGCCGCGCCTCATGATCCTTGAGCCGCTCAATCAGGCGGTTGAAGGTGGCGGGCGTGATCACCTGCCCCAGCGCGAAGCCGATGTCATAGGTGGCGAGATAGTCTTTCAGGGCCACCAGCTTTTCCCGGTTCGGCGGTTCATGCACACGGTACATGACCGGGGCCTTGCGGCTTTCGAGCGCCTTGGCCGCCGCGACATTGGCGGCGATCATATAATCCTCGATCAGCATATGCGCATCGAGCCGTTCGCGCACGGCGACGCTGATGATCTGTCCCGCCTCATCCAGCACCACGCGCCGTTCCGGCAAGTCCAGCTCCAGCGGATTACGGCTGTCGCGCGCTTTTTTCAGCACCTGCCAACAGGCCCAGAGGGGTTTCAACGCCGCATCGGTCAGCTCATGCGGTTTCTTTCCATCAATCGCCGCCTGCGCATCTTCGTATGGAATATTGGCCGCCACGCGGATGATCGCGCGCGAAAAGCGCCAGCCCTTCATCCGCCCCTTGGCGTCGAACGTCATGTGGCAGACCATCGCCGCCCTGTCCTCGCCTGCCTTGAGCGAGCATTTATCCGACGAGAGTTCATGCGGCAACATCGGCACGACCAGATCGGGGAAATAGACGCTGTTGCCGCGCTTGCGGGCCTCACGATCAAGAGTACTGCCGGGGCGAACGTAATAGGACACGTCGGCTATGGCGACGATGGCCCGGTGCCCGCCAGCATTACCCGGATCATCATCCGGCGCGGCCCAGACGGCATCATCGAAATCGCGCGCATCAACCGGGTCAATGGCGACGATAGGCAGGTGGCGCAGATCCTCGCGCTCATCGGCATGCAGCGATAGCGCGGACACCTTGCGCGCTTCATCCTCTGTTTTCTCGCCAAAGACATGCGGAATGCCATATTTGTGGATGGCGATCAGGCTGAAGCTTCGTGGCGCAAATGGATCGCCCAGCACCATCGCTACACGTGCCGATATGCGAGGCGGCCGTCCGCTCGCTTCGCACAGAACCAGATCGCCCGGTTCCGCTCCACCAAGGTCCGAGATCAATGTGGATTTGCGGATCTTCTTGTCCACCGGCTTGAGCCAGAAGCGGTCATTCTCGCCCTTCTCCACTACGCCGAGAAGCTGCTCTTCCGACTTGGAAAGCTTCTTCATCGGGTGGGCGATCAGGCCCTTGCCCGCGTCCTCGGTACGCGCCAATATGCGGTCGCCAATGCCCAGCGCGCCGGATCTGCGCCCGCGCTCGATAACACGCAGCTTCGGTGGCGGCATGCCTTCCGCTTCCCACCGCTCCGGCACGGCGATGGGCTGGTCGCCATCCACTTCGACGATGCGCAGCACGGTAACGCGCGGCACGCCGCCCATTTTGTGGAAGGCGCGGCCCGGACCGATATCGATCAGGCCTTCGTCCGCCATGTCTTTCAAAAGCGCCTTGAGCAGGATTTTCTCCTGCCCCTTGAGGCCGAACGCCTTGGCGATTTCCCGCTTGCCCGCAGGCTGGCCGCTGGTTTCGATAAATTCCATGATCTGCTGCCGCGTGGGCATGCCGGGGCGGGTGTTTCGGGCCATGCGTCTCGCTACCCTGCCCTACTGCGATATTCCAGCAAAAGCATCTGCTCAGACGAGAAAGACCATTCCGGCGGCGATCAGAACCGCGCCGATCCAGAGCGGCAGGCCCGCCATAACGCCCCTGCGGAACCCGCCAAGCGCCAGCACCATGATCGCCTTGACCAGTGAGTTGGCAAGTATGGGCAGGGAGAGCAACATGCCGATATGGTTATTGGCGACCGTGCCGGGCGGCAGATTGGCGGTGGCGATAACGGCAGCATCGACATCGTAAAGCCCGGTAATCCCGATGATGACAGTCGCACCATGACTGCCAAACTGGTCGAGGGTCCAACGTGCAAGGACGATCAGCACCGCGATGAGAGCCGCGAAGGCGACGGCAGGCCAGAAATCGAACGGATTCCGCTGGGGATTTACCCCCGCACCAGCGTCGCGGTGCGCCGCTTTGCGCACTATATACAGGGCGTAAAGCAGCGAGAAGAGGATGGCGGGACCGATACCGGCGGCGAAATGCCACAGCGCCGATGGCAATATTACCGCACACAACACCAGCACCCGTATCGGCATCATGGCTGTAGCGGCGGCAATTGCGGCATTGAGCGTCGCACTATCCTCTTCGCTTTTGCGCAAACGGCGCGCCAGCTCCAGCGTCACGGCGGTCGAGCTATATGTCGCGCCTATGGCGGACGCCAGGATCGTACCACGGCTCTCACCATAGCGCTTCGCAGCCCAATATCCTGCGAAGCTGAGCCCGGTGACAAACACCACCACCAGCCACAACATACGCGGGTTAAGCGCATCATAAGGCCCCATCGCCTTGTCGGGCAGCAGCGGCAGCGCGACCAACGTGATCGCGCCATATTGCGCGGCGGCGCGAATATCTTTTTCGCTCAGGGTTTGGAGCCAGCTATGCAACTGGTCCCGCATTGAAAGCACCAGCGCGATGGCACCGCCGGAAATCATGGCCTCACGCGCATAACCCGTTGTGGCGAGCATGCCCAGCAAGGCGGTCAATATACTGACGATCGCATTGGTCGCCGAGACATTGTCGTCCGGTTCACTCAGCCGCGCACGGTGCGCCAGCAATATAGCGCCCGCAATCGCCGCCATGCCGATAACGGCTACCCATATGGAAAGCGATATCGCTGCCAGTCCGCATAACCCGCCACCCAGTCCCAGAAAGCCGAATGTGCGGATACCCGCTATCCGGCCGCCATCATGTTCACTGCGCTGCCGCCAGCCCCGCTCCAGCCCGATCAGCAGGCCGAGGCCCAGAGAAATGGCCAGGGCAAGCGCCGGACTCAATAAGCCCTGCCGACCAGCACGCGCTCAACAGCGGGCGCGCCAGTGAAAATGCATGTGCCACTGGCGGGTGCGGCATCGAGCGGCACGTTGCGCAGCGTGAGCTTGTGTCCCTTGAGCCACTCGACCACCTTATCGAGCGCCTCGCCCGTTGGCTTACTCCATTCCACCTCTACCCAGCCGGGCTTGTCACCCTTGAAGGCGTCGCCGAGCGCATTCTTGTCTGTGACATCACGGCGGATATTGGCACCGAGCCGCGCCTTCGCCTCGCCATGCAGGTTGGACTGGATATCGCGCAACATGTCTGCAACAGCCGCAACGAAATCGCCTTTGGCCATGATCGCACTGTCGAGCTTTCCGGCGTCGTTATAGAGCCGGTCGCGGCGCAGCACCGAAACATTGCCGCCTTCTACATCGCGCCCGCCGACTTCGATGATCACCGGCGCGCCCTTCTTGACCCAGCTCCAGCGCTTGTTCGAGGCCTTGATCGGCTTCCTGTCGAAAAGCACGCGCAGTGGCTCACGGAACGCATCCACTGCGCCCAAAGCCTTTGCCAACTCCTCGCAATAGGCGATGACCGCCTCGTCTTCAGGCTTGTCGCGCAGCATCGGCACGATGATCACCTGATGCGGTGCGATCATCGGCGGACAGCGCAATCCGTCATCGTCGCCATGCACCATGATGACACCGCCGATCATGCGGGTGGAAACACCCCAGCTCGTCGTATGACAGAGGGTCTGCTGGCCTTCCTGGTTCTGATACTGGATACCCGCCGCCTCGGCGAAACCGGTGCCCAGATAATGCGATGTGCCCGCCTGCAGCGCCTTGCCATCCTGCATCATCGCTTCGATGCTGTATGTAGCAACGGCACCGGGAAAGCGCTCATTCTCGGGCTTTTCGCCTGCAACCACCGGCATCGCCAGTTCGGTTTCGGCGAAATCGCGATACATCTCCAGCGCGCGCATCGTCTCGGTCATGGCGTCGTCACGGTCGGCATGGGCCGTATGGCCTTCCTGCCACAGGAATTCGCTGGTGCGCAGGAACATGCGCGTGCGCATTTCCCAGCGCACGACATTGGCCCATTGGTTGGTGAGCAGCGGCAGGTCGCGCCAGCTCTGTATCCAGCGGCTCATCGCCTTGCCGATCACCGTTTCCGAAGTCGGGCGCACGACCAGCGGCTCTTCCAGCTTGCTGTCCGGGTCGGGCTGTAGCTCTCCGTCGATCTGCTTAAGCCGATGGTGGGTTACGACCGCCATCTCCTTGGCGAAGCCATCCACATGGTCGGCTTCTTCCGCGAAGAAAGACAGCGGAATGAAGAGCGGGAAATAGCAGTTGTCGACACCCGCAGCCTTGATGCGCGCGTCCATCAGCTTCTGGATACGCTCCCAGATGCCATAGCCCCAGGGGCGGATTACCATGCAGCCGCGCACGCCGCTCTCTTCGGCGAGATCACCTTCGCTGATGACCGCCTGATACCAGGCGGCGAAATCCTGTTCACGGGTGACGGGTAGCGCGTGTTTCACTGCAAAAAGTCCTGACGAAAATAGGCGTTGTTCGCCATGCCCTTAAGCAAGGCGCGCCTTCAAGTCGAGAGGATCGAATAGTAAAACGCGAAGAAGCAGTCAGCTAAGCTTGTCGATCTTCGAATTGAGCGCCTTCAGCTGTGACTTGAGCTGGGCGATCTCGTCGTCCTTCTCGCTGTCGCTGCCCGAAGCGTCCTTGGCCGGGCTCTGCCCCGTAGAAGTGAATGCGCTGGTCGCCGCCTCGAACATTTCCATATTGCGCTTGGCCATTTCGGCGAATGGCCCCGATGTGAAGGCCCCCTTCATCGCTTCCTGAAACTGCTGCTGGTTCTTGCGGAACGCTTCCATCGACGCTTCGAGATATTGCGGCACCATCGACTGCATGGAATCGCCGTACATCGAAATCAGCTGGCGCAGGAACGTGACCGGCAACATGTTCTGTCCGCGCTGCTCTTCCTCCATAATGATCTGGGTAAGAACATTGTGGGTGATGTCCTCATCGGTCTTGGCGTCGACCACGACGAACTCCCGCCCCTCGCGCGTCATCTGCGATAACAGCTCGAGCGTTATATAACTTGAGGTTTCGGTGTTATAGAGGCGCCGATTAGCGTATTTCTTGATGATGATCGGCGACGAATCGCCTGCGACCTTCTTGTTTGCCATGTCCATTCCTGCTCCTGAACACTCTGGTGAAACGATAACACCAAATCATTCCGCACCGCAACACGGACCGCGGCCTTTACCGTTATTTCTTGCGCATTTATGGTCCGAAACGGAAAATGATCCCAATTTGAGACGTAAAGCGCTCTCCGGACTGCGAAAATATCAGCAGATAGAACGACCGGAGCGCAAAAACGACTCACCTGTGCATGCTGCATGTGCCCAAGCAAAATTGCTGCACTTCGAGTCCTGCACAAAAAATGCAAAAAATCCGGTGGTGCTGGTGCCCTCTCTGGTGAACCCGCCTTATATTCTCGATCTGGCAAAAAATATGTCGCTGGCCGGTTATCTTCAGCAGCAGGGGCACGACGTATGGCTCGTCGATTGGGGGCATCCAGCTCCCGAGGACGCCGGGCTGGGGCTGGGCGGCCATATTGAGAAGCGACTCCTGCCCTTGCTAGACAGCATCGGCGCGCCGCCCATATTGGTGGGCTATTGCCTGGGCGGCACATTGTCGCTGGCAGCCGCACAATTGCGGCGCGATACGGCTGCGGTTGCAGCCATCGCCGCGCCATGGGATTTCGATCATTACCCGGTACAAAGCCGCGAAACCATCGTCTCCCTGTGGCAAAAGGCCAAACCACTATGCGAGAAACTTGGCTATGTACCGATGGAAGTGCTGCAGAGCGGTTTCTGGGCATTGGATACGGCGCGCACAATCCGCAAATATGCCGCCTTCGCGGATATGGAGGAAGGCAGCGCGGCAGAGCAGGCGTTTATTGCCGTCGAGGATTGGGCCAATATGGGCGCGCCTCTCACCTATGCCGCTGCGCGCGATCTGTTCGAGCTGCTATATGAGGGAAACCTGACGGGCAAAGGGCAATGGACGATTGGGGGCCAGCCAATCTCTCCCGCCATGTTGCAATGCCCGGCATTGATCGTCCGATCGACCACCGACAAGATCGTTCCAGCAGACGCTTCGCCAAAATTGGCCGAGCAGCATGACAGCGGCCTGGGGCATGTCGGCATGATCGTGAGCAAGAAGGCACCTGCCGAAATTTGGACACTATTGTCGCAATGGCTGTCGAATCAGGGAGGATGATGGTAGGGCAGCCGCCTAATTCCCGTACACAAAGATAAGGAGGTCAAATGACCAACATCGTCATCACCGCCGCAAAGCGCACTGCAGTCGGCAGTTTTCTGGGTTCTTTCGCTGGTACGCCCGCGCACGAGCTGGGCCGCATCGCTATTGAAGCTGCGCTCGCTCAATCTGGACTTTCCGGTGAAGACATAGATGAGGTGATTTTCGGCCAGGTGCTGACAGCGGGTCAAGGCCAGAACCCGGCCCGTCAGGCTGCCGTCAATTCGGGTATCCCGACCGACCGCACAGCCATCACGATCAATCAGGTGTGCGGCTCCGGCCTGCGCTCGGTTGCGCTGGCGGCCCAATCCATCATGGCAGGCGACGCGCGCATCATGATCGCAGGCGGTCAGGAGAATATGTCTCTATCCCAGCACGCGCAAAATCTGCGCGGCGGGTTCAAGATGGGCAATGCCTCGCTTGTCGACACGATGGTGCATGACGGCCTGACCGATGCGTTCAACGCCTATCATATGGGCATCACGGCCGAGAATCTGGCTGAAAAGTACCAGATCACGCGCGACGAGCAGGACGCATTTGCCGTCGCCAGCCAGAACAAGGCGGAAGCGGCGCGCGCAGCAGGCAAGTTCGCGGATGAAATCACGCCGGTAACCCTTAAGACCCGCAAGGGCGAGACCATCGTCGATCAGGACGAATATATCCGTGCGGGCGCGACACTCGATGCGCTGCAAGGGTTGAGGCCCGCTTTCAAGAAAGACGGCACCGTAACGGCCGGCAACGCCAGTGGCATCAATGACGGCGCGGCGGCGCTTGTGCTGATGACCGAGGAAGAGGCCGCCAAACGCGGCGCGACGGTGCTGGGCCGTATCGCATCCTATTCGACCTGCGGCGTCGACCCGACGATCATGGGTATCGGCCCTGCCCCCGCCAGCCGCAAGGCGCTGGAAAAAGCAGGCTGGAAGATCGGCGATCTCGACCTGATTGAGGCGAACGAAGCCTTTGCCGCGCAGGCGCTCTCGGTGAACAAAGAGCTTGGCTGGGACACCGACAAGGTCAACGTCAATGGCGGCGCCATCGCGATCGGCCACCCCATCGGCGCATCGGGCGCGCGTATCCTGACGACGCTGCTCTATGAAATGGGCAAGCGCGATGCGAAGAAGGGTATTGCGACATTGTGCATCGGCGGCGGCATGGGCGTTGCCATGTGCATCGAACGCTGATCAACCTGATTTACGAGAGGCCGTCCGGGAAACCGGGCGGCTTTTTTTATACCCAATAGCGCTCGAACCGGTGGCCCAGGCGGGTCAGCAGCTCATATTGCGACAGTCCGGATACCAGTGACGTGTATCCCAGGTCATAATCCAGATCGACCCAGTCCCCTTCCTTCAGGTCGGGGCAGTTCATCACGTCAATAGTTACCAGGTCCATCGACACCCGGCCAATGACCGGCAGGCGGGCATCGCCCTTCATCGCCGCCCCGGAGCCCGAGAAGATGCGCGCATAACCATCGGCATAGCCGATATTGATGGTCGCAGTTTCCATAGTCTTGTCGGCAATGAAGGTGGCGCCATAGCCGACGGACTCACCGCCGCGCACAGTGCGCCGCTGCAATATCTCAGCCTGAGGCGCGACCACGGGCTGAATGAAAATCTCGCAATCCGGATGCGGCGTGCCGCCATAGAGCGCCAGCCCGGGCCGCGTCAGATCGAACGCATAATCCTCTCCCCTGCACACGCCCGCACTGTTCGCAAGGCTATAGCGCTTTGCGGTCACCTTCTTCGCAATATCGCGGAACAGCATTACCTGCATATCGTTGAGGTGATGCTCCTCATCCGCGCTGACAAGGTGGCTCATCAGCGTGTCGATTTCGAGGCCCTCGAACAAGCCCATGTCCAGCCCGTCGAGCGAGAGACCAAGCCGGTTCATCCCTGTGTCGATCATCACGTCGCACGGGCCGCCACCGCCAGCCTTCCAGCGGGCGATTTGCTCCGCGCTGTTGAGCACCGGTCGTGCGCGCGATGCGAGCGCGATGTCCATATCTTCGCGCCGCACGCCGTGAAACACGCTGAGCGAGATATCGTCGGAGAGATGCGCTTCCAGCTGCTGCGCCTCTTCCCATGTCGCAACGAAGAAATCCCGGCAGCCTTCCAGCGCAAGCTGGTTCATGACGCTTTCCGCACCTAGCCCGTAACCGTTGGCCTTGATGGCAGCACCACAGGCGGCGCTACCGCTCTTCTCGCGCAACCAGCGATAATTGGACAGAAGGGCTGCGCTATCCAGCCGCAATCGCAGAGGCGATTGATATACCATGCTCATATATTCTGTTTGCCCCCGCTTATACTTACTGCGTCCAGTCTATATCTTTGGTTTCCTTGAGCCCCCAGAGACAAACCAGCATAGCCATCAATACAACACCGAACGTGTACCAGAGCCCCGCATATACATCACCAACACTTGCTGCAATATAAAGGCTGATGAGGGGAAGAAATCCACCAAAATAGCCGGTTCCGATATGATAGGGGATCGACATCGAACTATAGCGGATACGTGGCGGAAAATATTCGGAAAGTAATGCAGCCACCGGACCATAAGTCATTCCGGAAAGAGCAGACAGCACCAACAGTGCAGCGATTATGACGAGCGCGCTGGAAAGCGTAGGCGTTGTCCGCTCGAACTTATATCCTGCCTCTTCAAGTGCCGGGCGAATCTGATCAGCGTCACCGATCGCCATTTCACGCGTGCCAATACGCAGCATGGGCGGTGTATCATCAGACTCCGCTTTTTCCCGCTCGTAGCTGACACCCAGGCCTGTCAGCTTGCTTAACGCCTGACCGCACGGCGCTTTCTGTTCTTCCAGAAACGGACTGAAATCGCATTCATTGGCGACAACGACGATAGGCACCGCCTTTTGCGTTTCAAACCGGGCGGGGTTCGCCGCATCACCAATAATCCAGAATGCCGGAAAGAGCAGCAGCAGTGTCAGCACATAACCGATGACGATGGGTTTCTTTCGCCCTATCCGGTCAGACAAATGTCCGAAATAGATAAAGAAAACCATGCCCAAAGCAGCCGCAATGCCGACCACAATCTGAGCCCATGTTACATCCACCTGCAACGGCCCTGTCAGCAAGGTAAGACCGCTGAACATAGCCGTATACCAGATGACCGTAAGACCTGAAGCGATCCCGAACAATGCCACGAAGATGCGCTTCTTGTTGCCGGGATAGGTGAAGCTCTCGACAAAGGGGTTACCGGCAAGCTCGCCCTCTTCACGCATCGCCTGAAAGACCGGGCTTTCGGACAGCTTCAAACGCATCCACAAGGACAGCGCGAGCAGCAGAAGCGAAATGAGGAACGGTATGCGCCAACCCCAGCTTTCCCATATGTCGACCGGGATCAACGCTTTGGAGGAGAGCACGACAATAAGGCTGAGGACAAAACCGCCCACCACGGATGCCTGAATGAAGCTGGTGTAAAAGCCCCGCTTGCCATCCGGCGCATGCTCCGAGACATAGATGGCGGCGCCGCCATATTCTCCGCCCAGCGCCAATCCCTGGCAAATCCGCAATAACAGGACGATGATTGGCGCGGCAAAGCCGATGCTCTCCGCAGACGGGACAAGGCCGACACCAGCCGTGGCGATCCCCATCAGAGTGACCGTCACAAGGAAAGTATATTTACGGCCCAGCTTGTCGCCCAGATAGCCGAACAGGATTGCGCCAAGCGGCCTGAAACCGAAGCCTACTGCAAATCCGGCCCACACGAGCAGCATTTGCAGTGTCTCGCTGCCCGACGGGAAAAACGCATGGCCGATAAAGCTGGCCAGCGTCGCATAAATGAAGAAGTCATACCATTCAAAGACTGTTCCAGCCGACGAAGCCGCGATAACCAGTCTGACGTCCGACTTGCTTATTTCCTGATTGGCCAATTTATTCTCTCCGCCCCATATATTTATGGGGCGAAGCATTAACGCGATTACGCGCCCTTGCAACAGGGCGCGTATGTAAACCGCGAATTATTCCAGTTCCAGGATGATGCTGTCGACGGCCAGGCTTTCCCCCGCCTTGGCGTTGACCGCCTTGACCACGCCGGTCTTTTCGGCACGCAGGATGTTCTCCATCTTCATAGCCTCGATGACGGCGAGCGGTTGTCCGGCCTCAACCTTGTCGCCTTCACCCACGTTGAGCGAAACAAGCAGCCCCGGCATCGGACAGATGAGATATTTGGAGAGATCCGGCGGGATCTTCTCAATCATGTGCTGCGTAAACTGTGCGATATGGCCGGGCAGAACCCGTGCCACATGGCTTGCGCCGCGCGCTGTCAGTTTGAACCCGCTGGGAACAGGGGCGATACGGACCGAAAGCGGCTCGCCGCCAAACTCGGCGTCGATAATACGATCGCCCGGCGTATATTCCAGGCTCATCTCGACGGGCTTGCCATCGACCGTGACTTCATCGCCGCAGATGGTGACGGCATGGTCTACCTTGTCGATCTGCACCATCCAATCGGTTGGGGGCTTCAGGCGCTTGCCGAGCTGGCCGTCGGTGCGGCGCGCGCGGTCAGCCATCGCCATGCCCGCAAATGCGCCGATAGCAGCGAGACGCGCCAGCAGTTCCGGTGAAGCCGGCGCACCATGGAAACCTTCGGGATATTCTTCGGCAATGAAACCGGTGGTGAGTTCGCCCTTGCGGAAGCGCTCATGCTGCATAATCGCCGAGACAAAATCAATATTATGGCCCAGCCCCTCGATCTCGAAGCTGTCGAGCGCGGCGATCTGCTTGTCGATGGCCTCTTCGCGCGTTGCCCCATAGGTGACCAGCTTGGCGATCATCGGGTCGTAGAACATCGAAACCTCGCCGCCTTCGGCCACGCCATCGTCGACACGCACCTTCGTGCCATCCTCATCGGTGCCCGCCTCGGGCGGGTTGTAGCGGATGAGGCGACCTGTGGACGGCAGGAAGCCGCGATACGGGTCTTCGGCATAGACGCGGTTTTCAATGGCCCAGCCGGTGAGCGTCACATCGTCCTGCGTGAAGGCCAGCTTCTCGCCATTGGCAACACGGATCATCTGCTCGACAAGATCGAGCCCAGTGATCTCTTCGGTGACAGGGTGCTCGACCTGGAGGCGGGTGTTCATCTCGAGGAAGTAGAAGCCTTCACCGGTCTTGTCCGTGCCGGAAACGATCAGCTCAACCGTGCCCGCGCTGAAATAGCCCACGGCTTTCGACAACGCGACGGCCTGCTCACCCATCTTCTTGCGCATTTCCGGGCTAACGAAGGGCGACGGCGCTTCTTCGACCACCTTCTGGTGGCGGCGCTGGATCGAGCATTCGCGCTCGCCCAGATAGACGACATTGCCATGCTGGTCGCCCAGCACCTGGATTTCGATATGGCGCGGGCTCTCGATGAACTTTTCGATGAATACGCGGTCGTCGCCGAAGGAGTTGAGGCCCTCGCGTTTGGTCGCTTCGAAACCCTCACGCACATCGGCTTCGGAATAGGCAAGGCGCATGCCCTTGCCGCCGCCGCCAGCCGAGGCTTTCATCATCACCGGATAGCCGATCTCGTTTGAGATTTTCACGGCATGCTCGGTGTCGTCGATCACACCGACATAGCCGGGCACAACATTGACGCCTGCTTCCTTGGCGAGCTTCTTGGACTCGATCTTGTCGCCCATCGCGGCGATAGCGTTGGCGGGCGGGCCGACGAAGATGATGCCCTCCGCGTCCAGCGCTTTGCGGAAGCTCTCGCGCTCGGACAGGAAACCATAGCCGGGGTGCACGGCATCCGCGCCGGTCGCCTTGCACGCCTCGATGATCTTGTCAGCAAGAAGATAGGATTGCGCGGCAGGCGGCGGGCCGATGTGCACGGCTTCGTCAGCCATCAGCACATGCGGCGCGCGGCTGTCAGCGTCCGAATAGACCGCGACGGTCGCGATGCCCATTTTCTTCGCGGTCCGGATAACGCGGCAGGCAATCTCTCCACGATTGGCGATCAATATTTTCGTAATGGCCATTTTGTTCTCAGTTCCTCAAGTCAATCCGGTTGCGTCGCGGGTGGTTCAGTTCGTTTCCGCCAGTTCGCGTAATTGTGCGGTTCGCTCGCGCGTCAGCTCTGCCTTGCATGAACTGACGAGCAGTGGTTCCAGCGATCCGCCGCGCGCATAATAGCCCGCACTGGTGCAATGCGCGTCGCGATAGGAAAGCCAAGCCCGCTGCGCTTTCAACAATGTTTCGAAATAGCCGGGCCGCGTGTCATGACTGCGGTCCAGTGTGTTGTCATATTCCTTCATATGCTTGGCAGTGATGGCCCATTGCGCGTTCAGTTCTTCGTCCGCCGCCGCATAATCCTTCCCAGCGCAGATCGTCATATCCGTCTGCGTTTGCGGATCATCGCACACGGCGCTGGCCGCCGCGCCCAGAAAGAATAGCAGCCCTGTCACTCAGCTGCTTCCTCCAGATGCCCATGCGGAGCGGCCTGCATCGCGCGGATACCAAGTTTTGCGAGTAGCGCGGCGTCGCTATCGTCGCCCGCATTGGGCGCGGTGAGCAGCTTGTCGCCGGTGAAGATGCTGTTCGCGCCCGCCATGAAGCAGAGCGCCTGACAGCTTTCCGACATACTCTCGCGTCCCGCGCTCAAGCGCACCATACTCGCGGGCATCGTAATGCGCGCAACCGCGACTGTGCGTACGAATTCGATTTCGTCGATCTCGGCCATCGGCGTGCCTTCGAGCATGTCGCCCAGCACCGTGCCCTTGACCGGGACAAGCTGGTTGATCGGCACGCTTTCCGGGTGCGGCATGCTGGCGAGCGCATGGACAAAGCCGATGCGATCGCTGCGCTCTTCACCCAAGCCCACAATGCCACCGCAGCACACATTGATGCCCGCCGAGCGGACATTTTCCAGCGTCTCGACACGATCCTCGAAAGTGCGCGTGGAAATGATATTCGCGTAATTTTCCGGCGCAGTGTCGATATTGTGATTGTAATAATCGAGCCCGGCATCCGCAAGCTGCTTCGCCTGCCCTTCGGAAAGCATACCCAGCGTCATGCAGGTTTCCATGCCCATGCCGCGCACACCCTGGATCATCTCGACAAGCTTGGGCATGTCGCGATCCTTGGGGTTGCGCCATGCAGCGCCCATGCAGAAGCGGCCGGAGCCGCCATCCTTGGCCTGCGCCGCCGCCTGCAATACCGCACGAACATCCATCAGCTTGGTCGCTTTTACGCCGCTGTCGGCCTCAACCGATTGCGAGCAATAACCGCAATCTTCCGGGCAGCCGCCTGTCTTGATGCTGAGCAATGTCGAAAGCTGCACCTCATTACGTGGATGATGCGTGCGGTGAACCGTCTGCGCTTCATAGAGCAAGTCCATGAAGGGCATGTCGAACAGCGCGGTAATTTCCTCGCGCGTCCAGTCGGTTCTTGGTTCAGTGTGGTTCATTCAGCGGCCTCATCCATCGGTGGCATGTTGTGGCCGAGCAAGCGCAGCACATCGGCGGCGCACTCAACCACATTGGAGCCGGGACCATAAATGCCCTGAACGCCCGCGTCACGAAGGAAATCATAATCCTGCGGGGGGATCACGCCGCCGGCAACGACCTTGATGTCCGCCCTGCCTGCTTCCTTGAACAGGGCGATGAGTTGCGGAATCAGCGTTTTGTGGCCCGCTGCCAATGACGACGCGCCGACGATATCGACATTGCTCTCAAGCGCGAGGTCGCGCGTTTCTTCCGGGGTCTGGAACAGCGGGCCGGAAACGACCTCGAAGCCCATGTCCGAAAAGGCGGACGCGATTACATTCGCGCCGCGATCATGCCCATCCTGCCCCATTTTGGCGACGAGCATACGAGGTTTCCGGCCCAGGCGGTGCTCGACGGCCTGCACTCCGTCGAGCACCTGACGCCAACGCGAATCCTCCTGATAGGGGGCCGCATAGACGCCTTTAACCGGGGTCGGAACGGTCGCGTGGCGACCGAAAACATCTTCCATGGCGAGGCTGATCTCACCAAGGGTAGCGCGGGCACGCGCCGCATCAACGGCCAGGGCCAACAGGTTGCCCTTACCCTTGGCGCCCTCGCGCAGCGCATCGAGCGCGGCCTGGGCTACCGCTTCGTCACGGTCCGTTTTCAGCTTGTTGAGCCGCGCGATCTGACCTTCGCGCACCTTGGCGTTATCGACCTCAAGTGTCTCGATCAGTTCTTCGTCCTTCAGGCGGAACTTGTTGACGCCGACGATCACATCGTCACCGCGATCGACGCGTGCCTGCCGCGCCGCGGCGGCTTCCTCGATCATCGCCTTGGGCCAACCGGCATCAACAGCCTTGGCCATGCCGCCCTCGCGTTCGACGCGCTCGATGATTTCCCAGGCGCTGTCCACCAGGCTTCGCGTCAGGCTTTCGATATAATAGCTGCCACCCAGCGGATCGACGACATTGGTCAT
Organism: Sphingobium sp.; assembly: GCA_020446425.1. Lineage (GTDB taxonomy): Bacteria > Pseudomonadota > Alphaproteobacteria > Sphingomonadales > Sphingomonadaceae > Sphingobium. The sequence goes on along the minus strand of JAGRES010000033.1, from coordinate 5,284 downwards.
GCCGGTTTCTTCCTGAATGACAATCTGTGTGTTGCGGGCGATGCGCGCCGAGAAATCGGTCGGCAGCGCGATGGCCTCGTCAAGTGCGTTGGTGTGGAGCGACTGGGTGCCGCCCAACATCGCTGCCATCGCCTCGATAGTGGTGCGGATGACGTTGTTATACGGATCCTGCTCGGTCAGCGATACGCCGCTGGTCTGGCAGTGGGTGCGCAGCATCTTGGAGCGTTCGTCCTTCGCGCCAAGCTGCGTCATCGCGCGATGCCAGAGCGTGCGGGCTGCACGCAGCTTTGCAACTTCCATGAAGAAATTCATGCCGATGGCGAAGAAGAAGCTGAGGCGACCGGCAAACTTGTCAATATCAAGGCCGGATTCGACGCCATATTTCACATATTCCATGCCGTCGGCGATGGTGAAGGCAAGCTCCTGCACCTGCGTCGCGCCCGCTTCCTGCATATGATAGCCGGAGATCGAGATGCTGTTGAATTTGGGCATATGGTCCGCTGTATAGGCGAAGATGTCCGAGATGATCCGCATGCTCGGCTGGGGCGGATAGATATAAGTGTTGCGGACCATGAACTCCTTCAGAATATCGTTCTGAATGGTGCCGCTGAGTTTGTCCGGAGAAACGCCCTGCTCTTCCGCCGCGATGATGTAGAAGGCGAGGCACGGGATCACCGCACCGTTCATCGTCATCGAAACCGACATCTGGTCGAGCGGGATCTGGTCGAACAAGATCTTCATGTCCTCGACGCTGTCAATGGCGACGCCCGCCTTGCCGACATCGCCGACGACGCGCGGATGGTCGCTGTCATAGCCGCGATGGGTCGCAAGGTCGAAGGCAACCGAAAGCCCCTTCTGCCCGGCGGCAAGGTTGCGGCGATAGAAGGCATTTGATTCTTCGGCAGTGGAGAAGCCGGCATATTGACGGATCGTCCAGGGGCGCCCGGCATACATGCTGGCCTTCACACCACGCGTGAAGGGGGCAAAACCTGGCAGCCCCGGATCGGCGGTCACGTCGTCTGCTGTATAGAGCGGCTTGACGGTAATACCCTCAGGCGTTTCCCAGTCGAGATTGCGCCCTTTGACTTCCTTTTCCGCCAGCGCCTTCCAGTCGTCGATATCAGTCATTATTCACCCTTGAATTCCGGTTTGCGCTTCTGCGCGAACGCCGTCACCGCCTCGCGGAAATCGGCTGTGCGCCCGGCTGCCCGCTGATTCACTTTCTCGGTTTCCAGCACTTCATCGAGCGTGCTGTTGAGCGCGGACGCCACCTGTTTACGAATGAAACCAAGTGCGACTGAGGGGCCTTTGGCCAGCTTGGCCGCTATTTGCTTCACTGTTTCATCAAGGGCTTCATCATCGGCGACCCTGGTCACCAGGCCAAGATCAAGCGCCTGCTCGGCCGATATTTTCTCGCCAAGCAGCGCCATTTCCATTGCCTTGGCGCGGCCCACCGACTTCGCCACCAGCCAGGTCGCCCCCGCATCGGGTACCAGGCCGATATTGGCGAAGGCCAACATCAGATAAGCCGAGCGTTTCATGATCATGATGTCCGCCAACAGCGCAAAGCTGAGCCCTGCGCCTACTGCCGGACCGTTGATCGCCGAGATGACCGGAATATCGAGATCGACGATCGCATTGACAGCCGGGAAATAATATTCCTCAAGTAGAGCCCCCAGATCATCGGGCATACCGCTGCCATCGCCGACCAGGTCCGCACCGGAACAGAATGCGTCACCCGACCCGGTCAATACCAGCGCCCGCGCGCCATCTGATCGAGATTGCTTCACTGCCTGCGCGAGCTCGGTCAGCAGTTCCAGACTGAGCGCGTTCATGCGCTCCGGGCGGTTGAGCGTGATCGTGGCGATATTATCGCTCAGATCGTATAGAAGGGTCTGGTAGATCAATGCCCTGCCCCTTCCTTGGGCGTTTCCATGATCTCGGTGAGCATACCGCCCATATCCTTCGGGTGTACGAAGAAAATCAGCGTGCCGTGCGCACCGATGCGCGGTTCGCCAAGCACCCGCTTGCCCATCGCCTCGAACTCGGCCTTGGCGGCATGAATATCGGGTACCTCGAAACAGATATGATGCTGCCCGCCGAGCGGGTTCTTTTCCAGCCATTTACCGACAGCGGAATCCGCCTCGGTCGGCTGAAGCAGCTCAACCTGCGTTCCGGCAGTGCCACCTTCGCCCGGCGTGTTGACGAAACACACCCGGACCTTCTGGCTGTCCAGCACGAACGGCTCGGTGATGTCGGTCGCCCCCATCACATCGCGATAGAATGCGATGGAAGCGTCGAGATCAGGCGTCGCCACGCCGATATGGTTCATGCGACCGAGTTTCATGTCAAATCTTCTCAATCACCAGCGCGATGCCCTGACCGCCACCGATACACATGGTCACAAGGCCATATTTGCCGCCAATACGCTCCAGCTCATACAGGCATTTGACGGTGATGATCACACCTGTTGCACCGACCGGGTGACCGAGCGAGATGCCGCTGCCATTGGGGTTGACCTTCTCAGGGTCAAAGCCCAGCTCTTGCGCCACACCGCATGCCTGCGCAGCGAAGGCCTCGTTGCTCTCGATCACGTCGATCTGATTGAGGCTCAGCCCAGCCCGTTCCAGTGCGATCGGTACCGCCTTTACGGGGCCGATACCCATGATGTTGGGCTCCACGCCCGCATGGCCCCAACCGATGATCTTCGCACGCGGTTTCAGGCCCTGCTCATCGACCGCTTTTTGCGATGCGAGTACTACCGCAGCTGCACCGTCGTTAATGCCGGAGGCATTTCCTGCCGTGACCGTGCCTTCCTTGTCGAAGGCCGGACGCAGCTTCGCCATGTTTTCCATGCTGGCGTCTGCACGCACATGCTCGTCGGTGTCGAACACAACGACGCCCTTGCGTGTCTTGATCTCTACCGGGACAATCTGCTCCTTGAAGCGGCCTTCCTCTTGCGCCTTGGCGGCGCGGCGATGGCTTTCGACTGCAAGCTCATCCTGCGTCTGTCGTGTGATCTGGTACTTTTTCGCGACATTCTCAGCCGTGACGCCCATGTGAATATTTTCAAAGGGGTCATGAAGGGCGGCGAGCATCGCGTCGGTCATCTTCGTATCGCCCATTTTCGTGCCCCAGCGCACGCCATTCATGAAATAGGGCGCTCGGCTCATGTTTTCCGCACCGCATCCGATGGCGATATCGCACTCGCCCAGCGCAATCATCTGCGCCGCCGAGACGATAGCCTGAGCGCCTGAACCGCACAGGCGGTTGAGCGTGAGCGCGGGCGCCTCAACCGGTATACCCGCCTCGACAGCGCTCACGCGGGCGACATAGGCATCCTTCGGTTCGTTGGGAATGACATTGCCCATCACGACATGCTGAACCTTGTCAGGCGTAATGCCCGCACGATTGATCGCTTCGGCGATTGCCGTCTTGCCAAGGGTGGTCACGGGCACGTCCTTGAGCGCGCCACCGAAATCGCCGATAGCCGTCCGAGCGCCAGAGAGAATGTAGACAGGTGCAGATGCCATTATATGTCCTTGTGTGATGCAGGTTGAATAAAATCAGAGCGGTATATTATCGTGTTTCTTCCATGGGTTTTCCAGCGCCTTGTTGCGCAGCTTGCGTAAGCCCAAGGCGACACGGCGGCGGGTCGAGTGCGGCAGGATCACCTCGTCGATAAAGCCCTTGGACGCCGCAACGAACGGGTTGGCGAAGCGATCTTCATATTCCTTGGTCTTGGCTGCGATTTTCTCCGGATCGCCCGCATCGCTGCGGAAGATGATCTCGACCGCGCCTTTCGCGCCCATCACCGCGATCTCGGCGGTCGGCCATGCATAATTGAGATCACCGCGCAGATGCTTGGAGCTCATAACATCATAGGCGCCGCCATAGGCCTTGCGCGTGATGACGGTGATCTTCGGCACTGTGGCCTCGGCATAGGCGAAGAGCAGCTTCGCGCCATGTTTGATGATGCCGTTATGCTCCTGGCCCACGCCGGGCAGGAAGCCGGGCACGTCGACGAAGGTGACGATCGGAATCTCGAAAGCGTCACAGAAACGCACGAACCGCCCCGCCTTTTTTGATGCGTTAATGTCGAGGCAGCCCGCAAGCACCATCGGCTGGTTGGCGACGATACCGACAGTGCGGCCCTCGATGCGCCCGAAACCGGTGATGATATTGCCCGCATGGGTCGGCTGGATCTCAAAGAAGTCGCCCTCGTCGATGACCTTGCGGATCAGCTCGTGCATATCATAGGGCTGGTTGGCATTGGCCGGGATCAGCGTATCGAGGCTATCCTCCTGCCGGTCCCATGGGTCGGCGCTCGGGCGCTCCGGCACGCCCGCCTGATTATTGGCAGGCAGCATGTCGACCAGATCACGCGTCGCCAGCAGTGCCTCGATATCGTTTTCGAATGCGACATCGGCCACGCCGGACTTGGTTGAGTGGGTGACCGCACCGCCCAGCTCTTCCTGCGTCACGATTTCGTTGGTCACCGTCTTCACCACGTCCGGGCCGGTGACGAACATGTAGCTGCTGTCCTTCACCATCACGATGAAGTCGGTCATTGCGGGGGAATAGACCGCGCCACCCGCGCAGGGGCCCATGATAACGCTGATCTGTGGCACAACGCCGCTGGCGAGCACATTGCGCTGGAACACTTCGGCATAGCCGCCCAGCGACGCTACGCCTTCCTGAATGCGTGCGCCGCCGGAATCATTGAGGCCGATGACCGGTGCGCCAACCTTCATCGCCATGTCCATAATCTTGCAGATTTTCTGCGCATGACGTTCGGAGAGCGATCCGCCGAATACGGTGAAATCCTGGCTGAACACAAAAACGAGGCGACCATTGACCGTGCCTGAGCCGGTAACGACGCCATCGCCAGGCACGTGGTTCTCGTCCATGCCGAAATCGGTGCAGTTATGCTCAACATACATGTCCAGCTCTTCAAAGCTGCCTTCATCGAGAAATACGTTGAGGCGTTCACGCGCGGTCAGACGGCCCTTGGCGTGCTGCGCATCGATCCGCTTTTGCCCGCCTCCCATCTTCGCCGCTTCGCGTTTTTGCTCCAGCCTCTCGATGATCGCCATTTTGGTCATAGAAACTCCCTCACGCCTTGTGCGCGGTAATATGTCAGGCTGCTCCTTTCAGGCACAGGAGGAAAGTGCAAATGTGAATTTGCGAAATTGCAAATACTGATTTTGCAAAATATAGGGCATTTATCTTGACTGCCGCACCGGCCCTCTCCCCCACCCGGCCTCCCAACGATAGTACCCTA
>JAGRES010000032.1 GCA_020446425.1 Sphingobium sp. | reverse complement strand
CTTACTTCGCGGCAAGTTCCTTGACGCTGGCCATCACCATGCGGGAGGCAAAATCCGTCGCCCCGTCGACGTCGACCGGCCGGCGCATCAGCATGATCTCCCCCATTTCGCGGGCAATGCCGATGGCGGCGGCGGTCAGGTATTCGATATCGATGCGGGGCGAGCCGTCGGCGCTCAGGATGCGTTCGAGGTCGGCCCGGATCTCCGCGGCCACGGCCAGCATTTCCGGCGTGTCGACCCGCACCCCGATCAGGGCGAGGTGCGGGGCGCCATCGGAGAGCGCCTCTTCATTCTCCTGCGCGATGAAGGCGAAATAGGCCCGGTAGGCCTGGCGCATATAGTCCTCGGCCGTCACCGCCCGCTCGCGCACATGGCTCAGCAATTCGCGATAACGATGGGTGGAGTCCTCGGCGATGGCCTCGAACACTTCCTCTTTCGACTTGAAGTAATTGTAGAAGGTGCCGGAGGCGAGGTCGGTCTCGCGGATAATGTCGCGCACCGTCGTCGCCTCGTAGCCGATACGGGCGAAGACCCGGCGTCCGGCCGCCAGAATGGCGCGGCGGTTGGCGGCTTTGGACCGGGCGCGCTTGCCCGGTTCCAGCAATGCTTTGGTGTCCACGAACGTGACCCTCACTCCTGACCCAGCGTCATGGTGAGCAAGGCGTCATCATGTGTCAACTTTTTTCAACTGCTGCGCGGTAAGAGGTCGCAACATGATTGAGCCCATCCGCTTGAATTGTTCCAATCAGAGGTTAGCTTTGGGTGTGATTTCGAGGGGAATACCCATGAAAAGGTTCAATGCGTCTGGTTTCGTTTTAGTGCTGTTTGCAGCATCAGCATGTGCAACGCCTTACAAGCCGGATGGCCTGATGGGCGGATTTTCTGAAATACCGGTGTCTGCTGACGCGTACAAAGTTCATGTTGGCGGCAACGGATACACGAGCGCCGCTCGCGTCAATGAAATGGCATTGCTTCGCTGTGCCCAACTCGCGAAGAACGCCGGATACAATTACTTTGTTGTCGCAGATTCAAGGACTTATGATCGAGCGCACTACGCTTATCTCCCTGGATCGAGCCAGACTGTTACAACTGGATCGGCCACGGTTAGTGGTAACACGGCCTACGGCATGACAAGTTCTACTACTACATTCTCTCCTGCAAGCATCGTTTCGATATTCAAGCCCAACGTCGACATGATTGTTCAGTTTATTCCTGATGAATTTGCCGAGCAGGCCTCAGCACTGAGCGTAGAGCAGGTCTATGGTTTGTATGCAGACAAATACGGATTAGCTGCTCAGTAGTACCCATCTGATAGCGACCGGAGAGGAGCAACAACCATCTCGAGCGGCGCAAAGTGCTCTATGTTGATGCCAAGTCCGCCGTTGGAACGGCGTCCAGTCCTCTTTCCAACCGGCGGCGGCGAACCAGGTTGAGGATCACGCCGAACACGACCCGGAGGGCAATCAGGATCAGCACGCCCAGCAGCGGCTGTCCCAGCGCCAGTGTCAGGCCGGCGCCGAGGAGGATGGCCACGTGCAGCGTCACGATCCGGCCATAGGGCGAGAACATCTCGGTGTGCGGATCGGCGGTGCGATAGCCGCCCTTCAGCACGAAGTCCGACACATAGAACACCGCATTCACCGTGATGATCGCCATCACGAACCAGGCCATGTGCGGCGCCGTCGTGAGCGCCCAGCGAAGCAGGCCCACCGGTCCGTCGCCGAACGGGTCACCCGCCATACCGCTGGCGAAGCTGCGCAGGAAGATGCCGTGAACGAAACAGAACATGCCGTAATGCACGCAGAAGAAAGGCGCGAGGAACAGGATCGTGCCGAGCCGGGCGATATTGCCCGCGACCGAGCCGATCAGGCGCAGCAGTGTGTAGAAGCCGATGACGAGGTTTTCCAGCCAGTAAAGCGCGACCAGCGGCACGGCCTTCCAGCCGAAGAAGACGATTGCAATGAGGGGCAGCAGGTCGACCAGCAGGCTCAGCCAGGCGAGCGGATCGCGATAGGTGCGCCAGAACAGGTCCGGATCGAAAAAACCCTTCATTCAGGCACGCCGGTGGGCACCAGCTCCGGCAGCGG
>JAGRES010000031.1 GCA_020446425.1 Sphingobium sp. | reverse complement strand
CCATGATTCCACATAAATGGATCAGACTCTAAAGCGGCTCCGACAGTTTCGGCGGCTGGGCGGCGGACCATACCGCCCCCGCCGATGCAGTCGCAATCGCCGCAATCGCGCCCCATTGCAGAGGCGCCAGATGTTCACGCAGTAAAAGATATCCGGCCAGTGTCGCGATCAGCGGCTCCAAGCTCATCAATATGCCGAAAGTCGCTCTCGGTAGCTGGCGCAGCGCCACCAGCTCCAGCGAATATGGCAAGGCGCTCGAGAGAAGCGCGACAGCCAATGCCAGCGGTAGAGCCGCCATATTGAAAATCGCGGTTCCAGACTGCGAAAGCCCTATTGGCAGAGCCACCAGGGCGGCGACGATCATGCCTATCGCGACGGCCTGCTGACCATGCTCGCGGCTAGCCCGCTCACCGGAGATGATATACAGGCCCCAGAACAGCCCTGCCAGCAGGGCTAAAACTACGCCATAAAGATCGAGGGATTCGCCAGAAGATGGTGCCCGCGCCAGCGCGACAATGCCCAAGGTGGCAAGCGCTACCCATATCAGGTCAACCGGCCTGCGGGATGAGAGGATTGCCACGCCCAACGGGCCCGTGAATTCCAGAGCGACGGCAACGCCCAATGGTATGCGGTCGATTGCTGCGTAAAAGCTGATGTTCATCAGGCCGAGGCAAAGCCCGTACAGGATCACGGAGCGTATATTGGCTCGGATGCTCGCCGCCTTTTCCCATGGCCGGAGTATGAGCGCCAATATGGCAGCCGCCAATATGATGCGCATCGTCGCGGTTCCCACTGCGCCGACCAGCGGGAAAAGCCCTTTTGCCAAAGCCGCACCGCACTGGATCGAGACCATTGCCCCCATCAGCAGGGTAACGGGCATCGCGACTCCGGAGGCTGAATGACTTGGCTGTGACACGGTGAACAGATGTGCCGTTGGTCATACAGGAACGCAACATTTCATCATGGGGAGCGCGCCTCGGGCTTGCGCATGAAAGCCGTCGTCCGTAAGCGAAGGTGAATGGGCAGCACGCCCGCGTAGGGACAGGATCGGATGCCTTTGTCGAGCAGGATAGTGCCTGTTATTTTGTCGGGCGGGGCAGGAACGCGCCTCTGGCCCTTGTCGCGCGAGAGCAAGTCCAAGCAATTCTTTGAATTTTTTCCCGGCGGCTCGATGCTGACGCAGACTTTGGCGCGCACGCCCGCTGGTGAGTTTGCCGACCCGCTGATCGTCTGCAATGCCGCCTGCGCCGAGATGGTGATGGCGCATAGCGCGGGACGCCCGGTGACGCTGATATTGGAGCCTGCGGGGCGCAATACCGCGCCCGCCATAGCGCTGGCCGCGCTTGCTTTGCCCGAAGATGCACTGATGCTCGTTAGCCCCAGCGACCATCGTATTGCCGATCTGGACGCCTTTCACAAAGCCATCGCAACGGCGGCCCCGTTGGCGGAGCAAGACTGGCTGGTGACGTTCGGGATCACGCCTGATCGTCCTGAGACAGGCTATGGCTATATCCGTGGCGGCGAAAGCATCGCCGATGGCGCACGCCGCGTGGAACGTTTCGTCGAAAAGCCGGACGCGATCACGGCCCAGGCCTATCTGGATGAGGGTATATATAGCTGGAACGCCGGTATTTTCCTGATGCGGGCGGGCGCTTTTCTCGATGCGCTTGGCCACTATGCGCCGGCCATGCTGGCGGCGGCGCGGGCCGCTATGGACGGCGCTGTGCGGGAGGGAGCCTATATTCGGCCCTCTGCCGATGCTTTTATGGCGTCTCCATCGGATTCCATCGACTATGCTGTGATGGAAAAGGCGGAAAATGTCGCCGTGGTTCCGGTCGACATGGGCTGGTCCGACATTGGCAGTTGGGACGCGCTTTATGAACTGTCGGAAAAGGACACGCAGGGCAATGTGCATCTCGGCGATGTGCTGAGTCTCGATAGCGCGCGGTGCATGGTCCGTTCCGAAGGGCCTTTGGTGGCGCTCAGCGGTGTCGACGACCTGGTCGTGGTGGCTACCGGCGATGCGGTGATGATCCTGCCGCGCGGCGAAAGCCAGGACACCAAGAACGTCGTGGATGCGCTCAAGGAGAGCCAGCACCCGATCCTGAAACGATGAGCCGGCTATGGCGTGGCGCATGAAGGCAGGATACAAGGCCGCATGACTGACTTTACCAATGATGATCTGGCGCTCGATCCGCATTTTGCCGACCGTTTCGAGCGGGACGACAGGCGTCCGCCATGCCAGCTTTATCTGATTTCGCCACCGGCACTGGATGATGATTTCGGTGAGAAGCTGAAGGCAGCTTTGGAGGCTGGGCCTGTCGCCGCGTTTCAGCTGCGCCTCAAAGGGATGGACGATCACGCGATCGCGCGTGCGGCGGAGCCGTTGCAGCGCATTTGTGCCGATCAGGATGTAGCGTTCATCATCAACGACAGCATGGCATTGGCCAAGCGTCTTGGCGCGGATGGCGTGCATCTGGGGCAGGGGGATGGTGATGTACGGGAAGCGCGTGCGCTTCTGGGGCCATCGGCACAGATCGGCGTGACCTGCCATGACAGCCGCCATCTGGCGATGGAAGCGGGAGAGGCGGGCGCGGATTATGTCGCTTTCGGGGCCTTTTATCCGACCTCGACCAAGGAAACGCGTCACCGCCCTGAGCTCTCGATCCTGTCATGGTGGACCGCGCTGTTCGAGCTGCCTTGCGTGGCTATCGGCGGTATTACGCCTGCGAATGCTGCGCCGCTGGTACAGGCGGGGGCAGATTTTCTCGCGGTCAGCGGAGCCGTCTGGAATCATGCTACTGGCCCACAGGCTGCAGTGACCGAGTTTGCGGAATTGCTTTCAACCGATTGAATATTTTGGTTAATGTCCAGCACTGGCACAGAAGCAGCTTTCCCGTCCCTTGGTATGGATATGGTAAGAATAAGCTGGTAATTTCGGCTTTCCTGTAAGTAGTTAGAGTCTGGGGCAATTCTCCATGGGGTTGAAATATAGCCCACTGGTCAGGTTACGCCGCGCTCTTCATGGCCTGCTGGTCGTGAAGTGCGTGCAATGGTATTATACGCGGATATGGGGCATGCATATCGGTGAGGATTGCCGCATCTCGCTTTCCGCCAAGCTCGACAAAGCCAACCCGGACGGCATCCATATCGGCAAATCCTGCGCCATCACCTTTGGTGCTGCCATCCTCTCGCATGATTTCGTCAACCGTGAGCACAAGCAGACGCGCATTGGCGATTATTGCTTTATTGGCGCGCACGCGGTGATCATGCCGGGTGTGACCGTTGGCGATCATAGCATCGTTGCGACCGGCGCCATCGTGATGCGCAACGTGCCTCCGCACAGCGTGGTGATGGGCAATCCCGCGCGCGTGATGGAACAGAATATCCAGACCGGACGCTGGGGCATGCGCATCCGTGAAACGGAAAATGCGCCAGCCGATTCTGCGGCTCCGCAGGCCGAAAAACCGAAGCTGGAGGCAGTGCAATGAACGAAATGGCCAACAGCTTCCTGCCCGCCGAGCAGCCCGTGTCCCTGACGCCTGACGAATTGCGCGCGCGTATCATTGCGCTGTTCAACGAAATGTGGCGCGAGGACCGCGAGGATGAGCCTCCGGTGCTGGAAAATGACACTGTCTTGCTTGAAACCGGTTTCGACAGCATGGCATTTGCGGTACTGGTGGCCCGGCTGGACGATGAGCTGGGCTATGACCCGTTCACGATGACAGAAGATCCGGTTTATCCGCAGACCTTTGCGGAATTCATTGATTTCTACACGAAATGCGCGCCAAAGCCGGAGTGAGCAACCGGCACGGAAAGGCGTTGAGCACGGCGATATTGGACCTCGGTCTCGCTGATGACTCTCCTCTGATAATCGGTTCCCAGCGCGCTGTGCATGTTCGCGATGCGCATACGATTGCTGTGTCCAGCGATGCTTTGGCGGGCAGGCGTGTCGCGCTATGCATGACGCAACCCCATGAACTTGTCTCGGCGATATTGGCCTGCGACGGACGCGCGGAGGCGATGCTGTTGCTCGCACCGGACTTGCCAGCGGAGCATGTCGCGGCGCTGGCGATGCAAGCGGATATCGGCCTGATAATCAGCGATCGCGATGACATCGACGGCGCGCAACCGTGGCAGGTAGTGATCGGGACAGAAGCGACGCGTGATATAGCACGAGCTGGCGATAGCGATGTAGATACGCACTGGTTGTTGACGACCTCCGGGACGACCGGCCTGCCGAAAATGGTGGCGCATGATCGTGCATCCATATTGCGCGCCGTGCGTACATCCGAAAGCAGCAAGGGTGCCCGCTGGGCGATGCTATACGACCCCAGCCGTTTTGCAGGAACGCAGGTGCTGGTGCAGGCGTTACTTTCGGGCGGCATGGTGCTGGTGCCTGATCCGGATATGTCGCTCTCTGAATCGGTGGCCTGGCTGGCGGGGCAGGGATGTACCCATATCTCCGCAACGCCGTCACTGTGGCGCAGGATTTTGATGGCTCCGGCAAGCCGTGACCTCCCGCTTCGTCAGATCACCCTTGGCGGCGAAATTGCGGACGAAGCGATATTGACGGCGCTTGCCGCACGCTTTCCTGATGCGCGCATCACTCATATCTATGCGTCGACCGAGACCGGTACCGGCTTCTCGGTGCAGGATGGCAAGGCAGGTTTTCCGGCGGGCTGGCTTGAAGGTGACACTGAGGATGTCGCTCTATCCCTACGCGATGGCGTGCTGTGGCTACGCCCTCCCGCTGGCGCGGCCACGCATGGTGATCATATCGAGCGCGATGAGGCGGGTTATATCTGTACCCGCGACGCCGTCGAGCTGCGTGGCGACCGCGTCTATTTCCTCGGTCGCGAGGATGCTTCGGTGAATGTCGGCGGCGTGAAGGTACAGATTGAGGCTGTTGAAGAAGTAGTGCACCGCCACGCGCAAGTGGCGCAATGTCACATCAGCGCCAAGCCCAATCCGATCATGGGCAATCTGCTCAGCCTGTCTGTCGTTCCCCGCGATGCCGCGTGCGATGCCGCTGTGCTGCGCAAGGATATTACTGCCTGGTGCAAGCAACACTTGCCTCGTGCGGCCCAACCCGCCACCATCCGCATCGTTGATGAAATCGCAGTGACGGCGGCGGGAAAGGTGGAGCGCGCGCAATGAACGGCAGGACAGTGGTGGTGACCGGCGTTTCGCGCGGATTGGGGCTGGAGCTGGCCAAGGCGCTGCTGGCCGAAGGATATCGTGTTGTCGGGCTGGGGCGCGGCGAAAGCGAGGCGTTTACAGCACTCGGTTCGGACTATCCGGAACAGGTCGCATATGTGCGCGCCGACATGACCGACCTTGCCGGGCTGGCCGATGTCGCACGGCATATCGGTAAGGCGTTCGGGCCGATCTACGGTCTCGTCAACAATGCGGGCATTGGCATGGGCGGCGTGCTGGCGACCATGCACCAGGCCGATATGGAGCGCGTGATCGCCACCAATCTGCTCGGCCCGATGACGCTGACCAAATATATGATGCGCTCCATGCTGGCGAAGAAGGAGGGGCGGATCATCAACATCAGCTCCATCGCGGCGCAGAGCGGGTTTCACGCAATGTCGGTCTATGCCGCCAGCAAGGCCGGGCTGGAAGGATTCAGCCGCGCTCTCGCGCGCGAGGCAGGCAAATATAAGGTCACGGTCAACTGTGTCGCGCCCGGTTTTGTCGAGACCGACATGACCGAAGGCTATGACGAAGAGCAAGTGGCGTCTATCCGCCGCCGTGCGCCGCTGGGTCTGCCCACAGCGGATCAGGTCGCGGGTGCGGTGCTGTATCTATTGTCGCCTGCCGCAGCGAATGTGACAGGCACGGTGATGACGGTGGATGGCGGAAGCAGCGCTTAGGAAGCGCGATAGAAGTTTTTATACCAATCCGCGAACCGTTTCAGTCCCTCGGCCAGTCTCACCTTGGGTTCGTATCCCGTAAGCGCATGCAGCTTGCTGACATCGGCATAGGTCGCGGTCACGTCGCCGGGTTGCATCGGGCGCATGATCTTCTCCGCCTTCCTACCCAAAGCGGCTTCCAGCGTTTCTATCATGTCCATCAGGCCGACCGGATGACTGTCGCCGATATTGAGCACGCGATGTTCGCCGCGCGCGGGTGTGGCACCCAGCGCGCCGAGTATGCCGTCGACGATATCGTCGATATAGGTGAAGTCGCGCGCCATCTTGCCTTCGCCATAGACCTCAATCGGATCACCGTGCATGATCTTCTGGGTGAAACTGAAATAGGCCATGTCCGGGCGGCCCCAGGGACCATAGACGGTGAAGAAACGCAGGCCCGTTTGCGGGAACCCGTATAGCGAGGCATAGCTCTGGCTCATCAGTTCGCAGGCGCGCTTGGTCGCGGCATAGAGTGACACCGGGTTGGTGGCTGGTTCGTCTTCGGTAAAGCCCGCGTCTCCCATTGGCTTGTCGCCATAGACGGAGCTGGACGAGGCGTAGACCAGATGCTCGAAATCGCTCGCATGGCGGCATGCTTCCATGATGGCGAGATGCCCCGCCAGATTGGAGCGCTCATAGGCGAACGGATTATCAAGGCTGTAGCGCACGCCAGCCTGCGCAGCGAGGTGGACGACGCGCCGCACGCCATTGTCGCGCACAAGAGCGGCCATCGCGTCGGCGTCGGCAATGTCGAGCCGGTGGAAGGTGAAACCCGGCTTGCCTTCAAATGTCGCGAGACGCGCTTCCTTGAGCGCAGGATCATAATAATCGTTGACGATATCGACGCCGATCACGCGCTCGCCGCGTTCCAGCAGGCGATGCGCCGTGGCGTGACCGACAAAGCCCGCCGCGCCCGTGAGCAATATCGGCGGGCGTTCGCTCATCGGATCAGCGGCCTACCGCCGTATAAGTGAACCCGGCTTTTTCCACGGTGTCGCGCGGATAGATGTTGCGCAGGTCGACGAAAACCGGCTGCGTCAGCAGGGACTTGGCACGGTTCAGGTCCAGCGCGCGGAACGCATCCCACTCGGTGACGATGGCCAGCGCATCCGCACCATCCATCGCTTCATAGGCATTCTTGCAATATTCGACATCGTTCAGAACCAGCTTGGCCTGTTCCGTGCCTTCGGGATCATAGGCGCGCACCTTGGCGCCCGCATCCTGCAGCGTCTGGACCACGGCGATGGCCGGGCTGTCGCGCATGTCGTCAGTGTTGGGCTTGAAGGTCAGGCCCAGAATCGCGATCGTCTTGCCGCGCACGTCGCCGCCGCAAGCCTGAATGACCTTGCGGCCCATGGCGCGCTTGCGGTTGTCGTTCACCGAAACCACGGCTTCAACAATACGCTGGGGTGCATCATAATCCTGGCTGGTCTTGAGCAGCGCCAGCGTATCCTTGGGGAAGCAGCTGCCGCCATAGCCGGGGCCGGCATGCAGGAACTTGCCGCCGATGCGGTTGTCGAGGCCAATGCCGCGCGCCACGTCCTGCACATTCGCGCCGACCTTTTCGCACAGGTCCGCGATTTCATTAATGAAGGTGATTTTGACTGCAAGGAATGCGTTGGCCGCATATTTGGTCAGCTCTGCGCCGCGGCGGGTCATCTCGACAATCGGCGATTTGTTGAGGTGCAGCGGGCGGTAAATCTCGCGCATCATTTCCAGCCCGCGCGGGTCATCACCGCCGATGACGATGCGGTCGGGCCGCTTGAAATCGTCGATCGCCGCGCCTTCACGCAGGAATTCCGGGTTGGACACGACCGCGAAATCGGCGTTCGGATTGGTGTCGCGGATGATGCGCTCCACCTCGTCACCGGTGCCCACGGGCACGGTCGACTTGTCGACGATCACGGTGAAACCGGTAAGCGCGTTCGCCACCTCGGCGGCAGCGGCGTAAACATAGGACAGGTCGGCATGGCCATCGCCACGGCGTGAGGGGGTGCCGACCGCGATAAACACGGCACCGGCGTCTTTGACTGCAGAAGCAAGGTCAGTCGTGAATTGCAGGCGACCTGCGGCGACATTGCTTGCTACAAGATGGTCGAGACCAGGCTCGAAAATCGGGATGCGTCCGGCCAGCAGCGCGTCGATCTTGCTTTCGTCCTTGTCGACGCAGATCACGTCATGGCCAAAGTCCGCAAAGCAGGCACCGGATACCAGGCCTACATAACCCGAACCGATCATCGTAATCCGCAACGCTCGTCTCCCTATATCTGCTCAAGCGCAGGCATGGCTTCTATAGCCCCCTACACATGTTGTGCAATGCGGCAAGTACATTAAGGACGTTTCAACAGAGTAAAGGCGCGATCAATTTTCTCTGAATGCGCGGCTGAACTGATCGCGCAATGGTTTGGTGATGTAAGACAGCAGGGAACGCTCGCGCGTCTGAATGAATACTTCGACCGGCATGCCCGGAACGAGTTTCAGGTCTCCTAGACGCTTCATTTCCTTTTCATCGACTTCGACCTGCACCTTGTACCAGCTCTGGCCAGTGCGTTCGTCATTCACCCGCTCGGATGAGATATGGCCCAGCTTCCCGTTGATCTGCGGCGTGGTCTGGGCGTTGAAAGCGGAAAAACGCAGTGTTGCGGCTTGGCCAATGGTGATCTGGTCGATGTCATAGGGGCTGACCTTGGCCTCTACGGTCAGGGCATCCTGTGTCGGCACGATCTCCATGATCGTCTCCAGAGGAGGAACGACGCCGCCAACCGTGGTGTACGCCATTTTCTCGACCACGCCATTATAGGGCGCACGCACAAGGCTGCGGTTATAGGCATCGGATGCAGAGGCCGAGCGGACCTTGGAATCGTTGAGCCGCGCCTGCACTTCAACCAGCTCAAGGCCTGCCTGTGTGCGTGCATCCTGGGTCAACTGAATCCCCGATTGGCGGATTTCCGCGATGCGCGCGCGGGCCTGCGCTATTTGTGCGCCATAGGACGCCACAGCGCCCTGCAGATCGACTGCCGTGCGCTCGATCTGGTTGAGGCGATTGACGGTCACCAGCTCGCGTTCTCTGAGGGACCGCAGGCCCTCCAGTTCGGGCTTGATCAGGTTGGCCTGTCGTTGTGCGGCTGAGCGCTGCGCCTGCAGTGAGTTGATTTCCGCCTGGGTCTGGCGGACGCGCTCGTTGATCTGGGCCAGTTCATTGCCGCGCGCCTGCTTGCGCAACTTGAACAGGTTGGTGGCTTCTTCCATGGCCATTTTCTTGGCCGGTGTCGGGTTCTGCGTCAGCGATGGCGGAAAGGTGATGCTGTCCGCGCCGTCGCGTTCGGCGGCCAGACGCGCGGCGGCTGCCTGAAGCTGTTCCACCGTGTCGCCAATAGCGCTGGCGCTGGCGCCGGTCACCGAATCGTCGAGGCGCATCAATATGTCGCCTTTCTTGACGCGCTGCCCCTCGCGGACATTTACCTGTGCGATGACACCGCCGGTAGGGTGCGCGATCTTCTTTACGCGCGATTCGACCGTCACTTCGCCCGCGCCGACCACGGCGCCGCGTGTGCCGATCAATGCCGCCAATATGATGAGGCCGAGAAACAGCAGGCCGATGGTGATCAGGCCCGCGCGGAAACTGCGTTGCAGCCCTTCCTGCGGATCCTCGAGCACGAGGGCGACGTCCGTTCCCTGGGAAATGGTGGCCGGCAATTGATAGGTCATGACCGGTTCACCTCAATCCTCATGACTGGCTTCCGCAGGCGCACGCCTCGATACATTTTCGTCCTCATCATCATTCTTCGCGGCAGTATCGTCATTCTGCCCGCCTTTGACGATCCCGATCTTCACCTGCTTGCGCTTTTCGCTGATGCGTTGGCGCACGGCCTCGCGCTCACCGAATTCGCTCATGGTTCCGTCCCGCAGGATCAGTACCTGATTGGCGAGGCTTATGAAATTATTGGCGTTCCCGGCGATAATGACAATAGCGCCGCGATCACGCGCCGCATTTACGCTATCAGCGAAGGCCTGCATCCCCGGCGTATCGAGATGGGCGGTGGGTTCGTCGAGCACGACGAGGAAAGGGTCGCCATAGAGCGCGCGAGCAAGAGCCACGCGCTGCGCTTGCGACGCTGAGAGCTTGCCGCCATCGGGTCCAACACGCGTATTATATCCTTCGGGCAGGCGCACGATCAGGTCATGCGCATGTGCCTTGCGAGCGGCGTCGACCACCTTCTCGGGGTCGGCATCGGGCTCGAAACGGGCGATATTTTCCGCAACGGTGCCGTCGATCAGGTTGATTGTCTGCGGCAGATATCCGATATGCGCCGCCAGCCGTTCGCTGTCCCACTGGTCGAGTGCCGCGCCATCCAGCCTGATCTTCCCCGCCATCAGCGGCCAGACGCCCGCCAGCGCGCGCGCCAGAGTTGATTTGCCACATCCCGCTGGGCCGATGACTCCCAATATGTCGCCAGCCGACAGGTCGAATGTGATGCCGTGCAATATCGGCCTGCGAACCGCAGGTGCCGTTACAGCTGCTGTCTGGCACTCCAGTTTTTTCTTGGGATCAGGCAGGTTTAACGTCTGGGTGTCAGGCGCTACCGTCGCCAGCAGCGTGTCGAGCCGGGCCCAGCCCTGACGCGCGGCCAGCGATTGCGGCAGGCTTTCGATTGTCAGCACCCAAGGCTCCAGCGTCATCCATGCCAATATACCAGCCGCGATAGTGACTGCCGAACTTGCCCTGTCAGTGACGGTAAACCAGGCGCCCATGGTTATAATGATGGCCAGCGCGGCGAACATCAGCATACGCGCGCCCGTGCCTAGCCAGAAATGGCTACTGTCCATCTTCTTCCAGATTTGCGCCAGCGACTGATTGACGATGGTCCACACGCGTCGGGCCTGTGTTTTCATGCCCAGGGCGCGCAACACTTCATGATGGGTACGGCCGCTTTCGGAAATTGCCTGCCGCCGGGTCGTCATGCCGACGGCGTCGCGCAGCGGCTGTTCCATCCTGATCGTGCTCTGCCACAGGAGGGCGGCCATTGCCGCCAGAGCTATCAACAGCCATAGCGCCAGCCAGGGATGGACGAAGAGTATGGTGATAATGGCGATGGGGGCCGCGCCCATATCCAGCCATAACGCCGCCGTTCGCGACCGGAAGAAGTGCTGGATGGCGTCCAGATCGCGCGTCGACTGGGCGCCGTCGCTGCCGCTCTGGCTCGCCTGTGCCATATGGGCGGTGGCTTCGTCGATGCGCGGCATCATGTGCGACTGGACGATATCGCCGATATGGGCCAGCATCCTGCGGCGCAGCGTGCCCAAAACGAAAAAGACGGCCAGCACCGCGATATAGAGGAAAAACAAGCCGGTCAGCGTCGCGCCGCTGCGTCCCGGTATCGCCACATCAAAGATCAGCAGCAGGAACAGCAGGGTCGCGACAGGGAACAGGGCGATCACGAAGGAGAGCGTTAGTAACCCGGGCAGCCCTCTGCGGGCGCTGCTGAGCGCCTGAAGTGACTCGGAACATGTAGCGGGCAGCTTGAGCATCACGGGTGTTATAAGAGGTAATATTGTCTTGCGCATCCCTAATCGGAAACTGTGCCTAGAACAGCGTTTCATTAAAAAAATGCGTCACCAGCAAATATTTTTGATGATCTCATATTAATCTTTATTAATAAAAATCGCCTGCCAATTTTATGACGGGTAAAGGCGCGGTGGCGACGCAAATCCGATTCCTGTTTTGCGCAGCGATGGAAAATCCAAATAAACCCAAGGATTCTCGCGACTTTGTGCCATTTCGGAACAATTACGGCCTTAGACTCGGCTCATGGCAAATATGAGCCATTTCAACGATAAGTGGATGAGTTGTAGTAAACCAATTCGTAACGGATCATGGTTAATAACGGATGTTCTGGCATTGCGGCAAAATCGGGTGGGGTTTTGCGAGACTTTTGGTTACGGCCAACCTCCTTGTGCCTAGATATGCCGTGATAAAAGAGCGTTAGCGGGTTCAGCAGAATGGCAACATATTTAGTCAATAATGTTAGTGCGCTGCAGCGAGTCATCGCTGGGGCAAACAATGGGGACGTGATCAAGCTCGCGTCGGGCAATTATTCCAATGTCCTTATTCGTGATGTTCAGATCAACGGTAATATTACAATCACTTCGGCAGATTCTTCCAATCCAGCCGTCCTGAAAGATCTTGTTCTTCGCAACACCAGTGGATTTACTTTTACGGGGCTGGAGCTTGCAGGCACCACATCCGGCCATCAATATGCGTTCCAGATCGCCAGCTCATCCAATATCACGATGGATAATCTGGATGTATATGGGCAGAATAATCTCGGTTCGGGCAATGAAACGCCCCTGATGTTCATTCGCGACAGTCAGAATGTGACCGTGACCAATTCCGAATTCTCGTTGGGGCAGTTCGGCATCGGTATGCTCAATACCAACGGCGTGTCGATCTCCGGTAATTTTTTCCATGACCTGCGCACCGATGGCGTGCGCGGCGGCGGGAATTCGAATCTGACCGTTCACGATAATCTGTTCACCGATTTCTACCCGATCGGCAACGATCACCCTGACGCGATCCAGCTTTGGACGACCAACGCCAGCACGGTGGCGCGCAACATTACCATCACGGAAAACATGTTCGTGCGCGGGGCGGGGCAGGAAGTGCAGGGCATCTTCATTCGCGATACCTATAACAACCTGCCGTTCGACACGCTGAATATCTCGGGTAACATGATCGCTGGCGGACGCTATAATGGCCTGACGATCAACGGCGCCAAGAATGTGACGTTGGATGGTAATACCGTTCAGGGTTTCTCGGATCAGCGCTCTTGGCTGCGTCTCGACAATGTCACTTCGGTCAAGGCGACCAATAACGAGGCAACCTTTTTCGTCACCAAGGGCCTGACTGTCGAGGGCGTATCGGGCAACACGCTGATTCCGGCGGTATCCGATGGCGGTGCGCAGGCAGTGGCTGTATGGCTCAATGCGCATCCGGGCTTCGATGGCGAATGGGGCAACCTGTCCAGCGATGTGATCGCGTTGCTTAATTTCTCCGGCACGTCGGGTTCGGTCGATACGGGCAATGTCTCTTCTCCATCTTCCGGAGGCAGCACAAGCTCTGGCAGCGATGATGATGCAGCATCTGGCGGCAATACATCTTCGGGTGGCAGCACGACGACCGATGGAGATACCGGCACGACCGCGCCGCCTCCGCCGTCGTCCAGCAACCTTATCGACGTGATCGGGACATCGTCCAACGACCGCCTCGCTGTATCCAATGCGGGTTCGAGCAAGGTGCAGGGGCTGGCGGGCAACGATGTGCTGAAGGGCGGATCGGGTAATTATAACGAGTTGCTCGGCGGAAGAGGCAACGACGTCTATCTGATCAGCTCCAACGGCGACAAAGTTATCGAAAATGCCGGTGAGGGCCGGGATACCGTTCGCGCCACCGTAAATTATACGATGGACGCCAATGTTGAAGTCCTGCGCATGGACAAGGGCGGCCTCACTGGGCAGGGCAATGCGCTCGATAATCGTATGATCGGTTCCAACGGCGCTGACACAATGCATGGCAATGATGGCGATGATGCCATCCAGGGCGAAAATGGCAACGACGTCCTGACGGGCGGCAATGGCGATGACTGGCTGCGCGGCGGCGATGGTAATGATTCGCTTGACGGTGGTGCCGGCAATGACCGCGTCTACGGCGACGATGGTGACGATATATTGCAGGGCGGATCGGGCGACGATATTGTCGAAGGCGGCCTCGGTGCAGACATACTATATGGCGGATCGGGCGCGGATGCGTTCCTGTTTCGGCCTGAAGATATCACCGATGGCGCGGTTGACACCATCAAGGATTTCCAGGTTGGCGTGGACCGCATTGCACTGAGCACAATCGACGCCGACAGCACCAACCGCGGCAACGACACGTTCAACTTCATTGGTAAATCCGGTTTTCACAATCAGGCTGGTGAGCTGCGGTACGATGTGGTTGCGGGCAATGCCTATGTGCAAATCGACACCAATGGCGATGGCAGGGCCGACATGACGGTTATTGTTGAGGGAGTTACCTCGCTCAACATCGGTGATTTCGTCTTATAGAACTGAAAATAAAAAGGTTTTTATCGCCTGTTATGCTCAAGGCCCGCCGCGAAAATCGGCGGGTTTTTTTGTATCTGGACCATATCCATCCAGTGGTTTTTACATCAGTTTAAAAAGGTATCCGTCGTTTTAACCATTGGCGTAAGGGCGGCGGCAAGACCAGTGGGATTAAAAACGTCTTCATAAATTGCCTGGAGTGGCGTTCGTGGTCGCAGCCCTTCAGGCCTCTATGGAGGCTATATTCCAATGACAATTATAACGGTCGATTCCAATCAAACCCTGCAAACTGCGCTGAAAACCGCCAAAGACGGTGATGTCATTCAGCTTGCATCGGGTAATTATGGCGATGTGCTGATTCGTGGCATCAACATTAACGGCAATGTCACCATCACATCGGCGGATCCTTCCAAACCGGCTGTTATTAACGACCTGCTGGTTAAGCAGAGCAGCGGACTGACATTCAGCCACCTCGACTTTTACGAGGATAAGGGCGGACAGCTCAACGCCTTCACCGTGATGAGCTGTCAGAATATCCTGATGGACAATCTGACCGTTCATGGCCTGCCCAATATCGGTTCGGGCAATGAATCGTCGCTGATGATGGTGCGCAACAGCCAGAATGTCACCGTCAGCAATTCCGAATTCTTCAATGGCTGGCATGGCGTCTGCATGCTGAACAATACTGGCCTGAATATCGTGGATAACTCGTTCCATGATATGCGGACCGACGGCGTGCGCGGTGGCGGCAACTCCGACCTGATGATCGCACGCAACATGTTCACCGATTTCTATCCGGCGGCAGGCGATCATACCGACGCGATTCAAATCTGGTCGACCAACACCACCCAGGCGGCAAAAAACATCACAATCACCGACAATCTGGTTGTGCGCGGCGATGGTGCGCCGACGCAGGGCGTTTTCGTGCGCGACACGTTCAACACGCTACCGTTTGAGAATGTGACGATCACCAACAACATGATTGCAGGCGGCCTTTATAACGCTATCGCCGTGAACGGTGTTGCAAGCGGCACGATTGCCAACAATACAGTTGCCGGTTTCCCGGACCAGAAGAGCTGGATCCGCACCGAAAACATCACCAATATGGATATCAAGGACAACAAGGCGACCTGGTATTCACTGAATTCGCCCAACAAGGGCACTGAGACGAACAACACCCAGATTGCCACGGTTACGGATGGCGGTTCGGCTTATGTGGCGGAATGGCTGGCTGGTCATCAAGGCTTTGCCAGCACCTGGTACCCCGACCTGTCTGGAGTTTTGGGTTGGCTGGGGCTGGATGCGTCGTTGGCCGCGGCTCCGCCTCCGCCGCCCCCACCGCCTCCTCCTCCACCTCCGCCCCCGCCCCCGCCACCTCCGGCTGAGACGACGACCGTTGCGCCAACAGAAACGATCACTGATACCAGCGCGTCGACACAGGTGACGGAGCAGGCTCCTGTGAGTGACCCGGTCATCGTCAGCGGTACCAGTGGCCGTGACAGGTTGAGCGGTGTTGAGGACGGCGTTTCGCGTGTTGAAGGCAAGGCCGATAACGACGTCCTGACCGGTGTCAAAAATGGCTATGCCGAGCTGGTCGGCGGTACGGGCAATGACCGGTATCTGGTCAAATCCACCAATGATGTCGTGACAGAGGCTGCGGGCGAAGGCACCGATACCGTCGTCACGGATGTCGATTACACCTTGACTGCCAATGTCGAGATATTGCGTATGAACGATGGCGCGATCAAGGGCACCGGCAATGATCTCAACAATCGTATTGTCGGCTCGAGCGATGACAACATCATCGACGGTATGGCCGGCAGGGACGTGATCCAGGGCCTGGACGGCAACGACACGATCAATGGCGGCGCTGGCAATGACCGTATTTCGGGTGATAATGGCAATGACCGCCTGTTCGGTGACGCCGGAAACGACTTGCTGACTGGCGATGCCGGAAACGACTTCCTTTATGGCGGCGACGGCAAGGATATATTGGAAGGCGGCGCCGGGAGCGACTTCCTCTCAGGCGGTGCGGGTAACGATGTTTTCCGCTACCGTATAGACGATATTGCCTCTTTTGCCGTAGATACCATAGCCGACTTCCAGTCCGGCCAGGATCGGGTCTCGCTGAGCCTGATCGACGCAAACACCAAAACGTCGGGCGATGATTCGTTCACTTTCATTGGTGAGAGCAACTTCCACAAGGTAGCGGGCGAGCTGCGTGCCCAGACCGTGGGTGGCGACACCTATGTCTATGGCGATGTGAACGGCGACGGCCAAGCCGATTTCGGCATCTACCTGAAAGGGGTGCAGTCGGTATCGACGCAGGATTTCATCCTATAAATCCTGAAATAGGATTACATCAAAGCCCCATTCGCTGTTGGCGAGTGGGGCTTTGTTTTATCCACCGCTCTGGAATGCGGGCTTCAGAACATTGGATTATTTGGTGGCGACAAACAGCACTTCGCCGGGGATTAGGCCGTGCTGTACGGTCGTTTTGCCGTCCACCACATAATTTTCCAGCTTAAAGCCAGACTGCTCAAACGCCTTGCGCACATCGCGGCCAAAGCGCCGCAAATGGTTGGATTTACCGAAGTGAATGCCGCGCAGATGCTCGCTTTTTACATCGGGATTCTCATAATCGCCTGTCCAGCCTTCGACGATCGGGAAAAAAGCAAGGAGCTTTCCGCCGGGAACCAGTGCGCGATATAGTTCGGCGAGTGCCTTATGATGATCGACATGCTCCAACACATGCGAGCAGAAAATGACGTCCCAGCTATTGTCGGCGAAGCTCAGGGCCTCGATATTTTCCTGACGATCCACGCCAGCCGGATCGAGATCGGCAGTTACATATTCCTTGGCCAGCGCGCGCAGCCGGTTGGTGATGCAGGGTTCCGGCGCAAAGTGCAGCATGCGGTCGTTTCCGGTTACGAATTGCCGTTCGCTGATGCCGAGCATCAACAACCGGTTACGCGGCAATGACCCGCATTTCGGGCACATCGCATCGAACGTGAAGATGTCGGGAAAATGGATTTCCGCGAGAAACTTGCCTTCAAAACCGCAGATATTGCAGCTGCGTGGATAATGACCGAACAACCGGGGCGCCAGTTTCAGCCCCAGAGAAGCGGTACGAAGCGTATTCCATGCTTTGGGGAATCGTTTGCGCAGCGCTGCTTTGGTATTCCTATTTATAGGCATAGGGTAAACATCCTTGGCTGTATCGGTCATTGCTCTTACGATATCCTCATCTCGTGGCAAATACGGTGCTGCAATGCAAACAATTTGCTCTGTGTCGTGGAGCGTATGGCCTCAAATTGCGTGTTATCGGAAATGATACGAATTGTTCTTAAGGAGGGATTCGCTAAAACTGGATTAACCTCCACAAGGAGCGCTTCGGGTGGGTGATATTGACGTGAAAATGAAGGTTGCCGTGCAAGCGCCCGAATTATCGGTGCTGCTGGTCAACTGGAACACCCGCGAAATGACGCTGGAGTGCTTGCGCTCGCTTTATGAGGAAACGAAGCAGACGCGTTTTGAATGCATTGTGACCGATAACGGATCGCAAGACGGCTCCGCCGAGGCTATCGCGCGTGAGTTTCCTCAGGTCCGCCTGTTCGCGGAAAAGGATAATCACGGCTTCGCGGGTGCAACCAATCTGCAGATCGGGGAAGTGCAGGCGCCGATGATCCTACTGCTCAACACCGATACAGTGGTAATGGACGGCGCGATCGACAAACTGATGACCTTTGCGCGTGAAACACCTGAGGCCGGAATATGGGGCGGGCGCACAATCTTTCAGGATGGCCGCTACAATCCTACCTCCTGCTGGCGACGGATAACACCGTGGAGCGCGTTCTGCTTTGCATCCGGCCTGGTGAAGCTGTTTCCGGAAAGCCGGATGTTCAATCCCGAACGGATAGATTTCGTCGATGGCCGCATTGAGGAAGTGGACATCGTTACGGGGTGCCTGTTCCTTATATCCCGTGAATTCTGGAACAAGCTGGGCGGTTTCGACCCCGCGTTCTTCATGTATGGCGAGGAAGCGGACCTGTGCTTGCGCGCGCATGCGCTCGGTGCACGACCGTTGGCGACGCCGGATGCCACCATCATTCATCATGGCGGTGCGAGTGCGGCCTCCCGCGCGCTGAAGATCATCCAGATGCATGGCGCCCGTGCCGGTTTGTCGCAGCGTCATATCCCCGGCATTGGTGGCAAGTTCGCCAGCGAGATGCTGGTGATGGGCGCATGGCTGCGCAAGGTCGGTTATGGATTGGCGGCTCGTCTGAGCGGCAAGTCCGCGACACGTGAGGCTGCGGATAATTGGCGCATCGTCTGGGACAAGCGCAATGAGTGGCGTAATGGACCCAAGCCGCCTCAGGAATGACTGGGCCATTATCGGCCGCCTCTTTTTTCCTTCAAAAAAATCCTTAAAAATCAATCATAAAATTCGCCATAATTGTGGTTAATGCTTATTTACTTTCTGTTAATGAGAACTATTATCAGCGCCGCAGAACATAACGTCGCGACTTAAATGATCTCAAAAACTTTGGAAAGGAATAGCAAGATGGCTACTTCTGATGGCGTGAAAACGCGCGTTACTAACGGGCAAGGCGATGGTGTCGTTGCTGCGGTAAACGACCCTGACGGTTCGATCCTTCAGGGCCTGGACGGCAATGATAATCTTCGCGGTGGTCGTTATGACGACATCATTCGTGGCGGTGAAGGCGATGACACGATGCGGGGTGGCGACGGCGCAGACGTGTTTCAGTTCTTCGGCTTCGACAGCTCAGGCCGTGATGAGATTGGCGGTACTTCGGATACCGACAAGCTCTACGATCTGGATTTCTCCGAAGGCGACCAGCTCGCGTTCGGTAATTACGGGTTCACGTTCACGGATGACAATGGCCTGAACGCGATTGGCGCGGCGGATGCCGATGGCAACACCGCGCATATCTCGTCCTGGGAAGGGCTGGCTGCGTTCATCACGCAGGCCAATGCGTCCAACCCGGGCAGCGTGACCTATTCGGAGAAGGGCACCACGGACGTGCTGATCCTCGACATCACCAATGTCGTGAATGGCGATCATCAGATCATCCACATCACTGGCGGTTACAGCGCTCTCGACACGGCTCTCAATCCGGTTCCGTAAGAAGCAGCTATATAGATCGGGAAGGGCGGGGAATTTTCTCCGCCCTTTTTATATAGAGTTTGATCCACTTATGTGGAATCACGGCACCAGCCCTACTGCTTGAGCAGAGGTTTCCACCAGTCCTCGTGGGTTAGATACCAGTCCAGCGTCTGGGCGAAGCCTTCGGAAAAGGTGCGGCGCGGCGCATAGTTCAGCTCGCTGCGTGCCTTGGTCTCGTCGATCGCATAGCGGCGGTCATGCCCGGCGCGATCAGTGACGAAGGTCTTGAGAGTGTCCGAGGTAGCGCCCTTGGCGGCGGGGGCATCGGGGAAACGCCGTGCCAGTGACGGATCGGCGGCAAAGGCGCGGTCAACGGTCGCGCAAATCTCTTCGATCACTTTCAGGTTCGGCAGCTCCTGCCCGCCACCGATATTATAGGTTTCACCGGGCCTGCCATGCAGCAGCACGCGCTCGATACCGTTGCAGTGATCCTCGACATGCAGCCAGTCACGCACATTCATGCCGTCGCCATAAATGGGCAGGTTGCGGCTATAGAGGCAGTTGAGCAGGAACAGCGGAATCAGCTTTTCCGGAAATTGATAAGGCCCGTAATTGTTCGAGCAGTTGCTGGTCGTGACCTCCAGCCCATAGGTATGGTGATAGGCGCGCACCAGATGGTCTGAACCCGCCTTTGACGCCGAATAGGGCGAGTTGGGCGAATAGGGCGTGGTCTCACTGAATGCCGGATCTTCCGGGCCGAGCGAGCCGTAAACCTCATCGGTCGAAACATGGTGAAAGCGATGCGGCTTGCCCGTGCCGCTGTCGAGCCACAGCTTGCGCGCGGCTTTCAGCAGGCTGTGCGTGCCGATGACATTGGTGGTGACGAAGGCATCCGGCCCGGTGATCGAGCGGTCGACATGGCTTTCGGCGGCGAAATGCACGATGGTCTGGATACCGCGTTCCGACAGCAGCTTTTCGACCAGCGGCGTATCGCAAATATCGCCCTCCACCAGATCGACGCCGTCGAGCCCTGCGATATTGGCGGGATTGCCCGCATAGGTCAGTGCGTCGAGCACCGTGATCGTGTCTTCCGGGTGCCGCGCACGCCAATAATGGACGAAATTCGCACCGATAAACCCGGCGCCTCCGGTAACCATCAATTCAGCCATGCGTTTTCACATCCTGTAGCATCTGGCGCAGGTTCACGCGCCAATGGGGAGCAGGCGCCCCCAGTAAAGCGAAGGTCTGGCTCTTGTCGAGCACCGAATAATGGGGGCGGGTAGCGGGTGTCGGAAAGTCGCTGGTGGCGATGGGCAGGACCGGCACCGCGCGGTCCAGCAGACCGAGCGCAAGTGCCTCCTCCTGTATGGCGACGGCAAAATCATACCAGCTTGCCGCACCGCTGTCGGTATAATGGTGCATGCCGGTCGCGCCCTTGGCGCTGAGCGCCCATAATGCACGGGCAAGCGAGGGTGCGAAAGTCGGTGTGCCGATCTGGTCCGCCACGACGCGTACCTCATCGCGCTCGGCCATCAGGCGCAGCATGGTGCGCACGAAATTATGGCCGGTACTGGCATACACCCATGCCGTGCGGACGACCAAGGTATCGGGAGCAACCGCTTGTTCACCCGCCAGCTTGCTGCGGCCATAGGCTCCGGCTGGAGCGGTGGGGGCATCAACGGGGTAGGGGATGCCGCTCACGCCGTCGAACACGAAGTCGGTCGATACGTGGACGAAGCGTGCATCATTTGCACTGGCAGCAGCAGAGAGGTTGGCGGGGCCGTCGCGGTTCACGCGCAGTGCCTGCTCTTCCTCGCTCTCTGCCTTGTCGACGGCGGTATAGGCCGCGGCGTTCAGGATAAGGTCCGGCTTGTGCTGGCCGACATAGGCGGCAACAGCATCCGCATCGCCGATATCGAGCTGCGCCGATCCGGCGGCAATAATCTCCGTACCGGCATGCGCGGTTTCCTGTAGCGCGCGTCCAAGCTGGCCATTTGCCCCGGTGATGAGTGCCTTCATGCGCTACGCCTTACGGGAATGTCACGGCCGATGCGAATGGAATACCGGCTTCATCCTTCGCCGAGAGCTGCGGCTCGATTCCTTCCAGCGGCCATTCCACGCCGATGGCCGGATCATTCCACAACAGGCTATGTTCGTTGGACGGGTCATAATAACCGGTGCATTTATAGAGGAAATCCGTGCCGTCTTCCAGCGAGAGGAAGCCGTGCGCAATGCCAGGCGGCATCCAGAACATGCGCTTGTTGGCTGCGGACAGCTCCACACCGACCCACTTGCCGAATGTCGGCGAGGATTTGCGCATGTCGACGGCGACGTCATAGACTACGCCTGCCGTCACGCGTACCAGTTTGCCTTGTGGATTGGGCTGTTGATAATGGAGGCCGCGCAACACGCCGCGTGCGGAGCGGCTATGATTGTCCTGCACGAAATCAAGGTCGAGCCCGGCCTGTGCAAAAGTGCGCGCGTTCCATGTTTCGAGGAAAAAACCGCGCTCGTCGCCAAAGACCTTTGGCTCGATGATCAGTACACCTTCGATTGCCGTTTCTATCAGCTCCACTGCGTGCCCCCTTCGAGCAGGCCGAGCAGATATTCCCCATAACCCGATTTACGCAGGGGTTCGGCTACGCGTTTCAATTGCTCATCGTCGATGAAGCCCTTGCGCCAGGCCAGCTCTTCCGGGCAGCAGATTTTGAGGCCCTGGCGTTCCTCGGTGATGCGCACATAATTGGCGGCGTCGATCAGCGAGCCGTGCGTGCCGGTATCGAGCCAGGCATAGCCGCGGCCCATGATCTCGACATTAAGGTTGCCCGCCTCGAGATAGAGGCGATTGAGGTCGGTAATCTCCAGCTCGCCGCGCGGCGAAGGCTCGATCTGGTGCGCGTAATCGACGGCCTTGCCGTCATAGAAGTATAGCCCCGTGACCGCATAATGGGATTTGGGCTGGGCGGGTTTTTCCTCAATGGTTTCGGCCCGGCCATTGGCATCGAAGGACACGACGCCGTACGCGGTTGGATCGTTCACATAATAGCCGAACACGGTCGCGCCCTCGTCGCGATGCGCTGCATTGTCGAGCAACTGCGTCAGGCCATGGCCGTAGAAGATATTATCGCCCAATATAAGGGCTGAGGGGTTACTACCCACGAAATCCGCGCCGATATGATAGGCCTGCGCCAGACCCTCGGGCTTGGGCTGCACCGCATAGGTGATCGACAGGCCCATGTCGCTGCCGTCGCCCAAAAGCGCTTGAAACGCCGCCTGATCCTGAGGTGTGGTGATGATCATGATCTCGCGGATACCGCTCAGGATCAGTACCGAGAGCGGATAATAGATCATCGGCTTGTCGTAGACCGGCATCAGCTGCTTGGAAACCGCCTTGGTCAGCGGATAGAGCCGCGTGCCCGACCCACCGGCCAATATTATGCCCTTACGCATTGCTTTGCCTTCCTGCGGTGAGGATCGCCGCTGTCGATTCGGTCATGCTGCATTTGCGTAAGGAATGGGGCCGGGGATGCAAGCGCGGAAACCATTTTTCTTGGCATTCATGCCTCGCTTTTGGCGGGTGGAGCGTCTTTTTGCGGCTTGCTACCCCCATTGCCATTGGGCCGGCCCGCGATCAAGGCAGGCATCAGTTTTTCCTTGGGGCCAAAGGCGATGGCGCGCCCGGCCTTCATCAGCAGGATCAGCTCGACCGATTCGAGCAGGGAGGGGCGATGCGCAACGGCGATGACGATGGCCCCGCGCGCGCAGGCGCTGGTGATCGCATTGCCGAGTGCTTCTTCGCCGGCGCTGTCGAGATTGGAGTTGGGCTCATCCAGTACGATGAGGAACGGGTCGCCATAGAGCGCACGGGCGAGGCCGATGCGCTGGCGCTGGCCGCCCGAAAGCGCGCGCCCGTCATTGCCCACCTGGCTGTTATACCCATCCGGCAGATGCAGTATCATGTCGTGCACACCCGCCAGACGCGCGGCGGCAATGACATCCTCCGATTTGGCATTGGGATCGAAGCGCGCAATGTTCTCCGCGACTGTCCCGGCAATCAATTCAACATTTTGCGGCAGATAGCCGATATGCCGCCCCAATATCTCCGGTGGCCTTTGCTCCAGATCCGCGCCGTCGAGCCGGATGGATCCGTCCGCCTTTGGCCATATGCCGGTCAGGCCGCGCACCAGCGTGGATTTGCCGCAGCCGCTGGGTCCCAATATCGCCATCGACTGTCCCGCGCGCAGACCGAAGCTGACATCCTGCACGGTGGCGCGACCGGTTCCCGGCGGGCCCAGCGTCAGCTTTTCCGCCGTGATATTCTCGTGCGGCGGCGGCAATATGTCGGTCGCGCTGTTGCGCGGCATCATGACGATCAGCTTTTTGAGGCGCGCCCACGCTTGCCGTGCGCCGACAAAACCGCGCCAATTGGCGATGACGCCCTCAACCGGGGCGAGTGCGCGCGAGGCGAGGATCGAGCTGGCGAAGATCACGCCGCCGCTCGCCTGCTCGGCCATAACCAGCAACGCGCCGACCGTCAGCACCCCCGATTGCAATGCCATGCGCAGCATCTTGGTGATATTGCTCATGGTCGAGGAAATGCCGCTCAGTTTTTCTGTGCCGGCGAGGAACTGGGAATTGGCCTGAACCCAGCGGTCCTCCATCCGGCCCTCCATGCCCATGGCAGTAATTTCCTCGGAATGGCGACGCGTGATGTCTGCGCGCAGCATGCGGGCGCTATTATATTGCGATAATTGCTGCGCCCGGCCGGATGTCAGCCTTTCGGTGAGATAGGTGAGGAAGATCAGGATGACCCCGCCAATCAGCACCGTAATGCCCAGATAGGGGTGCAGCAGGAACAGGATGCCGACGAAGAACAATATCCAGGGCAGGTCGACGAAAGCGCTTGGTCCCGGGCCGCTGAGGAACGAGCGGATCTGGTCGAGATCGCGTGTCGGCTGAAGCCCGTCCATGTTGGACTGAGTTCGCGATAAAATGTTGATAAGGCCATGAATCTCTCGATTCAGGTCGACATCAACCGCAGCCGAAAAATGAATGAGCAGGCGCCCGCGAATGAAGTCGAGCACGCCCTGAAACAGATAGGCGATGACCACCAGTATCGCGAGGCCTGTGAGCGTCGGTACGCTGCGGCTGGGCAGGACCATGTCATAGACCAGCATCATGTAGAGCGAACCGCTGAGCAGTAGCACATTGAGCACCGCGCTCAGTACCGCGACGGCGATCATCGCCTTGCGCGCATGCTGGTAAATTGATCCAAGCTGCTGCCGGGCGGCTTCGTCGATTTCCTTGTCCGCCATGCCGGTGCTCATGGCTTATACATCCGCCGGGTATTCTCGTCGGCGCCTTTGAGGCGTCCGAAACGGCCCACTTCTATGCCCTCACGGATGACACGCGCCGGATTGCCGCCGACAATGACGCCGGAGGGAACATCTTCCAGCACAATCGCGCCCGCGCCGACAATTGAGCCGTCTCCCACCGTTACACCAGGGGTGATCGTGCATCCGCCGCCGATGAAACAGTTGCGCCCTATCTTGATCGGTTTGTCCTCTCCCGACACGGGATCATGGGTATAGAGCAAGGTCTTGAAAGCGATCAGTGTATCGGGACCTATGTCGATGCCGCCACGTGTGCCGGTCAGCATACGGCTGGACAGGGAAACGCTGGTCGAACCATCAACCACCACGCCTTTGGTCAGGCGCAGCCAGGATTTTCTGACCCCCGTCAGGATCAGGCGCAGCTTTCTGAGGCGATTCAGCGTTGTAATGGCCATGCGTGATGTGCCCTAATCGGTTGTGTTGCGGCTTGCAAATAATGTGTCCGTTGTAATTACTGCAAGGGCCGAATAAAGACGCCAAATGATGGGCAATATTGTGACAATGACGCGAAGAAAAACGCTCAAGCAGCGTGTGCAGCGTTTTATACATAAGCACATGTGGAAGATGGATATTCATCCCAGTGCGTGGATAGCCGCCACCGCGCTGATCGACCGCACATGGCCCAAGGGCGTCCATATCGAGGAAAATGTCGTCATTGACGAGGAAGTGGTCATGCTGGCGCATGACATGACGCGCGGCATATATATGGATACGCGGCTGGGTGCCGGCACCTATGTCGGTCCGCGAGCGATCATTCTTCCCGGCGTGACAGTCGGCAAAAATTGCGTGATCAGGCCCGGCGCATTCGTAAATCGCGACGTTCCCGATGGCACGACGGTCACCGGCAATCCGGCAATGGTGGAGGGCGGCATTACCGCTTCGGCTCATGATTGAGCTGTGCGCGATGGACATGTTTCATATGCGTCAAAATGAGATTTTAACCTCTATTGGGCATGTTTGCGCGGCGCGGCCTATTGGGGCTATATGCGCGCAAACGGGGCTGGGCTTTTTCATTTGACGGCGGTGTCATGACAAGCATTGCAGATGGCGATCAAGGTAAGGCCCGCAGGCCGCGCAGAGCTCGTGCCGATATGTTGGACGATGGGCGCACCATCCTTGCCAATTACACCACGTCCAACAGCTTGCGGCGCAACCGGTCGAAGCTGATCTGGCTGTTCACTGCTTTCGCCATCTTGTACGGCATGGCGTTCGGCATATTCGCCAGCTACTTCCTCTTGCAACTCATGATCCCGCTGGTCGTGCTCGTCTTGCTGATCATCTGGGTATTGCCGGAAATGGACTATGCGCCTGTCGATCTGCTCGACAAGCTGGTGCTGACGTTCATAGTGGCGCTGTTATGCTGGCCGGACTATCTGGCCTTGGCCTTTCCGGGCCTGCCATGGATTACGATGATCCGCCTGGTGATCGTCCCCTTGCTGCTCACCCTGCTGATTTGCGTCAGTATTTCCGGGGCATTTCGGGCTCAGATGAAGGAAGTATTCAACGAAACGCCGCTGGTCTGGAAAGGCCTGGTTACATTCGCTGTCATCGCCTTCATATCAATCGCCTTTTCCCGAGACATCGCCAACTCGATTAACAAGTTCACCGTGGCGATCCTGTACTGGGTGACGATATTCTTTGCCTCGGCCTATGTGTTTCAGCGGCGCACCCGGGCCCAGATTCTCGTCTACATGCTATGGGCGATTGCTGTTTATGTATGCCTGATTGCGGCCTGGGAATGGCGGTTGCAGGCGGTTCCCTGGGCGGGCCGCATCCCCAGCTTCCTTGCTATTCAGGACCCTTCGGTACAGCAGATTCTTTCGGCGAAATCGCGTGCTGCGCTGGGTATCTATCGCGTACAGAGCAAGTTCACGACGCCGCTCGGTCTGGCGGAATTCATGGCGCTTTCCACGCCGTTTGTGCTGCATATCATATTGACCAGCAAGCAATGGATTTTCCGCATTGCCGCAGCGGCAACGATCCCGTTGATCTTCAATACGATCATCATGACCGACTCCCGGCTGGGCGTCGTCGGCTTTTTCATGTCCTTCCTGCTGTATTTTCTCGCCTGGGGCGTATGGCGCTGGAGGAACGACCGGGACAGCATATTCGGCCCGGCTATCGTGATCGGGTATCCGGTGGTGCTGGGCCTGTTCATAGCCGCGACATTCTTCGTGGGCCGTCTTCGCGCCATGGTATGGGGCGGCGGCGCGCAGCAATATAGTACACAGGCCCGCGAACAGCAGGTGGCGGCTGGTATGCCGATGATCATGAAGCACCCGTGGGGGCATGGTATCGGGCAGGGGGCGTTGACCCTCAACCACCGCAACCAGGCGGGCGAACTGACCATCGACACCTATTATCTGGCGGTTGGCCTCGAATATGGTGTCATCGGCTTCATCGTTTATTACGGTATGTTCCTGGCCGCGATCATCTATGGCGGGTTGGCCTATATGAAGGCGCGCAGTACCGACACGATGGTTCTGGCTCCGCTGTGCATTGCCCTGACCAATTTCTTCGTCATCAAAGCGATTTTCAGCCAGCAGGAAAACCACCCGGCGGTGTTCCTGATGCTCGGTGCGGTTACAGCATTGGTGCTCAAGGTCCGGAAGGAGCAGGAAGAGCTGGGCATGGTGCCGCAGCCGCTGCGCAACGCCGCGCGCTGATAGAGACGGATACTGGACCGGATTGTAATGGGCTGAGAGCGGCCTCAATCGGCCATTTCATATCCCAGCGAGGCCAGGTCGACCGGGCAAAAAGCCTGCAACCGCCGGTTGGAGGCGCCGAACTGACCCGTCATATGCTTGGCGATTATGGCGTCCATCTTCTTCTTCGCCGCCTTGTCGCCCCATTTCCAGCTATAGGCGAGGCTGTGCATCATATTGCCCATGCTATTGAGCGATCCGATGGCATTGGGGTTGACCGGTCCCTCGCGGAACAGGTTGCCTAAGCGCAGCAGCCAGACGCTGCTTGCAGGCGGGCTGACGCTTTCACGCTGCCGGTCTTCTATTTCTATGCCGTTGCCGAAACCATCGCCGCCCGCGAATTTCATGATGTGGCTGACAAAGGCGTTTCTGTCACGAGCCAGCAGCTCTTGCGGCAGCACCAGAACATTGTCCGCCCCGAACAGGTCGGCATAGCAGCGCACCAGCAGGTCGAAGGCAACAACCGACGGGTTGAACCAGCCATAGCCGGGCTCCGGGCGATAGGTCAGGAAATCCTCGATATCCAGACGTCCGCCCCGCTTGATATACTGAAAATAGATTGACCGCGTAATCGGCTTTTGCGCACGCACGGTGAACAATATCTTCGCGCCGCCGCAGCATTCGGCCAAGCGCTCGGCGATGATCTTGCTCGTATGCGATCCGGTGAAGATAAGGCCGCTCAATATCTCGGACGAGATAACGTCGACTATGGGTTTGCCGCCACCGTTGGTGTCGTTGCTACGCCTCTCACTAACCAGCTTTTCCGCAGTGTCGCGGCAAAACTCCAGATCATGCGGGCGCACGAAAAGGCTGTCGATCTCCTCGTGCGAGAACATGGAGTGGAAATAGCCCGTGTCGCTGAACAATTGCTGTTGCAGCCATGTAGTCCCGGTCTTGTGGAATCCCGGATGGATCAGCAACGACATTAAATGCTCCATATTGGCGACAAATTCGCCTGACCCATTGCACAAAAAACTTCAATATTCGTGAATCGTGTTTAATCGCCTGCTTCGCTCAATATACGATGAAACAACCGATTTTCAGGTTGAGGCGGTGAGTCCTTGCGTTGGACCCACTCCAGAATCCGCTCTTTCCTGTCCTTTTTGGCAGGCCTGAGCGTCTTGTTGTCCTTGAATTTTACCCCCGCTGGCGTGCGTGAAGCATAAGCGGTGGAGCGATTATTGGATATTTCGACATTGGTGACACCGTCCGCCCTGATCCAGCTTTTCTGATCCGGGTAGGCGATCACGTCATTATCTTCGATACGCGCGCCGACAACGCCGTTGATCGCAATGCCGTTGAAGCGCGCGCCCATGATGAGGTTTCCGGTGATGACGATATTCTCGAAGGGCAGCTTGCGGAACGTGTCGCGGATGAAAATGCCCTGGGTCGGTCCACCCTTGCCGCGAATGACCAGATTGTCGCGGATGGTGATGTTCCGGCCCGGTTCGGTCTGGTGCGTGGACCAGAGCTGGATACCGTCCGGGTGATCCTTGGGCGCGGGATAGAAATCGGTGAACATATTGTTCGCGATCAGGATCGTATTGACGCCGCCGCCGCGCACGCCGTCGGTTTGCAGGTCGTGAAACTGATTATGGGTGATGGTCATGTTGGTGACCTTCAGGAAAGAGAGGCCGTGGCGGCTCTCGCTGAAGTCGGAGCGTGTCACGGTCACATTTCCGCTGTTGCGGATCATCAATGCGGCGGCTTCCCGTGTAGGCTTACCGCTCGCACGCTTGCCTTTTACCGTGAGGCCGGACAGTTCGATATTCTCGCTGTTGGTGACCAGAAAGGGGAATACCTGATCGACCTGATCAGCGAAAAGGTTCATGTCACGCACCGCGAATCCCGCGCTGCCGCGAATGACCATGTGGCCCACAGTTGCGGGCTGGGCTGGATTGGCCGAGACAATTATGACCTTTCCGGGCACTCTGACGCGGTCGATAATCAGCTCCGGATAGGTTCCCGCCATCAATTTGATGACCGTGCCGTCCTTGGGGTTTTCCAATATTTTCTGAAGTTCGGCGTTGGAGGAAATGATGATTTCATGTGAAGCGCCGCCTGTCATGGATTTGACCAGCATGCCGATGCTGCTGCTGGCGAACGCAGCCCTGTACTCATCGACGGTGCATAGCACGCGACGGGCCAGCCGTTTTTCGATACCGTCCTTGTCGGCGCAACGCGCGCTGGCACCGCTATTGCTGATTGTAATGACCGACGCCAGGGCGGGAGCGGTGATGAGCAGCGCGGCCAGCAATATGATCTTCTTCGTCATGCCGACGGCTTTAACATGGATCGCGGTGACAGGCATAGGCGGGCTTTCGCATAGTTGAACCAATCATGCCACTATGGAACAATCCAGATTAGCATGACCTGACCGGAAAACTAATGCGCTATGGAATCAGGGGGCAGAGAGCGGGGCTTTGTGAATGTGGCCCGTCATCACATTGATCCCCTCCTTTTTCCAGACAGCGTAAAAGCTGCCCAGATTGCGGGCGATGGTAACGACGGCGACGGCTATGGATATGCCGACGAGCCCGGCAAAATAGGCCGCGAGCGGGGCGGAGACGAGCAACGCTGCCGTGCTGCTCATGGTCAGCCAGAAGTTGATCTTTTCATGCCCGGTCATCGCGAGCACCAGCCCAGACGGGCCTGTTGCCGTATACACCGCCTGACCTACGATTACGATGCGTAGCACCGGCGCTGCTTCGGCGAATTCGGGGCCAATCACGTTCAGTATTTCCGGCGCGAAGATGAAGATGGCCAATGCGACAGGAAGCGAGAACAGCAGCGAAAGCCGGGTAGCGCTGCGGGCGAGGGCGGCTACCTCGCGCTTGTTGCTACCTGCATTGGCGGCGCTGATTTGCGGCGAATAGACGCTGAACAGGCCCATGGTGACGATGCCGAGCGCGCTGGCGACCTGTATGGCGACGCGGTAGAGACCGGCCTCGTGCACGCCCAGCACGGCTGAGGCGCTGGCGAGGCTATACCATTCCGATATGTTGAGGAATATGGCGACGCCCCATAGTGGGAGCGCGACCTTCAGTACGTCGGCCATTGGCACATGCAGGGTGTCGCCGCCGCTTGCCGTATAGGGCAGGCTGCTGATTAGCGCGACCGCGCCGGTTGCCAGTCCGCCAATAGCGGTCACCCACAATATCGTGTCGACCGTCATGTGCGGCGCGACGAGAATCGCCACCACAACGATTAGCGGGATGAACAGCGCTTCGACCAGCTGGCCCCAGGTATAGGCCTTCTGCGAGCGTAATATGGAACTCATCAGCCGCGTAAGAGCGCGCGCGAACAGGATGAGAATTATGAGCAGCAATGCATCACGTGGCGGTTCGCCCTTGAATAGCACGGGCAAAGCCCAGTGGCTGGATAGTGCCAGAATGGTCGATAAAAGCGCTGCGAAACCAAGGGAATATGCGACAAGCTTGAGCAGCGTTGCGCGTTCGACAGGGATTTTCTTCGCCACCGCTTCGGATAATTTCCGCACCACGGCCATGTCGATGCCGCCAACTGCAATGACGGACAGCAGCATGCCGCTCTGGGTGATGAGGGCATAATGACCGTTGGCTTCAGGGCCGTAATTATGGCCAATGAGGAAGGTCACGACAAAGCCGAGCAGGACGGCGACCGCGCGGACCGCCAGTGAAATCAGCGAATGGATATGGGCGCGGACCCATCTGATGAGGAACGACGGGCGAAGAATGGCGGCTGGCAATTTGATTTCCCTGGCTCGTCCTCTATTGAGGCCTTGGCGATCCTGTATCTTTGCCGTTATGCGCAAAGGATTGATAGGACGCAATAGAATCGACGCCGCTGAGGGATAATCAACGGAGTCGAAGAGGGCGATAGCTGGAAGGGGCAAAAATGCAGACTCTATATGATTGGCTGAGCCTTCTTGCCTTCGCCGGTCTCATAGTTTTGTTCCTTCAACGCTCGTCGATGGACAACCCGCCCGATCGGATGATCAGCTATCTGCCGCCGGCCATCGGCTGTGCACTGGCGAATTATGTCGGTAATGAAGGTCATGGGTGGGCAGCATTTCTTATTCTCGGGGCGGTTGGCGTCTATGTATATTATGTGCTGAAACCTCGGCTGCCTCGTTGAAGCGCTGTCTGAACCCAATCGCCGGGAAATGGATGCAGTGACTCCAGAGCACGGCTTATTGCCTCGTCGGCGTATCAAGTCGCTTGAGATCGGCAGAGGGCTGGCCGCGCTGGCGGTTGTCGTTTTTCATGCCAATACCAGTGCACGTTTCTATGACGGCCCCAGCGTTCCGTGGCTGAATGTCACCGAATATGGGGTGGACTTCTTCTTTCTGTTGTCCGGCTATATCATCTATCACGCCCATCAAGGGGATATCGGCCGCCCGGGCGGCGTCGGCTCCTACCTGAAAAGCAGAACATTCCGGCTTTTTCCGGTACTCTGGACGGTCGTGGCCGCTGTCGCGCTGCTGCGCTTGACCATCGGCAACACGACTTCCTTCTCTACATTGATGATGTCGATGTTCCCATATCCCTCGCTCGAGCCGCCATTGCCGCAGGTTGTCTGGACATTGCGGCACGAGATGCTGTTTTATGCGGCTTTCGCTCTGCTTATTCTATCCGCACGCTGGGGATACGCCTTGTTTGCGCTGTGGGGATTGGCCTGTGTCGCGCAAATAATCGCTTCCATAGCGGGCGTTCCCGTCACAGGCGCATGGTCGCTTCCGCTGTCGAGCTACACGCTGGATTTCATGATCGGGATGGCCATCGCGAATTTCCATTCGCGGCGGCATTTCGCGCCGTCCTACGGCCCATTGATGCTCGGCCTCGCGTTGCTGGCCGGAGTTCTGGCCATCACGCACATAATGGATTTCGGTCGGGACGATTTCTGGGACTATGTTTCCGTCCGCGCGACGGTGTGGACATTGGTGCGTGGGCTGGCGTTCGGCCTTGTCGTCCATGGGCTGGTTTGTGCCGAGCCATTGGTCGGCGAACGCAACCCGTTCGTCAGTCTGGGCGCGGCATCTTATGCGATTTATCTGATTCACACGCCGGTCAACAGCATATTGCAACGCATTGCGGTTTACATTCCCGATATGTTGCTGGAACTGGGTGCCGGACATTTTTTTCTTGTCGGCGGTGGCGTTTTGGCAGGTTATATTTTGCATTACGGCTATGAAAGGCCGGTTGGTATCTTCTTGAAAAGAAAATTCATTTCACCAACAATACATAAACCATAGCCGAGATAATCTTATTTCTGTGCAGCTCTTGTTAAGGACTATATGATATAGCTTCTTGTCATCGCATTGGATATGATGCGCTGCAAACAAGATTGATGAAAGGATTTCAGATGGCGTGGTTTTCAGGGCTTTTCTCTGGAAAAAAACGCTACTCCCAGCGTCAGATGAAGGAACTTGTTGAAGTGCCGCGCGCCCTGCCGAAGAGTACGGCCCGTGGCGGCGAACCTCGTTCCGATACTCTGCCGCGCTTTCATGGCACGGCCTCGGACCAGCTGCATCGCAGCCGCGGTTCCGCGCTGGAGCGTGCCCGCTTTCGTTTGCGCAGCGCGTTTACCCCCTCTCAGCCCGTCCGCAGTGCGCGCATGTTCGCGGGACGCATGGAAGTGCTCAAGACCCTGATCCGCTCGATCGAGGACCAGCAGCTTCATGTCATCCTGTATGGCGACCGTGGTATCGGCAAGACGTCGCTGCTGCACATTCTGGCGCAGCTCGCGCGGGAAGCCCGCTATATTGTGCGCTATGGCTCCTGCGGTGAGGGCGTCGAATTCACCGAGATGTTCCGCGCGATATTGAAAGATATCCCGCTGCTCTATCATATCGACTATGAACCGACTTCGGTTGAGATCGAGGAAGGCAAGTCGCTGGCCGATCTTCTGCCCGATGGGCCACTGACGGTAACGATGGTCAGCGATATTCTGGCCAAGCTGGCGGGTACCCGCGTGCTGATCGTGCTCGACGAATTCGACCGCGCGGAATCGCAGGCGTTCCGCCGCGCCATCGCGGAATTGATCAAGAACCTGTCCGACCGCTCCGTGCGCGTGCAGATTGTCATCGCCGGTGTGGCTGCGAACTTGACAGAACTGATCGAGCATATCCCGTCGATCCGACGCAATATACTAGGCCTTCAGGTGCCCAGCATGAATTCAACGGAAATCGACGAACTGATCAGCAATGGTCAGGAAGCATGCGGGCTGACTTTTGAGCAGGAGGCCAAGGCGCTGATCGCCGCCGCCGCTTATGGCTCCCCCTATATTGCCAGCCTATTGTGCCAGAATGCCGGCCTTGCCGCCGTTGAGCGCGGAGCCAATTCGGTGGCGCGTCAGGATGCTGCACAGGCTATTCATCAGGCGGTCGACGAGATCGAACATCGCGTGTCGTCCCGCAGCCTGCACTATATCGCGCGTGCCTATGAGGATGGCCACGCCAGCAATCTGGGTATGCTTGCCCGCGCCGCACTGCATTCGAGCGGGCGCCTGTTGCCGCATCAGTCCGACATGGTCCTAGGCGAAGGCAAGGGGGCTGACTTTGTCTCTATGATCGGTGACAAATATGGCCTCACCAGACCAATTGCCGACGATCCCGAAGGCGCATTCCAGTTCTGTGAAGAAGGCGTGCCGGTCTATATGTGGATGCGTCTGGCGCAGGACAAGCTGACAGCGGAAGATTACGATATATCCGCTCTGGACCGCATGGCGTCGTGAATCGACGGGTCGCGCTCAGGTAATTCTCATACAAAAATTGTCCCATTATGGAACATAATTGCCCGATTTTGGTCAAAGGTTAACAGCGCGGGTTCTGCTGTTAATCAACCTTACCAACGCCTTATCGCATTTTTTTCACCAGCCATGGTTGCGCAATTACGTTAATAAAGGTTAATATTCTATATTATCAATGTATTAACATTGATGGTTAATATAAGTTAACGTTCGTCCTCACAGCCAAAATTCATTACAGAAATAATGCATGTTGCAATGCGGTGAGCTGTTCCACTATAGCTCGGAACGAGTTCGGCGTTAACCACGTCTGGACGGGTAGTTATTACTGATCTGACCGAAGGGAATATGTTATGACAATCAAGGCGAAACTGACCGGTCTCGCATTTGCAGGCGCCGTAATGGCTGCTCCTGCCAGCGCAGGCGCGGTTACCATCGTGCAGACCTTCAGCGGCGCTCCGGGCGCTGTTCAGGGCTTCAGCGACTCTTATGTCTTTAACGCTCCCTTCGCGGGCAAGTTGACCGTCAAGCTGGAATCGACCGATGTCGGTGGCGGTACCAACGTCAATTTCAACATGTCTCAGGTCAAGCTGAACGGCATCACGCTCAACGTCGTATCGCGCGGTGTTTATGAGCTGCGCCGTCTGATCAACCTGCCAGTTGCATCGGGCCCGCAGACGCTCTCCGTCGTCGGTGCGAGCCAGGCTTTCGGCACCTACACCGGTTCCTTCACACTTGCCACGGTTCCTGAACCGGCAACCTGGGCATTCATGATCCTCGGCTTCGGCGCGGTTGGCATGTTCATGCGTCGCCGCAAGGCCAATGTGAATGTTTCCTACGCCTGATATTTCAGAATAGATCGGATCAGTTTGAAGGGCAGCTACGGTGTAGCTGCCCTTTTCATTTGTAGGCTTAACGGGCTTGCAAATGCCGGACGCCTAAACCACAAGATTGACCCACAGGTAGAATATGAGGGGCGCGAAGGGTGAGGATGCAGGCTGGGCGTGAACAGGGAGCGTGCAGCCATGAGTGAAAATCCTGCGCCGCGCATCTCCGTCATCGTACCCCATTATAACGACCTCGAACGTCTGGACGCATGCCTTGCCGCGTTGGAGGTGCAATCCCTTCCGCGTGACAGTTTCGAGGTAATCGTCGCCGATAACAGGTCGCCGGTCGGGATGGATGAAGTCGTTCGTGTTGTGGGCGCACGCGGGCGCGTGGTTGATGCGCCGGTCGCTGGAGCAGGAATGGCGCGCAACAGCGGTGTCGAGCATGCGCGGGCGCCGGTCCTGGCCTTCACCGATTGCGATTGCGTACCGGGGCCGCATTGGCTGGAGCATGGTGTCGCCGCGCTTGAAAGCGCCGATTTCGTAGGCGGTCGCATGAGAGTGCTGGTGGATAACCCTGCGCATATGAGCGGCGCCGAAGCATTTGAGGCGGTCTTCGCCTTCGACAATCGCGGCTATGTGCTGCGCGAGCATTTCACGGTGACGGCCAATCTCTTTTGTCCGCGCGACCTGTTCCACAAGATCGGTCCGTTCCGCACCGAAGTATCAGAAGACAAGGAATGGTGCCTGCGCGCCCGCACGTTGGGCTATCGCATTGGCTATGCGGAAAAAGCCGTTGTTGGCCATCCCGCCCGCGCCGACTATGCACAGCTCAAGGGCAAGTGGAAGCGTATGGCGTCGGAAAGCTATGCCCTGTTCCGGCAGGACGGCGGAAGCCGCTTGCGCTGGCTGGGGCGGACATGGATGCTGCCTCTGTCCATCCTTGCGCATGGCCCGCGCATCCTGACCAGCAAGGAGCTGCCGGACATGACGGCCAGACTGAGAGCGCTGGCGACGCTTGTACGCATACGCCTGTGGCGGTTTCGCGAAGGGCATCGACAGGTTTTCGGAATCTGACACCGCCTAATTCTCGCTCCATTGGCAGAATTCGACGAAATACTGCAAATGTTAACAACAAATAAGGTGAACGGCATTGCACAATAATATGCCGTCAAGGTAATAGCGGCTTAACAAGTGCGTGTTATACGCGCAGTGCCGATGCCATCAATATTTCAGGGGGTAAAATGAAACCGGTTGAACCCGCAACCGCACAGGGGTCTGATATCACAACCTCTTCTCCGGCGATTTCCGTCGTCATTCCTGCGTATAACGAAGAGAATGCGATTGTACCGACAATTGAGAAGGTGCGTTCGGTGTTGGGCGAGGCTGGCATCTCCTATGAAATCGTGGTGGTGAACGACGGATCAAAGGACGGCACGCTTGCTGCCGCCAAGACGACCGGCGTTCAGATCGTCGATTTCCCGCATAATGGCGGCTATGGCCGCGCGCTGAAGGCAGGCATCGCGGTTACACATGCCCCGCT
The DNA here is from genome assembly GCA_020446425.1 of Sphingobium sp. Taxonomy (GTDB): domain Bacteria; phylum Pseudomonadota; class Alphaproteobacteria; order Sphingomonadales; family Sphingomonadaceae; genus Sphingobium. The sequence continues at coordinate 130,298 of JAGRES010000031.1, read as the reverse complement.
CGTCGCGATTATTGATGCGGACGGCACCTATCCGGCCGAAGCTCTGCCTGAAATGATCGAGATGGCGGCCTATAATGAAATGGTCGTGGGCGATCGCGGCGCGGCGATGAAGGGTGTGCCGCTGATCCGCAAGCCGGCCAAGTTCATCCTGAATTCTCTCGCCAGCTATCTGGCGCAGCACAAGATCACCGACCTCAATTCCGGTCTGCGCGTGTTCCAGCGCCCATATCTTGAGCGCTTCCTGCACCTGCTGCCCAACGCATTTTCGTTCACGACGACGATCACGCTGTGCATGCTGGCGTCGGGCTTCAACGTGTCTTACCTGCCGATCTCATACGGCAAGCGCGTCGGCCAATCGAAGATTAAGGCGCGCGACTTCCTGCGCTTCATGCTGCTGGTGTGCCGCCTGACGGTTTATTTCCAGCCGCTGCGTGTGTTCCTGCCCATCGGGCTATTTCTGTTCGTCATCGGCTTCGGCAAGGGCGTCTATGACATCTTCCTCGATAACCTGTCGGAAACGGCTGTGTTCGGTATGCTCGGCGGCGTCATGATATGGTCGCTGGGCCTGATCGCGGACATGATCGCCCGGCTGCATTTGCGACCGCCGGAACGCCGCTGATGCGGCCATCGCGCCAGACACTCATCTGGATCATCAGGATCGCGGTCAGCGCAGTCGTGCTGGCCGTGATTTTCCATATCGTGCCCTTCGCTCAGGTGATGGACGCAATTCAGCGTCTGCCGCTCTGGGTCTGGGGCGCAGGATTTGCGCTGTTCCTGATCGGCCATGCGCTGACAGCAGCCAAATGGTGGATGCTGATCGGTGCCGATATGCCCTTTGGCCGTGCTTTTCGCGCGCATCTCGCGGGATTGGGCGCCAATCTTGCGCTGCCCGGTGTCGCGGGTGGCGACGTAGTGCGCGCCGCGCTCGTGCTGCCTGTGACGAAGGACAAGGGCAGGCTGGCCATGGGCTCGCTCGCCGACCGGCTGATTGACACGGTGTCGCTAGCGCTGGTGGCGCTGGTGGGCGCGTGGTTCGCCTTCGCCACGGCGCTGGAATCCGCGTTGGAAATCATGGCTGTGCTTATCGGGATATCTATCGCGGCGATTGTCGCCGTGCGTTTTCTTGGGCCCCCGCTCGGTGCTTGGGCGCTGAAACGCGCGGGCGAAGGAAAGGTTGGCAAGCTGCTGGCGCGAGTTGGCGAACTGCTGGTCGATTTTGCCCGCAGGCCGGGCTTGCTGCTCGCCTGTCTCGTGCTCTCGATAGCGGTGCAGTGCCTGTTCGTTGGAATCAACATCGCCTTTGCCAGCGCGTTGGGCATGACGCTGTCTGACGCAGCCTGGTTCTATGCCTGGGCGGCGGCGAAGATCATCGCCATTCTGCCGATCAGCCTCGGCGGGCTCGGCGTGCGCGAGGCCAGCATGGCCGCACTGCTACAGCCTTTCGGCGCGGATTATGGTGCGGTGATCGCCGTCGGCCTGATCTGGCAGACCGTGCTCTACGCCAGCGGCCTGCTGGGCATCCTTATTCAATCGGGCTTGTCCGTTTTGCCGGGCAGGGCCAAACCCTCCGCCAATGACACTCCATCGCAAACGAGGCAGATATAATGGCAGTTTCCAACGCAGCTTCCCCGGCCAATGGCGCCGGACCGCGCGTGACGATATTGGGCGGTGGCCCCGCCGGTGTAGGCGCGGCCTATATGCTGGCCAAGAGCGGCAAGGCGACACCAGTGCTGCTCGAACGCGCGGACAGGGTAGGGGGTAATTCCGGCACCTTCCTGCACGATGGCGTCTATTGCGACTTCGGCAGCCACCGCCTGCACCCGGCAAGCGACCCGGAAATCCTCGACATGATACGGGAACTGGTGGGTGACGACCTGCTTACGCGCCCGCGCCATGGCCGTATCCGCCTGAAAGGGAGCTGGATCCATTTCCCGTTGAAGCCTGCCGACCTGCTGATGAAAATGCCGAAAGGGTTTGCGGTTTCTCTGTTGCGCGACATGGGCACCAAGCCGCTGCGCAAAGGCGCGCCGACGCCGGAGCAGGAAACCTTTGCGACCATCCTGCACAAGGAACTCGGCCCGGCGATGTGCGAGGGCTTCTATTATCCCTATATGAAGAAGCTGTGGGCGCTGCCGCCGGAAAAGCTAGCTGTTACGCTTGCGCGCCGCCGTATATCGGGCAGCTCGATATCGAAGATCATCAAGAAGGTTCTGGGTCAGCTCCCCGGCTTCAAAAAGCCGCAGACCGGCATATTCTATTATCCGCGCCGCGGCTTCGGCATGATCAGCGACGGCTTGCGCGCGGGAGCGGAAAAGCTGGGCGCGCAGGTGCATCTGCAATCCGCCGTGAGCGCCATCGAGCATGAGGGCGGCAAGGTCCGCGCCGTGCGCTGGAGCACCGATGCGGGCGAGCAGCGCGTCGAGACCGATCACGTCTGGTCGACGATCCCGATGAATACGCTGGTGCGTATGGTGGAACCGGCCGCGCCTGCTCATGTGATGAAGGCGGCGGACAGCATCAACTATCGCGGCATGATCCTGATCTACATCACACTCGATCAGGACCAGTACACCGAATATGACGCGCATTATTTCCCGGAACTCAATGTGCCGATCTCGCGCCTGTCCGAACCGAAAAACTATTCGGCGAGCAGCGAGCCCAAGGGCCAGACGGTGCTGTGTGCAGAGCTGCCCTGCGACCCACACGAGGAATTATGGGGGCTGGACGACGATGCGCTGGGCCAGAAGCTATGCGACTGGCTGGTCGCGACCGGCCTGCCGCAGCCGAAGCTGAAATCCTCGGCGACACGACGCCTGTCACATGCCTATCCGGTCTATGACCGCCATTTTGAGGAACATTTCGCTGTGCTCGACGATTGGATAGCCTCGATCGACGGCTTGCTGACCTTCGGTCGGCAGGGTCTGTTCGCGCATGACAATACCCACCATGCGCTGGCCATGTCGGCGGCGGCGGTGGAATGCATCGGCAGCGACGGCAGCTTTGACGACGCGCGCTGGGGCGTACATCGCAAGCATTTTGAAAGCCATGTGGTCGAGGATTGAGGCGGAAGTATAATGAGCGGCGCTGCGCTGGTCCTTACCTATCACTCGATCTCCGGCGCGCCGGGGCCGACGTCGATTCCGCCCTCCGTTTTCGCGATGCAGATGCAGACGCTGGCCGACTGCGGCTATAGCAGCGCCAGCGTCGATGAATTTGTCGCCTGGCATGACGGCAAGGCGGATTTCGACCGGCGTGTCCTGATTACCTTCGACGATGCCTTTGCCGATTTCGCGGCCCATGCCGTGCCGGTGCTGAAACAGCATGGCTTTTCCGCGTTGATGTTCGCCCCCTCGCGCAAGCTGGGCGAGATCGAGGACTGGTACACCAACCCGCCGACCAACCGCCCATTGATGACCAAGGACCAGATTGTCGATCTGGCGGGGCAGGGCATGGAATTCGGCGCGCATGGCCGCACGCATTGCAATTTGACCGAACTGTCGGGCGATGCGCTGGCGGAGGAAGTGAAGGGCAGCGGCGAGGATATCACCGCATGGCTGGGTCGCTATACGCGGGCCTTTGCCGCCCCCTATGGTGCGGTCAATGCGCAGGTGATTCAGGCAATCAAGGGCAGCTACCGCGTGGCGTTCGGTACGCGCTTTGCAAAGGCCATGCGCAGCGACGACAGACATGATATACCACGCGTGGATATGCATTATTTTCGCAATTCCTGGGCATGGCGTAACTTTTTGGAAGGCGGCATGCTGTATTTCCGGTCGCGGCAGCTGCTTCGCGGCGTCGGGCAAAGACTTCGCGGTTGAACAAGCGGTCGGGCTCGAACGTTGCGAAACATGTTTAATGGCTTAACGCGCTTGATCGCTGAACCAATCGGTATCAAAATAGCGCCAATGGGCACGAATTACTTGCGAGGACTATGATGAAACTTGCCAAGGTCGGTCAGGACATCGAAACCGGTAATGCGGCGTGGACATTTGACGGCAAGGTGGCTGACACCTTCGTCAGCCATGTCAGCCAGTCGGTGCCACTCTATGAAAAAGGTCATGATCTGGTCTGCCAGCTCAGCGACTATTTCGTCGACAAGACCAGCACCGTCTATGAAATCGGCACGTCGACCGGCGAGCTGATCAAGAAGGTGGCGCAGCATAATGCGCATCGCGAGGGCGCGCGCTTTATCGGTATCGATCCGGTAGGACCAATGGTCGAGAAGGCGAAGGAACATTGCGCGGATACGCCTTCGGTCACGATTATCGAGGATGATGCGCGCAATTTCGAGTTCGAGAAATCGGACCTCATTATTTCCTATTACACCATACAGTTCATCCCGCCGCGCGACCGGCAGCAGCTTTTCGACAAGCTGTACGAAGCGCTCAACTGGGGCGGTGCGCTGATCATGTTCGAGAAGGTGCGTGCACCCGATGCCCGCTTCCAGGACATGGCAGTGAGCATGTATAACGAGTTCAAGCTCGAACAGGGCTTCGACTATGAGGAAATCGTCACCAAGACGCGCAGCCTGAAAGGCGTGCTGGAGCCGTTTTCGACTCAGGGCAATCTCGACATGTTTACCCGTGCGGGCTTTCAGGACGTGATGACCGTAATGAAATATGTCTGCTTCGAGGGCTTCGTCGCGATCAAATAAGGGATGGCCGGCACTGGCCGGTCATTGCCAATCGGCACTGTCCGATGAGCAGGGCGCATCCTTGGCAGGTGCGCCTTTCTTCATTTGCGTGAGCGTGGCGACATCGCTGCTGCGCAGATAGACGCGCGGGGGCGTATCGGCATCGACCGTGGCCGTGCAGCGCAGGCCGCCGCCGATCAACGCATTGGAGCGCTCAACCAGATACTTGCCGTCCCTCAGCCCTTTGACCTGCACCCATTGTCCGCCATCCGGGCCGGGGACGGGCGTGTCGACATGCTTGCTCAGCTTTTGCAGCGCCTTTTGCGTCATGCTGAGTTCCGATTTCACCGTCACACTCATGCGCCCATCAGGGTTGGTGAAGGCCACGGCCTCGCTCCATCCCTGGTTGGAGGTTGCGCCGACTCGCACCGCGCCGGGGTCAACCGAGCGGAATATCTGCGCCAGCGAGATCGATGTCGGCATTAACCGGATGTCGGGCTGAGCGCTTTCCGGGTCCGATACCGTGAGCATATTGCCCGGCGCCAGCCCGCCGCCATCTTCGACTTTGGTGATGCCATATTTCTGCCAGCTCGATGCATTGGCGATGGTCAGGTCGGCAAACAGGTCATCGACGTCGGAATGGGTATATTCCAGCATTCCCGTTTCCGCGCCGATCTTGTCGGCGCGCTTGCGGATACCCTTCAGCACATCCTCGGGCAGCACGCCGCCATAGCGGTGGTAGGAGAGGACGGAGACCTTCTCTGCCGCGCCGGGCACCTTGGCCAGCGCATCGAAATAGGCGGGGGTCTTGCGCCCTATTGATGTGGAGGGCGCAATGATGCGCGGGGTCACACCTTGCCGTTCCAGCCGCTCCGTGACGGCAAGGATCGCATGGCCGATCTGCTCCCCGCGCCAGTCCACGCTATTGTCCGGCTCCAATATGATCTCAAGCTCTTGCGGGACGAGGCCGTATTTCTCATTGAGATGCGCATAGGTCGCTGCGATCAGCTCGGCATATTCCGCCGGGTTTTTGGCGTGGGACAATGTCCCTTGGGTATCGGTCCAGCGGAAATCGACATAGCAGAGCGAGATCGTCATCGTCTTGCCGAGCTGTTTGGCGATGCGCATGGCGGGCAGGATCAGCTTTTCGACGCGGAAATCCAGCTCGGAGAACTGGACGCCTGCGGGATTGAGCACTTCCGGGTCGTCATTATCGTTGATCTTGTCGTAGAAATGCTCCTTGAAACCGAGATAGCCGATCTTGCCGGAGCGGAACTGCGACCAGTAATCGACCGGGTTTTCTGCCCCGCTGCGGATTTCGAGGCGCAGCCGGTTGATGCCGCCATCGGCGATCATCTTGGTCAATATCGCTTCGCTGAGCGGCAGCCAGGACCCATTATAGCGATCCGCTTGCTTATCGAACTCCCACATTTTGGCGGTCGCTTCCCACGCTTCCATGGTCTGGTAACGCTGGCCGGAGTCGACGGTTATGGTTGCCTGCGGGCGTGCTGAACAACCCGCTGTCGCCAGCGCCAGTACGGCGGAGAGGGCAAGGGCGTATCGGGTCAGATGGGGGGAAGCTTTGGTTCGTGAGTTCATAACGACCATATATTCCTCAAACCCTCATCTATAGGCGCGGCGTATCCCGAGCCTGGTCTGGACCATCACCAGTACATAGGTGACCGGCGCATAAATATGGTAACACCAGTGCATTGCCATGGCGATCACTGTTCTGAGCGGCGAGAGCAGCTTTGCCAGAAACCCGAAAAAGTGTCGGTTAAGCCATATATAAAGCGCGAAGGCGAGCACACTGCCCAGCCATAGAGCGCCAGCGGGCAGGGCTATATCGGTGAAAATACCGATGACGCCTGATGCCAGCGCAAGGACCAGCAATATGGCAGCTGTCATGGCAACTACTGATTTGAACTGCTCGACGCGGGTTACGTTGAGGTCTGCGCCCAGCGTCTTGCCGTCGGCAATCAGGCATGACCAGGGATGGGCGCGGCGCACGACATCGGTATGCCATACGCGCCACAGGCTCCAGTCCTTCCAGTGCTTGCACAGCGCTTCGGGGACGAGGCGTATACGATGGCCCGCCTGAATGATGCGCGTGCCCAGCTCGATATCCTCGATGCTGGGGTGCGCGAACATCACCGCGTCGAAACCGCCAAAATCGAGAAACAGCTTACGGTCGACAAGGCCCAGGCCGGACCAGAAGGTCGTGGCCTCTCGTGCGCTGTTCTGGTGCACGAAATGGTGGCGCAAATTGGCGTACAGGCTGGTGACGCGCTGCGAATCCGGTTTGTCGTCATAGGAACCGAAGGCCGCCTTGGCACCGTTGGCCACCATGTCGGCGACCAGCAGCTCCATCGCAGTGGGTGAAATTACCACATCGGCATCGACGAACAGCAGCAGGTCGGACTTGGCGACCTTGGCCGCTTCGTTGCGGCCATGGGCGGGGCCTTTCGGCTTGCCGTCATTGCGAATCACGGTGGCGCCCGCCGCCCGCGCGATATCATCCGTTTCATCGGTCGATCCGTCGCTGAACAGCAGAATCTCGTCCGGCTTGCGGCTCATGCCATTGATGGCGTCAAGACACGCGGGCAGCGTCGCGCGCGCATTATAGGCCGGGATAATTACCGCTACGCTGGGGCTGCTCATAACCTGTCTTATGCAACCTTGGTATGTTGGTCGATCGCCGGAATATGAGCGCCGCCACGAGGCTGGTCGCTGATATTGGCGGAGGATTCGATATCCTCGTTGTAATCCTGATCGACATCGACGCTCCACAGGTCGCTGTTGCCGCCCAAGATGTTGTCGACGGCGAGCATCGCGGTCATCATCGAATGGTCCTGGTTGTTATAGCGGTGCATGCCGTTGCGGCCCACAACCTGGATATTCTTGATGTCCGACAGCCAGCCGCGGATCATGCTCAACGCTTCGCGATAATGGTCGTCGTAAATCGGATAGGCCTTCTCCTGGCGGATGACCGTGCCATCCACGACGGCGCTGGCTTTGGCGAGGCCCAGGGATTCGATTTCCTCCGATGCCAGCTTGATGAGCGCATCGTCGTCCATGTTCCAGAGCTCGTCGCCTTCCTGGCAGAAATACTCCATGCCGACACTCGATTTGCTGGCGTCAGGCACCATGTCTTCGGACCAGGAACGGAAATTCTGGATACGGCCGACCTTGACGTCCGGGCTGTGGATATAGATCCAGTTGTCCGGGAACATTTTCTGCTCATCGAGGATCAGTGCTACGACAATGAATTCGCGGTAGCGCAATTTCTTCGCCGCTGCCTGAATGCTCGGCGGGGCCGGGGGCACCATCGACAATACCAGATCCGAAATCGGCATGGACGAGATGAAATGGTCGGCTTCCAGGCGGGTGACGAGCGTTTCACCGCTCTGCGTCGGCGATTCGACCTCCAGCGCGGTGACCACATCGCCTTCGCGATAGACGCGCATGGCGTTGGAATTCATCCAGATCTCGCCGCCATTGTCGCGAATGCGGTCACGGAATGCTTCCCATACCATGCCCGGGCCCAGGCGCGGATAATCGAAGGTTTCGATCATCTCGGCATCGTCTTTGGAGCCGGTCAGCGCGTCCCACACTGCCTTGCGCAGCGACATGTTCTTGATGCGCTGTACCGCCCAGTCGGAACGGATAGATGTGCTGGGCATGCCCCAGACTTTTTCCGTATAGGTGCGGAAGAAGAACCAGAACAGGCGTCCGCCGAAGCGGTTGGTTACCCACTGCTCGAAATTCTCTTCCTCCTTATGTGGCATGAAATTCCATTTCATGTAACTCAGCAGGATACGGAAGGATTCGTACATGCCCATATTGTGCAGGGCATTGAAGATCTTGAGCGGGTAAGAGAAGAACTTGCCCTGATAATAGATACGGCTCTGGCGCGGGCGGTTCGTGAAATCATTGGGCAGGACTTCGCGCCACAGATTTTCTACGGCCTTGACGTTGGTGAAGAAGCGATGCCCGCCAATATCGAAGCGATAGCCCTTGTAGGTTTCGGTGCGGGCAATGCCGCCGACCTTGTCGGATGCTTCCAGCACGATCACATGATGCTGCTTGCTGTGCTGCTGCATCCAGTAGCCGGCCGTCAGGCCAGCGGGGCCGCCGCCGATGATGGCCACGGTTTCGCGGCTGTCGGAATCGTCCTTGGCGCGCACGCTGACCTGCCGGTCGAAGCGCTCGCGATACCAGGCAATGGTGGTGTCCAGACCTTCGTTGAGCTTGATGGTCGGCTGCCAGCCGAGCAGCTGCCGCGCCACTGTGATGTCCGGGCGGCGGACATGCGGATCGTCCTTCGGCAGGTCCTTGTAGCTGACCGATGACACGCATTTGGTTTTGGCGACGATGATTTCCGCCAGCTCGCGGATCGAAAATTCCTCGTCATTGCCGATGTTGACCGGACCGACGCAGAATTCCTCCGCGTTCATCAACCGCATCAGGCCGTCGACCGTATCGTCGACAAAGCAGAAGGAGCGGGTTTGCGAGCCCGACCCGTATATCGTCATGTCCTTGCCGGTCAGCGCCTGGGTGACCAGATTGGGCACCACACGGCCATCGTCCACGCTCATGCGCGGGCCATAGGTGTTGAAAATGCGCGCGACGCGAATCTTGGTGCCGAACTCGCGGTTATAGTCGAAGCATGCGGTCTCACCGGCGCGCTTGCCTTCATCATAGCATGCACGCGGGCCTGTGCAGTTCACCGCGCCCAGATATTTCTCGTGCTGGGGGTGCACCGCCGGGTCGCCATAGACCTCGCTGGTCGACGCCTGCAGCATCGGTATGTCGCGCTGGTTGCAGAATTCGAGAACGTTGAGTGTGCCCACCACGCATGTGCGCAGCGTGCCGATCGGGTCGGCCTGGTAATGGCGCGGCGCGGCAGGGCAGGCGAGATTGTAAAATTGATCCGCCTCGATATCCGGCAGCTCGTCACAGATATTCAGGTGAATGAAATGAAATTTGGGATGCGTGTTCAGCTCAGCCAGATTGTCCATCAACCCCGTTTGCAGGTTGTCGATGCACCACACCTCATGACCTTCGCGAATCAGGCGATCGCACAAATGAGATCCGATAAATCCCGCGCCGCCCGCGACTATGATTTTCACCGCCTCACTCCCATGCGTAAAGCCCCAAATAGTCTAGTTCGGCTTATATATGCTTGACCCAGTGAAGGGGTGCGACCTCTGACCAAACCAATATACCCAAACCCGTGCTTTGCTTCATATCCAGTAGAGCCCTTAATATTTGGTGCCCTTCTGAACTTTTTTACCCTCTCAAGCGACCGAGCTTTATTTAGTCAGTTAGTAAAAAGCGTCTCTGCCCGTGCCATAGCTGCAAATATCTGCGATGTCCAAAAAAGGAGCAAGCACGTTCATCATAACTGGTAACTTGTTCTATGTGCTGTGCCAAAGATGCACATTAATTCAATTCCAAAACCATTTGCTCAAATTTCTTTTAGCCCGATCGCGGCGCATTTGCCACCACATCCACAAGCCGCTGGCGGATAATATGGCCAATATTATGCTGAGCGCGATACCCGCAATATGGCCGCCTACACCTACCAGGCCGAAGGTATGGAGGTTGATCATCAACGTCCGCACCCTTTGCAGGAAAGTTCTCTCCGGTTGAGGGTCGGCAATCTTGGCGTCGATATAATTGCCCGAAATCATGTCGATATAGAGCGTTTTCGGTTCACCAGCCAAGCGCACGACAGCCATCGGTCCCGTGGGCCCGGCGCGCAACGCGAAAGTGCGGATGTCCGCGTCCTGATGGCCGGTGGCCAATATGGCCTGCGTCTTTTGCGCCATCTCCGCCGGTGCAATCGGGGCCATTTCTTTGAAAGGCGGTACTTTCGCCGGTGCGGACAATTTCGCGACCTCATCGACCTGCAGGAAGATGCCGGTCAGGCCAATGATCACCAGCAGGACAGCGGCTATCGTTCCCAGCCAGCGATGCCATTTGCGCCAGAATTGCATGTCAGCCTTGTCTTTCTTTCAGCGTTGAAACAGCTGCGCCGAAATGCCCGCGCGCGCAGGCGATGGCAAGGGCCGTGAACGGAATCAGCCATATAATCCGCGCCTGATAGCGGGCGGCTACGCCGGAGAAAATGGCGCATACCGCTGCGTTGACCAGCAAACCGGCAATCAGGGTGAGGATGATGCCGCGTTCGGCCAGCGACATGGTGCGCCACCATAGGGCTAGCGCAAGCGTTGCGATCAATATCACGCCATCTGCCACCCAATCGAGCCATATCAGTATTTCCGGCACGTCGCCGGTCCCTGCGCCTTTCAGGATGATATTGCCGTCATCCTTGCGCACGATTGTGGCGCCGTAACGGAAGAAGTTGAGCCGGAACGAGAAAAACTGATCGGGCACATCCTGCAGGATCAGCCGCGCCTGCTCGAACGGATAATGCATCGTTGAGCGGATCAGTATCGGCTTTTCCTCGGCGCGGATCCGGTCCATCTGCTCGGGCGTGGCGCGCGTGACGATATTATGCTTGCTCCACAGGAACTCATCGACCGTCACCGGCATGTTGGTGCCATATATCTCGCACATGGCATAGCGAGTGCGGTCCTTGCACACATCGTTGAGATACCAGCGCGCCGGGCCGTTATCGAGGCCGCGCGCCAGCGCCAGCGGATAATGTTTCGGCGCGATGCTGGGCTGGCCGAAGCCGACAATGCCGGTCAGCATCGTCAAACCGATACCCAGTACCACAGGCGCCCAGAGCAGCGCCAACGCCTGCACCGGATGGCTGGGCCGGTTTTTCTTCAGCAGCAGCATGAATATGGTGATGACGAGCGCGGTGCCGAGCGCCAGCGGCGGCAGACTGGCGTGGAAGGAAACGGACAGCGCAACGCAGCCCGTCACCAGTACCAAGATCGGCCACGAACAGCGACGCCAGTAAAAGGGCAGGATCATCATCGCGCCGAGCAATAGCCCGGCAAAAATATCCGGGATCATGAAGTTCACAAACAGGGCAAGGCCCGTGCCGAATGTCAGCACGCCCGCCAATATCGCGAATCCGCGTTTGGTTGGCCCCGCTACGGCTTCGAACAGGGCTGTGGCCACGAGGCCGGTGCTGAGCGCGTGAAATAGGGCCAGATAGGCCATCATCAGGCCCGGTCCGCTCAGCACATAAGCGATCACGCTGTACGTGATTGCGCGTGCGACCTTGGCGTCTTCGCTGCCATCGGCGTTTTTCAATGCCGCTTCGGAAGATGGACCGGTGCCGGGTTTGTCCGCGATGCCAATCGGAATATCCAGCTTATGGGCGACGAAGGCGACGGCACGCTCGCCGCCATTCTGATAGGCCGAGCTGTCGACCATATAGGCCGGCTTGCCGAACAGCAGCAGCGGCCACATCATCAGCGCGGCCAGAATGATGCTGCGCAGCACATAAATCCGATTGACAGAAACCTTGTGCATCAAATGCTTTCGACCACCCACTGTGACATTAATAATTGCGCTTCCAGTCGCCGCTGTACAGCCAATATTTTTCATATTTGGTTAAATACATCAGCAGCGCATGTATATACGAACAAACATCCTTTACGAGATTGCAATCTATTTGCCCTCAATAGTAGATATTGCGCTGCGGCAGAATTTTTCTGTTCCTTGAGCAGAGTTTGGGCGATCGACAAGGACTTTGAATTGAGTGAGCTGCGAAAACCGGGGAGCCTGGAATGGCTGGCGCTCGCGCTTGTTTTGGCGCTTGCGCTCGGTTTGCGTCTGTACAAGGCCGATGCTGCGCTGTGGTATGACGAGATCTACACAGTCGTTAATTCGATCCGCCTGCCGTTTGGCGACCTGATCGCGAGCTACGAATCGCTCAACAATCACATGCTCTACAGCCTGAGCGCAAAGCTTTCCGTTGCCGCGCTGGGCGAAAACGAGATGTCGGTGCGGTTGCCCGCCATCCTGTTCGGCGTCGGCAGCATCTTCGTGCAATGGCGCATTTCGCGCAGGGTCACCGGGCCGGTCGCGGCGCTGATCGTCGCGCTGCTCCTCGCCTTGTCCTATCATCATGTCTGGTTCTCCCAGAATGCGCGCGGCTATACCGGGCTGCTGTTCTTCACATCGGCTGCGACGCTGGCCTTCATCAAGGGAATGGAGCGGCCCGGCTGGAAGATATGGACCGTCTATGGTTTGCTCGTGGCGGCGGCGATGTACATGCATATGTCGGCCGGGTTCTTCTTTGTCGCCCATGGCGCGGTCTATGCGTTCATGCTGGGGCGCAGGCTTCTGGCGCGCGCTGAGGAAGGGCAGGGCACGCGCTGGCCCGGCATGGGGACGATCCTTCCCATATATGGCGTGGCGCTCAGCATTGTCGTGACGCTGATTGTGTATGCGCCGATCATCGGCAAGGCGCTCCAGACCGTGGGCGAGGTAGCCGAAGCCTCTAATTCCGAAGGCGGCGCTGCGCTGGCCGAGTGGCGCAACCCGCTGCGCGCGGTCGCAGAAATCGGCGCGTCGATCTCCAGCATGGGACCACTGGTGCCGTTCATTCTTGTCGGTACCGTGCTGGTATTGGCCGTGGGTATCCGTTCGTTGTGGAAACGCCACCCGCTATTGACCGCGATCTATGTGGTGCATGTGCCCCTCGCTATGATCCTGCTTTATCTGGTGGGCGTGCGCATCTGGCCGCGCTATTTCTTCGTCGATATCGGCTTCATCTTCATGGCGCTGGTCGAGGGTGTGTTCGTATGGAGCGGTCTTATCGCAAGCTGGTTCGCGCTTTCGCGCCGCTGGCCGGGAGCAGCTAGTGCGATAGCATGGATAGGGGTTGCGGCCATGACTGCGATTTCCGTCGGGCTGCTGGTGCGCAACTATGCCTATCCCAAACAGGATTATGTAGGCGCGCGCGATTATGTACTGGCTCAGGTAGCGCCTGATGATCGGGTCGCTGCTGTCGCTCTGGCCGGATATTCCTATCGCCATTATTATGCGCCGCGCTGGGACGTGGTGGAAAACAGCGATGATATGGAAAGGCTGCGCGCCGGTACGGCGGGCGTAATGTGGGTGCTGATGGCGTTCCCGCACCAGACTCAGGCCGGTCGACCTGATATTGCCGCCGAGCTGAAACAGCATTTCGATCAGGTCGCGACGTTCCCCGGCACATTGGGCGATGGGGCCATATGGGTCTATCGCTCGCGGGAGGCGCGCTGATTTGACCAAGAGTTTCGCCTTGTTTGGCCGGATCATGATGCGCCCACAGCTCAAGCTGGCGCGCGATCTCGGCATGCTCTGGGCCGGCCAGGTGATGACCAAGGGCGTAGCGTTCATCGCCTTTGCTTTCCTTGCTCGCCGTCTGCTTCCCTCAGATTATGGCGCGGTTGAATATGCGCTCGGCCTCGCCACGCTGGCGATGCTGGCCATCGACGGCGGGCTGGGCTCGGTCGGCGTGCGCCGCCTGACGCAGGGGCAGCAGAGCGCCGAGGAGCTTGTCGCGCTCATCCCTGCGGCGCAGCTCTGTCTGGCGGCGGTCATCGGCCCCGCGATGATCATCTTCACCCTCCTTTTCGCCAATGATCCCAATGCATTGCCGCTTACCTGCATGGTTGCGTTCAGCGTGTTCATCTTGCCGTGGAAGCAGGACTGGCTGTTCCAGGCCAAGGGCATGATGACGCATGTGGTCGCGGCGCAGAGCATCCGCGTACTGACCTTTGTGTTGGGTTGTGTGTTTTTGGTGCGCGAAGATTCTCATGTGCTGCGCGTCGGCATCGCCGAGATCGCTTCGGTCGTTTTCGCCACCGCCTATCTGATGATCGTGCAGCATCGCAAGATTGTACCGCTGCGTGCGCGGTTCATCTTTAATCGCCTGATCGACCTGCTGAAGGAAGGCGCGTCGATCGGTCTCGGTTCGATCTGCTGGGCGCTGTTCCAATATGCGCCGCTACTTATGCTGGCGGCGATGGCAGGCATGACCGAAACCGCCTATTTCGGCGCAGCGCACCGCCTGGGCGTATCGCTGGTGACGTTCAGCTGGATCTATCATTTCAACCTGTATCCGGTGATCTCACGCCGCGTGACCAATGACCCGGCGGCGCTGGCGCGGCTGACACGCGCGTCGATCCGCGCGACCGCCTGGGGTGGCATCGGCCTGGCGCTCGCCATGACATTGCTGGCCGAACCGATATTGATGCTGCTGTTCGGCAAGGACTTTATCGCCGCCGCCGCGCCGTTCAGCATATTGGTATGGACCTTCCCGCTGACGCTGCTCTCGGGGCATGCACGCTGGATCTTGATCGCATCCAAGCAGGGGCACGAGATGTTGATTTCCCAGCTCGCCGGGGTCGCCGCCGCTATCCCCGCTGCATGGCTGCTGATTGGCCCGCTCGGTTCGCTGGGCGCTGCCGCCGCCATGTCGCTCGCTTGCACGGTCGTGTGGGTCGTCTCGCAATATTATACACACAAGCACGGCCATGAAGTACCGGTGCTGCCTGCCATGCCTGCGATGATCGCAGCGGCAGTGATCATCGCGGCGGCGCATATGCTGGCGCTCAACCCGTGGCTGGCGGGTGCCATCGGCATGACGGTGTATCTTGTCGCCGGGTTCCTGTTCGACCGGCACCTGATCGCCGATATGAAGAGCCTTATTCCCGGGCATATGCCCGCTGGCGAAACACGCAGAAAAGAAGATGAAGTACGCGCGGCTGACGCGTTGATGGCAACCGATGGCGGCACCGCCGCGAATGACAGTTTCTGAAAGGATATGCTTCCCTATGACGACCGGCATATTTGAACAAACCCTGGACCGGCTGGAAAACGGTACGGCAACCGTGGGCATTATCGGCCTTGGCTATGTTGGCCTGCCGCTCGCACTGGCCTGCGTGAAGGCCGGGTACACGGTCATCGGTTTCGACGTTAATCCGGCCCGGGTCGATGCGATCAACGGCGGTGAGCAGGTGATTTCCTATCTCGATCCGCAGGAAATGCGCGATGCGATAGCTGCCGGAAAGTTCGAGGCGACGACTGACTTTTCCCGGCTGGGCGAGGGCGATGCCCTGTCCATCTGCGTGCCCACGCCGCTGACGCGCAATCGCGATCCCGATCTCAGCTATGTCGTCAATACCGCTGAAATGATTGCGAAAACGCTGCGCCCCGGCCAGCTCGTGGTGCTCGAATCGACAACATGGCCCGGCACCACGCGCGAAGTCGTGCAGCCTGTGCTGGAAGAGGCGGGCGGTATTGTCGGTGAGACGCTGTTCCTCGCTTTCTCGCCGGAACGCGAGGACCCCGGCAACAAGAGCTTCAACACCAAGACCATCCCGAAGCTGGTTGGCGCGGACGATCCACAATCGCGCAAGCTCGCGGAAACTTTCTACGGCAAGACGGTGGCGCAGGTCGTGCCGGTCAATAGCGCTGCGGTGGCCGAAGCGGCCAAGCTGACGGAGAATATCTTCCGCGCGGTCAATATCGCGCTCGTCAACGAATTGAAGCTGGTCTACTCCGAAATGGGTATCGACGTCTGGGAAGTGATTGCAGCAGCCGCGACCAAGCCCTTCGGTTATCAGGCTTTTTATCCGGGTCCCGGTCTGGGCGGCCACTGTATCCCGATCGACCCGTTCTACCTGACGTGGAAGGCGCGCGAATATGGCGTTGAAAGCCGCTTCATCGAGCTGGCCGGTTTCGTCAACACCAGCATGCCGCGCTATGTCGTCGATAATCTGGCGCGCGCCCTCAATGCACAAAGCGGCAAAGGCCTGAAAGGTGCGCGGGTGCTGATGCTCGGCGTGGCCTATAAATCCGACGTGGACGATTTGCGCGAGAGCCCGTCATTGACGCTGATCGACATGGTCGAGGCGCAGGGCGCGACGTGTGATTTCCATGATCCGCATATCCCGGTGGTGCCGCAGACGCGTGAGCATGCCAACCTGTCCGGGCGCAAGTCCGTCGCGCTCGATCCGCAGACGCTGGCCGGTTATGATGCCGTGCTGATCGCGACCGATCATGCCGCTGTGGACTATGATCTGGTGGCGAAACATGCCAAGCTCATCGTTGATACGCGTAATGCACTCGCGAAGCGTGGTATCGACGCGCCGCAAGCGGTGAAGGCATAACTGCGACGGGAAAAGCGATATGCGCATCCTTCAGCTCTGCACCAATTTCCGGCCGGGAGGAATCCAGCGCCATGTGATTGACCTGGTGCATGGCTTGCGGGGTCATGGCCATTATGTCGCCATGGCGGGGACGCGCGACAGCTGGGTGAACGAGGATGTCGATCCTGAGTTCTTTCATGCCGATATTTTCAAGGTTTCCGGCGACGGCGGCTCGGTTTCGGCGCGATTGTGGGCGGCGCTGCGCGAGGGGCTGAAACTGCGGTCTTTCGTCAAGGACAAGAAGATCGACCTGATCCACGCGCATGAAAGCGCGCCCGCTTTGGTTGCCTGGGTGGCGGCATGGGGGCTGAACAAGCCGATCGTGGTGACCTTCCATGGCGCGGAACCGGAGCGGATTGCCGAGTTCGGACGGATAGCGCGGATGACCTCCGATCTGGCCGTGACGCCCAGCCACAACAGCGCGGGCGATCTGCGCGAAAAGGGCGGGGTGCCTCAGCACATGCTCAAGGTGATGGGCCTTGGCGTGCAGAAGAAACCGCGTCCACCTGCCGAAGAGGCCGAGGCGCTGCGTCGTGAGCTGCTGGGTGTGGATGGCACGAAACTGGTCGTCACTGTTGCGCGCCTCGCGTACCAGAAAGCCATCGACTATCTCGTGCAAGCGGCACAAAAGGCCGTCGTGCGCGATCCGGGCTTGCGGTTCGTGGTTGTCGGCGACGGGCCGCAGCGCGAGGATGCGGAGCGCTGGATCGCCGAGGCCGGGATGCAGGATCATGTCAGGCTGATCGGTCATAGCGACAATGCGCCGCTCTATATGGCCGCTGCCGACCTGTTTTTCCTGTCCTCGCGTTGGGAAGCGCTGCCGATCACGATTGTTGAGGCGTTTCAGCAGGCAACGCCGGTGCTCGCCACCGATACGGCGGGCGTGGTCGAACTGGTGGATGATAGTGTGGGCGCGGTTGTGCCCGTGGGCGATATCGATGCAATGGCGGACAAGCTGATTGCACTGACAAGTGACGAGACCGGACTACAGTCGCGCTCTCAGGCGGCGCTGGAACGCAGTAACGAAGATCGCTTCTCGCCGCCGCATGTGCATGCCGCGTTCGAGCAGCTTTATACGGACATACTCGCCCAGCCGAAATGGGCGAAGGCGTGAGCGCAGCGGGCAGCGGCTGGAACGGACGGCGCGTCGTCGTTACCGGCGGTACGGGCTTTATCGGCGGCGCGCTGGTGCGGAAACTGGCGGAACTGGGCGCGCATGTGCTTGTGCCCACCCGCGACAAGAGCCGGATCGGCAGCGGCGGCGAGCGGATAGACTATGTTCACGCCGATATCGGCAATCCGCAAGACGCCCGCAAACTGGTCAGTGGTGCTGATGTCGTATTCAACCTCGCTTATGATTTCCGGCGCACAGCGGATGAGAATATCGCACTTTATACGGTACTGGCCGATGCATGCGCGGCGCAAGGTGTGGCGCGTCTGGTCCAGACCAGCTCGATTGCAGTCTATGACGACTGGCCGCTCAAGGACGTGGATGAAAATTCGCCCTGCGACATACCCCGTCACGCATATAAAGCTGCCAAGCGGGCTATCGAGAAGGATATCGCAGCGCGTGTCTCGGCTGGTCAATTCGATGCGGTGATCCTGCAACCGACAATTGTCTATGGTCCCGGCTCGCCACAATGGACCGACATATTGGTGGAGCGCATGCATGGCGGCGCGGTGATATTACCGCGTGAGGGGCTGGGGCTTTGCAACGGCCTCTATATCGACGATCTGGTCGATGCGTTCATCGCGGCTGGCGAAATGGAGCAGGGAGGGGCGGAGCGGTTCATCGTCTCCGGGCCGGAGCCGTTTGAATGGGCGACGCTGTTCACCACCTATGCTCAGGCTTGCGGCGCGCAGGTGGTGTATGAGGATATGTCGCCCTATGTGCCTCCCGAAACAAATGGCGTCTCGCCATCACCCGGCGGGCTCTCCGCCTTGGCGCAGCGGCTGAGCGCGGGTCTCGCTGCGCATATCGGTACGGCGCGGCTGGAGCGATTGCGCAAGCGGGTGATGAAGCTCAAACCGGGCAGCGCGCCATACCGCCCAACCATGCAGGATCCACGCCTCTATCATGGGCGCGGTGTCGCCAGCATCGCCAAGGCCAGCGCCCAACTCTGTGCGCCGAAAATAGGGCCGCAAGAAGGATTGGCGCGCACGGCGGACTATATCCGCAAGGTCTATCCGCCGAAATAAAAGAGGGTCAGGCCGCCGCTTTTTCCGGCCTGATCTTCACCATCTGCCGCAGTTTCGCGATGCTGTCGTCCTCCGATCCGCCATTGAGACAGACGTCGGCCCACACATCGACATGCAGCAGGCGAACCGCAAGGTCGCTGCCGCCCTTGGCAAGCACATTGTCGAACTGGTCCTTGCTCAGCCCGAACAGATCGCGCGCATAGGAATTGTGGAAATATTCCGGCGCGATATCCAGCCGCTTGAACACTGTGGTCCAGAAGCCGAGTTTCTTGCGATGGCTCAGAGACCGGGGGATGTAACGCGCCGCCACCTCGCGGATGACCCATTTGTCCTGAATGAACGGATGCGCCTTGTCCAGCGCGCGCATGGACCGGCGCAGCTTGTAGCTGGGCGGCAGGTTGACCGCCGCGCGCACGACGGCGTTGTCAAGCAGCGGGAAGCGGGCTTCGATGCTGGCCTCCATGCCCATCGTATCGTTGCGATGAAGCAGCGTGCGCAGATGATGATGCAGATATTCCAGCGTCCAGACATTCTGCTTCGGGATGGACTTGCCGGATGGCAACACGGCATTCTGCCGGATCCAGTCATTGTCATCGTCCATCTCATGCCGGTTCAGCAGGGCGCGGACAGGCTCGGCGTTATGATGCTCATGCGGCCATAAAATCGTGCCGAATTCCGGTATCTTGTGCACAAGGTTGCGCAGCGATCCGACGAAGGAGTGATAACGGTCTGTCAGCGCCTTTCGCCCCAGCCACGGATAGCCGAGAAAGCACTCGTCGGACCCTTCGCGGGACAGCAGACCCTTGACGCCGGAATCGCGCGCCAGCCGCGCCACCATCATCAGCGGCGCGCAATTGGGGTGATAGGTGAAGGGATATTCGTAATGCTTCATCACGCGAGGCAGCAGGTCGACGAAATCCTGATCGACGACATCGACCGACATCAGGTCGAGCTTGAGATGTTTCGACAATTCGAGAGCGGCATCGTGCTCGCTCCACTGGCCCTTCACATTAGCGTGAAAGATGGCGAGGTTGGTGTGGTGCGTGCTCGCCTTGGCCATCAAAAGCGAGGAATCCACGCCGCCGCTACAAAAGGCGCCCACCGGCACATGGGCGAACATATGGCTCGACACGCTTTCGGTGAACAGCCGGTCCATTTCATCGACGACCTGGATACGCGACATGCCCGCCAGCCGCTCCTGATAGTCCTCGTCGATGAAATCAGGCAGCCGGAAATAATAGGACCGGTCCATTTTTCCGTCGGCTGACACCGTGATCATTTCGCCTGGAGACAGGGATTCCACGCCGTCATAGAAGCTGTGGCCGCGCGTCGGCCCGCCGAATTTGAGCAGATAGGACGCCAGCATGAACTTGTCGGGCTGCAGGTCGATCCACGGCGACAGCGCTTTTACCTCGGACGCCATGGCGATGAAGTCGGAATTGGCGTGGAAGAACAATGGCTTCATGCCGAAACGGTCGCGCGCCAGTAGCACCGTGCGCGACTGCGTGTCGAAGAATGCAAAGCCGAACATGCCGTTGAGGCGCGGCAATATATCTTGCGGCTCGTAAGCGATCAGTGCGTTCAACAGGACTTCGGTATCGGAGTCCGTGACGAAGCTATAGCCTTTCTCTGTCAGCTCAGCACGCAGCTCGCGGAAATTATAGATCTCGCCATTGAACAGGATGGCGTAGCGGCGCGATGCATCCCACATAGGCTGGTGGCTGCGCTCATGCGTATCGAGGAACGACAGGCGTGCATGTGCGAGGCCAAGACCAGGCATGGCATGATATTTTTGCGCGTCCGGCCCCCGGTGAGAGAGCAGTTTGACTGACGTATTAAGCTTGTCCTCCGGAGGGATTCCTCCCCCGGAAAAATATAGGATACCAAATATCCCGCACATTCTATTATCCCACCAATATTACATGCAGAACGACCGCTATAACAGTAATGATCTATTTTTGTTTTACTTTTTTCAGAAATTTTTCAATGCCATGATTTCGCTCTAAATATATGGTTAGCGGGCATATTTTGAGTGTTAATAAAGAGGATTAAGCCGCGCTCGCAATTCGATGTGCATTGGCCATCACCGAAAAGGTAATGGTGGGCGCGGGCACGGTGGGGAAGATCGACGCATCGACAATATGCGTGTGCTTGAGGCCCGCCGGACGGCCCAGCATGTCCGTTTCGCCCGTGCCCGGTGTATCGCGCATTGGGAAGCTGCCGCCGCAATGAAAGCTGCTACCCAGCGATCCGGGGCGCATTAATGGCGTCAGCGGCAACATGCCCGCCATGCGCGCCACCTGCGCCAGTCGGTTTTTCACACGATCCATTGCCGCGGCCGTTCTGTCATTGTCGATACGGCGATAGGCCAGCTTGCCGCCATCCAGGCGCGCGCCGATGGCGGGTGATACATCGGAATGGAGGAAAGGCTGGGCGACGATCAGGCGGCGGCTCATCGCTTCGATCAGCGGTTTGGCGATGCCAGCGAACGGCCCGAAACGCTGGCGCATATCGGGCGCATAGGTGTCGTTATAGGTGTATAGCTGGGCGTGGACGACATGATCCTCCACCGCTGGATCGTTAATCTCCCAGAAGGCCTGCGCCAATGTATGGCGCGGCTCGACCGCCGGGTCACCTGCGGACCAGCTGTGCAGCATCGGCAGGTAGAAATGCTGGCTGTCGAGGATGGTGACTTCATGCGCGTCGAGGCCTAGCGACGACAGTACAAGCCTTGCTGTTGGCAGCACGCCGGTCGCGACAAACAGGCGCTCGGCTTGGAACTCACCTTGGTTGCTGTGCACCGTTACGCCCGTCGCATGCTCGCTAAACCCGGTGGCGATGGCGCTGCCCTGATATCGCAGTATATCATCGGCGGCCATGCGCTCGATTTCATAGCCCGCATTGAAGATCAGGCGGTAAGGGCACCCATAAAGGCACATAGCGCAGGCGCGACATCCCGGCGCAATCGCCTGCCGCGATGCGCCATAATGCACGCCGAGTTGGCCCAGCGCCTGTTTCTTGCGATCCATGCGTGCCAGCAATTCGCGTGCCTGGCGGCTGGCGGGCAGGGGCTGCGCATCGTCCATGCCGATGCCGCTATAGAGGCTGGCCAGCCCATCCTTTTGCCCACTCATGCCGATCATCTGCGCAATCGCCTGATAATGCGGACGCAGATCATCGAGAGTGATCGGCCATCCGTCGAAATCCCGCTCATGATAGGGCAGAACCGATGCGCCCCAGCCATTGCTGAGGCCACCCTTGGCGAAGGACGGGCGCAGCGCGTGAACGCTTTGCGGGTCGCCATATTCAGCCATTTCTTCCGGCAGGCGAAACAGGAAATCGGAACCGAAAGGCTGGATGCTGTCGCTTTTCTCGGAGCGCCGCACCGCGCCGATGGCCTCGCGGTCCTCGTCGCTCCATGCATCCGGTTCCGCCGCGCCCATGCGGTCACGCAGTGCCTTGGCCGATGCATCCATCTCTAACCCTGCGTCGAGAACCAGCACGTCGCGCCCTCGCGCGGTCAGTGCTTTTGCCGCTGCAACACCGCTCGGCCCCGATCCCAGGATGATGTCCCGCGCGTTCAACTCATCTTTCCTTGCGATTGTAACCGGATTTTTACCTTGTTAAGCGCTATGCATGAGGTGAGGGGGCATAGCAATCCATGGCAAAGCTGCCGACTTTCATGATTATCGGAGCGGCGCGGTCGGGCACGACGGCGCTCTACGACCTTGTGCGCCAGCACCCGCAGGTGTTCATGAGCGCGATCAAGGAGCCCAATTATTTCGCGTTCGAGGGCGAACCGCTCGATTATAAGGGCGGCGGCGCCGAGTTCGTGAATAATTCGGTGGCGAGCTGGGACGCCTATCGCGGTCTGTTTGCCGATGCGCCCGGCGGTATGGCGATGGGGGAGGCCTCTCCGCTTTATCTTTACGCGCCCGACGCCGCGCGGCGCATCAAGGCACGTCTGCCCGACGTGAAAATGATTGCGGTGCTGCGCAATCCGATAGAGCAGGCCTTCTCGCATTACCTCTATGCCCGCGCGCAGATGATCGAGCCGCTCGACAGCTTCGACGCCGCGCTGGCCGCCGAGCCGGAGCGGTTGCGCGCGCATTGGCAGCCCCTGTTCCAGTACAGCAGCTTCCCTCGATATGGTGAGCAGTTGCAGCGTTTCTATGCGGAATTCCCGGCGAATCAGCTCCGGGTGTTCTTTTATGAGGAGTATCGCGCGGACCCTGTCGGCCTGCTGCGTCAGATATTCGAATTCATTGATGTCGATCCGTCTTTCGTGCCGGATGTCAGCCACGAAACCAATATGGGCGGCCAGCCGCGCCACGCATGGCTGCAAAATCTGGTGATGCGGCCCAACCCGATCGCCAGCCTCGCCGCGACAATCGTGCCGCCCTCGGCACGTCAGGCGATCCGCGATCTGGTGTCGAAACGGAACCTGTCGCGCGAAAAAATGTCGGATGCTGCGCGCGCGAAGCTTGTTGATGCGCTGCAAGATGATATTGTGCTGTTGCAAGGATTATTAAAGAAAGATCTGTCATATTGGCTGGAATAATAGTCCGCATACGTAAATATCGCTCAAGATGAAATGAGGCCGAAGGGCATGTCCGCACTGAAAATCGCGATGCTCACGACCTTTTATCCCCCGTATAATTTCGGCGGCGACGGCATCGGTATCAAAAGATTGACGACGGCATTGGCCGATCTGGGGCATCAGGTCACGGTTATTCATGACCGCGATGCCTATCTGTCCTTGGCGGGCAAGAAACCCGCTCCCATCGCCGAAGACCCGCGCGTGAATGTCATCGGCCTCAAATCCTCGCTCGGCATCGTCTCCAGCCTGATGGTGCAGCAACTGGGCAGCCCGGTCGCGCACAAGGGCGAGCTGGAAAAGCTGCTTGGGCCGGGCCAGTTCGATGTCATCTGGTATCATAATATCTCGCTGGTCGGCGGGCCAGGGCTGCTGGCCGTGGGCGATCCCAAAGCTGTGAAGGTCTATGAAGCGCACGAGCATTGGCTGGTGTGCCCGACCCATGTCTTATGGCGCCATAATCGCGAAGTGTGCGAGGAGCGGGAATGCCTTAAATGCGTGCTGGGCTATAAACGCCCGCCGCAGCTCTGGCGCTCGACCGGCAAGCTGGAGCGCAACCTGCATCATGTCGATGCCTTCATCGCCAAGAGCCAGTTCAGCCGGAACAAGCACCGCAGCTTCGGTTTTCCGCGCGATATGGAGGTCGTGCCCTATTTCCTGCCGGATATGCCACCCATTAGCGGGCAGGCTGCGCCGCATCCGCGCCCCTATTTTCTATTCGTTGGCCGCCTGGAAAAGATCAAGGGCGTGCAGGAAATTATTCCCGCCTTTTCCGGTGAAGAGGGCCCGGACCTGCTGGTCGTCGGCAGCGGCGAATATGAGCAGGTGCTGCGGGAACAGGCGAAGGGCCATCCGCGCGTCCATTTCACCGGGCGGTTGGAGCCGGAACAGATACCGGCCTATTACCAGCATGCACGGGCTTTGATCGTTCCGTCGCTTTGTTATGAAACTTTTGGGATTATTCTTATAGAGGCATTCCGAAGCGGCACTCCGGTGATCGCGCGGCGTCTGGGACCATTCCCGGAAATCGTGGCGAAAGGCGGGGGGCTGTTGTTCGAAAGCGAGCAGGATCTGCGTCACGCCATCGCCGGGATCGGGGAAAACCCGTCCCATCGCGACAAGCTGGCGGCAGAAGCGCGCAGCGCGTTCGAGCAGAACTGGAAACAAGAGGTCGTCATAGAAGAATATCTGGATGTCGTGCGCCGGGCGGCGCGCGCGAAGGGCAATGAAGGCATAGTTTCGGCTTTGGGAGGTTTATCATGAGGATCCTCATTACTGGAGGAGCGGGTTTCATAGGTTCGCATTTGTGCGAACGTCTGTTGGGTATGGGCCACGGCGTGGTCGTGCTCGACAATCTGTCGACCGGCAGCATGGACAATCTGGAACCGGTTAAGGACAATCAGAATTTCGAGATGGTCATCGGTTCCGTGCGCGACAATGCGCTGGTGCAGGAACTGGTGGAGCGCTGCGACGCGGTGATCCACCTCGCGGCGGCGGTCGGCGTGAAGCTGATCCTCGAAAAGCCGAGCCTGTCGATCCACACCAATGTCAACGGCACGGAAAACATCCTGCATGCTGCGGCCAACGGCAACAAGCTGGTAATCATCGCTTCGACCTCCGAAGTTTATGGCAAGGCGGTGAAGGTGCCTTTCCGTGAGGATGATGACCTGGTGCTGGGCGCGACGGCGAATCTGCGCTGGTCCTATGCGGTCGCCAAGATGCTCGATGAATCGCTTGCGCTGTCCTATGCCTATGAAAAGCGCCTGCGCTGCATCATCGTGCGCTTGTTCAACACCACCGGCCCGCGCCAGACCGGCTATTACGGCATGGTGCTACCCAATTTCGTCAGCCAGGCGCTGAAAGGCGATCCGATCACCGTGCACGGCACAGGTGACCAGTCGCGCTGTTTCGGCCATGTCTATGACGCGGTTGAGTCACTGACCCGTCTGCTCAACGCGCCCAATGCGATTGGTCAGGTCTTCAACGTCGGCAATGACGAGGAAGTCACCATTTACGGCCTTGCCGAGCGTATCAAGGAACGCACTGGCTCTTCCTCCGAGATCATCAAGAAGCCCTATAACGAAGTCTATGGCTTCGGTTTCGAGGATATGCAGCGTCGCGTGCCGTGCGTCGACAAGCTCGAGGAATTCATTGGCTATCGCCCGCGTACCCCGCTCGATCAGATCATCGACGATGTGATCGAGGAACAGCGCGCGGCTGCGGTTAGCAAGGCGTAAGTCCGGGTTCAGTCCGCTTTGCGGACTATGCCCGAGCAGAGGCATCATGCTGACACGAACGCAGCACATCCCGCGCACAGACGGCAATCGCTGTTGCCTGTTCGGGGTGCTGCTTGCCGCGTTCCTGCTGGGGACGTGCGGCCAGCTTGGCTTGACCGACCCGCTGTGGTTCGGCTCGCTTCTGCTCAAGCCATCAACACTGTTGGCGCGCGCCAGCTATGCCGCTTTCGCGGTTCAGGCGCTGGCCGTCACCGGCGTCCTGATGACGGGCGGCCGTCTGGCGATGATCTGGCGCGGCGTCGACGTGCTGGGCAGGGGACGTGTGGCGCTGCTGCTGATCCTGTTGTTGGCCTCGCTGGTGGCGCCGATGGGCTTTATGCAGCGTGCAGAATGGAGCGCGTTTGCCAAGCAGGGGCTCGTCACCGCTGCCTTTCTGGGCGTCAATCTCGTCAACCTGACTCTGCTTGCCATGTTGGTGCCGGAGAGGCTCGATCGCGCGATTGCAGCGGCTGAGCGATTGCTTTTACCACGGGCTGACACAGGCCGGCACGGCTTGCCATGGCTGGCTGCCTTGTGGGTTTTCGCGGCAACTCTTTTGCTCAGTGTGTTCGCGTTTGATCGCATGCCGCGCGTGCCGGATGAAGTCTCCTACCTGTTTCACGCCTGCTATTTCGTTCAAGGCAATCTCTATGCTGCCGCGCCGCCGGAATGGATGCAAGGCGCGCTGCAATATGACTGGATCAGCATGCAGGACGGGAAATGGTTTTCCATCTTCCCGCCCGGCTGGCCGGCTGTGCTGGCGATTGGTGTAGCCGCAGGGGTACCGTTTCTGGTCAATCCCATATTGGCTGCGCTGACCATTCCGATAGGATATGACCTGGCTCGAAGACTGGTGTCGGCGCGCTTTGCCGCAGTAGTGACCGTGCTGCTGGCTGTCTCGCCCTGGTATCTGGCGATGTCCGCCTCGTTCATGAGCCATACGCTGACGCTGTTTCTGGTCCTCGCCGCCTGGCTGCTGCTGGCGGCCGAGAAGAAGCACAGGGTGCTTGGCTGGTTTGCGGCGGGCTGCCTGATGGGCATCTTGTTCCTGACCCGGCCGCTCGATGGGGTCGTCGTGGGGGGGCTTACCGGATTCTGGGCGATGAGCCGTGTCGATTTGCGCGCACTTTCTGGATGGATATCCGTGGCGGCCTATGGCGTGGGCTGCCTTGTTATTGGCGCACTGATCTTTCCCTATAATCATCTGCTGACGGGCAATGCGCTGGTCACGCCTATCGACCAATATTTCGATCTGTTGTGGCATCCGGGCGCAAACCGGCTGGGCTTTGGTGCGGACATAGGCTCTCCCAACAATTGGGGAGGTGTAGATATCTGGCTGGGGCATAGCCTGCCGGAAGCGCTGATACAGGCCCAGTTCAATCTCAAATCAATGAATGCCGAATTGCTGGGCTGGGCTATAGGGTCGCTCGCGCTGTTGTACATTCACCTGATATGGGGGCGTATCACGCGCCTCGACTGGTGCATGCTGGTGCTGATGGGCGCAATAGTGGCGGCCTATGGTCTCTACTGGTTCAACGGCGGCTTCTATATCGGCCCGCGCTATTGGTTCATGGCGCTTTGGCCCGGCTTTTTCCTCATTGCACGCGGCCTGCAAACCCTTATAATGATAATGTATCGCATAAGCGATAAAGGGCGTGGTGGGATCATATCGGTCGCAATATTATTGTGCATCGTAGCAGTGGGGGGCTTCATGCCTTGGCGGGGTTTAGCGAAATATTGGGAATTCCGTGGTTTTAACGGAGACTACCGCGCAGTTGCGGCATCGGGGGCGATTCCATCGGACGCGCTTGTCTTCGTCAAAGACGGAGACATGGGCGAATATGGCAGCGCCTTCATGCTCAACATGCCCGATTTGAAAGGCAGGATTTTCCTGAAGGACCAAGGCCCAGAGATGAACGCGCATATTGCCTCTCATTTTGAAGGCCGTCCGGTCTGGCATGCGGTGCGTGGCGCGGATGACCATGCGCTCCTTCTCTCCCGCGATGGCGTTGCTGGCGAGCGGGTGGAGCCATGACCGTGCAGGACACAGAATTGGCTCAGGATGCCAAGGTACTGAAGCCGCTGGTTGTCGATCTCGACCATAGTCTGGTGCGCACCGACACGCTGGTTGAATCCGTGCTTGCGCTAATGACGAAGCAGCCGCGCGCGTTTCTGCGCGCTCTGGCGCAGCTCCGGTTCGGCAAGGCGCATTTCAAACGCGCCGTTGCCGATCATGTGACGCTCAGTCATGCGACATTGCCCTATAATGAGGACATTCTTGACCTTATCCGGGACCATAAGGACATGGGTGGCGAAGCCTATCTGGTGACCGCCGCCGATCAGTCCATTGCCGATGGTGTGGCTGCGCATCTCGGCCTGTTCGACGGTGTGATTGCGACAACCGACGGCCATAATTTGAAAGGGCGTAACAAGGCCGCCCGGCTGACTGAGCGTTTCCCCGATGGTTTCGATTATATCGGCGATGCTATGGCCGATATCCCGGTCTGGGAAGCAGCGCGCGATGTCTATGTCGCCGGGTCGTCCCGCTCCGTGGCGCGCGCACTGCAACAGCGCAAGCTCACACCCAAAGCGACCTTTCCGGCACCGCGCATGACCCTGAAAGACTGGGTCAAGCAGCTGCGTATCCATCAATGGTCGAAGAACATGCTGCTCTTCGTGCCGTTCGTGCTGGCGCAGCTTTTTCAGGAACCGGGGGTATTCAATCGCGTCGTGGCGGGCTTCATCGCTTTTGGTGTCGTGGCTTCGGCGACATATTTGCTCAACGACCTCAATGACCTGACGGCGGATCGCAATCACTTCGGCAAGCGATACCGCCCCATCGCGTCGGGCAAGAGTCCGTCATGTTTGCCCTGGTGCTGGCGCTGGCCATGTTGACGAGCGGCATGGGGTTGGCGCTACTGATTCAGCCCGCCTTCTTCCTCGTGCTGTGTGGCTATCTGGTCGTGACAGTCGCCTACTCTCTGCGCCTCAAACATATAGCCGTGTTCGATGTGCTGGTGATTGGCGGGCTGTTCACGCTCCGTGTTTTTGCCGGTCTGACACTGACAGGCGAAGACGCATCGCTTTGGCTGATGTCGTTCGCTTTCGCGCTGTTTACCTCTCTGGCGCTTGCCAAGCGCCATGCGGAACTGATCCGCGCCGCGGCGACGCCGGACAAGGATATTTCCAGCCGCGGTTATCTGATAACCGATACGCCGCTGACCGCTGCCGTCGGCGTGGCCACGGCCTCCATGGCGGTGGTGGTCATGCTGCTCTATATGCAGCTCGATGCGTCGCATTTGCGGCGTTATCCCAATGAATGGGCGCTGTTCCTGATCCCCATGGTGCTTGGCTCCTGGCTGGTGCGCATATGGGTGAAGGCGCATCGCGGCATATTGCATGACGACCCTGTTATTTTCGCATTGCGGGACAGGGTGAGCATAGGGCATGCCGTGCTGGTCGTCATATTGTGGTTTTGCGCGATCAACCTGGCGTCGCTGGTAGCCTGATTTTACGGAGAAGCGCTCGTGCCGATCATTGCCAAATTGAGAGATCATGTTCGCGATCTGGCGACAAAAATCCTGCCACAATCCAGCCGCGAATATATTCGCGCGCAGCAGCGCCGCTTCGGTTTGCAGGCGGTACCGGTTGGCAGCGTCGATTTCGGCAGTCTGGACCGGCTGAGCCCGATCAGCCCGATCTTCGGCAAGGATCGCGATCTCCTGACGATCGAGCGCTATTATATTGAGCATTTCCTCGGCAAATATTCCGCCGATGTTAAGGGACGGACGCTGGAAATGGGCGATCCGGCCTATACCCTCAAATTTGGCGGACACCGGGTAACGCAGCCCGATGTGCTCAACTATGTGGAGGGCAATCCACAGGCGACCATCGTCGCGGACCTGACCAATGCCCATAATATTCCCGACAACACATTCGATTGCATCATCATCACGCAAACCTTGCAGATGATCTATGAGATCGAAGCGGCGGTTTCGGAGCTGCACCGCATCCTGAAACCCGGTGGTGTTGCGCTGGTCACGTCGCATGGCATGTCGCGCGTGGCGCGGCGCGAAGGCGTGGACGACTGGGGCGAATATTGGCATTTCACCTCACAGTCGAAGCGCAAGCTGTTTCATCCGGTATTCGGTAAGGACAATGTCAGCGTCGAAACCTATGGCAATGTGATGAGCTGTGTCGCCAATCTGCACGGCCTGGGCGCTCGCGAGATTACGCCGGAGCAGCTCGACTATAACGATCCCAATTATGAGCTGTTGGTCTGCGTTCGCGCTGTGAAGCAGTAAAGTTGCACCCTGACTAGGCGCTGCGCTGCGTCCCAATCAGCGCTTTACG
The DNA here is from genome assembly GCA_020446425.1 of Sphingobium sp. Taxonomy (GTDB): domain Bacteria; phylum Pseudomonadota; class Alphaproteobacteria; order Sphingomonadales; family Sphingomonadaceae; genus Sphingobium. Next base: position 100,109 of record JAGRES010000031.1, on the reverse strand, counting down.
GTCTTTAGATGGCATGGCCTCGACCATATGGCGCATGAAGCTGCTGACCAGTCCATAGCGCGGTTCGTCGTCGCGGGACCGCAGCACGGAGGCCCGCACCAGAGCACCATCGCCGATATAACCCGCCATCGCGGTTTTCAGGCGATCTTCGCGCTGTTCCCCTGCGGTGCGGGGCAGATATTCGCCCAGCCGCGTCCAGTAGACAATATCCTCGGTGCGCGATCCGCCTTGCGCAGTCAAGGCGACGGCCGGGATCTGCTGGCCATTGCCCAGGGCGATATCGGTGAACAGGCGCTTCTTGATATCAAGGCCTATGGCCGGGTAACAGCTTTCGGGGCGGTGAAGCTGCAACAGGTCGCTCTGTGAACGGCCATAGGCGATCAGCAGCATCAGGCCATCACCGGTTTCGGCATTGAAATAGGTGCGCTGCACGGTGTCCGAATAGAGCCGGTCGGCGAGGCTGCCCGGCGTCTTGGGAACGACCATTTCGCCGCCTTCCCGCGCTTTCCATGGTCCGATGGAGTAGGGAACGATGCTGTCCAGCTTTTCTCCCTCGAACAGGGTGCGCAGCTCGCGCGGGCGCAGATATTCGGCGCCCGCAAGACCTACGGCGCATATCCCGCCGATCAGCAGATCACGCCGGTCGATCATGACGCCGGTTTCTCCTGTCCGATATGGAACAGGCGCTGTAACAGCGCGTCGAGCCCGAATACCAGCACCAGCGCTACCGCGAACAGCATGACGCCGGTCGTCATGTGCATGAAGCCCTGAGCCGTGGCGTTGCCGAAATAATAGGTGATCAGCACCAGTGCGACCACGCGCAATATATTGGTGATAACCGCGATTGGCAGGATGAACGCCATCAGCAGCACGGAATAGCGCCATGATGCGCGGTGGATGACATAGATATAGAATAATGTGATTGCGGTCAGGCCGATGATTGAATTCATGCCGGAGCAGGCGTCCTCAACCAGCAGCTGATATTGCGCGATATACAGGGTGATGCCCTCGCGCGCGATCGGATAGCCGAACATCTGCAACATCTCTGTCGATACCATCGACACGAATGAGCGCAGCGGCGCTGTCGCCTGATCAATCAGCCAGCCGGGCGGGGGGACGAGAAATCCGAGATAGAGAAACGGGAAGAAATGCTTGAGCAGGGCGGTAAACCCGTAGAGGCGGCACATGATGGCGAGCATAACGCCATAAACCGCCAGCGCCTCCAGCGAGATGAAATCATAAGCCCGCCCGAAAATATAGAGCGGTATCGAAATGGCCATACCGAGCGCGGCCATGCCCCAGGATGGGCCCGTGCTACTCTCGCGCAGCTCGCCCAGCCGCTGGCTGATCAGCCATAGACCGGTGGCAAGGACTATTGGTCCATGCGCGCCGATTTCGAGGGTCCATACTTCATCGGCCAGGCCAATGAAGGTCGGGATGGCCAGGATCAGAAAACCGGCCAGCAACGGCCAGTGGCGCAGCAGCCCGGCTTTGAACCCCGCAAAACTGGATTGCGCAGGAGAGTCTATGGCTTCGCTGGCCGCCACCGTAAAATCAGAAGTCGTTCAGGAACGTACCGACCACCTTCGCACGGTCCGATTGCAATTCATCCGCCAGCGTCCTCAGGTCCGAGACGAAGCTTTCATTGCGCTTCACGACCAGCAGGGCATAGCGTAGCACCATGGCCACGCGGCGCGCGTCGGCCGACCCGTTGCTGGGCGGCGTGTCGATGATCGTTACCTCGAAATCGCGCATGCAGTCTTCGGCAATCGACTTGAAGGTCGAACTGGCCAGCAGCTCCTGCGGGTTTTCGGCGACGCCGCCCGCATACATCACAGCCAGATTGGGCAGCACTTCCTCATTGATCGCTTCGCTCAGCATCAATGTCGATCCGCTCAGGCACTGACGCAGGCCGATGGCGTCGGGGTTGGCGGGCGCGATATAGTCCTGCACCGCCGGGTCGCGCATATTGGCGTCGATCAGCAGCGTTTTCAGACCGGCAAGCGCAAAAGCGGTCGCAAGATTGACTGAGAGATAGGTGCAGCCAACGCCTGCCGAGGGCGCGCAAACAGCGAGCGAACGGCGACCATCGCGGATATGCTGTGCCAGCAGGTGCGTACGCATGGCGCCAATTGACTCGGCCTGCGGACCGCCAGGGTCAGACAGCACGGCGATCGCGCGCGAAAACTGGAAACCGGCGCGCGGCTTCGGCAACGCTTCAGTTTCGGCGGGAGCGATCTTCGCTATTTTCGCCTTCTTCGTAGCCGCCTTCACGGCTTCGTCCTGCGCCATATCCGTCATTCCGCCGTCGCCCGTTTGCCAAAGAGTTCATTGAACCCGAGCCATTCCCAAATGGAGGCCCAGAGTGAAGTTGGCGCGCTCTCATCTTTCACGCGGCTCATGGCGCCGATCACCGGTGCGCCGGCCACTGCCATGTCTTCCACTCCGCGAACGCGGCGGCTCAGCAGTTCGATAAGAAGCGAGGCGAATATGCCCATGCCGAAACCCGCGGCAAGAGAGCCGAACAGGATCAGCGGAACATTGGGCGATTCCGGATCTTCCGGCGCCACGGCGTTGCCAAGAACAGTCAGGCCGGTCTCTACCGATTGCGCCTGCTGATCCAGATCGGCAGCACGCGCAGCCGTCCTTACAAACTGTTCCTTGAGGATGGTCACGTCGCTGGCCAGCCTCTGTGCCTCGTTCACCTTGCCACGCTGCGCCAGAACCTTCTGGGTTTGCGCAGAAACGAGGCTCTGGATCGAAGGCCCGCCTACCGAACCCATAGCGGCGGCGCGGGCGCTTGCCAGCTCACGCGATGCGTTTTCGGCCACGGCTGCGCGCTGGCGCTGCAGGTTCTGGATCATCGGGTGATTGGGGCCGTAAGTTTGCGATGCGGCGGCAATCTGCGCGTCGATCTGGCCCAGCTGCGCCGTCGAGGGCGATGTGATAGGCGCGATACCCGGCATCTGTGCGGCAGGCATGCTCTGCGCCAGCGCCTTCAGCTTGGCCATTTCCGGATCGCTATTGTCTTCCTGAAGCACGATGCCGTTTTCACGTTCGAAATTGCTCTTGCGCTTCTCGGCTTCTGCCAGTTCAGCCCGGACCTTTTCGGCCTGCTGGCGGAACCATTCGGCGTTGCGGGCGGCGCCTTCGCGGCGGAACGCCAATGTCTGGTCGATGTAGGCCTGACGCAGCGCATCCGCGCCCTTGCGCGCAACCTCGGGCGAGGTGGCGCTGAACGAGATTTCGAGGATGTTCGAGCCTTCCAGCAGACCGGCTTCGGTGCGGTTGATGATCCTTTGCGCCAGCCAGCGGCGGAAATCGCGGTTATCGTCGGCCGGACGCGCCTGATATTGTGCGATCAGCTCCGGCGAGCTGGTCCAGCCGAACGCGTCGACCACCTTGCCCGCCACGCGGTAATCGCGGATCAGCTCGATCTGCGTTTTCACGAAGGCGCGCGCGAACTGTGACGCGATCACCTGACCCGTAACCGGGTCGGGCTTCACGATGTCCAGCATGAGGCGGGAATTGGCCTGATAGACCGGCGGCAGGGATTTCGCGACCGCAAGCGCCGCCAGGAAGCATCCGAGCGTTGCGAGGATCGTAATCGCCCGGCGCGCCCATAATATCCTGAAAAACTGGATAAAACTCATATCATGCCTTCCCGATCAGAAGAAGCGTTCGCCGACAACTACGACATCGCCACCCTTTATAGTATCCGAAGGGTTGAATTTTCGTATCTCTTCGCCGCCGCGGTAAATTTTTACGCGTTTTTCCGAACCCATGCTGGTGAGGCCGCCACCGCGAGCCAGCGCCATGCGCAGCGACATCTTGCCATCAATGACATAGGTGCCGGGGGCGTTGACCTGCCCGTAGATGTAGAAGGTCTCTGCCTTGGGGATGAACAGTTTGTCGCCGGCATTGACGACAGGGTCCTTGTCCGTACCGCCGGTCGCCATGTCCTTGATGCTGAGTGTGAACTGCTCGCCCGACGCGCGGGTCAGGGTGATATCGTCTGCGCCGCTCGCTCTTGCTCCACCGACGCGCGCCATTATTTCGGATACGCGGTAGGAACGGTCAATCGGAACAATGCCGGGCGAACCGACTTCACCCAATACGACCACATAGCGGCTGGCATAGCTGACGACGTTGATGTTCACGAACGGGTTGGTGTAAAAACCGCCGTTTCTGAGCGACCGGCGAACCTTGTCGCGCAGGTCCAATATGGTGCTGTCGGCGGCCTGCATCGAACCCAGCAGAGGGAGCTGGATCGAGCCGTCCGTCTGTACCTGAACGCGTGCGGGCGGTTCCGCGCTTCCCAGAACCGATACCTCGATGATGTCGCCAGCGCCCAGCACATAACCGTCGTTAAGCGAGACCGAGTCCGTGGCGGCTGCCTGCGTGGCCGGCTGCGAGGGTGGCAGGGCAGTTGGCATAGGTGCTTGGGGCACCGCCTGCGGAGGAGATTGCATAGGCGCCGAATAGGGTATTTGTGCCGGTGCCGATGAGGGTGCCGACGATGGTTCTTGTGCCGGTGACGCGGGCGCCACTTGCGCTTGCGCCAGGCTGAATGGAACCAGCAACAGGGCAATCGAAGCGATCAGTCGGTAAACCAGTCGTGTCATCGGCATATGCATAATCAACCTTTCCTGTGCGTGTCCGTCAGAATGTCAGACTGACACGCAAAGCAGCGTGGGTGTTCGTATAGTCATAAAAAGTGCCGTTGGCGGCACGGGAGGCGCGGCCAACGTCGAACCCGAACTTGACGCGGTCATTGAGCGCGTAGGTCGCACCGCCAAACAGGGAATGGACGCGGTCCTTGGTCAGGGCCGGGCCAAAGCCGGTCTGGGTTTCGAAGAATTTGCGGTTCTGGTAGCTGTATCCCGCGTTCAGCGTCACGCGCGGGTTGAGCGTGAACGTGCCGTCAATGCCATAGGCGGACGTCTTGTTGTAATCGGAATCAATACCCAGTGACGAGGTAATGGCGCGCGATGTCACGGCATGGACCTGAAGCCGTGGCGACACAGTGGCCGTCAGGTTCGCGGCCCAGTTGATGCCGTTGGGAGAGCCCCCGCTCGTGGTCGCGCCACGCTTGTTCACGTCGGTATAGGTGCCTTCTATCGAACCCTGGAGACGGGTGCCGATCATGCGGGAATAGCTGGCGCCATAGGACATCACGTCATAGCCTTCCTCGCCCATGCCAGGCACGGTTGGACGGTCGGGAAAGCGGGTTTCACGGCGGCGCACGAACACCAGCAGGTCACCGATGGACGGGTGGGTATATGCAACGCCGCCCGAATAGGTGAGGGCGTGGCGGTTGGTGCGCTCGCGCAAAATGTTGCTGTTGTCGGCATTTTCATACTGAATGGAGGCTGTCGGGCGGAAGCCGAAGCTCCTGCCGCAGGACACCGTGCTGCCGATGGTGCGGATCGTCTCGGTATTCTTGACGCTCTGGATGCCGCCGCCCACGGCGCCAATTTCGCCCAGCTCGCTCTGGCGGCGGGTGTAACCGCCCTGAATGCTGGTGTTACAGATCGAGAGGTTGAGACCGAGCGTGCTGTTCACACCGATACGTTCGCGATCGAGGCGCTTGTTATGCCTGTGAAAGTCATAGCCGGCGCTGCCTACCACAGTAAGGCTGTGCCGTCCGCCGATCGGCGTACCAATGTCCACAGCAACGGATGGAGTGAAGCGCCAGTCCTCACGGGTCAGACCGCGCACCGCCGCCGCCGCCGCGCTGGTCCGGGCGATGTTGGAGTCGTAACGGCCCTCGGCCTGCAACGTGATGTCGATATGACGATCTGCTGGCGCCGCCGCCTGCGCGAAAGCAGGGCCGCTATATGCTGCCGTACAAAACAATATGAGTTTACCAGTCTTTGTCATGACAACACCACCCCCTTTAATATTACTCGCAGTCCATATGGGTCTCAATGCGCAGCTTATTACATGATTGTATGAAAAACAGAAAGTATTTGTAACACACAAACATGGTTACCGCTGGTTCGTCCCAATTCGGCGCATCGTTCCTAGCAAGTTTTTCAGTTTTTCCTTGATTGAGGCCGCTCTTGAGGCCTTTTCCACATCGAGGCCGTTCATAGCAGGGCGTGGCTGAAGCATCAATGAACAAGCCGCGAGCCGTGATGCAACCAGCCTTTTGCGCCGTGCCTGCGCAGGTTGCATCAACTGTACTTCCTCTATGGCCAGTTTTTCAGTGGCCAATATTCCTCCTGTCACGGCGTCGTTCAGAAAATTCTCACCGATTTCGGTACGCGTCATGATCAGGCTGCGGCCATCCTGCTCCTCGAACTTGGGATAGCCGCTTTCGCCGCCATACCAGGCGTCGGCGCAGGCAATATCGGCCACGCCGCCCACGGCGTCAGGGCATATTTTGCACCGGAACTGGATTTCCTTGGAAAGATGTCCGCCCCAGCTGTCTTCGTAGCGCATTTCTGCGAACTGCCCGTCCTGCGTTTCCGCGCGGGTCAGGCCTGGCCAGCCATTACCGCGATAGCGGAAGCTGGTGATTTCTGCGGGATCCATACCCATGGCGCGCACCACGCGGTCTGCGCCGTCATGGCTGGGCATTCCACCGCAGAAAAAGGAGAGTTTGAGCGGTATCAGAGCATCGACACGATCGTCGACAGTGGCCAATTGCCGCAGCGCGGAAACGTCGCAGGGCTTGCCGATGAAAACGAAAGGCTTTCCCTCTTCCAGCGCCTCATTGATGCTGGCGAGGGGGGAAGAGGATGCATAGCGCGATCCCGCCCCGGCAATGACTTCGTCCGGTGTTTTCGACCAAATGATACGGTTTCGTGTGGGGTAATCCGGGTCCGCGGAAACATGTAAAACGCGTTCAGCCAGACCGGTCGACAGGGCATGGATCGCAAGAGCCGAAATCGCGCCGCCGGAAGAGCCGGAAAAGCGGACATCGTCATCGGTTGCATGACCGGTGAGGCATTGGCGCCATGGCCCCCAATATTCATGCCGGTTCGGTCCTTCCGTCCAGGGCATGACCTTCGCACCCGGACAGGCCGTAGCAATTGCCGTTTCGACCTGCGGCGTAACAGGGGCGTTCTGGCGCGGGCGGCTATATCCCGGTGCGATCGTTTCCATTTCGACCGCGCCGTCGCTGATACCCACGCATAGCCCGCAACCGCTGCACAATTCACTGCGCAGCACCCGTTTAAGCGTTGGGGATTGAACGCCGCTCATGCAACCCTGGCTTTCATATCCGCGAACAGCGCACGCAGGGCGTCGCGATAGATATCGAGGCGGGACTGCACCTGACGCATGCCCTGTTCAATCTCGCCTTTCAGCTCCTGCCGTTTTTCCAGCGTGGCGAGAGCCATTTCCACCGCCGTTTCCTCTGTTTCCCCCGTAACCGGCACCATATGCTCATAACCGAGCATGCCGAACAGGCCGCTGAACTTGCGGCTATAGGATACCAGAAGCACCGGCGTGACCGATGAATAGGCGCCGATGCATGCGTGCATGCGCCCGGCTATCAGCAGGTCGAGACCGGAAATATAGGATTTCGCCTCCGAAGGGCCTGCGAAATCCGGCACACGGATGACGCCGGGGAAGCGCTGCGCCAATATGTCAGCGCGCCGTCCATCGTCGTCGGTCGGGTCACCCTTGCTGGTGGCATGCGGAACCAGATGCACCTCGACATCGCCCCGCGCCAACAGACGCTCGATCAGCATGTCGGTGAAGCGCGCATAGCTATAGGAGAGGCCGAAACGGTTCCTCCCCGTTTCCGCTTCATGATACAGCAGGCCAGAGACATTGAGGCCGACTTTGATAGGCTTGCCCCCGGTTTCGCCGGACCGGCTTTGATAGGGCAGCACGAAGGCCACATCCACGGACAGCATGTTGTTGGCGCGCGGAGCCATTTGCCGGGCGACTTCAAGCGACTTGTCGTCGCGGGAAATCACCGCCACGCACTGGTTCATGACATGCGCCGCAAGCTGCTTGTATGGCGTTTTTGTGAACGGGCCGATGGTCTGCGGCGACAGTATCAGCGGCACTTTGCGCTTGAGGGCCATATATTTGGTGAGCCACATGAAGGCGAACCGCTTCCATCCGTAAATCTCGGCAAAGCTGTCGCCAGCGCCGATATCGAGAATGCAGTCGAATTCCTTCACCTTACGCCAATAGCCCGATGGGCTGATCAGCGTGCGGCTGTCCAGTTTGAACACATCGACTTCCGGCGGCGTGATCGGCGCGGTATCGCCATCGCGCATGCTGATGAGCGTGAAACGCCCTTCCAGACCCTGCTCGGCAAGGATTTTCCGGGCGATATCAAGATCGGCGAGCGTGAGCGCGCCTATGCCGAGATTGCCCGAACTGGCCGAATGCCACAACAGGCCGATGTGGATGGTTTTACTCATCTATATATGCGTGTCCCGAATTGCCCACCGCCGGAACGCCGAGAGGGTCGTTTTTGTTGCAGCGTGCCCGCTCTATTTCCCCTCTGCAGCAGGAGCCGCACTGGCTGCCTTCTGCTGCTTCTTGTTGGGGTCATATTCCGTATTGTACCGGACGTCCTTGATGCCTGCCTCCAGCAATTCGTTGACCCTCTTTGTAACGATCTCGGTGCTGCGCTTGGTCGACAATATCTGCTTGGCGATGTTCTTGGCGGTTTCATCCTTGACCGGTTCGACGATGGTCTCGCGAATGCGGTTGATGCGGATATTGCCGCCCTCCGGTGACGCAAACACGGCGTTTGGCGGCAGTGCGGCGATCTTTTCCGCCGCATCCGGATCCATCTGCAAAGCGTCCATTGTGCCGGCCGTGCGGCGATATTCGACATTCTTTTCCTTCAGCAGCGCCTCGATCTGCTCCATGGTGTCGAGCGGCTCGATCTCTTTGAGCAGCTCCGGGTCGGCGCTCGTCGCGATCATCTGGTCGACAATGAAGATACGCCGCTGGCTAAAGCTCGACGGATGTTCGGAGACATAATGCTGTACTTCCTCGGCCGACGGAGGCGGCGCGGATTCGCGAAGCTTGCGCGAATAGACCTCGACCAGAGCCAGCTCTTTCGCGCGTTCCTGCATGATGGCCGTCGCGGGAAGCTTGTCGATTTCCTGCTTCTTTGCTTCGGCGGCGAGGATGTGCCGTGCGATGACGGCCTGAAGCGCGGCTTGCTGCGCCTGCTGCGGGTCCATGCCGGACGGCAGGGTCATCATTTCCTGCCGTAGTTCAGCAGCAGTGATTTCCGTGCCATAAATGGTAGCAACAACCTGACCGGTGGGGGGCGCTGCGTCTTTCTGGCCGCAGGCGGAAAGCAGAATAGCGAGGCTCAGGAGGCACGCTGAATATTTTCTCATATCATCCTCAACAGCTTTGCATTGGAGTAGAAGCGAAATTCCACTTTTCCCACCCGAAATATGGCAATTTACCGCTACGCCTCTTGCACAATCTTGGTCAACAGGCCAGCGGAGTAACTATTTTTTGTTAAAGAAGCATGCAAGAGGCAGTGCATGAACAAAAGAATATCTTCGCGAATATTATGCCTGGCGGCCTCCGGCGGGGGACATGTTCGGCAAATATTGGATCTGGAACCTTTATGGGGTGGCGAAAATCATGTTTTCGTGACCGAGGATACGGCACTGGGCCGGTCCATCGCAAAGGATCACCCTTGCGAATATGTGTCGCATGTCGCCCTGGGGCAGGCCAAGTTGGGCGCGCCTTTCAAAATGGCCTGGGCCGCAGTGCGCAATTGCGTGGAATCGCTGAAGATCATCATGAAGCACCGCCCTTTCGCCGTAATCACGACCGGCGCGGGGTCGATGTTCTTCACCATCGCATGGGCGCGCCTGTTCGGCGCAAAGATCATATTGGTGGACTCCTTTGCGCGGTTCGACCGTCCGTCCGCCTTTGCCCGTATCGGCGGGCCATTGGCGCATCTGCGCATCGCGCAGGCGGAGGCGTCGGGTAAGCAATGGCCGGGATCAGTCATATTCGATCCGTTTCGCACGCTCGATACCCCGCGCCCGGCGAAAAAGCCGCTGCTCTTCGCGACTGTCGGTGCAACGCTGAAGTTCGACCGGCTGGTGAAGCTGGTGGCCAACGCACGGGCGGCGGGGCTGCTGGAGGGCTATGACGTCGTCATTCAGACAGGTGAGGGCGGCTTCGCACCCGAAGGTATCGAATGTCATGAGACACTGCCGTTCGAACGGATGAAACAGATTTTGCATGAGGCCGATATCGTCGTCTGCCATGGCGGCACCGGTTCGCTTATCACGGCATTGCGCGAGGGGTGCCGCATCATTGCCGTGCCGCGCCGGTTCGACCGGGGTGAGCATTATGATGATCACCAGAGCGAGATTACCGATGCCTTCGCTGAGCGGGGCCTGCTGCACACCGCCGATACGGATGAGGATTTCGCCGCCGCGCTGGAAAAGGCGCGGGAAGGCGAGCCGATATGCGCCACTACTGACCCGAGCGCATTAATCGCGTATCTGAAAGATTATCTCGCGAAGATATGAAGATATAGGGCTGCGACGAATACTACCTCGGCTTTAGGTTGTACCGACATTCAGCTCAGGGTTCGGCGAAAATGATGCTTTTGCGTGACCCGTAGCGCAGTGTACTTTCGGGTACATGAGCACCGGAAGTACGCAAAAGCGGCATTTGCAGCCCAGCATCAGCTGAATGTCGGTACAACCTAATAGGCGTTGCGATGCATCAGCACCTTGGCGGTGGTGAACAGGATAGAGATGTCGCGCCACAAACGCCACCCGTGCAGATATTCCAGATCCGCGCTCAGGCGCTTTTCCAGATCTTCCTTGCGTAACGTGGAACCGCGATAGCCGCGTATCTGCGCCAGTCCGGTAATACCGGGCTTCAATGCATGGCGCACCCAGTACCGGCGGTTGACCTCCCAGAACAGCTTGTCGCCCGCTAGCGAACCCAGCGCATGCGGGCGCGGCCCGACCAGGCTCATGTCACCGCGCAATACATTGATCAGCTGCGGCAGCTCGTCGATGCTTGTGCGGCGAATGAAAGCGCCGACGCGGGTAATCCGCTCGTCGTCCCGCACGGTGGACTGGTCACCATTGGCGTCGCACAGCTCCGCGCGCATGCTGCGGAATTTCAATATGTCGAACTGCTGGTTGGAGCGGCCTACGCGCTTCTGGCGGAAGAAAACGGGGCCGGGGCTTTCCAGCTTGATCGCAATCGCGACTGCCAGGAACAGGGGCGACAACAGGATCAGCGACGGTACCGTAATCGACAGATCCAGCACGCGCTTCTTGGCCCGGTTGGCCATGCTCAGCGGTCCGCGAGAAACCACCAGTGTGTCGTTGCCATGATATTCGGACAGGCCAAGCGCGCCGACCGTATTGGATTCCGGCAGCAATATTTCGCCGCGAATATTGGAGCCCTTGAGCAGCAGTGCCCAGTCATATTGGCGCTCCACCGGGCACGCGACAATCACGCGGTCAAAGCCATATAGATATGCCGCCAGGCGATGCAGCATCGAGGGATTGTGCAGGTCAGGTTCCAGGCCCTCCGTCCGCGCATTGATGACGTAGCCGTGATACTGGCCCTTATATTCTACGCCGTCGACGATGAGCAGCTCATCGGTCAGGCCTTCCTCGGTCCTGTTGCGGGTGAAATAATGAAAACTCAGTCGCGCTGCGGCCAGAAACCCGCCACTCGCGATGATACCTGCTGAAAACTCCAAGCGCGATATCAGCGATCCGGCCTGAAAGAAAAAGCCGAACATCAATATGATAAGCATCGCCATGAACAGCGCGGTCAAGGAACGGCGCACGCTTTCGGCCAGAGAGCCAAGAACGTCGATGGTGTAGGCGTTGCGGTTGAGAGCGAGCAGGGCGTAGAGCGGGATCAGCAAGTAACCGAGATTGATGCCAGCGGGAGAAATCCAGGCCTGGCCGCGAATGAGGCCGGCGAGCGAAAAGCCGCTGATAACCGCGACGCAATCCAGCACAATAAGCTGCGCGTACAGCATAAGGCGCACGGCTTGCTTCGACAGAACGCGTCGAGCTGGCGTAGTAGTGACTGTGCCATCAATCGCACGGCTATCTGTCACTTTGTCGCTCCCTGTAACCCTGTATTTGCCCATAATTCGCCGCTGGAGAGTCTCTCCCACTCCCTTCCGAGGCGGCTATTGTGCAAAAACTTTATATAGATAAGGTTTACAACGCCTAATATGTCAGTTGGTGGCGTGGACAACAATTTTTGTTTTAGGCGAGAGCTGGTTGCGACAAGCCGAAAATGCCCCATAATGGGACTGCTGGGGGAAAATCGTGGATAATCGCTATCTTGACGCGAGCCGGGCTTGAAGCATGAGCGGCGTACACAAAAGAAAAAGGCCCCAGCAAACTGCGGAGCCTTCTCTTTTTGCCCATGAATGATGGCCCGCCTTTCGGCGAAACATCAGAAAATCAGAAATGCAATCCCGACAAGCGCAATCCCCATTGCGGCATAACCGCTCAGACGGGAAAGCTTTGTGATTACAATTTCCAGCACATCGCGCGCATCGGGGCGATTGCCTTCGATCGTTTCTCTTTGCGCCAATCTTGACGCTATCATGCTGTGCATGGCTGCGACCTCACCTTGTACCGATTCGATAGGGCGGGCTGGCTCTGACGGGGGATAGGAACTGATTCGTTCCCTTATTTCCGGTCCGTGCAACGTTTTCGGTTGCGGCAGTCCCATACCTTTTTTCTCCATCCAACGCGAGGTTAGCGAGCTTCGTCGCATTCAATGGAGGTGATCCTGATGCCATAAGATAAAGAAATAGTAAAGATTTTTGTTTAACGGGGGTCTGGGGTGCCCCTAAAAAAACCTGCCGTGCCGCAGCATTTTCGAAGCGACATGAAGCTGCGCCAGTTACGATAATAATAGCATAATATATCATGCTGTCATCGCCGCTGCCGCTTATCATTTTATTTGCAGCCAGTGAAAAGGATTCAGGTTAGGTATGTATAATCGCATTTCCTGACTCTGGCGGCTTTTTGCATTGCAATATGAACGCTTCCAAAAATTTTCACTCAAGAAGCGCGGCCGCCGGAGGAGGAGCCTCCGGCAGCCGCTCCGCGCGTCACAATAAGGACGCATATCCATGCTGAGGCGTATCGCCGCCGTTCACCATTAATCCGATTCCCGCGACGCGCAGATGCGTCTGGTCGCTGTCATAATAGCCACTGGCCGTGTCCTGCGCATCGGCGGTGACCTTGAACTTGGTGTCGCCGCCCACGGTGATGTCGTAAAGATGCAGCACATTGAGCAAACCGTCATAGGTCTGACCGGCTCCAGCCTGACAATCACTGAGGAATATGGGATTGGGTGCATGGTTGACCGTGTCGGCAATCAGCGTGCGATAGTTTTCGATCCGTTGCTGCTGGTCGGTTTCTCCGGCCAGCACATTGGTCGATACCGCCGTGGCGCTGGTGGCGATATTGGCCACGACCGTCACGCTCCATCCGCGTTGCAAAAGCCCTACCGATGGCGTGTTGATCAACGCCACGATATCGGCATAGAGCATTTGGCTGTTCTTCTTGCCCTGGCTTTCCGCCACATCGTTCCTGCCGATCTGAAAGGCCGCGATGTTCTTGGATGGGCCGCCGGGCAGGAGCATGGAATAGGCGCTGTTCGCCGTGTCGCGCTCGGCCAGTATGTCGGACGATTGCGCACCTGATGTGCCCAGATTGATGACGCGGGTGCCTTCCGGCAACCAGGATGATCCAGGTTCGGACAATTGCATGCCGATATTGTTGCCGCTCGCCGGGCTGACGGCCAGAGCGGTCGATATGCCGTCGGTGATGCTGTCGCCATCCAGTACCAACTGTTGCGCAATTGCCGGGATGGACCAGTTCGCGACCATAGCGATGGCTATTATGTCGGCCTGCGCATTGTTCAGCTCGCCTTTCCAGACCGCCAGTTCATACAGGTCGAAATAGTTATTATTGGCGTTCGCGCCGTTGCCGGTCTGCGGAACGCCGCCAATCACGCCGCCGGTGCAATTGGCGGAGCTGACACCGGATTGGGCGCAATTGGCCGCATCGAGATTCATGTAGAATCTCTGGCCGCCATTCGCGGTAGTGCGCGAAGCCACGCCTGCGAGATGAAGCTGGCATCCCGGGATCATCTTGTGGGCGTTGGCGGCGTCGGTAGCGGCGGAGATGCTCGCACCATATAGGAAGTTGGCGCTGCCCCCGCTTTGCAGGGCGCGCAATGTCGATCCGCCCGAATAGTTCGTATTGCTGCCGTCATCCGTATACGCGCTGTATCGCGGCGAGAAGAAATTGGTCGTCTGCGCCTTGTGGTTATGTTTCCGCCAGACGCCCATCACTGTCACGCCGCGTGCCGAAAGAGCGTTCAGGCCATTGGCCACCAGCAGATATTGGTTGCCGGTAAACCGCCAGAATTTCCGTCCGAGCCCGTCTGTCATCTCTGTGGGTCCGACCGTGCCGCCGCCAAAGGCGGTGCCGGAAAGCGCTGCCAGTCCCCGAATGTCGGGGCAGGACAGCACCCGGCTCGACCCATCCAGTGCCGCGCTTTGGCTGTTGGGGTGGTACTGAACGGCTGGTGCAAGACCAATCGACATCGCAGTGACGGGCGTCACGCTGGTGCCGGATATCGTTGCCACGCCGGAGGCCACCGACAGAGATGTACTTGCGTTCGTACTGTCCGAATAAGTGGTTTTCGCTGCATATGCCGATCCATCGGGGACCTGAGCCGACAAGCCGCTGATCGTCAGGGTCTCCGCGCCGCGCGCCACGGATGAACCGCTTGTTGGAATAGAGGAGGTCGCCATGTCGGCCTGTTCGATCTGGGGCAGGCCGATACGGAGAGTGAAATCGACGGTCACGCCAGTTGGAATCGTTATTTCAAATGCCGGAAGCGCGTGGGCGGTCGATCCGTTACCCAATATGTGCGTGGCGGAAATTCGCGTCCATGCGGCTGTGGGGGTGAAGCTTTGCCCCTTCTTTTCCAACAGACCGCCGCCTGAACTTGTGCCAAAGGTCGAGATGGCCATTGCGGAGATATTCGCCAGACTGCCACCCACAAGCGCCACATAGGCTGATGTCGTCCATGTCTGGCCGCTGCTTGCTGGAACTTGGGTTGAGCTCTCGAAATTCAACAGGACAGCACCGACAAAGGAACCCGTGGTGGTGCCGGAATATCGTATGTCGATATAGGTGATGCCATTGGCGGTCCCGCTACCCACAATTTCGCGATCCAACCCGTTGAGAGAGGTGACGCCGCTCCAGTTGGAAGGAAGCGTGCCGGGAGAACCGATCACCGCTCCCAACATTGTGTTGTTGCGAATTTCGTTGACGGATGCCGGTTCGATCAGAAGGCCCAGTGGCGCGCCCGATGCCGGCTCATGCGTCATGCGCGCTATGTCGCTGGCTGCCATCTGGAGCGACCCGCTGCCGTCGAAATAGGTGGCTTGCGTGGAGCGGGCTATCGACCAGCCCGATGGCAGGGCGGCCTGCGAGGACGCCGAATAGAGGTTGAAACTGGTGGCTGAGACGCCGTTTGACCCCGCACCGCTTCCTGCGGACCCGCGCTTGCGCAGGGCTGCGCGTCTGGTTCCGAACCCGAACATGGGCTTATGCGAGCCCGATAATGTCAGCGGCTGTGGTGCCGGTCGCGCGTATATATTGCGCGCGCACGTCCAGCACCTGGCCGTTCGACACATTTTTGAAGGTCACGTCGGTGTTTCCGCCCACACCGCGCAGAATCACGGTGCCGCCGGTCCCCACATAAAGCGCTTTGGGGACGATGCTGAGCTCGTTGCTGTCGTGCGGCGTAATGGAAAAAGGCGCGCGCGATGGTGCGGCGGGCATATCGCTATAGGATTTGAAATCATCGGTAGCCATGGTCGCGTTTCCTTGTGAATGATCGTCGATAAGGCGCGGCTACACCAAATAAGATTGTGTAGGACAGGAAAATATTCCAAATAGGTTAAATACGGGCAGGAAGGCCGGTGCGCGCACATGCAGGGCCCATGCGCGCCTGGTTATGCCATGACCCTGTTTTTCACGATATTCAGGGCGAATGCATATTCCCGCTAAAGCTTTTGGATGGCCTGCCGTATCTATGGCTAACGCCTGTTCA
Source organism: Sphingobium sp. (assembly GCA_020446425.1). Lineage (GTDB taxonomy): Bacteria > Pseudomonadota > Alphaproteobacteria > Sphingomonadales > Sphingomonadaceae > Sphingobium. The sequence goes on along the minus strand of JAGRES010000031.1, from coordinate 84,011 downwards.
TCATAATCGGCCAGCATTCAGCGTGGCCCAAACCGTTATATTACGGTTAATTTCTTCGTCATGATATTTGGGAACGCGCCTTTTGCAGGTTGGGTGGCATTTCTCCCGACATGCTCAGGCGGAAATCATATCTGTTGACTGCGGTTGTGGCGGCACTGTTCGCGGCGCATGGTGCGCCGGTCAGCGCTGGCGAGACCCTGGCGCACAATGGCAAGGCGGTCGCCGCTGCCGTTACCAATATTGATTCCGCGCTTCAGGCTCCTGCGATTGAGGGTATGACACCGGGTGCGCCCGTTACCATATCCCGGTCGAAGGACGGGCTTTTCTATATCAATGCCAGTGTGGGCGGCCGTTATGTGCGCTTCCTGATTGATACCGGAGCGAACGTCACCGTGCTGACGCGCGCCGATGCGGAGCAGCTGGGCTTGACAAACGCCGGTGCTGGCCGGGGTGCGATGCTGCAAACGGCGGGCGGCCCCACGGCCATGCGCTGGGCCAAGATCCCGCAAATGCATGTAGCGAATATGCCCATTACCAATATCGACGCGGCGATCATCGACCAGGGTATCGAGGTTTCGTTGCTGGGGCAGAATGTGCTGTCCCGCCTCAACGGCATCACCATTCGCGGCGATCAGCTTCAGATCCACGCGCAATAAGCCCGCCGCTGCTGGGCGCGGCCATCAAATTCTGACAATTTATTGAGATATCAGGTGCGGACGCGCACCGGTTGCATCTGCGCCTTGCGCCGACGCATCACGCCGCCGACAAATCCCATGCCGATAATCATCAGCGCCCAGCTCGCGGGTTCGGGGATCGCGTCAATAGGTGGCGGTGCACCGCCGCCGCCTCCACCGCCGCCGGGGGGTGTAAGGAAGGGGCCGCCAGGTGATGGCGCGACCGGGGGCGCAAATGGGCTCGGGCCTGCGCCCGGAATATTCTGACCAATAATCGGATCGTCGCCACCGCCAACAGGACCGCCAGTCGGTGCAAGAGCCGAAAAAGCAACCGGCTTCACGCCTTCGGGCAGGCCATCACCGGCCGGATCTTCCATGGGGTCGGCAATGGCGGCGAAAGCCTTCGGCTTGGCGTCGCCCTTGCGGCTCCACCATGTCCGCTCGGACGGCAGGAAGCGCGTGGCGCGCGTTGCGGCGAGAAACTCGCTGAGCGCCATGCCCGCTATGGGCGCGGGCAGGGTCTGTGCGGAGGCAGGCGAAGCGATATTGGCGTCGAACTCGGCATTCTTCATCTGCGCGACCATTTCCGCCGCACCGAAGGACAGGGTCGTGACCAACGCAGCGCCAATCGCAAACGTCGTTCTGCGCCTGCGTTTTGCGAATGCAATTATGTTCGACACAGAGATAATCATTGCCTGAATATATCCTACAACTAGCGAAGCCTCAATATTCGTTTACCATCTTTCCTCAAGTAAAGTTAAAAAAGTGTAAATTAATTATTCTTAACGTCTGAAATCGGTACTGCATTTTGCGCAGGAACATCGGATGTAGTCGTGCTTTTGACTTCGATTTTTGGCCCGAAATCAAAGTCGAACAACTTCCCATGCACCTGCTTGTAATTCACGTTCGGATCGTACAGCGGTCCGCCGTCCAGCCCAAGGTCGCGCGCTTCGGCGTGGCCCATGGCGGCGAGCAGGGAAAAGCCCGCGACATAGGCGTTGCGTTGCGCCGTGACATATTGAACCTGCGCGTTCAGCAAGTCGCGCTGAGAATCCAAAATATCAAGGATCGTACGCGTTCCGGCGGTGTTTTCCGCCCGTACGCCCTCGAGCGAAAGCTCGCCCGACGATACCGCCTTCTTGGTCGATTCAATCGCCAGCAGCGACGCCTGCCAGCTGGCGTAAGCGGAGCGTGTCTGCGCGATCACATTGCGTTCGGTGGCGATTTCGATTTCCAGCGCCTGATTTTCCCGTGCCTTGGCCTGACGGGTCAGCGCGCCGGGGCGCCCGCCCTGATAGATCGGAATAGTAAGCTGCACGCCAACAGATGCCGATTTGACGGACCCGACGCCTTGCGCCGCAGTTTCTGAATTCAGATAATCCAGATAGGTGCCGTTGGCGAAGGCGGAGAGGCGGGGCGCGATCTGCCCCTTGGCAGAATTGGTGTCATAATGCGCGGCTTCGCGCTGATAGCGCGCGCCCAATATGTCGGGATTGTCCTGCATCGCCACCTGCACCGCTGTTTGCGGTGTTTCCGGCATGCCGGGCAGCGCCGGCGGTGCCTCAAGGTCGACCGGGGCACTGCCGACCAGCGCGATGTAATTTTCCTTCGATGATATCAGGCGCGCTTCGGCGGCCTGCAGGTCGGCCTGCGCCAACGCCAGACGAGAGTCCGATTGCGCGACGTCAGTGCGCGTCAGGTCGCCAACCTCGAAACGGTCGGAGCTGGCCTGCAGGTTGACTTCCAGCGCGCTGACATTCTGCTGGTTGAACTGCACGATCGCGCTGTCGCGGATAACGTCGAGATAGGCCGCGACGACCGCCGCAAACACCGAGGATTCCGTGCCGCGCAGGTCTTCCTGACCCGCCTCGACCGATTTCTTGGCCGCGCGGATGGAGTTGCGCACGATGCCGCCCTGATAGATCGGCACGTCCGCGTCGGCGGACCCTACGGCGTTGCGCTTTGGCGTCGTATTTGGCAAGGCGCGATGCAATTCTTCGGTGTAAATGCCGGTCACGCCGACATTCGGGCGGCCTTGCGACAGGGCCAGCGGCACATTCTCGTCCGTCGCGCGTTGTCCGGCGCGGGCCGCATTCAATGTGGGATTGGTCTGATAGGCTTTGGCGAGCGCTTCGCGCAGCGTCTCGGCCTGCGCAGCCCCAGCCATGGAAAAGAACGCCGCCGTAGCCAGAGCCGTGCCGGTCATGCGTGTCGATTTTCGCATCATAATCCCCTGAATATTACCCTGTATCCTCGTGTGTGCGCCGCAACATATCACAGCAAGCGCCCACGCTGCCAGTGGCAACTAGCATTGCAAATCGCATAAGCAAATATGGTTAATGCGAAAATACGGCCAAATCCTATCCCATATTGGCGCTACTTGCTCTTCGCATTGGTTCCCGCTACAGCGCGCCCGGCTCTTTTTCATTCAACATCTTTTCAGTCAGGCAGAAGCGCGATGGCCAAGATCAGCGGCGTAGAAATCCGTCCCGGTAACAATATCGAATATGAAGGCGGCCTGTGGCGCGCTGTGAAGATTCAGCACACCCAGCCCGGCAAGGGCGGCGCCTATATGCAGGTGGAGCTGAAGAACCTGATTGACGGGCGCAAGAATAATGTGCGTTTCCGCAGCGCCGAGACCGTTGAGCGCATTCGCCTCGATACCAAGGATTTCCAGTATCTCTATTCCGAAGGCGATATGCTCGTCTTCATGGACACCGAGACCTATGAGCAGATCAATTTGCCGACCGAGTTGTTGGGGGACGCCGTTGCCTTCCTGCAGGATGGCATGATGGTGATGCTTGAAATGTATGAAGAACGCCCGATTTCGGTGCAGCTGCCTGAGCAGGTCGAGGCCGAGGTTGTCGAGGCCGATGCGGTGGTGAAGGGGCAGACGGCGTCTGCCAGCTATAAACCCGCGATCCTCGATAATGGCGTGCGCGTCATGGTGCCGCCGCATATCACGACCGGCACGCGTATCGTCGTCGATGTGTATGCGCGCGAATATGTGAAACGCGCTGAGTAACAGCTCATAATTGCCGTTCGTGTCGAGCTAGTCGAGACATGTTGAACCCAAATTCGCTTCTCGACTGAGCTCGAGACGACCGGAGAATTGATTTGGTTAGCCATTCAGGCCTTTTGACAGTCATGGAGCGTGCCGCGCGCAAGGCCGCGCCGCGCCTGCGCCGTGATTTCGGCGAAGTTGAACATCTGCAGGTGTCCCGCAAGGGGCCGGCGGATTTCGTTTCCATGGCCGACAAGCGTTGTGAACAGACACTGGTCGAAGAATTGCAGAAGGCGCGTCCGGACTGGGGCTTCCTGCTCGAAGAGGGCGGGGTGATCGAAGGTGATCCGGCCAAACCGCGCTGGATCATTGACCCGCTCGATGGCACCACCAACTTTCTGCATGGAATTCCGCATTTCGCCATCTCGATCGCGGTTGAGGAACCGCTGGCGAGCGGCAAGCGCGAGGTGACCAGCGGTATCGTCTACCAGCCGATCACCGATGAAACCTATTGGGCAGAGCGCACGCGTGGGGCATGGCGGCATGACCAGCGCCTGCGCGTCTCGGCGCGGCGTGACCTAGCCGATGCGCTGATCGCCACCGGCATCCCGTTTTTCGGCCATGGCGATGTCGCGGAATGGACCCGTATTTTTGGTGCTGTTGCGCCGTCTGTGGCGGGCATCCGCCGCTTCGGTTCGGCCGCACTAGATCTCGCCCATGTTGCGGCGGGGCGCTATGACGGCTTCTGGGAAAGCGGCTTGCAACCATGGGATGTGTCCGCCGGCATATTGATGGTGCGTGAGGCCGGAGGCTTCGTTACCGATTTTCGCGGCGGCAGCCAGCCGGTCGAACGGCAGGAAATCATCGCCGGAAACGACGCAATCCATTCCAAGCTGCACAAGCTGATCGCGGGCGCGCTGCGATAACCGGTCGGCTGTTTCAGTCTTCCTGGGCTGACGAATTAAGCTGGATATAATTTTCCAGCCCCATGCGTTCGATCATGTCGAACTGGGTTTCCAGTGCATCGACATGGTCTTCCTCGCTGCTCAATATATGCTGGAACAGGTCGCGGCTGACAAAATCATGCACGGTTTCACAATGGGCGATGGCTTGCTTGAGCAGCGGAATCGCCTCCATCTCCAGCTCCAGGTCAGCGCGTAATATCTCTTCGACCGTTTCGCCGATTTTCAGGCGTCCAAGCATCTGGAAATTGGGAATGCCCTCCAGGAACAGAATGCGCTCGGACAATTTGTCGGCATGCTTCATCTCGTCGATGGATTCTTCATATTCGAACTTGGCGAGCTTCTTCACGCCCCAGTGATTGAGCATGCGGTAATGCAGGAAATATTGGTTGATCGCCGTGAGCTCGTTCTTGAGGGCGCCATTGAGAAACTCGATAACTTGCGGATCGCCCTTCATGATCGTAACTCCACTCAAACTGTCATGCAGGCAGCCACTATAAGAGGCCGCCCACAGATGTTAAGGCATATTATTCAGGATTATTGCGGGGGTAGGCGATTTAGGCCGGGCAGGCCGTACGCTCGTCGCTGATGATTGTCTTGGCAAAGGAAATGCACTGGCCGCATTTGGGGCGACGCCCGAAACGGGCGTAGGCGGAGCAGGGGCTTTCTGCGCCTTCGCGAATTGCATCACGAAACTCTTTTTCCCTGATACCGTTACAGACACAGACCAGCATTGAGACATCATCCTCCGATATGATTCTCTCTACTAGCATAATGCTAATCAATCGCAATAGCAGATTTGTGCGAGTGCTTTCTTTTCCAGTGACGAGTATCAGGCGATCGCCAGCACGCTTGTGAGGATAATCCTCACCAGTTCTGCCTGACCTCGCGCGCCGGTCTTGGCGTAGATCTTTTTCGAGTAGTTACGCGCAGTTTCCAGTGTCAGACCCAGAGCCTTTCCTGAATCGGCGATGGATGTTCCTTGCGCCAGCTCCCATGCCAGTCTTGCTTCGCTGGGAAGGAGGCCAAATAGGTCTGCAAGCTGTTCATGCCTGTCGGCTTGCGATTCGCGGTCGCCACTCACATAGGCAATTGCCACTGGCGCTCTACCCCCGGAGATCATCGGTTTTTGCACTGGCGCAACCAGCATGTCCATCCATGGATCGCGACTGAGGTGAAGCGCCTTCGGCGGGCAAGACTGGCCGTCTGTGATCTGCTTGACCAGCGCTGTTAGCTCCCTGTCGATGGCGGGCGACGCAGGCATCAGGCGATCATAGCGACCGCGCCGCAAAATGCCGGTTCTCTGGAACAGCTGCTCCATGTTGGAGGTCATGTCTAAAATACTGCATTTCGTATCGAGCGTCAGCCATCCGAAGTTGAGCCGGCCGAACACGCTGGAGTTGACCGCCGACCGAAACCGTTCCTGCTCCAATGCAATGAAACTGCGCAACGCAATGCGTATGTGCGGAACCAGGTTTGTCAGCAGTGCTGCGTCGGCGGCATTGAAATTGTTTTCGCCCGTAATGCTGAGCCATGCATGAGCTCCGCCCGGTTCAACAGTGCGGACCGCAAGCAGAGAGTTCATGCCCGCCGGTTTCAGTACTTTCTCGTTGAATGCCTGCATCCACGCATCTGAGGAATCGACAAGCTCCTGAAGCGCATACACGCGCCCTTCCCGCATCTGGTTGTTGGGAAGCGGGGGGTCGCCATATTCTTGGATGAACAGCTGCTGCATCTTGTCCAGCGCGCTGCTTCCCGCCGACATTCGGACCGTGTCGTTGCCGTCGATCGGGCGGAATATCAGCGTGGCATAGGATGCCTGGGTCTGGGCCATCAAGCCGGTGACAAAGCCATGCCAGAGCGGTTGCTCAAACATTCCTTCATAAAGTGCCGTTAGCAGGCTGCCTTCGCCAATGGATATAACACGCATGGCGGTAATATCTATACACTCCCATATGGGAGGTCAAACACCAAAGCTGTTCTGTTAGGCGATCACGCAGGCAATCAAATTGGAGTAAGCATGACCGACAAAAAGACGCTGACGCATCTTGAGCGGTTGGAGGCTGAGAGCATCCATATCATGCGGGAGGTTGTGGCGGAGGCTGAGAAGCCGGTGATGCTGTATTCCGTTGGCAAGGACAGCGCGGTGATGCTGCATCTGGCGCGCAAGGCCTTTTACCCCAGCCCACCACCGTTTCCGCTGCTTCATGTCGATACGACATGGAAGTTCCAGGCGATGTACGAGCTGCGTAACCGGATGGCGGAAGAAAGCGGCATGGAGCTGCTGGTGTACCAGAACCCGGAAGCGCAGGAGCGCGGCATCAACCCCTTCGATCATGGCCCGCTGCACACGGACATGTGGAAGACAGAGGGACTAAAGCAGGCGCTCGATCTTTATGGTTTCGACGCAGCCTTTGGCGGCGCCCGGCGCGATGAGGAGAAAAGCCGCGCCAAGGAGCGTATCTTTTCCTTCCGGACTGCCTCCCATGGCTGGGATCCGAAAAACCAGCGCCCCGAACTGTGGAACCTCTATAACGCCCGCAAGAAAAAGGGTGAAAGCATCCGCGTCTTTCCGATCTCGAACTGGACCGAGCTCGACATCTGGCAATATATTCACCTGAACGACATTCCCATCGTGCCGCTCTATTTCTCGGCCAAGCGCCCTACGGTGGAGCGTGACGGCATGCTCATCATGGTCGATGATGACCGTTTTCCGCTGAAGGAAGATGAGGTGCCGGAGATGCGCTCGATCCGTTTCCGCACGCTGGGCTGCTATCCGCTGACCGGCGCGGTGGAGAGCGAAGCTGCGACCTTGCCGGAAGTCATTCAGGAAATGCTGCTCACCACCACCAGCGAGCGGCAGGGGCGTGTCATCGACAAGGATGGCGGTGATGCCTCGATGGAGAAAAAGAAGCAGGAGGGGTATTTCTGATGTCCGATATGGCAGACCCCATCTACAAGACTGACGCGCTGATCGCCGAGGATATCGACGCCTATCTCGAAACGCACCAGCACAAGTCGATGCTGCGTTTTATCACATGCGGTAGCGTGGACGACGGCAAATCGACGCTGATCGGTCGGCTGCTCTATGACAGCAAGATGATCTTTGAAGATCAGCTCGCTGCTCTGGAGGCCGATTCCAAGCGCGTGGGCACGCAGGGGCAGGAAATCGACTTCGCGCTGCTGGTTGATGGGCTTGCCGCCGAGCGCGAGCAGGGCATCACCATCGACGTTGCCTATCGTTTCTTCACCACTGAAAAGCGCAAGTTCATCGTCGCGGATACGCCGGGGCATGAGCAATATACCCGCAACATGGTGACGGGCGCATCGACCGCGGACCTTGCAGTCATCCTCATCGACGCTCGCAAGGGCGTGCTGACGCAGACCAAGCGGCACAGCTATCTCGCGCACCTGATCGGCATCAAGAATATCGTTCTGGCCGTCAACAAGATGGATCTGGTTGATTACAGCCAGCAGGTATTCGACGACATTGTCGCAGACTATACGGCGTTTGCCCGGTCGATTGGCATTGAGAATTTCGTGCCGATGCCGATTTCCGGCTTCAAGGGCGACAATATCACCGTCAATTCGCCTAACACGCCCTGGTATACCGGTCCGGCGCTGATCGAGCATCTCGAAACCGTTGAAGTCGACGGCACGACGGATCAGGCCAAGCCGTTCCGTATGGCGGTGCAGTGGGTCAACCGTCCCAACCTCGATTTCCGCGGTTTTTCGGGGCAAGTGGCAACTGGCACGATCGCGCCTCGTGATGCGGTCCGCGTGCTGCCCAGCGGCAAGACATCGACTGTCAGCCGCATCGTGACTCTCGATGGCGATCTGGATAAAGCTGTGGCGGGCCAATCGGTTACGCTGTGCTTTGCAGACGAAATTGATTGTTCGCGCGGCAGCGTGATCGCAACTTCGGACAACCCGCCCGAAGCCGCCGACCAGTTTGAAACGACGATTGTGTGGATGTCGGATGACGCGCTCATCCCTGGCCGCGCCTATTGGCTGAAGCTTGGTACACAGACGGTTTCGGCGACCATTCACGCACCCAAATATGAGGTCAATGTCAACACGATGGAGCATCTGGCGGCCAAGACGCTGGAGCTCAATTCCATTGGCGTGGCGGAAATCGCGACCGACAAACCCGTCGTGTTCGAACCCTATTCCGACAATCGCACGCTCGGCGGTTTCATTCTGGTCGACAAGATCACCAACAGCACGGTTGCTGCCGGAATGCTGCATTTCAGCCTGCGTCGCTCGCAGAATGTTCACTGGCAGGCGCTCGACATCAGCCGCGAGGCGCATGCGAGCCTCAAGAACCAGAAGCCTGCCGTGCTGTGGTTCACTGGCCTTTCGGGGTCGGGCAAATCGACCATCGCCAATATGGTCGAGAAAAAGCTGCACCGGATGAACCGGCACACCTTCCTGCTGGATGGCGACAATGTGCGCCATGGCCTCAACAAGGATCTCGGCTTTACCGAGGCGGACCGGATCGAGAATATCCGCCGCGTTGGCGAAGTGGCGAAGCTGATGGCTGATGCTGGCCTGATCGTCATAACCGCCTTCATCTCGCCATTCCGGGCTGAGCGCGACATGGTGCGTGCGATGTTGCCGGAAGGTGAATTCCTCGAAGTGTTCATCGACACTCCGTTGGCGGAAGCAGAAAAGCGTGATGTCAAAGGGCTTTACAAGAAAGCGCGGGCAGGGGAGCTCAAGAACTTCACCGGTATCGACAGCCCCTATGAAGCGCCCGATGTGCCGGAAATACGGATCGACACTACCGCGATGGATCCGGAAACTGCTGCTGATGCGATCATTGAAAGGCTGCTTGGATGGTAATGAGCGATGCTGAACTGGCCGCGCGGCTGGCGGAGGCTGCTGGCCGCATCCTGCTTTCGGTACGCGACTCCGGCCTGATTGGCGGCAAGGCGCTGGGCAAGGCGGGCGATCAGACCGCCAACCAGTTCCTTGTGCACGCTATCCGGGAGCAGCGCCCCGATGACGGTTTGCTCTCGGAGGAAAGCAAGGATACGCCGGAACGGCTTGAAAAATCACGCGTCTGGATCATCGACCCGGTCGATGGCACCCGCGAATATGGCGAAGAGCGAACCGACTGGGCGGTGCATGTCGCGCTGGCCATTGATGGCAAGCCGGAAATCGGCGCGGTGGCTCTGCCCGGCGCAGGCGTAGTGCTGCGCTCCGATCAGCCGCAGGCATTGCCGCCTGCTGGATCGCCGCTGCGTATGGTCGTTTCCCGCACTCGTCCCGCAGCCGAAGCAGTTGCTGTGGCGGAAAAGCTGGGCGCGCAGCTGGTGCCGATGGGCAGCGCCGGAGCCAAGGCGATGGCCATTATCCGGGGTGAGGCGGACATCTATCTCCATTCCGGCGGGCAATATGAGTGGGACAGCTGCGCTCCCGCCGCTGTCGCCGCCGCGCATGGCCTGCATATCAGCCGGATCGACGGGTCTCCGCTTGTGTACAATCGCCAGGACGTCTACATGCCGGACTTGCTCATCTGCCGGAAAGAACATGCCCGGCCTGTGCTCGATTTGTTGATGGACCCTGCTGCCTGATGGATTTTCTGCACCCATTATCGGGATTTCTGGTTGGCATTATGGTGGGGCTGACCGGGGTTGGCGGTGGTTCGCTGATGGCGCCGCTGATGATCCTGATGCTGGGCGTTGCCCCCGCCACGGCGATTGGCACGGACCTGTGGTTTGCCGCTATCACCAAGATGGTGGGTGGCGCGGTTCATCATACGCAAGGGCATGCCGACTGGAAAATCGTGAAGCGGCTCGCCTGGGGCAGTGTACCCGCCGCGCTGGTGACGATCTGGTTTCTGGCGACCACGGAAACGCATCAGGTCAAGAATGGACTGATCGTTCAGCTGCTCGGCGCGATATTGGTCGTCACCGCGCTGGTCACGCTGTTTCACAGACGCATTTCCTCGGCCGCGACCCAGGTGGATGGCGAGCATATCGCCTATTATCGGCAGCTGCTTCCCGCCCTGACCATCCTTGCGGGCGCCATTCTTGGCGTTGTCGTCACATTGACCTCCATCGGCGCGGGGGCGCTGGGCGCGACCATGCTGGTGATGCTCTATCCGCTCCGCCTCACGCCGCAAAAGGTCGTTGGCACCGACATTGTTCACGCCGTGCCGCTCACCATTGTCGCCGGATTGGGGCATTTATGGATGGGCAATGTGGACTTCATGCTTTTGGGGTCTCTGCTTATCGGGTCGATTCCCGGCATCATCATCGGATCGAAGCTGACCAAGCGGGTCAACGCCTCCGCTTTGCGTTGGGCATTGGCTGCGATGCTGCTTTTCTCCGGCGTTCGCCTTCTGCTCTGACACGCGAAGCCGGACAGGCGCGCATTTTCTTTCATTTGAGAGTCATTCTCGCCAGTTCCCCCCTTGCGCAGCCGGGAAGGGCAGCTTAAAGCCCGCCTCATACCGCAATTATGTGTCGCAGGGGACGAACTTGGTCGATCTCGCCCAATATCTACCGATATTGATTTTTCTCGGTATCGCGCTGGCGCTTTCCAGTGCTTTCGTGTTCCTTCCGATGATTGTTGGCCGTTTCACCGGCGCGCACAAACCGGACCCGGAAAAGCTCTCTGAATATGAATGCGGTTTCCCGGCATTTGAGGATCCGCGCAACCAGTTCGACGTGCGTTTCTATCTCGTCGCGATTCTGTTCATCATCTTCGACCTAGAGGCGGCGTTTCTCTTCCCCTGGGCGGTCAGCCTCGATCAGATCGGCTGGGCTGGCTGGGCGACGATGATGATCTTCATCGGCGAGCTGGTGCTCGGCCTCATCTATGCATGGAAAAAGGGAGCGTTGGATTGGGAGTAGAGCTTGAGCGGCCCGCAACCGGTTTAGCGCCAGCGCCCGGTACGCAGCCCGATCCCGAATTTTTCAATGCCCTCTCCGCCGAAGTGCAGGACAAGGGTTTTCTGGTTACCTCAACCGAGGAGCTGTTCCAGTGGGCACGCACGGGCTCGCTCTGGTGGATGACCTTTGGCCTGGCATGTTGTGCGGTCGAGATGATCCATGTGAACATGCCGCGCTATGATATGGAGCGCTTCGGCGCTGCTCCGCGCGCTTCACCGCGCCAGAGCGACGTGATGATTGTCGCTGGTACACTCTGCAACAAGATGGCTCCGGCGCTGCGTAAGGTCTATGACCAGATGTCGGAGCCGAAATACGTCATCTCGATGGGTAGCTGCGCGAATGGCGGTGGCTATTATCACTATAGCTATTCCGTCGTACGCGGGTGCGACCGCATTGTTCCGGTCGATATCTACGTTCCCGGATGCCCGCCGACAGCCGAAGCGCTGCTCTATGGCATCATGCAGTTGCAGCGGAAAATTCGCCGCGTCGGGACGATTGAGCGATGAGCGTGCATTCCGCGCCTCTGGTGAAGCCGATTGACGGATTGGCTGATGAGCTGACCAAGCTGGCCGGCAGCGATCTGCTGGCGCTGGTCGAGGCCGCCGACGAGATGACACTGGTCGTCGCGCGCGATGCGCTTGTCGCCGTAATGACAAAGCTGCGCGATGCAGCGCAGTATCAGCAGCTCATGGAAATCGCGGGCGTCGATTATCTCGACCGTCCCGAGCGTTTTGAGGTGGTCTACCATCTGCTTTCAGTCACACGGAACCATCGCATCCGGGTGAAGGTCTCCACCGATGAGGCGACCCCGGTGCCCTCTGTGACGGATATCTGGCCGGTCGCAGGCTGGCTGGAGCGCGAAGTGTTCGACATGTACGGCGTGATCTTCTCGGGCAATACCGACCTGCGCCGTATCCTCACCGATTATGGCTTCTCCGGCCATCCGCAGCGCAAGGACTTTCCGCTCACCGGCTTTGTCGAGCTGCGTTACAGCGAGGAGGGCAAGCGCGTTGTCTATGAGCCGGTCAAGCTGGCGCAGGATTTCCGCAATTTCGACTTCATGAGCCCGTGGGAAGGCGCGGAATATATTCTGCCGGGCGACGAGAAGGCGCATGGCGAGGCTCCCGGCGCGCCGACGCCTGCGCCCGCAGCCGATAAGCCTGCACCTGCTTCCAAGCTGTCGCCCGAGGCTAAGACCAAGAAGACCACGGATAAGCCGGCAGATACCGGTGCGGGCAAGAAAGCGAACAAGGCGGCGGCCAAGAAGAGCGAGGGCAAGGCATGAGCGCCGAAACACTCGAGCAAACGGAAAGCGCGGAAAAGCGCTCGGTAGTCGTCGGCGTCGATGAAGACGGCATCCAGAACTACACGATCAATTTCGGGCCTCAGCACCCGGCGGCGCACGGTGTGCTGCGCCTTGTCATGGAGCTGGACGGCGAGATCGTCGAGCGCTGCGACCCGCATGTCGGCCTGCTGCATCGCGGCACCGAAAAGCTGATCGAGCATAAAACCTATTTGCAGGCGTTGCCTTATTTCGACCGGCTCGACTATTGCTCGCCGCTCGGCATGGAGCACAGCTATGTGCTGGCGATCGAGAAGCTGCTCGACCTCGAGGTGCCGATCCGCGCGCAATATCTGCGCGTGTTTTTCGCCGAGCTGACCCGCATCTGCAACCACATGCTGAACCTCGGTTCGCATGTGATGGACGTCGGCGCAATGACGCCGAACCTGTGGATGTTCGAAATTCGTGAGGACTGCCTCAACTTCTTCGAGCGCGCGTCGGGCGCGCGCATGCACAGCGCCTATTTCCGCCCCGGCGGCGTGCATCAGGATGTGCCGCTAAAGCTGCTGACCGATATCGCTGATTGGCTCGACAATCGCCTGCCGACCCTGTTCGAGGACGCGATCAGCCTCGTTGCCGACAACCGCATCTTCAAGCAGCGCAATGTTGATATTGCTGTCTGTTCCAAGGAAGATGCGCTGGCATGGGGCTTCTCCGGCCCAATGATCCGGGGCAGTGGCATCCCATGGGATATCCGCAAGAGCCAGCCCTATGATGTCTATGACCGCATGGAATTCGACGTGCCGGTCGGTACGCGCTTCGATTGCTATGACCGCTTCATGGTCCGCGTCGAGGAGGTTCGTCAGTCCGCGCGCATCATGAAGCAGTGCCTGAATGAAATGCCAGAAGGCCCGATCGCCAGCTTCGACCGCAAGGTTGTGCCGCCCAAGCGCGGCGAGATGAAGCAGTCGATGGAAGCGCTGATCCATCACTTCAAGCTCTACACCGAGGGTTTCCACGTGCCTGCGGGCGAGGTCTATGTCGCCACCGAAAGCCCCAAGGGCGAATTCGGCGTCTATCTGGTGAGCGACGGCAGCAATAAGCCCTATCGCTGCAAGATCCGCCCGACCGCATTCAGCCATTTGCAGGCGATGGACTTCATGATGAAGGGACATATGTTGGCAGATACCACCGCCGTTCTTGGTGCGATGGACATCGTGTTTGGGGAGTGTGACCGCTAATGGCTGACGCACCTCAGATTCCCGATGAAGCGACCGTTCGCGCCGAGTGGGGCGATTTCGCCTGGACACCGGAAAACGCCGCGCAGGCCGACAAGGTCATTGCGCGCTATCCGCCAGGTCGGCAGCAATCTGCCGTGATGCCGTTGCTCGATCTTGCCCAGCGACAAGTCGGCGCGCAGACCAATACGCAGGGCTGGCTGCCCATTCCGGTGATGGAATATATCGGGCGTCAGCTCGATATGCCCTATATGCGCGTTTACGAGGTCGCGACCTTCTACACCATGTATAATCTCGCGCCCGTTGGCCGCTATCATGTGCAGGTCTGCGGCACGACGCCCTGCATGCTGCGCGGGTCGGACGATGTGCTCGCCGCGTGCAAGGCCAAGGGCATGCACAAGGGCGGCACCACCGCCGATGGCCTGTTCACCCTGACCGAGGTCGAGTGCCTGGGCGCATGCGCCAATGCGCCGATGGTGCAGATCAACGATGACAATTACGAAGACCTGACTTTCGACACGATGACTGCGATCCTCGATGACCTCGCGGCGGGCAAGCAGCCCAAAATCGGCCCGCAGATCGAGCGCCAGACGAGCTGCCCGGAAGGCGGCCCGACTTCCTTGAAGGAAATGGTGTCGGAAAATCACGATTATCGGGGGAGCTGGTGATGGCTGAAGAAACCGCAGCGCCTCCCGCATTTGTCGGCCCATTGGACGACAAGGATCGCATCTTCACCAATGTCTATGGCTTTCAGGACTGGGGCATAGACGCCGCGATGAAGCGCGGCGATTGGGACAATACCAAGGCTCTGCTCGAAATCGGGCAGGACGGCATCATCGAGATCATCAAGGCGTCTGGCCTGCGCGGGCGCGGCGGCGCAGGCTTCCCGACCGGCATGAAGTGGAGCTTCATGCCCAAGGAGAGCAAGGACGGCCGCCCGAGCTTCCTCGTCATCAATGCTGACGAGTCCGAACCCGGTTCCTGCAAGGACCGCGAGATTATCCGCCACGATCCGCACAAGCTGATCGAGGGTGCGCTGGTCGCGGGCTTCGCGATGCGCGCGCGCGCGGCATACATCTACATTCGCGGCGAGTTCATTTACGAGGCGAAGGTGCTCTTCGCCGCCGTTGAGCAGGCCTATGCCAAGGGCTTCCTCGGCAAGAATGCCTGTGGTTCAGGCTATGATTTCGACGTGTTCGTGCATCGCGGTGCGGGCGCATATATCTGTGGCGAGGAAACCGCCCAGATCGAGAGCCTTGAAGGGAAAAAGGGGCAGCCGCGTCTGAAACCGCCTTTCCCGGCGGGCGCGGGCCTTTACGGCTGCCCGACCACGGTCAACAATGTCGAGAGCATCGCAGTTGGCCCGACGATCCTGCGGCGCGGTGCCGCGTGGTTCTCCTCCTTCGGGCGGGAGAATAACAAGGGCACCAAGCTGTTCCAGATCAGCGGGCATGTGAACAGGCCTTGCGTCGTTGAAGAAAGCATGGGCATCCCGTTCAAGGAGCTGATCGACCGGCATTGCGGTGGCATCAAGGGCGGCTGGGACAATCTGCTTGCGGTTATTCCGGGTGGATCGTCGGTTCCGCTGGTTCCGGCCGCGCAGATCATGGACGCGCCGATGGATTTCGATGGCCTGAAAGGACTCGGTTCGGGTCTCGGCACGGCGGCGGTCATCGTGATGGACAAGTCCACCGACATCGTTCGCGCGATCACGCGGCTCTCCTATTTCTACAAGCATGAGAGCTGCGGCCAGTGCACCCCATGCCGCGAGGGCACGGGCTGGATGTGGCGCGTGATGGAGCGGTTGCGCACCGGCGAGGCAGAGATCGAGGAAATCGACATGCTTCAGCAGGTCACCAAGCAGGTCGAGGGCCACACCATTTGTGCGCTCGGCGATGCGGCGGCCTGGCCGATCCAGGGCCTCATCCGCCATTTCCGTCCGGAAATCGAGCGACGCATCAATAAGAATAAGGGCGCGGCCCCAGTGATGGAGGCGGCGGAGTGAACCCGGCAACGGATATCATTTTGTGGATTTTAGCGCTCATCGCATTCGCAGGGTGGGGGGGAGCTTTGTCGGTCGCGCTCCTGAATAGAAAGCGGCTGAAACGGATTGAAGCTCATTTACTCACGAAGGACGAGAAGGTGACCGATGCCTAAACTCACCGTAGATGGCGTGGAACTGGAAGTCCCGGTGGGCGCGACTGTGCTGCAGGCGTGCGAGCTGGCGGGCAAGGAAATCCCGCGCTTCTGCTACCATGAGCGCCTGTCTATCGCCGGCAATTGCCGCATGTGCCTTGTCGAGGTAAAGCCCGGACCGCCGAAACCCCAAGCCTCCTGCGCGCTTCCAGCCGCAGAGGGTCAGGAAATCCGCACCGACAGTGAGATGGTGAAGAAGGCGCGCGAGGGCGTGATGGAGTTTCTGCTCATCAATCACCCGCTCGATTGCCCGATCTGCGATCAGGGCGGCGAATGCGATCTGCAGGACCAGTCCATCGCCTATGGCAAGGGCGCGAGCCGCTATCACGAGAACAAGCGCGCGGTCACCGAGAAATATATGGGGCCGATCGTCAAGACGGTGATGACCCGCTGCATCCAGTGCACGCGCTGTGTCCGCTTCGCCGAAGAAGTCGCGGGCGTGCCGGAAATCGGCGCGATTTATCGCGGCGAGAACATGCAGATCACCACCTATTTGGAGCATGCGGCCAAGAGCGAGCTTTCCGGCAATGTGGTCGATCTCTGCCCGGTCGGTGCGCTCACCTCGCGGCCCTATGCGTTCGAAGCTCGTCCGTGGGAGCTGAAAAAGACCTTTGCTATCGACGTGATGGATGCACTGGGCACCAATATCCGCCTCGACAGCCGTGGCCGTCAGGTGCTGCGCGCACTGCCGCGCGTCAATGACGATGTGAACGAGGAATGGGCGTCGGACAAGACGCGGCATCATGTCGATGCGCTGGTGCGCCGCCGCCTCGACAAACCCTATGTGCGTAAGCGCGGTAAGCTCAAGGAAGCGACATGGGATGAGGCCTTTGCCGCCGTCGCCAAGGCTGCGAAGGATGCGGGCAAGTCGGTCGCTTGCGTATCGGGCGACATGGTCGATTGCGAGACCATGTATGCCGCGCGCGAGCTGGTGAAATCGCTCGGCGGTACGATGTTCGAAGGCCGCCAGACCGGGCTGGCCTATGATGTTTCCAGCCTGAGCGCAGTCAACTTCAACAGCACCATTGCAGGTGCGGAGACAGCGGACGTGATCCTGCTGGTCGGCACCAACCTGCGCTGGGAAGCGCCGCTTATCAACACGCGCATTCGCAAGGCGATCAAGAAGGGCGCGAAGGTTTTTGCCATCGGGCCGGAAGTCGATCTCACATACAAGGTCGAGTGGCTGGGCAACGATGCGTCGCTGCTCGCCAAGCTGCCGCAGGCGGTGCTGGACGCGTTCAAGGACGCTGAGCGCCCGATGATGATCTGCGGGGGCGGCATCCTCGCCAAGGACGGCGCGCATGGCGACACGCTGGCGCTCGTCGAGACGCTGGGCCTGATCAAGGACGGCTGGAACGGCTATAATATCCTGCACTTCGCCGCTGCACGCATGGGCGGGCTGATGCTCGGCTATGCCGTCGATGGCGGCATCAAGGCGATTGCTGCGAAGAAACCCAAGCTGCTCTTCTCGCTTGCCGCTGATGAGGTGGATTATTCCGCATTCGGTGACAGCTTCAAGGTATTCGTCGGCCATCATGGCGATGCGGGTGCGCACGCTGCCGACGTGATCCTGCCCGGCGCGAGCTATGCCGAAAAGCATGGTACGTACGTCAATCTCGAAGGACGTGTGCAGCGCGGCGAGAAGGCCGTCTTTGCCCCCGGTGATGCGCGCGAAGACTGGAGCATTTTCAGGGCATTGTCTCAGGTACTTGGCAAGGCATTGCCGTTCGATACGTTCGAGCAGCTGCGCGCTAAAATGGTTGCGGATGTGCCCGCGCTCGGTACCGAGGGGCTCACCGATTACGGCTGGTCCGCTCCCAAGCTGCCAACTGGCGCGAGCGGCGAATTCGGTTCGCCGATCAAGGATTATTACCTCACCAATGCGATTTGCCGTGCATCACCGACGATGCAGCGCTGCTCGGCTGAATTGCTGCATGGTGAGGACTTTGCGGAGGCAGCGGAATGACCGAATTCTTCTCCGCCTATATGCCCTATGAGGCCGCTTGGCTGCTCTCGACCGTGATCGGCATATTGCTGATCGCACTTCCGCTGATGCTGGCGGTTGCGATGATCATTTACGCCGACCGCAAGATCTGGGCGGCCATCGCGCTGCGCAAGGGGCCGAACGTAGTCGGCCCGTTCGGGCTTCTCCAGTCATTCGCGGACGGCCTCAAGGTTTTCCTACAGGAAACAATCGTCCCGAGCGCGGCCAACAAAGGGCTGTTCCTGATTGCACCAATCATCACCTTCACCGTAGCGCTGCTCGCCTGGGCGGTGGTGCCGTTCGATGTTGGCGTGGTGCTCAGCGATATCAATGTCGGCCTGCTCTACATTCTCGCCATCTCGTCGCTCGGCGTGTACGGCGTGGTGATCGCGGGCTGGGCATCCAACTCGAAATATCCGTTTTTCAGTGCAATGCGCGCCAGTGCGCAGATGATTTCCTATGAGGTTTCCATCGGCTTCATCATCATCTGCGTCGTGCTGTGGGCGGGCAGCTTCAACATGTCGACCATCGTCGAGAGCCAGAAGGGCTATTATGGTTTCCTCAATGGCCATGGCTTCAACCCGCTACTTTTCCCGATCGCGGTGATGTTCCTCATCTCCGCGCTGGCCGAAACCGCGCGCGCGCCCTTCGACCTGACCGAAGCGGAATCGGAGTTGGTTGCGGGCTATCAGACCGAATATTCGTCGATGGCCTTCGCGCTCTACTGGCTGGGCGAATATGCGAACGTCATCCTGATGTGCGCTTTGAACGCGCTTCTCTTCTGGGGCGGCTATCTGCCCCCCATCGACTGGGCGCCACTCTATATGGTGCCGGGCATCATCTGGCTGTTCGCGAAGATATTCTTCTTCTTCTTTGTCTTCTCCTGGGTGAAGGCGACCGTGCCCCGCTACCGTTATGACCAGCTCATGCGGCTGGGCTGGAAAGTGTTCCTGCCGGTCTCGCTGCTGTTCGTGTTCCTCATTTCCGGCTTCCTGATGCTGACGCGCTACGGAGGCGCTGCATGATCGCCCACACTCTCAAATCCTTCTTTCTCGTCGAGTTCGTGAAGGCGCATTGGCTGACGCTGAAATATTTCTTCAAGCCCAAGGCGACGATCAACTATCCGTTCGAGAAGAACCCGATCTCGCCCCGCTTCCGCGGTGAGCATGCGTTGCGCCGCTATCCGAACGGCGAGGAGCGCTGCATCGCGTGCAAGCTGTGCGAGGCGATCTGTCCGGCGCAGGCTATCACCATCGAGGCGCAGCCGCGCGACGACGGCAGCCGCCGCACCACCCGCTACGACATCGACATGACCAAGTGCATCTATTGCGGCTTCTGTCAGGAAGCCTGTCCGGTCGATGCGATTGTCGAGGGGCCGAATTTCGAGTTCGCCACCGAAACACGTGAGGAGCTGCTCTACGACAAGGCGAAGCTTCTAGAGAATGGCGACAAATGGGAGCGGGCGATCGCGGCGAACCTTGCCGCCGATGCGCCCTATCGTTAAGGCGCAAGCGCACAGGGGGATGAACATCCAGTGATACAGCTCTTCGCCTTCTATCTATTCGCTTGCGTGATGGTGGCCGCGGGCGCGCTGACGATCTTTGCGCGCAATCCGGTGCACAGCGTGCTGTGGCTTATCGTCGCCTTCTTCAACGCGGCGGGCCTGATGGTACTGGTCGGCGCGGAATTCATCGCGATGCTGCTCGTCATCGTCTATGTCGGCGCGGTTGCGGTGCTGTTCCTGTTCGTTGTGATGATGCTGAACATTGACTTCGCGGAGCTGCGCGCCGGTTTCGTCAGCTATCTGCCCTTCGGCATGCTGATCGCGCTGGTACTACTCGCGGAAATCCTGCTCGGCGTCGGCATCTGGCAGGCCGGCCCCGTCGAGTTGGCTGGACGTGCTGCGCCTGTGCCCACCGATATGCACAATATCGAAGCCATCGGTGCGCTGCTCTACACGCGCTATATCTTCCTGTTCGAAGCGGCGGGCATCATCCTGCTCGTCGCGATGATCGGCGCGATTGTGCTGACGCATCGGGCGCGTAGCGGCGTACGCGGACAGAATATTGCCCAACAGAACCGCCGCAACCCGAAGGACGCGGTCGTCAACGTCAATCAGCCCGTGGGGCAGGGGGTGGAGCTGTGATCGGCCTGCAACATTATCTGGTGGTCAGCGCCATCCTGTTCGTGATGGGCGTGCTCGGCATCTTCATCAACCGCAAGAACATCATCATCATCCTGATGGCGATCGAGCTGATCCTGCTCGCGGTGAACCTGAACCTCGTCGCATTCAGTGCCTTCCTCGGCGATCTGGTGGGGCAGGTCTTCTCCATGTTCGTGCTCACCGTGGCGGCGGGCGAAGCGGCCATCGGCCTCGCCATTCTCGTCATTTATTTCCGCTCGCGCGGCACTATCGCCGTCGATGACGCCAACCGGATGAAGGGATAAGCTGACCGTGAATTCCATCCAGCTTATCGTTTTCCTGCCGCTGCTCGCCGCGATTGTCGCGGGGCTGGGCAACAAGGCGCTGGGCAATGTGCCCGCCAAGATCATCACCACCGGCGCGCTGTTCATATCCTGCGCGCTGAGCTGGCCGATCTTCCTCAGCTTCGTCACCGGAAATGCGGAAGCCTATACCGCGCCGGTCTTCACCTGGATAAACTCCGGCAGTTTTCAGGCGATGTGGGAGCTGCGCGTCGACACACTGACCGCCGTGATGCTCGTCGTCATCACCACGGTCTCGGCGCTCGTCCACCTCTATAGCTGGGGCTATATGGAGGAAGACCCGGATCAGCCGCGCTTCTTCGCCTATCTTTCGCTCTTCACCTTCGCCATGCTGATGCTGGTGACGGCGAATAACCTGCTGCAGATGTTCTTCGGCTGGGAAGGCGTGGGCCTCGCTTCCTATCTGCTCATTGGCTTCTGGTTCCGCAAACCCTCGGCCAATGCCGCAGCGATCAAGGCGTTCGTCGTCAACCGCGTCGGTGATCTCGGCTTCATGATGGGCATTTTCGGCACCTATCTGGTGTTCGACACCATCTCCATTCCGCAAATCCTTGAAGCCGCACCTGCCATGGCTGGTTCGACCATCGGGTTCCTCGGCCACCGTTTCGACACGATGACGGTGCTCTGTCTGCTGCTCTTCATCGGTGCGATGGGCAAGTCCGCCCAGCTTGGCTTGCACACATGGTTGCCGGACGCGATGGAAGGCCCGACGCCGGTTTCCGCACTGATCCACGCCGCGACCATGGTGACCGCGGGCGTGTTCATGGTGTGCCGCCTGTCACCCATGTTCGAGACCAGCGATACAGCACTCACAGTGGTCACCTGGGTTGGCGCGGCGACATGCTTCTTCGCGGCGACCGTTGGCACAGTGCAGAACGACATCAAGCGCGTGATCGCCTATTCGACCTGTTCGCAGCTCGGCTATATGTTCTTTGCCGCTGGCGTCGGTGCCTATGGCGCTGCGATGTTCCACCTGTTCACGCACGCTTTTTTCAAGGCGCTGCTGTTCCTCGGCGCTGGTTCGGTCATCCACGCGATGCACCACGAGCAGGACATGCGCTATTATGGCGGCCTGCGGAAACATATCCCGCTTACCTTCTGGGCGATGACGGCGGGTACGCTCGCCATCACCGGCGTCGGCATTATCGGGGTGTTCGGTTTCGCGGGTTTCTATTCCAAGGACGCAATCCTCGAAGCCGCCTACGCGGCGGGCGGGGCGGGCACATCGGCCTTCTATATTGGCGTGACGGCGGCGCTGCTCACCAGCTTCTACAGCTGGCGTCTGGTGTTCCTCACCTTCTTTGGCAAGCCGCGCTGGATCGAGTCCGAGCATATTCAACACAGCGTTCACAAGACGCCGGAGACGGCGGAAGACAGCACCGGCGGCTATCATCCGCATGAGAGCCCATGGGTCATGCTCATCCCGCTCGCCGTGCTTTCCATCGGTGCTGTGTTCTCGGGCTTTGGCTTCCACCACCAATTTGTCGATGCCGAACATGGCGCGCATTTCTGGGAAGCCAGCACGCTCGCCTTCGATACGCACCTGATGCACGAAATGCACGAGGTGCCGCTCTGGGTTAAGCTCGCACCTGCGGCTGTTATGCTCACGGGTCTGTGGATCGCCTGGATGGCCTATATCCGCCATACCGACTGGCCACAGAAGTTTGTCGCGCAATTCTATGCGCTCTATGATTTTCTGCTCAACAAATGGTATTTCGACGAGCTGTACAACGTTCTTTTCGTCAAGCCCGCCTTCGCCATTGGCCGCTTCTTATGGAAGCGTGGGGATGAGGGCACGATTGACCGCTTCGGTCCCAATGGCATGGCCGCACTTGTGGTCGCGGGCACGCGGGTGACGCGCAAGCTGCAATCCGGATATCTCTACACTTATGCGCTGGTGGTGCTGATCGGGCTCGCCGCTGCGGTAACCTGGGCGATCACAAGACCATGAACGCATTCGGCTTTCCTCTTCTCTCGCTGATGCTGGCCGTGCCGATGGCGGGCGCTGTCGCCTGCCTGTTCTCGGGCGCTTCGACTGCGCGCATGATCGCACTTGTCGCCACGCTCATTGATCTGGCGCTTGGCGTTGTGCTGTGGATGAATTTCGATCAGGGCATGACTGCGCCGCAATGGCAGTTTCAGGAATATGCACCGATTTTCGGCCGCTTCGCCTGGGCGATGGGGATTGACGGCATTGCACTGCTGCTGATCGCGCTTACGGTTTTCCTGATGCCGATCTGCATATTGGCGAGCTGGGAAGCTATCCAGAAGCGCGTCGGCGAATATATGGCCGCCTTCCTGTTCATGGAAGTGCTGATGATCGGCGTGTTCGCCGCGCAGGACCTGTTCCTTTTCTATATCTTCTTCGAAGCGGGCCTTATTCCGATGTACCTCATCATCGGTATTTGGGGCGGCGTGAACCGCATTTACGCCAGCTATAAGTTCTTTCTCTATACGCTGCTCGGTTCGGTGCTGATGCTGATCGCGATGCTGTGGATGGCGCGCGAGGCGGGCACAACCGATATCCCGACGCTGATGGCGTATAATTTCGATCCGCATGTCCAGACATGGCTGTGGCTCGCCTTCTTCGCCAGCTTCGCGGTGAAGATGCCGATGTGGCCGGTGCATACATGGCTGCCCGATGCGCACGTTCAGGCGCCGACCGCAGGTTCCGTCATTCTTGCTGGTGTGCTGCTGAAGATGGGTGGCTATGGCTTCATCCGCTTCTCGCTGCCGATGTTCCCCGATGCCTCGGCCGAATTTGCCTGGCTGGTGTTCGCGTTGTCGATGGTCGCGGTGGTCTACACCTCGCTGGTGGCCCTTGTGCAGCAGGACATGAAGAAGCTGATCGCCTATTCGTCGGTCGCGCATATGGCCATCGTCACCGTCGGCCTGTTCGCCTTCAATCAGGCGGGCATCGAGGGCGCAATGATGGTGATGCTGGGCCACGGCCTCGTTTCGGGTGCGTTGTTCCTGTGCGTTGGTGTGATCTACGACCGTCTGCACACGCGTGAGATCGACCGCTATGGCGGCCTTTCGATCAACATGCCGCAATATGCCATACTCTTCATGCTGTTCACCATGGCGTCGGTCGGCCTGCCGGGCACGTCCAACTTTGTCGGTGAATTCCTGTCGCTGATGGGCGTCTACGAAGCGTCGAGCTGGGTGGCGATCATCTGCACTACCGGCATCATTTTGGGCGCGGCCTATATGCTCTATCTCTATCGCCGCATCTGCTACGGCGAACAGAAGAACGCCGATGCCGCCGCGATGCCCGACCTCACTATGCGCGAGATCGTCATGCTCGTTCCTATCGCGCTGGGTGTATTGTGGATGGGCATCTATCCCGAGAGCTTCCTTGCGCCCATGCGCGCTGACGTGCAGGCGGTGGTGGCGCGGCTCGCGCCCGCCAAGCCGGAGGGGGATGCGCATCTCGCCATGGGCACAGCGAAGCCCGTTGCCGAGGAACATCACGCAACAGACCATGAAACGGCAGCCGGGGAGGCGCACTGATGATCGAGACCGCATCCCTGCTGATGACCATGCCGGAGCTGCTGCTGACCGGCGCGGGGCTTATCCTTCTCATGGTCGCTACTTTCGGTGGCGATAACAGCGCGCGCCTTGTTGGCTGGCTGGCTGTCGCGGCACTGGCCGTTGCGGGCTGGAGCCTGTGCGGCCTGCCCAGCACCGGCGGCGAGGCTTTTGACGGTCTCTACCGTGCGGATGCTTTTGGCGCATTCGCCAAGGTATTGATCTATGTCGCGGCGGCTGTTTCGATAGTGATTGCGCCACGCTTCTTCGCGACCGGCAATTCGGGTATTGGCGGCGCCATTCGCGCTGAATATCCGGTGCTGATCATATTCGCGACGGTAGGCATGGGCCTCATGGTTTCGGCAGGCGATATGCTCACGCTCTATGTCGGCCTCGAACTCAACAGCCTGGCCGCCTATGTGCTCGCCAGCTTCATGCGCCAGGACGGGCGTAGCGCGGAAGCGGGCCTCAAATATTTCGTACTTGGCGCACTGGCCAGCGGTATCCTGCTTTATGGTATTTCGCTGCTCTACGGCTTCACCGGCTCGACCAGCTATACCGGCATCGCCACCGCTATGGCGGACGGGCTCTCCAACGGTGAACTCTTCGGTCTCGTGTTCGTGCTCGCTGCGCTGGCGTTCAAGATCAGCGCCGTGCCTTTCCACATGTGGACCCCCGACGTCTATGAAGGTGCGCCGACCCCGGTCACGGCTTTCTTCGCCAGCGCGCCCAAGGTTGCCGCCATGGGCCTGCTCGTGCGGGTGTCGATGGAAGCTATGGGTAGCGCACTGACAAGCTGGCAGCAGATCGTCATTTTCGTCGCACTCGC
The DNA here is from genome assembly GCA_020446425.1 of Sphingobium sp. Taxonomy (GTDB): domain Bacteria; phylum Pseudomonadota; class Alphaproteobacteria; order Sphingomonadales; family Sphingomonadaceae; genus Sphingobium. The sequence goes on along the minus strand of JAGRES010000031.1, from coordinate 58,904 downwards.
TTCGATCCTGTTCGGCGCAGTGGCCGCCATCGGCCAAAGCAACATCAAGCGCCTGCTCGCCTATTCGTCGATCAACAATGTCGGCTTCGCACTCGTCGGCCTCGCGGCAGGTACTGCCGAGGGCGTGGCTGCAGTGATGAGCTACCTCGCCATCTATGTGGTGATGACGCTGGGCAGCTTCCTGTGCGTGCTTCAGATGCGCGACGCAGATGGCAATCCGGTTGAGGATATCGCCAGCCTCGCCGGCCTGTCGCAAAGCCGCAAAGGGCTGGCCGCAGCCTTCGCCATATTCATGTTCAGCCTTGCCGGTATTCCGCCGCTGATGGGCTTTTGGGCCAAGTTCCTGGTGTTTGACGCAGCGGTCGCTGCGGGCCTTACCGGTCTGGCGGTCTTTGGTATCGCCGCTTCGGTGATCGGCGCCTTCTATTATCTCAAGATCATCAAGACGATCTATTTCGATGAACCGGCGGGCGAATATGCCCCCGCGGGTAGCACGCTGGAAAGCGCGCTGATCGCTGTCAGTGCCGCCATCATCGTTCTTGGCTATCTGCTCAACCCGCTGCTGGATGCCACCAGCAAGGCCGCAGCCGCCGCGCTGTAATCTGGGCTGGTGAACCAGGCCAGCCCCGATATCCGCACGGTAGCGGAAACCGGCTCAACCAATGAGGATATGAAGGCGCTTGCCCGCGAAGGCGTAGGCGAGGGTACATGGCTGCGCGCCGAGCGGCAGAGCGCGGGCAAAGGCCGCATGGGCCGTACGTGGGAAGACGCTAGCGGTAACCTCTTCACTTCGACATTGGTGCGCCTGTCTCCGCGCGATCCTTCGCCCGCCACACTGGCGTTTGTCGCAGCGGTGGCGGTGCATGAGATATTGTCCGATTTTACCGGCGAGAATGCGCTGAAACTGAAATGGCCCAACGACATCATGGCCGGTCATGCGAAACTGTGCGGTATGCTGCTGGAGCGCGAAGGCGATGCCATCATCATCGGCATTGGCATCAACATTACCGACGCACCCGATGTGCCGGACCGGATGACGACATGCCTTGCCATGTTGGGCGTGACGCATTGCGACGCGGCGTCGCTACTGGTGCTGATCGCCGAGCGTTTTTCCCTGTGGCTGGAGCGCTGGCGCACTTATGGGACGGAGCCGGTGATACGCGCCTGGCTGACGCGGGCGTATCCTGCGGGTACACCGCTTATCGCTTCGCTGCCCGATGGTGAACGTGTTGAAGGTCGCTTTGAGACGCTCGACAGCGAAGGCGCACTCATCCTGCGCTTGGCGGATGGCGTGAACCGTGCCATTCATGCGGGCGACGTTTTTCTGGTATGACGGCGAATTGATAGTGGAGAAGGCCGATGCTGCTGGCGATTGATGCCGGTAATACCAATGTGGTGTTTGCGCTGGTGGATATCGGCGATGGCAATGAACAGCCGACTATCCGCACGCGTTGGCGGATTGCTACGGACCCGCGCCGGACGGCTGATGAATATGCGGTCTGGCTCAATCAGCTATTGGCGCTGGAAGACTATGCGATGGACGACGTCAATGCCGTCATCATCGCCACTGTTGTGCCTCGGGCGCTGCATAATCTGGAAGTGCTGGCCAATAAATATTTCCATATCGAGCCGCTGGTTGCGGGCGAAGGCAAGGCGGCATGGGGCATCGCACTCGATGTGGTTGAGCCTGCATCTGTCGGCGCGGACCGGGTCGTCAATGCCATAGCTGCGCATACACTGGTGAAGGGCGACCTGATCGCCATAGATTTCGGTACGGCGACGACATTCGACGTCGTGGATTATACCGGCGCCTATAAGGGCGGTATTATCGCGCCGGGCATCAACCTGTCGCTCGATGCCCTTGTGGGCGCGACGGCCAAGCTGCCGCGTATCGCGATCGAAGAACCAGAAAATGAGTCTGTTATCGGCCGCACGACCGAAGAGCAGATGCATATTGGCGTGTTTTGGGGTTATGTCGCCATGATGGAGGGACTGGCTGAGCGGCTGCGCGCGCAGATCGGACGACCCGCAAAAATTATTGCCACTGGTGGCTTGGCTGTCCTGTTCGACAGTCATACAGACCTTTTCGACATGATAGTGCCGGACCTGACTATCGACGGTCTGGCGATGATTTATAAACGGAGCCTATCGAACTGATGACGCCTGGTGACGAGCTTCTCTTCCTGGCCCTTGGCGGGTCGGGAGAGATTGGCATGAATGCGAATCTCTACGGGTGTCGCGGCAAATGGGTGATGGTCGATCTGGGCGTGACCTTCGCCGATCCGCATTATCCCGGCATCGACCTGATTTTCCCCGATCTTTCTTTCATCGAGGAACGGCGCAAGGACCTGCTCGGCATCGTGCTGACCCACGGGCATGAGGATCATATCGGCGCGCTGCCCTATCTCGCCGGAGAGCTGGGCGTACCACTCTATGCCACAGCGTTCACCGCAGGGCTGATCCGTGGCAAGCTGGAGGAAGAAGGGCTGCTCGACACCGTCGAGCTCAATGTCATCGAAATGGGCGGCAGCTTCGATCTGGGCCCGTTCGGCTTTCGCTATGTGCCGCTCGCGCACTCGATTGCTGAGGGTAATGCACTGCTGATCGAGACACCCTATGGCCGGATATTCCACACCGGCGACTGGAAGCTGGATGACGAGCCGCTGATCGGCGACCCGGCGACCGAAGGCGAACTGCGCAAGATTGGCGATGAAGGCGTACTGGCGCTGGTGTGTGACAGCACCAATGTATTCAACCCGGAAGCCAGCGGGTCGGAAGCCGATGTCCGCGCGGGGTTGATGGATGTCGTCAAGGCGGCGAGCGGCCGTGTGGTCGTCACAACCTTTGCGTCGAACGTTGCGCGCCTGAAAACGCTGGGCGATGTGGCAAAGGCTTGCGGGCGCAAGCTGTGCATGGCGGGCCGCTCGCTCGACCGCATTATGTCGGTGGCGAAAGCCAGTGGCTACCTGCACGATTTCCCGCCGCTTATCGACTGGGATCTGGCGATGGACTTGCCGGGACGCAGCGTAATGATTGTCGCGACCGGCGGGCAAGGGGAATCGCGCGCCGCGCTGGGCCGTATGGCCGAGGGCACGCATCCCATCAAGCTAGGCGAGGGCGACACGGTCGTATTTTCCTCCAAACAGATACCAGGCAATGAAATCGCCATTGGCCGCGTGCAAAATGCCTTTGCCGAAACGGGTGTACAAATGGTCACCGAGAAACAGGCGCATATCCATGTGTCAGGGCATCCGGGTCAGCCGGAACTGCTCGCCATGTATGAATGGTTACGCCCGCAGATATTGATGCCGGTGCACGGCGAAATGCGCCATATGAAGGCGCAGGCGCGGCTGGGGCTGGGGCATGGCATTCCGCATGCGGTGGTTCAGAAAAATGGCGATCTTGTGCGCCTTGCGCCGGGAACGGCGGAGGTCATCGGTCATGAAACCAATGGTCGTCTGGTGCTGGATGGCGATGTGATCCTGCCTGCGGATGGCGCGACGATCAACGAACGGCGCAAGCTGGCTTATAATGGCCAGATCAGCGTTGCCGTGGCGCGCAACGGCAAGGGGCAATTGGCGGGGCAGCCCCAGCTCCGCCTGCAAGGTATCCCTCTGGAGGAAGATCGCGACGCCTTCATCTCCGAAGCGCAGGAAGAAGCCGCCGAGGCGGTGGCCGCTGGCGGCGAGGGCGATGAAGAGGCGCTGCGGGAGCGTGTACGCCTCGCCGTGCGGCGCTGCGCCACGCGCTGGACGGGCAAAAAGCCCATTGTCGATGTGCTGATCATCGACATTTGACGGCACACTGATTAGGAGGTCCTGGCTATGAACCTCTTCGCCATATTCGCCATATATTTCCTGTTCTGGGTGATGAGCGCGTTTTTCGTGCTGCCCATTGGCATCAAGACGCCCAATGAAACGGGGGAAAAGATGGTCGAGGGGCAGGCCGATAGTGCGCCGAGCAATTTCAGCCCGTTGAAGGTTGTGATCCGGGCGACCTTATTGTCGCTGGTGCTGTTCGGCCTCTATTACGCCAATTATGTCAACGGATGGATCACGACCGACGATCTCGACATAGTCGGCGATCACCGGTGATAAAGCCCTGTCACTATTGAGAATTAGCGTAGTAGTCAGTCTTTCAGGCGGTCGATAGCCTGCGCAAGAGCCACATAGAGCTTGCCGATATCCGACGAGAGCAGCGTAACGCCCAGCGAATTGCCGTCGCTGGTCGCCAGGACATTGCGCAACATGGCCTCGAAATCGTGGATATAGCGGTTTACATTGTCGCGGAAACCTTCATCCGTGCCGTAGAAATTACCGATGGACTGCAAGTCGCTGGTGTCGAGAAGCCGCACGGCACGGCGGGCAAATACCCCGCGGTCGCCCTTGAGATAGGATGTCCAGCTCGCGTCGCTCACATCCTGTGCCAGCATCGACGTCACGTCGATGGCGAGGCTGTTGAGCGATTCGATGAGCTGTGCCGAACGGCGTGAGAAATTGTCCTGATCGCGCTTGGCAGCGGCCTGCTCCGCCTCCGCGATCCGCTGCTCGATGCTGGCGGTGGTGTCCGCGATGGTCAGCAATTGCCGCATCAGGCGGTCGGATGCGACATGCGCGGCCTTAACCGCGCGGTCGGAGATCGCACTGACTTCCTCAATGCGCAGCTGGAAGGTTTCGCCAAGGCGCTGCGACAGCGCCTGTTCGCTCGCTTCGCCCAGCTCGTCGGTGGCTTCCGCAATGGCGCGGGTCAGCGCCTGCTTGGCGCGCTCGCCCGCCTGCTCGGCCATTTCCTTGACGCGAATAAGGGTCGCGACAAGTTGCGGCCCTGAACTGTCGGCCAGGCGCTTGGCTCCGCTGTCCGCCGCCTCGATGGCGCTTTGCAATGCCGTTATCTGTTCCTGGTTGGAAAGCAGCGCCTGCTCGCCATTTTGCAGCCACTCGGTCAGCTTCTTGCCCTGACCGCTGAGCAGCTCTTCGGTGTCCTTGGCGCGCCCCAATATGGCGGCGGAAACGGCTTCCAGCTGCTCGATTTCGGGCGTGAGCGCCGCGAGGATGCGGCGGCTGTTCTCGACCCGGTCGTCGAGCCGCGCGATGGCGGCCGGATGGCTTTCATCAAGCTCGCGCACACTGGCGTCCAGCGCGGTCATCAGCGCTTCGGAGCGCGCGATCATTGCATCAGCCGCATCATTCCCGCTGCGCAACGCCTCATCAAGCCGCAGGGTGCGATTGGCGAGCTCGTCCAGCGCCACGGTCAGCCGCTCGGTGCTTTGCAAGCCGTCGCTCTCTATGCTCTGGAACCGGCTGCTCACCGTATCGACGCGGCTTGTCAGCTCCTCGCTCATGCCGATGACGACCTGGCTCTGATCCTGTACCATGCGGTCCAGAGCGCGTAGGCGATGCTCTATTTCGGCAATGGATTCGCCATAGGCGGCCACTGCCTTGCCTCCGATCGAATCCAGCGCGCCTTGCGACTGGTCGACGATCGAATTGAGATTTTCCATATGGGTTTCAAGCGCTGCGCCCGTATCGTTCAGCGCCTGATGCGCCTGTTCAATGGCTGTGGTGACGCGATTGGTGCTCAGATCCGCCAATCCATTGATTTCTTCACTGGCCGAACGCGTTGAATCCTGCACCTGCATCAGTTGCGCGGTGAGGCTCTGCGTTGCGCTCAATGTGCGCGAGCGCGCCTCTTCTGTCAGCTTGGTCAGAGACTCCAGCCGTGCTTCCAGCCGATCCACCTTCTCGTGCAGGGTCTCGCTTCCACTGGTGAGTGTCTCCGATACACGCTGCGCCCGTTCCTCAACGGCGGGAAACACGTCGATCAGCTGCCCGAACTGGTGCGCGAGAGACAGGCCTGCACGCTCGATCAGCTCGGCCTGCTGCGCCGAGGTGCTGGCATGCTGCGATAATGTTTGCGCCGTAGACTCCAGGTTGATGCTGGCTGAGGCGCCATATTGCTCCAGCAGTGATGCCTGCTGCTTCATCGTCTCCCGCGCGGTATCCAGCTGCTGGTTGACGATGGCGAGGCGCATGTCGAGCGCTTCGCTTTCCTTGCGCAGTTGAGCGGTAATCCGGCCATAGCGGTCGGCCTCGCCAATGCTGTTGCGCAGCAGCAGCTGGTACAGAATCGCGGCCAGCACCAGCGGCATGGAAATGACGGTCGCGATATAGGGGACCTGCTCCAGCGCGGGGAGCGCAAAGCCGCGCTGGTAGAACAGGTAGGCGGCGAAACCGATCCATGCGACCGCGGCAATGATGAGAGCCGCTCTGGCGACCGTCATCAGCGGCGAAGAAGCAATATAGGCTTCCTCATAGCCAAGTGTCTCATATTCGTGCTGATCGTAAAGGCCGCCGGGCTCCCGATGAAACTCGGCTTCCGTGCTGGTGTCCAGCAAAAGCTCATGCTCTTCCAGGGCGTTAATGTGCGCCATTTGCTCCTCGCGCCGCAAGCCGACGACTTTTCTGTCCCCAATCATGACATACTGTGTACCAGTTTTTCCGGCGGAGCAAATCCGAATCTGCAACAGACTGTTAACCCAAAGCCTGTATAAGCAATCTGATGTCTTACGAAGGTGGCAATCTAAACGCTTCTCTGGTCGCGGCTGTGGGGGATGATCCCGCTCTGCTGCATGACCTGCGCCGTGCATTTCTCGAAAGCGCGGACCGGCAGATTGACCTCCTTTCCCGTGCGACTGATGACAGCAGCTGGCACCTCGCGCTGTGGCGGCTCAAGGGGCTGTGCGGCAGCTTCGGTGTGGTTCACATGATCGCGCTGGTCGATGAAGCCGAGCATACGGCGCCCGGCGATGCCAAGATGCTGCGGCGCTTGCGTTCAGCCTTGACCGTGCTTTCCGTCGACTGACAATCCCGAAGCCTCTCTGATTTTCTTTGCCGATCCGCTTGCATAAGGGGCGGCGGCTTGCGAAAAAGGCCCTTCCTAATAATTGGCGGGTCCTTTCATGCCTTTGGCGGCGATTCTCAATGCGACGGCGGTGTCCGGCGACAAAACGGACATATTGCGCGGACAGCTCATTTTTGCGTCGCAGATGCTGATTGAATATCAGGCGCGGCAGGCCGCCCATGCCGGTGCGCAGGCGATTTTCATCATGGTGGACCAGGTCACGCCGATATGGTCGCGGATGGTTGACCGCCTGATTGGTGAGGGACTGGACGTACATCTGATGCGCGACATGGCGTCGCTGGTGCGCCTGTTCCCGCGCGATAGCGACGCCCTGCTGTTCGCCGATGGCATGGTCGTCGATCAGCGCTATGTGAGTGAGCTTGGCAAGGCCGAGGGCGATGCGCTGCTGGTTGTCGATGACGATGCCGCCACGGCGCATCTGGAGCGGATAGACGCCGTTCATCGTTGGGCTGGCGTCGCGCGGATGACGCCGCAGACCCTATTCAACACGCTGGACCTGATTGGCGACTGGGATCTGGCGCTGACATTGCTGCGCGCCATAGTCCAGAAGCAGCCTGCCCGCATCGTGGTAGAGCGTTCCGACGTGCTGGAAGGGCGGCTGGCGCTGGTGGAAAACCAGCAGACTGCCGATCTTGTCGGAAAATCGCTCAGCCGCCCGGTTAACAGCGATCATGCGGTTGTGGGGGTGGAGGCCTATACGCTCGATCCCATAGCGCGGATGGTGTCGATGCGGCTGTTGCGTCAGCAAATGTCGGCCGGCCATATCCGCTGGGGTGCGGGCGCAGTGGCTCTGGGCGGACTGGCGGCGCTTGTTCCGGGCTGGAATCTGGTGGCGCTGTTGCTTTTTCTGCTGGCACTGTTCGCCGATATGGTTGCGGGGCATATCGTGTCGATGACACGCATGGGCGCGGCGCATGGCTGGATGCGTTTCCTCGTCCCGGCGCTGGTTTTGTGCGGTGTTGCGCTGCTTGGATATTGGTCCGGCGCGCGGTTTGACGGGCTGTATCTCGCCCTGATCGCCGCTCTCGCCCTGCTTATACTCGACCGCGAAAAGGCTAGGCCCATACCGGCCTGGGCCTATGTCAGCAGCGGCACCATATGCCTGATATTGCTGGCGGGCATTATAACAGCAAAGCTGGTCATCGCTTATACCGTTGTCACTCTCCTCGCCATAGTGTCGCTGGGCGCGATGACTCTGAAACGCCTGGGCCGATAAGAGTGTATCGCGGTCATCTGGCGCCAAGAGCCCAATATTATAGAGTTTAGCGGAAATTTACCTCATTCGCTTACTGTTGATGCAATGAGCGAGCTATCGCCTGCATCTTTCGGGGCCTCTGGACAGGGCGCCCATGATCTGCCGTTTCCGCTATGGAATGCGCAGGGCGATGGGTTGCGCCATCGTATGATGCTGGAGCGCCTGTTCGACGGCCGCGAAGCGCGGTGGAGCGATGCGCTGATCGCGCGGACCCGCCGTCATGTCGGCGGATGTGTTTCGGCGGTTGAAATGGCCCTGAAACTGGAGCTGGAGCGCATTGCTGTGGCCGGCCTCGATCTCGCTGGAGCCCTGTCACCTGACCATTGCTGGCGCGCGGTTCAGCACAAGCCCGCCATATTGAGTGTCACCCTGTTGCGTCACATGCGTGATCGCGCAGCGCTCAGCCTGATGGGGCAGGACCCTCTCACCATGCCTGCCGCCATCGAGGAAATCGAGCAGCAGCATGATTTTACCGGCGATATCGCTACGCAGTTATCCGCGCTCGCCTATGTTCAGACGGCATGGCGGGACAGCGGACCGGATTATGTGGCGATGCGCACGGACCTGCCCGCCGAGGCCATGCAGGATCTGGTATGGACCGTTGCGGCGCTGATTGCCGAAGCCCTGATGCGCAGCGACCTGATGCCAGCTGTGGAACTCATGCCTTTGATGGACCGGGCCGGTGCTGCGGTTCTGGCGCGTCATGACGAGGGCAGCACGCCTTTCGCACAGGCGTCGCTATTGGCATTACAGATGCGGGCCATGGATCTCAGTGAAGATCAGCTTGTGGCATTGGCGCGGGGCAAGCATATATTGGCCTTGATTGCGATCATGAGCGACCGGAACTCAATTGAATTCAAGCATATGGCCAGCCTTGTTTCCGAAGCTTCCGAGCAGATGCTCTTCAATATGTGCCGCGCCGCCGGTTTCCCGCGTGAGGTAGCCGTGCGTTTCGTGCTTGGCCGGCGCAGTATCGCGCGCGGGGTCGAGGATGCGGTTCTGGTCGAATATGCCGACCAATATGAGGATATGCCGCTCGAAGAGGCGCGCGCTTCCATAGCCGGTTTCCGCCTGGACGAGATTTTCCGCGACCGCCTGTCACTGCTGCGCGGACTGGATGGCGGCAATGTCCGTTGAAACCGTCGCCAGTCAGGCCGTAACCGCGTGTCTCGACGCGGCGGACAGGATACTCCGCGCTGACGACATCATCCTGAAATTGCAGGAGGCTGCTGGTGGCGAGGCTGATGGGCGCATCGCCGTACCGCAAATCGCCTCGGTGGCGCGATTGGCGCGCCGCCTGAAGATATTGATCGCGCGTCCGCTGCTCATTGGCGGCGATGAATATGATATTCGCGTCTGGGTCCGCGCCCGTCCGGTCGAGGACGGTGGTGTCGAGATGGGCTTTTCCGAGTGGCAGGAAACCCCGCATGTCAATGTGATGGAAAATGCGGCGTCGCGTTTTGCCGAGGTCGCGCTCGCGCCGGAGGGCGCCGAATGGCGTACCGATGCGCAGATGCGCTTCATTCATGTCGGCGATGGGCAGGGGTTCGCACAGGCCGGTGACGAGTTTTTTGAAATTTTCACTGAAGACAGTGTGTCCCGCCGCGGGGTGACGGCCAATATTGTCGCCCGGCGCGCTTTTTTTGCACGACCGGTGCGCCTCCTATCCGATGAAACCCAGCGATTTTACCTGTCCGGCCATCCGTTGTTCGATGCCGATGGTTCGTTTCTTGGCTATCGTGGCAAGGCCAGCATCGCCGAGGAAGAAGTGGCTCCAGCAGCGGCGGTAAGCGCGGAGGCCGCGGATGTCGCCGAGACAGAGCCGGCCTTCCCGGATTTCGGACGGCGGCTGGATTTCGCGCTGCGCCAGCCGCTGGGCCGCATCATCGCCAATGCTGAGACGATCAAGGGCAAGATCGAGGGACCATTGCGCGGCGATTACGCGTCCTATGCCTCTGACATTGCTGATGCGGGCCGCCACCTGATGGAATTGGTCGACGACCTTGCCGACCTGCAGGCCATTGATCGCGCCAACTTCACTGTTGCCAGCGAAGATGTTGATCTGGCGGATATAGCGCGCCGCGCGGCGGGGCTGCTCGGTGTCAAGGCCGCCGACCGGCAGATCCGCATCGAAGCGCCGAAAGCGGATGAAAGCGCACCGGCGATAGGCGAATTCCGCCGCGCGCTGCAAATCACGGTCAATCTGCTCAATAATGCCATTCGCTATTCGCCAGAGGATTCGACTATCTGGCTGCGCTCCGAGGTAGAGGATGGCGTTGCGGTGCTCGTAGTGGCTGACCAGGGGCGCGGCATCGCGCTGGAAGATCAGGAACGGGTGTTTGACAAGTTCGAGCGCCTGGGCCGCGACGATGCGGGTGGCACCGGCCTCGGCCTCTATATTTCGCGCCGTCTGGCGCGTGCGATGCAGGGCGATATCACCATCGACAGTGCACCGGGGCAGGGGGCACGTTTCACGCTCACATTACCGGCTGCAGACGCATAAAAAAGGCGGACCCGCAGGCCCGCCCTTCAAATTCCATGATGATCCGGCTCAGCGCTTGTCGACCGGCACATAGTCGCGCATCGTCGGGCCAGTGTAGAGCTGGCGCGGCCGGCCGATACGCTGTGCTGGGTCGGAGATCATTTCGTTCCACTGCGCGACCCAACCAACGGTGCGAGCCAGCGCGAACAGCACGGTGAACATCTCGGTCGGGAAGCCGATGGCCGACAGGATGACACCCGAATAGAAGTCGACATTCGGGTAGAGCTTCTTCTCGACGAAATAATCGTCCTTGAGCGCGATCTGCTCCAGCTCGCGCGCGGTGTCGAGCACGGGATCGCTGATGCCAAGCTTGTCGAGGACGTCGGTCGCGGCCTTGGAGAGCACCTTGGCGCGCGGGTCGAAATTCTTGTACACGCGGTGGCCGAAGCCCATCAGGCGGAACGGATCGTTCTTGTCCTTCGCGCGGGCGATATATTCGGGGATCCGGTCCGGCGTGCCGATTTCACGCAGCATGTTGAGGGCAGCCTCGTTCGCGCCGCCATGCGCCGGGCCCCAGAGGCAGGCGATGCCCGCTGCGATGCACGCAAACGGGTTGGCACCCGACGAACCGGCAAGGCGCACGGTCGAGGTCGAAGCATTCTGTTCATGGTCGGCATGCAGGATGAAGATCTTGTCCATCGCATCGACGATCACCGGGTCGAGATGATATTCCTCGGCAGGCACCGAGAAAGTCATGTTCAGGAAATTGCCGGTGTAGCTCAGGTCGTTGCGCGGATAGACGAAGGGCTGACCCACCGAATATTTATAAGCCATTGCGGCGATGGTCGGCATTTTCGCGATCAGGCGGTGGCTGGCGATGCGGCGCTGCACTGGATCGTTGATGTCGGTCGAGTCGTGATAGAAGGACGACAGCGCGCCGACGACGCCGCACATGATCGCCATCGGGTGGGCGTCGCGGCGGAAACCGCGATAAAAGGTGCTGAGCTGCTCATGCACCATGGTGTGGCGTGTGATGGTGTTGGTGAAGGTGTCCAGATCGTTTTTGCCCGGCAGTTCGCCATTCAGCAGCAGATAGGCGACTTCCATGAAGCTTGACTGTTCGGCGAGCTGGTCGATCGGATAGCCGCGGTGCAGCAATATGCCCTGATCGCCATCAATGTAGGTCAGGCCGGATTCGCAGCTTGCCGTGGATGTGAACCCCGGATCATATGTGAACATGTCGGTATTCGCATAGAATTTGCGAATATCGACCACCTGCGGTCCGACAGAGCCGTCTATAATCCCGTAGTCCTGGGCTGTGCCGTTGATGTCGATTTTGGCCGAATTATCCGCCATGTCATACTCCCTGTTTCTGCATGACGGCGCCATATGCAGCTGCATCCGTCAATCTCATCAAAACTTCTTCCTTGCCCATCAAGGCAAGGACATCGAATATCCCGGGGGAGGTCGTACGCCCTGTAAGAGCTGCACGCAGGGGCTGCGCGATTTTCCCTAAACCCAATTCCGCTGATTCCGCAACCCCGCGTATCTTTTCTTCTATAGTTTCTACCGACCAGCTTTCCAAACCGGTAAGCGCATCGACGCAGGCGGCAATCAGCGCCAGACCCTTTTGGTCCAGCAATGCGCTCGCCTTTTCATCATAGGCAAGCGGGCGCTGAGCATAGAGGAATGTCGCGCCATCAGCGATTTCATCGAGAGTTTTGGCCCTCGGCTTCAATGATGGCATCGCATCGGCGAGGGTCGCCGTTTCGGCGTCAGACAGCGTTCTGCCGATCAGCGCCTCAACCCGGCCCCTGACCAGTTCAGCCAGACGGCCATCGCCGGCCTCGCGGATATAGTGACCGTTGAGATTCTCCAGCTTCTTGAAGTCGAAGCGCGAGGGCGAGCGGCCAACGCCTGCCAGATCGAACAATTCAATCGCGCGGTCGCGGCTGATGATTTCTTCGTCGCCATGGCCCCAGCCCAGGCGCAGCAGATAATTACAGACTGCTTCGGGCAGAAAACCCATCTCGTCGCGATAGGCGTCCACGCCCAATGCGCCATGGCGTTTCGACAATTTGGCGCCGTCTGAGCCATGAATCAGCGGGATATGCGCATAAACGGGCTCCTCCCACTCCATAGCCCGGATGATACCGAGCTGACGGAAGGCGTTGTTCAGGTGGTCATCGCCGCGGACCACATGGGTGACGCCCATGTCATGATCGTCGACCACCACGGCCAGCATATAGGTGGGCGTGCCGTCCGAGCGGAGCAGGATCATGTCGTCCAGCTCGGCATTCTGCACCACCACCCGGCCTTGTACGGCGTCTTCTATCACCGTCTCGCCTTCGCGCGCCGCTTTCAGGCGAATGACGAAGGGTTTGTCCCCGCCTTCCGCCGGGTCACGGTCGCGCCAGCGCCCGTCATAGCGCATCGGCTGTTTCGCCGCGCGCTGTTGCTCGCGCAGTTCGGCCAGCTCTTCCGGCTTAGCGAAGCATTTATAGGCGTGACCGGCGTTGAGCAGCTGATGCGCGACTTCGGCATGGCGCGCCGCGCGCTGAAACTGGTATACCGGCGGCTCGTCGCTGGCGAGTCCAAGCCAGTCGAGCCCGTCCAGAATGGCGTCAATCGCTTCGTCCGTAGAGCGCGCGCGGTCGGTATCTTCGATTCGAAGCAGATATTTGCCGCCATGGTGACGCGCGAACAGCCAGTTGAACAGGGCGGTGCGCGCTCCGCCTATATGCAGGAATCCGGTAGGCGAGGGCGCAAACCGCGTGACGACAGGCTTTTTTTCACCAGTTGCGCTCACTCAGTTTTTCTCCGACACTTGATAGGGCGCGCCGGCGGGTGGCGCGCTGCGACATTTTTGTAAGATGGCACGCCCACTAGCATGGCTTTTCTCCAATCTCAAACGCATGTTGCGCTGCACAGAACTTCGTTCGCGGTTGCAGCGTCACAGATTGATACATGGATCGAGACGGCGCTGGAGGCGGAGCGGGAGCGCGTGGCGCTCTGGGTGCCTGTCGCGCTGGCGCTGGGCATAGCCGCATGGTTTGCCTTGCCGACGCCGAAGCTGTGGGTCGGCTGGATCGGATTATGTGCGATGCTGGCGCTGGTTGCGCTTCGTTTGCCGCGTGGCGGACGGCTGAGGATGCTGATCGCGGCGGGGGCGCTATGGGCAGCCCTGGGCTGTGCCCTGATATGGGGCAGGGCGCTCATGGGCGGTGAGCCGCCGCTTGTCCGGCCCGTCTTCACGCAGATTGAGGGGCGCATATTGGCGGTCGAACCACAACCGGCGCAGCAACGTGTGCGTCTGGTGATCGCGCCGGAGCAGCGCCCGGACCTGCCGTCGCGCGTTCGCGTGAATCTGCCCGATGAAGACTATGTGGATGGGATTGCGCAAAGCGCGCGCATATCCCTGCGCAGCCGTCTCATGCCGCCGCCCCCTCCAGCCGTGCCGGGCGGCTATGACTTTGCACGTCAGGCCTATTTCATGGGGTTGGGCGCGACCGGCAAGGCGATGAAACCCATCCGGATCATTGAGCAGGCCGAGGAAACGGGCGGAAATATTCGCCAGCGTTTGAGCGCGCATGTTTTGAGCCGTCTGGGCGGGGCAGAGGGGGCGATTGCCGCGACGCTGGCCACCGGCGACCGCGGCGCGATCAGCGAACAGGATGCAGAAGCTATGCGGCGCAGCGGACTGGCACATCTGCTCTCTATCAGTGGTTTGCATGTGTCTGCGCTCATCGCAGGCGTGATTTTTCTCGTTTACCGCCTGCTGGCATTGAGTTCGAGGCTGGCGCTGACGATGCCGTTGATGCTGATCGCGGCGGCGGCGGGTGCGGCGGCAGGTATAGGCTATACGCTGCTCACTGGCGCGCAGGTGCCAACGGTGCGGTCCTGCATCGCCGCGTTGCTGGTATTGGGCGGATTGGCGCTGGGGCGAGAGGCGATCAGCCTGCGGCTTGTCGCGGCGGGTGCGCTCATTGTGCTGCTGATCTGGCCGGAAACGCTGGTCGGGCCAAGTTTCCAGATGAGCTTTGCGGCGGTGACCGTTATCGTGGCTTTGGCGGAAACGGGATGGTTCCGGGCGCTCACGCATGCACGGGAAGAGGGTTTCGTCTACAAGGTGATGCGCGGGCTGGTCGCGCTGTTTGTGACGGGGCTGGCGATTGAAATTGCGCTGATGCCGATTGCAATGTTCCATTTTCATCAGGCTGGCTTGCTGGGCGCGCTGGCCAATCTCGTGGCGATCCCGCTCACGACCTTTGTAATCATGCCTGCCGAAGCTTTGGCGCTGCTGTTCGATGGCGTGGGACTGGGCGCGCCCTTCTGGTGGGTGACGGGCAAAGCGCTGGGCGGGTTGCTCTGGGTTGCGCATCAGGTATCGGCGCACCCGCTGTCGACCTGGGCCTTACCGCATTTTCCCGACGCTGCGCTGACGCTGATGGTACTGGGCGCGCTGTGGTTCATATTGTGGCGGACCCATATCCGCTATGCGGGCCTGCCGGTCGCGCTGGCAGGGGGCGTGATGATGGCGCTGTCGCCTCAGCCGGACATGGTGGTGACGGGCGATGGCCGTCATATGGCAGTGCGTCAGGCCGATGGCGCCTTGGCGCTGCTGCGTGGCCGGGCTGGGGACTATGTGCGCGATGCCCTGTCTGCGTCGGCGGGATATGGCGAGGGTGACGCGATATCCGAGGCCATGCCGTCATTGGAGAATGCGAATAATACGCAGTGCAGCCGCGATATATGCTCGGTACTGGTCCGCCGCCCGGAGCGGGACTGGCTGATTGTTGCGACGCGCACCAGCCTGCGTGTGCCGTGGCAGGAGTTGATCGACCTGTGCAACCGGGCCGATATTTTTGTCAGCGACCGTCGCCTGCCTGCTGCATGCAATCCGCGCTGGCTGAAGCTGGACCGCGCGCATCTGAGCCGGACGGGCGGCGTCTCCGTTTATCTGGATGACTGGCGATGGATAAGTGTGCGCAACCCCGAGGATCGCCACCCGTGGGTAGCACGCTGAAACTCAGTTATAGCGCCGCAAAATCCCGGCAAGCTTGCCTTGAATGCGCACCTGTTGCGGGTCATATATCTGCGGCTCATAAGCGGCATTGGCCGGATCGAGCCGCACGCGCGGCCCTTCGCGCCGGAAATATTTGAGCGTCGCTTCGCTATCCTCGACCAGCGCAACGACGATCTGGCCCTCGCGCGCCACTTCGGTCCGCTGAATCAGCGCATAATCGCCGTCGAGAATGCCCGCATCAATCATGGAATCGCCGGACACTTCCAGCGCATAATGATCGCCCGAACCGAGCAGCGCGGCAGGCACGGAAAGCATCGTGTCGCTTTCCATCGCCTCAATTGGCACACCGGCGGCGATACGGCCATGCAGCGGGATTTCCACTACGTCATTGGCAGCGATCGGTATTTCTCTCGGTGCGGAGGTCGTAACCGGTCGCAGCGGTGTCACATTGTCGGGCGCCTTGGGAAGACCGTCAGGCAGCTTCAGCACTTCCAGCGCCCGCGCGCGATTGGGCAGGCGACGGATGAAGCCGCGTTCCTCCAGCGCGCTGATCAGGCGGTGAATACCCGACTTTGATTTGAGGTCGAGCGCGTCCTTCATCTCATCGAAAGAGGGCGATACGCCACCTTCCTCGAGCCGCTTCTGGATGAAAACCAGCAGTTCCTGTTGCTTTGCCGTCAGCATGATGACCCTCATATCGGGAACGAATGAGGAACGTATAGGAAACGCAGGAGAACATGTCAAGCACGTGCTAGAGCGGGATGATCTCCGCCATTTCGCCTGCCTGCGCGGCGTTGCTTCCCGCGGGACGGCGGATCAGGCAATTGGCAAGCGAGAGGGCATAGGTCGCTGCGCTGTCCTGCGTATAGACGGGCGCCACTTTCCCGCTATTCACAGCCCCCCGCACATAATCGTCGCGTCCGCCCGCTTTGGGCATGTCGACGCCCAGAATGGCGTTTTCAACGGGCGGCAGTGGAGAAGCACATCCCGCCATCTTGCGCACCAGCGGCAGCAGGAACAGCGTTGCGGTGACAAATGTCGAAACCGGATTGCCGGGCAGGCCGAGGAACAGCGCATGCCCAAGTCTGCCGGAAATCAGCGGCTTACCGGGGCGCATGGCGATTTTCCAGAAATCTATCGTCCCGCCAGCGGCTTCGAGCGCGGGCTTCACCAGATCATGATCGCCCACCGACGCACCGCCAGTCGTGACGACGATGTCATGCTCGGTCAGGTCCGCAAGGCAGGCGGTAAGCGTATCGAGGTCGTCTGGGATAATACCGAGGTCTATGGCCTCACAGGGCAGGGCCCCCAGCATGGCTTGCAGCATGACGCCGTTGGAAGCGGGTATCTGGTGCGGGCCCGCTTGCTGGCCCGGCGGCACCAGCTCCGAGCCGGAGGAGAGCAGGGCAATGCGCGGCATGCGGGGTAGGGGCAGCGCGCCATGTCCCGCCAGTGCGGCGAGCGCACCATGCTGGGCGTTGAGGCGTGTTCCGGCGGCTATGATCTCGCCGCCCTCGCCGAAATCCGATCCCGCCTTGCGGATATGGCGGCCCATGCTGCCGGGGCCATCGCCGGTAAGGGTGAGCCGGTCGCCATCGCGCGCAACATCCTCCTGCACGATTACCGTATCCGCGCCCTGAGGCACCGCTGCGCCCGTATAAATGCGCACGGCCTGGCCGGGTTCGACCGTGCTTTCATAAGCCCCGCCCGCCGCGCTTTCGCCGATAACCTGCCACGGGCCGGGCATGTCGGCAAAGCGGATCGCATAGCCATCCATGGCGGAGAGATCGAGCGCGGGTTGGGTGCGCGCGGCGATGACCGGTCGGCTGGTCCAGCGTCCAGCGGCTTGCGCTATGGGTACCGACTCATCGTGCAGGGCGCTCGCCATGTCCAGCAGCCGCGACTGCGCCTCGGCAACCGGCAGCAGGCTCATGCCGTTTCGGCTCGCCAGTCGCCGGATTTGCCGCCGGTCTTTTCGATCAGGCGAATATCGCGAATTATCATGCCTTTATCGAGCGCCTTGGCCATATCGTACACGGTCAGCAGCGCGACGGAAACTGCGGTAAGCGCTTCCATCTCGACCCCGGTCTGGCCGGATATGCGCACGGTGGCTGTGGCGGTCACGCCTTTGCGGTCAGCCTCAAGATCGAGCGTTACCTTGCTGATTTGCAAGGGGTGGCATAGCGGGATGAGGTCCGATGTCTTCTTCGCCGCCATGATGCCGGCAATGCGCGCCACGCCCAGCACATCGCCTTTCTTTGCATTGCCCTCGACGATGGCTTTTGCCGCCTCCGGTGACATATCGATGCGCCCGGCGGCGATGGCCTGCCGCGTAGTTTCCACCTTGCCGGATACATCGACCATATGGGCCGCGCCCTTGGCGTCGATATGGGTGAGATCGCTCATGCCAGCGCTTTCCCGGTGAGCAGTGCGCGGGTCGCCGCTTCGACATCGTTTTGGCGCATCAGTGCCTCACCAACCAGGAAACAACGCACGCCATGCTCCGCCATTTCGAGCAGGTCATCATGACCGGTAAGGCCGCTTTCCGCCACGAAGGTGCAGCCTTCGGGCGCATGGGAAATCAGCTCATAGGTGCGGGCGAAATCGACGGTGAAATCGCGCAAGTCGCGGTTGTTGACGCCGATCAGGCGCGAGCGCAAGCGCGCGGCGCGCTCCATTTCCACACGATCATGCACCTCGACCAGCACATCCATGCCCAGCTCTAACGCGGCGGCTTCTATTTCGGCCATCTGCGTGTCTTCCAGCGCCGCGACGATGATCAGGATCGCGTCGGCACCGATGGAGCGCGCTTCGAGCACCTGCCACGGGTCGACCATGAAATCCTTGCGCAGCACGGGAAGCTGGCAGGCCGCGCGCGCGGCGATGAGATACTCCTCATGCCCCTGAAAATAGGGCGCGTCGGTCAGTACCGAGAGGCAGGCCGCACCGCCTGCCTGATAGGCCGCAGCATGAGCGGGTGGATCGAAATCCTCTCTTATCAGGCCTTTGGATGGCGACGCTTTCTTGACTTCAGCGATCAAGCCAAAGCCATTTTCCGCCGCCTTGTCGAGCGCACGGCGAAACCCGCGCGGCGGCGTCTGCGCAGCGGCGCGCGCCTGCAAGTCCGCGAGCGACACAGCGGCTTTACGCTCCGCCACTTCGCCATATTTGGTGTTGCAAATCTCAATCAGCTTGTTGGTCATTTCCAGCTAATCCAGCAATTCAGCAGCGCGTTGGCAAGTCCCTTGTCTATGGCCTCGGCAGCTTCCTCGACGCCGTCGCGCAGGTTCGTGACTTCACCCGCCACCATGAGCGCAGCGGCGCTGTTCAGCAATACTGCATCCCGGTAGGCGCTATGTTCTCCCATCAGAAGCGCGCGCAGGGCAGCGGCATTTTCCGCCGGATCGCTGCCGCGAATGGCTTCGAGCGGGCTGGCTGGCAGCCCGGCATCGGCGGCAGAAATGCGCTGGAGTGGGCCGATCTGGTCCCCGCGCACCTCGATCACATGATTGGCGCCGCCCAGCGACAGCTCGTCCACCGCCTCTTCACCGCATACGACTATGGCATGCTCCATATCGAGCTGGGCAATGGCCTCCGCATAAACCGGTACCAGCTCCGGCTTGGCGACACCGACAAGCTGGCGCTTCACACCTGCCGGATTGGCGAGGGGACCAAGCAGGTTGAAGATGGTGCGGCGACCTATGTTCTTGCGGATCGGCCCCATGCGTTTGAGCGCGGGGTGGTGATTTTGCGCGAACAGGAAGCATATGCCCAGATCCGCGAGCTGCTGCTCCGCGACTTCAGGCGATATGGCGAGATTTACGCCCAACGCCTCCAGCGTATCCGCGCCGCCCGCTTTTGACGACGCTGCGCGGTTGCCATGCTTAGCAACGGGCACGCCGCAGGCCGCAACGACAAGTGCGACAGCGGTCGAGACATTGAGCGTGTGGTGTCCGTCACCGCCCGTCCCGCATACGTCGATGGCCCCCTCGGGCGCTTTTACAGGGATCACGCGCTCGCGCATCGCTCTCGCGGCGGCGGCGATTTCCGTGGCTGTCTCGCCGCGCTCGGCCAGCGCCACGAGGAACGCCGCGATTTCCTCGTCCGTGCCCGCGCCATCCAGCATTGCGGCGAATGCATCATGCGCTTCTTGCGCAGAAAGTGGCTGGGTGGGGTCTGGAAAGACGGCCATGGCTCAGGCCCGTTCTTTTACCGGCAGCCCAGCAATCTTCATGAAATTGGCCAGCATGTCATGACCATGCTCAGTGGCAATGCTCTCGGGGTGGAATTGGACGCTGTGGATCGGCAGTTCCTTGTGGCGAAAACCCATCACCGAACCATCCTCGCTCGTCGCGTTGATAGCCAGGCACTCCGGGATATCCTCGACGATTAGCGAGTGATAGCGCGTTGCCGTGAAAGGCGAGGGAAGCCCTGCGAACAGGCCCGTGCTGTCATGCTCGACCGGAGAGGTCTTGCCATGCATCAGGCCACCGCGCACGACATGCCCGCCGAAATACTGGCCAATAGACTGATGCCCCAGGCATACGCCGAGCAGCGGTTTCTTCGCGTCAGCACATGCCCCAACCAGATCAAGGCTGATGCCCGCTTCGTTGGGTGTGCAAGGACCGGGCGAGAGCAGAAATGCATCCGCGCCCGAACTGATCGCCTGTCCCGCGCTCATCGCGTCATTGCGCACGACATTCACCTCGGCCCCCAGCTCCATCAGATAATGGACCAGGTTCCAGGTGAAGCTGTCATAATTGTCGATGACGAGTATCATATCAGGCTTTCATTCCGCATCGCGAGGTACCCAATTCTATTCCGCGAGAAAAGCTTCGATTTCCTGCAACCAGAATTCGGGCTTTATAAGGGTCATGTGCCCATATGTTTCCTCGCTCGCGGGCACCAGATGAAACCGTATCTTAGAAGAGTTTTTAACAGCCTCCTCTGCCAGGCCCAAACCGGGCGGGTTGATGAGGTCATCCGCGAAGTTGATCCACAATATATCGGCCTGGATCTTGCCAAGCTCCGGTAAGGGGTCATATCCGCGATAGGCGTCTATCTGATAAATCGCGTCATTGGCGTCACGCGTTTGCTTCTTGGCTTGCGCGACGACGCCTTCGATCATTTCGTCAGCCTTTGCGCCGGTGGGAAAATGCGCCTGATCGTAAAGCGGGTTGCGGCGCATCAGGGCGGACAGGAGCGCCATGCCCCGCATGCCCGCGACGGGCTGCTCAGTATAATCTCCACCTTGCCATGCGGGGTCGGACTTGATCGCCTCTACGGCAAGAGCGCGTTGCAGCCGGTTATGTCCAGCGACTTCTGCTGGATAGCATGCCATTGGAATGGCCTTCTGGATGAAGTCCGGATAGGTGACGGCCCATTCGAACACGACCATGCATCCCATCGAAATGCCCATTGCAACCTTGAGATTTTTCACGTCCAGATGCTCGGTAAGAAGGCGATGTTCGGCCTCTACCATGTCACGATAGCTATAGTGCGGAAAGGCCATGCGCTTCCCATCGCTCGGCTTCGATGATGTGCCGTGACCAATTGCATCCGGCAGGATGATATAGTGATTTTGGGCATCGAATGGCTTGCCCGGCCCGAAAAACGTGTCGCGGGTGGCGGGATTGAGAAAGTTCGTGCCGTTGCCGCCGGTGCCATGATGCAGCATCACTGCATTGTCTATTTCTCCCCGGGCATTGCGATGAGGAGTGCCGATGGTCGTATAGGCGAGCCGGATTTCGGGCAGGGTTTCACCACCGTGAAAGGTGAAATCCTTCGCGATATAAACGCCGCTGACCACCTCTGGCGAGGCGCTGTCTTTTGCAGCCTGCTCTTCGGCCAAGGCCGTAACCGGGGCCAGCGCAAGCGCGGCGAAAACCATCAACAGGCGCATGAATATCGCCTTTCGCTGTTCACCGCCGATTGCGGAGAGAGATGGGCGATCGCGCTTACTGCCCATATCCCGCCTGCTTGGCGAGTGCCACTGCCTCCTTGGCGGCGGCCATCAGCGCGCCCGCCTTCGCCTCGCATTCGCGCTGCTCATATTCGGGCGTTGAGTCCGCGACGATGCCAGCGCCCGCTTGCGCATGCATGACGCCGTCCTTCAACACGGCGGTGCGCAGCACGATGCAGCTGTCCATATTCCCATCGGGCGAGAAATAGCCGACGCCGCCCGCATAGGCGCCGCGCGTTTCCGGTTCCAGCTCGGCGATGATCTCGCAAGCCCGGACTTTCGGTGCGCCTGAGACGGTGCCTGCCGGGAAGCCCGCGAAGAGGGCGTCGAGCGCGTCCTTGCCCGGCGCGATCTCGCCCACCACGTTCGAGACGATGTGCATTACATGGCTGTAGAATTCGACCGTATAGCTGTCGGTCACGGTCACGGTTCCCGCCGCCGCCACACGGCCGACATCGTTACGGCCCAGGTCCAGCAGCATCAGATGTTCCGCGCGCTCCTTTGGGTCGGCAAGCAGGCTGGCCTTGTTGGCGGCGTCCTCGCTTGCTGTCTTACCGCGCGGGCGGGTGCCTGCGATCGGGCGGATCGTCACTTCGCCATCGCGCGCGCGCACCAATATCTCCGGGCTGGAGCCGATCAGCGCGAAGCCGGGCATGTCGAGGCAATAGAGGAAGGGCGACGGGTTGATCCGGCGCAGCGAACGATAGAGCGCCAGTGGCGGCAGCGGGAAGGGCGCGGTGAACCGCTGGGCGAGCACCACCTGAAAAATATCGCCCGCAACGATATAGTCTTTCGCGCGCAGCACCATGTCCCGATATTTGCCCTCTGGCAGCACCGGCTGAAAGTCGATGGCCCCGGGTGTGTCAATCGCGGGCGCAGGCGGTGTCGGTCCGTCAAGCCGGGCAGCGGCGGCATCCAGCCGGTCCTGCGCCGCTTCGATAGCGCGATTGATATCAGTCGTTCCTGCGGCCCAGATCGGCGCGACCATATAGAGCGCATCCTCCAGCCGGTCGAAGACGAGGATCACCGTTGGCCGTGCGAACAGCATATCGGGCAGGGCGATGGGGTTGGGCGCGGGGCGCGGCAGCTTCTCGACCAGCCCGATGGTTTCATAGCCGAAATGACCGACCAGACAGGCCAGTGCGGGGGGCAGGGCAGGGTCCATCTCCGCGCGGCATTCCTGCACCAGCGTGCGCAGCGCATCGAGCGCGCCGCCTGCTACCGGCTCAAACCCCGCCTTGTCCGTTTGCCATGTGCGATTGATCTGCGCGTCATTGCCTTCGGCGCGAAACACGAGGTCGGGATCGAGCCCCAGCAGGCTGTAGCGCCCGCGCACACTGCCGCCCTCGACCGATTCCAGCAGGAAATCGCCACGCCCCGGCTCCATGAGTTTGAGCGCAGCGGAGATCGGCGTTTCAGTATCCGCCACCTGTTTGCGCCACAACAGCGCCGACTGGCCGGATGCCAGGGCGGTGCGGACGGCGTTTTTGTCAGCGGCGGCGAAAATGCTCATGTGGCGATTATTGCGCGCCAGCGCCGTTGATGCGGCGCAGCTCCTGCGTCACCTTGCCGACCAGAGCGGGGTTGGGCTGTACGCCCAGATCACGCTCGATCGCGCGTTCCAGCTGGTCGGCATATTCGCTCGACACCACATTGGTGATGTCACCGCGCACCTTGTCAACCAGGCCGGGAACCTCAGCCGCATCGCCTTCCTGAATTTCGTCCAGCATGATGATGAACGTGCCCTGGTCGTTGGGGATGGGCATTGTTTTCACAGTGCCCGGCGCCATTGCGAACAGGATGGAGATTTCCGCTGGCGGCCTCTTGTCGGTGCGCAGCAGATCGGCGCGCTTGCCGCCTACTTTCTGTATGGGGGGCAGGCGGGTGCCCGCGTCGGCCAGCGCCTTGTCGAGCGGCTTGCCCTTGTCGACCTCCTGCTTCAGCTTGGCGGCCAGCGCCTTGGCCTTCTTCGCACCTTCGGACAGCGCATATTGCTGCATCACGACGGGCTTTACCTTTTCGAGTGGCGGAGGCGCGGGGGCAGCGATTTCCGCCACATCGACAAGCGCGTAACGCTGTTGCTGGACGACGGGCGCAAATTGCGGATCGTCGTCATTCTCCATCTCGAAACCGGGTTTCAATATGGCGCCGACATCGCTTGACGGGCGATAGTTCATATCCTGCACATTCTGGCCGTTGGAGAGCAGCAGCGGCGTCGTTTCGGCTTTCAGGCCATTATCCTTCACTACCTCGTCAAAGGTCGCGCCATTGGCGACATCGTCATCCACCTTCGCGATGAAATCGGAGAGCAGACGGCCCTGTTTCTCGGTTTTAAGCGCCTCGGCGATTTCCGGCTTGGCGGCATCGAGGGTTTTCTCCGCTACCGTGTCGATGGCTATGGTGCGGAAAACGGCCCAGCCCAGCGCCAGCTTGACCGGCCCGACCGATTGGCCCTGCGGTGCGGCGAATACAGTGTCGGCGACGGCTTGCGAGCTGTCGCCTGCAAAGGCCTCTTTGGTCTTCGCGTCGAACTTCGCGACCGACAGGCCGCTGGCTTTTGCCGCAGCATCCAGCGATGCAGCAGATGCAGCCTCCTTCGCGGCGCTTTCCGTCGGCAGAATCAGCTGCTCGATGGTGCGCTTTTCCTTTGCTGCATATTTCGCCTTGTTCTTGTCGTAATAGGCCTTGATCTCTGCGTCGCTGGGCACTGCGGCCTGCGCGAAACGGTCCGTATCCACGACGGCATAACGCAGACTGCGCTGCTCCGGTATGGTGTAGCGATCGGCATTGTCCGCATAGAATTTCTTGACCTGTTCGTCGGTCGGCTTGTCCTTGGGCAGGAAAGCAACCGAAGGAATGGCGGCGATGCGGCCCGAACGCGCCTCCAGCAACAGCGATGCATAGGGCAGGACCATGCTGTCGGGCAATTTGGTGCCAAAGCCGGCCGCGCCGACGATCATCTGGCCGGTCAGTTCCTTGGATATATCCTCACGCAACGCCTTTTCGCTCAGGCCCTGGGCGGACAGCATCTGGCGGAACAGTTCCTGACTGAATTTGCCGGCTGCGTCGTGGAACGCTGGTATCTCGGCTATGCGGGCATCGACCATGCGCTTGGATACAAACACGCCCTGCTGGCGGGCGAATTCGTTCAATGTGATGCCAGCCACCAGCTGGTCATAGATTTGCGGCACAGCGCCCAGCGACAGGAACTCGTCGATCTTCATGCCGGGATTTTCGCGCCGCTGTTGCTCGAACACGCGCTGGGTGCGGGTTTGCAGTTCCGATTCGGAAAGCGACTGGCTGCCGATCTTGGTGCCCGATCCGCCAAAGGATGTAGAGGAACCGAAGCCGCCCGTATTGCTGACATCGCCAGCGGCAAAGGCAAAGGCGACAAGCCCCAGAAAGGCAAGGGCCAGAAAGGCTCCGAGTTTCGATCCGATAAGGCGGCGGAAAAATGTGATCATGGTCTGTCCCGGCCAGGCTGGCCTGCTATGTGCAAAAATAAGTGTCGCTTTAGGCTGACAAGCCCGTCCCATCAAGCGGGGACTGGACTCTGAGGGACAAGACGCTATCGCGGCGTACCAACAGGCAACCCGGAATAATGCTCAGGAGGAAATATGGCGCGCACGATGCTGGTGGTCGGCAACTGGAAGATGAACGGCCTGAAGGCTCAGCTTGGCGAAGTGGAAGCCATTGGCGCAATTGCGAGCAGCCATGCCGGTGTTGAGGTTGGCCTGTGCGTTCCTGCAACCCTGATCGCTTCGGCGAGCGGTAAGGCGGGCGGCGCATTCATTGGTGCGCAGGATTGCCACCAGAAGGAAAGCGGTGCGCATACCGGCTGCCTTTCCGCTGCGATGCTGAAAGAGGCGGGTGCGACGTCTGTAATTGTCGGCCATAGCGAGCGCCGCACCGATCAGCATGAAACCAGCGCCGATGTCGCGGCCAAGGCCCTTGCGGCCAAGGCAGAGGGTCTGAAGGTCATCCTGTGTCTCGGTGAAAGCCTGGAGACACGTGACAGCGGCAAGGCCATAGATTTCGTGCTGGACCAGCTCGCGGCATCCTTGCCGGAGGGGGCAGGCGCGGATTGGCTCTCCATCGCCTATGAGCCGATCTGGGCAATCGGGACGGGTCGTATCCCGACCATGGAGCAGATCGACGAGATGCATTCTGCGATTCGCGGCAAGCTACGCGATCTGATTGGCGCGGGCGAAGCCGACGGCATGCGCGTGCTCTATGGCGGTTCGGTCAATGCCGATAACGCGAAGGATATATTCGCCATTGCCGATGTTGATGGCGGCCTTGTTGGCGGCGCGAGCCTGACCGCTGCGAAGTTCGGTCCGATTATCGAGGCCGCTGCAGGCTGAGAAGCAAATAGTTTGTCGGCATGCGGCGTTAGCAATCCGCGCCGCTATGTTGCTTTGCAGCAAGAAGCTATTGCAAATTAAAATCAATATCTTTATTAGCGCCCTCGATTTCTGATGTTAGGGGGGTAATAATGAAGTCCTTGCTGTTGTTTTCGATGACGCTGGCATCTGTGCCCGCGATGGCCCCCGCACTGGCCATTGCATCGGAGGGCGGCGAGGCCGTGGACGGTGAAATTCTCGTCATCGGCCAGTCCGAGGGCTATATCACCCTCAACTCCGTTACCGCGACCAAGACCGATACGCCGCTGATCGACGTCCCCCAGAGCATCAGTGTTATCACACGCGAGCAGATCGAAGACCAGGCGCAGCACAGCATCGCCGATGTCCTGCGCTATATGCCCGGCGCGACCGTAGGGCAGGGCGAGGGCAATCGCGACCAGATCACGTTGCGCGGACAGAATACGACCGCCGACTTCTTCCTCGATGGCGTGCGCGACGACGTTCAGTATTTCCGCAACCTCTACAATATCGAGCGCGTGGAAGTCCTCAAAGGCCCCTATGCGATGATCTTCGGTCGCGGCGGCGGTGGCGGCATCATCAATCGTGTGCAAAAGACGCCGCTCAATGACCGGTTGCTTGTCGCCGGAACAGCGAGCGTGAACAGCTTTGGCGCTTATGACCTTTCCGCTGATATCAACGCGCCGATTGGCGGGAATGCGGCTTTCCGCATCAACGCCTTTTACGAGAATCTCGACAATCATCGCGATTATTACGGCGGTGAACGCTATGCGGTGAATCCTTATGTGGCGGCGGAACTGGCCGAAGGATGGCAGGCGGGCCTGTCCTATGAATATGTGAAGGACGACCGCGTAACCGACCGTGGTATTCCCTCGCTCGATGGTGCGCCGCTACCCGGGCATCGTGATACGTTTTTCGGTGTTCCCGGAGTCAACCGCACCGGAGTGGAAGCGCATATCGTCAAAGCGCGTCTCGATGGCGAACTGGCCGAGGGCCTGAACTGGTCGACCACGCTGCTCTATGGCGACTATGATAAGTTTTACACGAACGTCTACACCAGTGGCGCAGTGCAACCCAATGGCACCGTTTCCCTGTCAGGCTATACTGACCCTACGGAGCGCCAGAACTTCATCGCGCAGAGCAACCTCGTCGCCGATGTCGATCTGGGCGGCCTTGCGAACAAGATTTTGCTTGGCGTTGAATATGGTGACCAGGATTCAAAGAACCGGCGCCTGAACGCTGTGCTTTCCAGTGGTACGCTCGACCTTTCCAACATCGTCTATCCCACCGTCAGCTTCCCGGCGATCAGCCGCAACCGTGAGTCCAATGTCGAGTTCTTCTCGGCCTATGCGCAGGACCAGATCAGCATCGGCGATCATGTCGACGTGATCGTGGGTGTGCGCTACGATCATTTTGAGATTGATGGTGTTGATATCGCTGATAACAACCGCTCCTTCGGGCGCACGGATGACAAATTTTCGCCGCGCTTCGGCCTGATCCTGAAGCCGCAGGAAAATATCTCGATCTATAGCAGCTACAGCCAGTCGTTCCTGCCGCGCTCGGGCGATCAGTTTCTCGTGCTCAGCACTACGGACGAGAATCTGGCTCCCGAAAAATTCACCAACTATGAAGTTGGCGCAAAATGGAACATCCGCCCGGACCTGAATGTTTCCGCCGCGCTGTTCCAGCTTGACCGGACCAATACGACAACCCCTGATCCTGCTGATCCCTCGGTGAGTATCCCCAGCGGTACAACCCGCACACGCGGTCTGGAACTGGCGCTGACCGGGCACCTCACAAAACAATGGCAGGTCAGCGGCGGCTACACATGGGAGGATGCGCATATAAAGTCCAATGACGATATCCGCGTCGCCCAGGTGCCCAAGCACCAGTTCGCGCTATGGAACCGTTATGATTTCAATCCTTCCGTGGGCGTGGGGCTTGGCGTGATCCATCAGTCGAGCCAATATGCGTCGCTTCACAATGCAGTGGGCGGCAGTGCGTCCACGCGCCTGCCTTCGTTCACGCGTGTCGATGCCGCATTCTTCTTCAAGGCTTCCGAGAAGGTGCAGCTGCAGGTGAATATCGAAAACGCCCTCGACGAAACCTATTATTCGGATGCGCACAACAACAATAACATATCGACCGGCGCGCCGATCAACGCCCGCTTCACAGCGCGCGTCAAATTCTGAGAGCATTCTGATCGTTGCAGCCATTGAACTTGCGCCCCTTCCCGGCTAAGGGCGGGGGCAACGGTTCAATTAATTGCGGAACGCACAGTTCATGTTCACTTTTCTCCTCGTCGTGCAGGCTATTATCGCCGCCGCGCTTGTCGCCGTCATATTGATGCAGCGTTCCGAAGGCGGCGGCCTTGGCGTGGGCGGCAGCCCGTCCGGATTGATGTCGGCGCGCGGTGCGGCAGACTTCCTTACGCGCACCACGAAGATACTGGCGATCCTGTTCGTCGGCCTTTCCATCGTGCTGGCGGTCATCGCATCGGTGAAGCATGCACCGTCGCAGATTGATACCTCGCTGGTGAAGGAAGCGCCCGCTGGTGGCGCACCGGTACAGCCCGCTGCTCCGGCGTCGGACGACCCGCTTGCTGGCGCAGCCCAGAGCGTTGATCAGGCCGGATCGAACAGCGCTGTGCCGCTGGCGCAATAAGCAGCTGACTTTCGAATAATAATTTTTTTCAGGCGCGCGGATTCGCGCGCTTGCCCTCACTCGTGAAATAAGGGTAAGCCTTCACTCCCATGGCGCGGTATATATTCATCACCGGCGGCGTGGTCTCCTCGCTTGGAAAAGGCCTTATGGCCGCATCCCTTGCAGCACTGCTGCAAGCGCGTGGTTTCCGCGTGCGTATCCGGAAATTCGATCCCTATCTCAATGTCGATCCGGGCACGATGTCTCCCTATCAGCATGGCGAGGTCTACGTCACCGACGACGGTGCCGAAACCGATCTCGACCTCGGCCATTATGAACGCTTTACCGGCGTTTCCGCGCGTCAGTCCGACAATGTGACGCAGGGGCGCATTTACCAGACCATCATCTCGAAGGAGCGCAAGGGCGATTATCTGGGCGCGACGGTTCAGGTCATCCCGCATGTAACCGATGAGATCAAAGCCTTCGCCACAGCCGACACGGACGATCTCGATTTCGTGCTGTGCGAGATTGGTGGCACGGTCGGCGACATCGAAAGCCTTCCGTTCATGGAAGCGATTCGCCAGCTCCATAATGACCTTGGCCGCCTCCAGTCGATTTTCGTGCATGTGACGCTGGTGCCTTATATTGCGGCGGCTGGCGAGCTGAAGACCAAACCGACACAGCACAGCGTACGTGAGCTGACCTCGCTCGGTATTCAGCCGCATATATTGCTCTGCCGCTGCGAACAGCCTTTGCCGGAGAGTGAGCGGGCCAAGATTGCGCTATTCTGCAATGTACGCCCCGAAGCGGTCATCCCGGCGCTCGATGCGCCCAATATCTATTCCGTGCCCGCGCAATATCATGCCGAAGGGCTGGATGACGAAGTGCTGCGCGCATTCGGTATCGAGACTGCGCCCGAGCCTGCGCTGGAGCGCTGGATCGACATCATGGACCGCTACGCCAATCCTGAGGGCGAGGTCACCATCGGTGTGGTCGGCAAATATGTCGGGCTGCCCGACGCCTATAAATCGCTGCATGAAGCATTGGTGCATGGCGGCCTCGCCAACCGGGTAAAGGTCCATATCAGATGGATCGACGCCGAACTGTTTGAGCAGCCGGACAGCGACATCGCGGCGCAACTCGAGCCGATGCACGGCATATTGGTGCCCGGCGGTTTCGGTGTGCGCGGCAGCGAGGGCAAGATTGCGTCGGTGCGCTTCGCGCGTGAGCGCGGTGTGCCTTTTTTCGGCATCTGTCTGGGTATGCAAATGGCCTGTATCGAAGGTGCGCGCAACACGGCGGGTATCAACGATGCATGGACCACTGAATTCGGTGAAACCAGTGAACCCATTGTCGGCCTCATCACCGAGTGGATGAGCGAGGAAGGTTTGCAAAAGCGCAGCGCGGATGGCGATCTGGGCGGTACGATGCGGCTGGGCGCCTATCCCGCCAAACTGACTGGCAATAGTGTTGTGGCCGGCATTTACGGGGCCGAGGATATCAGCGAGCGGCACCGGCATCGCTATGAAGTCAATGCCAGTTATCGTGAACCGCTTGAAAAGGGCGGGCTCATTTTCTCCGGCATGTCGCCTGACGGCACTTTACCGGAAATCGTCGAACGGCCCGATCATCCCTGGTTTGTCGGTGTGCAGTTCCACCCTGAGCTCAAGTCAAAACCGTTCGATCCGCATCCGCTGTTTGCCGGTTTCATCGCCGCAGCATTGAAGCAGAGTCGGCTGGTTTGAACAGTTTGCTTGCGTTGTAAGGATTCGCCACTACCGTGCGGCGTTCACGATTCGCCTGGTGGAGCGGACATGAAAGTGCAAAGATTCAGATTCTGAGTGAATGAGGCCGGGGCCGGTTACGACCCCAGGCCTTTTTTATTTGCCGAGGTAGGAGAGGGAAGCGGGGGAGCGGGAAAACCGTCCCCCGTTTCTATTTGCGGTTACGCCGCGTCGCGATCCTTCTTTTCGGACTTGCCAGCCGCGTCGTTGATCTCGACCAGCTGACCACCATTGATGGCGATCTTCTTGGGCTTCATTGCTTCCGGCACTTCGCGCAGCAGCTCGATCACGAGCAGGCCGTCGGCCAGTACCGCATTTTCGACGCGCACGAAATCAGCAAGCTCGAAGCGGCGCTCAAAGCTGCGGTTGGCGATGCCAACATGCAGGAACTTGGCGCGTTCGTCCGAACCGATTTCCGCCTTGCGGCCCGAGACCTGCAGCAAATTCTGCTGGGCCACGATGTCGAGTTCATCCTCACGGAATCCGGCTACCGCCAATGTGACGCGATAGCGGTCTTCGGAAAGGCGCTCGATATTGAAAGGGGGATAATTATCGCCCTGCGCCACACGCGCGCTGTTTTCGATCAGGTCGAACAGGCGGTCGAAACCGACGGTGGAACGGCGATAGGGAGTCAAATCAAAGTTACGCATAATCAAAACCTCTTGTTGAGCGAGTTGAACACTATTTTTCGGGCCCATTATGGCGCCCGGTTTGTCCGTCACATCGCGTGCCCGGACATATGAAATTTAGGAACGGAAATTTGCCTTTCAAGAGGGGGGGCGGTGAGGCCGTTGCCGTGCCAATCATGGTTAACAGCTTTTTAGGAAAATCCCGCGATAACCGGCTGAGAACCAAGGGGACGGTTCCGGATATGTACGATATCGCGCGCCTTCATCAGCGTGGTGCCTTCATTACCTGATCGCCCCTGCAGCAGATCGGTGAGAAGCATCCTTATGGCGAAGTCTCTAGAGTCCACATTGATGGCCGCGAAGCGGTCGGCCAAGCGCGGCGATTATGTCGAGGCTGAACGGCTTTACCAGGGCGTCCTGCTGCAATTCCCGGCAAACGCCCGCGCGCGCAAGGGGCTCGATGAACTGCGGCAGACACAGAATGAGAGCCTGTTGTTCGACGGCATTTCGCCGCAGGATACGGACCGTCTGGTTGCGCTGATCAATGCGGGCCGGTTCGCGGAAGCGGTTGAGGCAGGCGAGGCTCTGGCGTTCCAACACCCGCAATCGGTTTTCGTTCAGGATGTGCTGGGCCAGGCCTATTACGCCATGGGACAGGGCGACCGGGCTGTTGCCTGCTTTCGCACCGCCTTGGCCAATCAGCCGGAACGTGCCGAAGCGCATTTCAACCTAGCTGTCGTGTTGCAGAATATGGGGCGGGATGAAGAGGCCGCGGTAAGCTATCGCGCGGCAATTCAGTATAAGCCGGACTATCTTGCCGCCTATAATAATCTGGGCGCGCTGCTTTATGCGGCCGGTGATTGCCATGGCGCCATTGCAAACCTCAGCAACGCCATCAAGCTGAAACCTGACTATACCGACGCCTATAACAATATCGCCAATGCATGGCGCGAGCTCGGCAACAGCGAAAAGGCCGCTGCCTATTATGAGCATGTGCTGGCGCTTGAGCCCACATATGCCAAGGCGCATTACAATCTGGGTATGTTGCGAAGCGAGCAGGGCAAGAAGGGTGAAGCTCTGCTGTGCTTCGAGCGCGCCATTGCACAAGATCCGGCCTATGCTGACGCGCATCGTGAAATAGGGTCGCTCCTGCTCGGCTTCGGCCTGCGTGACGAAGCGATTGTGTCGGCTGATCGTGCACTCGCTGCTGATCCGGACGATGCAATTTCGCTTGGCATGAAATTGCACCAGCAAGGCCATATCTGTGATTGGGACGGCATGGCGTCGGAAATGCACAAGGTTCCCGCACTTGGGGTCGCCGACAGGGTAGTGGCGCCATGGGGCATGCTCGCGCTTGAGGATAGCCCGGAACGCCACAAGCTGAGATCGTCGTTGCGCATTGATCTGAGCATCAAAAAGGCGGAGCGCTTCTCCTTCTCGCCTCCGTCATCCCGCTCTGAGAAACTGCGTATCGGTTATTTCTCGTCCGACTTCTCCAACCATGCCGTCATGCTCCTGATCTGCCGGATGATCGAACTGCATGATCGCAACCGGTTTGAGGTGCATGGCTTCTCCTGTGGGAATAAGGACAGCAGCGACTATGTCGGTCTGTTCGATCATTTCCATGATGTCCAGGATATGCAGGACGATCGCATTGCCACATTCGCGCGCGAGGAAGGTCTCGATATCGCCATTGACCTGAACGGTCACACCAAGGGCGGACGTCTCGGCATTTTTGCACACGGGGTTGCGCCTGTGCAGGTCAGCTATCTTGGATATCCCGGAACTACCGGCGCGGATTTCATCGACTATATGATCGCCGACAAGGTCGTGATCCCGGATGAGCAGCGCGCACATTATTCGGAAAGCGTGATCTATATGCCTGACAGTTATCAGGTGAATGACAATCAGCGCGAGATTGCCGACCGGCACTATACGCGCGCTGATATGGGACTGCCGGAGGACGCCTTCGTCTTTGCGTGCTTCAACAGCACCTACAAGATCACGCCGGAGGAGTTCGACGTCTGGATGCGCCTGCTTACCAAGGTGGAGAACAGTGTTCTGTGGCTCTACAAGGGCAATCACTGGGCGGAAACCAACCTCAGGAAAGAGGCGGAAAAAAGAGGCGTCGATGGCAGCCGTGTAATCTTCGCCGAACCGATGTCGGTGCCGGAGCACCTTGCGCGCCAGCATCTCGCCGACCTGTTCCTTGATACCTTCAACGTGAACGCGCACACCACCGCCAGCGATGCGCTATGGGGAGGGTTGCCCGTGCTGACGCGCATGGGCAATGGTTTTGCCGCGCGTGTCGCGGGCAGCTTGCTGCATGCCGTGGGCTTGCCGGACATGGTCACCGAAACGTCGGAAAAGTATGAGGCGCGTGCTCTGGAGCTGGCGACCGATCCCGCGAAAATGGCAGAGGTCAGGCAAAGGCTGGCCGACAATCGCCTGACCACGCCGCTGTTCGATACCGAGCGGTTCGTGCGCCAGGTAGAGACCGGCTATGAAGAGGCCTATAACCGCTTCTTCAAGGGGCAGCAGCCCGCCGACATCACCGTCGAAGGCTGATCTACATACTGGTGGCGGTTGTGGCGGCTGGCTTCGATTGACTGACAAAGGTCTGGATCGCAGTCTGGGCGTCCGGTTGTTCCAGCGAGTCACCATGCCCGCCCGGCGTTTTTATAAAAGACACCTTCGCGCCATCGCGTTTGAGGTCGTCATAAAAAGCCTGCATATGCTCGGTGCGGACCACCTCGTCTTCGGTGTTCGATAGAAGCAGCACCGGGATTTTCGCGTCCCGCACATAGTCATAATACTGGAAGCGCTGCATTTCCTCGTCGACCTTCAGCTTGACGAAGGGGCGCACGACGCCGGGCAGATAATCCTCGCCAATGCCTTTCACGTCCGGCGCGCTGCCTTCGATGATCAGGCCATCAAAACCGCCCTTGCGGATCATGGCGGAGGCCTGGCTGCCGCCGAAGGAAAAACCATAGGCATAGAGCTTGGCATTTTTGATCCAGCCGGCCTTCTTCGCATAGTCGATCAGCGCCGGTCCCGTCGCGAGGCTGTTGTCCGTCGACAGGGGAATATCCGTGCCACCGCGCCCCGTATAATCATAGAGGATGATGTCCATGCCCGTCGCCTTAGCGAGGCGGCGCATGCGCACCGTTTGCAGCGCGACGAAATTGCCCCGGCCGCCATTGAAGATGATGACCGCCTCGGTTTTCGGATTGTCGAGGCGTGCTACATGAAGGTTGCCCAACCCCGGCAGTTCGACGATGCGGTCGTCCAGCACATATCCTTTTGGCGCGCTCAGTTCGCCCTCGCGCGGCTGGGCCATGTCGGTCTTGTAGAGTTTGTTCTGGTCGATAGTGATTGTGCAGGCGGAGAGGGTGAGGGCGATTGTCGTAATCGCATGCGTGCGGGTCTTGACCATATAGCTCCTTTAGACCGTTTCACCTGTTAACAGCACCGGTAATGCTCCGCTTTCGCCGCGTGCTTCGGCCATGAAGCGGTCCTTCAGCGGTCCCATCTTCTGCACAGCGGCCAGCCCTGCACGGCGAATGGCGGAGGGGATGCGTCCCGGCACGTCGAACAGGCGAACAAGGCCGTCCATCGCCACCGTGACGCTCAGCGTATCGAGGCTGCGCCAGCGCTGGTACCGGGTGAGGAGCTGCGCATCGCCCGGTTCAAGGCCTAGGCGCATGCCATCGACGATCACCTCGATCAGTGCGGCGGCATCGCGAAAGCCGAGATTGACGCCTTGCCCCGCAATGGGGTGGATGCCGTGCGCTGCGTCACCGACCAGCGCAAGGCGAGTGTCCGTGATACGCGCGGCGCGATGATAGCCCAGCGGGTAAGAGGAGCGCGGCGCTGCAACCTGTATTTCCCCGAGGAACCCGCCCATACGCTTCTGTGCTTCCGCCGCCCAGCCGCGTTCGCCCAGCGCCAGCATGCCCGCCGCCTGGGCCTTGGGCACAGTCCAGACAATGGCTGAGCGGGTGCCCGGTTGCATGGGCAGGATAGCGAATGGACCGCCAGGATAGAAAATCTCATAGGCCGTGTTGGCGTGGTTCACCTCATGGGTGATCGCCGTGACCATCGCGACATGATTATAGGACCATTTGGCGACCGGAATATTCGCCGCCTCGCGCGTCGGGCTGCCACGTCCTTCGGCGCCGACAAGCAGTGAAGCGGAGAGCTGTGTGCCGCTGTCCAGCGTCACCGAAACGCCTTCGAGTGTCCGCTTCACATGGGTTGCGCGATCCGGCTGGAACAATGTGAGATTTTCTGCCGCCAGCGCCGCATCGCGCAGGGCAAGGCGCGTCTCGCGGTTCTCGAACATGATACCCATCGGCGTGTCGTCGTCTTGCGGTGGCGCGAAGTCGAGCACGCCCGGCTGCAACCCGTCCGACACCCAGATGCGTTCAATGGGGCAGCCCTTGCCCTCCAGCCGCTCGGCAATCCCCAGCGCCTGAAACAGTTTCCAGCTTGCACTCGATATCGAGGAAACACGCCCATCGAAATTGGGCGCCAGCGTGGTTTCCGGCTGGGCCGGGTCGATCACCGCGCAGCGCACGCCATGTTTCGACAGACCAATACCCAGCGTCAGGCCAACGAGCCCGCCGCCCATGATGATGATGTCGAAATGACTGGAGGGGGTCATTATTTCTTCCATTCCGTTCGGTTCGAGCTGCTTTCGAGCTTGTCGAGAAAGCAAGCCGAGAACCAGTTTCTCGACTTCGGTTCTCGGCTGGCGCTCGAACCTGCGCTCGAAACGAACGGGGAGGAGGGGCTGCTTGTCATCCCCCCGTACCACCCACGGTGAGGCGATCAATCAGCAGCGTCGGCTGACCCACACCGGCGGGTACGCTCTGGCCGCCCTTGCCGCACATGCCGATGCCCTCGTCCAGCGCCATGTCATTGCCGATGCCGGTGATACGGCCCATGGTCTCAGGACCGTCGCCGATCAACGTCGCGCCCTTGATCGGGTCGCCGATCTTGCCGTCCTTCACCCGATAGGCCTCTGTGCAGGAGAAAACGAATTTGCCGGAAACGATATCGACCTGTCCGCCGCCGAAGCTCTTGGCGAAGATGCCGTCTTTTACGCGCGACAACAGCTCTTCGGGATCGTCCTCGCCGCCACGCATGAAGGTATTCGTCATGCGCGGCATTGGCGCATGGGCATAGCTCTCGCGACGGCCATTGCCGGTTGGTTCCACGCCCATCAGGCGCGCGTTCAGCCGGTCCTGCATATAGCATTTCAGAACACCGTCCTCGATCAGCACCGTTTCATTGGTCGGTGTACCTTCGTCGTCGATGGAGAGCGATCCGCGCCGGTTGGTGATGGAGCCATCGTCCACCACCGTGACGCCCTTGGCCGCTACTTGCTGGCCAAGGCGGCCCGTGAAAGCGGAGGTGCCCTTGCGGTTGAAATCGCCTTCCAGACCGTGTCCTACCGCCTCGTGCAGCAGCACGCCGGGCCAGCCGGGGCCGAGCAGCACGGTCATCTCGCCTGCAGGCGCGGCCACCGAGCGCAGATTGACCTCCGCCTGTGCGAAGGCTTCGTCGATGG
This sequence comes from Sphingobium sp., assembly GCA_020446425.1. GTDB lineage: Bacteria > Pseudomonadota > Alphaproteobacteria > Sphingomonadales > Sphingomonadaceae > Sphingobium. Next base: position 22,245 of record JAGRES010000031.1, on the reverse strand, counting down.
CGCGGCGCCATGTGACCTCTTCCATCACGCCGTCATAGAGATAGCGGCCGCCAATCCCGAAGGAGCCGCTTTCGCGACGGCCATTTTCTTCCATGATGATCGAGACGTTGAGGCGCACCAGCGGCCGGATGTCAGTGGCGTTGAAACCATCGGCGCGGACGATCTCGACGACCGACCAGCTTCCCGACAGGCCGACCGAAACCTGTGCCACACGTGGGTCTTTGGCGCGGGCTTCCGCGTCGATCTTGGCGCACAGCGCGACCTTCTCGGCGAAGGGGACCAGCTCCAGCGGGTTGACGTCAGTGTAAAGGTGCCGGTTGGTGCGCGCCGGAGCAACAGCAGGGGACTGGCTTGCCGGGTCCAGCAGCGTCAGCGTCTGTGCGGCTCGCGCGATGGCAGATGCGCTGATTTCATTGGCATGGGCAAAGCCGGTCGTTTCGCCCGCCACACCGCGCAGGCCAAAGCCCTTGTCGGTTGAATAATCGGCGGTCTTGAGGCGGCCGTCGTCAAAGCCAAAGCTCTCGGTTGCGCGATATTGCAGGTACAGCTCGCCGTCCTCGCAATTGGCCAGCGCCGTGGCGGTCAGTTTCTGCGCACTGTCAGGGTCGAGCATGCCGTCGCGATAGAGAAAACCGCGCGCATCGGTGAAAGAGGAGGTGATATCGGTCATGCCACCGATATAGAGGCTTTGGTCCGCTATTCCAGCAAAGAACGGTCGCGTCACCCCGATTTGAGGCGGTGCGGTGCGAAACTATGCCGCCTTGCTATCCGCTGGGCCGCCGATCAGCACAAAGCGCCGGTCGCAATAGCCGCATTCGACATATCCTTTCTCGTCGATTTCGAGATAGACGCGCGGATGGCCGAGCGCGGCGGGAATGTCGCTGGACCCGTCGCAGGAAACGCGACGCTTGTCAGTGCGGATGGTTTCGGGCGGTTGGATCATGTTCGCGCCTCTATCATCGCATCGCGCAAGCAGCAATAGAATCTCTTCCACCTATGTGGAATTGCGGTGCCTGCCCGCGCTGTATGACTGAAACAAACTAAGCCCTTTGCGCAGTCGGGAAGTCATGGCTATGGAACATGGCATGACGCAGGATCCAACATCGCAAAACGCAATCGAGATCGAAGGGCTGACCAAGGTATATGCCGGGGGCAAGAAAGCCCTCGACGATGTGACGATGGCCATTCCGCGCGGGCAGATATTCGGCCTGCTCGGCCCTAATGGCGCGGGCAAATCGACGATGATCAACATCTTGGCGGGGCTGGTTACCAAGACCAGTGGTTCCGCGCGCATCTGGGGCTTCGACATTGACGTCAATCCGCGCAACGCCAAGAACAGCATCGGTATCGTCAATCAGGAAATACTCTTCGATCCTTTCTTCACGCCCGCCGAGACTTTGGAAAACCAGGCAGGCTTCTATGGCGTGCCAAAGGCGCAGCGCAAGACCATGGAATTATTGCGTGCCGTGCACCTGGAAGACAAAGCGGACGCCTATGCCCGTACCCTGTCAGGGGGGATGAAGCGGCGGCTTATGGTCGCCAAGGCCATGGTGCACTCGCCGCCGATATTGGTGCTCGATGAGCCGACTGCGGGCGTCGATATCATGCTGCGTCAGCAGCTGTGGGATTATGTGCGCGAACTGAACGATCAGGGCGTAACCATCGTGCTGACGACGCATTATCTCGAAGAGGCAGAGGAGCTCTGTGACCGCATCGCCATTATCAACCATGGCAGGCTGATCGCCAACAAACCCACGCGGGAGCTGGTCGATATGGCGCAGGAGAAAATCGTCACGGTGACCGTGGACAGGGAAGTAACGGCTCTTCCGAGTCATGATTGCTTCGACAAGGTCGAGCTGGCGGGCGAGAATATGCTGGCGATCACATACAACAAGGAACGCGCCAATGCGGGGCAGGTGCTGGCGACTGTGCAGGCTCTGGGGTTCGGTATCGTTGATGTTGCGACCAGCGAGCCGGATCTTGAGGATGTATTCCTCAACCTGACCGCTGACGCGGCGTGAATAAGCGGCTTTGGGAGAGGCCATGTCAATGAAGGAATATGATGTCGTCATTATCGGGTCCGGCGCTGCGGGCCTGACGGCGGCTATTCATCTGGCGCAGGACAAGAAGGTCCTTGTCATTGCCAAGGGCGCGCTCGATGGCGGATCGACCAACTGGGCGCAGGGTGGCATTGCCGCCGTGCTCGATGCGGGCGACAGTTTCGAGAAGCATATCGAAGACACGATGATTGCCGGTGCTGGCCTGAATGACCGCGCCACAGTCGAGTTTGTCGTGTCCAACGCGCCGGCCGCCATTGAGGAACTGGCGGGGCTGGGCGTGCCGTTCAATGAAGGCGACGAATTCGGCGAGCGCTGGCATTTGACGCGCGAGGGCGGGCACAGTCACCGCCGCATCGTCCATGTCGATGATGCCACCGGCGCGGCCGTGCAAACGGCGTTGATGAAAGCGGCCCAAGGCAATCCCAACATCACGCTGGTGCCGGATATGGTGGCGATCGACCTCATTACGTCGCGCCATGGCGAGCAATATTCGGGCGAAGGTCATGTCTGGGGCGTGTACGCGTTCAACCGCAAGACCAAGCATGTCGATGCCTTTATCGGTCGTGCGACGATAATGGCGACGGGCGGGGCAGGGCGTGCCTATCTGTTCTCGACCGCACCGCGCGGGGCGACTGGCGACGGCATCGCCATGGCGTGGCGCGCCGGATGCCGCGTCTCCAATATGGAGATGAACCAGTTCCATCCGACCTGCCTGTATAATCTTGAGGTCAAGAATTTCCTGATCACCGAAGCGGTGCGTGGGGAAGGCGGTTTGCTCAAATTACCGCCCGGTGTGCCCGGCGGCGGTAAGCGCTTCATGGAAAAGCATGACAAGCGCGGCGAGCTTGCGCCGCGCGATATCGTCGCGCGCGCCATCGACCATGAGATCAAGCGGCTGGGCCTTGATTATGTCCATCTCGACATCAGCCATAAGGGCCCGGAATTTGTGAAGGAGCATTTCCCGACCATTTATGGGCGTCTGCTCGATCTCGATATAGACATCACGCAGGAGCCGATCCCGGTCGTGCCTGCCCAGCACTATACTTGCGGCGGCGTCATCATTGATCTTCACGGACGCACCGATCTGCCGGGCCTTTATGCCGCAGGCGAGGTAACGGAAAGTGGCCTGCACGGCGCGAACCGCCTGGCGTCGAACAGCCTGCTGGAATGCTTTGTGTTCGGTGATGCCGCCGCCAAGCATATCCTGGGTCACTGGGACGAACTGCCCGCGCCGCCACCGATCAAACCGTGGGACGAAAGCCGCGTGACCGATTCCGACGAAGAGGTCATCGTCCAGCATAACTGGAAGGAAATCCGCCGTTTCATGTGGGACTATGTCGGCATCGTGCGTACCAACAAACGGCTGGAACGCGCGCAGCACCGGGTCGACCTGCTCGCACAGGAAGTCGACGAATATTATGGCAATTTCCGTGTGACGCCGGATCTTATCGAGCTGCGTAATCTTGTCGATGTCGCCCGCCTGATGATCCGCTCGGCGCTGCGTCGTAAGGAAAGCAGAGGCCTGCACTTCAACCTGGACTATCCCGACATGCTGCCCGAAGCTAAGGATACCGTGCTGGCGCCCTAGCTAGATTCTGAGCTAAATTTCACCGACGCGCTTCTTGAACTCGGCGAATTCGGAATTGAGCGCCTTGCTCAGATTCTGCGCCATGTCATCGAGACGCGAAGAGGCTTTCCTGACCTCATCAACGGATGTTTTCGTCGACCGCGCCGTCGAAGACAGGTCGCTCATCTGTGACGTGAAATTTTGCGATATATTGGCCGCGTTGGACGCATGCTGGTTGATTTCCTGCGTGGCGCTGGCCTGTTCATTGATGATTTCGGCAACGGAAATGGCGGCGGTTTCGGTTTTTTCGATGGAACCGGCCACCTGCTTCATTGCAACGATCGAGTGTTTGATCGCCTGCGTCACATCATCAATCCAGACCTGCACATTCTGGGCGGCGTCGCCTGTTTGACGCGCCAGTTCCTTCACCTGGGCTGCGACCACGGCGAATCCCGATCCCGCCGACCCGGCACGCGCGGCCTCTATGCTGGCGTTAAGGGCGAGCAGGTTGGTCTGTTTGGCCACGCTCTGAATGAAGTCCACGATTGTCGATATTTGGTTTGCACTGTCGTCAAGCGACGTGAAGAGGCGTTCGCTGTCCTTGCCGGTTTCCGCGGTTTCAATCGCCACCTGACGCATGGTGTTCACCTGCAGGGCAATTTCCCGCACCGTCGTCGAGAGCTGGTTCGTCGCGGCTGCAACCGTTGTGGAGCTGCTCAGCACATCTTCGGCATTAATCGAAGCTGCCGAAGCATTTTTCTCCGTTTCTTCCGCGTCGCTGGAAAGCGTATTGGCGGTTGAGCTCAGCGCCTTTGATGATGTCAGCAATGTCTCCACCGCTTGCGCTATTGTCTGGTCGAACGATGCCAACACGGACTCAAGTTGCGCAGCGCGGCGGCTCGCGGCCCGCGCGTCTTCACGCAGGCGTTGCTCTTCGGCGATGGCGCGTTCGATCTCCGCGCGTTCCCGGCGGGTATATTCCAGTTCAGCCTTGGCGTGGGTCGCCTTCAGCTTTTCCTCATGGGACTGCTGTTCGGTTTCCAGCTTTTCCATGAACTGGTTGAAGGTTACGGCCAAGTCCTCGCTTTCCGCGCCTTGCTCGGTCGATACGCGGCTGTTGAGGCCGCTCTCGCCGTTCACCAGCTGCATCAATACAGCCTGCATGTCCGACGTGCCCAGACGCGTGCGATGTTCCGCTTCGTTGAGGCCCGCCATCTCGTCCTCCTGCGACACGCGCAGGAAGTTTATGCGATTGGCAAGCCATGCGAATGGCAGCAGGCACAGGAAGGTGAAGCCGCCGATAGAAGCGACACCCGCGAATTGTATGCCCAATTGGGTCAAGCGGTCATGCGGCAGGTTTTCCAGCGGTGCGGCATAGGCCACGCATAGCGTGCCTACGGCGCCTGCAATGGCGTGCACGGATACTGCGCCGACCGCGTCATCTATCTTCCAGCGTCTTTCCAGCCAGTCTTGACCAAGGATGGCGGCAATCCCGCCCAGCGCGCCGGTCCACGTCGCACCGAACAATGACGATGTGACGCATCCGGCGGTAATCGCGACCAGCCCGGCAACGACACCGTTGGTCGTGCGGTCATAGACATAATAGCCGTCCTTGATCCTGCCCAGAACAAGACCAGCTAGGCCACCGGCTGCACCTGCCATCAGCGTGTTCATCAAAGCATGGCCGAAATCATCGGTGCCGGCGGTCGTGCCGCCTGCATTGAAACCGAACCAGCCGATCCATAGGATCAGGACACCGGCGACGGTCAAGATGGGGCTGTGGCCCTGAATACGAATAGCGGTTCCGTCTTTCGCAAAACGGCCGATACGCGGGCCCAGCGGGATAAGCATCGCAAAGGCGGCGGCGCCCCCAATGACATGAACAACCGTTGACCCGGCGAAGTCGATGAAACCCATAGCTTCGAGCCATCCCTGGCCGGTATCGGCCAGCAGGCTGCCCCATGCCCAATGGCCCGCAACCGGGTAGATGAAGGACGCCAGCAGGATTGTGCATACCATATAGGCGCCAAAGCGCATACGCTCCGCGACTGCTCCGGAGACAATAGTGCTTGCGGTTCCGCAAAACATGACTTGGAAGAAGAAGAAGGTTTCCGTGGGCAGGTCGTTGAAACGCAACATGGCCAGCCCATGGTCCCAGCCTATGATTCCGGCCTGCGATGCCCCGAACATCAAGGAAAAGCCGATCAGTGCAAAGCACAGGGCGGAGATGACAAAGTCCACCAGGTTTTTCATGGCGACATTGATGCTATTCTTCGACCGGACGGTCCCGGCTTCGAGAAACAGGAAGCCGATCTGCATCGCCGCAACCAAAATGCCGGCGATAATCAGCCATCCATAATCAAATGCAGTCTTGTCGGCTTCAATCCAACCAGCATGCGCAGGAGATGCCTGCAATAACAAGCCGCTAGCCAAAATTGCAATAACGCCGGTCCCTCGTTTGCGCATGTGCAATACCATTCCCCTTATTTGGTATTGCAATGCAATAAATTGGTTAATGTTTCATAAACTCAATAGAAAATATCGCGTTATATTATATATTTATGGCCGATTTGGCCATTATTGCGCCGCGCCAATCCAGTTTGGACCACATATTGCCTGAATTTGCCCTGCCTGCTGTTCCTCTCAGAAGCCGAATCTGGCGGTCACGCGGATGTCGCGCCCCGCGAGCGGCGCATAATCCTTCAGCACGCTGGCATGCCGCCGGGCGGTCACATCGAATATATTGTTGGCGGAAAGCGTGATGCTGGTCGCATCGTTACCCGCGACAGGTTTATAGCTCAGCGAGGCGTTGATTAGTGTGAAGCCGGGCGTTTCCGTTTCCAGCGCGCTGACACGGTCCTGCTTGAAGGCATGCTCGGCTTCGATCCGTCCCGTCCAGCGGTCAGTTCCTAGCTCTGCGCCGCCCATGATGCGCAGCGGGGGGATGCGCGGGGCAGGGCCCGAGCCCACGATTGTGGCATGTACATAATCTGCACTGGCATCGAGCCTCAGCGCCATGTCGTCCCACCGCGCTACAGTCGCTTCCGCCTCGGCCTCGAACCCATAGGTACGTGCCTTGGCCTGATTATATTGGAAGCAGGGGAAGTCGAGGTCGTCGGTAACGGCGAGACAGGCCGCATCATCGACGATGCTGTCATATATATAGCCGTCGAACCAGTTGTAGAAGCCCGAGAAGCCTATCCTGTAATTGCTGCCGGAGCCGCGCAGGCTGCCCTCCAGGCCCCAGCTTTTCTCCTTGCCGAAACTGGGGCTCCCTAGTTCAAATGCCTGCGTGCCCGCGTGCGGGCCCCGCGCATAGAGTTCTTCGGCGGCGGGCGCGCGTTCGCTGCGCACTGCATTCACGCCGATACGCCAGCCGGGAACCAGCGCATAGCTCGCGCCTGCCGAAAAGGAGAGGGCGTCGAACGTCCGCACCGTCGCAGCAAAGCCGAGGTCGCTGTCAGCCTTGGCGGAGATACGGCTATGCTCGTAGCGCGCACCCGCTTCCGCGCGCAGATCGCCGAAGTCGACCGATTGCAGCGTGAAAAGGCCGAACTGCGTCGTGCTGTTGGCGGGCAGGAATTTCTCCTCGCCGACTATATGGAAATCGCGTGCGTAGAATTGCCCGCCGATCACGCCGTCCCATCCGTCCCGGCGCATCTGTACAAGCTCGGCACGAGCCTCCAGCCCCTTGGCATAGAAGCTCGTGCCGACCTCTCCATTATCCTCAATTTCATCATGCTGATAATCGGCGAACCCGGCGCGCAGACGTATCGTGTCGATGAAACCGCCGCCTGCGTGCAACTCACCGCGCAGGTCCGCGCGGGTCTGCTTCATCGCCAGCGTGACGCTTTCATGAGCATGATCGTGTCCTTCCTCGCCCTCCTCATCATGATGTTCGTCTTCGTCCTCATGATGCTCTTCCTCGACTTCAAGGCGGGCGGGTACACCATAGCGATTATCCGTATGGGCGATGGAGACGCCCAGCGAGCCATTGTCGTTGATATAGCCGACCGCGCCCGCCACTTCCCACATTTCCGCGGCGCTGTTCGGCAGCTTGCCGCGCAGCATGGCGTTTTCCTGTATCTCTTCCTCGTCCGACTGCGCTGCTATCGCGCGCAGCGGCTTGGCGAGGATATAACCGCCGGTCCTCAGGTCGTCCGTCTTCGACCAGCTGCCATCGACATGGGCTACGAAACCGCCGCCCAGCGGCGCCTCGGCCTTGCCGGAAAGAGTGCGTTCATTGGCGGCGCTGCCATAAGTAGCGATGCCCTCAACATGCACCGGCTCACTGGGCAGGCGGCGTGGAATACGCGCGTCGATAACATTGACTACACCGCCAATCGCGCTGGAACCATAGAGCAGCGCAGCAGGGCCGCGCAGCACTTCGACACGTTCGGCGGTCAGCGGATTGATCGCGACGGCATGGTCTACCGATGTCGTGGAAACGTCGAAACTGCCGATACCGTCGGTGAGCACACGAACACGCTCTCCCTGCAGGCCGCGTAGCACGGGCCGTGATGCATTGGGGCCGAAGCTGGTGGCCGACACACCCGCCTGCCGGTTCAGGGTTTCACCGATAGTGTTGCGCAGGTCGCGGGTCAGTTCCTCGCCGGATACGACCGAAACATTCGAGAGAATGTCGATCTGGCTGCGCGGGATGATGGCCGTGACGACAATATCGCGCTCTGGCCGCTGGTGATAACTGTCCTGTGTGGCTGTGGCCTGATCCTGAGCATAGACCAGTTGGGACTGGGACAGGGCGATGATCGAAAGAGAAACGAGCGATAGTGAAGAGGCGGTGCGCATTATAGTGTGACGGTCCTTCGGTAGGAGAGGAATGGGCGCTTCTTAATTGTAATGATACAACATATCAATAGGTAAAAGTGAAATGAAAGAATGAGAGGGCTGAAGCGTGAGGCTTGCGCGTTTACCTGAAGAGGAATTCCGCGAGTGCGAGCACAGCAGGGTTCTCCGCGAGGTCCTCGCGCACTGCCTGCCGCACCTGCACTTGAGGCAGGCCTTGTGAATAGGACAGGCGGGCAATGCCGCTCATCTTGCCCAAATCGCGCGCAACCGATCCGAATGTAGCGAAATAGCTGTCACCGGCCTCCAGATGCTTCATGATCTGGTACAGGTCATCGGTTTCCAGCACCGGCTCCCCAACGGTAAGGCCCTTCTGCGCCAGCGCCTGCTCGGCCAATATTCGCGCAATATTTTCGGGCGCCAACGCGATGTAGGGAATGTCGTCCAGGTCTTCGGCGCCTAGGCCGGTATTGCGCGCCAGCGGGTGCTTCTTGCCTACGAACAGGGATATGCGTTCGCTCCATGCATAACGGCTGCCGAATTCGTCGCTGCTACCCTCAAGTGCATAATAATAGGCGATGTCGGCCAGCTTGTCGTCGAACACGCCGCGCAGCTGCTCCGCATTGAGGCTGGAAAGGCGCAGAGTGATGCCGATGTCCGGGCTGGCTTGCTCGAATGCGACCAGCGCTTCTTGAAAATGGCTGAATATGGCGGGATGCGACGCCAATATGATATTCTGGTCTGGCTCGGGGGCGGGCTTTGATGGTTTGCGCTCATGCCTGCGGTTGCGCGGCTGGAAATGTTTCGGCGTTATCGGGCGCGCATCATCTTCATCTTCTGTTTCCGTGGTTTCCGGCTTTTCATCGAGCTCCAACGGCGAGGGCGCTTCCTGAAAAGCCGAACCTGTTATGTCTTCAGCTTCGGCTATTTCGGCCACATCCTCGAAATCTGCTTCCTCCTCAACATCATCATCGGCCAGCGCCATTGCGGGCTGCTCTTCATGATTGTCGGGGGCAAGCGACAATGTGTCGCTGCCGCCAGCCATATCGTCGGCCAGCTTTTCCTGGCCTTCCATCGACAGCTCAGCCAGCGCCTGCACGGCCTTGTGGCCTGCCGGTGTCAGCTCCACCGCACCGGCGACCACCGAAAAGAGCTGAAAACCGAGCCTGTCCTCCAGCCTGTTCATGGCCGCCACCACTTGTGCCTGTGGAAGGCCCAGATTCCGGGCGCATGCAGCGATATCTCCCGACGCGACGACCTGCGCGAATACATCGAATTGCTGCAATACCGAACCGGACATGAGTGGAGAATAGGCCAAGCCGGGCCTGTGCGTAAGAGGAATATGAAGAAAAACGACAGTAAAGCGCCTCAACATATCTTTTTGCCTGGCCGGAATGCACAGGCTATGTTGACGAGCGCCCCATAATCATGGCAAAGGCGCGCTTCCCGAGCGGGTATAGCTTAGTGGTAAAGCCCTAGCCTTCCAAGCTAGTTATGCGGGTTCGATTCCCGCTACCCGCTCCAATTTCCAGTTCTTTTCTTTAAAGATGCGGGCATGTTGGTTCCCATGCGCTTAGCGTGCCGGTTCTATCGAAGATAGAATGGCGCGCCCGGCAGGATTCGAACCTGCGGCCATTCGCTTAGAAGGCGAATGCTCTATCCAGCTGAGCTACGGGCGCATCATGTGTCGGATACGGCTCCGGCCCTCTCCTCCTCCCAACCTCCCATAAGCATACCCTGTCGGGAGGTTGGGAGGAGGAGCGGGCTGGCACCGTACAATTCCGGCATTCCTGCCGGAACCAAGAACGCACACCCCATAACCCGCTTTGCCGTCAAGGCAAAGCCGGATATGCATGGCCCGCATGAACAAGCCTCAAATTGTCGATGTAAACGCCTCCGCATTGAGCGGCCACCGGCTGCGCCATTATGATATTATCATGGCGGCCTTCGTGGCCATCCTGCTGCTGTCCAATATCGTAGGGGCGTCCAAGCCAGCCCAGGTCGATCTGCCGTTCATTGGCCTGTGGACATTTGGGGCAGGCGTACTGTTTTTCCCGGTCAGCTATATCATCGGCGACGTTCTGACCGAGGTTTATGGCTATTCCCGGGCGCGCCGGGTGATCTGGACCGGCTTTGCCGCGCTCGCTTTTTACGCTTTGATGGCTGCCGTCGTAATCGCGCTGCCGCCTGCGCCGGGGTGGCCGGGACAGGCGGCCTATGAACAGGTGTTCGGTAATAGCTGGCGTATCGTGCTGGCCTCTATGGCGGCGTTCTGGGCGGGCGAGTTCGCCAACAGCTTCGTAATGGCGCGGATGAAAGTGCTGACCCATGGCCGCTTTCTGTGGATGCGCACCATCGGGTCGACGGTCGTGGGGCAGGGGCTCGATAGCCTGATTTTCTACCCGCTTGCCTTCTATGGGCTGGCGGGCTGGCCTGTCGAGCAATTGGCGCAGGTGGTGATCGGCCAATTCGTGCTGAAAACAACATGGGAGGCGCTGCTGACGCCTATCACCTATATGGCGGTGGGTGCGCTCAAACGCCGCGAAGGGCTGGACGTTTATGACGAGGGCACCAGCTTCACGCCGTTCCGGGTCAGCGTCTGATGTCCCAAAATGGACATTTATCGGACACCCTATTGTAACGGTGCGCCATATGCGTATCATGGACGCCGGAGAGGATGGCCTGCTCAGCAGGAGCCATCCAGATGTCAGAACAAGCAGATCTGAACAACGCAGGTAAGCACCGGGAAACCGGGGTGCTGCTCTTCAAGGACCATTGTTATGCGCTTCGTTGTAGCGATGGAGCCGAATATTGGCTGGAAATGGGCAGCAGCCCCTGCCATCTGATTGAGAGCCATGTCGCGGTCGAAGGCGACTTTCACCCCCCTAACATCATGTTTGTGGAATCAATTCAGCCGATGTGAGGGATCAGGCGCTGGCCATCAGCCCTTCGACCAGTCCTTTGAACATGCGCGCGCCATCCACATTGCCATGGGCGGGTTCGACCGCGCGTTCGGGGTGCGGCATCATGCCCAGCACATTGCCGCCTTCATTGAGGATGCCAGCAATATCACGCGCTGAGCCATTGACGGCCTCCGCATAGCGGAAGGCGACGCGGCCTTCGCCTTCGATCCGGTCCAGCGTTGCGGTGTCGGCGAAATAATTACCGTCATGATGGGCGACCGGGAAAACGACCTGTTCGCCTTTTTCGTATAGTGATGTGAACGCGCTCTGGCTGTTTTCGACGGTGAGGGCCACATCGCGGCAGACGAAATGGATGCCCGCATTGCGCATCAGCGCGCCGGGCAGCAGGCCGGTTTCGGTAAGCACCTGAAAGCCATTGCATACGCCCAGCACGAATACGCCGCGCTCTGCCGCCGCCTTCACCGCCGCCATCACCGGCGAGCGCGAGGCCATCGCTCCCGAACGCAGATAATCGCCATAGGAAAAGCCGCCGGGGACCGCGATCAGGTCCACGCCGTCGGGGATTTCCGTTTCGCGGTGCCACAGCATGATCGGCTTGGTGCCGCTCGCCTGCTCGATGGCGACAGCCATATCGCGGTCGCAATTGGAACCGGGGAAAACGATGACAGCGCTTTTCATGGGCGGCGTCCTTCCGTCAGGCCACTTTCTCGATCTTGAAATTCTCGATCACCGTATTGGCGAGCAGCTTGGAGCACATCGCCTCTATGTCGGCATCGCTGGTGCCCTCGGCCAGATCCAGTTCGATGAGTTTGCCCGCGCGTACATCGTTGACGCCGCCGAAACCGAGGCCTTCGAGTGCATGATGAATCGCCTTGCCCTGCGGATCGAGCACGCCGTTTTTCAGTGTGACAAAAACGCGGGCTTTCATGAGATGCGACTCCCTGGCTGGCGAGGTGAAGAACTTGGCCTTGCCCCTAAGCGCAATGGCGGGAGAGGGCAAGGCGGATTCCGGTTATTTCAAACTCCTCCGTTCGGTTCGGGCGGCTGTCGAGTGTGATAGAGACAGCCAGTCGAGAACTCATTTCTCGACTTCAGTTCTCGGCAAGCTCGAACTTTCGCTCGAAACGAACGGTGATAGGATGTGGGGGCGAAGCCTCAGCCGCCCTTTTTCTTCCGGTGCTTGTCGAGATCGAGCACAGTCGGCTCTTCGCTTTCCTCGGGCATCAGCCCCAAGCGGCGCGCGACTTCCTGATAGGCTTCGACCTCGCCGCCAAGGTCGCGGCGGAAGCGGTCCTTGTCCAGCTTTTCGCCGGTCTCCATGTCCCACAGGCGGCAGCCGTCCGGGCTGATCTCGTCGGCCAGGATGACGCGGCTATAGTCGCCGTCCCACAGGCGGCCGAACTCCAGCTTGAAATCGACAAGGCGGATGCCGATGGCGGCGAACAGGCCGCTCATGAAGTCGTTTACGCGGATCGCCATGTCGGCGATATCATGCATCTCTTCCTGGCTCGCCCAGCCGAAGCAGGCGATATGCTCTTCGGTGATCAGCGGATCGCCGAGCGCATCGTCCTTGTAATAATATTCGAGCAGCGTGCGCGGCAGCTGCGCGCCTTCGTCGATGCCGAGACGTTTGGAAAGCGACCCTGCGGCGACATTACGCACCACCACTTCGATCGGCACGATCTCGACCTGCCGGACGAGCTGCTCGCGCATGTTGAGGCGGCGGATGAAGTGGGTCGGCACGCCGATATTGCCGAGCAGCGTGAAGACATGCTCGGAAATGCGGTTGTTCAGCACGCCCTTGCCGTTGATCGTGCCCTTTTTCTGGGCATTGAAGGCGGTTGCGTCATCCTTGAAATACTGGATGATCGTGCCCGGTTCCGGGCCTTCGTAGAGGATTTTTGCCTTGCCTTCGTAGATCTGGCGGCGACGGACCATTTCAGGGTGCCTACTCACTATAGTGATTGCGAGGCAGATGGGATCATCTGCTGACTCGAAAATCACGGAAAACAAACAAAACCTGGATCCTTTCCGGTTCAAGTCAGAACCGGGAAGAGGCCAGAGAAACTATACGCCCCGGAAACGCGAATCGAATAAGGATCAGCGGCTCCGGGGCTGGTTTGGGCGCACATAACCCAAAGCGGGGCAGGGTGCAAATATCGCTAATCGGTGATAATGGCGCGCCATGACATCTTCCGAACAAAAACTGAAACCCGGTTCCGACACTATATCTCCCGCGCCGCATAAGCCATGGGAAGATGCGCTTGCGCTGGCCGAGGCGGGGGTGCTGTTCGCGCTCGGCGTAATGTTACTGAAAGCATGCGGGCAGGTAACCGGGTCGCTTTCCGGTCTCTCGCTTCTGATATCTTATTGGACGGGCTATAAATTCGGCTGGATCTTCACGGTCGTCAATTTGCCGTTCCTGATCTTCGCTTTCTTCGTGCTGGGTCGCGGTTTTGCCCTGAAAACGCTGATATTGTGCCTGCTCGTTCCCGTACTCACACTGGTTGCGCCGCGCCTTTTCGTGCTGGAATATGTGCATCCGATCGTCGGAGCTGTCGGCGGGGCGTTCCTTATCGGCAATGGCATCCTGATCGCCGCGCGGCACAGGGCCAGTGCGGGCGGGGTAGGGGTTGTGGCGATATGGCTGCAAAACACTGGAAAGATGAAGGCCGGCACATTCCAGCTCGGCGTGGATCTTTGTGTTCTCTTGTTATCAATCGCGACCCTGCCGCTTGACCGGTTTCTGTGGTCAGCGCTGGGCATGGCGGTGATGAACAGCGTGATGATTGTCTGGCACAGGCCGGACCGTTACATTGCCTATTGATCCTCCGGTGATACTGGCCTCTCGCCAAGCCGGTATTTGGTTGCTATCGCCCGCTCATGACCGACTTTCGTGATCCGTTCGACAGCATCAAAAACCACCCGTTCGATACTGCGCTTTCCGAGCGCTATCTTGTTTATGCGCTTTCGACGATCACCGCGCGTTCTCTGCCGGATTTGCGCGATGGGCTGAAGCCCGTGCATCGCCGCCTGCTATGGGCAATGCGCCTGCTGAGGCTGGAGCCGAGCGGCGCTGCGCCCGATGTGCTGGTCGCCAACCCGGCGCGCAACAATACGTCCTACAAGAAATGCGCGCGCGTCGTTGGTGACGTGATCGGCAAATATCACCCGCATGGCGACGCATCGGTCTATGATGCGATGGTGCGTCTGGCGCAGGATTTCTCTCTGCGCACGCCGTTGGTCGACGGGCAGGGCAATTTCGGCAATATTGACGGCGATAACGCGGCGGCGATGCGTTACACTGAGGCGCGGCTGACGCAGGCCGCCGCCGACCTCATGTTGGGTCTCGACGAAGGTACCGTCGATTTTCGCCCAACCTACAATGGCGAAGAGGAAGAGCCGGAAGTTTTTCCCGGCCTGTTCCCGAACCTGCTCGCTAATGGCGCGGCTGGCATCGCGGTCGGTATGGCGACCAGCATCCCGCCGCATAACGTCGCCGAGATTATCGACGCCGCTACATTGTTGATCGAGCAGCCTTCCGCCGAGCATGCGCAACTGATGGAGATTGTGCGCGGGCCGGACATGCCGACCGGCGGCGTGCTGGTCGATAGCGCCTCGACTATTTCCGACGCCTATGAAAGCGGGCGCGGATCGCTGCGCGTGCGCGCCAAATGGCATCAGGAGGATGAGGGCCGCGGCCAGTGGATTGCGGTCATCACCGAAATTCCGTTTCAGGTCCAGAAATCTAAACTGATTGAGCAGATCGCCGCGCTCATCACCGACAAGAAGCTGCCGATCCTGGCGGATGTGCGGGATGAGAGCGACGAGGAAATCCGTATCGTGCTGGAGCCGCGCGCGCGTACGGTTGAGGTCGATGTGCTGATGGACAGCTTGTTCCGCCTGACCGATCTCGAAACGCGTTTCTCGCTCAATATGAACGTTCTCGACGCCAGCAACACGCCACGCGTGCTCGGCCTGAAAGAGGTTCTGACTCAATGGCTTGCGCACCAGATTGACGTTCTGGTTCGACGTGCGCAGCACCGGCTGGACAAGATCGCCGCGCGCCTCGAACTGCTCGACGGCTATATCATCGCCTATCTCAACCTCGACCGGGTGATCGAGATCATCCGCACCGAGGATGAGCCCAAGGACGTGATGATGGCGGAGTTCGGCCTCACCGACCGGCAGGCCGAAGCGATCCTCAACATGCGGCTGCGGTCCTTGCGCAAGCTGGAGGAGATGGAACTGCGGCGCGAGCATGCCGAACTGCTGGAGGAACGGGACGACCTGGAGAAACTGGTCGCCAGCAAGGACCGGCAGAAGACGCGGCTGAAAAAGGATCTGGCCGCGTTGCGCAAACGCTATGCGCCCGACAGCGAGCTGGGCAAGCGCCGTACCGCTGTCGAGGAGGCCGCTATCGCTCGCGAAATTCCGCTCGAAGCGATGATCGAGCGCGAGCCGATCACGGTTTTGCTGTCACAGCGCGGCTGGATCAGGGCGATGAAGGGCCATGTCGATCTGTCGGCATCCGAGACCGCCAAATATAAGGAAGGCGACGGCCCGCTCTTCGCGTTCCATGCGCAAACCACGGACAAACTGCTGCTCGCATGCGCCAATGGCCGTTTCTATACGCTGGGCGCAGACAAGCTGCCGGGTGGGCGCGGCTTTGGCGAACCGGTGCGGCTGATGGTCGATCTGGATGGCGACACGGAGATCGTTGCCCTGCTGCCCGCAACGCCGGACGGCAAGATGCTGCTCGCCGCCAGCGATGGCCGTGGTTTTGTGGCGGCCATGGGCGATGTCATCGCCGAAACGCGCAAGGGCAAGCAGGTCGTGAACCTCAAGGGCAAGGCTAAGCTCGCCGTTGTGCATGCTATTGCCGCCAGCGCGGACAGCATCGCGGTGATAGGCGAGAACCGCAAACTACTCATCTTCCCGCTTGCCGAATTGCCGCAAATGGCGCGCGGCCAGGGTGTCACGCTGCAGCGGTACCGCGATGGCGGGCTATCTGACGCTATCGCTTTCCGTATGGAAGAGGGGCTGAGCTGGGCCATGGGCGGGGACAGCGGACGCACCCGCACCGAAACAGACCTTGCGTTGTGGCGTGTCGCCCGGGGTGCGGCAGGACGTATGCCTCCCGTTGGCTTCCCGCGGAATAATCGTTTCGGATAAAAGAGTTACGATATGGCGCGATGAAATTATATCGGCCGTCTTAACCATGTGAAAAGGAATTATCCTATACTGTGCTTCTGCGAAGTGCTGAGTGGGCTGGCACATGCAAAACAATAGTGCTGCTGGGGTTGGGGCATAGGCTTTTATGGACGACATGTCGTCGGATTTCTGGATGGATAAAGGGTGCTCTGCAGCGCCCGATCATATCCCATGTCCTGCCATCGTCGCTCGCAGCGATTGCCACGAGCACATCCCGTCCTGGCTTCTTGCGCTCCCTTATCCCGCTGCATTGGTCTCCTATGACGGTGCGACGCTCGATATTGAAAATTGCAACGCTCTTTTCCAGCGTCATTTCAAAGCTTTAATTGATAATCCGGACATAGATGGCGTTGAATGGCAGCGCTATCTGTTGGATCAGATCAGCAGTTTTGCCCTGTCCAAAAACGAGGTTTCCCGTTTCGATATAGAACGTCAAAGCGTGTTGGGAACCGAAGTCTATATGTGCACCCTGGCGTGGGTTCAAAACAGCGCTGACTCCAGTCCAATGATACTTGTCAGCGCAATCGACCGCACCGCCGACCGGCGTGTGGAAGACAGCCTGCGCCGCGAACTGGTATCCGACACACTGACCGCATTGCCGAATCGCATCGGCTTTGGCGAGGCCGTTGAGTCGATGTTGCTGGATTTCGACGGGGAGGACCCGGACACCGGAATCAGCGTGATCATTATCGACCTGATGCGTTTCAGCAGGATCAACGAAGCGCTGGGTACGATGGCTGGCGACGAACTCATTCTCGCCGTTGCGGCCCGGCTCAAGGCGCGTCTGGGCGATGATATTCTGCTTGCGCGACTAGGGGGAGACGAGTTCGGCATTTGCTGCACGATCCCGCAGGGCGAAGATCATATCCATGACCTTGTGAAACGTATCAAAGATACGATTACCGCTCCGGTCCGTCTCGCCAACCTTGAGATATCCATCGACTGCGCAATCGGTTGCTCACTTGTTCCGGTTGCGGAAGCGGAGGCCGACGAACTGATCCGGCAGGCGCAGACGGCAGCGCGATCGGGCAAGAAAACCGGCCGCGCGGAGCTATACCAGCCCGGCGAGCTGAAGATCGCGCGGCGGCGCTTTTTGATCGAGAGCCAGTTGCGCGATACATTGGCCAATGGCGGCCTCAACCTGATGTATCAGCCGATTATCGAACTGGCATCGTCCACCGTGGTCGGGTTTGAAGCACTGGCGCGCTGGGAAGACCCGGAAATGGGCGTCATATCCCCCGTCGATTTCATTCCGGTTGCGGAAGAATCCGGTCTCGTGGTGCAACTTGGCCGGTGGGCCCTGCAGGAAGCGATGTGCCAGCTGCGGTCATGGGACGCCAAAATGGGTATGCGCGTGCCGGTGAAGATGAACGTGAACCTATCGCCGATCCAGATGGTTCGTGACGATGTCATCGCCACAATAACCCGTGCTTTGCAGGAAGCAGAACAGCAGGGGGACCGCCTGACGATCGAATTGACCGAAAGCGCGATCGTGGGCGATCCGGAAAAAAGCCTCTTGCTGCTCAATGCGCTCAAGAAATCGCATATTGCCGTTGCAATGGACGATTTCGGAACAGGTTACTCCAACATGGCGAGCTTGCAGAGCCTGCCGATCGACGTGCTGAAAATCGACAGAAGCTTTGTGTCGGACATGCTCGTGGATCAGGACAAAATGGCTATCACCAAGGCGATCCTGTCGCTGGCCAAAGCCCTCAATATGAAAGCCACAGCCGAAGGTATCGAGGATGCCGAGGTCGCGGAGGCCCTGCGGGACCTCGGCTGCACCTATGGTCAGGGCTATTATTTCGCCAAGCCGATGAATGCCGATGACGCGCTGAATTACTGGCTTGAGTCCAGCAAGCGCGGTATCAACTGATCCGCTATCTTTAGCGTTTCTTCTCGTGATGGAAAGTCGCGCTCAATCCACATATCCGTAATTTTCGCAAGTATGCGCGCCACTTCCGGCCCTGCTTTCACCCCGTGAGACAAGATATCGCGTCCGGACAGCGGAAATCGCGGTTTTTGCCAATCCTGTATCGCCGCGATACCGGCCAGATCCATGCCGGGATTGAGCAATATCTGGTCGATTGCCGCTTCATTCCCTATTCTGTAGGCCAGCTCGAACGCGTTGCGATGCGCCGGTGGCGGCGATACCGCATCCGCCATACGCTGCCGCGCTTTGTTGGACAGCTTCAGACGCGCCGCGACTTTCTCCACAGTGATGGGCTCTTGGGGCAGCAGGGCGGCGAGGCGCAATAGCGGCGACCAAGAGGATAGGTCTGCTGCGCGCTCCCGCTCGATCAGAACGCTCACCCTGTCCAGGCCGACCCCGCCAATTTCCGGCACAATCGGCACGAATATGCCGCCCTTGATCATCAGCCGCAGCACCGCGAGCGGATCGGCCAGTGCTAGAAGCTTCAGCAATTCGTCGGCGATCCGCTCACGCGAAAGCGCCATCAGGCTGTTGGCATTGTCCGTGCAGGCGCGATAGGCCTCCTCATCGGGGGGGAGGGCGCCGAAACGGGCGAGAAAGCGGAAATAGCGCAATATGCGCAGATGATCTTCCGCAATGCGCTGCGCCGCCGAACCGATGAAGCGGACGTTACCGCCTTTCAGATCGTCCATTCCGCCGAAATAATCATGGATTTCCCCGCTGATCGGGTCGGCATAGAGCGCATTCATTGTGAAATCGCGCCGCGCGGCATCTTCGCGCCAGTCGTCGGTATAGGATATGATCGCGCGGCGGCCATCCGTACTGACATCGCGCCGCAAGGTAGTGATTTCCACGGGGTGATGATGGATAACCGCCGTTACCGTGCCATGCGCGATGCCAGTGGGCACGACCTTGATGCCTTTTGCGGACAGGCGCTGCATCACCTCATCGGGCAGCAGCGGGGTGGCGAGATCAATATCGTTGACGTCTATGCCCAGCAGCCAGTCGCGCACTGCGCCACCGACTATCCGTACATGCCCGTCCTGGGCACCCAGCAACGCGCATAGGTCCTGAAAGCCGGGACGCTCATTCCACAGCGTATCGGGCAGGCTAGCCATTGTCATACCCCAGACGTTTCGACAGATTGGCCACTATGGCGGCGGTAACGCCCCATATGCGATTTTCCTCCCAGAAGATCTCATAATAATGATGGATCGCGCCCTGAAATTCCAGCTCTTTGCGCGCCCGGTTATCGGGTGAGAGCAGAAAATCCAGAGGGGCCTCGAACAGGGAATCGACTTCGGCCTCATGGGGAACGAGGGGCAGGTCTGGCGGCACAACCGCCAGCACCGGATGAATATCGAAGCCTGTAAATGTGCGATAGCGGTCGGAAACGCCGATGATTTCAACATCGGCAGGGTCGAGCGCAATTTCCTCCTGCGCCTCGCGAAGGGCCGTTGCTATGACATCGGCGTCTGCCGTATCGACGCGCCCGCCGGGAAACGCGACCTGTCCTGCATGTTTGCGCAGGTGGGATGCCCGGTGGGTCAGGATGACGCCCGGCTCATCGCGGTCGGTAACAGCGATGAGCACAGCTGCCGGAGCCAGCGACACCGTGTCGCTTAGCCGAAGGTCGGCGGGTTTGATCTCCATATCCTGTGCGTGGCCATGGTCGAGCATGGCCTTGAGCCGCTGGGCCAGTGTCATCGGGTTTGCAGCTCGAAAAACGTGCCGTGGCTCCATATTCCCATGGCGCTATCCTCGCCGTCCTGTTCGCTTATGGCGATGTTGGCGAGTTCATAGAAAACCGGGCGCGCAATCAATGCTTCCAGCCTGCTACGTACGTGAAGATAGGGGCGCGGTTCATCGCCGGAACCGCGCAATTCGATGCGATGGCCGCTATCCGCCATCACCAGATCGCCGGTGTTGAGCCGGAAGGCGAGCTCGCGCCCCCGGCCTTCACCTTCGCTGGTGACTTCGACGGCGATGAAGGGCGCGTCCTCCACCTCGATAGAGAGTTTCTCGACCGGCGTGACCAGAACATAGCCTCCGTCGGGTTCGCGCCGTAAGATGGTGGAGAACAGCCGCACCATTTCCCTGCGACCGATGGGCGAACCCTGATGAAACCAGGTGCCGTCGCTTGCAATGCGCATCTCGCTGTCGCCGCAATGATCGGGATTCCACTGCTCAACCGGCGGCAATCGGCGCTCGGCCACCAGTCGCGCTATGTCGGTTAGCGACAGGTCGGCTAATTCGGGTGGCGGTTCCATCGGCATGGGGATGAGATAGGGTAGGGCACGCCGATTGGCAAATGCTGTACCCGTCAATCGCGCTGTTTTTCCCGCAGTTCGATCCAATAGGCAATGCGCTCGGCGATGCGTTTCTCAAACCCGCGATCCGTGGGGCTATAGAATGTCGCGGGCTGCATCTCCTCCGGCCAGTAATTGTCGCCCGAAAAGCCCTCCGGCGCGTCATGGTCATAGGCATAGCCCGCGCCATAGCCGATATCCTTCATCAGCTTGGTCGGGGCGTTCAATATATTGGCGGGCGGCATCAGCGAGCCTGTCTCCTTCGCTGATTTGAAGGCTGATTTCTGCGCCTTATAAGCGGCATTCGATTTGGGCGCGGTGGCGAGATAGAGGCAGGCCTGCACGATCGCCAGTTCGCCCTCGGGCGAGCCCAGAAATTCATAGGTGTCCTTGGCGGCGAGGCACTGGACCAGTGCCTGCGGGTCGGCAAGGCCGATATCCTCGCTGGCAAAGCGCACCATGCGGCGCAGCACGTAAAGCGGCTCCTCGCCAGCCACCAGCATGCGCGCGAGATAATAGAGCGCGGCCTGCGGGTCCGACCCGCGCAAGGACTTATGCAGTGCGGAGATGAGGTTATAATGCCCCTCGCGGTCCTTGTCATACACGGCCACACGGCGATGCAGCAGCGCGGACAGCCCTGCCGGGTCGAGCGGCTCGTCAATATCGACGGAAAACAGCGTCTCCGCCTGATTGAGCAGGAAACGGCCATCGCCATCCGCTGACGCGATCAGCGCTTCGCGCGCTTCGGGCTGAAGCGGCAGCGGGCGTTCCATCAACGCTTCCGCGCGTTCCAGCAGCTTTTCCAGTGCCATATTATCGAGACGGCGCAGGATCAGCACCTGCGCACGGGAAAGCAGCGCGGCATTGAGTTCAAAACTCGGATTTTCCGTCGTCGCGCCGACCAGCGTGATCGTGCCGTCCTCGACATAGGGCAGGAAACCGTCCTGCTGGCTGCGGTTGAAGCGGTGGATTTCGTCTACGAAAAGCAGGGTGCGCTGGCCAAGGCGTGCATGCTCGCGCGCGGCGGCAAACAGTTTTTTCAGGTCCGCGACACCGGTAAAAACCGCCGATACCGGCTCGAAACGCATGCCAACGGCATCGGCCAGCAACCGGGAAATGGTCGTCTTGCCCGTACCTGGCGGTCCCCAGAAAATGATCGAGCTCAGTTTGCCGGCCGCGACCATGCGCCCGATGGCGCCATCCGGCCCGGTCAGATGCTCCTGCCCGACGACATCGTTGAGGCTCTGCGGGCGCAGCCGGTCCGCCAGCGGCGCATTTTCGGGTAAAGGCCCGGAATGGGGCGCAGATGTGGGCTTATCCTCTCCGAATAGGTCAGCCATGATACGCCCTATGGCACCGGGCTGGCTTTGGGTTGCGCGCCGCGCTCTCTTTGGGCGATGACGCGCCTGTAGGTGTCGAGCAAGGCCTGATT
>JAGRES010000030.1 GCA_020446425.1 Sphingobium sp. | reverse complement strand
ATCCACGCCGGGTATTAACCGACATGATTTCTTCCCGAACAAAAGTGCTTTACAACCCGCAGGCCTTCTTCACACACGCGGCATTGCTGGATCAGGGTTTCCCCCATTGTCCAATATTCCCTACTGCTGCCTCCCGTAGGAGTCTGGGCCGTGTCTCAGTCCCAGTGTGGCTGATCATCCTCTCAGACCAGCTAAAGATCGTCGCCTTGGTGAGCTTTTACCTCACCAACAAGCTAATCTTACGCGGGCTCATCCTTGGGCGATAAATCTTTGGACTTACGTCATTATCCGGTATTAGCAGAAATTTCTCTCTGTTATTCCGAACCCAAGGGTAGATTCCCACGCGTTACGCACCCGTGCGCCACTAAGGCCGAAGCCTTCGTTCGACTTGCATGTATTAGGCATGCCGCCAGCGTTCGTTCTGAGCCAGGATCAAACTCTCAAGTTTGATGTTCAACCAACGGCGCGGAGGAATAATCCACGTCGAAGGCTGCCATTTCTAGGAGCCGATACCTGCACAAATCTTACATGGTGTGTAGGACATTGTGAGTATCGGCTTAGCTTTACCGACGATCCGAAACCTAGAAGTTTTCGGAGCCGGGGCCGCCGCCCACATGTCCCTTCATCATACTAACAATTTCAAAGAGCCATCCAACAGTAGAAGCGGACAACCATCGGTCCCCGATTTTTGCTACCGGGGGACTAGGTGTCCGACTATGTTGGCGACCGTTCGCAGCGAAAACCGTGGGGCATCACCGCGTCGGTGAGAGGGCATATATGGAGGGGTTCTGATTCCGTCAAACACTTTTTGCATTTTTATTTCGGAATTTTTCGCACTACCAGTCTATGCACAGGATGTGGGACTGGAAATCCGCAGAAAAGCAGGGGTTCGAGCGGGAAAATATGACATCGCAAGACGCAGACGCAAGCGACAGCGGCTTTTCCGGCAAGGTACGCAGCGCAATTTTCTGGCGCTCGGGCAGCCAGATTTTGGCCCAGATCATCAGCTGGGCCTCGACTCTGTTCGTCATCCGTCTGCTGGAGCCCACCGATTATGGCCTGTTCGCCATGACTCAGGTGATTCTCAACTTCATGCAGTTCCTCAATGGCTATGGACTGGTCAGCGCGCTCGTGCAGAGCGAAACGCTCGACAATCATCGCCTGCGCCAGGCGTTCGGCATCATGCTGTTGCTCAACGGCGGGCTGGCGCTGGCGCAACTGGGCATCGCGCCGCTCGCTGCCGACTATTATAACCAGCCGCTGGTCGCGACCATGCTGCGTGTACAGGCGCTGATCTATCTGGCCACGCCCTTCATCTCGATTCCCGAAGTGCTGATGGGGCGCAGCCTCGATTTCCGCCGCCCCGCCATAGTCAGCCTGATCGCATCGGCAGCGGCGGCGGGTGTCGCCCTATATGGCGCCTTGTCGGGCTGGGGCGTGTGGACGCTGGTCTGGGCGCCGATCACGCTCTTCTGGGTGCGCGGGCTGGGCTATGTCATTGCAACCGGCTTCCTGCCAATCCCCAGCTTCGATTTCCGCGGAACGGGCGGGATGATCTGGTTCGGTGCGGCGATGCTGGGCAGCCAGCTCTTGTGGCTGATACAGACACAGGCCGATATCTTCATCGGCGGGCGCGCGCTCAAGCCCCATGAGCTGGGGCTCTATGCCGAGGCCTTGTTCCTGACGCAGATTTTTGTCAGCCGCTTCATCCCGCCGCTCAACGATGTCGCCTTTCCCGCCTATGCGCGCATGCAATCGGATCTCTCCGCGATTCGATGGTCCTTCTGCCGCGCGCTCCGGTTGCTGATGCTGGTTTCCTGCCCGATCTATTTCGGCATGGCCGTAAGTGCCGAACCGCTGATCGTCACCCTGTTTGGCGAAAAATGGCGGCAGATGGCGCCGTTTGTCACGCTGCTCGCACTCGCCATGCCGTTCATGACGATACAGGTGATGTTCCCGCCGGTATGCAATGCGCTGGGCCGTCCCGGCCTCAACACGATGATCTCCGCCGTCGGCGCGATCATGATGCCAACCGCGTTCCTCATTGGCATTCGATTTGGCGCCATTGGTCTCGCCTGGGTGTGGCTGCTGGTCTATCCGTTGTTCACGCTCGCGACGATCCTCATCGCGGGCAAGCCATTGGGGCTGCGCCTGGCCGATGTCGCCATCGCCGCCCTGCCCGGTATTGGCTGCGCGGCGGCCATGGCGGCGCTGGTATTGGCCGCCGGATACTGGATACCGGATAGCTGGGCCGCGCCACTCCGTCTGGCCCTGCTGGTCATGGCGGGCGCGGCAAGCTTTGGCGCGATCCTGCTGATATTCGCGCGGGACAGTGTGGATCAGCTCATAAGGCTGGTGATCCGCAGACAGTCACCGGACGCGCCAGCAGGCACCGCTCCGCCAGTTCAGGCGCCCTGAATATAGTCGCGCATCGCGGAGGCTTCCGCCTCAATCTTGTCGATGCGGTATTTCACCAGATCGCCGATCGAGACGAAGCCGGTCATCTTGTCCCCATCCATCACCGGCAAATGGCGTATGCGCCGCTTGGTCATCAGGGACAGCGCCGTCATCACCGGCAGGTCCGGCGTTATGGTGACCGCAGGGCTGGTCATGACGCTGCTGACCGGCTGTTGCAGCACATCGGCATTGCCCGCGCCGACAGCACGGACGACGTCGCGCTCGGAAAAGATACCCACTACCGCGCCGCCATCGACCACAGGCACACACCCGATTCGCCGCTCCACCAGAAGAGCAACCGCATCCTTCAGCGTCACGTCGGATCCAAGCTGAATGACCTCATGTCCCTTGGTCTGCAATATGGCGGCAATGGTCATAATCTTCTCCCTATAATGAGTCTGGTCTGCGCCGACCGCTTGATGATCACACTTTCCTGCGCCAAAGGGAAGAGATGTCGCGCAAATCAGCCTTGGATGATCCAGAAATAGCCGCCACCGCATGGAACCGCTTTCGGCGACTCATGAAATGGATGGCATTTTGGGGTCTCGTTTGTGTTGCCCTGGTGCTTGGCTATTTTCATTGGACCGGCACCCCCATGCCAATCCATATGATCATCGCAACCAGCGCAGGGGTGTGGTGCACATTCATGCTGGGCACGGGGCTTATGTCACTGGCCTTCCTGTCCAGCGGCACAGGCCATGACGAGCAAATCGAAGATTTTCTGAAGAAAGAAGCCGGATATGACGACTAGAGGCGAACCCGTACTACGCACGATCCCCCAGCCACGGGATATCAATACCAATGGCCATATCTTCGGCGGCTGGGTCTTAAGCCAGATGGATATTGCCGGTGGGATCATGGCGGCGAGAGAGGCGCGTGGCGCAGTGGCGACAATAGCGATCGAAGCCATGAAGTTCATTCAGCCTATCCTGCTTCAGGATCTGGTCTCGGTATATGCGACGATTGAAAAACGCGGACGGACATCGGTGGCCATCCGGCTCGATGTTGTCGCCACCCGTGATAACGGAACCTCAGAAGTGCCGGTCACGAGTGGGCTTTTCACTTTCGTCGCACTGGATGAGAACCACCGGCCACGGCCGCTGCCGGAGAAATAGACGTCACTGCCGCGAATAATTGACTTTCATGACGCGCTGACCGTTGGCGGGTACGGTGGTTTCCCATAGCCACTGCCCGTCCTTCTTCTTGAGCTTCGCATCGGACCCCATATCGAAACCATTGAGACGCGGCAGCATGATTTCCACCGGAGCCCGAGCGTCCAGCGCATTGGTCACTATGATTCTGATCGTGCGCTTTTTCCGGTCATTGGCGATAACTGTCTGCTGAATACGAACCTGATCGCTGGACCCAGCGCGTATCTCCACTTCCTCACCAATTGTCTTGTCCGCCATATCGCCATCGCCCAGCAGCATATCCTCACCATATTGCCGCTGCATCACGACAACGCCGCCCGATGGCAATGGCAGCCCAAGCCCCTCCGCCTTCTTGTTCTGCATGCGCAACAGGATGTCGGTGGGGATATTATCCTCAGCACTCCACGGCGAGAGAGTAGCCGTATAGAGCCGCTTGAACGGCACGGATTGTTTCTGGAGCAGCGCGACCTGCTTCTGCGCATTGGGCACTACATCGACACGCACGGGCACACGGTATAGTTTCAGATCGCCCAGCTCCTCCTGCTTGGCAACCACAGCTACCGACATCGGCGCTTCCATCATCGCGCCCGATCTCTTCATTGCGGTCACGACAATGCTCTCCGCCGCATCCGCCATCATCGGCGCCGGCGGCGGAGCAGGCCTGTCGACACCCCATGCCGGATAGGTGCTCGTGCTGTCCATCGGCCAGCATTGCAGGTTGAGCCGTGGCGATTCATATTTCCCCGCTATTTCACGAAAATCGCTCTCGCGGCTGGGCTTGCCCGCCACCGCCAGCAACTGCGTCTGCGCATAAGTCGCGCCATTGCCGTTGGCGACCGTCAGCCAGGCAAACAGGTCCAGCGTCTTGCCGTCCTCCGCCACTTTCGCGACATAGCTCGCGCCCCAATCGAATCCGGTAGCGAGATAGGTCAGCGTCACCTCCGCCTCGGTCGCGGCGGGCGTATTGGTGTGTACCGAAAAGGTCGGTTTGGCCGACAGCCCTTCCGGCACCTCGTCATAAACCAGCGTTTCGGGCAAGCCGGAGCATTGCAGCGCCTCTATGCCGTCCGGCGTCTCCAGCACCACGGCATTATCGGGACCGGACCGGATGATCGCATCCACCTCGGTCACCTTGCCCGTCTGGCGGCTGGTACGGCGGATATGCACCCGATTGCCGAGTGTGCCGTCAAGCAGAGATGCCGGGGAAAGCAGCCGCGCGTCGCGATTCTTTTCGTCCACGCCGCCCGGCAGGCCGGATACCACGGCGCTCACCGCGATCATGCCGTCCGCCACGCCTTCAAAGCGCACCACCGATGGTCCTGCGGGCAGGCTGATCCGCCGCGTCTCGGAAATCAGCGCATAGCCCTGCAGCCAGCGCAGGTTGAACGCGCCTTCATCCCGGTCGCCATCACGATAGACGGTGACCGACGTAGAGACCGGAGCGTCCGAAACCACCACAGCCTGCGCAAAGGCGGGAAACGGCATCAAGGCCAACAGGAGAGCGCCCAGCGCGCGCATGGAGCCTGCCTCAGTACCGTGTTTCAAAAGTGGCGGTGACGGTCGCACTGCCATTGGCGGGCACAGGCACTGCCCACACTGCTGAATTCGAATCGCGCCGCTCGCTCTTCATTGATTCGGAAAGGATACGCGTATCGTCCCACCACCAGTCGAGTCCACGCTGAATCAGGTCGACCGTGATCGCCTGCGGTTTCGCATTGGTCAGCTCGTAACGCATCGTCGTGCGCCATTTGCTGCTCGATATGCGCTCGCGTTTTTCGACCACCGGCTTCACCTTCACATCGAAGGCATCACCGGTCTTGAGCGCCATCGCGCTGCCCATCGGCGTATGACCGATACCGTTTTCACCGATGAACTGCGGCGCGCCCGAGGCATCCTTCATATAGAAGCGCACCGTGCCGGCGGGCAGCGCATCGCCCAGCCCACCCGCTTTCGAGGTTGAGAATTTGACGACGCTGCTGGCGCTTTGCGGCTGGCTGCTGCCACTGCTCAAGGAGCCATGTACATATTCCCAGGTGGCTTCGGCTGGTACATTCTGCACGTCGAGGAAACTGACCTGCTTGGTCTGGTTGCTCGCAATCGTGGTGCGCTGGGCAATAGGATAGAGATAGAAATCACCCAGCCGCTCGCGATCCGCCGTTTCCGTTCCGGCCGTGACCATCTTGCCGCCGGGCACGGGAACGGGGCGATAGCGGCTATACCCGCCCTGGCCGACCCGATTCACATTGCCCGCAACCAGCAGCGTATTGGCATTATTATATGTCGTGCCGCTATTGTTGGTCAGCGTTACCCAG
This sequence comes from Sphingobium sp., assembly GCA_020446425.1. Taxonomy (GTDB): domain Bacteria; phylum Pseudomonadota; class Alphaproteobacteria; order Sphingomonadales; family Sphingomonadaceae; genus Sphingobium. The sequence goes on along the minus strand of JAGRES010000030.1, from coordinate 68,453 downwards.
CCCTGCACGTCAATCTTGCCCGCCTTGGCGTCGAACAGCGCGACATAATCCGCGCTCCAGCCCAGCCCCGGCGTCAGGTAACGGATCGCCGCAGGCCGCACCCCGGCCCGATCGCTATCCACCCGCACGGACAATGTCGGTCGCGCGCGCAGATTGGGCGGCACCTTGTCGAAGATCACCCGCACCGGCAGGCCATCGTCGCGCAGCACCTCGATACGGTTGCCAATCTGCAACACCACGCCGCCATTCACCGCAAGCACCTTGGCCTGCTCTCGCGTTTCACCGCCGGTCGCCGGGTTGGTGCGCACGATGGTCACCACCTGCCCCACCGCCTTTTCCATCAGCTTGTCGGGGGAAAGCAGGTCATAGTCGAAATTCTGTTCGATGATCGCTGTACCGGGCGCGGAGAAGGACAGCGTGTCCGCGCGAATCTGCGCCGACACGTCGGGAAACTCGATGCGGCTCGTCCCCTTGCGAATGTTGAGCTGTCGCACATCCTGAACCAGCGCGAGATTACCATTATAGATGGTGACGGAGACATCGCCCTGCGCGCTCTTGCCCGATGGATCGCTCGCATCCTGGGCCAGCAGTGGTGATGCGGACAGCATCAACCCTATGATCAGGGCTTTGCGCGCGGGTATCGTCATCGGCATCCTCCATTTTCGTTTCATCCTGCACCGGCTGAGTGCGCCGGGAAAGACCCGGAATGAAAAAGGCGGCGCATCGCTGCACCGCCTCATACCATCGCCAATGTGACATTATCACAAGATGAACAGTTATTCCGCTGCCTCCGCCTCCGCGCGCGGGCGGCGTCCCCGCCGGCGCGGCGCGGGCGCTTCATTTTCTGCCTCGCCGCTCGCCGAAGCCTCGCTGTCATTGTCAGCCTTGGCAATGGCGGGCGGCAGCGCTGTGAGATCAAGGCTCAGCATTTCTGCATCGTCCGCCGTCTCGCGCTGCTTGCGAGGCTGGCGCGCGGGGCGTCCACGCGGTGCACGGCGCGCAGGGCGCTCGTCTTCGGCATCCGCCTGCGCCTCGGTGCTTTCCTCTCCGTCAGATGAGGATGCACGGCCATTGGAACGGGACCGCACTTTGCGCTCCTCATTATCCTCAGACGCGCCATAGCTGCGGTCAGAGCCATCGTCCTCACCCGTTTCGGAAGAGGAATCATAATCATCGGAATTTTCTTCGTAGCGGCGCTGGCGCACGGCCTGCTGCTCTTCCTGACGCGCGCGGTTATCCGCGATCACACGGAAATAGTGATCTGCGAACTGCAGATAATATTCGGTGTTGACGCGATCCCCGGCGAGCTGCGCATCGCGCGCCATATTCCGGTATTTTTCCAGCAGCTGAGGCGCATTGCCCCGTGCGCGGCTATCTACACGATTGCCGCTATCTCCGCCGCGGTTACCGCCATTCTGGCGCCCGTTGTTCCGGCCACGATTGCGGCGGCCGGCCTGACGATTATTCATCAATGGTGGATCCTTGCTTTCAATGCTATCCTTAAACGCACTGTTCCCGGCGGATACCCAAAGCCGCGCGGCTTCGGGCCATCTCTTGCCCGGACCTCCAGTCATGCACCAGACACCCCTTGCAGCGTCCGACGAATATGGGAGCCAGCGTTGCCCGGTCATCGACCATCTGGCATCGCTTGTCCCTTCCTAGACTCTCGCGGTTAAGAAACCAAGAAAAATTCGCGCGATGCCCCGATTTTGTCGTTTCCGCCGGTCATCGTGTCACGCTGAGACAGCGATCCTGCCCCGCAAGGTCCTGTTTCACGGTGACTTTCAGGCCATGGTCCGCAAACAGCCGCGCGGCGCTCGTTCCCTGGTCGAAGCCGATTTCAATGGCCGCCATGCCGCCCGGGGCAAGATATTGGGCCAGCGACAGCGCGATAAGACGGTAGGCATCCAGCCCGTCCTCACCCGCGAACAGCGCCAGATGCGGCTCATACTCCGCGACGTCACGCGGCAAGGGCGCGGACTTCTTTATATAGGGCGGGTTGGCGAGGATCAGGTCGAAAACCCCGTCCACGCCCTCAAACCAGTCACCGCGGCGAAACTCGGCGCGGGCCGCCATGCCGTAGCGCTGCGCATTGCCGCGCGCCACCTCCAGCGCCGCCTCGCTGATATCGACACCCAGCCCGGTCGCATCCGACCATTCGCTGAGCGCGGCGAGCAGCAGCGCACCCGAGCCCGTACCCAGATCGAGAATGCGGCGCGGCGCGGCACGCTCCTCGAAATGCGCCAGCCCCGCCTCGATCAGCGTCTCACTGTCCGGGCGCGGCGTCAGCACATCGGATGTCACGCGCAGGGAGAGCGTCCAGAAATCGCGCGTGCCGATAATATGAGAGACGGGCTCATGCGCCATGCGACGCTCAACCAGTGTGGCAAAGCCTTCCGGTTCGTCCATGTCGCGCAGCCTGAGCAGCATATCCTCGCGGCTAAGCTCGAGCGCATGCGCCATAAGCAGTTCCGCATCGAGCCGCGGCGTATCGCTCACTACAGAAAGACGCGCCGCCGCATCACGCAAGGCCTCGGAGGCACTCTTCACCATTGGATAACTGCGTCACCCCGGGCTTGATCCGGGGTCCATCTCCCAAGCTTTGCCTCAAACGCGCGGGCAGGAGATGGATCACCGCCTGCGCGGGGATGACGAAAGAGGGCGAACTTCACCCCGCCTGATCCAGTTGCGCCAGCCGCGCCGCCTCATCCTCGGCAATCAGCGCGGAGATGACTTCCTGCAACCCCGGCCCTTCGAGGATTTCGGGCAGGCGATGCAGCGTCAGGTTGATGCGGTGGTCGGTCACCCGGCCTTGCGGGAAATTATAGGTACGGATGCGCTCGGACCGGTCGCCCGACCCCACCATCGCCTTGCGCGCGCCCGCCTGCTCGCTGTGCGCGCGCTCCCGCTCCATCTCATAAAGGCGCGTGCGCAGCACCTTCATCGCCTTGTCCTTGTTCTTGTGCTGGCTGCGCTGGTCCTGCTGGATGACGACGATGCCGGTCGGAATATGGGTGATGCGCACGGCAGAATCGGTGGTGTTCACATGCTGGCCGCCCGCGCCCGACGCGCGGTAGATATCGATCTTCAGGTCATTGTCGTTGATGTCGACATCGACATCCTCGGCCTCGGGCAGCACCGCGACGGTAGCTGCGCTGGTGTGAATGCGCCCGCCGCTTTCCGTCACCGGCACGCGCTGCACCCGGTGCACGCCGCTCTCGAACTTGAGCTTCGCGAACACGCCCGTGCCGTTCACGCTGGCGATCACTTCCTTGTATCCGCCCTGCTCGGACGCGCTGGCCGAGATGATCTCCATCTTCCAGCCCTGCTCGTCGGCATAGCGCTGATACATGCGCAGCAGATCGCCCGCGAACAAAGCCGCCTCGTCGCCGCCTGTGCCCGCGCGAATTTCCAGCATTGCGGGGCGCGCATCGGCAGCGTCCTTGGGCAGGAGCTGGAGGGCGAGCGCGCGCTCCGCGTCGGGCAGCTGGGTGCGCAGATCCTGCAATTCCTCCTGCGCCAGCGCGCGCATGTCTGCATCCGCCTCGCCGCCGGAAAGCAGAGCCTCAAGGTCAGCGATTTCCGTGGTCAGCCCGGAAACATTGCGCGCCGCCTTCACCACCGGCTCCAGCTCGGCATATTCCTTCGACAGCCTCACGAAATCGGCAGGATCGAGGTCCGGCCGCGCCATCGCCGCCTGCGCTTCTTCGAAACGCCGTTCAATTTGCGCAATCCGGGCGGGAGAGATTTTCATCACCAATTATACTCTGCAAAAAACTGTCCGAGCCTTGGCAGATCATTTTCGATATCGAGAACTTTAAGACGAGCGCCTTCCGCCCCCTCCCCAAGCCCAAGTGATATAATTGCCCGCGGGTTGGTTTTGACTGCTTTATCAAACCTCTTTCTTGGCGAACCAGCGGCGAAAATATCGCTAGAAAATCCGGCGCGGCGCAAATCGGCAAGCACTTTGAAGCCTATAGCTAAAGAGCTATCATCCTCAATCACCACTACCACATCCAAAGCGGCGCTTTGGATGTGATCAAGCAACATCGCCAGCCGCTCGATGCCCGCCGCCCAGCCGACCGCCGGGGTTGCAGGGCCGCCCATATTCTCGATCAGGCCGTCATAGCGCCCGCCGCCCAGCACCGTGCCTTGCGCGCCGAGGCGATCGGTCACAAACTCAAAGGCGGTGTGGCGATAATAATCGAGCCCGCGCACGAGGCGGCTATTACGTTCCCACGCGACGCCTGCCGCATCCAGCCCCGCCGTCACCTTTGCAAAGAATTCCTTGGCTTCCTCCGTCAGATAGGCGTCGATATCCGGCGCGCTGTCGGCAATCGGGCGATCACGCGGGTCCTTGCTGTCGAGGATGCGCAGCGGGTTGCGCTCCAGCCTGTCCTGACTGTCCTCGCTCAGTTCCCCCTTATGCGCCGCGAAATGGCGAACAAGCGCATCGCGCCACGCGTCGCGGCTTTGCGCGTCGCCCAGCGTGTTGAGCGTCAGCGTGACGCCTTCGGCCACGCCCAGCTCTTTCAGAAGCTGGTCGGCGAAACACAGCAGCTCCACATCCGCCAGCGGTTCCGCCGCGCCGATAATCTCGGCATCGACCTGGTGGAACTGGCGGTATCGCCCTTTTTGCGGGCGCTCATAGCGGAACAGCGGCCCGTGCGTCGCAACCTTCAAGGGCGCATATTGCTGCCAGCCCTCGGTGATATAGGCACGCGCGATTCCGGCGGTGAATTCGGGGCGCAGCGTCACACTGTCCCCGCCGCGATCCTCGAACGTGTACATTTCCTTGGCGACGACATCGGTGGTTTCGCCCAGCGAGCGCGCGAATACCGCCGTCTGCTCGAACACCGGCACCTCGATACGGCGAAAGCCATAAAGCCTGCGCACGCGCTCGAACGTCTCGACCACATGGGTGAAGCGGTCGGACAGACTGTCGGGCGTGCCGCCCAGCATATCCTGTGTGCCCCTGATGGGGCGCGGTGTTTCTGTTTTCGCCATAATGCGCGCCTCTAGCGCCAAATGCGCTGCAAGGGAACCTGCGATGCGCACGGCGGGTTGTGGCTATGCGGGGGTGGACGGATAGTGCGAACATCGCCATTGTGCGCGCCATTCGCCCGCCACGGGCACATCCAGATTTTGAAGGCTCTATAATAATGCATCGTCTGTTATCCGTTTCCCTTATTCTTTCCACGGCCATGGCCGCTCCCGCCCTCGCGCAGGACGCAGCCGCCATGCGCTCCATGCCGGTGGCCCAGCCGGTGATCGACACCGTCCAGCCCGCCCGCGACATCCCCTATCCCGGCACGATGCTGCTCGAGGTCGATGCGACCGACACGACCCAGCGCATCTGGCGTGTGAAGCAGACCATTCCGGTCTCCTCATCCGGGCCGCTGACATTGCTCTATCCCGAATGGCTGCCGGGCAAGCATGCGCCGCGCGGCCAGATCGAGAAAGTCGCGGGGCTGCGCATCACCGCCAATGGGCAGGATATCGGCTGGCGGCGCAGTTCCACCGACGTTTACGCCTTTCATGTGAATGTGCCCGAGGGCGCGCGTGAGGTCGTGCTGGAGTTCCAGTTCCTCAACCCCACGTCCGGCAATCAGGGGCGCATTGCCGTCACCGACAAGATGATGAACCTGCAGTTCGAGACTGTCTCCTTCTATCCGGCAGGCTATTATGTGCGACAAGTTCCGGTGCAGGCCAGCGTCACCTATCCCGCCGGGTGGACGGCCTTTACCGCGCTGCGCGGCAAGCGGACCGGCGCGACCTACAGCTATGACGTCACCGATTATGAAACATTGGTCGATTCGCCCATTTTTGCAGGCAAATACAGCAAGATATTCAATCTGGGTCATGACGTCACTCTTGACGTCATCGCGGACCGGCCCGCAGAGCTCGCCGCCACGCCGGAACAGATCGGCCAGCATACGAAACTCGTCGATGAAGCCCTCGCGCTGTTCGGCGCAAAGCATTTCGACCATTATGATTTTCTGCTGTCGATCACCGACGAAATGGGCAGCATCGGCCTGGAGCATCATCGCTCGTCGGAAAATGGCGTCGATCCCGGCTATTTCATCAAATGGAACGACGGACCGGGCGAGCGCAACCTGCTGCCGCATGAGTTCGTCCATAGCTGGAACGGCAAATATCGCCGCCCGGATCTGTTGTGGACGCCCGATTACCGCACGCAGATGCAGGACGATCTGCTCTGGGTCTATGAAGGGCAGACGCAATTCTGGGGCTATGTGCTGGGCGCGCGGTCCGGCCTTTATACCAAGGAGCAAACGCTCGATGCCTATGCCTCTATCGCGGCGCGCCTCGACACGGCGGTAGGGCGCTCGTGGCGCGCTCTGGCCGACACCACACATGACCCGATCATCGCCGCGCGCCGCCCCAAGGCATGGTCGAGCTGGCAGCGGGCCGAGGATTATTATAATGAAGGCCTGCTTATGTGGCTGGAGGCCGATGGCATCATCCGGAACGAAAGCGGCGGCGCAAAGGGGCTCGACGACTTCGCGCTTGCCTTCTTCGGCGGACGCGACGGCGATTGGGGGCAGGTTACGTACACCCGCCAAGATGTAATCGACACGCTGAACGCCGTGCACCCCTATGACTGGGCCGGCTTCCTCGCCAGCCATGTCGACAACCCTACAAACGAAGCGCCCAAGGCTGGATTCGCACTGGGCGGATATCGCCTTGTCTACGGTGACACGCCCAACTCAAAAACCAAGGATATCGAGAAATCGATCGGAGGCGTGGATCAAAGCTATGGCATCGGCCTGATGGTCAAGAACAGCGGCGATATCATCAGCGTCATCTGGGACAGCGCCGCATTCAAGGCCGATCTTGCGGTGGGCATGGACATTATCGCGGTTAATGGCGTTGAATTTTCCGGCGATCGCTTCAAGGAAGCGCTGACTCAAGCCAAGCAGGACCGGAAGCCGATAGAGCTGATCGTGAAGCAGGATAAAAATTATCGCACCTTAAAGCTCGATTATTCTCTCGGCTTGCGCTATCCGCGCCTCGAAAAAACAGGAGAGGGTGAGGGCAGTCTCGACCGGCTGCTCCAACCAAAAACATAAACACCCTTGCAATCACGCCAAAAAAGTCAGGCTGTACTATGAGAATCGATATGATCCCGGTGGGCGAAGACCCGCCGCACAATCTGAACGTCATCATCGAAGTCCCCACCGGCGGCGAGCCGGTCAAATATGAATTCGACAAGGAATCAGGGGCGCTGATCGTGGATCGCATTCTGCACACGCCGATGCGCTACCCGGCCAATTACGGTTTTGTGCCGCACACGCTGTCGCCCGATGGCGATCCGCTCGACGCGCTGGTGGTGGCGCGCTCTCCGTTCATTCCCGGCTGCGTCGTTCGCGCCCGCCCGATTGCGGTGCTGAACCTGGAAGATGAGCATGGCGGCGATGAGAAGCTGGTGTGCGTGCCCGACGATGCGACCTTCCCCTATTATTCCAATGTGAAGGAAAAGGCCGACCTGCCCGACATCGTGTTCAGCCAGATCGAGCATTTCTTTACGCACTACAAGGATCTGGAAGCCGAGAAATGGGTGCGTATCGGCACCTGGGGCAATGCGGAAGAAGCCGCGCGTGTGACCCTGGAAGCCATTGCGCGCTACGAGCAGGCCAAGAAAGCCGCCTGATTTCCTGAAATAATCGGTCGATAGGGGCGCGGCGGGAAACCTTCGCGCCCTTTTTCTATCCCCGTCCGCGGTATCCCGGCACGTCCTGCTCAGCAATCCAGACGTCAGCCGGCGGCACACCTGACTGCCAGAACACATCAATGGGTATGCCGCCGCGCGGATACCAATATCCGCCGATGCGCAGCCATACCGGTTTCATCTCGTCGAACAGGCGCTGGCCGATGCCGACCGTGCAGTCCTCATGAAAGGCCGCATGATTGCGGAACGACCCCAGGAACAGCTTCAGCGATTTAGACTCTACTATTATATCGTCTGGTACATAATCAATCACCAGATGTGCGAAATCCGGCTGGCCGGTCACCGGGCACAGCGAGGTGAATTCCGGCGCGGCGAAACGCACCATATAGCGCGCACCTTTCCGCGGATTGGGAACATAATCGAGCACCGCCTCCTGCGGAGACGCGGGCAAGGCGCTGGACTGGCCAAGATGGATCGGATTCATAGGGCCGCCTATAGAGCATGGCACGCGGTGCGCAAAGGGGCTGGAAAGACGCGCGGCTCTTCTTTAGGGGTTGCGGTGCCAGCCCTCTCCCCCACCCAACCACCCGATAGGGTACAATATGGGCGGTTGGGTGGGGGAGAGGGCTGGTGCGGTATATGCGAAACGCAGCGTTTCGGATCAAACAGACAGGAATGGCGCGATAATGGACATATTGGTGAGCACGGACTGGCTGGCGGAAAATATGGGCGCGAGCGATCTGCGCATAGTCGATGCCACCTATTTCCTGCCGGAAATGGGCCGCGACGCCGCCGCCGAATATGAAGCCAAACATATAGAGGGCGCCGTTTTCCTCAACCTCGCCGAGCTGGTCGATCCCGGCAGCAGCCTGCCCAATACGGTGCCGCCGCCGGAAAAATTCGCCAGCCGCATGCAGGCACTGGGCCTTGGCGACGGCAGCCGCATCGTCCTCTATGACAACAGCCCGCTCAAAACCGCCGCACGCGCCTGGTGGCTGTTCGAGGTTTTTGGCGCTCCCAATATCGCCATACTCGATGGCGGCATGGAAAAGTGGCTGGCGGAAGGACGCAAAACCGAAAGCGGCAAGAATCAGCTGCGCCATCGCCATTTCACCGTCTGGCGGGACGACAAGGCGATCGTCACCAAGGACCAGATTCTCGCCAATATCGGCAGCAAGGCGTCGCAGGTTGTCGATGCACGCACGATGAGCCGCTTCACCGCCGAGGAACCGGAAATTCGCGCGGGTATGGCGTCCGGGCATATCCCCGGATCGGTCTGCCTGCCCTATTCGAAGCTGTTCAACGCCGACGGCACATGGAAGCGCGGCTTTGAGCTGCGCGGACTGTTCATCGAGGCCGGGATTGATATCGACAAGCCGATGATCACAACCTGCGGCAGCGGGGTGACGGCAGCAGCCGTGCTTTTCGGCGCGCGTCTGCTCGGCAAGAAGGATGTGACCCTCTATGACGGCAGCTGGTCGGAATGGGGCGCGGATCCCAAGACGCCCAAGGCGACCGGACCTGCATGACGGGCGGAAGCGACGACGATAATCGCAAGCCGGAAACGCGGCTGAGCGAAGCCGGGCGCAAAGCGGAATGGACCGGCATCCCCGGCCAGCCCGGCGGCGTCGTCAATCCTCCCGTCTGGCGCGCATCGACCATATTATATGACGATGTTGCCCATTTGCGCGCTGCGCGCACGGACCAGCATCAGAAATGGTTTTACGGGCGCAAAGGTACACCGACGCAATGGGCGCTGGCCGACGCCCTCACCGAAATGGAACCGGGCGCGGAAGGCACGATGCTGTTCCCATCGGGCGTCGCGGCGATAGCCTGCGCTCTGATGGCGGTGCTGAAACCCGGTGACGAGTTGCTGATGGTCGACAGCGCCTATGACCCCACGCGCAGCTTTTGTGAAAAGATGCTCCGGCCGCTGGGCATCGACACTGTCTATTATGACCCGCTGGTCGGCGCCGGGATCGAAGATCTTATAACCGACCGGACCCGCGCCATTTTTATGGAAAGCCCGGGCAGCCTGACAATGGAAGTGCAGGATGTGCCGGCGATCACCGCCATCGCCCGTGACCGTGGCATTGTGACGATGATCGACAATACCTGGGCGACGCCGCTCTTTTTTCAGGCGCTTGGCCATGATGTGGACATCTCCATCCTTGCCTGCACCAAATATATCTGCGGGCACAGCGACGTGATGATGGGCTCGGTGACAGCCAACGCCGCGTTGTGGCCGAAGATACAGTCGACGGCCTGGATGTTCGGCCAGATGAGCAGTCCGGACGATGCGTCGTTGGCGCTGCGTGGCCTGCGCACATTGGCGCTGCGCCTCAAACAGCATCAGGAAAGCGCGCTGGCGATCGCCCAGTGGCTCGCGCAACGCCCGGAAGTGGGAACAGTGCTGCACCCCGCGCTCCCCTCTTGCCCCGGCTATGAACATTGGCAGCGCGACTTTTCGGGCGCTTCAGGACTGTTCAGCTTTTCGCTGCGCAATGACGGAGATTCGGAGCGTACCCTCTTCATCGACAGTCTGCGCCATTTCGGTATCGGCTATAGCTGGGGTGGCTATGAAAGTCTGGCGCTGCCGGTAGACCTGCATTCTATTCGCACCGCAAAAAAATGGACGGTGCAAGAACCGCTCATTCGCTTGCATATTGGCCTTGAAAACTGCGAAGACCTCATCGAAGATCTCGAACAGGCTTTCCGAAAATTACACGAATAGGCCGGAAAACCTTGTAATTGCTTGCGCAATATAGCGGTTAACGAATTATTAACCATTTGCTGGCCTTTAATGCCCTGCCTGATCGCAATGTTGCAAGCAGGCAACACTGGTGTCGCAATTTCGTGCTCACAGAACGTTTTTTTCTTGTGCAACGCGAAAGATGCAGCCATCTAAATGGCGTTCGCGGTGACCGGCCCAGCTCTTTTCGAGCATTCCACAGAGGCAGCGGCCCGGACGCAGGTGGGACGATCAATTGATCGACTCTACGAAGGGAAGACTATCTATGCGTAACATCATTCTTGGCATGTCGGCCATCGCGCTGGCAGCTGTAGCCACGCCCGCTCTCGCTGAAGACGATCTGGGCGGCTTCTCGGTCAGCGGCAATGCAGCCATCACGACCGACTATCGTTTCCGCGGCGTCAGCCTTTCCAAGGGCGACGTGGCCATTCAGGGCGGCATCGACCTGGGCCATGAAAGCGGTTTCTATGTCGGCACCTGGGCTTCTTCGATCGAAGAAGACCTCGGTTTCGGCCACACCGAGCTGGACATCTATGGCGGCTGGAGCGGCGACATCGCTGAAGGCGTTACCGCTGACATCGGCGTTCTCTACTATGCCTATCCGAATGCCCCTGACGGCGATTTCGACTATTGGGAGCCCTATGCTTCCATCGGCACCACCCTTGGTCCGGTTGAAGCCACGTTCGGCGTAGCCTATGCGCCCGATCAGGATTCGCTGGCCAGCCAGGACAACCTGTACCTCTACACCGATCTCGGCTTCGGCATCCCCGGCGTACCGCTGGCCTTCTCCGGCCACCTGGGCTACACCGACGGTGTTCTGTCGTTCGACCCGGACGGCACCAGCTGGGACTGGTCGCTCGGTGCTGACTATTCCATCACCGACAACCTGTCGTTCGGCGTGATGTACACCGGCGTTGAAGGCACGCACATCGACGAGCTGACCGACGACACCGTTGTTGCTACTCTTTCCGTCAGCTTCTAATTCGCTGATTGAATGAAATCGGGAGGCCGCGATCCGCAAGGGTCGCGGCCTCTTGCTTTATCTGATGGAGGCCGGATCGGAATCTCCGAACTGTGCATATTCGATCTTACCCGAAACCACTTCCAGGTCAGACCCCTAGGCCAGCGCTTCCTCATTCTTGCGCCGCCGGAACAGTTCACGATCATCCGGTCCAAAACCGAAGCGCCATATGATCACGCAATAGGCCGCCAATATGACAGGCACGCCGAATACCAGCTCTACCCATTCATAGGCCGGAGGAAGCGCGACAAAGAGGCTGCCGGCAATGACAGCGACGCAGGCTGCAATAATCAGCGCGGGACGCCATATGCTAATGTCATGTTCCAGCAGGCGCTGCAAAAGCCGCGATTTCACGAATGAGCTCGACCCCAGCGCCAATGCCAGCGCCAGCGCCGGAGCGGCGGCCAGCACCTGCGCACCATAGCCCGCATTGCGCACCAGCAGGATCAATATAAAGCTGAGCGCTGCCTGCACGCCGATCATCCCCAATGAGATCATCAGGTTGCGGTGGCGCGCCATATAGATAAGCGCGCTTTCACTCACGACAGCGGTCGCGGCCACCACCTCCGCCAGCAACAGGCACCCCAGTGCCAACGCACCGGCCACGAATTCCGGGCCCACAAGGCCCATCACCGCTTCGCCGGGGATTCCAAGCGCAAGCGCCACGCCCGCCTGCGCCGCAATGATCCAGAAACCGACCTGGCTGACCTGCCGCGCAATGGCAGCATAGTTTTTAACGGACAGATTCTTTGTGATGACCGGGCCCAATATCGGCTCGAAACTGGTCTTGAGCTTTTGCGGCAGCGAGGCCACCTGCTGCGCCACATAATAGATGCCAACGACCGCCGGGCTGACGAAAAGCCCCAAAATCGCGAGGTCGAGACGGCGCGATCCCCATTCGACGGCATCGGCGGCGGCCAGCGGCGTATTGATGCGCGCCATGCGCCACAACCGCAGCGGATGAGGAGTCCAGCCCTTGGGCCATCCGAAATGACGGGCCATCGGCCACAAGGACGCTGCCAGCGCCGCGATCATCGACAGCACATAGGAGAGGATCAAACCGTCACGCAGCGAATAATAGGAGAAGATCCACGCGCCGATGCTGATCGTCCAGGGCTCGATGATGGCGCGCGCGCGCACGGTCGCGCCAATATCGTACCGCCAGGCGCAGGCCGCGAGCGCAACGTCCGACCCTGCCACCGCGATGATGATGAGCGGCAATAGCCGGTCCAGACCATTGATGCCGCTATTGGGGAACATCGCATAGGGAAAGACCATCAAAATAGCCGCCGCAGCCAGTGATACGATCAGGGTCAGCAGCAATGCGTCGGCCAGCACATGATTTTCATCGCGCTGCGTCTGCGCCAATGCTCCGGCCAGCCCGCGTTTGAGGCCCAGCGTCGCGATCTGCGCCGCAAACTCGATCACCAATATGGCATAGGCGAAGCGGCCCAGGACTTCCGGCCCATAAATGCGGCCCGCAATGAACAGAAAGGGCAATCGGGCGGCCAGCCGAAGAAGAAAGCCGAATATATTGGTCCGCCCCCCCTTGGCGAGCGCAGCTATATCCTCATTCTCCCGCGCTGCCGCGCTGTCCGGCTCGTCTTTCGTCAAACCGTCAGTCCCTCATTATGTATCGGATGCTGAGCATAAGCGAGGCAAGGCGCCTTGTATATCGTCAATGAACACCGGCGCTTATTCGCTGCGTAACGGGCGCGACATCAGCGCGTCGATCATAGCGGCAACGCCCACCTCGCCATCCAGCAAAGCGCATACGCCCTCGACAATCGGCATATCCACACCCTGCGTGCGCGCAACATTGCGCAATATCGGGGCGGTAAAGGCACCTTCCGCAATGGTGCGGCGGTTTTCCATCAATGCACTGGCGGGCTTGCCTTCGCCGAGCCCCTTGCCCAGCGAAAAGTTGCGCGAATTGGTCGACGAGCAGGTCAGCACCAGATCTCCCAGCCCCGAAAGCCCGGCCAATGTCTCTGCGCGCGCGCCGAGTTTCAGCCCGAAACGGGTCATCTCCGCAAAGCCCCTGCTGATGAGGGCGGCACGCGCATTGAGCCCCAGCCCTGCGCCGTCCGCCACACCGCAGGCGATGGCGAGCACATTCTTGACCGCGCCGCCGATTTCCGCGCCGACCACGTCATCGGATAGATAGGGCCGGAAATGCGGGCGGGCGATCTGCGCCACCAGCGCCTGGCCCAGTTCGCCATCTTCGCATGCCAGGGTCACTGCGGCCGGCAAGCCTGTCGCAACTTCATGCGCGAACGTCGGACCCGAAAGCACAGCAATCGGTGCGGCAGGCGCGGCTTCGTGCGCCACCTGCGACATCAGCTTGCCGGTTTCCGCCTCAATGCCCTTGGCACACAGGATCAACGGGCTTTGAGGGTTGGGCAATTGTCCCACGATACCGCGCAGATGCTGAGCAGGGCACACGATCAGCAAAGCATCGCATGCGGCCATATCGGCCATAGCGCTGGTGGCGTGCAACGAGGGAGAGAGCGGGATGGTCGGTAGGTAGCTCTGATTGACATGGGCAGTGTTGATAGAAGCGGTAACCTCCTCTTCATAGGCCCAAAGCAGTATCGTCTCACCATCAGACGCCAATGTCTGGGCAAGAGCGGTTCCCCAGGCGCCGCCGCCAACCACGCCGATCCTCATACCCTCTTCTCCTTCGCGCGGCTCATGCCTTTACGCCTGCGCCGCGCACTTTTTCGGCATCCGGGTCGAGCGGCCAGCGCGGACGCGCCGGTACGTTCATGCCATCCTCATGGCCCTCACGAAAATGCTCCAGCCCGGCCCACGCGATCATTGCCGCATTGTCCGTGCATAACCATAGCGGAGGGGCGATAAAAGGCATATCACGGCGGGCAGCCAGCCCGGCCAGCGCCTGCCTTATGGTCATATTCGCGGCGACGCCGCCCGCCACGACCAGCGCGCTGACCGGCCCGCCCGTATCCAGTGCGCGCTCCGTCCGGTCGACAAGGCAATCGACCACGGCCTGCGTAAAGCTCGCCGCGATATCCTGCGTACTATATTCCCCCGATTGATGCGCACGCATCACCGCGCTTTTGAGGCCCGCGAACGAGAAATGCGGCTCGCCGCTTCCCACCAGCGGGCGCGGTAACGGGACTACCGCCGGGTCACCGGTCTGCGCAGCCTTTTCGACCTGCGGCCCGCCGGGATAACCCAATCCCAGCATTTTCGCCGTCTTGTCGAAAGCCTCGCCCGCCGCATCGTCGATGGTCGTCGCCAGCCGCCTGTACCGCCCTACCCCCTCGACGCGCAGGAGCTGGCAGTGGCCACCGGATACCAGCAGCAGCAGATAGGGAAATTGCAGCGACGGATCGGCAAGCCGGGGCGAAAGCGCATGGCCTTCCAGATGATTGATGGCGATCAGCGGCTTGCCCGCCGCATGCGCCAGCGCCTTGCCGCTCACCAGCCCCACCATGACCCCGCCGATCAGGCCCGGGCCCGCCGTTGCGGCTATCGCATCGATATCGCGCAGGCCTAGACCCGCTTCGCGAAAGGCAGCATCGACCAGCGGCATCAGCGCCTCGGCATGCGCGCGTGCTGCAATCTCCGGCACGACCCCGCCATAAGGGCGATGCTCGGCCTCCTGCGTCGCGAGTTTATGCGCCAGCACCGTGCCATCGTTCGCCACAAGCGCGGCGGCTGTCTCGTCGCAGCTCGATTCCAGGCCAAGGATGATGGTCATTTCGGCTCTTTCCTCTAATGGCCGGGGCGATTAGAGCAAGGCCTATATGCCAGACACCCCGCCCTTCCCTCGCCCGCTGCGCCTCGGTACGCGATCCTCCCCGCTCGCCATCGCCCAGGTCGAGCTGGTCAAGGCGGCGCTGCTCGACGCCCATGGCTGGGCAGAGGATGCGGTGGAAATCGTTCCAGTAACCGCAAGCGGCGACAAGATACTCGACCGGCCATTGGCGGACATCGGCGGCAAGGCATTGTGGACCAAGGAACTGGACGCATGGTTGCTCAGCGGCGAGATCGACGCCGCCGTGCATTCGATGAAGGATGTCGAGACCATCCGGCCCGACGATTTCATCATCGCCGCGATGCTGCCGCGCGCCGATGTGCGCGACAGTCTGGTCGGCGCGCCTTCTATCGACGCGATCCCGCACGGCGGCATATTCGGCACCAGTTCGCCGCGCCGCTCCGCACAGATCCGCCGCTTGCGCCCCGATCTTTCCATCACCTTGTTTCGCGGCAATGTGGCTACGCGTCTTGGCAAGCTGGAGGCCGGCGTCGCCCATGCGACATTGCTGGCGGCAGCGGGGCTTGAACGTCTGAGGCAGCCGGAGATCGGCACGCCTGTGCCGATAGATGTCATGCTGCCCGCTCCGGCGCAGGGCGCCGTCGGCATGGAGACGCTGCGCAACAACGCAATCGTTCGAGACTTGCTTGCGGGCATCGACGATAGCGCGACGAGCGACTGTGTCCGCGCCGAACGCGCCGTGCTGAAAGCGCTGGGCGGCACCTGCCACTCACCCATCGCCGCTCTGGCGCAGATCGACGGCGGTCAGATCATGATAGAGGCGGAAATTCTCTCGCCCGATGGGAAAGAACATGTGCACGAGGCGCAGCGCATCGGCCGGGGCGATGAAGAAGCAGCACACGCGATAGGGCAAAAGCTGTTGTCGCAGGCCAGCCCCTCTCTTCGCGCACTGTTTGAGGGGTAATCGGGATGACGCGTCCGGTCCTGATCTGCCGCCCGCACCCCGGCGCCGACACTACGGCCAAGCGCGTGGAAACGCTGGGCATGGACGCTATTGTCTATCCGCTCTTCTCGGTGGAACCGCTGACATGGGCAGCTCCCGCCCCGGAATCGTTCGATGCTATCATGCTGACCAGCGCCAATGCCCTGCGCCACGGCGGGGATGCTGTGAAACAATACGCGTCTTTGCCCGCGTTCGCCGTCGGAGACGCCACGGCGGAGGCAGCGGAAAAGGCCGGATTTCAGGATATCAGGATCTGCGGTCCCAATGCGCAAGCCCTGATCACTTCCATTCATAATGCGGGTTACACAAATGTCCTGCACCTGTCCGGCCACCATGTCCGGCCCTATGATCCAAAGGGACTGAACATAGTCAGGCTTCCGGTCTATCATGCGGCCGATGCAGGAGATGCGGCAGGGCTCGCTGCTCATTTGACGCATGCGCCTATCGTGCTGGTGCACTCCCCCCGTGCGGGCGAACGACTGGTGGCGCTGACCACATCCGAACAGCGCCAAAGCATCCCTGTCATCGCCATATCCGGGACAGCACTGGAGGCGTGCGGCGGCGATTGGAAATCCGCACAAGCCGCAGAAGAGCCCTCCGACGCGGCAATGCTGGCATTGGCCCGGCAAATATGCCACACATGACAGTGCCTTGGGGGAAATGAAGAACCAGTGACGATATGAACAGCGATTTCGGCGCACCCAATCCGGCTTCTCGCGATCTGGACCATATGCAAACGACCGCCCCCTCGCGGAGCTCCGGCTCCCGCGGCGGCTTCACCCTTATATTGCTGCTGTTCGCCTTCGCGGGCGGAATAGTCGCAACGCTGTGGGCCCTGCCGGCGGCAAAGCGCTGGTGGAATGGCGATGAAACCGTCGCCAGCGCCGACAACGCTGCCCAGGCGCTGCTGAGCGAGGACACGGAAGACGGCAAAACGCAACAAACCGCGCCACCGCCCAGCTCGATGGAAGTTGCAGCACTGGAAGCCCGCCTCGCCGCCGTTTCGGCCAGGCTCGACGCCATTTCGACGCAAGCCGATGGCGCGGGCGGCAATGCAGCGCGCGCGGAAGGGCTGCTGATCGCTTTTGCGACCCGGCGCGCATTGGACCGGGGCTCGCCGCTGGGGTATCTGGAAGGCGAACTGCGCCTGCGCTTCGGCGGTTCGCAACCCCGCGCCGTCTCCACTATCATCAACACCGCCAATTCGCCCGTCACACTGGCGGACCTGCAATCCGGGCTGGACGAGGTGGCTCCATTGCTGACCGGAACCAGCGAAAAACGTGATTGGTGGACAGCCGCCAAGAAAGAGCTGGCCAACCTTATCGTCATCCGCAAGGCGGGCGAAGAATCTCCCGTGCCACAAAAAGCGATCGAGCGCGCCAAATTGCTGCTGTCCGCCGAACGCGTCGACAATGCTGTCGAGGAAATTGAACGCCTGCCCGACCGCGAGGAAGCCGATGAATGGCTGCAAATGGCGCGTAAATATAATGAAGCGCGCCGCGCCCTCGATGTGATCGAGGCGGCTGCGATTCTCGAACCGCGCTCTATACCGGTTACTGCACGCCCTGCAGGACAAACCAATGTTCAGGCCGCACCGCCGCCGCCTGCGGTGATGGCCACGCCCGATCCCAAGGCCGAAGCCAAGGAAGAATAATCAGGCCGCTTTTGCCTCCGCATTGCCGAGCTGCCACAGGATGAAGGCGAATTCCTCGGCGATTTCGCGCAAGCTCTCGAACCGGCCCGACTTTCCGCCATGGCCCGCGCCCATATTGGTCTTGAGCAATAATGCAGCGTCGTTGGTGCGCACCGCGCGCAGCTTCGCCACCCATTTGGCCGGTTCCCAATAGGTAACGCGCGGATCATTAAGCCCCGCCGTAACCATCAGCGGCGGATAATCCTGAGGTTTCACGTTCTGATAGGGGCAGTAGGATGCGATCAGGTCAAACGCTTTTGCGTCCTCTATCGGGTTACCCCATTCCGGCCACTCGCCCGGCGTCAGCGGCAATGACGCATCCAACATCGTATTGAGCACATCGACGAAGGGGACATGCGCCACCACCGCGCCCCATAGCGCCGGGTCGCTGTTGATCACCGCACCCATCAGCTCACCTCCGGCGGACCCGCCCGAAATGCTGATCTGGCCTGTGCCAGTGAAACCGCGTTCGATCAGCCCCTTGGCCACATCCACGAAATCGGTGAATGTATTGGTGCGCTTTTCGCGCTTGCCATCCAGATACCATTGCTGGCCCAGATCGTCGCCGCCACGGATATGGGCGATGGCATAAGCGAAGCCACGGTCGAGCAGCGACAGGCGGCTGGTCGAGAAACCGGGCTCTATCGCGATGCCATAGGCGCCATAGCCATAGAGGTGCAGCTTGCCGCTGCCGTCCATCGGAAAGCCTTTGGGATAAACAATGGAAACCGGAATATCGGTGCCATCGCGCGCCGGAACCATGATCCGCTGCGTCGCATAGCGCGAAGCGTCATAGCCGGACGGGATTTCCTGCACCTTCAGGAGCTCCCACTCTCCGGTATCGAGATCATAGTCATAAATGGTGTCGGGCGTGACCATCGACTCATAGCCGATGCGGATTTTCGTCACATCATATTCGGGATTATCGTCGAGCGATGCGGAGTAGCTCGCCTCGGGAAATTCCAGCCTTTTGGGCGTATGGGTCGCGTAATCCCTGATCTCGATCTGGTCGAGGCCGTCGAGCCGGCCTTCGGTCACATAAAAGCCTTTGAACAGGTTGAAATCAGTCAGGTAGAAATGCGGATCGGCACCAATTACCTCTTCCCACTGGTCCGGCGTGTCCAGTGCGGCTTTCACCAACCGGAAATTGGGATGGGTGTCGTTGGTGCGGATATAGAGCGTGCCTTCATGTTCATCGACATCATATTCGCGGCCCGGCAAACGTGCAGAAACTTGGCGCAGCGGTGCGAGCGGATCATCGGCGGGCACCAGCCATGCTTCGCTTGTGACATGATCGCCGGTGCCGATGACAATCCACTTTTCCGATGACGAAAGTCCGATGGAAACCCGGAAGCCCTCGTCATCCTCGTGAAAAATCTCGCGATCCTGCTCAACGGGTGTGCCCAGCATGTGCACGCGTGCATTGTCGGTGCGCCAATTTTCATTGGCGAGGCTGTAGAGGATTGCCTTGCTGTCGCTGGTCCATACCAGCGCCGACAGGGTGCCGGGAATGACATCGGGCAACATCTCACCGGTCTCAAGATCCTTGATGCGCGCCTCGAACCGCTCGCTGCCGTCTGTATCGGTCGCATAGGCGAGATAGCGCCCACATGGCGACACCGATACCGCGCCAAGGCGAAAATAGTCATGCCCCTCCGCCAGTGCAGGTTCATCGAGGATCAACACCCCATCACCGCCCGCAACCGGCTTGCGATACCATTTGCGATATTGCGCACCCTTTTCAAACGCGCGCCAGTAGATCCAGTCGCCATCCTTTTGTGGAACGGACTTGTCATCCTCCTTGATGCGTCCCTTCATCTCCTCGAATAGCGCATCGACTACCGGCTTGTGCGGAGCCATTTCCTGCTCGAACCACGCATTTTCCGCCTCCAGATAGGCCAGCACATCCTTGTCCGTCACCTTGGGGTAGCCCGGATCGCACAGCCAGGCATAGGGATCGTCTATCGTGTGGCCATGATGGCTGATGCTGTGCTGGCGGCGTTCGGCAATGGGCGGCGTATTCATCGTCTGGGCGTGTTTCATTATATGTCCGGTCATGGAGAGAGTAGCGGCGGCCTGCCGATGCGCCTATGTGGGGGGAAACACCCCATGGTGCAAGGAATAGCAGAGTGTCCATATCAGCAGACCGTATCGCCGCCCTGCGCGCGGAAGTTGCGCGGCGCAACTTGTCGGGTTTCGTCATACCGCTGACCGATGAGCATATGAGCGAATATGTCGGCGAATATGCCCAGCGCCTGCAATGGCTGACGGGTTTCGGCGGATCGGCGGGAACGGCGGTGGTTTTGGCCGGAAAGGCAGCGATCTTCATCGACGGCCGCTATACGCTGCAGGTGCGCGATCAGGTCGATGGCGCGCTCTATGACTATTGCGACTATCCCGCCACCCTGCCCGCGCAGTGGATTGCCCGGC
Organism: Sphingobium sp.; assembly: GCA_020446425.1. Taxonomy (GTDB): domain Bacteria; phylum Pseudomonadota; class Alphaproteobacteria; order Sphingomonadales; family Sphingomonadaceae; genus Sphingobium. The sequence continues at coordinate 48,119 of JAGRES010000030.1, read as the reverse complement.
AGGTGAGCGAAGGCGACCGCATCGGTTATGATCCATGGCTGCATACGCGCGACTGGGTAGCCGTCACGCGCGCGCGGCTCACCGCCAAAGGCGCGGAGCTGGTAGCGGTCGAGGATAATCCGATTGATGCAATTTGGCAGGACAGGCCTGCGCCAAGTCTGGCGGCGGCGCTCCCCCACCCCCTCGAATTTTCCGGCAAAAGCCATGAGGAAAAGCTGGATGATATCGCCACATGGCTCAAGGAGCGCGGCGACGATGCGGTCGTGCTGTCCGCGCTCGATTCCATCGCCTGGGCGCTCAATATCCGCGGCAGCGATGTCGCGCGCACACCCGTAGCGCTGAGCTATGCGCTGGCGCGCGCGGACGGCACGGTCGACCTGTTCATCGCGCCGGAAAAGGTGACGGCGGAGCTGCGCGCGCATCTGGGCAATCGCGTTGCCATCCGTGACCGTGCATTATTTGAGCTTACGCTACAGAATGAGTTTGATGGAAAGGCGGTTGCCGCAGACCCCGAACGGGCGGTCGCCGCCATTTTCGAGGCGCTGGACAGCGGGGGCGCACGCATTGATGCGATACGCGATCCGGTCGTGCTGGCGAAAGCGGTCAAGAATCCGGCGGAAATCGCGGGCCATCATGCGGCGCAGCTGCGCGACAATGCCGCGCTTGCGCGTTTCCTGCACTGGATCAGTATTGAGGGCCCCAAAGGGTCGCAAACCGAGCTGTCCGCCGCCGCACGTCTGCGGCAATTCCGCGAGGAAACCGGCAAGCTGATCGACCTCAGCTTCGATACGATCAGCGGTGCTGGCCCCAATGGCGCGGTGGTGCATTATCGCGTTGAGGAAAAGACCGATCGGCAGATCGAACCGGACATGCTCTATCTGGTCGATTCCGGCGGGCAATATCGCGACGGCACCACCGATATCACGCGCACCATTGCCATTGGCACGCCGAGCGACGAAATGCGCCGCCGCTTCACGCAGGTGCTGAAAGGCCATATCGCCATCGCCACCGCCCTGTTCCCGGCGGGTACGCGCGGTAGCCAGCTCGACATATTGGCGCGCCAGGCGCTGTGGCAGGAAGGGCTCGATTATGCTCATGGTACAGGGCACGGCGTCGGCAGCTTCCTCTCCGTCCATGAAGGGCCTCAGCGCATTGCAACCTTTGGCGGCGGTGACGAACCTCTGCGTCCCGGCATGTTTCTCTCCAACGAGCCAGGCTATTACAAAACCGGCGAATATGGCATCCGCATTGAAAACTTAGTGTTAGTTACAGAAAAAGAGATGCCAGACGCGGAAAAGCCGATGCTGGGTTTCGAGACACTAAGCTATGTTCCCATCGAGCGCGCCCTGATCGACGCCGATATGCTGACCATCGCCGAGCGCGAATGGCTGAACGCCTATCATACCGAAACCGAGCGCCGCCTTGCGCCCCTGCTTGAAGGCGATGCGCGACAATGGCTGAGCGCGGCCTGCGCACCGGTTTAGTCGTCGCGCGCTTCATTCCTGGCGGAATCACTTTCCACCTCTCGCGATTGCGCCTTGCGGCGCCGCAAATTGGCGCGCAGCTGTTCGGCAAGCCGTTTTTTACGATCTGTTTCCTTTTCCTGCATATAGGGGCGTTAACCAAAAACGCAGGCGTGGCTCAAGCCCTCACTTGACAATGCGCGTGGCGTGTGGCCATAGGCCCGGCTCCGGTCGCGCAAATGACTCTCGCGCCCCTGCCCGGTACGCTGCTGTAGCTCAGTGGTAGAGCACTCCCTTGGTAAGGGAGAGGCCGCGAGTTCAATCCTCGCCAGCAGCACCACTTTTATCTCATCGTCGTCCCGGCTAAAGAAGGCATCAGATGCCATGGCGCACTTCGCCACGGGGCCGTTTCGAACAATGTGGTGATGTGAAACGGCCTGCCAGACCACTGACAGGCCAGATTGGTGCGGTCGAGAAGACTCGAACTTCCACGGCCTTTCGGCCACAACGACCTCAACGTTGCGCGTCTACCAGTTCCGCCACGACCGCACATCAGAGAAGGAAGCCGCCCCATATCTGCGGGTCGGCACCTGGCAGGCGCTGGCCATTAGCAAAGGGTTTGCGGCCATGCAAGCCGATGATGCGACAAAGATGGAAATAGCGTGGTGCGTGGCGTTCAGCCGCTGCTGTCGACAAAGGTAAGCGACAGATTTTCGGCATTTTTGGGGATGTCGAGACGGCTTTCGTTGATGCTGGCTTCCTCGCCAGGCTTTAATGATTGCTTGTCCGATTTGGTTGTCCAGCTGAAAACCAGACGATCCTGCCGGTCGCGCAGCTGTACCTCGACCGGTGGAACCGACATCGATTCCGAACCGCTGTTGACGATGCGTGCGCTAAAGGCGAAATATTCCGACCCGTTGGGCAGACGCCGCCGCTCCGGCTGTTTCACCAGATAGAAAACCAGCGCCGGTTCGTCATTATCCGCCAGCAGGCCAGCGCTGACAGCCCATTGCGGCGGGCCGAAATAGGTAAGGGCAGCGCCAGCGGTCGCAACCACAACGAAGAACGCTATTGCCGCATAAGTCCATAATTTGGCAGGGTTGCGGCGCGGACGGAATGGAACCTCTTCCTCTTCGGTCGCCACACCAGAATCGAATGCCTCAATGCCTTCGCTTCCCACTGCCCCCATGATACGCGGATTGGGATGTTCCACATTGCTGACATCGACAGTCTTTACCTCGCCGCGCGGCTGATCGTCTGCACCGGGCGTGGTATCGAAACCATATTCGTCCGCAGCTGATTTAACCGCACCTTCTTCACCAGGCGAAGGCGCCGCGCCCTGTGCATCTGCGGCTGGAACCGTAGGAGAATCCGATACCGGCACAGCCGAAGCAGGAGCTGGCGGCGGCGCAGCGGCACTGGCTGTAGCGGCCGCCTCCTCGCGCGTTTCCAGCCTGGGGCCATCCTGAAACCAGCTATGCTTGCACGACGCGCATCGCACCTGGCGACCGTTTACGCCTATGGCCTCGTCGGGAACAATATAGCGTGTCGCGCAGTTGGGGCAGACGAGGATCATGTCGCTTATTAAGCGCGCAGCGGACTCGTGCGCAAGCGTCTTGCGCATGTTGAATTAATATCTTTGTAATATCCGATATGATCCGTTGTGCACTGGGCGCTTTACGCGCACCGGGCCATATGCGATGAAACCGCTACATCGCATTGGGACATGCTTGGGGCAAATGAGCGGGATTATCGAGTTTGAAAATATCGGGCTGCGCTATGGCGCGGACACCGACATTCTCTCCGATATCAGCTTTTCCTTGCTGACCGGCGGCTTCTATTTCCTCACGGGCGCGTCGGGCGCAGGCAAGACATCGCTGCTCAAGCTGCTCTATCTGGCACAGCGGCCATCGCGCGGCGTGCTCAAGCTGTTCGGCGAAGATGTGGTGATGATGCACCGGGATCGCCTGCCCGGATTCCGCCGCCGCATCGGCGTGGTGTTCCAGGATTTCCGGCTGGTGCCGCATCTTTCCGCCTATGACAATATCGCCCTGCCACTGCGCCTGTCGGGCATGGACGAGTTCGAGCTGGCCGGTCCGGTTGAGGAAATGCTGGGCTGGGTCGGGCTTGGCGCCCGCGCCGACGCCCTGCCCGCCGCACTATCGGGCGGTGAGCAGCAGCGTATTGCTATAGCGCGCGCGGTCATCAGCCGTCCCGACATATTGGTGGCCGACGAACCCACCGGCAACGTCGACCCGGAGATGGCCAAGAGGTTGCTCGGCCTGTTTGAAGCACTCAACCGGCTGGGCACCACCATTGTCATCGCCACGCACGACCTGCCGCTGATTTCCATGGTGCCGCAGGCCCAACTGATGCGGCTGGACAAGGGGCGGCTGATCGACCCTACGGGATCACTGCGCTATCCGCCAGGGCAAGCGCAGTCGGGCCATGAGGAAGGGCGCGCCCTGGGCAAACCCGGATGATGAACGCGATCCTGTCCTCCTTCGGCGCATCGGAGCGCATCGCCCGCAAGGCACGGAGCCGCTGGCTGCCGGAAGGGCGGCGCGGCCCGATGCCGTGGATCATCGCGATCATATTGTTCCTGACGATATTATCCGCCGCCGCCGCTCTTGGCCTGGGTCACGCACTTTCCCAGATGCGCGGAGAGCTGGCGGGTGGATATACCATCCAGCTCGTCGAGGCCGACGCGGCAAAACGGGACGCGCAGGTCGAAGCGCTCAAAGGGTTTCTGAACGAGGATGCGAACATCGAGCATTTCGACGTCGTTCCACGCGCGCAGTTGCAGAAACAGCTCGAACCCTGGATCGGCGGCGCATTGGCGCAGGACGAGCTGCCGATACCCGCACTGATCGACGTAACCGTCAAGCAAGGCACCGGTCAGCAGCAGATCACGACCATGACCAAGGCCATCAGGCAGGCCGCGCCATCGGCGCGCGTGGACGCGCATCAGAGCTACCTCGCGCCCGTCGAAGAAACGATGCGCGTCATGATGTGGCTCGCGGTCGCGTTGGTGGTTCTGATGATATTTGTGACCGGAGCAGTCGTTACGCTGGCGATGCGTAGCGCCCATGAAACCCACCGCCCCACGATCGACATCATGCATCTGCTCGGCGCTACCGATATTCAGGTCGCGCGGCTGTTCCAGCGGCGCATGGCGTTCGACGCGCTGTTCGGCGGAGCGGTTGCGCTTGCCGCCGCGCTCCCGCTTTTATGGCTGCTCGGCAACCGGATCAACGCCGCGCAATCCGAGCTGATGGGGATGATGACCCTGCCGCTTTTCTATTGGGGCATCATCGTGATGATACCGATAGCCGGCGTTCTCTATGCCGTGCTGGTCGCGCGCCTCACGGTGCAGCGCACACTGGAGCGTAGCCTGTGATAACCCGTTTTGCCGCCTTTATCGCCCTTGTCTGGGCGCTGGGTTTTGCATGGTTCGCCATCTTCCTGCCCCAACCGCTCGACGGGCGCACGACCGACGCCATTGTCGTGCTGACCGGCAGCGGCGGGCGCATCGACCGGGGCCTGGAACTGATGCAGGCCGGTGCGGCCAAGCGCATGCTGATTTCCGGCGTCGACAGGTCCGTACGCCCGCATGAGCTGGCGGTGCAATATGATGTGCCGGACAAGTTGCTGAATTGCTGCGTCACCTTGGGCCGGGAAGCCATCGACACACGCTCCAATGGCATTGAAACAGCGCGCTGGCTGGAAAAGCGGGGATATGACACGGTGCGCCTCATCACGTCGGACTGGCATATGCGCCGCGCCGCGTTCGAGCTGGAGCAGACGCTGCCCGCCAACATCGTTATGGTGTACGATGCCGTGCCCAGCCGGCCCAGTTTCGGCACATTGTTCAAGGAATATCACAAATATATATTGCGCCGCATCGCTGCGCTGATCGGCATTTGACGTCATGGCCTCCCTGCCCGTACGGCTCGTGCGCTCCTCTATATTTGCGGTCCTTTTTTACCCGATAACCGCGATTTATGTGACCCTTGCCGCCATAGGCGGTCTTTTCGGCGATCGCCCGATGCACCGGATTGTGACGTCATGGGCGCAATCCCACCGCCTGCTGTGCAGAATGGTTCTGCGGCAAAAAACGCAGATCGTCGGCGCACTGCCCAAAGGCCAGATGCTCTATGTCTTCAAGCATGAGTCGATGTTCGAGACGATAGACATGCTGTGCATGATCGACGCGCCCGTCGTCATCGCCAAGCAGGAGCTGCTCAACATTCCCGCTTGGGGCTGGATCGCCCGCCGCCACGGCATGATCGGCCTGCACCGCTCGGCTGGCGCCAGCGCGCTGCGCCATCTTCAGAAACAGGCAAAAATGGTGCGCGCGACAGGCAGGCCGATTTGCCTGTTCCCCGAAGGCACCCGCGTACCCCATGGCGAGGCCCCGCCGGTCAAGGCCGGATTTGCCGCGCTTTACCAGCTGCTCAAGCTGCCGGTTGTGCCGATTGCCGTCGACAGCGGGCTTTATTCCCCGCGCCGCAGCTTCATCAAGAAGCCGGGCACGATACACTATAAGGTTGGGGAGATCATTCCGCCCGGCCTGCCGCGCGGCGAAGCCGAGGCGCGCGTTCACGCGGCCATCAACGCCCTGAACGATCCCGCGGGGGATAGACAAGCGCCCCCGACATGATAGGCGGTCAGCGATGAAGACTTTGGGAATCATCGGTTTCGGCCAGTTTGGCCGTTTGGCCGCCGCTACGCTCGCAGACCGGTTCGACATCGGCATATATGATGCGCAGCTTGGCGACGCGGATATCCGGTCGGCGGGCTTTTCTCCGCTGCCGCTGGAAAAGGCGGCTGCATGCGATGTGGTGCTCCTCGCCGTGCCGGTTCAGGTGCTGGAACGTCTTATTCTCGATATAGCGCCAATGGTGCGCCCCGGCGCGACCGTGATTGACGTCGCCTCGGTCAAGATGCTGCCGTCCCGGTGGCTGAGCGATCACCTGCCTGCCGCCACGCATATTGTCGCCACGCATCCGTTGTTCGGCCCGCAAAGCGCAGCGCGCGACGGCCTGGCGGGGCGGCAGCTGGTCATATGCCCGATCCGGGGCGAACAGCATCTCAAGGTCGCAGCTCTGGGCGAAGAGCTGGGCCTGCGCGTGCGCATTACGACCGCCGAAGAGCATGACCGGGAAATGGCCTATGTGCAGGCGCTGACCCACCTGATCGGGCGCAGCTTATCCGCGATGGATATTCCCGATGAGTCGCTCAAGACGCAGACCTATCAGCATCTGCTGGATATGACTGGCCTGATCGGCAATGACAGTTTCGAGCTGTTCACCGCAATCCAGACGATGAACCCGTTTGCGCGCGGCGTGGTCGATGAATTTGTGGCTCAGGCCAGGGAGCTGCTTGCGAAAACCGACACCTAACCTGCGCTTTCCGCCATTTCGCGCACGATCCGGGCGACATCGCCCATCTGCGCCTGCGTACCGATGGTGATGCGCAGCGCATTGGGCAGCCCCTGCCCCGGCAGCCAGCGCACTGCATAGCCCGCCGCCATCAGCTCCTGATAGGCCTGCTCAGCCGACAGCGCGCCTTCAAAAAGCACCAGTATGAAGTTCGCCTTGCTGGGCACCACCGAAATGCCATGATTGCCCAGCGCGTTCATCGCATCACTGAACCGGTCACGCTCGCGGCTGTTGCTTTCGCGGCAGGCCTCGACCCATTCGACATCGGCAATGGCCGCAGCGGCGGCGGCCTGCCCCGCTGTCGTGACGTTGAACGGTGCACGGATACGGTGCAGTGCCTCAATGATTTCGGCTGCACCATAGCCCCAGCCGATACGCTCCGCCGCCAGCCCGTGAATTTTGGAGAATGTGCGTGTGACCAGAACGTTGGACGCATTCGCCGCCAGTTCCAGCCCGCCATCATCCTCTTCCTGCGTCAGATATTCCGCATAGGCCTGGTCCAGCACGAACAGGACATCGCTGGGCAACGCGGCGTGCAACCGCGCAATTTCCGCGCGCGGCGTCATCGTGCCCGTCGGATTGTTGGGATTGGCGAGAAAGACAACCTTCGTCTTGTCCGTCACGCAGGCGAGCAGCGCATCGACATCGGTGCCATAATCCTTGTCCGGCGCGATGACCGGAACCGCGCCGACCCGGCGCGCTGCAATGTCATAGACCGCGAACCCGTACCGCACATAGATGATCTCATCGCCCGGTCCCGCATAGGCGCTGGCCGCGATGTGAAGCAACTCATCAGACCCCGTGCCATAGATGACCCGCGCCGGGTCGAGCCCATGACGCTTCGCAATGGCTTCGCGCAGCATTGCCGCTCCGGGATCGGGGTATGCCGCCAGGTCATGACTGGCCTGCGCGAAGGCGCAGCGCGCGGCCTCGCCGGTACCCGCCGGATTCTCATTGGCGGACAGCTTGATGACTTCCCTGCCGTCATCGCTTTTCGCCTTGCCCGGAACATAGGCCGCTATGGCGGAGATCCATTCCTTGGGAACCGGGCCAGCAGAATTTCGGAGCGTGCTCATCGCCCCGCCTTAGCTGCAATGTGAAGGCGCGAAAAGAGAAATGGCCCGGCTTCTCGGGGAGAGAGCATAATTATGGCCCTAATGCGCAATTAACTACATCCGGCAATCATGAAATCAACATTATATCCTATGAATGGGAGAATGAGGCCGGGTTTCGCCCGCGCTAATAGCCCAGGAAAAAACATATGCTACACAGCAAGATAACTGCAGGAGAACCGGGGGTCGCCTCGAACGGTTCTGATGCCGAGGATGTTCAGACACAAAAAGATCGCCGTGAGTCTGAACGCTATGTCACGGTCCTGAAAGTGGGCCGCGCCGTGGTCGACGGTCATGACCAGCTCTGTCTGGTCCGCAATATGTCACGCGACGGCGCCAAGCTCGACATGTATCATGGCGTGACCAAGGACCAGAAGATCACGATCGAACTGCGTTCCGACAAGCTCGTCACCGGCACGGTACGTTGGGTCGGCGATCATGCCGCCGGTATCCAGTTCGACGAGCCCGTCGACGTCACGGATCTGTTGCAGGGCCGCTCCAACCGCAGCGTGCTGCGCAAATTGCCCCGCGCACCCCGCTTCCTGGCCAAGGCCCAGGTCCATATGGAGCATGATCATGGCATCATGTCCGGCGATCTGGTCAATATCTCGCTCCATGGCCTGTGCGTAAAAACGCTCGACAAGGCCAAGATCGACGATCATGTCGTCGTCCGCATTTCCGGCCTGCCGGCACGGAGCGCCGCCATACGCTGGATGCGCGAAGAGATGATCGGCCTGCATTTCGACATGCCGATGACTTTCTCCGACCTTGCGCGCTGGCTGGAAGATCACCAGCCCGAGGACTGAGGCGATTGACAAGTCCATGGAAAGCGGCCTAGCGCCAGCTTTCTATGGACGCGCATGCTCAATCCCATGACGACCTGTTCGGGCTGGACCGGCATGTACGCCTCGCCGGACCATTGCCGCTGGACAGCGGCGCCAGCCTGACCCCCGTCGATTTCGCCTATGAAACCTATGGAACGCTGAACAGCGAGCGGTCCAACGCAATCCTGATCTGCCACGCATTGACGGGCGACCAATATGTCGCCTCGCAGCATCCGATCACGGGCAAACCGGGATGGTGGGAGCGGATTATCGGCTCCGGCAAGCCGCTGGACCCGGAGCGGCATTTCATCATCTGTATCAATGTGCTGGGCAGCTGCCTGGGATCGTCAGGGCCCTCGGCGGTAGATCCTGCAACCGGCGACAAATGGGGCATGCGGTTCCCGGTCATCACGGTCGCCGACATGGTACGCGCGCAGGCCATGCTGCTCGATCATCTGGGCGTCGAGCGGCTGAACGCCGTTATCGGTGGTTCGATGGGCGGCATGCAGGCATTGAGCTGGCCAGTATTGTTTCCCGAACGCGTGGAAAGCGCCATCGTCATTGCATCGACCGCACGGCACAGCGCACAGAATATCGCCTTTCACGAGGTCGGCAGACAGGCGATCATGGCCGATCCGCGCTGGCAGGGCGGCGCCTATTATGACGGCGAAGCACCCAGCGCCGGTTTGGCGGTGGCGCGTATGGCCGCACATATCACCTATCTGTCCGAAGCGGGCCTCACCGAAAAATTCGGCCGCCGCCTGCAAGGGAGAGAAGCCAAGACCTTCGGTTTCGACGCGGATTTTCAGATCGAAAGCTATTTGCGCCATCAGGGGATCAGCTTCGTCGAGCGGTTCGACGCCAACAGCTATCTTTATATAACGCGGGCTATGGATTATTTCGACCTGGCGGAAAATCACGGCGGAACATTGGCGAAGGCTTTTGGGAAATGCCGCGATACGCGCTTCTGCATCATCAGCTTTGACACAGACTGGCTCTACCCGACGGAGGAATCGCGCCATATCGTCCACGCCCTCAATGCGGCGGGCGCGCCGGCCAGCTTCGTCGAACTGTCCAGCCCTTTTGGTCATGATGCTTTCCTGCTCGAGGCGCCGGAGATGAACCGGGTGATCGACGGCTTCCTGAAAGCGGGCGCGCTATGAACGACCAGCTGCGCCCCGACCTGGCGGTGATCGCCGGTCATATTCCTGACGCGGCGCGCATATTGGATGTCGGCTGCGGCGACGGCGCGCTACTCGCCGCACTCAAGGACAAGCCCGGCATGGACCTGCGTGGGCTGGAGATCGACCCGGCCAATGTCGCCACCGCCGTCGCGCGCGGGCTATCGGTGGTGCAGGGAGACGCCGATACTGACCTTGGCTATTATCCCGATGACAGCTTCGACTATGCGATCCTGAGCCAGACGCTGCAGACAACGCGAAGACCAGACCTGGTAATGAGCGAGCTGCTGCGCATTGCGAGCCATGCCTTTGTCAGCTTTCCCAACTTCGCGCATTGGCGCGGGCGGCTGTCTCTGGCTTTTGGCGGGCGCATGCCGGTGACCAAGCTGCTGCCCGAACGCTGGTATGATACGCCCAATATTCACCACCTGACCATCGACGATTTCCGGACGCTGGTGCAGGAACGCGGATGGAGTGTCGAAGGCCAATGGTTCCTCAACAAGGGCAGGGCCACGACCCATACCAACGCCAACCTGTTCGCCGAACATGCGGTATTTCTTCTGAGAAGCTGATCCGCTTCTTCGCTACCATTTCCTAATCATTCGCGCGCATTATGCGCTCATGTTCGGGCCGAAACTCTCATCTATATTCCGGAGCCGCTGGATGGCGCTGCTGTGGGCGGTCGGCATAGTCTGGCTAGCGGTCGATTTCGTCGGTGCGGACAATGAGGGCGACCAGCCCGTTGACCAGCGGGACGCTGCGGCTCTGGCACACGCTTTCGGTGATTAATAAGCGGATCAGCGCTCTTTCATCCGCTTTTTATGCGAACAGATCCTTGTCCTTGCTGTCCTGCAAATTGGGCGGAACGGGTATCTGGCCATGGTCGGAATTGCGCTCAACCGCATCGGGGCGCGCACCCATGCCCAGGCACAGCTTCATCCATGTCTGCGCCATGACATAGGGGATCGACCAGAATGCTATCAGGGGATTGGCCGCCCACATGTTCTGTCGTGATGTATCGGTTTTCTCATGCATGGGTCTCTCCTGATGAACCAATGCATGCGCGGCCATATGTTTCCGTCAATATGGTATTTTGTTCAGCGTTCCTTGGTCGCGCTGAATTTGAGATCCGGGTTCTTCTCTTCCTGATACCCGACATCCCAGGCCGATTTCGCCATGAATACGGGGTGTCCATCGCGATCCTTGGCCAGATTCGCGCGGTTAAACTCCTCAAAGTTTTTCAATGCCGCATCAGCGCCAATAAGCCAGCGCGCAGTATCGAACGGCGAGGCTTCGAGCAGCGCCTCGACCTTATATTCCGCCTCCAGCCGCGAGATCAGCACGTCGAGCTGTAGCTGGCCCACCACGCCGATGATCCACTGGCTGCCGATTTCGGGGTAGAACACCTGAATCACGCCCTCTTCGCTCAGGTCGTCGAGCGCCTTGCGCAATTGCTTGGTCTTGGTCGGGTCCTTGAGCGCCACCCGGCGCAATATCTCCGGTGCGAAATTGGGCAGGCCGGTGATGCGCACGTCCGCCTTTTCGGAGAGCGTATCGCCGACACGCAATGTGCCATGATTGGGAATACCGATAATATCGCCGGGATAGGCTTCGTCGGCCAGCTCGCGGTCCTGCGCGAAGAAAAGGATCGGCGAGTGTACCGCCATCGGCTTGCCCGACCCACTGGGCGTCAGCTTCATGCCACGTCTGAACTTGCCGGAGCACAGGCGCATGAAGGCGATGCGGTCACGGTGTTGCGGGTCCATATTGGCTTGCACCTTGAAGATGAAGCCGGTCACGTCCCCGCGTTCGGGCGAAATCGGTTCAGGCTCGGCAGGCTGCTCGCGTGGCGGCGGCGCAAAAGCGGTGAGTGCGTCAAGCAGTTCGGTGACGCCGAACAATTTGAGCGCCGACCCGAAATAGACCGGCGTCAGGTCGCCGTGACGATAGGCCTCAAGGTCAAAGGGCTCATAGCCCGCCTGCGCCAGCGCGCCTTCTTCACGCAGATGCGTCAGGCCATCGGCGGAAAGCACCGATTCCAGCCCGGAATCGTCGGTTCCGCTATATTGTGTAGTGCTTCCTTCAAATTCCTTCGACGGCCCGCTGGGCTGGCGCAACATATTGGTCGAAAAGTCGTAAATGCCCTCAAACGTGCCGCCCATGCCCACGGGCCAGCTCATCGGGCAGACATCGAGCGCCAGCGCGTCGGCGACTTCGTCGAGCAGCGCAAAAGGATCCCGCCCTTCGCGATCCACCTTGTTGACAAAGGTAATGATCGGCACATTGCGCAACCGGCACACCTCGAACAGCTTGCGCGTCTGCGGCTCAATGCCTTTGGCGGCGTCGATCACCATCACCGCGCTGTCGACGGCGGTCAGCGTGCGATAGGTGTCCTCACTGAAATCCTCGTGGCCCGGCGTATCGAGCAGGTTGAAGACGATAATATTGCCGTCCTTGTCCGGCCGCTCGAACGTCATCACCGAGCTAGTGACGGAAATGCCGCGCTGCTGCTCTATCTTCATCCAGTCGGAACGGGCACGCCGGTTCGCGCCGCGCGCCTTCACCTCGCCTGCCAGATGGATCGCACCGCCTTCGAGCAACAGCTTCTCGGTCAGCGTGGTCTTGCCCGCGTCAGGATGCGAGATGATGGCAAAGGTACGACGGGAGGGGATAGACACGGCTCGGGCTTTCTTGAAAAGAGCCGCCGGCGGAATTCCGCACGGCAGGCGCGGCCCCTATAGAGAAGATCGCCCTCTGTTCGCAAGCTTTGTGAGGAAATGCGCCGCTGCGCTCAGGCCCAGCGTTCGAACATGGAGTCGTGCAGGCGGTTGGCGGTCTCGATCACCTTGAGATTCGCCTTGAACGCGAGCTGCGCGCTCAATTGCTCGGTCAGCTCGCCCGCCAGGTCGACATTGGGCGCAGCAACCAGCCCCTGCGCATTGGCATGCGGAGAGGTGGGGTCGGGGCGCAGGCGATAGGAGGGCGATACCGGCTTGTAGGTGGCGATCGTGCCGCCGCCCTTCACATCGCTCTGCTGCGCGCGAATAGCTTGATAGACCGATGGCTGGTTCGGCTGCTGGCGCGGCGGTATGGGCTGCGCCGGAGAAACGGGAGGAACCGGCCCTGTGCTCTCGATATTGGCAACATTCGACGCGCTTGCGTTCAAGCGCATCATGCTGGCCTGCAGACCCGATAAAGCTGTGCCTATTGCTATCATGGCGAATTCCTGCCCGCCGCTATCGCCCGGAAGCCGTTAAGCGGCGGTGCAGGATAATGGTTGAGACGCGGGTAAGGCTTTTCAGCCGCGCAGGGTTCCGCCCAGCTTTTCCGCCGCCTTCACCACCGATGTGCTGATTGCGTTCAGCTCTTCCTCGGTGAAGCTTTTCTCGCCGGGTTGCAGCGTGATCTCGACCGCCAAAGATTTGGTGCCCGGCTCGACGCCCGCACCGGTGAACAGGTCGAACAGGCGCGCATCGACAATAGTCTTCTTGTCCGCGCCTTTCACGGCACGCACCAGCGCTTCGGCTTCCAGTTCCTCGGGCACGACGAACGCGAAATCGCGGGTCACTGCCTGCAGGGCGGGCGGTGCATAGGGCGCACGCATGAAACCGTTCTTGCGCTTGGCTGGGATCACATCGAGGAAGAGTTGCGCCGCGACGACCGGGCCTTTGAGGTCGAACGCTTTAGCGAGGCTGGGATGCAGCACGCCATATTCGGCGAGGATGTTCTTCGGGCCGAGCCGCAGCGTACCCGACTGGCCGGGATGATAGGAGTCCCCCGCTTCACCCATCATCTGAAGATTGGCCGCCGGCGCGCCTGCCGCTTCGAGCAGCGCTATCGCCTCGGCCTTCACATCATAGGCATCGAAAGACTGCGCCTTGCCGCTGCGCCAGCCGCGCGGCGCCTTGTCACCCGCCAACACGAGGCCAAGCGTCAGCTTCTCGTCGCTGCTGCCATCCTCCGCCTTGAAATAACGGCGACCGATCTCGAACAGGCGCACGGAGGTTGCACCACGATCCATATTGCGCTGAGCCGCAGCTAGTAGCCCCGGCAAAAGCGAGGAGCGCATGACCTTGAGGTCTTCGCTGATCGGGTTGGCCAATATCCATTCGCCACCACCGACACTGGCCGCTTCCTTTTCCGAAATGAAGGACCAGTTGACCGCTTCATTAAGGCCGCGTGCAGCGGCGGCGCGGCGCGCGCGGCGCTCAATCATCTGCTGCGGCGTAGCGGTCGGTTTGGCGACACCAGGCGCGCGCGGCAATGGCGTCGAGGGCACATTATCGAGGCCGAAAATGCGCACCACTTCTTCGACAAGGTCGGCAGGGCCATCGACGTCACGCCGCCATGTCGGGATGGTGACGGTCCAGTCGTCCGCGACGCCGAAACCCAGTGCTTCCAGTGTCTTGCGCTGCTGATCCGCGCTGACATCCACACCCGCCAGCGACAGACAGTGCGCCGGATCATAGGTGATGCTGCGCGGCGCGGTCGGCGGCGTGCCCGAACGCGCAACCCCGCTTGCCGTGCCGCCGCAATGCTCGACGACCAGCCAGGTCGCTATGGCGAGGCCGTCGTCAAGAAAGGCGGGGTCGACACCGCGCTCGAAACGCTGGCGCGCGTCGGAGGTCAGGTTGAGCTTCTGGCCCGTGCGCGCAATGGATTCCGGCGTGAAATAGGCACATTCGATAACGACGTCGCTCGTTGTATCGCTGACGCCCGAATCCTCGCCGCCCATGATGCCGCCAATGTCATGCACATGGGCCTCGTCGGCGATCACCGTCATCGTATCATCGAGCGTGTAAGTCTTGCCATTGAGGGCCAGCACCTGCTCACCCGCCTTCGCCTTGCGCGCGACGAGCCCACCGGTCAGCTTTGCCTTGTCATAGACGTGCAGCGGGCGGCCCAGATCAATCATCACGAAATTGGTGATGTCGACCAGAACCGAGATCGGCTTTTGCCCGATCGCTTTGAGCTTGGCGGCCATCCATTGCGGCGCCATGCCATTCTTCACACCACGCACTTCCTGCCCGAAAAAGGCAGGGCAGCCCTCCGGATCGTCCGTGCGGACATCCGGGCCCGGGCCCTCGCCCGCTATCGGGCCATTGGTCATGCGATAGACTTCGGCGAGCGGCTTGAGCGTGCCAATACCCGCCGCCGCCAGATCGCGCGCGATGCCGCGCACGCCCATGCAGTCCTGCTTGTTGGGTGTGATCGACACATCAATAACCGGATCGTCCAGCCCAGCATAATCGGCGAAATCCGTTCCGACTACCGCATCTTCGGGCAGCTCAATGATGCCGTCATGATCGTCGCCCATCTCCAGTTCGCGGCTGGAGCACATCATGCCGTTGGACTCGACGCCGCGAATCGCCGCCTTGCGCAGCACCATGCCATTGGCGGGCACGGTCGCGCCCTCAACGCCGAACACACCGACGAGACCAGCGCGCGCATTGGGTGCGCCGCATACAACCTGCAGCGGATTGCCGTCGCCAGAATCGACAGTCAGCACCTGCAGTTTGTCGGCATCGGGATGCAGCGCGGCGGTCAGCACCTTGGCGACCTTGAACCCGGCCATTTTCTCCGCCGGATTTTCGACGCCTTCGACCTCAAGGCCGATATTGTTGAGCGCCACGAGAATGTCGGCAAGGCTCGCCTGTGTATCGAGATGCTCCTTGAGCCACGAAAGGGTGAATTTCATGCGCCGACTCCCCCCGAAAGCGTGGGCACATCGAGCGCACTGAACCCGTAATGGCGCAGCCAGCGCAGGTCACCATCGAAGAAGGCGCGCAAATCGTTCATCCCATATTTGAGCATAGCGAGCCGGTCCACGCCGGTACCGAAGGCAAAGCCTTGCCATTCATCGGGGTCCAGCCCGCACGCCTCGATCACGCGGCGGTGAACCATGCCGGAACCGAGCACCTCCATCCAGCCGCCGCCGGGCGCGTCGCCGCTGCCGCCAATGACGCGCTGTCCCTTCTCGACGGTGTAACCAACATCGACCTCGACCGAAGGCTCGGTGAACGGGAAATAGCTGGGGCGCAGGCGCAGCGTAATGTCGTCGCGCTCGAAAAATGCTTTCAGGAACGTCTCCAGCGTCCATTTGAGATGGCCCAAATGGATACCCTTGTCGATCACCAGTCCTTCGATCTGGTGGAACATCGGTGTATGCGTCGCGTCGCTGTCGCTGCGGTAGACACGACCGGGTGCGATGATGCGGATCGGCGGTTCCTGAGACGTCATCGTGCGGATCTGCACCGGCGAGGTATGCGTGCGCAGCAGCATGTCACGGCTTTCCGCATCCTTGTCCGGGAAATAGAAAGTGTCGTGCATCGCGCGCGCGGGGTGGGTTTCCGGGATGTTGAGCGCGGTGAAGTTGCGCCAGTCGTCCTCGATCTCCGGGCCGGTGGCGACGGCAAAGCCGAGGTCGGCGAAGATTTCTGCCAGCTCGTCCATCACCTGACTGACCGGATGCACGCTGCCCTGCGGCAGGGCATCGACGGGGAGCGTCATATCCAGCTTTTCGCTGGCAAGGCGCGCATTCAGTTCCGCCTCTTCCAGCGCCGCCTTTTTCGCAGCGATCGTATCCGCCACGCTCTGGCGCAAATCCTGTATCGGCGGCCCTTTTTCCTGGCGCTCGTCAGGCGACATGCCGCCCAGCGTCTTCAAAAGCGCCGTCACCACGCCCGACTTGCCGAGCGCACCAACGCGCAGCTCTTCCACTTCGCCCAGCGTGCCGGCCTTTGCGATGTCGGCCAGCAACCCGGCCTTCAATGATGCGATGTCTGTCATATTACCCCGTCATTCCCGCGAAGGCGGGAATCCATCTCCTGCTCTGGGTCAATCTATACGCCGGTTCTCGGAGAGCATCTCCAGCTCCAAGTCAACAGCCAGATCCCGCCAATCGGGATTTTCCCGCTCGATCAGATTGATTTTCCATTGCCTTTGCCACTTCTTAAGCTGCTTTTCCCGGCCGATAGCCTCTTCCATTGATGCGCCCCGCTCAAACCAGACCAGCCGCTTGACGCCATAATCTTTCGTGAACCCTTCGATCAAGCCTGCACGATGTTGGTACAGGCGCTGAACAAGATCAGACGTGACACCAATATATAATGTACCGTTGCGATGACTGGCGAGAATGTAGACAGTTAGTTGAAAGCCATCGCGCATAGCATCCTCATTTATGTCATCCCCGCGAACGCGGGGATCCATCTCCAGTCCTGTCGATAAGGCTAACCGTTGGGAGATGGGTTCCCGCCTACGCGGGAACGACGATAGAGCATATTACAGTACCAAAGGAAAAGGGCGCCGGAGATGTCCCCGACGCCCTTCCAATATTCTTGTCTCTGCGCCTCAGGCCGGAAGGGCGCTCTTGGCCTGAGCCACGATGCCCTTAAACGCTTCGCCTTCGTGCATCGCGATGTCGGCCAGAACCTTGCGGTCCAGCTCGACGCCGGCAAGCTTCAGCCCGTGCATGAACTGGCCATAGGTCAGGCCTTCCATACGAACGGCGGCGTTGATGCGCTGAATCCAGAGTGCGCGGAAGCTCCGCTTCTTTACCTTGCGGTCGCGATAGGCGTACTGACCAGCCTTTTCGACCGCCTGACGAGCAATGCGGATCGTATTCTTGCGGCGGCCATAATAACCCTTCGCGTCCTTCAGGATGCGGTTATGCTTGGCGCGGGTGGTGGTGCCCCGTTTTACGCGTGCCATAGTCCTCTACTCCTTACTTCAGGCCGTAGGGCGCCCAGAGGCGGACGTGCGCAACGTCGGCATCGGACAGCACATCGGTGCCACGGTTTTGGCGGATATATTTCGCATTATGGCTGATGAGGCGGTGACGCTTGCCAGCGACGCCATGCTTCACCTTGCCGGAAGCGGTGAATTTGAAGCGCTTCTTCACACCGCTCTTGGTCTTGAGCTTGGGCATTTTCGTCTCCTTTTTGAAGGCCTTAAGCCTTTGACGGTTGCAGATGAACAAGGCAGCCCTACTGGCCCGTCCATCCCATCAGAATCGCATGGGATGCCACGCGAAGGCGCGCCTATAGGAGGCGAACGCGCGGAAGGCAAGGAAAATCCTCGGGAAAGTGCGGTTGTAAGCCCGCGCCCTTCCGGGATAGGAAAACATAGTTACAAAGGCGGGAGAAGCACTGCGCGATGACCGGCGATATCGTCACCCTGACGCTCAATCCATGCATTGACGGCGCGTGCGAAGCGGACACCGTCCGCCACACGCACAAGATCCGCACATCGAATGAGCGTTACGATCCCGGTGGCGGCGGCATCAACGTCGCGCGGGTGCTAACGCGGTTCGGGGACCCGGTCACCGCCTGCTACCTGTCCGGCGGTGTGACCGGCGCACTGCTCGACAGGCTGATCGACCAATGCGGGGTGGCGCGTATCGACATCCCGATCCATGACGACAGTCGTATCAGCCATGCCATTTACGAACGCTCGATCGGCAAGGAATATCGTTTCGTGCCCGAAGGCCCGCATGTCAGCGAAGCGGAGTGGCGTCAGGCGATTGACGTCATTGCGGAAAGGCAGCCGTCGGTCCTAATTGCCAGCGGCTCCCTGCCGCCCGGTATTCCAGATGATTTTTACGCACAGCTGACCGAAAAAATACGCGCCTATGGCGGCCGTGTGGTGCTGGACACGTCCGGCGCGGCGCTAGCCAAGGCGATAGATGCGGGCGGTCTCTGGCTGGTGAAACCAAGCCAGGGCGAGTTCGAAGCGCTGATCGGACAGAAATGCGAGGGCCCGGCGGACATTGGCGAGGTGGCCAGCACCCTTGCCCGGCAGGGCAAAGCGGAAATGATCGCCGTTACCATGGGCCATCTCGGTGCGGTCTATGCCGACGCCGAAGGGCATTTCCATTGCACGCCGCCCGATGTTCCCGTGAAAAGCGCCACCGGCGCGGGCGACAGTTTCGTTGCCGGAATGGTGCACGCCCTGATGCAGGGATGGGAACCGCGCAACGCTTTCCTTCACGGTATGGCGGCAGGCTCCGCCGCTGTGCTGACGCCGGGGACGGATTTGTGCGATCCGGCCGATGTGGCGCGCTTATATGAAATGATGCGCTGAAACACGGAAACCTATTTCATTGATCCCGGTCAATGCGCGGACAATTCGACAGGCACAGCCTTCCTGCCATAAAGAATATGGAGGGGCAGATGATCCGGTTGATGATGATATTATTCTCAATGGTCGCGACGGTATTGATGGGTATCGGCGTCGTCATCGTGCTTTCGATAGGCAAAGGCACATGGCAGCCCATTTCCATAGCTGCGGCCATCGGCTTTGTGCTGGCAATCCCGGTCAGCTGGTATGCCGCGAAACAGATGATCGGGAAATTCTCGGCCTGACGCTCTAATCCGGCAAACGTTCCAGCACGATCACATCGTGATCCTTGTAGCGCCGCTGACCGAATGGCGCATAGCCGAGTTTTGCCGCCAGCCGCATCGACGGTGTGTTTTCGGGATCAATCATGCATACGGTCCTCGCCTGACCTCGATTGGCATCGAGCCAGCCATGCGCCGCCTGTACAGCTTCATAAGCATAGCCCCTGCCTTGAATATCGGTGCGGAAGATCCAGCCTATTTCAGGAAAATGATCGAAATCTTCCCCCAACCCGCGCCTGTAGTCGAACAGCCCGGTCTCGCCGATCAGCTCACCCGATGCCTTGTCACGTACCGCGAACACGCCAAAGTTTAGCAATTGCCAGTGTCCCGCATACCGCAGGATACGGCTCCACGCATCCTCAGCGGTCAATGGCGCGCCGCCAATGAAACGCATGACATAGGGATCGGACACGATTGCGCGATAGGCCTCGAAGTCTGCCAGCTCATAAGGCCGCAGAACGAGGCGCTCCGTTTCAATCATGCTTAGTGATGTTCATGTCCGGCATTGAGCGCCTCCAGCACATCGTCGAGACGTGCCGGGTCGCCAATGGCGATGACCTGCCCGTCGCTGTCATGGGTGAGCGGATCGCCGGACCAGTCGCACATGCGGCCCCCCGCGCCTTCGACCACAGGCACCAGCGCGGCGATATCATGCAGCTTGAGGCCCGCTTCGACAACGATGTCGATATGGCCGGACGCGACAAGGCCATAATTATAGCAGTCCCCGCCCCAGATCGTATCGCGGCAATCGCGCGCCAGTAGCGAGAAATGCTCGCCGGTGCAGCCGGGGAAAAGCTGCGGCGCGGTGCTCGCCAATATCGCATCGGACAGTTCGCGGCAGCGACGCGTGCTGACCGGCTTGCCGTTGAAAGTGGTGCCCTGCCCGGTCAGCCCAGCCCAACGCTCGCCCGCAATGGGCTGGTCGATAATGCCGAGCACCGGCCAGCCCGCCTGGGTCAACGCAATCAGCGATCCGAAGATGGGTCGGCCCGCGATAAAGCTTTTCGTCCCGTCGATGGGATCGAGAATCCACACACGCTCGGCATCCTCGCGAACTGCGCCATATTCCTCGCCAATGATGCCATCGTCAGGCCGTTCCTGCTCCAATATCGACCGAATGGCGGATTCGGCTGCCTGGTCAGCCTCGGTCACGGGAGAAGAGTCCGATTTATAATCGGTCTGGAATGCGGCGCGAAAGAAAGGGCGAATGGCATCCGCCGCCGCGTCGGCAAGGCGGTTGGCGAGTGCAAGATCGTCGGTGAGGCTCATACCTCTTCCTTGATCCAGCGCGTACCCCAGCGCAAGCCCCTGATAAGCATAAGCCGCTAAATTCCCTTAACCCTGATCCGTTATAGAGGGATGAGGGAGACTGGACATGGCGGCACTCGCCTGGATCATCTGCATCGGAACATTTCTGGGCGGCGTTACGGCCCAGAACGACCTGCCGCGCGCGCTGGGCGAGACGCTCTCGACCGGACTGTTCGCGGCCAGCTTCTTTGCATGCCCGGCAGTGTGGAAAATCCCGCCGCTCTCGGATTTGCTCAATGGCAAACAGCGCGCCGCCGCTTGCATCGCATTACTGCTGTCCGTGCCGTTGGTGTTGATGCCCGCGTGATCTTGATCCGCTCATACGGATAAGCGGTACCGGCCCGTTTCAGCATGCCGAAACCAAATCAAAGTTGCGCGGCGCAACTATGACGTCATCGCCACCCTGACGCTGTGACGTCAGATTTTACCCATTAGTATCAGTCAAATAGCGACGAGACGGAGCTTTCGTCGGCAATACGCTTGATCGCCTCACCCAGCAACGGGGCCATGGGCAGATGCCGGATCTTGGCGGAATTCTGCACCAGATCATTACCCATGATGGAGTCGGTGATCACCAGCTCATGCAGTTGCGAGCCATCGACGCGCGCAACCGCCCCGCCGGACAATACGCCATGCGTGACATAGGCGACGACATCCTCCGCGCCCGCTTCCTTGAGCGCGACGGCGGCATTGCAGAGCGTCCCGGCGGAATCGACGATATCGTCGATCAGCACGCAGAAACGGCCGGACACATCGCCGATGATGTTCATCACTTCGGATTCACCGGCCCGCTCGCGGCGTTTGTCGACAATGGCCAGCGGCGCGTTGTCGAGGCGCTTGGCCAGCGCGCGGGCGCGCACCACGCCGCCCACGTCCGGCGAGACAACCATGATATTCTTGTCACCGAAACGCGCCTGAATATCGGCGGACATCACGGGTGCTGCGAACAGGTTATCGGTCGGAATATCGAAGAAGCCCTGAATCTGACCGGCATGCAGATCGACGCACAACACGCGGTCAGCACCTGCCACCGTAATCAGGTTCGCGACCAGCTTGGCCGAAATCGGCGTGCGCGGCCCGGGTTTGCGATCCTGCCGGGCATAGCCGAAATAGGGCAGCACAGCCGTAATCCGCCGTGCAGACGCGCGCCGAAGCGCGTCGATGCAGATCAGCAGCTCCATCAGATTGTCATTGGTCGGATAGCTGGTCGACTGGATCAGGAACACATCCTCGCCGCGCACATTTTCATGCACCTCGACGAACACTTCCTCGTCAGCAAAACGGCGAACGCTGGCATTGGTGAGGGGCAGTTCGAGATATTCCGCAATCGCCTTGGCCAGCGGCATATTGCTGTTGCCCGTCATCAATTTCATGAAAATGCGCTCCTCGACCCTAAGGGTGCCATTATAATGCGAGACCGGTATAGCCGACCCTTTAACGGCCAGAGCGCAAAGTGCAACGCGCTTTTCTCCAATTCGCGCTGGTCAGAGGCGCTATCAGCGCTTTTGCCGCGCGAAAAAATACTCTACCGCCTGTCTCATGACGCAGACCCTGACGATAGCTCTGGCACAAACCACCCAGTCGGTGGGAGACCTTTCCGGCAATGCCGATGCCATGCTGGAATGGCGCGCCAAGGCGCAGGATGCGGACCTGATCGTCTTTCCCGAACTTCAGCTGATCGGTTATCCGCCCGAAGATCTGGTGCTCAAGCCCGCACTCATTGAACGCGCGGGCGACGAGCTGTTGCGGCTCGCCAAGGCGACTGGCGACGGCGGCCCGGCCATGCTGGTCGGCACCGTGATCGCCAATCGGGGCGTGCTGTTCAACTGTGTCGCACTACTCGATGAAGGCGAGATCAAGACCGTACGGCAAAAGCGCGAGCTGCCCAATTACGGGACTTTCGATGAAAAACGCCTGTTCGCGCCTGGGCCGATGCCCGATCCCATTGATTTTCGCGGCGTGAAGATCGGCGTGCCGATATGCGAGGATGTCTGGTACCCCTTTGTCTGCGCGCATCTCAAGCAAAAGGGCGCGGAAATCCTGATCACGCCCAATGGCAGCCCCTATGAAATCGACAAGGACGAGCGCCGCATAGCCCATGTCTGCGCGGCGCGGGTGCAGGAAACCGGCCTTCCCATCGCCTATCTCAACCGCGTTGGCGGGCAAGACGAACTGGCCTTTGACGGCGCGTCCTTCGTAATGAACGGTGACGGCGTGCTAGTGCACCAGGTGCCGGACTGGCGCGAAGAATTGCGCATTACGCATTGGGAGCGTGAGGACGACACATGGCACTGCGTGCCCGGCGACATTGCCCCGCTCTGCCCCTATCCCGAAGATGTCTACAGCGCGATGATCGTCGGCCTGCGCGACTATGTGAACCGCAACCGCTTTCCCGGCGTGGTGCTGGGCTTATCAGGCGGTATCGACAGCGCCTTGTCAGCTGCAGTCGCAGTCGACGCATTGGGCGCGGACCGGGTGTGGTGCGTGATGATGCCGTCGCGCTTCACCAGCCAGGACAGTCTCGACGATGCGGCAGGGTGCGCCAAAATGCTGGGCGTACGGCTCGATACCATCGCGATCGAACCCGCGATGGACGCTTTCGACACCATGCTGGCCGATGTCTTTACCGGGCGCGGGAGCGACATCACGGAGGAAAATATCCAGTCGCGCATACGCGGCGTTACCTTGATGGCGCTCAGTAACAAATTCGGTCACATGCTGCTCACCACCGGTAACAAGAGCGAGATGTCTGTCGGTTACGCCACCATTTATGGCGACATGGCGGGCGGCTATTCCGTATTGAAGGACGCGTACAAGACGACCGTGTTCGACCTGTCCCGCTGGCGCAACGAAAACAAGCCCGCCATCGGCCTGGGCAAGGCGGGCCCGGTGATGCCGGAGCGTGTCATTACCAAGCCGCCGACTGCTGAGCTACGCGAAGATCAGAAGGACGAGGACAGCCTACCGCCTTATGAAGTGCTCGATCCGATTCTGCACGGGCTGGTCGAAAATGAGTTGTCGGTCGATACGCTGGTCGCGCGCGGTTTCGAGCATGAGACTGTCGCACGGATCGAACGCCTATTATATATCGCCGAATACAAAAGACGGCAGGCACCGCCCGGCGTCAAGCTGGGCAGCCGCAATTTCGGCCGCGACCGCCGCTATCCCATCACCAACGCATTCCGCACATCCTGAGCCGCCATGACCATCATTACCCGTTTCGCGCCCTCGCCCACCGGTCAGTTGCATGTCGGCAATCTGCGCACCGCCATCCATAACTGGATGTGGACGCGCAGGAATGGCGGCACGTTCCTGCTCCGCCTCGACGATACGGATACACAACGGTCGCGTGAGGAATATGCGCAGGGGATTCGCGACGATCTCGACTGGCTGGGCATGACGCCGGATGATGAGGTGAAGCAGTCCGACCGGTTCGCGCTCTATGAGCAGCGGTTCGAGGAATTGCGCGCGGCAGGACGGGTTTATCCCTGCTATGAAACCGCGCAGGAGCTCGATTTGCGCCGCAAGGTCTTGCTGGGGCGCGGGCTGCCCCCGGTATATGACCGCGCCGCGCTGAACCTGACGGCAGACGAAATCGCCGCCTATGAAGCCGAGGGGCGCACACCGCACTGGCGCTTCAAGCTGGATCATGACGTCATGATCGAATGGGATGATATGGTGCGCGGCGCCCAGCATTTCGACCCGAAGCTGCTGTCCGACCCTGTCATCCGCCGCGAAGACGGCAGCTGGCTCTATATGCTGCCCTCGGTGATCGACGATATCGACATGGCCATCACCCATGTCGTGCGCGGCGAAGATCATGTGTCCAATACGGCGGCACAGATTCAGATGTTCACGGCGCTGGGCGCGCAACCGCCGACCTTCGCGCATGAAGCGTTGCTGGTCGGCAGCGAGGGCAAGCTCAGCAAGCGCCTGGGTTCGCTTGGTATCTCGGCGTTTCGTGAGCAGGGTATCGAGGCGATTTCGCTGATCGCGTTGCTCGCGCGGATCGGCACCAGCGATCCGGTGATCCCGGTTACCGACGCCGAGCCGCTCATTGAAAGTTTCGATTTTGCGCATTTTGGCCGCGCCCCAGCCCGCTTCGATGAGCAGGAGCTGGCGCTGCTCAATCAGAAAATCGTGCATATGCTCGATTATGACACGGTGCTGACTCACCTTCCCGAGGGCATTGACGAAGCCGCATGGCTGGCACTGCGGCCCAATCTGGAAAAACTCTCGGATGTAGGGAATTGGTGGCGGATCGTGACCGGCCCTATCGAGCCTGCCGAGCTGGACGATGATGATCGCAACTTCGTCGCATCTGCTGCTGAGACGCTGGCTGGCCTGCCCTTTGGTGAGGGCATCTGGCGCGCGCTGACGGACGCACTCAAACAATCGAGCGGGCGCAAGGGCAAGGCGCTGTTTCTGCCGCTACGCCGTGCGCTGACGGGACTCGATCACGGGCCGGACATGAATGCACTGCTGCCGCTGATCGGGCGTGAACAGGCTCTGACGCGCCTTAAATCTCATTAAGTCATTGAATTAAAATATTTATCCATGAATTCGGGACGCGTATTTACCCTCTAGCCTCTTTGTATGTTATGTTATAACATTATTCGTGCGTCATAGAACGCAATCATAGAGGAGGATGCAGATGCAATGGCTTATGCATGCGAACGAACAGCCCGCTCTTCGGGGCTATTCCAACAACAGTAAATCCCCTGCCGCTCTGGCGGCTACCATTGGCATTCACATCATTGTAGCAGGCGCTATAGTTTTAATGCCGGCGGTAAAGGTTATGAAACCAGAAACATGGGACCCCATCCACACAACCCATATCCCGAGCGAACCGGATCCGGGGCCACTCGATCCGCCTCCGCCGCCGAAGAATGATATCCAGGATAGTAAACCGACCGCTGTCGACCCCATCGTCGATAGCGGTGTTTCAAGCCCTGGTCCGATATTCGCATCCAATGATGCAGACGAAGGCATAGTGCTGCCGGGCAGCGGTACCATCGCCGATCCCTATATACCCCCGCTGCCGATCCTGATCAAAGCCAAGCCGGATACGCGCTATATGCGCCATTTTCAGCCCGACTATCCGGGCACCATGATCCGCGCGCAAATGGAAGGTGTGGTCAAGGTGCGCGTACTAATCGGTGCTGATGGCCGTGTTCAGTCGGTGGAGCTGGTTGAAGCCACGAACCCGGCGTTCTGGGAAGCGACACGCAAGCAGGCGCTCAGATATTGGCGCTTCAAGCCAGCGACACGCGACGGCGTCGCAATAACCAGCGAGCAGGTGATGACTGTACGCTTCCGCCTGGACGATATAGCATGAAGCCTGGCTGGGCGCGGCGGAATCAGCCGCGCCCCTCACTCCTGGCAATTCAGATATTGGCAGGACCGTGAAAGATTGATTCCGACACAGGACGGCGGTCGCTGGGCGACTCCCGCTCCTGCAAACCGTCGGGCAAGGACGACTTCTCTCCCTGATACCCAATGGCAACCGCAGCTTCGATGCGATAACGGTCGGAAAGCTTCAGCAGGGCGCGCGCCGCATCCATATCAACACCCAGCATGCCATGCACGATCAGGCCCATGCTTGACGCCTGCAACGCAAGCGCCATCCAGGCCGCACCTGTATCAAAGCTGTGGGAATGAGAGGGTTTCAGATCATCCCCCCTGCCCATTAATGTATCGGATGTTATAAAAACAAGCGCCGATGCATTACTCGCCCAGGATTGATTAAAGGGTATCAGCGTGGCGAAAAAATCCTGCCAATGCGCATCACCATTCAATGCATAGGCAAATCGCCACGGCTGAATATTGGAAGCTGACGGGGCCCAGCGAGCCGCCTCAAACAGTGAGAGAAGCTGCTCCTTCTCCATTGGCTTAGGGGCAAATGCACGTGGCGACCACCGGTCTGTAAACTGGGGCATAATCGGGTATTCGGCGATCCGTTCCGGCATGTGAACTCCAATGATTTTCGAGATGAACTAAGCAGCGGCGCAGTCAAGCGATCAGAAAGTCTCGCCTGACAGGCGCTGGCACAGCATATCCAGCTGATCGAGTGTCGAATAGCTGAGGGACAGGGTGCCACCGCCATTGGCACCATGGTCGATGACGACCTTGACCCCGATCAGGTCGGCCAGATGCTGCTCCAGCGCTACAATATCCGCATCCCGCCCCTTGCCTGCGGATGCAGAGGACGCTTTCGAACCGGAATCGGCCTTGCCCTTGGCCTGTTGCGCCAGTTTTTCGGCCTGACGAACGGAGAGGCCCTTGTCGATAATCTGCCGCGCGATCTGCGCTGCATTGTCCATGCCGACCAGCGTACGGGCATGCCCCATGGTCAGCTTGCCATTCTTGACCGCATCCAGAACAGAACCCGGCAGGTCGAGCAAGCGCATCAGGTTAGCGACATGGCTGCGTGATTTGCCGACCAGCTTGCCGAGCGCTTCCTGGCTATGGCCGAATTGCGCGACCAGCCGCGAATAGGCCTCAGCCTCTTCGACCGGGTTCAGGTCTTCACGCTGTACATTTTCGATGAGCGCGATCTCGAGCGTTTCCGCATCGGTGAAGTCGCGTATGATCGCCGGTATCTGGTGCAGCCGGGCACGCTGGGCTGCGCGCCAGCGGCGCTCGCCCGCGACGATCTGAAAACTGTCATCGCCACGCTTGCGCACAATGATCGGCTGGATCACGCCACGTTGCAGAATACTGTCACTCAGCTCCTGGAGCGCATCCTCATCGAAATGACGGCGCGGCTGGTCCGGGTGCGGAGAAATCCGTGATATATCAACGAGTTGTACTGATTTCAGGCGTTCAGAAGATTGCCCATCCGGCGCAGACGACCCTGCCACCGGCTCTTCCTTCATGCTGTCGCCCAGAAGCGCGGATAGGCCGCGGCCAAGCCCGTGCTGACGGCGATTGGGCGCCTTGCGGCCCTCTTCCTGTCCCGTAGTATCGGCCATGACTTTGTCTTCCACGCTCATGCCGCCATGTCCTTCTGCGGCAGGCGGCCAATAAGTTCACGTGCCAGCGCCATATAGGCTTCCGACCCGACGCAGCGATGATCGTAGATCAAAGCAGGCAGGCCATGGCTCGGCGCTTCGGACAGGCGCACATTGCGCGGAATGACCGTTTCGAACACGAGATTGCCGAGGCACGCGCGAACATCGTCCGCCACCTGATCAGTCAGGCGATTGCGACGGTCATACATGGTCAGCGCGACACCCATGATCGAGAGCGTCGGGTTGAAGCGTCCGCGAATGCGCTCGACCGTGTTGAGCAACTGCGACAGGCCTTCGAGCGCGAAAAACTCACACTGCAACGGCACCAGCAACGATTCCGCGGCGACCATCGCATTGACCGTCAGCAGACCCAGTGAAGGCGGGCAGTCGATCAGGCAAATGTCCCACTGCCCGTCCGCATCGTCGAGACAGTTTTTCAGGCGATGCGTGCGCTCCTCGATATCTATCAGCTCAATCTCCGCGCCCGAAAGGTCCTGCGTGGCGGGTACGATGTCGAGCTTGGGCACCTTGCTGTGCATTACCGCCTCACG
The DNA here is from genome assembly GCA_020446425.1 of Sphingobium sp. GTDB lineage: Bacteria > Pseudomonadota > Alphaproteobacteria > Sphingomonadales > Sphingomonadaceae > Sphingobium. The sequence goes on along the minus strand of JAGRES010000030.1, from coordinate 19,825 downwards.
CAGCGGCACAGAACCGATCAGCAGATCGTAGCTGGAATATTCACGCGCAGCCAGGCCAATGCCAAGGCCGGTCGATGCATTGCCCTGCGGGTCAAGATCAATCAGCAAGGTCCGCTGCCCTGTGGCGGCCAGCGCCGTCGCCAGATTGATTGCGGTCGTGGTTTTCCCCACGCCCCCCTTCTGATTGGCGATGGCGATGCGGATCATGGCTTCAGTTACCTCGCTTGCGAATGTTTCGAAGAACCAATATTGCGCTGTCCGGTGCAGTCACGCTCTGAACGGCATGTGCATCACTCTGCCATAGCCGCTGGGCAATGGCCAACTCATTTTCATAATTTTGTCCCTTGGGAAGCAGCCAGACAGTCTGTTTGTCCGCAAGGTGATGCGCAGATGCGACAAGGCGCTCCATCGGCGCATAGGCGCGGGCACTGATGATCAACGCCGCACCCCCGCCAAGTAGCTGCGGTCTGATATTTTCGACCTTGGAAAGATGCACACTGGCATTGGTAAGATTGAGATGATCAATCACAGACTGAAGAAATTCGACGCGCTTTCTGCGCATTTCGATCATCGCGACGCGATAATCGGAGAGTATGGCGATCACGATACCGGGCAACCCTGCCCCCGCGCCAAGATCCACCCATAAAGACGGCTCATCCGAGCCCGGTGCATGCAAGAGCAATTGCGCGCTGTCCACTATATGGCGGGACCAGACATGGTCCTTCGTGGACGCGGAGATCAGGTTTTGCCGCTCTGCTTCGTCGAGCAGCAAAGCGACATATCTCTCAAGCCGCGCCCATGTTTCACGTGAAACATCGAAATGATCGCATATCCAGTTCTTCGCTTCTTCCTCGGTCATTCAGGCTGCGGCCTTGCGGCGCAAATGCACGAGTATCGCTGCCAGCGCAGCAGGTGTTATGCCCGCCACGCGTGATGCCGCCGCCAATGTCTCCGGACGGGCTGCGTTCAGCTTTTCCTGCATTTCATTGGAAAGGCCACCGATGCTGCCATAATCCAGATCGGCAGGAACACGGATCGCTTCGTTCCGACGCAACTCTGCCAGCTCCGATGCCTGCCGCTCCAGATAAGGCGCATAATGCGCATCCTCCCAGATCTCGGCGCGCAGGCCGGGATCGACCTCCGCCAATTCCGGCGCCAGGTTCAGGAGCGCATCTTCCCCTACTTCGGGGAACCGCGCCCACTCAAACAGCGAACGGCGCGACCCGTCCTGGCGTATATCAATCCCCTGCCGCTTCAGTTCCGACGCCGTCGCCTGAGCGCCAAGCGCCGCCATCATGTGATCGCGCTGGCCACACCGATCCGCAAACCAGCGCCGCCGCGCCGCCCCTGCCAATCCATGATCGACGGCGAGCTGTGTCAGTCGCGTCGTCGCATTGTCGGCGCGCAGCCTCAGCCGATACTCCGCCCGCGCGGTCAGCATTCGATAGGGCTCGGTGACGCCATGAAGGATCAGGTCGTCGATCATGACGCCAATATAGCTGTCCACCCTGTCGAGGATCAGCGCGTCCTGATCGAGCGCATGAGACGCAGCATTGGCGCCGGCGACCAGACCCTGTGCGGCAGCTTCCTCATATCCGGTCGTGCCATTCAGCTGGCCAGCGCAATAAAGCCCCGCCAACGCAGGAAGCGCCAGTGTGCGATCCAGTGCTCTCGGGTCAAGATAATCATATTCGACCGCATAGCCGGGCACCTCCATTACGACCCGCTCCAGCCCCTTCATTGAGCGCACCATGGCGAGCTGCACATCGACCGGCAGGGATGTGCTGATACCGTTGGGATAGACAAGATGCGTCGACAGCCCCTCCGGCTCGAGGAATATCTGATGTCCATCCCGATCGCCGAAGCGGTGAATCTTATCCTCTATAGAAGGGCAATAGCGCGGCCCCCTGCCCTCTATCGCGCCACTGAACAGTGGCGACCGGTCAAGCCCGCTGCGAATGATATCATGGGTTTGCGCATTGGTACGTGTGATCGCACAGGATAGCTGCGGCAGAATACGCTTCCTGGACATGGCGCTCATCGTCCACTCGCCGCTATCCGATGGCTGTATTTCCAGAGCCGCCCAGTCAATAGTCCTGCCATCCAGACGCGGCGGCGTGCCGGTTTTCAGGCGGCCAAGCGGCAGGCCAAGATCGCGCAGCCGCTCGCCCAGCCGTGTCGCTGCTCGCTCTTCAACGCGCCCGCCAACAAAGCTCTCTTCTCCACGAAACAGCTTGCCGCCCAGAAAGGTGCCCGTCGCCAACACCACCGCACGGCATGCCAGTTGCGTACCATTGGCGAGATGGACGCCACGAACGGAAGTGCCTTCTACAATCAGATCATCCGCCTCCCCCGCAATTACCGTCAGGTTGGAAATGGTCTCGATCTGACGCTGCACCGATGCGCGAAACAATATTCGGTCGGCCTGGATGCGCGGGCCCTGCACTGCCTTGCCTTTGCTGGCGTTGAGCATGCGGTGATGGATGGCGGCATCATCCGACGCGCGGGCAATGATACCGTCAAGCGCATCGACCTCTCGCACCAGGTGTCCCTTGCCCAATCCGCCAATGGCAGGGTTACATGACATCGCGCCAATCATGTCAGGATCAAATGTCACCAGTGCCGTGCGTGCGCCTTTGCGCGCCGCTGCAGCCGCAGCATCGCACCCGGCGTGACCGCCGCCGACAATGATGACATCGAAATCGGAATGCATGCTGCCGCCCATATAGAGCGTGGACCCAAGCGTCAAAACGATTCAGCGCATCTCTGTTTCACGTGAAACATCACCGTGCAGATCACTTGCCGATGCAAAACCGCCCGAACAAAGTGTCCAGCATATCCTCGACACCAGCTCGGCCCACCAGCCTGTCCATTTCTCCCAATGCCATGCGCAAATGCTCGGCAACAATAAGGAGATCGTCTTGTGTCAAAGCTTGCGCAATTTCCGCTTTCATTCGAGAAACGGACTCTCTTTGCCGTGCATGCAGTGCATAGCTGCCTTCAGCCGGAATAAGATGAGAAGCCTGTTCGCAGAGCAGATCGACCAGCTTATCCATATTCTCACCGGTCACCGCTGACACTGCCAGGTCGGTCCCCCCATCCGCTTGCCAATCCACACGATCCATCTGTGCCGACACTCTTACCGCGTCCTCGCGCGGGCAATCCGATGGCGCTCCCAACCACAATAATATGTCGGCCTGATCAATCGCCACGCGTGCCCGATCAATGCCGATCTGCTCGATCCGGTCTTCACTCTTCTCATTGAGGCCAGCAGTATCGGTCAGCGTGAACGCGATGCCGTTCAGACTAACCGGCACATCTATGCGGTCCCGCGTGGTTCCGGCGATGTCGGAGACGATTGCCGCGTCGCGTCCCGCCAGCGCATTGAGCAACGTCGATTTTCCTGCATTGGGTGGCCCGGCCAGCACGACACGAATCCCATCGTTCAAGCGCTCGGCCGACGGCGCGGCAAGTTGCGCCTGCATATCATCGCCTAGTCGACACAAGCTGCTCTTCAGCTCTCCCACCGCTCCTTCATCGGGCACATCGTCCTCATCAGAGAAATCGAGCAGCGATTCCGTCAATGCCGCACAGCGCAACAGGTCTGTACGCCACCCATCCAACCGGCGGGAGAAATGCCCTTCCGCCATCAGCAGTGCCGAACGGCGCTGTGTCTCCGTCTCGGCGGAAAGCAGGTCGGCCAGCCCTTCCGCTTCGTTCAAGTCTATCCGGCCATTCTCGAAAGCGCGCCGGGTGAACTCACCGGGTTGCGCCTCGCGCAGATCCATATCTGCTGTCTGACCATGAAGCGCATCCAATATAGCGCGCACCACGGCCTGTCCGCCATGACAGTGCCATTCGATGACATCCTCGCCAGTAGCGCTATGGGGTCCGCGAAACCCCAGCACCAGAACCTGATCCAATATGTCACCTGAGCCAGGCTTCCGCAATGTACGCAGTTGTGCAACCCGCAACGGTGGATCATCGTTGTTCGCAAATAAACCATTGATATAAAACGATAATTGTCCGCTTATGCGAATGACAGCGATACCAGCAGGCGGACGACCGCTGGAAAGGGCAAATATTGTATCACTCACTTCACAAAGTGTCAGCTTTTGCCGCCACTGCCACCTGAAGAACCGCCACCAGTTGCCGCACTGATGCCCATATCCATCATTTGCTGAAACAGTTTCAGGCTTGCGTCACCCATTGGCGCGAATGCGGCGATCATCTTGCCCATCTGTTCCATGCTACCCGCGCCGTCCATCGACGACAGCATGGTCTCGATATATTTGTCATGGATTGGCGCAAGATCCGGCAAACCCAGGAATGAGCGTGCTTCTTCGGGAGTGCAATCGACGTTGACCGTGAATTTCATTGTGCTGGCCCCTTATGTCCGGTTCAGGCCCTTATTGCCCATACCCGATTAAAAAAGCGTCATTACGCCTACATGCCGGTCGACAAATCCTTCATAGATCATCGTTGCGGCGACGTAGAGAATAACAGCAAGGCCAAGATAGGCAATCCAGCGATAGCGCTCGATATATTTGGCGATGAAATTGGCCGCGATGCCCATCAGCGCCACGGAGAGAATAAGCCCGATGATGAGAATACCGGGATGCTCGCGCGCCGCACCGGCAACGGCGAGCACATTATCCAGACTCATAGACACATCGGCAATGGCAACGGCCCAGGCGGCAGCGGCAAAGCTTTTACCTGCCCTGATGCCGCTATGCTCATCGCCCACCATTTCGGGCGAACCGGGGCTTTCTCCGGCATGGTGCAGCTCACGCCACATTTTCCAGCTGACCCACAGCAGCAGCAAGCCACCTGCGAAGATGAGACCCACAATCTGCATTAGCTGAGTCACGACCAGCGCAAAACCGATACGCAGCACCAGCGCCGCGATGATGCCGATCATGATGACTTTCTTGCGCTGTGCATCCGGCAGCCCGGCGGCCAGCGCGCCAACAACAATCGCATTGTCGCCCGCCAGCAAGATATCAATCATCAACACCTGACCGAAAGCGGCCAGAGCGGACGGAGAACCTATGTTGGTGAAATCGGCGACGATATGCGCCCAGATATCGGCAAGCGACCCTGTAGCCGGGGCCGAACCGGCGGCAACGGCAAGAAATTCCAGCATCAGGCTTTAACGTCTCCGGCGTTTATTGGTTCATGGAATCGAAGAAATCCTCATTGGTCTTCGAATTTTTCATCTTGTCGAGCAGGAATTCCATAGCATCGACCGTGCCCATTTGCATGAGGATACGGCGCAGCACCCACATCTTGCTGAGTGTGCCCTTCTCGACCAACAGCTCTTCCTTGCGCGTGCCGCTCTTGCCGACATCGAGCGCCGGGAAGATGCGTTTGTCGGCAACCTTGCGGTCCAGCACGATTTCGCTGTTGCCCGTACCCTTGAACTCTTCAAAAATGACTTCGTCCATGCGGCTGCCGGTGTCGATCAGTGCGGTCGCGATGATCGAGAGCGATCCGCCTTCCTCGATATTGCGCGCGGCGCCGAAGAAGCGCTTGGGGCGCTGCAGCGCATTGGCGTCGACACCGCCGGTCAGCACCTTGCCGGAGCTGGGAACCACGGTGTTATAGGCGCGGCCCAGACGGGTGATGGAATCGAGCAGGATGACGACGTCATGCTTGTGCTCGACCAGACGCTTGGCCTTTTCGATCACCATTTCCGCAACCTGCACGTGGCGCGCCGCAGGCTCGTCGAAGGTCGAGGACACGACTTCGCCGTTCACGCTGCGCTGCATGTCGGTGACTTCTTCCGGGCGCTCGTCGATCAGCAACACGATCAGGAATACTTCCGGATGATTGTCGGTGATCGCCTTGGCGATATTCTGCAGCAGCACAGTCTTACCGGTGCGCGGCGGCGCGACGATCAGCGCGCGCTGGCCCTTGCCCTGCGGCGATATGATGTCGATCACGCGGGCCGACTTGTCCTTGATGGTCGGGTCGAGCGTATCGAGACGCAGCTTCTGGGTCGGATAGAGCGGCGTCAGGTTATCGAAATTGACGCGATGGCGCACAGCCTCCGGATCGTCGAAATTGACGCTGGTGAGCTTTGTGAGGGCAAAATAGCGCTCTCCATCCTTGGGTGCGCGAATTTCCCCTTCGACCGTATCACCGGTACGCAGGCCATATTTACGCACCTGGTTAGGCGACACATAAATATCGTCCGGTCCGGCGAGATAATTGGCTTCCGGCGAACGCAGAAATCCAAAGCCGTCCGGCAGCACCTCGATCGTGCCCAGCCCCATGATCTGTTCGCCATTTTCGGCCTCCGCCTTCAATATGGCGAACATCAGGTCCTGCTTGCGGAGCGTCGATGCGCCCTCCACGCCCAGTTCTTCGGCCATGGTGACGAGTTCAGCGGGTGTATGCTTTTTAAGGTCTTTAAGGTGCATCGAGTGATGATCCAAAGAAATGGAAAGATGTTTTTGTGTGGAAAGTGCCGATATTTCGGCTGAGGTCTGGAGCGCAACTATGAGCGCCGCGCTATTCGCACGCGTTAGGACTCTGCTTATTCCAAGTCAAGCGGGACTCGCTCCACTTGGCTCAAAAAGGTCTGGTCACCGCCAATATTACGACGAATGCCACCATGATGCCGGGAATTTCGTTTATCATGCGCAGCTTCTTGTCGCTAAGCGGACGCTCACCGCGCGCCAGTTTCTTCACATAACCGATCATCCAGCCATGATAGCCGGATAATAAAAGCACAAGCAGCAGCTTGGCATGAAACCAGCCCATTTCCCATGCGCGCGTTTCCACCATCAGCATCAGGCCGAAAATCCACACAATGACAAGCGACGGGTTGAGGATGATGCGCCGCAGCTTGTCCTCACGCATAATCCACTTGCGGTCCTCGTCCGATCCGACCGCGCATTCCTGATGATAGATGAAAAAGCGCGGCATCATGAACATACCTGCCATCAGAAAGATGACGAATATGATGTGCGCGGCCTTCACCCAGAGATAGGCGGCACCCAGAAAACTCATGCTGTGCTTCCTCCTCCCAGTCGTGCAAGCATATGCTCCACATGGGCAATCGGGGTGTCGAGTACAATGCCATGCCCGAGATTGAAGATATGGGGCCGTTCGGGAAAAGCCGCAAGGATGCGGTCTATCGCGCCGTCAAGCGCTTCGCCGCCCGCGATCAGCGCCAGCGGATCGAGATTGCCCTGCACGGGCAGTCCTTTAGGCAGCACCTCATTGGCCCATACGGGATCAACCGTCTCATCCAGCCCAACCGCATCGACGCCGGTTTCGGCAGCATAGCGCGCCAGCTTGGCCCCCGCCCCTTTGGGAAAACCGATAATGGGTACGCCCGGGCGCGCGGCGCGCAGCTTTTCCACGATGGTGCGATTGGGCGCGATCACCCATTGCTCGAATTGCGCCGGGGATAGGCTGCCTGCCCAGCTGTCGAACAACTGCACCGCATCCACGCCCGCATCAATCTGACCGACAAGATACGGCACGGTCGCGTCGATAATCGCGTCTATAATCGCCTGAAAACGATCGGGATCGCCATAGGCTAGCCGCCGCGCCGCGGCCTGATCCTTGCTGCCCTGCCCCGCCACCATATAGGTCGCGATGGTCCAGGGGCTGCCGGCAAAACCGAGAAATGTCGCTTCCGGGCTGAGGCGCGCCTTCACATGCCGCACCGTTTCATAGATCGCTTCATAACGCGACCAGTCAGGTGTCAGTTCCGCAACATCCGTTTCCGCCAATATCGGTGCGAGACGCGGCCCCTCGCCCGCCTCGAACCACAGTTTCTGGCCCATGGCATAAGGCACGATCAATATGTCGGAGAAAAGAATGGCCGCATCCAGACCACCCTTGCCCACACCAAAACGAGCCAGCGGTTGTAATGTAATCTCGGCCGCTGCCGCGCTATCATAGACCAGCTCGAGGAAACCGCCCTTTTCAGAGCGCAGTTCTCGATATTCCGGCAGATAGCGTCCAGCCTGACGCATCATCCATTTGGGTGCCAGAGCCTGCCGTTCCCCGTTGAGAACCGCAAGCAGGGGTTTGACGGGAACCGCGCTCATGGAAGTCCTAAATATTCTATTAATATATATTAATAATTGATTAAGATGTTGGTCTGTTGATTGTGGGGTTTATGCATTATCCCCCGATTTGCCAACATTTCTTCCATCGAAAAAACAGCAAATTTGCGTGTTTCTGACTCATTCTTCCCCATTATCCACCCCCTGTGGATGAATTTATGCCACGGTGCACGACCTGTGGGTAACCATCGTTAAAACGGGCAAAAATGCATGAGGTCCAATTATCCACCATTCTCTCCCTTGATTTATCCACAGCTCCCCAACACAGTCATCCCATGACGCGCCTGCACCTTCATCTCCTGTCGGATTCCACCGGCGAAACTCTTGAGAGCATCGCCAAAGCGGCCATCGGCCAGTTCGAGGATGTCGAGGCGATACGGCATTTCTGGCCGATGGTTCGATCCGAAGACCATCTCGAGCGCATATTGCAGGAAATATCGAGCAATCCCGGCCTGGTGCTGTTCACCCTCTCCAACCCGCTGCTGCGCCGCAAGCTGGAGCATCAGTGCCGCGCGCTGGGCTTGCCCCATGTCGCGCCGCTCGACAGCACAAGCGACGCTATGTCGAACATATTGGGTCAGGAAACGCGCAACCGGCCGGGGCGTAAGCATATATTGGACGAGGCCTATTTCGCGCGGATTGAGGCGATTCAATATACTATTGCGCATGACGATGGCGTCGGGCCGGAAAATTGGGAGGAGGCCGACATCATATTGGTGGGTGTGTCGCGCACCTCGAAAACGCCAACGTCCATCTATCTCGCCAATCGCGGGTACAAGACCGCCAATATTCCGGTCGTGCCGGAATCGCCGCCGCCGAATAGCCTGTTTCAGCTGCGGCATCCCATGGTGGTGGGCCTGACCATCAACCCGGAACGGCTGGTGCAGATCCGACGCAACCGCCTGCTCTCGCTCAACCAGTCGCCGGAAACCGCTTATGTCGATATTGAGCGCGTGCAGGAAGAAATGACCTTTGCCCGCCGGATGATCGCGGATCAGGACTGGCCGACAATCGACATGACCCGACGCTCTATCGAGGAAGCGGCTGCAGCGATCATCAACCTGTTCAACGACCGCGAGATCAGCCATTGAATCCACCTGAGCTTATTCTGGCGTCGCAAAGCAGCAGCCGGCGTAAGATGCTGGAAGCTGCCGGGGTTCCCTTTCATTATGTATCGCCCAATATAGATGAGGAGGCGCTGAAAGATGGCCTGCGCGCCGAAGGCCGTAATGCGCGGCAACTGGCTGATGCGCTGGCGGAAATGAAGGCGTTGAAGCTCTCGTCCCGGGTTCCCGGTGCTCTGGTTCTGGGATGCGACCAGACTCTGGAGCTGGAAGATGGCTCGATGATCGACAAGGCCACGGACAGGGACGATGCGGCCCGGATCCTGCGCCTTCTTTCGGGCAATCGTCACAAGTTGCACAGTGCCGCCGTGATCTGTGAGAATGGCATGCCCGTCTGGCGTCATATTGATACTGCGCGCATGACCATGCGACCCCTGAGCGATGACTTCATCACTCAATATCTGGATGGCGATTGGGAAAATTGCCGCTGGTGTGTGGGATGTTACCGTATCGAGGGGCCGGGCGCGCAGCTGTTTTCCGCGATAGACGGCACGCATTTCACGATTCAGGGCCTGCCTTTGCTCGCTTTGCTTGACTTTTTGCGCGTTCGCGGCGTTGTGCCCCTATGACAGACACGCTTCCCTATGCCGAAGTAATCGGCGATCCGATTGCGCACAGCAAATCGCCGGTGATCCACGGATTCTGGCTGGAAAAGCTGGAGATAGAGGCGGAATATCGCAAAACCCATGTAAAGCCGGAAGAACTGGCCGCCTATTTCCTCAAACGCCGCGCAGACCCGGACTGGCTGGGGTGCAATGTCACCATACCGCACAAGGTGGCGGTGATGGATTATGTGACCGACCCCGGCAATGTCGGTGGCCTGATCGGCGCGATGAATACCATTGCGTGCGAGACCGGAGGTCCGCTGATCGGCACCAATACCGATGCCGGCGGGTTTCTCGCACCGCTTCAGGCGATGGAATGGAGCGGCAAAAGCGCGGTCATTATCGGTGCGGGTGGTGCGGCGCGCGCGATACTCTATGCGCTCGATCAGATGGGTGTAAGCGACATCACAATCATGGTGCGCGACACCGCCAAGGGGCAGGCCTTGCTGGATCGCGCAGGCGTTCAGGGCACCGTCATCGCCATGGATGAGGCGCTGCCCTCTGCCGAGCTGTTGGTCAACAGCAGCCCATTGGGCATGACGGGTCAGCCGCCGCTGGCTATCGACCTGTCGCCGTTGCCGCCTGAAGCGGTCGTCTATGACATCGTCTATGCGCCGCTCGATACGCCTTTGCTGGTGCAAGCCCGCGCGCGCGATCTGCGCACTATCGACGGGCTGGAAATGCTGATCGGTCAGGCGGCGCTCGCCTTCGATATATTTTTCGATGCCCCCGCCCCGCGCGAATATGACGATGAGCTGCGCGCGCGATTGACGGCGGCAGGATAGGCCATGGCCAGGATTTACGGTCTCACCGGTTCCATCGGCATGGGCAAGAGCGCGGTCGCCGCGATGTTCCAGCGCCTGGGCGTGCCGGTTTTCGACGCGGATGCGCAGGTGCACAAGATGCAGGGGCCGGGCGGCAAGGCCTTGCCCGCGATAGAGGCCCGGTTTCCCGGCACGACCAGTCCGCAGGGGCTCGACCGGGCGAAGATGGCTGAAATCGTGCTCGCCCATCCGCATGAGCGCAAGGCGCTCGAAGCAATTATCCACCCGATGGTGCAAGCTGAACGCGCAGATTTTTTACGCCGTCATGCCTCACGCCCGCTCGTCATACTCGATATTCCGCTGCTGTTTGAAACGCATGGTGAGAGAAAGGTCGACGGTGTGATCGTCGTTACCGCCCCGGCCTGGAAACAGCGAAAGCGTGTGCTTGCCCGGCCGGGCATGAGCGAAGCGAAATTCCGCCGGATCCGGGATTTGCAGATGCCCGATGCGATCAAGCGGCGGCGGGCCGATCATATCATCGACACCGGCACGACATTTCATCGCACGCGCATGCAGGTTCGTGCGCTCCTTGCTTGCCTTCTGCGTAAAGCAGGCAGATAATGGCGAAAGATTGAGTCTCAGAGTCGATGCGCGAAATCATTTTCGACACGGAAACAACAGGTTTTGATCCTCTGACGGGCGACCGCCTTGTAGAGATCGGATGCATTGAACTGATCAACCGGGTGCCCTCCGGCGCGACCTATCATTGCTATTTCAATCCACAGCGCAACATGCCCGCTTCCGCGCAGGCCGTGCATGGCCTTTCCGAGACCTTTCTCTCCGACAAGCCGCTATTTGCCGACAGGGTGGAAGAGCTGCTCGAGTTTCTCGAAGATTCGATGCTGGTTGCGCACAATGCGCGGTTCGATTTCGGCTTTCTCAATCATGAGCTGAAGCTGTGCAGCCGCCCGGAAATATCGCTCGACCGCATGATCGACACGGTGGCGATGGCCCGTACCGCGCATCCCGGCGCGAAACACAGCCTGGATGCGCTGTGCACGCGCTATGGCATCGACCGCAGTCATCGCGTCAAGCATGGCGCGCTTCTCGACGCCGAACTTCTGGCGCAGGTCTATATCGAGCTGACTGGCGGGCGGCAGATCGGCCTGGGTTTTGCCGACGATGAATCCACGGAAGAGGCGAACGAGAATTCCGAAAATCATGTGACGATTGACGCGGCGCAAAGACCCAGCCGTCCGCCCAGACTATTTTCCGTTTCACCCGAAGAACAGCAGAGGCATCGCAAATTTGTGGAGACATTGAGCGATCCCCTCTGGTCCTTCGAGGACAGCAAGACGGGCTAGTGACCCGAATCTGAAGTTCGTCTGATATATCTGTGAGGGTTGAACGAACTTCAGATTCATCAGGGTCACTAGCAACTATAGGATTCTAGTGTGGTTTATGGATTTGAAATACGCTCTCGATCAGGCCGCATAATGCGGCGTATTTCAAATCCACCACACTAGCGCCGTAAACCTCTCGATGTCCGGCGCCCGCCGGGCTTCGCAATACCAAGGAGAAAAAAGATGGATATTCGTATTTCCGGTCATCAAGTCGACACTGGCGAAGCGCTGCAGCAGCATGTCTCGACCCGATTGGAATCCATCGCTGACAAATATTTCTCCAAGACGATATCGTCTCATGTAACCTTCCGGCCTGCGCCGCATGGCGCCTTTCATTGCGATATCGTCTGCCATGTGATGTCCGGACTGATACTGAAAGGCGCGGGTGAGGCGCAGGATGCGCATGTCTGTTTCGATCAGGCGGCCGACCGTATCGAGAAGCAGTTGCGCCGTTATATGCGCCGCCTCAAGGACCGGCACCAGCAGGCCGCCGCTGCCGAGGCCGCGCGCAACCCTGAAGCCGGACTCAACGGATTCGATCTTGATGATGCGGCCTATCGCATCTTCGCGGCGTCTGCTGACGAGGATGAGGCGGGAGAAGATGCACCCCTCATCATCGCCGAAACCAAGGTGGATATTCCCGAAGCATCGGTTTCAGACGCGGTGATGATGCTGGATCTGCGCAATACCAATGCGTTGCTATTCATCAACGCGGGTACTTCATCCTACAATATGGTCTATCGCCGCCATGATGGTTCGATCGGTTGGGTGGAGCCGCGCGGTTGACGGCTTTTTAACAAGATAGGTGCTATTGGAGCCCGCCCGTGGTTGACGTGGCGCGCTTGTGCGCTTATGCGCGCGGGCCTGAGTTAAGTTTCATTAACGCCGCTGCGGGGGCGGTTGGCGTTGTAGGACGAGCGATGCTCGACCGCAACAAGAGCAAATTAATGGTCGATTTCAATGATTTATTGGTTCCGGAAACGGTACGTATCAAGGTACCGGTAGCCGGAAAAAAGCAATTGTTCCAGAAGCTGGCTGAGCTTGCGTCCGACGCTTATGGCTTGGATGAGGCAGAAATTTTTGACCGCCTGATGGAACGCGAGCGCTTGGGCTCCACCGGTTTTGGTGGCGGAATCGCGATTCCGCATGCCAAGCTCGATGGGCTGGATCAGGTGCGCGGCCTCGTATTGCGTCTCGAAGAACCGATTGCTTTCGATGCGGTTGACGACGCACCCGTGGATATCGTCTTTTCGCTGTTGTCGCCGGTCGACAGCGGCGCGGAGCATCTGAAGACCCTTGCGCGGGTTTCCCGCTATTTGCGTAGCGGCCATAATATCGCCTGCATGCGCGGCGCGGGTTCGGATGAAGCGTTGATGGCCCTGTTGGCCGGAGACGAGGCGCGTGACGCCGCCTGAAGGTGATGCGCCGCCTGCTCCAAGCGGCGAGGAAGCCCATTTTCGCGCGCTTGAGCGGTTATATTCGTCCGCACCGATAAACCGGAAATTTTCATCGAGCCTTGTCATTCCGTCGGCAGGTCATTCGATCATCGAATTCGATGTCGATGAAAGCGTTTATCACGCTGCCGGGGCGGTGCATGGCACCGTCTATTTCAAGATGCTGGACGACGCCGCCTTTTATGCCGCGAACAGCTTGGTGAGCGATCGTTTCCTGCTGACAACCGGTTTCAACCTGCTCTTCACCCGGCCTTTGCGTGCGGGTCGCGTTCGCGCCGAGGGCCGCTGGGTCAGCGGACGGCGACGGGTATATGTGGCCGAAGCGGCGCTTGTCGATTCCAGCGGGGAAGAGATCGGTCGCGGGACCGGAACATTCATGCGATCCCAGCACGAACTGTCTTCTCTGCCGGGATATCAGGCTGGCTAATATGCCGGCCATGCGTATTTTTTGATCATGGCGCGGCTCACCAGTTCCATTTTGATACAATCCCTGATCCGCAAGACGCATGCGGAGGGCGGTTTCGCGACGGTGTTGCACAAAGGCGACGCCATCAGCGGAATCATCATGGTGCAAATTGCCCATCGTGGTGGCGAACCCAGCGTTTACGAAAGAGTCCCTGATTTTTCAGGAGGATACCAGCTTCTTCCGGTAGCCGCCAAATATAGTGGCAATGCTGAGGAACTGGCACAATATATTGATCGTCGCTGCAAAACCGATCCCGATTTATGGCTGATCGAACTTGATGTCGCGAACGCAGAACAGCTCGCCGCGAGTCTTTTAACCGACTGTTGACTTTAATCTCTCCATCCTCAATAGGGCCCGCGAGCATAACCCACGCGCAGGTTGCCGGGTGCCGTCACAGGGGACGGACAGCGGTAAACACGCAGACGGGGGGCGGCGCAGCGTCTGATAAGATAAAAGAGGATGCGGCGTTTGGGCCGACCAACCGCATAATGTTGAAAATATATGAGCTTCCGTTCGAAGTCCGCCGTAGTGGCGGGGCTTTTCCTGTTTTCCTGCACGGCTGTCATCGCCAGCGGTGTTTCCAACGCGGATGAAACCATCCCCACGGTTCCGGCCCAGAGCGCCGTTGAGCCGACCCGGACGAATTCCGATATTCCTGTCATCGAATCCGAAAAGAAGCAGATTGTCTTCGCGCCCGCCAAAGAGGTGGTGCAGCCGATTGGTGACGCACAAGAGTCCACTCCCGCCGATCTGCTGAGCGCCCCGCGCCACATGTCGCTGGCGGCGCTGGTCCGCAACACCGATACCTCGGCGGCGCTAGATGCCGAGACCCATTGTCTCGCGACTGCGGTTTTCTATGAATCGCGCAGCGAAAGCCTCGAAGGGCAGCTTGCGGTCGCACGTGTTATCATTAACCGTTCGCACTCACCGCGCTTCGCCAACAGCCTGTGCGCGGTCATTTTGCAGCCCAAGCAGTTCAGCTTCGTTCGCGGCGGGCGTCTGCCAGCGCCGAAAACCCGCCGTCCGGCCTGGAAAAAAGCTGTGGCGATTGCGCGTATCGCGCAGAGCAACGGATGGGAAAGCGAAGCGGAAGGCGCGCTCTATTTCCATGCGCGCTATGTTTCCCCTGCCTGGCGCACGCGCGCCAAGCTGGCGGTTATCGACAACCATATCTTCTATCGCTGAGAACCCTCAGGGCAATAATGGTCAGAACACAGGGCCCTGCACCGGGCCCTTGGGTTTTGCCTTCTTGTCCGCAGAATCGAGAATATCGATGATCGCCTGGCTGCGGCCGTCGCGCACAGCATAATCGCGCGCCGACATGCCCGCGAGGGCATCGGCCTTGTTCGGGTTAGCGCCCTTGCTGACCAGCAGGCGGATAAGGGGCATGTCGCGCATCTGTACAGCCCGGATGAGCGGGGTTTCACCGCTGTTGTTGGTTTTGTCGACCTGCGCGCCGCCCGCGATCAGCTTTTCCGCTCCCTCGACAAACCGCAGGCGCGTGGCCAGCATCAGCGGCGTGGTGCCTTCATTGTCGGTCAGGTTCGGATTGGCGCCCTTGGCGATCATGAAGTCCAGCCATGCGACGTCGCGCCGCTGCGTAACGATGTGCAGCGCGGTCTCGCCGGTGGAACGATCGCGGGTGTTGACGATGGTCGATCCGGGCTTGCCAGTGATTTCCGTCACTTTCCCGCCGTCCTTGTCGCGCACCGCTTTCAGGAAATTATAGCTGTCCGAAAATTGCGCCAACGCCACGGTGGGGCTGGCCAGTGTGAAGGCGAGCGCGAGGCACAGGCTGGACTTGATCTTCATGGTTGGCACTTCAATCCTGCATAATGAAACATCTTGCTGCGATTTTAGACGGCTATTTGCAATTGCCAAGCCCGCTCTATCACGGCAAGGCTGGCGGCATGATGAACAGGATGATGATTTCCGCCGGTTTGGGCGTTCTGCTGCTCGCCGGATGCAGCCCTTCCACCAGTGATAATCAGTCCGTTTCGGACACGCAGGACCAGGGCAGCCTGGTTGGCGCGCATATCGGCGGGCCTTTCACCCTCACTGATCAGGACGGCAAACCGCGCAGCTGGAGCGATTTTGACGGGCAGTACCGGCTCCTTTATTTTGGCTATACCTATTGCCCCGATGTCTGCCCGATCGACCTGCAGCGCATTGCGCAGGGTTTCCGCCAGTTCGAGAAAAGTGCGCCGGACCGCGCAGCCAGGGTACAGCCGATATTCATTACGCTCGACCCGGCCCGCGATACGCCGGACGTTGTCAAAAATTATGTATCCGCCTTTCATCCGCGCCTTGTCGGCCTGACAGGTACAGAGGATCAAATCGCTGCGGTCGCGAAACAGTTCGTCGTCGTCTACTCGAAGGAGGACAGCGAAGGCGCGTCCGAATATCTGGTCAGCCACACGCGCACGCCCTATCTGTTCGGGCCGAAAGGCGATCCGATTGCGCTCATCCCTGTCGATGATCCCACCACGCCGGATATCGACGAAGGCAGCGCCGGGGAAGTGGCAAAGGCGCTTGATCGCTGGGTGAAATAGGCCGCTATGGAGCCTCTCCGTCCCAATTTCTGGACCATGCCATTGGATGCGCTCAGCGCGGCGGAGTGGGAAGCCCTGTGCGACGGTTGCGGCAAATGTTGCCTGCACAAGGCCGAAGACGAGGATACGGGCCGTATCTATTTCACCAATATATGCTGCCGCTTGCTCGACAAGGACCGGGCCTGTTGCACCAGCTATGCCGACCGCCGCGACCATGTGCCCGATTGCGTATCGCTGACGCCCGATACGGTGGGCGATATCGTCTGGCTGCCGAAAACATGCGCCTATCGCCTGCGCCATGAGGGACAATCGCTGCCCGACTGGCATTATCTGATATGCGGTGACCGGGAGGCGGTGCACCGCGCCGGGGAATCGGTGCGCGGCTGGACAGTCGACGAAGCGGACGGACAGGATCTGGAGGACCATCTTGTCGAGCGCGAAATCTGAGTGGAGCATCGACATTGATGGCACGCCGGTTCCGCTGCGGGTGCGCCGCTATGCCCGCTCGCGCGGCTATCGCTTGCGTTATGACGGCCGGTGCGGCGCGCTGAACCTTTCCATGCCGATGCACGGCAATGAGAAAAATGCCGTGCGATGGGCGCAGGAACAGGCGGCATGGGTGCGCGGGCAAATTGCCAGGACGGAACAGCCGCGCAACCTGATGCCGGGCATGATGGTGCCGTTTGAGGGGGTGAATCATGAGATCATGTGGGACCAGCCCCTCCCCCGCACCCCCCAAATATCCGGTGGGAAATTATATGTGGGTGGCCCCGAAGCATCGGTTGGGCCGCGCATTATGCGCTGGTTGCGGCAGCGCGCTCTCAGCGTGCTGACCGATGAAACGCATGAATTTGCCGCCAGGGAAGGGCTGAAGGTCGCGTCCGTCCGTATTGGCGACCCGCGCAGCCGCTGGGGCAGTTGCTCCTGCAATGGCGAGATACGCTATAGCTGGCGTCTCATTCTGGCGCCGCCTGATGTGCGCCGGGCTACTGTCGCGCATGAGGTCGCGCATCTGCTGCATATGGACCATAGCCCCGCTTTTCATGCCGCGCATGCGCGCTTGCTGGGGGAAGATCCCGCGCCGGCGCGTGCATGGCTCAGGCGCCATGCCGCCAGCCTTCACGCCGTCACGGCCTAGGCTGCTGCTGGGTTGAACCTGATGCGGGCGCAGAGGGTTGCGGCCTGTTCGGCGTGGGTTTCGGTTCGGCGGGTTTCGGTGGCGCGCTCTGTCCCGGCGTGCGGCCCAGCACATTGTCGATCCATTCCTGGTCAATACGTGCGGGAGGCGCATCCGGCATTATGTCGTCCACGCTCTCTTCCTCATAGGGCTGGGTCGGATAGGCGGGGTCCGTCACCACGCCGGGGATCGGATAGCCATCCTCGTCCACATATTGCAGGTCGTCGGGACTGCCGAAATAGGCTTCATTATCCGGTTCCAGCTGCCATTCGGGCAGGGTCACCTCGGTATCGAATTTCTCGACCGGGCGACCGGCCACTGCCACTTTCATATAGCTGGCAAAGGCGCGCGCAGGCGCTGTACCGCCGGAAAGGCCGCTTACCGGCTTTGCATTGTCCTTGCCCATCCACACGCCGGTGGTGATGCCGCTGGAAAAACCGAGGAACCATCCATCCTTGTTGCTGCTCGTCGTGCCGGTCTTGCCTGCAACCGGGCGGCCGATCTGCGCGGCGCGGCCCGTGCCAGTGTTGACCGCGGTCTGCAGCAGGTCGGTGATGCCCGCCGCCACCCACGGCGCGACGAGTACGCGGCTCGTGTCGTCCCTGTGCTTGTACAGCTCGCGGCCATCGGCGGTGGTGACTCTGGTGATGCCATAGGGCACGACGGCGATGCCCTTGCGCGCGACCGAGGCAAAGGCGCGGGTCATGTCGATCAGGCGCACGTCGGACGTGCCGAGCACCATTGAGGGCCGCGTGTTGACCGGGGTCGTCACGCCGAAGCGGCGCGCCATGCTGGCAATGGTGCCAAAGCCGACATCCTGCCCCAACTTGGCCGCGACCGTATTGACCGAATAGGCGAAGGCGGTGCGGATATTGATTTCACCGGCATAACGGCCATTGCTGTTGCGCGGGCTCCATCCCTCAATGTCTACGGGCTCGTCGACTATGCCGGTTTCCGGCGTATAGCCGCCTTCCAGCGCGGAGAGATACACGAACAGCTTGAATGCCGATCCGGGCTGGCGCACCGCCGTCGTCGCGCGGTTATAGTTGGACGTGACATAATCCAGCCCGCCCACCATCGCACGCACTGCACCGTCGCGGTCCATCGACACCATTGCGGCCTGCGTTCCCTTGGGCGCGGCGGCGCGCAGAGAGGCTGTCGCCGCCTTCTGCATCTTCAGGTCAATGGTGGTATATACCTCAAGCGGTTCATTGGGCTCGTCGATCAGCAGGTCGAGCTGCGGCAGGGCCCAGTCGGTGAAATAGCGCACACTGTTTTGCGGCGCTTCCGGTGTCATCTTGACCGTGGCGAGGTTGGCGCCTTCCCGCTGGCTGTCGGAAATCACGCCGTTGGAGCGCATAACGTCCAGCACCACCTTCGCGCGGGCCAGCGCGGCTTCGCTGTCTGCCGTCGGGCTGTAATAGGATGGTGCTTTCACCAGCCCGGCGACGATGGCGGCTTCGCTTAGGCTCAATTTTGTGCCGGGATGGCCGAAGAAGCGGCGGCTGGCGGCGTCGATGCCATAGGCACCGCCGCCGAAATAGACCTTGTTCAGATACAGCTCCAGAATCTGGTCCTTCGAGAATTTCCGTTCCAGCGCCAGCGCGAGGATCATTTCCCGGACCTTGCGGCCCATGGAATAGCTGTTGTTCAGGAAGATATTGCGCGCCAGCTGCTGCGTGATCGTCGATGCGCCCTGCATGCGGCGTCCTGTGCCGCGATTGTTGAACGCGAAGACAGCAGCGCGCGCCATGCCAACCGGATCGACGCCGGGGTGATAACGATATCTCTTGTCCTCGACCGCGACGATGGCGCTTTTCATCGTCCGGGGTATCTCGTCATAGCCGAGCCAGCGGCCAAAGCTGGGGCCGAGCGAGACGATGACCGTGCCGTCGGCGGCGTGGACGCGGATCATCTGGCCGTTGGTCGAGGATTTCAGGCTCTCGAAGCTGGGCAGCGACTGCATCGCGACGACAACGGCGGCGACCAGCGCAATCAGGCCTGCCGCGCCGAGCCCCAGGCCGATCTTGAACAGCCGCCAGAACCAGATCTTCACCTTTTGCGGCATCGCCATGTTGTGTTTCAGTCCACCCGATTGAATCTACACGCCTTAGCTCGCCACGGAATCGGCGGCAAGCAGCACTTGCGGTGAGTCAGTTTCAGCTATGCTGAAACGTTCCGCACCGGCCCTCT
>JAGRES010000029.1 GCA_020446425.1 Sphingobium sp. | reverse complement strand
TAGACGACTTGGCGCTGGCGGCGCCCGGCCTGCTGGCCAAAGTCGTGCTCAACAAGAGCCTGATGTTTGCGGACAACAAGGCATCTTATGGGACATCCGTCCTCGGCTCGCTTCGCTTGGTGCCGACAGGCGAACTCAGTGCCCAGCTGCGGGCAGACTATGAGGCCATGACCGAAATGTTCATGGTCGTGCCGCCGACGTTTGAAGGCATGATGGCGTCGATCGCTGCGCTGGAAGCGAAGCTGAACCAATAGCACCTGGGTGCTGGGACGGTTGAGATGCCGCGCCAGTAGAAGAGTTCAGCCCCACCAAGGACTGAACTCCAATGCACCGCTCCCCCAAGGGCGAAAGCCCCTGCCCCATCGACACCATGACCGACGAAGAGCGCTTCGCCGAGTTGGGGCAGATCCTTGCTGCCGGCATTATCCGCATGCTCGAGAAGTCCAGTTCTATATCTGCGCCAGCCGCAGATAGTTCGCTCGCTATCTCGCGGCCCAAGAGCGTCAGTCGAACCCGGGGACGCCCCCGAGTTGGAGAACGCTGATGCAGAAATATGACGACCCGCAGGTGCTCGCGCGCCTGGCTGCGCTGAAGACCATGACCGTGAAAGAGCTCAAGGCCGAATGGTCGAAGCTGATGGGCAGCGAAGCCCCTAACAACAGCAGCCAGTTCATGATCCAGCGCCTGTCCTACCGGATCCAGGAGCTGGCCTTTGGCGGCATGAGCAAGCCACTGGTCAGGACGCTCGATGCACTGGCCGACGAATATGAAGGCAAGAAGGTCCGCAAATCGGTGATCGCTGATCCGCGCAACCCGATCATCGGCACGCGTCTTATCCGCGAATGGAACGGGACCGAACACACGGTCACGGTGCTGAAGGATGGGTTCGATTGGCAAGGGCAGCGATTCAAGTCGCTCTCGGCAATCGCCAAAACCATCACCGGGACCAGTTGGAACGGGTATCGGTTCTTCGGCCTACGGCAGGCGGAGGGCGCACGATGAGCGCGCCGGAAGCACCGCGGCGCATTCGCTGCGCCATTTACACCCGCAAATCGTCCGAAGAAGGGCTCGAGCAGGAGTTCAACAGCCTCGATGCCCAGCGCGAGGCCTGCGAGGCCTACATCGCCAGCCAGCGCGCTGAGGGCTGGCGCGCCATGCGCGAAGGTTATGACGACGGCGGGTACTCCGGTGGCAATCTCGACCGTCCGGGCCTCCGGAACCTGCTGGAGGACATTCGCGACGGCCTCGTTGACGTGATTGTCGTCTACAAGATCGACCGCCTTTCCCGCTCGCTGATGGACTTCGCCAAGCTGGTCGAGGTGTTCGACGAGCATAAGGTGACGTTCGTCTCGGTCACCCAATCGTTCAACACGACCACCAGCATGGGACGCCTGACGCTCAATGTCCTGTTGTCATTTGCCCAGTTCGAGCGCGAAGTGACCGGCGAGCGCATTCGCGACAAGATTGCTGCCAGCCGCGCCAAGGGAATGTGGATGGGCGGATTTGTGCCGTGGGGCTACGACGCCATCGACCGCAAGCTGGTGATCAACGAGGCGGAAGCGGCACAGATCCGCTACATCTTCGAGCGCTTTGTCGAGTTGGGGTCAGCCACCAGGCTGACTCGCGAGCTTGTCCGCAAAGGCATCATCAACAAGCGCGGCCGCCCGATCGACAAGGGGTTCCTCTACAAGCTGTTCCGCAATCGGGTTTATCTTGGTGAAGCGGTTCACAAGGGCACCAGCTATCCCGGCGAGCATCAGGCCATCATTAGTCAGGAACTCTGGGACAAGGTCCATGCCATCCTGAAGATCAGCCCGCGCGCCCGCGCCAACAACACCCGGGCCCAGACACCAGCCATGCTGAAAGGATTGCTGTTCACTGACACCGGCGTTGCGATGACACCGACCCACACCCGCAAAGGAGAGCGGCTCTATCGCTATTACGTATCAATGGATGCGGTCCACAATCGCATCGGCGAAAATGATGCCCTGCCGCGGCGGCTCAACGCCGGAATGGTCGAGGGCGTGGTAATCCAGGAACTGCGCCGGATGCTGACCACGCCCATCATTGTTGCCCGGGCCATCGAAGCCGCACGGCAGAGCCGGCCGGGCATCGAAGAGAACGACGTCATCGCCGCGCTCTCCGGGTTCGGTGAGCTCTGGCAGACCCTGTTTCCGGCCGAGCAGGCACGCATCGCCCGGCTGCTGATCCAGCGGGTCACCGTGAATGACAACAGCATCGATGTAGACCTCTGCACTAAGGGACTGGGGCCAATCATCCATGACATGCTGGCGCCGCGGAAGGCTGCATGAGCACTGCGCAGGACACCCTGCGGGTCAGGATCCCACTCGCCCAACGGTCCCGTAATGGGCGACCGCGCATCCAGCCGCCGGCCGACTATGTGCCGGAAACCGATGGCGGAACCGATCCGCACGTCCTGCGCAACTTTGCCCAGGCCTGGTCGTGGCGGCGCAAGCTCGAAAGCGGCGAGGCCAACACCATTGAGGATTTAGCGCGCTCGGCAGGTGTCACCCACCGAATGGTCGGCAGAATGTTGAAGCTGACTTACCTTGCTCCGGCGTTGCTCGAAAAGCTGCTGCTTGAGCGCGTGCCGCCGACGGTGCCAATTAAGGAACTGGCGGTT
Source organism: Sphingobium sp. (assembly GCA_020446425.1). GTDB lineage: Bacteria > Pseudomonadota > Alphaproteobacteria > Sphingomonadales > Sphingomonadaceae > Sphingobium. Next base: position 72,321 of record JAGRES010000029.1, on the reverse strand, counting down.
GTAGCGGACATGGATTGGACGGCGCAGGTTGCAAATCTGACCTCTGATTAGCCGAGTAAAAAATGCAGAATTCTATTCTCTTAAATGGCCTGCTTGATGCTTACCCTTTTTACCCCTTGCGTGGCTAAGAAAGGACGTGATCAGCCTTTGCGTTCTTTGCGCTGCCACCAAATCCTCGTCGCGAAGTTGCCACAAATTGCCAGTGCAACACGCTTCTTACCTTCGTGATCAATGATTTACAGCGCCCATCTGCAGAAGCTGAAGTTAAGCTTCAGCTTTGCGAAGCCGCGCAGAAAACGTGATCCCGGCGACCATCGCGATCATAAAGGCTGCCGTCTTGCCCGGCGCGAGGATCAGATCGACGACTGCCGGCCCCGGGCAAATACCGGCGAGGCCCCAGCCCAGTCCGAACAGAACCGCACCAATCAAGAGCTTGCGATCGATCGTCAGGCGTTCCGGATCATCATAAACCGCGCCCACCAGCGGCTGCGCCCGCCGCTTGGCGAGCAGGAATAATGGCGTCGCGGTCAGCACCGCCCCACCCATGACGAAGGCTAGGCTAGGATCCCAAGCGCCGGCAAGGTCGAGGAAGGACAACACCTTGTCCGGACTGCTCATACCGGACACCAGCAGGCCGAAGCCAAAGGTCAGTCCTGCCAGGAAAGCGATCGCGGTCTTCATGCCAAGCCTCCATGGCGAACCAGCCAGACGGTCAGAACCGCAACAGCCATGAACACGCCTACGGCCACCAGCGAGCGCAAGGAAAAGCGCGAAAGGCCGCAAACCCCATGACCGCTGGTGCAGCCATTGCCCAGATCGGTGCCGATCCCGACAAGCAGGCCCGCAGCGATCAGGACTGGAAGCGAGAGCTTCTCAAGGCCCGCCGTTGCCGCCGCGACGTCCGCCGTAGCCAGCCAGATCAGCGCCGCAACTACCATCCCGCTCAGGAAGGCAACCCGCCAACCGCGCTCGGGTCCGGACATGGCGCGGCGGACCACGCCGGTAATCCCGGCGATTTCTCCAGCGAGCAGGTAAAACCCGCCAGAGGCAAGCCCGATCAGAACGCCGCCCATCAGGGCCAGCAACCACGTTTCGGGCATTGCCCAATTCCTCCCTAGAAAAAGAAGCCCAGCGATGCGCCCACGGCGGTTTCCGCCAGGTGGACGTTCGCTTCGCCGCCGCCGTAGCCGAGCGGGATCGAACCCGCACCGCGCACGTCATTGCGCGGCGCATGCATCACATAGCCGGTCAGTTCCAGCTTGTTCTTCAGCTTGACTGTTGCCCCTGCGGTAAAGTGATCGGTGACCACGCCGGGAGCCAGCAGGTTCAGGAAAGTCTGCGACTGCGGCACCGGATTGTCCGAGCGTCCATAACCAGCGCGCAGGGTCAGCTTGTCGCTGGCCTGATACACCGCACCAAACTTGATCACGTCCACATCCTTCCAGCCGAAACCGGGGCCGTTCTCCGCGCCGAACGGGAGGTTTACCGCCAGCGGATTGCCGACCGCAGCAACGCCGGAATATTCGATCCGCTTGTAATCCGCGCCCAGCGTCAGCTTGTCCGTCGCCTTGATCGAGACGCCAGCACCCCATGAAGCAGGAACGTCAAAATCCCCGCCATTGGCAAACAGACCGGCATAGCTTTCGAAAGGCTTGGCCCAGACCTTGGTCTGGTAGAAAGCGCCGAACTTCACCGCCGGGCCTAACTTGCCCAGGTAACCGACGCGCAGACCTGCGCCGGTCGACCAGTCATCGCCGTTGTTGGTCATCTTGGTCGGTGCAATGCTGGCCTGGGTGAACGGCTGGATGCCGGTCATCGAGAAGCTTTGCAGCATCAGGATCGGGGAAACGCCGATGCTGTGCCCTTCGCCCAATTTTGCCGCGATGGCCGGCGTGACAAAGATCTGGCGCAGGTTCACCCCAGCTGGCCCCTGTGCGCCAAAGCTGGCAAACGGGTTCTGCTCGTACTTGGTATTCATCCCGCCATTGCCGTTGATGACAAGGCCAAAGGCCAGCGTGTCGTTAAGCTGTCGGGCATAGGCCACTTCGGGAAGAATGAACGGGTTGGCCCCATTGCCGGACCAGGTGCCGTTAAGCCCGGCCTGATTGCCAGTGATCTCGGCACCGCGGCTCGGGACGAAGACCTCGAAGCCTACGTCCAGCCGGTTGCCGACTTCCACAGCCGCCGCCGGATTAGCGGCAATAGCCACGGCATCGTCGGGCATGGCAATTGCCACGCCGCCCGCACCCTTGGCTTTGGCGCCCATGCCGTTCACAAAGTATCCGTCCGTCGCGTGAGCGACCTGCGGAACGGCCAGAACGGCGGCAGTGGCGGCGAACGCGGCAAGCGCACGGGTACGGTCAAGCATTGAAATCTTCCTCATCTATGTCCGGCCTGTTGCCGGGCACCCCTGTTGGAAGACCGCTCATAGGTTGCACGCCAAAACGGAAAACAAAGCTTTCCCTGTGACACTGAAAGCCAAGGTTGGCACGGTTTAACGAGGCTCGGCACACCAAGTTTGACGACTAAGCATTACCCAACGTTAAGTGGCTCAATCCTGGCGGCCTCTATTCCCCTTTGGGGGATTGAAGCGACAGTATGCGCAAACTAGATCAATCCAGTCCAATTTCTGAAAGGCCCGATGCTGTGAACGGTTTCAAGACCATGTTGCTGCTGTCAGCGCTCACTGCGCTGTTCATGGGCCTTGGCTATTTTTTTGGCGGCGTGAATGGTGCGCTGATTGCCCTGATCATCGCAGCAGGCATGAACCTGCTTACCTACTGGAACGCTGACAAGCTCGTGCTGTCGATGCATGGCGCTCGGGAAGTTGATCAAACCAGTGCACCAGAGTTCTACACCATGGTGGCACAACTCGCTCGCCGCGCGAACCTTCCAATGCCCCGCGTTTACATTGTCGACAGCCCCAACCCAAACGCCTTCGCGACCGGCCGCAATCCGGAGAACGCTGCTGTTGCGGCAACCACTGGCTTGCTGCGCATGTTGGACCGTAATGAAGTCGCGGCAGTCATGGCGCATGAACTTGCCCATGTCCGCAATCGCGACACCCTTGTGATGACCATGGTTGCGACCATTGCCGGCGCCATCTCCATGATTGCCAACTTCGGCATGTTCTTCGGACACGATGAAGAGGGCCGCCCAAACCCTGCAGCGGCAATCCTGGCAATGATCGTTGCGCCCTTTGCCGCAATGATCGTGCAGATGGCGATCAGCCGCACTCGCGAGTATGGCGCGGACAAGGCTGGTGCAGAAATTTGCGGCAACCCGGCCGCGCTTGCCTCTGCCCTGGCCAAGATCGCCGGTCCTGCCCAGCAGCTTCCAAGCGCCGCCAACAGCAATCCTGCTGCCGCCCAGCTCTACATCGTGCCCACCGGGATTTCGGATCTGTTCTCCACCCACCCTGCCACTGAAAAGCGCATTGCCGCTCTGCAGGCGATGAACAAGCGTGAGCCGCGTTCGGCATTAGATCCGCTGCGCCAGGGATGATCGGAGACCGTACCTTCAGTTTTTGAGACCTTGCACACCCAGAGACGGCCCCCAACGGTACGGCCTCCAGAAAAATGCAATTGCATAAAAAGAATGAGTAATTTTTGCCCGTACCTTTTCGCGCACGGTTCGGTCGAAAAGAGACAGGCCAGCATCTAAGACCGATTTAACTGGAATTCGCGGTCTCAAAGGTTCGGTCGCCTACGCGAAAACGGCGCAGAACTGCGCCATAGCGAAGTCCTTATTTGGAATTATCATTTATTTTCAATTGTATAATGGCGGAGAGGGTGGGATTCGAACCCACGTTACGGTTGCCCGTAAACCGCATTTCGAGTGCGGCGCATTCGACCACTCTGCCACCTCTCCGGGCCCGGCACACAGCAGCGCCGCATCGGGGCGCAACCAGCATTGCAGCAGGTCGAGCGGCGGCCATTAGCCCAGCAAATGCGCTTTGCCAAGCCGGATTGCCGCATTTTTCTTGTATGCGCGCCCATAGCGCTTACATTGGTCCTATGAGCGAGACAATTCAGCCTCTTTCCCACGTCGCGCCGCTGCGCGATGCTCCGCCTATCGTCCATGCCCGTTTCAGCATTGGCGAGGTCGTGCAGCACAGGATGTTTCCGTTTCGCGGCGTGGTGTTCGATATCGACCCGATCTTCGCCAATACCGAGGAATGGTACGAGTCCATTCCTGAGCAGATGCGCCCTGCCAAGGAACAGCCCTTTTATCATCTGCTCGCGGAAAATGCCGAGGGCAGCTACATCGCCTATGTCAGCCAGCAGAACCTGCTGCCCGATGACAGCGATCAACCTGTCGAACATCCGGCTATCACCGGCCTGTTCGGGTCGTTCACGCCCGGCAAATACGACCTGCGGCCCAATTACCGCCACTGACAGGGCTTCGCGCTGGATTCAGGGGCGGATTTTCCACCCGCTCCTGAGCAGCTTGTAGCAGATCACGCCGAGCACGATATTCAGCCCTGTCAGCACGATTAGGCCACGCAGGACCTCCGTGTCCGCAACGGACAGGAAGCCATAACGGAAACCCGATATCGCGTAGAAAAAGGGGTTTGCGTGGCTGATCGCCTGAAACATGGGCGATAGCCGATCGACAGAATAAAATGTGCCGGAAAGCAGCGACAGGGGCGCAATAACGAAATTGGTGATGGCGGCGGCATGGTCGAATTTTTCCGCCCAGATCGAGGTCATCACACCCAGAAAACTGACGAACATCGTACCCAGCAAGCCAAAGGCCATTATCGCCCATGGATGCTCGATGTTGAGATGCACGCCCGGCCATAAAAAGATGGCCAGAGAGATGGCGAAGCCGACGAACAGCCCGCGGGTCATCGCGGCAGCGACCTGCGCAAACAGCAGTTCCATCGTCGATATCGGCGGCATCAGATAATCGACGATCGTCCCCTGAATCTTGCCCACCAGCATGCCGAAGCTGGAATTGGCGAACGCATTCTGGATCATCCCCATCATGATGAGCCCCGGCGCGATAAACTCGGCGAACGGAACGCCCAGAACCGTGCGTCCCTGCCCGCCCAGTGCGACCGTGAATATGATCAGGTACAGCAATGTCGTCACCGAGGGCGCCCAGATCGTCTGAAGCTGCACCTTCATGAAACGGCGCACTTCCTTCACATAAAGGGCACGAGTGCCGGACCAGTTGACGTTGCGGATGCGCGGCACGCCAGGCTCCGGCAGCTTAATGGCTTGCGGGGCGGAGGCTGTAGTCTGGTTCTGGCGCTCGGTCATGACGGGATCGACTATCGGTTGACAGGAGTGCGGGCAAGGGTAAATGCGGCGGCACCGCACCGGCTGTTGAATTTCCGGCCGGTACGCGCCATATAGCTTTTCTGTTTCCAACCAAGCGCCCCGCCACATGATGGAGTGAATATTGTCCTGGACCGATGAACGGATCGACAAGCTGAAAGCCCTTTGGGAAAAGGGCATGACCGCCAGCCAGATCGCCGAAGAGCTGGGCGGGGTCAGCCGCAATGCCGTTATCGGCAAGGCGCATCGTCTGGGCCTGCAATCGCGCCCGTCGCCGGTCAAATCGGGAGATGCGCCGCGCAAGAAAAGCAGCGCGAAGAAAGCATCCGCCGCCAAACCGGCCGCACCGCCGCAAGCCGCTCCGGCAAAAGCGTCCAGCCCAGCGCCACAGCAGCGCCAGCCCGCGCAAGCCGCAGCGCCCGTGCCGAGCCAGCCCCTGCCGTCATCGGCACAGCAGCCGCGTATCGTTTCGGTTGGTCCCGGCGGCTTTTTGCGTCAGGGCCCCGGCGACCAGCAGGCACCGATTCCGCCCGCGCCGCCGCGCCGCCTCGTGCCCGCAAAGCCCAGCCCGGAAATCGCCGACAAGACAAGCCTGCTCGACCTGACCGAGCGGATCTGCAAATGGCCGATGGGCCACCCCGGCGAACCGGACTTCCATTTCTGTGGTGAAAAGGTGAACCCCGGTTTTCCCTATTGCGTCGAGCATTGCGGCCGCGCCTATCAGGCGCAATTGCCGCGCGGCACGCGCCGCCCGCCCCCGCCACTGCCGTTTGGCGGCCCGCGCGTTCGCTAAACCATAAACGCATAATAACACTTGCGCATTGACCGCGCCGCGCTCTATGGGCGCGGGCGATGAATGCCGTGCGCACCCTTCTGCACCGCCGCCATGTAATCGCGATGCTGGTCATCGCAGTCGCACTGGCGGTGAAGGCCATAGTCCCGGCGGGCTATATGCTGGGCGAGCCGAGCGGCACGCGCACGATCACGGTTATGCTCTGCGCTGACCAGAATGCTTCGGCGATGAAAATCACTCTGCCAACCGGCGTGGCAGGCCAATCGCATGGCGATGCTTCTCACAAGGCCAAGGACAGCCCTTGCGCCTTCGGCGCGCTGGCGGCGGCTGGCCTGAGCGGTGCGGACGCGGCGCTGCTCGCGGTCACGCTGGAGCATGTCATCGCTCTGGGCTTTGCGCCCGTTACCGTTCCGGTCCTGCAGGGTTTCTTCCTGCTGCGCCCGCCGCTGCGCGGTCCGCCCACCCTTTCCTGAAAACCAAATCCCTAGCGCCCTGACCCGCACCCTCGCGGGCTTGCAAGGGCGTATCTGCATGATTTTTCAGGAATTTTACAATGTCATTCCGTCATTCTCTTTACGCCACCAGCGCGGTAGCCCTGTTCACGTTCACATCAGCCGCATATGCCGACGAAACACCCGGCGATAATTTCGGCGCACGCACCATCATCGTCACCGCCAATGTCGAGGCCAGCGCCGCTCAGGCCGAAATCGACCGCACGCCCGGTGGCGCCGACCTGATCTCCTATCAGGACTATGCCGACAAGTCGGTGATGAGCCTGCGCGACACGCTCGCCTTTTCACCCGGCGTCTATCTCCAGCCACGCTACGGACAAGAGGTGCGCATCTCGATCCGCGGCTCGGGCCTGTCGCGCGGTTTTCACATGCGCGGCCTCACGCTGCTGCAGGATGGCGTGCCGATCAACCTCGCCGACGACAATGGCGATTTTCAGGAGATGGAGCCGATCTTCTTCGACCATATGGAGGTCTATCGCGGCGCCAATGCACTGCGCTTCGGCTCAGGCACATTGGGCGGCGCGATCAACGGCGTCACACCCAAAGGGACCGACGCGCAAGGGCATTACCTGCGCGCGGACGGGGGCAGCTTCAACACCCTTCGCGGCCTTGCCAGCTATGGCGGCGCATCCGGCGCGGCGGACTTCTGGGCGGGCGTCAGCGCCGACACATCGGACGGCGACCGCGACCATGCCAGGCGGCACAGCCTGCGCTTTCACGGGAATGTCGGCCTGCAACTCAGCGACACGGTTGAAACGCGCTTTTATGGCAGTGTGAACCATATCAACCAGGAACTGCCCGGCGCGCTGACTTACGCCACTGCGACCAACACACCCAGACAGGGCAATTTCAACGGCGACCAGCATCGCGACATCGACTCGATCCGCCTGCAGAACCGCACGACATGGCACATTACCGAGGATGCAACGCTCGAAGGCGGCGTGTTCCTGAATGTCAAATCGCTCTATCACCCGATTTTTCAGGTCGTCGATCAGGAATCGACCGATCGCGGCGCCTATGCCCGCGCCAGCTGGGCCTATGGCCCGGTCGAGCTGACGCTGGGCGGGGAAATCCGTATCGGCAGCGTCGCATCCAAGCGGTTCATCAATATGGATGGCAAACGCGGCGCACTGACCTTTGAAGCCGACCAGAAGGCGCGCACCGCGCAACTCTACGGCGAGCTACGCTACAAGCCTGTCGAGAGCCTCTCCCTGATCGCGGGCGGCGTTTATGCCGATGGCTTCCGCCGCCAATATGAGAAGTTCAACATGTTCGCTGGTGGCCCAACCGGCGTGCACGGCCGCGCCGAGTTCAGCGAAGTCTCGCCGAAATTCGGCCTGCTCTTCGCACCCACCACCGCCATGCAATTCTATGCCAATTACAGCCGCTCCGCCGAATTCCCCGGCTTCATCGAGCTGGCTCAGGTGAACAGCTTCGTCTCGCTCGATCCGCAAACCGCATGGACAGCGGAAATCGGCACGCGCGGATCACTGGGCATCGCGCAATGGGACGTGTCGCTCTACCGCGCGGACGTTACAAACGAGATGCTGCAATATCGCATAGCACCGGACTATCCCGCCTCCACCTTCAACGCTGACAAGACGCGACATCAGGGCATAGAGGCGGCGCTGACGCTAACGCCCACGGACTGGCTGCAACTGCGGCAGGTCTATCAATATAACAACTTCCGCTTCCGCAATGACGCGCAATATGGCGACAACCGCCTGCCGGTGGTGCCGCGCCATGTATATCGGGCGGAACTACGCCTTGGCTCCGATGCACTGCATGTCGCGCCCAATGTCGAATGGACGCCCAAGGGCGGTTATGCGGACTATGATAATCTGTTCCGCACCGGCGGTTATGCGCTGCTCGGTTTCTCCGCCGGAGCAACGGTCAGCGATAGCATCGACATCTTCGTCGATGCGCGCAACCTCACCAACAAGAAGGCGGTTGGCGACATCAGCGCCATCGTGCCGGCGGCAGGCGCGACCGCGAACGATGTAGCCGCCACCGCCGCTTATTACCCCATCGAACGCCGCGCCATCTACGGCGGCGTACGCATGCGCTTCTGACACAGAAACGGGAGGAAGGGCATGGACAAAACGGCTCTCTATCGCACCATCTGGCGCTGGCATTTCTATGCCGGGCTGTTCGTCCTGCCCTTCATCCTGATCCTGTCGCTTTCCGGCGCAGCCTATCTGTTCAAACCACAGATCGACCGCTGGGAAGAACGCAACTATCTCGCGCTGGGTACAGCGGGTGCAGTATCCGCCAATGCCCAGGCCGCCGCTGCGCTCGCCGCATTCCCCGGCGCACGTTTCTATAGCTATCGCCTGCCCCGCGCAGAAGGCGATGCAACGATGATCCACCTCGGCATGCCCGATGGCCGCTCGATGCGCGACGTGTTCGTCTCACCGCAGGGCAAGGTGTTGGGCAGCATCGACCCGGAGAACCGTATCTCCGCTCTGATCTCGAAATTTCATGGCTCGCTGATGATCGGCACATTGGGCGACCGACTGGTCGAGCTGGCCGCAAGCTGGGCCATCGTCATGATCCTGACCGGCCTCTATCTCTGGTGGCCTTCGGGGCGCGGACTGGCTGGCATATTGTGGCCGCGCATCGGCTTGGGCGGACGCGCCTTCCTGAAAGACCTGCATGCCGTAACCGGTTTCTGGGTGTCGGGCCTCGCGCTGGTCCTGTTGCTGACCGGCCTGCCCTGGGCGGGCGTGTGGGGCGATGCATTCCGCACCCTGCGTGCCGAAATGGGCTGGGTGCAGGGCGCGCAAAACTGGAAGGTCGGCGCGGGCAGCGGGCACAGCCAGCATGCGGAACATGACCATGAAGCGATGCTGCGCCAACAGGCGGCAGGCATTCCCCTCACCTCGCTTGCTGATATGGTCGCCAAGGCGCGTGCCGAGCAGATGGCCTTCCCGGTCATCGTCATCGCGCCCGGTTCGCCCCAGCCCTTTGGGCCGCCCACCGGCATGGTGTGGACCGTCAAGTCCGAAAGCCAGAACCGCCCGCTGCAACGTTCCGTCACCTACGATATGGCCAGCGGCAAGGAATTGTCGCGCAGCGGCATTGCCGACAAACATCCGATCGACCGCATCATCAACTATGGCATCGCCTGGCATGAAGGTCAGCTCTTCGGCTGGATCAACCAGCTCATCGGCGTGCTGACCGCCGCCGCGCTCATCACGCTTGCGGCATCCGGGTTCCTGATGTGGCGCAGGCGTAAACCCGCAAATGGCATCGGCGCACCGCCCTTGCCCGCACAAATCAAGCTCAGGGGGATCATCGCGATCATCCTGACTCTGGCTGCACTGCTTCCGCTGCTGGCGGCATCGCTTATGATATTGTGGCTGATCGAGCGCCTGATCCTGCCGCATTTCCCGCATATTTCCGCCTGGCTGGGCATGAAAGAGCCTACAGCCGCATAGACGGTTGCGCAGGCTTCTTCGCTGTTGCACAATAACCGTTGAGGCGATAGGAGCTGTGCCACGTGCAGACATCGTCATAACATCCTGTTTCGGGAGCCAGACTTGACCGAACGCTCTGCTACGCTCATCCTTTTCGGTGCAACCGGCGATCTTGCCGGTAGAATGCTTTTCCCCTCACTCTATAATTTACAGGAAGACGGCCTGCTGCCCGATGATTTCCTGATCGTGGCGTCCGGCCGGTCAGAGCGCAGCGATGAAGCCTTCCGCGCGGAAGTGACCGCCGATCTCGAAAAATATATCAAGCCGGAACGTTACTCGGCAGAAGCTGTGGAAAAGTTGACCAGCCGCATCGTCTATTGCGCGGCATCATCGGGTAATGCTGACCAGTTCGAGGCGATTGCAGAGCGGGTGAAAGGACGCGAAGACAAAGGCATCGCCGTCTATCTCTCAACACCGCCTTCGCTCTTTGCTCCAACCGCGCAGAGTCTGGCCGATGCGGGGCTAGTCAATGGCGCCACCCGCATCGCGATGGAAAAGCCCATCGGCCACGACCTCCAGTCCTCCGAAGAGGTGAACGACGCGATTTGCGCCCTGTTCGATGAAGAGCGCATCTTCCGCGTCGACCATTATCTCGGCAAGGAAACGGTGCAGAACCTGATCGCGCTGCGCTTCGGCAATATGCTGTTCGAGCCGCTGTGGAATGCGCATGCCATCGACCATGTGCAGATCACTGTGGGCGAGACCGTGGGCCTCGAAGGCCGCGTCTCCTATTATGATGGCGTGGGCGCACTGCGCGATATGGTGCAGAACCATGTGCTGCAGATCCTCTCGATCATCGCTATGGAACCGCCCGCACGGTTCGATTCCACATCCGTGCGCGACGAGAAGGTGAAGGTGCTGCGCTCGCTGCGGCCTTTCAGCGGCGAGATGGCCAAAACGCAAAGCGTGCGCGGGCAATATACGAACGGCGCAGTCGGCGGCGAAATCGTCAAGGGCTATGCCGAGGAGCTGGGTGAGACTTCGGATACGGAAACCTTTGTCGCACTCAAGGCTTATGTCGACAACTGGCGCTGGGCGGGCGTGCCTTTTTACCTGCGCACCGGCAAGCGCATGCCCACGCGCCACAGCGAGATCATGATCCAGTTCAAACCTGTGGCGCACAGCATTTTCGGAGAAAACGGTTTTAGCACGGGCCTGGAACCCAATACGCTGATCATCCGCCTACAACCCGAAGAGAATATTCGCCTGCTGATCATGGCCAAGGAGCCGGGACTGGACCGGGGCGGCGTGAAACTGCGCGAGGTCGGCCTCGATGTCTCGCTCACCGCAGCATTCGAAAAGCAGCGGCGCCGCATCGCCTATGAGCGGCTGCTGCTCGACCTGCTGGAGGGCGACACGACCCTGTTCGTCCGCCGCGACGAGGTGGAGGCGCAATGGCAGTGGATCGACAGCATCATCGCGGGCTGGCGGGAAGCGGGCGTCAAAGTCGCTAATTATTCCGCCGGGAACTGGGGGCCATCCTCAGCCATTGCCCTTATCGAACGCGATGGAGCAAGCTGGCATGAGTGAACTGCACCCCATCGTCGAAAAGGTCACGCGGCGCATCGTTGAAAAGAGCGCGCCTACGCGTAGCAAATATCTCGATCTGGTCGATCGCGGCAGGGACGCGGGCACCAATCGCGGCCAGCTCAGCTGTGGCAACCTCGCGCACGCCTTTGCCGCCAGTGGCGACGACAAGCCCGCGATCCGCGCCGCCGCGTCGATGAATATCGGCATCGTCACGGCCTATAACGACATGCTCTCCGCGCATCAGCCCTATGGCCGCTATCCCGAGCAGATCAAGCTCGCCGCGCGCGAGGTTGGCGCGACGGCACAGGTTGCAGGCGGCGTGCCCGCCATGTGTGACGGAGTGACGCAGGGACAGGCGGGCATGGACCTGTCGCTCTTCTCTCGCGATGTCATCGCGATGGCGACCGCCGTCTCGCTCAGCCATGCAATGTTCGAGGGTGTGGCGATGCTCGGCATCTGCGACAAGATTGTGCCGGGTCTGCTGATCGGTGCGCTGCGCTTCGGCCATCTGCCCGCGATCCTGATCCCTGCCGGGCCAATGCCATCGGGCATCGCCAACAAGGAAAAGCAGCGCGTGCGCCAGCTTTATGCCGAGGGCAAGGCAACCCGCGAGGAGCTGCTCGACAGCGAGGCGGCGAGCTATCATGGCGCGGGCACCTGCACCTTTTACGGCACGGCCAACAGCAACCAGATGATGATGGAGATGATGGGCCTGCATATGCCGGGCGCCAGCTTCGTCAATCCTGGCACAAAGCTGCGGCAGGAGCTGACACGCGCGGCAACGCATAGACTGGCGGACATGGGCTGGGACGGCGGTGATTACCGCCCGCTCGGTCATTGCATCGACGAAAAAGCCATCGTCAACGCCTGCATCGGCCTGCTCGCAACCGGCGGCTCGACCAATCACGCGATCCACCTGCCCGCCATTGCGCGTGCGGCGGGTATCGTCATCGACTGGACCGACTTCGCCGAACTGTCCGAGGTGATCCCGCTGCTCTGCCGCGTCTATCCCAATGGCTCGGGCGACGTGAACGATTTTCACCATGCGGGCGGCATCGGATATGTCATCGGCGAGCTGCTCGACAATGGCCTGCTCCACCGCGACATCATGACAGTCGCGCGTGCGGACCTGACCGATTATGCGAAAACGCCGGAGCTGAAAGACGATGCAGTGATATGGCCGGAACGTCTCAGCGCGCCGCGCGACACGGCGATGCTGCGCCCCGCTTCCGATCCGTTCAGCGCAGATGGCGGCATGAAGCTGCTCTCCGGCAATCTGGGCCGCTGCGTGATGAAGACCAGCGCGGTCGATCCTGAACGCTGGACGATCGAAGCCCCTGCCCGCGTCTTTGCCGATCAGGATGACGTGCTCACCGCGTTCAAGGCAGGCGAGCTGGAGCGCGATGTCGTGGTCGTCGTGCGCTTTCAGGGGCCGCGCGCCAATGGCATGCCGGAGCTGCACAAGCTCACGCCAGCGCTAGGCGTGCTACAGGACAAGGGTTTCAAGATTGCGCTCGTCACCGACGGTCGCATGTCTGGCGCATCCGGCAAGGTGCCCGCCGCCATCCATGTCTCGCCAGAGGCCAAAGGCGGTGGTCCGCTCGCAAAGCTGCGCGATGGCGATATCGTGCGTGTCTGTGCCGAAATGGGACAGTTGGAGGCATTGGTGGATGCCGGGGAATGGTCCGCGCGGGATGCCGCGCCGACACCGCCTCCACCCTATGACACCGGACGCGAGCTGTTCGCGATGATGCGTCAGGGCTGCGACGAAGCCGAACGCGGCGCATCGGCGATGCTCGCCGCAATCGAAGGAGAAATCGCATGACCGTCGATGACGTGATGGAACTCGCTCCGGTCATTCCGGTGCTGGTGGTGGACAAGGTCTCCGACGCGCTTCCCATTGCCCGCGCGCTGGTTGCAGGGGGCCTGCGCGCACTCGAAGTCACGCTGCGTACCGAAGGCGCGCTCGACGTGATCCGCGAGATGAGCCAGGTCGAGGGCGCTGTCGTCGGCGCGGGTACGGTGGTAACCCCGCAACAGCTCGACGCGGTGCTGAGCGCAGGCGCGAAGTTCATCGTCTCGCCCGGCCTCACTGAACCACTGTGCAAAGCCGTTATCGCCAGCGGCACGCCCTATCTGCCCGGTGTCGCCACCGCAGGCGACATCATGCGCGGCATGGATCTGGGCCTCAACCGCTTCAAATTCTTCCCGGCCGAAACATCGGGCGGCATCCCGGCATTGAAGGCGCTCGCCGCTCCTTTCTTCGAAGCGCGCTTCTGCCCCACCGGCGGCATCACCGAGGCCAGCGCGCCGGACTGGCTCGCCCAGCCCTTCGTCAAATGCGTCGGCGGCAGCTGGGTCATCCCCAAAGGCCCCGTCGATCCCGCGAAAATCGAGGCGCTGGCCAAAAGCGCCGCTCAGCTTACGCCCTGACAGGCAACAGGTATCTGCTAAGAGTTATCCCTGGGTTTGATGGGCGTATTTTGTTCGATCCATTGGCACAGATCTACAAATAATGCCCGCCACGTCGGCGAATTGCTCAGCCTCGTCTCGATCCATTTCCGGTGCTTCATCAGAAAATGTGCCGCAGGCCACGCACCAAGTATGGTGGCTGCTCCCGCAGTTTTGACTGCGGCCACCCCCATAGCCGTGATAGCCGCAGACTTCCCTGGGTGATTCAGCGCAACCGCGAAGAGTTCGATCACCAGATTCGTGACGGTTTCCACGCTCCAGACAGTCCGCCGGTCGCCAGCCACGGGCGGGTCTGGAGCATTATCTGCGGCCTCTTCAATTACTTCCCGCACACCGTCTTCCAACACGCCCTCTGTATCAGCATCGCGGGCGATAGAACGTACTTCGTCCGGGCTGATAAGAGCAGACTGTACATCCGGCCCCAGTCGGGCCGTATCCAGCGCCATTAACGTGGGGTCGAGGCCGGCGACCATATTGTGCGCAGACCGCCAGCCCTTCAAATCCGTCAATATAGTACTGGGCAGCGGAGGGTGGTCGTTATCCACATTGTCATAGGCAGCCAGTTCCTGACGCAGTCTCTCACCATGCTGAATGAACAGGCTTGGCCGCATCCCTTCCAGCGACTCGCCAGCCGCCCAGATATAATTTGCAAGCAGTCGTCCAAGCCGAGCCCCCGCGTTACTACCCTGACAAGCGTCAAGCACAGCCTGAGCCTCTGTCACAGCTATCGCGTGACGGTCGCGCGCATCCGCGTCCATGCGTAGCGCATCGACCGATGCGGCTGCATCAATGGCAATGCGTCCGCTATCCCCGCGCTTGAAGCTGAGAGCATTACGATTCTGTGGTGGCAGCTCCGCATTGGATTCTGGTGGTTTCAGATTGGTGGCTGCTCGTTCCCGCGCTTCGTCGATCCAGCCTTGTACCGTTGTGTTGACGTGTTGCGCGCCCTTGCCCCAGAAATCCTTGTCCGTCGCTTCAGCTAGACGGATGAGAATTGCCTTATCCTCTCTCCTCCCTTTGTCACCGGGAATATCGAAGGCCGCCCTTTCCCCTTTGATCCGTCTGTCAAACCAATTTGCCCAGAGCTGAAAGCTGGGCTCTCGTGATAACAGGCGCGCAGCGGCACGATCCCATATTTCCATCCACGACTTTGGCGGCTGACCCAACCAAAGGCTCCGCCGGGTCATTATCCTTGATGCATCGGAGTGCGCTTCTTGTGCTGCCAGCCAGGAACAATCCTCAAAAATGGCTTTCCATGTTGGGGAGGAGGAGGCGACGGAGGAGGAGGCGACGGAGGAGGAGGCGACGGAGGCGGAGGCGGCGGAGGCGGCGATGGAGGCGGCGGAGGCGGCGGAGGCGGCGGAGGCGGAGGCGGCGGCGGAGGCGGAGGCGGCGATGGAGGCGGCGGCGAAGGAGGCGGCGGAGGCGGAGGCGGCGGCGAAGGAGGCGGCGGCGAAGGAGGCGGCGGAGGCGGAGGCCGTCATATCATGGGCCGGAATATTGCGCGCGGCCCATGATATGACGGTAGCACGAAACACCGCATGAGCAAATTCTTCGGATGGCTGCTTACGCCATTCTAGTGCATCCAGCCCAAACGGCAACACTCGCATCGCCGCACGAACAGCTACGATCTGCGCCCAATTGCGCGGCTTCTTCTCAAGCCACCCTGCTAATTCTTCACGTGACGTAATTTCCACCATCGCCCCACTATTCCTTACGTCCCTCCCCTTACGCAAGCAAAAGCATTGCGGCTTTGGACCAAACCCCCTATCCTCTGTTCCATCCCCGGGGAGCCTGTCGCGCAATCGCAGGTTGAGAGCGAAATATGCCGCGACCCGTCGAACCTGATCCCGATAATCCGGGCGGAGGGAGGGCGCGCTTGGCATCTGGTAAGCAGCCCGCATTCCCTCTTCCCCACAACGGGCAAGGAGGCGAGCGATGATGCAGAATATAGACGCCACGGCGTGGACCAGCCTGTTGCTGGGCCTGTTCCTGCTCGGCAGCGCAATTGGAGAGCTGCGCCGGCCGGGCCTGTGGCGCGGCATGCTGCTCGAGGTCGAACAATCCTCCGCATTGCAGCTCACCCTCGGCATCATCGAGCTGGCGCTGGGTGCCGCCGTCTATCTCGCCAACCCGTGGAACCCGCAGGACTGGCTCGCCGCGTTCATGACGATCATCGGCGGCCTGATGATTATCGAGGCAGTCATATTTCTCGCCATCGCCGACCTGTATCTGCGCTTCTGGCTGCCCCGCATCGGCACCAACTGGCGCGGCTGGGCGGTCGTGTCCTTCCTCATCGGCCTGTGGCTTGCACTCGCAGGCCTTCACCGCTTCATCTGAAGATCCTCACGCTCAAAGCTATCTGCGATTGGCGCCCCTAGTCATGCGCGGTATATGGCGCGCGGCCAGGGAACCGGCACCTCTCGAATGGGCGCGATTTTCGTGACCTTTGCCCGGAACTGGTGCACCATTGCCGGGTTGAAAGGAAAGGAACAAGGAGAGGTCCGATGTTCGTTGCCGCCTATTGGTGGAGGGTGCACCCCGGCAAGGAAGAACAGTTTCGCGCCGCCTGGCGCCGGGGCACATACCTCATTCGTGAAAAATATGGTTCGTTGGGTTCCCGCCTCCACTGGGAGGATCTGGGTGGCGGCGAAGGGCGTTTCATCGGTGTAGCGGAATGGCCGGATCGCGAAACATGGCAGCGCGCATTCGATGCCAAGATGGTCTATGACGACCCGGAAACCCGCAGCGCATTTGTCGACGCCATCACCGACACGGCACGCGAGCCGCTGCTCCTGATGGAGGTCACGGACGATCTGCTGGACCGGGGCTGAACCTATAGCCGCTCGACATATTCCTTGGCTTCTTTCAGGCCCATTCCGGTGGTCTCGCGCGCTAGTCTAATCGCCTCAATCTTCTTGCCTGCCGCAACCATCTCGCGGATTTCCCCTTCGATTTCCGGCGTCAGGGCCGCAAGTTGGGGCGCGGACGGCACGCCCTTCGAGAAATGGTCATTGTCGATGCCCATCAGCTCGTTCTGGCGACGCGCCCCGCCCGACGCGCGCCGTAGCAGCAACAGAAAAATGACGATGATGGCGATGGCCGCGCCGATCAGCACCGGCATTGAAATATACATGGGCGGCTCCCCTTGGCTGCGTCCGTCGAGTGGCGATGCCGCACCCTAACGCGATCCGCCCGCCAATGCCAACCGCCTGTCCCATGCGCTGCGTACAACTCTGCGCTGGATTGCCGCCAATATACAGGAAGAGAGGCTGGTGCAGAGGCAGAGCGTATAGCCTATCTCGCAGGCAGGATGGGCAAGCGTCTATACGCTGACCCATCAAGCCCACTGGCGGGGCTGATATAGCGCAGTAGCGCCGCGCGCATGTTCCAGACCGGCCTCGAACTGGTCAGTGCAGCGCTCCCACTGGAAGCTGCGGCCATAGTCAGCAGCCGCATGCCTGTCCGCGCGCAGGGCGCCGCGAATGGCGGTCGCCAGATCATCGTCGAGCATGCCGACCGGTCGCGCCAGTTCCGCCTCCGGCCCGCGCCCGGCGGCGCCGACGATATCGAGCGGCCCCTGCACGGGAAAACCGGCGACCGGCACACCGCAGGCCAGCGCCTCGATCATCACCAGCCCGAACGTATCGGTCAGGCTGGGGAACACGAACACATCAGCCGCACGATACGCGTCCGCCAGTTCTTCGCCGGACAGCGCGCCCATGAACAGCACCTGCGGATATTGCTGTTTCAGCTGCCCCAGCGCCGGGCCATCGCCGACCACGACCTTGGTGCCGATCACCTCCGCGCCGAGGAATGCCTCCAGATTCTTCTCCGCCGCAACCCGCCCGACATACAGCAGCACCGGGCCCGGCAAGGCTTGCAGCGTGGCGTGCCGCGCGCCTTCCGGCCTGAACAGCGCGGTATCAATGCCGCGCGACCAGATACGACCGCCCGCTATGCCACGATAGCACAGCTCATCCCGCAAGCGCGGCGTAGATACGAACACGGCGGATGATGCGCGATGGAAGCGCCGCATCACCGGCCAGAACCAGTCCGCTGATACGCCTGTGCGCACCGCCAGATAATCGGGGAAACGCGTATGAAATGCGGTGGTAAACGCCACATCCTTGTCAATGCACCAGCGGCGTGCAGCCCAGCCGATGGGCCCTTCGGTGACGATATGGACGACATCGGGCGCGAAGCCCCTGAGCGCCCGGCGCGTACCTACCCGCGGCGCGATGGCGAGGTTGATCTCGCTATATCCCGGCATCGGCAGGGTCAGAAACCTGTCTGGCGTGATCATCTCGATGGCGTGGCCGCGCTGCTGCAACTGCGCGACCGTCATCTGGAGCGTGCGCACCACGCCGTTGACCTGCGGCTCCCAAGCGTCGGTGGCGATGGCGATTTTCATGGGCTCAGCCCTCACGCAGCCGTTTCAGCAGCAGCTTTCGCATCGGCTTCCCGGCGCAGATAATCCGGCCAGTCGAGGATGGCCATCTCGCCGCTGGCAGTCTCGGTCAACGCCGTGCAGCTCTCCACCCAGTCGCCGTCATTATAATACATGGTCTCGCCAATTGGGCGGATCTCGGCGGTGTGGATATGCCCGCACACTACACCATCCAGCCCGCGATGCGCGGCCTCGTGCGCCACGGCATCCTCAAAGTCATAGACGAACTGTACCGCATTCTTCACGCGCTTCTTCAGATATGCCGAGAGCGACCAATAGGGCATGCCCAGCGCCTTGCGCGCCTTGTTGAACCAGCGGTTGGCCTTCAGCATCACATAATAGGCCTGATCGCCCAGGAAGGCGAGCCACTTGGCATAGAGCACGACGCCGTCGAACGCGTCGCCATGCACGACCAGCAAGCGCCGTCCATCGGCGGTGACATGCACGGCCTCGTTGACCAGCTCGATACCGCCAAAACCCAGCCCCGCATAATCGCGCAGCATCTCGTCATGATTGCCGGTGACATAGATGACGCGCGTCCCCCTGTGCGCCATTTTCAGGATACGGCGGATCACTTCGTTATGCGCGTCCGGCCAATACCAGCCTTTGCGCAAACGCCATCCGTCAATAATATCACCAACCAGATAGAGCGTCTCACACTCCATCGAACTGAGAAAATCGAGCAGCATCGCCGCATTGCAGCCGGGCGTTCCGAGATGGACGTCCGATATCCAGACAGTGCGATATTTGAGCTTGGGCCGATAGCTTTTCGGTTCTGGAAGATTCAGCCAGTCGGGCACCTTGCCGCCCGTTTCTACGGCGGTCTGTCGGCCCGCCTCCTTCAAGATCGTGCCTATATGGTTCATATTCGTTCCCCCATATTGGGGGAGCGTCTATCGCACCGCGATTACGTCCTTATGGCGTTTTGGGGACAGTTTTGTTGCGGCGCAAAAAATATTGGAGCGTCTCAGGCTTCCATTTCCTGGCCCAAAGGCAGGCCCGTAACACCCTGTTCCGCTTCGGTTTTCCGGTCACGCTTGTCACCATTGACATGTCTGGCGCTCAGCATCGCCATGAGAGGGGCACACAGAAAACGGGCCGCCAGCGTGGCCAGACCGATGAACAGCATGAAGGCGAGCTCACCACCGAAAACACTGCCGGACATAAGGATGACAAGTGCAATGAACAGCAGCGCACCACCGGCAATCGTCTCCGGCATCGCTTCCTCAAATGGCGACGTGCTCGATCCTGCCGGTGAGAATTTGGGTGTACGCCGCCATGCCAGCGGTTTGGGAGACAGGCCCGCAATACCCGCCACGAGCACAGTGTAGAAGAGCGACTGGCGCGCTACCTCACCCATGACCATGTCGCTGATACGGTTGCTGCCCGTCAGGCGATAGCGGTGCCAGGTACGGGCCATGCCGGTGCCCATACCCACGATCAGCAGCAGCCAGGCCACGTTGGGCACATCGACGGGTTCAAAACGGCCCAGCAGCGCGGTTGCAATCAACACGGCAAGCCCCCCCAAGGCGGCGGCCAGTGTAGCCAGGGTACGCAGCGGCGACATGCAGCGCAGAATTTCCAGCACCTTGGTCCATCCCGGCATGGCGGGCGCGAAGGGCGCGGGCATGAACAAACGCCAATGACGGCGCAATTGCTGCACAGGGCCAGCCGTCCAGCGGAAACGCTGCTTCTTGTAATCGTCGAACGTGTCAGGGATCAGGCCACGGCCATAGGTTTCGCCGAGATAAATGCCCTCATATCCGGCAGCGCGCAGGCGCACGGACACCTCAGAGTCTTCGGTCAGGCACCATTCCGCCCAGCCGCCAATCTTCCGCAAGCCCTCAGTGCGCAGCAAACACATGGTCCCGATAGTGAAGGCGCCGCCATATTCGCTGACGCCCGGCATATCGACCTTGTTATTGGGCATATACTCCCAGTAGCACGCATTCAGATACACGCTGCGCTCATGGTCGCGATAATCATGCGGGGTCTGGACATAGCCGATATTTTTGCTGTCGAAAAAACCGACAAGATCGCCGAGGAAGCCAGGCCGGGCATAATAGTCAGCGTCGACGACGGCCACAATCTCGGCCGCCTGATCCATGACCGTCAGCAGGAAATTGAGCGCGCCTGCCTTTGCGCCCTCCAGCGGAGCGACATGGAAGAAGCGGAAACGTTCCTCACCCAGCCGCGCGTTGAGCACAGCACAATATTCCTCCAGCGGACGCCAAAGCGCCTCGTCCTTCGTGTTGTTGTCGCACACCAGAACTTCGTAATTGGAATATTCGAGCGCCGCGAGGCGGTCCATGGTCTGCTTCACCACCTCCGGCGGCTCTGCGTAACAGGGCAGCTGCACCGATACCCGCGGTTCGTGCCGAACGCGGGAATGCAGCGAGGGGTTGACCGGCAAGCGCCAGCGTTCGTGCGTCAATACCGCCTCACGCGCCACGCGCTCGGCAAAATCGAAGCCGAATATGATGAAAGACAGAACAACGCCGGCAACGGCAAATGCCTGCATCCATGGCGCAACGTCGCTCTCAAGCAGGAACAATACCGTCCAGCACCCCGAAACCATCAGCGCCAGGGGCTGCACTGTCATCCACAAAATACCCGGCATCGACAGGCGCGCGCAGGTGAAGCGGATTACCGCCGCACAGGCGAGAAACAGGCTGACCATCGGCAGCGCGCCGGTGAAATTGCCGGTGAACATTACGCTGAGCAAATAGGCGACACCAACGGACCCAAACAGCTCAAGCGATTCTTCCGACTGCGGCCTGCGGATTTCATGTGGCGCCGAAACGGCACGCGCAGTGAGCAAGGCGGCGACCAGCGCCAGAAAAGCGAGGAACAGCATCGTGGCGTCCAGCGACGCGCGGCTGATAGAAAAATATGCGACCATGACCACCGCAATATTGCGATGCAGCGCGATTTCTATTCAAAAAATGTAAAACGGGCGACCAACCGTTGTTAATAAAGGTTAAAAAGAAGGTCAGCAGCGCTGTCATACCTTCTTTTGTCGCTCAACTGGTGTTTCCGGACGACGGTTGCCATCAGCCTGCCCGCAGCGGCACACCCTCCGACAAAGTGATTCTCAACCAAAACAGGCGCGCCCAATCGGACGCGCCTGCTTCGAATTTCATGCCTGGTGGCGGAAGATCAATCTTCCTTGCGCACGTCGCGGCGCTCAGCGATACGGGCGCGCTTACCGGTACGGCCACGCAGATAATAGAGCTTGGCGCGACGCACGATGCCCTTGCGCACCACGGTGATGCTGTCGACATTCGGCGAATAGAGCGGGAATACGCGCTCAACGCCCTCGCCGAACGAAATCTTGCGCACGGTGAAGTTGCTGCCCATGCCCTTGTTCGAGCGGGCGATGCATACGCCTTCGAAATTCTGAATACGGGTACGCTCGCCTTCGACAACCTTCACACCGACACGCAGCGTATCGCCCGCACGGAATTCCGGAATCTCTTTGCCGGCCTTGGTGATTTCCTCGGCCTCGATCTGCTGGATGAGGTTCATATGCCCTTCTTCCTTCGTCTGTTGTCGCGCGCCAGAGGCAGGTCAGTCCCGAGCGCCCCTGTGGCGCTCCCAAAGGTCCGGCCTGCGTAACCGTGTGTCCTCTTCCGCCTTTTGTTTCCGCCAGGCGGCGATCTTCGCATGATCCCCCGATCGCAACACTTCAGGGATCGTGCGCCCTTCCCATTCAACAGGTCGGGTATAGTGCGGATATTCGAGGAGGCCGCTTTCGAAGCTTTCCTCGACTCCGCTCGAAGCCGCGCCCATTACCCCGGGAAGCAGGCGAATGCAAGCATCAAGCAGCATCAATGCCCCCATTTCTCCACCGGAGAGGATGATGTCGCCCATGCTGACCTGCTCGATCTGGGGTCGTGCCTCGAAAATGCGCTCGTC
Organism: Sphingobium sp.; assembly: GCA_020446425.1. Classification (GTDB taxonomy): domain Bacteria; phylum Pseudomonadota; class Alphaproteobacteria; order Sphingomonadales; family Sphingomonadaceae; genus Sphingobium. The sequence continues at coordinate 49,882 of JAGRES010000029.1, read as the reverse complement.
AAAGCCTTCAAACCGGCCGCATAATAGGGTGAGCCCCGGCCCTTCAGCCAAAGCGCGCACGCGCGCCTGCGTGATCGGCTTGCCGCGCGGCGTCATGGCGAGGATAGGCGTATCGGGCTGGCGTGAAGCGGCCTCGTCCACAGCACGGGCCAACACATCGCAGCGTAGCACCATGCCCGCGCCACCACCCGCTGGCGTATCATCAACGGTGCGATGCTTGTCGGCAGCGAAATCACGGATGTTGATCGCCTCGCACGACCATATCCCTTCCTCCAGCGCGCGCCCGGCAAGGGAAGTGCCGAGGGGGCCAGGAAACATCTCGGGATAGAGCGTGAGAATTTGCGCGGCGAAGGTCATATCGTCCAGTTCTCGACCTTCAGCCCCGGTACGTCGGCAAAGTCCAGTTCATTGTTTGCGACAACTATCGCTCCAATGCTGAGCGCATGGGCCGCGAGCAAACGGTCAAAGCGCACACGTTTGAACGGTAGTCGCGCATATTCCCTCGCCGCGGCCTCGTCAAAATCGACAATCGGGATCACACTGATGAAAGCTTCCAACACTTCAGGTGGCGGAGGTTTGCCGATGCGAGTGCCATAGGCAACCTCAGCGTAACTGATCACGGAAATGCCTATTTCCCCTTGCTCGCATTGGGCAAGCCGTGCTTTCAGCACCTCATTTCCGACATCCATAGCATAGACGACCGAGTTGGCGTCGATCAGATATTTGATCACGCCAATCCAGCCGCCTTGCGCGCCGCGATAGTGCTAGGCCGCTCCTCGAAATCCTCGCGTGGCGCCAGTTTGATCCCGGGCGCTTTCCCGGCAAAGCCGCTGATGTCGATTTTCTTCGGTGCCGCATCAGCCGGAAAGGCCGTGAAGCTGCCATTGGCCTCGCGCAGGATCATCTCAGTGCCTTCCTTGATACCCAGCGCCTTGGGCAGGCGCAGCGCAACCGAATTGCCCGATTTGAACACTTTGGCCTTATATTCCTCGCTCATGACAGTCTCCGTATATACATAATGTATATACTAGTCCGCAAAACGGGAGTCAATCGCGATACGCGCCGCTTCTACCGTTGCCGCATGCATCGGAACCATAAAGCGTTTCGGTTTCTTGCCGCCTTCCACTGGGCGCTCAATTTCAAGGATATCGCCCGCGCCGAAATTCTCGACCGCAACGACTGTTCCAAGCACCTCTCCCGCATCCGAAACACAGGGCAAGCCGATCAGGTCGATATGATAATATTCACCGTCATCGAGCGGCGGCAGCACCGAGCGCGGTACGGTCAATTCCACGCCGCGCAGCGCCTCGGCATCATTGCGGCTGGAGAGTTCAGCAAAGCGCGCAACCGCGCCGTTGGAACCGGGGCGCACCGACTTCAATGTCAGGGCGCGACCGTCGGCATATAATGTCTTATAGGCCCGTAAGCTCTCCGGCCCATCGCCGAAGAGCTTCAACCGGACCTCGCCCGTCACGCCATGCGCACCAATGATGGCGGCCAGCATGACAGGCTTGTCGTCCAAGGCTTAGCCCTCGGCTTTTTCTTCACCGGATTCTTCAGCCGGAGCCTCCTCAGCTGCAGGCGCGGCTTCCTCGGCAGCAGCAGCCTCTTCAGCCGGAGCTTCCTCTGCGGCAGGCGTAGCTTCCTCAGCTGCAGCCTCTTCGGCCGGTGCTTCGGCTGCAGCTTCTTCAGTGGGTGCTTCAACGACAGCTTCCTCTGCCGGTGCAGCTTCTTCTTCAGCCGGAGCGTTAGCGGCTTCCTTCGCGGCTTCCTCGGCCTCGGCCAGCTTCGCGGCTCTGTCCTCGGCGCGATCCTTCGCCTTCTGACCTGACTCTGCCTTTTGCGGGTTGTTGCGCGCTGCACGCTCCTTGATACCGGCGGCGTCAAGGAAACGGGCTACGCGGTCAGTCGGCTGCGCACCTTTTTCGACCCAATATTTCGCGCGCTCGGTGTCGAGCACAACGCGCTTTTCGTCGTCCTTGGCGAGCAGCGGGTTGTAGCTGCCGATACGCTCGATGAACTTGCCGTCACGCGGAGCGCGGCTGTCCGCCACGACGATGCGATAATAGGGACGCTTCTTGGAACCGCCGCGCGAGAGACGAATTGCTGTTGCCATAAAACCTAACCTTACCTTTCTGAAACACGTAAATATTTGAAACTGAAACCAAAATTATTTCTTCATGAACTTGTCGAAGCCGGGCGGGAGCTTGGGCATGTCGCCGCCGGGAAGCCCCGGAAGCCCTCCTGCCCCGCCGGGCATTCCGCCAGCGCCGCCCAGCATGCCCTCAAGGCCACCCTTGCCTCCCATACCGCCGAACATCTTGGCGAGGCCGCCCAAGCCGCCCATTTTCTTGATCTTCTTCATCGCCGTTTCCATCTCCTTGTGCATTTTGAGGAGACGGTTGACTTCCTGCACCGTGGTGCCGCTACCTTTGGCGATACGGATCTTGCGCTTGGCGTTGATGATGGCGGGCTTTTCGCGTTCCTTGGGCGTCATCGAGCCGATCATCGCATCGAGGTGCACCAGCGCCTTGTCCCCGCCCGCATTCTGCGCCATCGCAGCCTGCGCTTTCTTCAGGCCGGGGATCATGCCTGCCAGCGCACCGAGCCCGCCCATCTGCTGCATCTGACGCAGCTGCATACGCAGGTCGTTCATGTCGAACTGGCCTTTGGCCATTTTCTTGGCGAGCTTGTCGGCGTCCTCGGCCTTGATGACCTCGGCGGCTTTCTCCACCAGAGAGACCACATCGCCCATGCCGAGAATGCGGTTGGCGACGCGCTCAGGGTGGAAGGGTTCAATGGCGTCGAGCTTTTCGCCAGTACCCGCAAACTTGATCGGTGAGCCGGTGACGAAACGCATCGACAGCGCCGCGCCGCCACGCGCATCGCCATCCATACGCGTCAGAACCACACCCGTGAGCGGCACCTGTTCGGTGAAGTTCTTGGCGACGTTGACGGCGTCCTGACCGGTAAGGCTGTCGACGACCAGCAGGATTTCCTGCGGCGTGGCGACACCGGCCACGGCCTTCATCTCGTCCATCAGCGCCTGATCAACATGGAGGCGGCCCGCCGTATCGAGCATCACCACGTCATAGCCCTGCAGCTTGGCGGACTGGAGTGCGCGGCGCGCAATATCCACCGGTTGCTGGCCAGCGACAATCGGCAACGTGGCGACATCGGCCTGCGTACCGAGAATGGCAAGCTGCTCCTGCGCCGCGGGGCGATTGACGTCGAGCGACGCCATCATCACCTTCTTGCGGTCCTTTTCCTTCAGGCGCTTGGCGATCTTGGCCGTGGTGGTGGTTTTACCCGAACCCTGCAGACCCACCATCATGATAACGGCGGGCGGAGTGGCATCGAGCATCAGGTCTGAGCTGTCTGCGCCCAGGAATTCGATCAGCGTGTCGGAAACGATCTTGACGACCATCTGCCCCGGCGTGACCGAGCGCAGCACATCGCTGCCCACTGCGCGGTCGGTCGCGCGGTCGACAAATTCGCGCACCACGGGGAGTGCAACGTCGGCTTCGAGAAGCGCGATTCGCACTTCCCGCATCGCGGCGCGGACGTCATCCTCCGTAAGCGCACCGCGCCCACGCAGCTTGTCGAATACGCCTGTAAGACGATCGCTCAGTGACTCGAACATCAACACCTCAAACCTGGCGAAAAACGCCAAAAACTCTCAAATTCTCCAAACGACAAATACGCCGGTGGGCGAAACCTCGCCGACCAGCGTCGATCCGTGGACCCTATGGGCATGCCGCCCGGACCAATGGATGTCATCAGGATGCCGCTCACCCGAGGATGCGCGGTCTGTGCAGCGCACATAGTCCCGAAAGGGCGATAAAGCAAGGGAACGCAGGTGCCCAGTCATGCGGTGAGCTGAACGGGAGCCTTATCGGCTTGTTAACCTTGGCCCTTTACCAAAGCCTGAATGAACTATGAAGGTCGCATAAGGGTACCGACCCAAATGAATACAGAAAACAGAAACACCCATGCGGCATGGGATGCACTGTGCAAATCGCAAGCTGTCATCGAATTTGAGCTTACGGGCGAGGTAATCTGGGCCAATTCGCTGTTCCTGGACACGATGGGCTATAGGCTTGAGGACATTCAAGGGCGGCACCACCGGCTTTTCTGCGAAGAAGGCTATGCCAGTTCCAGCGCATATGGTGACTTCTGGACCAAATTGAGCACGGGCCATTTCGAATCCGGCCTGTATAAGCGGCTCAGCAAGGACGGTCGCGAAATATGGCTGCAGGCGACCTATAACCCCATATTGGATGACGATGGCAAGCCGATACGTGTCTTGAAATTCGCCACCGATGTGACGCAGCAGAAAATCCAGGAAGCGGAACTCGGCAGCAAGATGGACGCGATATTGAAATCGCTGTCCGTTGTGGAATTGTCGATGGACGGCAAGTTCCTGGACGCCAATGACAATTTTCTGTCCGATGTCGGATATATGCGTGACGAGCTGATCGGCAAACATCACAGCATGCTGTGCGACCCTGCCTACACGAGCAGCGCAGAGTATCAGGGTTTCTGGAGCCGCCTTTCCCAGGGTGTTTTCGATCGCGGCATCTATCGCCGCTACACCCATGATGGACAGGAAATATGGCTCAACGCAACCTACAACCCCGTGCTGGATCCTGAAGGGCGGCCATTCAAGATATTGAAGATCGCCACCAATGTGACACGCCAGATCGAGCTGGAAAACGAAGTCAAGCAGCGGTTGCTTGAAGGCAGCGCATTTCAGGAACAACTCGAGGCGCGCGGCGACCTGCTGGAAATGGTGATCAACAACATCACCCACATCGTCACCACCATCAACGGCATTGCATCGCAGACGAAGCTGCTGGCGCTCAACGCCACAATCGAAGCGGCGCGCGCTGGCGAAGCGGGGCGCGGTTTCGCCGTGGTTGCAAGCGAGGTAAAGAAACTGGCGACGGAAACACAAGCGGCGACCGAGCAAGCCTCAGCAATAGTCGAAAATGAGGTCATCGCGCTGAAATTCAACAAACCGGAAAATTTCGCCGCCTGACAACCTGTCCGGGCACAATTTCGCTATGTACTGCAAGCCGGCGGCGGAACCATTTAAGTCCTCTTAAAACATGGATTTAATGGCATACGCAGATGCGGTGAACCGTTTCCCCTTCTATTGACTGCGTCACACACCACCCATATTGATACTCAATTACAGCGGCTTATCTCGACGTCAGTCGGGTGTAGTAGGACTCCCAATGCTCACCAAGGCTACACTCACGGCGCAGACGCTGGCCAATGTGCTTACGCAAAGCTCTGACTGCGTAAAACTCATCAGCACGAATGGCAAAATACTCTGGATGAATCCCAATGGCCTGTGCGCCATGGAGATAGACGATTTTTGCCAGATCGACGGCAAGGACTGGTCATCCCTATGGCCGGAGGCACAGCGCCATTTCATAGATACGTCCTACCGGGAATCCGTGAGCAATGGCGGCTTTCGCTTCCTCGCTCTCTGCCCCACCGCCAAGGGTAGCGAGAGATGGTGGGACGTCAGCGTCACGGCCCTGACCGGACCAGACAATAACCTATCGGGTTATCTCTCCATTTCGCGCGACGTCACCGACGCCGAACTGGCGAAGCAGGCGATCAAGGTCAGTGCTGCTGAGATGCGCCATCGCCTTAAAAACAGCTATTCGATTATCAGCAGCCTGTTACTCAGCCACGCCCGCGGAGACGATGCTCTGGAGCCTTTCGCATTGGAGATGGGCGAGCGTATCGCCGCACTCGGCCGTGCTCAGACCCTGTTCGAAGAGAATGAAGACGAGTGTCATCTCGATGCGCTGGTGCCTGCGCTAACGGAACCATTCACGCAACCCGGCTGCGACCTCGCTTATGATATACCGAGCGATATTCTTCTGGGCCGGAATACCGCCGATGTCATTGCATTGGCGATCGGCGAATTTGCGGTAAATTCCACCAAGCATGGAGCCTTTGCCAATGGTGGAGGGATCAGGGTGTCCGCACGCAAGGATGATCATGTTCATCTGATCTGGGAAGAAAATAGCGGAGCAGCTGTCACCCGCACGTCGCGTGAAGGCGGCCAGGGCCATCGGCTGATCGAGAAAATTGCAAAAATCCGGCGAGGGCGATTTGGTCTGGAATGGCAACCCAGCGGCCTGATCGCAACATTATCCCTGCCACTCTGACCGGGCTGCTCTGACTGGCGGGTCCGGCATAGACTTTACCGCGAAACCTCCCTATCTGCGCTGCCATGAGCAGCTTCAGCAAGATGCATGGCCTGGGCAATGACTTTGTCGTGATCGACGCGCGCGAGGGTGCGGTCGAAATAGGCCCAGCACGTGCGCGCGCCATTGCCGACCGCCACACCGGTATCGGCTGCGACCAGCTCATTATCATTGGCCGTTCCGAAAAAGCCGACGTCTCGATGCAGATATTCAACGCCGATGGCAGCGAAGTCGAAGCCTGCGGCAATGCGACACGGTGCATCCCGTTCTTTATTGGCCGCGATGTGACGATAGAGACGAAGGCAGGCATCCTGAACGCAAAGCTGACCGATACGGGCGCAAGCGTCGATATGGGCGCACCGCGCTTCGACTGGGATGCGATACCGCTCGCCTATGCGATGGATACATTGCATATGCCGACAAGCTGGGACGAATTGCCTCAACCTGCCTGTGTCAATGTCGGCAATCCGCATGTCATTTTTTTCGTCGACGATCTGGACGCGTTGGACATCGCCGATCTCGGCCCGATGATCGAAACCGACCCGCTTTTTCCAGCACGGGTCAATGTCAATTTCGCGCAGATAACCGGCAAGAATGCGATCCGCCTGATCGTGTGGGAACGTGGCGCAGGCCTGACGCAGGCGTGCGGTACCGGCGCCTGCGCTACTGCCGTCGCTGCCATCCAACGTAAGCTGGTGAGTGGGCCGGTGACGGTAACGCTACCAGGTGGTGATCTCACTATTGGCTGGCAATCGGGCGGGCATATTCAGATGACGGGTCCGGCGACCTTTGTGTTCAAAGGCGAGGTCGATCTGGAAAAGTTCGGATGAACGGTCCAGAGCTCATCACCCTAGGCTGCCGCCTCAACATCGCCGAAAGCGAAGCGATGCGGACACTCGCGGGCGAACAGGACGACCTCGTCATCGTCAACAGCTGTGCCGTCACCGGCGAGGCCGTGCGCCAGACGCGGCAGGCAATCCGCCGTACCCGCCGCCAACGCCCGGACGCTCGCATCATCGTCACCGGTTGCGCCGCACAGACGGACCCCACAATGTTCGCCGCCATGCCTGAGGTCGATCAGGTGCTGGGCAACCGGGAAAAGATGAAAGCCGGCTCCTTTGCTCTCGTCGACGAGAAGGTACGGGTTTCCGACATTATGTCCGTGCGCGATACTGCGCCGCATCTTGTTACGGCTTTTGCCGAACACGCCCGAGCTTTCGTCGAGGTGCAGAATGGCTGCGACCATCGCTGCACCTTCTGCATCATCCCCTATGGCCGGGGTAATAGCCGCTCAGTGCCTGCTGGTGCGGTCGTCGAGCGTATTCAAACACTTGTGGACGAAGGTTACAACGAAGTCGTCCTGACCGGCGTCGATGTCACCAGCTATGGCGCCGACCTGCCCGGCCAGCCCAGCCTTGGCAGTCTGGTCGAGCGTATCCTCACCCATGTGCCGCACCTTCCCCGCCTGCGCCTCTCCTCGATCGACAGCGTCGAGATAGACGACCGCCTGTTTGCGCTCATCACGCAGGAGAAGCGGGTGATGCCGCACCTGCACCTGTCATTACAGGCGGGCGACGATATGATCCTCAAACGCATGAAGCGCCGCCACAGCCGCACCGACGCGATCCGCATCGTCGAGCGCCTCCTCGCCCAGCGCCCCGAAATCAGCATCGGTGCGGACATTATCGCCGGATTCCCGACCGAAACCGAAGAAATGTTCGCGAACTCCCTCGCGCTGGTGCGTGAATGCCATATCGTTCATGGCCACATCTTTCCCTACAGCCCGAGAGAGGGCACGCCCGCCGCACGCATGCCGCAGGTAGAGAAACCCATCATCAAGGACCGCGCCGCGCGTCTGCGCGAAGCCTGTGCCGATAATCGCACGCACTGGCTGCGCGGCCTCATCGGCAGCGAGCAGCTTGTGCTGGCCGAGAGCAATGGAACAAGGGGCCATGCCGAGAATTTTGCTCCCGTGTCCTTTCAATCACCTCGCAGCGCCGGACAAATCCACGCCGCACGCATCAGCGGGCTTGAGAATGACGTGCTGATCGCGCAAGAGGCCTAAATATGAGTGATACTGCACCCAAAAGCTGGCGCGAGAAGCTGTTTGGCGGTCTCAAGCGAACATCGGAGAAACTCGGTGACAATCTCGGCGGCCTGTTTGCCAAGCCGCTCGACGATCAGACGCTCGATGAGATCGAAGATGCGCTGATCGTCTCCGATCTTGGCCCTGCCATGGCGATGCGCATCCGCGACAAGCTGGCAGCCGGACGCTATAAGCAGATGATTACCGAGGAATATCTGCGCGAAGTCATCGCCGAGGAGGTGGAGAAGGTTCTCGTCCCCGTGGCCAAGCCATTAGTGGCAAAAGATATGCGCCCGCAGGTCATCCTCGTCATCGGCGTCAACGGATCGGGCAAGACGACGACCATCGCCAAGCTGGCCAAGCGCTTTCAGGAGCAGGGCAAGTCCGTCATGCTGGCCGCAGGCGACACCTTCCGCGCCGCCGCCATCGGGCAGCTGAAAATCTGGGCAGAGCGCATCGGCGTGCCGATCGTTTCCGGCAAGGAAGGCGGCGATGCGGCAGGCCTTGCCTTTGAGGCGGTACAGCAGGCAACCGCTCAGGGCATCGACATCCTGATTGTCGATACTGCCGGGCGTTTGCAGAACCGTACCGAGCTGATGGACGAGCTGGCGAAGATACGCCGCGTGCTTGGGCGGCTCGACCCGGCCAGCCCGCACGATGTCGTGCTGGTGCTCGACGCAACCTCCGGCAATAACGTGCTCAGCCAGATCGAGGTGTTCAAGGATGTCGCAAATGTTACCGGCCTCGTCATGACCAAGCTCGACGGCACGGCGCGCGGCGGCATGCTGGTCGCGGCGTCAGAAAAATATGGCTTGCCCATCCACGCCATCGGCGTGGGCGAGACCATCGACGACCTGCGCCCGTTCGACGCCAGGGACATGGCGAAAGCGATAGCGGGGAGCGCTTATGCCTGAGGCGTCCAAACTCAAAACCAGCCCCAACCTCTCGCTCGCGCTCGATTTCGGGCCGCTACTGGTCTTTTTCCTCGCCTACAAAGTCTATGGCGTCATCATCGGCACAGCCGCTTTCATGGTGGCGATCACACTGGCGGTCATCATTTCCAAGGTGAAGCTGGGCCATGTTTCGCCGATGACATGGCTGTCGGCCATTCTCGTTGTCTTCTTCGGCGGGCTTACCATCTATTTCCACGACCAGCGCTTCATCCAGATCAAGCCGACAATCATCTACAGCTTCTTCGCTATACTCCTCCTCGGCGGGCTGATGCGCGGCAAGGCCTTGCTCAAATATCTGTTGCAAGCCGCTTATGAAGGGCTGTCGGAAGTGGGCTGGCGCAAGCTGTCGCGCAACTGGGCGCTGTTCTTCATCGCCATGGCCATCGCCAACGAAGTGATGCGTGCGCAGCTCTCGTTCGACACATGGCTGTCGGTGAAGGTCTGGGGCGTCACCCTCGCCTCTATAATCTTTGCCGCCGCAAATATCCCGATGCTGATGAAGCATGGCCTTGCACTGGAAAAAGGCGATGCCGGAGCGGCAGAGAAAACAGCTGCTCAGGGCGACCCGCCACAGGGCTGATTATTGCTGATGAGATGGAACCGTTCGTGCTGAGGAGAGGCTTAGGTCCTGAGCTTGTCGAAGGACGAAGCCTCGTCTCGAAGCACCTGCCCTTCGAGACGCCATCTCGACACGCTCGATGGCTCCTCAGGGCGAACGGATGAAAATACTATCTATCAGGACTGCGGTAGAGCCGGTTATTCACCCTTGATCGGTCCCGCCTCATTGGCGACGATTTTCAGCACCTCGGTCCACACCTGAACATTATGTTCCATCGCCGCCGGGTCGACCTTGTCCAGCGTATCGTCCGGCGTGTGGTGCAGGTCGAAATAGTGCGTGCCGTCCTGACCCAGACTGACAAAGGGCAGATCCTGCTTCTTGATTATCGCCTGGACGTCAGTGCCCGCATGGCCTTCGCCACCCGGTGCGATGACGCCCAGCGGGTTCAGCGCGGCGGCGATACGGCCAGTCAGCGCCTGGTTGGTTTTGGCAAAGCTCATCTGTACCTTCCAGATACGGTCTGCGCCGAAATCGCTTTCCATCGCCAGGGCATGCGGCTCCTCGCCATGGGTCTGCGCATAGGCATCGCCGCCAAAACCGCCCAGTTCCTCGCTGCCCGCCCAGAACACACGGATCGTACGCAGCGTTTTGCTTCCCTGCTGCGCCCGCAAAGCCGCCGCCGTCACGATGGCACAGCCGGACGCATCGTCGATGGCCCCAGTGCCTAGATCCCAGCTGTCGAGATGGCAGCCAACCAATATCATCGGCAGAGACGGGTCACGTCCGGGCAGCTCACCGATGACATTGCCCGATGGCAGCTTGTCCTTCGTCTGACCGGTGAGCGTCAGCGATAACCGCATCGGCTTGCCCGACGTCGCGACACGCGCGATCTGGTCAGCATCCGGGTTCGAGACCGCCCCAGCAGGAATAGCTTTCACGCCTTCCGGGAAATCGGTCGCGCCGGTGTGGGGATTGCGATGACTGTCCGTGCCGATGGAGCGGATGACGATACCGATCGCACCCTTCTGCGCGGCGATACCCGGCCCTTGGCGACGCACATTGCCATAGGGGCCATAACCGCTGCCATCCTGTGTCGGTTTCATCGCGTGGTCGACAAAGGCGATCTTGCCCTTGAGCACGCCATCGGGCACTGCTTTCAGGCTATCGAAAGTCGGGAAGTAGACGAGCTCACCCTCGATGCCTTTGGTGGTCGTCGTACCGCTATAACCCAGCGCCGTGATCGCCAAAGGCTGCGGATAGGGCGCCGTCAGGGCCGCCTTGTCCTCTCCCCGCACATAGCCCCGGATCGTGAACGGTTCGATTGCAACGTTCGAGAAGCCCAGCGCCGTCAACCGCTCCTTGGCCCAGTCTCTTGCCCGCGCTTCCGCCGGAGAGCCAGCGAGGCGCGGGCCGATCTCCGTCGTGAGGTCCGCGACGATATCCCATGCTATGTTGTTCTTTTCCGCAGCAAGAGCCGCGGTCGCGGATGAAATGGCGAGAAGCAGCAGCGCTGCAAAAAGGGGCTTTTTCATGATCGCATGATGAGCGCCCGCCCTAGCCAACGCAAGCCCCGAAACCGCTACTCGTCGTCACCAATGACGGCACGGATCTTGTCACGCACCGCTTTGATGCGGGCCGCCGCATCGCCAAAGGTCTGGGCGTCGGCGCGATTGCCGTTGGCGCGCGCATCCCTCACCGAATCCTCATAGCCTTCCATGTCGGCGTCAAGCGCATCGACGAGGATTTCCGCCTCATCTTCAGTGAATGTGAATGTGTAGTTCGTCATCATCTTCCCCTATTGTGGCCCGATAATGGAAAAGGCCGCCTCATATGTGCTGGCGGCCCTCCCTATCAGCTTATCGCTTCAATGCAATCAGCCCGGCTGGTCGGCGCGTGACACGCCCTCGCCATCCAGATTCTGCGACACGAAATCCCAGTTGATCGCATTGCTCAGGATTTTCCCGGCATAGTCCGGACGCGCATTGCGATAATCAATGTAGTAAGCGTGCTCCCACACATCGAGGATGAAGAGCGGCTTCACATCGTCATAAGCGGCGGGCGTGTCGGCGTCATGATAAGAGGTGACTTCCAGCTTGCCGCCTTTCAGCACTAGTGCGGCCCAGCCGCTGGCGAAATGGCCGACGGCCTCCGCCTTCAGCTTGTCGAGAAGCGCGTCGGTGCTGCCGAAAGCTTCGTCGATCTTGGCCTGCAATTCGGCGCTGGGGGCGGTCTTTTCCGGGCTGAGGCCCAGCCAGTAAAATGTGTGATTCCATATCTGGCCGACCTGGTTGAACAAACCGCCCTTCGACGACTTGATCAGTTCGACCAGCGATTTACCCTGCAACGCAGCATCGGCGGCGACCAGCTCGTTCGCCTTGGTCACATAGGCGTTGTGATGCTTGCCATGATGATAATCGAAAGTCTCCGCGCTGATGAGATCGCCAAAAGCGTCCTTGGAATAAGGCAGATCGGGGAGTGTGAAAGTCATGATATGATCCTGTGATTGAGTGGTTCAGATAAAGAAGCGGAATACAGCACCAACGCACTGCATGTCTGGAGGGTCCACCTCATTTAGGAAATTTACGCTGCCATGCAACATGGCGAATCGCGGCGATAAAGCGCGCAAAATTATCCATGTGACATTCCAAGGCCGCTGGCCTAGATTGGTCGCGGCAGAATAACGGTTCGCCGCAATAATCGCATATATATCCTGGACAAAGGATGGGGGAAGCCATGGCAAAATTTTTTGGAAATCTAAATCTCGTACTGGTTGTCGGTGTACTACTGACGATCGCGGTCATCTATGGGATCGGCCCCAACGCTGAGGCCATGAACGCGGCCTTCCGCTGGCTGCATCTGTTTTTTGGCGTGTTATGGATTGGCCTGCTCTATTATTTCAATTTCGTGCAGGTGCCCACGATGCCGAAAATCCCGGCCGAGCTGAAACCGGCTATCGGCAAGCATATCGCCCCGTCGGCGCTGTTCTATTTCCGCTGGGCCGCCGCTTTCACGGTATTGACCGGCCTGATCGTCGCACATCTGACCGGCTATCTGCACGAAGCGCTGATGCTGCAGGAGCCATTCAAGCTGATCGGAACCGGCATGTGGCTGGCGCTTGTGATGGCGTTCAACGTCTGGTTCATCATCTGGCCGAACCAGAAGAAGGTGCTCGGCATGGTTGAGGCCAGCGACGAAGCAAAAGCCAGCGCCGCGACCACGGCAATGATTTTCAGCCGCGCCAACACGCTGCTGTCGCTGCCGATGTTCTACTGCATGATCAACGCCAACCACGGCTGAACGAAACCAAACGATGAAGAGAACCCGGCCGGGCCAGTGGCTCGACCGGGTTTATCATGTGGCAGTTCCGAGCAGGCCATGCTTGCGCAGGCAATGGCGCAACTGATCGTAACTGAGCTTCAGCGCCTTGGCCGCGGCGCGCTGGTTATGCTTATGCTGAACCATGGCGCACTCAACCAATGTGCGCTCATAGGCCGCCACCGCACCGCGCAGGTCATCGACCTTCTCAGGCAAAGGCACATTATCCGATTTCGCTTCGGTCGTTTGAGGAGGCGCATCAGTGGGCTTTGCAACACTCTGGGGCTTGGGCGCCCAAGGCGAGACAAATGGATCGAGCGAGAGCGCTCCCACCGGCTCCGCTTCATCGGCCCAGCGATAGACCGCGCGCTCCACAACATTGCGCAATTCTCGCACATTGCCCGGCCAGCTATACGCCTCGAGCTCCGCCATGACGGCTTTGGAAAATCCGGGCCACTCCTCCCACTCCAGCTCCGACGCCATGCGCCGGCCGAAATAATCGGCCAGTACCGGCACATCGCCGGTCCGCGCGCGCATGGGCGGCAGGGTGATAACCTCAAAGCTCAGGCGGTCGAGCAAGTCTGCGCGAAATCCACCCCTGTCCACCGCAGAAGGCAAACTCTCATTGGTGGCCGCTACGATCCGCACATCGACGGTAATCGGCCGTGATGACCCGATCCGTGTGACCTCGCCATATTCGATCACGCGCAGCAGGCGCTCCTGCGCCGCCATCGAGAGCGTACCCAGCTCATCCAGAAACAATGTGCCACCGTCCGCTTCCTCGAACCGACCAGCTCTCGCACGCGTCGCCCCTGTGAAGGCGCCCGCCTCATGACCGAATAGTTCCGCCTCGATCAGCGTCTCGGGCAAGGCCGCGCAATTCATCGTCACCAGCGGCTTGTCCCAGCGCGACGATAAGTGATGCAGCCGCTGTGCGATCAGCTCCTTGCCGGTGCCGCGCTCCCCGATCACCAGCACAGGCCGGTCGAGCGCGGCGGCGCGTCCCGCCAATTCTATCGCATCGAGAAAAACACCCGATTGCCCGATGATATTTTGCCGGTCCATAATCCCAACTATTAGTATATATCACTATATATTGGCAATTATTTTTTACCTAACTTTGCACAAAACCAGCCAAAACCCGCAGAAAACCTACAGTTTTCAAAATTGGCACGCCACCTGCACTGAACAGGGCATGAACCGCACGTCAGGTTCGGTTCGCAAGTTCAACCTATGGGCAAACAGGGGATTTATTATGAGCACTGTATCTGTTTTTTCGAACTACGGCATGAAGGCCGCCGCTGGCATCTTCGCAATCGCTGCCACCTTCGGCACCGTTGCAACGGTACGCGCCGAAACCGGCAACGGTGATTTCCGCGCTGCCGTTGAAACCAGCATTGATCAGGAAATGCGCCTGCCGCACAGCATGAACAACAAGCGCCATGGCGTCGCCACGGTTGCTGTTACGATCGACGGCGCTGGCAATGTCCAGTCCACGCATATCGTCAAGTCGAGCGGCTATGGCAGCTTCGATCAGGAAGCCATCCGTACCGCCCGCACCGTCACCTATCCGGCCTCCGGCAAGAACCGCACCGTCGCGGTCGTCCTGGGCTTCAATGAGAAGGTGAAGACACACGCACAGGTTGAAGGCCGCGCGCTTGTCGCAGCCTGGGCCAAGGATCAGCGCGTCCTGATGGCCGACAAGAATGCGACAGCACAGCCCGACAGCTGAGCATCGTGTCCGGGGCAGAGCACATATACGTCCCTTGCGCTCTGTCCCGGCAAACGAGATATAGGGTCCAACAAGGAGTGAAGTGAAAATGGGTATTTTTTCCCGCACCCGCGACATCATCGCCGCAAACGTGACCGACATGCTCGATCGCGCAGAAGATCCGGCGAAGATGATCCGCATGATCATCCTCGAAATGGAGGAGACTCTGGTGGAAGTGCGGGCATCGGCCGCGCGCACCATTGCCGATCAGAAGGAAATGCGCCGCGCCATCAGCAAGCTGGAGACGGCTCAGGCGAACTGGACAGAGAAGGCCGCGCTGGCGCTGTCCAAGGATCGCGAAGATCTGGCCAAGGCCGCACTCGTTGAAAAGCAGAAAGCAGCCGATATGGCGGCGCAGCTGGAAAGCGAGATCGCTGAGCTGGACGAGGCACTGCATGCTTCGGAAGAGGATATCAACAAGCTGCAAGCCAAATTGCAGGAGGCGCGCGCACGTCAGGTCAGCCTGACCAAGCGCATGGAAGGCGCGCAGAACCGCGCCCGCATGCGTGAAATGTATTCCGGCGAACGCACCCGCGATGCCTTTTCGCGTTTCGAAATGCTCGAACGCCGTGTAGATTTGGCGGAAGGCCATGCCGAGTCCCTGGCGATGGGCGCACAGCCCAAGACGCTGGAGGAAGAAATTGCCGAGCTGCGCATGAGCGACCAGGTCGAAGCCGAGCTGGAAGCATTGAAGGCAGCCCAGGGCAAGGCAAAGCCGAAAGCCAGTGAAGAGGAAGGCGGCGCGTAATGGAAGATTTTCTTCTACCCGTCCTTGTCGTGGGAATGCTGTTTATCGGCCTGCCATGGCTGATCATGCATTACCTCACCAAATGGAAGACGGCATCCAGCCTCACCAACGAAGATGAGGCCTTGCTCGACAATCTTCACGACACCGCCCGGCGGCTTGAAGAGCGCCTGATCACCATCGAGCGCATCATCGCCGCCGACAACCCCGACTTCAGGCCGCATCGTGGAGCAACCGACTCCGATCCGGCACCGTATCGCAGGAGCAACTGACATGACTGCCCGCCGCACCAAATTTTATCTCGACAAGCATAACGCCAAGTGGATGGGCGTCTGCTCCGGCCTTGCCGACTATACCGGCATCGACGCCCTGTGGATCCGCGTAGGCGCCATCGTACTGACGATCATGGGCGGCTTCCCATGGACGCTGATTGCCTATTTCGTCACCGCCTGGATGGCCGAAGCGAAGCCGCTTGACCTGTATGAAGACGCGGAAGAAGCGAAATTCTGGCAGGGCGTTCGCGCCAACCCGAGCCGCACCGCCCGCACGGTTCGCTCACGTTTCCGCGATATCGACCGCCGCCTCTCCGACATTGAGGTGCATTACACCAGCTCGAACGCACGGCTGGCGCGCGAAATCGACAGCCTGCGCGATCCGGCAAGCTGAGCCTCATACATAAAGCAGGGGGACGATATGGACATTGGAATATTGGTGCCACTGGTGGCGATCTCCATCCCGGTCGTGGCAATCCTGTCGGGCGTTGCCAAGAAATGGATCGCGCTGAAGGAAAAACAGCTCGAGCAGCAAGCCAGCATGACCGCCGAAAGCGCCGCGCAATATGCGGCCCATACCGAAAGGCTGGAGCAACGGGTGCAGGTGCTGGAGCGGATCGTCACGGATCGCGGTGTAAATCTGGCTGACGAGATTGAGGCATTACGAGACACGCCGCCGTCGCGCCCGATGAATTGATAAAGACTTGATGGGGAGAAGAGAGCAGACCTTTCTTCTCCCCATTTTGCGCCTATATGGGCGAACATGACCGCACTTGATGATATCCAGGAGGAATATGAGTTCCTCGACGCCGACGACCGCTACCGCTTGCTGATCGACTTGGGGCGCGAGTTGGAGCCAATGCCCGATGCGCTGAAAACCGATGCGACGCTGGTCCGCGGATGCTCGGCGGCGGTGTGGGTCTATCCCACGACATTAGAGGATGGCCGGCTGCATTTCCTCGCCGACAGCAATGCCGCCATCACCAAGGGCATCATCGCGCTGGTGCTCAAGACCGTGCAGGATCGCAGCCCGCAAGATGTCGCCGGTACGGATATCGAAGGCGCGCTTGCGCCTTTCGACCTGAAAAATCAGCTATCCTCCAACCGCACGCAGGGCATACCGAACATGATCGCGCTGATCCGGGAAACGGCGGCGCGATATTTGTAACTTGGTTATGGCCTCACCCCTCCCCATATGAGGCCAATGGTAAAACTCTCCCTGCTCGATCTCGTCCCCGTCGTTGAAGGCGGAACCGTTTCCGAAGCGTTGGCGCGCGCAGCTGATTTAGCCGCCCATGCCGAACGGCTCGGCTATGAACGATACTGGACCGCCGAGCATCACGGCATGCCCGGCATTGCATCCGCCGCGACATCGGTGGTGCTCGCCCATGTCGGTGCCGCGACCAGCACGATCCGTATCGGCGCTGGCGGCATCATGCTGCCCAACCATGCCCCGCTCGCCATCGCCGAGCAGTTCGGTACGCTCGACGCGCTATTCCCCGGACGCGTCGACCTGGGTCTGGGCCGCGCGCCCGGGTCGGACCAGCGCGTGGCGCAGGCCATGCGGCGCAATCTCATGAGCGGTGCAGAGAGCTTCCCGCGCGACATTCAGGAGTTGCAGGCCTATTTCGCGGGTGACAGGGCGATTGGCTTTGAGGCCACGCCCGGTTCCGGCGCGGACGTGCCGCTGTGGATATTGGGCTCCAGCCTCTATGGCGCACAGCTCGCGGCGCATATGGGCCTGCCCTATGCCTTCGCATCGCATTTCGCGCCCGATGCGCTGGACGAGGCGCTGCACATCTATCGCCGTGATTTCAAGCCATCGGAGCAGCTCAAGGAGCCCTATGCGATGGCCGGTTTCAATATCTTCGCCGCAGAGACGCGTGAGGAGGCCGAACTGATCGCAACCTCGCAGATGCAGGCGTTCGTGGCGCTGCGCACCGGCACGCCCGGCCGCCTGAAGCCTCCGGTCGAGGGCTACAGGGAGTCGCTCCCGATGCAGGCACAGGCCATGCTCGCCCATGTGCAGCAGTGCTCCAGCATCGGCACACAGGAGGATGTCGAGCATGATTTGGCCGCCTTCATTCGCCGCACCCGCGTCGATGAAGTCATCGTCAGCAGCATGATCTACGATACCGAAGCGCGCAAACGCTCGTTCGAGATCGCGATGGCAGCAGCGAAAGCAAGCGCCGTTCCCGCTCCCGCATCCTGAGCTCACACAGGCAGGCGAGCCATTATCCTCCCAGCGCGAACTCTTCCGCCGTCACCGGATCGCCATTTGCGGGTTGCAGTGAAACCGCACCGCTTATCCATATCACCGACATGGCGACGATCGCGAGAAACAGACCGATCACCAGCACATAGCGCACTATGTGCGGTGTATCGCCCGCGCGCGCTTCGTCTGCGTCGAGATGTACCTCTTCACCCAGTCTTCTCATAACAATTCTCCCGGCTCGGGCCGCAGCCTTTTACGCCAGCACCGGAATGGCGGTCATCCGATGATGACGGCAAGGCTGAAGAAGCCGGGCGTTGCAGGGCGGTCTTCGTAAACCCGCGCCATCCGCATCCGGCGGAAAGCCGCGTACTAAGGCGAGTATAGCATTTATGGCCGAGTCGGAACAAATTCGCTGTAACCAACAGGTTTGAGCACTGCCAGCAATTAGATTGAGGAGACGGCAGTACGTCTCAGCCCGTCGGCTTCCATGTTCGCCGGTCTTCAGCAGCCTTCAGCACATCATAAGCGGCCTGGATCGCCTGAAATTTAAGAGCGGCTTCCTTGTCGTCGGGCTTCACGTCCGGGTGGTTGGCCTTGGCAAGGCGCCGCCAGCTCTTGCGCACTGCTTCGAAATCGGCGTCAGCCTCCAGCTCCAATATCTCCAGCGCGCGCATCTCGTCACGGCTGCGCGTACCGTCGCCCGGCGCGCCCCATCCGTAGAAGGTACCGCCGGAAAAACCGCTGGCGTCGCGCCGCTCATCATGTTCGCGCTTGGCCTTTTCTTCCTCGTCGAGGCCCTGAAAATAATCCCAGCCCTTGTTATATTCCGCCGCGTGGCGTTGGCAGAAATACCAGCGCTCCGGGCTATTGGGCGCCTTGGGCGCGGGGCAATCGCCGGGTTCCTCGCAGCCATGCCGGTCGCACAGGCGCACCTGCTTGGCTGCGCGTTCGCCGCCATAGCCGCCCCAGCGGGGAAAGCCCCAGTCATATCTGCGTCCTGCACGTGCCATAAGCAGTCAATGTAACCCGCCGGTGTGACAGAAGGAAGATGGGGCAGCGGGTTTTTATGCCTCTGTTGCCAATACGCATCGGCTTCCATCTTGCGGCGGTCGGCGCTATAGCGGCATCGCCAGAGGGTCGGGCGGCCGCGGCTCATGCAAATGAGGCGAGGAAAGTCCGGGCTCCACGAAACAACGGTGCCAGCTAACCGCTGGCGGGGGCGACCCCAGGGACAGTGCAACAGAGAGCAGGTCGCGTTTGTCGCAAGACTTTGGGCCTAGGCCGCGCGAAAGTGAAAGGGTGCGGTAAGAGCGCACCGCGCCCCCGGCAACGGCGGGCGGCACGGTAAACCCCACCGGGAGCAAGACCGAATAGGGACGGCGCGCCTCGCGAGAGGCAGGGTGTTTCGCCCGTGATCGTCCGGGTTGGTTGCTTGAGGGATGGAGCGATCCATCCCCTAGAGGAATGGCCGCCCATCCGCCCGAACGTCCTTTATGGATACGGCGGCGCGGTGGACAGAACCCGGCTTACAGACCCTCTGGCGCATTTATTTTAAGCATGTAGCGGGTCGAAAAGTCACGAAAGTCACGCTACGTCAGGAGGCATTTGGTCCTTCCCTGCCTTCGCATGGATATGTGATGCCTGCCATTGCCTGAATTAAGAAAGAGCCGTTTCGGGCCAGCCATTCCCGCCACCCGAAGGAAGATGTCTGTGCGGGAAATCCAGCCCCGCGCATACCGATAAAAGCCGCATCACCTTCGCCCAGTGCGCCTAAGGAAGCCAGATGCCGCTGGCGGACCAGCCCAAACGGACCGGCGGCGGGAGGCGGGATGGAGCTTCGCGCAGAAGCGGCGATTTCGAGCCTTTGCGAGCGGCATAGCAAAGTGGTGTGGGTGTAGGACAGCGGTAATGGCGGGTTTGTCGCCGGTTGCGGAAGGGCGGGTTTTGAATGCTTAATTCGAGAAGCTGCCGTCGCTGTGGTTCCAACGCCATGTGATCTGACAATAGTTCTAGATAAGCGACAGATTATATCCGCTCGCTATTTCAAATAAAGCTCTTGCATTAAAACTGATGACACTCGAATATTGAGCCCTAAAACTGGAATTACTTATTGAGCTTAGGAGGTAGTGTGGATCCGCACATTGGACAAGTGGTTCTACCGATTGCTAGGCAGGGCCCTGGGGGAATGCTAGTGCCTCTCGGGACATGTTTTGCAGTAGGACCTCATAAATTCGCAACCGCCGCTCACGTTACCGGGCCCAGTGACGATGGTGTGGTGGCAATAGTCGGTCGGGCCGACAATATCGCAGCTTATCAAGATACGACCAATCAATCGGCCCAAGCTGCCAGCCTCCGCATTGTGAACTATGACCCAATACACGACATTTGCATTCTCGAGCTGGTTCACGACGGCACCATAATGTTCGGATATCAGATCGGCAGCTCAGACGCCGCAGTGCCAGGCAGTCCTGTGCTGAGCTTGGGATTTCCCCATGCGGATCATGGTCGTTTGGTGCTTACACAGCAGTCCAGTATGGTTGGCGCGCGTATATTGCTTGGCGTCGAGTCCGCAAAAGTAAAACATCTAGTGCTGAACACCCAGACCCGCCCTGGGCAGTCTGGCGGCCCAGTGTTCACTGGCGATGGTCGGACCGTATGTGCGATGGTCGTGGGCGGATACTCGCCCGCGGGTGCTAGCGGTTCGATTAGCCTTGGTGGTATTGACCCTCAAACATTGCATCAAACCACTCATGCGGTTTCGGCGGAATACATTAGGGAGCTTCTATGATGTTGGCCATCGAACTGACTGAAGGGGGTTGGCTTAATGCACTTCCTGCAAGCCAGGAACAGATGGTGCAAACATTCCTCACCAATGGAATGAGTGAAGATCAGATAGCGGAAAAATGGCTATCACAAATTGGGTCTACATCGACGGCTGGTTTTGGCAGTGGGGGAGCGATCCAGAGCTTTTATGCTAATGTAAAGCAAGAGTTTGTCGCCTTTGTTTGTGGAGACGCCAAATACGAAGAAGAACGAGCACAGGCCGCAGCGATATGGCGCAGTCAAGGAAAAGTTGGCTTAGTCAGTATGGTTGCTGCACTTGTGGCAACAACGGTCAACCTTGCCGCCGCCGCCATAGTGCCAGTAATCGCGTTACTTTTCTCGTTAGCAGCAAAAATTGGACTGAACGCTTTCTGCACTGCATGTAAAGCTAACTCTTCATAGATTTCTGCTGATCCTCGACCGTCTGCTTTCGGCGTACTGTAGCTTGAAATTGAACGACAGCTCTGGCGCGCAAAGCGGCTTTGGCGCAGGCCCGCTTATATGTCACTCATCCCCGGTCGGTTTGGGCAGCAGCAGCGCCAGCAATATCGCGCGGCTCTCGCCGTCGATCACGCCGTCGATCATTTCGGGACGGAACCTGCGCTGGAAGGCGCGGACGGCCTCCTCCGGCTCCTTAATGTCATAGCCGAAACGCTCCAGCGCGAGCATGAAGGCGCTGTCGCTCCATAGCGGGTCCATCAGATGCTTGGTCGGGCGCGGCAGCGCCAGCCGCAATCGCGCCAGCCGCCACCAGGGAAACAGCTCACCCGGATCCTGCTTTCTGCCCGGCGCGACATCGCTGTGGCCGACGATATTGCCGCGCGTAATGCCGTGGCGCTCCACGATTTCATGCATCAGCGGGATCAGGGCGTCGATCTGAGCCTCCGGGAATTCGCGATAGCCCCATTCATGCCCCGGATTGACGATCTCTATGCCGATGCTGGCCGAATTGACGTCCGAAATGCCGCGCCAATAGCTTTTGCCCGCGTGCCAGGCGCGCTTATCCTCGGCCACCATATGGACGACCTCGCCTTCCTCGGTGACGACATAATGCGCGGAGACCTTCGACTCGGGATTGGCCAGCCAGTCGATCGCGCTATGCGCGTCGGGCATACCGGTATAATGCAGCACGAGCATGGAAACCGGCAGCTTGCGCTCGTCAAAATTGGGCGAAAGCCTCTCTATCACCGCCGCTCCTCATGGCTGCCTCACGTCACAGACGCTTAGGCACCAATGGGCGGGGTTCGTCAATATGCAGCCTGCCTATATATTGGCGCCAAAATCGCTGGCATCGACATGCTCATACACGCCGCGGAAGGTACGGCTGGCGGTGAAGTCATGCGTCTGGCCGATCACGGTTTCCCCCGCGCCGAGCAACAGATAACCACCCACACGGCATTGGCGGGCAAGGCGGGAGAATATCTGCGCCTTGCGTTCAGGCGAGAAGTACAAAAGCACATTGCGGCAGAAAACCATGTCATAGTCGCCATTCATGGCACGGCTGTCGAGCAGGTTATCGACCCTGAACTCGATCATGTCGCGCAGGCTCTGGTGCACCTGCCAATCGTCACCCGCAGGCTCGAACCAGCGCAACAGGTCGTTGATCGGCAGGCCGCGCTGCACGTCCATCTGCGGGTACAGGCCCGACCTTGCGCGTCCGATGGCCGAGCGGGACACGTCCGTCGCCACAATCTGGAGCCGGAAGCCCGATTTTTCATCGACGAGATTACGGAATAGCAGCGCAAGGGAATATGCTTCCTGCCCCGTGGAGCACCCCGCGCACCATATGCGCAGGGTCTTGCCGCGATCATCCGCAACCAACCGTTCCATCATCTGGGGCAGCAAATCCTTGCCTATCATGTTGAAGATATGGGCATCGCGAAAGAAGCTGGTTTCATTATTGACCAGTGCGTCAACGGTCTGCACCGCCAAGGGGCCATCCGGATCGCTCACGATCCGGTCCATAAGCTCTTCGCTGTCCTTCAGACCGGCGGACTTCAGAACCGGCTTCAGAGATGTTTCCAGACGCCATACCCGGCTTTCCGAGAGAGTCTGGCCCGTGCGGCTTTCCAGCAGCTCGATCAGCTGGCGCATCGGCGGGGTCAGGGTGACATCCTTCATGCGCCCTCTCCCGAACGAGAGGACTGGATAAAGTCCAGCATATGCTCTGGCCTGAGGTTCGCACTGGCCAGTCCGGCCCGCGTAACCGCGCCGGGCATGCCCCATATCACGCTGGACTGCGCATCCTGGGCGATCACTGTGCCACCCTGTTTGACGATGGCCTCCGCGCCGGCAGTACCGTCGCGTCCGATGCCGGTCAGCACGATACCAAGCGCGCCCGCGCCATAGCATTTGGCCAGAGACCGGAACATCAGGTTGACCGACGGACGCGTATTGGTGAGCGTGTCATGCGCATCCGACAACGCTATGCGCATCTGATTGCCGAATTTTTCGCACCCGACATTCGCATTGCCCGGTGCGATATAGATATGGTCGTTGCGAACAAACTCACCCGCCTTGGCGATGGAAACCGGCAGGCTGGACATTCTCGCGACCTGTTCGGCGTAATAGGGCATGAATGCTTCGGGCAGATGCTGGGTCACGAATATCGGCACGCCCGGCTTGTCGGTGTTCGCACCCAACAGATCGGACAGTGTATGTATGCCGCCAGTCGAGGCTCCGATTGCGATGCATTTAACCTCAAGGCTGCGTGGCGCCGCTCGCATCGGCAGTTTGTCGGCGGGTGCAGGCGCTGTTTTGCTGGAGGCGGCCAGATCCCGCACGCGCTTGATCAATGTTTGCGAAAATTGGGGCGTCGAATCTCGGCTCGTAGGCTTGGCTATGGCGTCCGCAGCGCCAAGCGACAGAGCCTTCACCGTGGTCTTTTCGCCCCTCTTGCAATGAGAGGACAGCATGATGACATGCGCCCCCTTGGCGGCCTCTATTATAGCGGGAAGCGCATCGAGGCCCTTCTGACCCGGCATTTCATGATCGAGCAGGACAACATCGACCTGCTCGCGGGACAGGAAATCGAACGCATCCTTGGTGGTCGCGAACATGCCGGCCACGTCCACGCCGCACCCGCCTTCGAACATGCGCGCGATGGTCGAGCGCATGACGACAGAGTCGTCAATAACCAGAACCCGGATCAGCGCCGACCGCGAATGACTCCATTTTCTGTTAGGAGAGATGGCCGACACTGTGCGCTCTGTATCAATTCAAAAAATAATGACGGAAATCCGCCAACCGCTCAAATGACGCCTACGAGCTGCAACTTGCTTTCAAGAGTGTCGCGATCGAACGGCTTCATCACATATTCGTCTGCACCTGCTTCCAGCGCGGCCTTGATATGGCCCAGGCCGTTTTCGGTCGTGCAGAAGATCACTTTGGGGCGTGAAGCCCGCGACGCCTGAAGCTGCTGCAGGAATTCCATGCCGCTCATCACGGGCATGTTCCAGTCCAGCAGAACGACATCATGATCGGCGTTCTGGCACTGGTTGAGCGCATCACGGCCGTCACATGCCTCGGTGACGGAAATATTCAGCGATTCCAGTATGTGACGCGCGACCTTGCGAATTACCTTGGAATCATCGACGACCAGACAATTTTTCATTGGGCTTTCCTCGGATATTTGCCTTGTCCGACCATTATAGGAAGCAATGCTGACAGAATCGTAAACATGATGTTACGCCGCCTGCTGCACCAGACATTGTTCCAGAAGGCCCGTCAGCGACAGCAGGAAATACTGCCCTTGATCCTCTATCGCACCGCTCACATAGGGCAGCCATATCTCGGAAATTTTGCCGCATACCGGCAGCACAGGGTTCGTCACTGTGCGGATATCATCGACATCATCAACCAATATGCCATAGCTGTGCCCGCTAATGTCGCAGACAATAGCGTAGTTTTCCTTGCTCCCGTCGTCGCCAATCGTCACTGGCGCGCTTCCGGTTATCAGCGCGGAGGCATCCACAATCGTCAGCACCCGGCTGCGCAGGGCGGAAAGGCCCGCGACATAACCGGCGACGCCGGGAACCGGCGACAGCTCGCTCATGCGGACCACGGCTTCCACATCCTCTGTAGGAATGGCGACCGGCGTTCCGGCGATGCGTGCAAAAAGGTAAAGCCCGCTCATGCTGCGCTGCTCCTGATACCGCTTGCTAGAGAGATGGCGTTGAGAAGAGCCGACCGGTCATAGCGATAAATGCTGTCGTCATCCGGCCCGGCAGGCGCGCTGCTGCTCCTCAGTTTTACAACCGCATGGGCCGCCGAAACGTCACCGGCCTGAGTACCGGCTCCAGACATCAACAGGACGTCGTGTCCTCCGGTCGCAAGGTCCGCCTCACCCCAAATGACGTCATATCCCGCCTGCATCAGCAGCGGCGCCAATATCTCGCGGTTCCATATATCATCGCCGTCGGCGATCACGCACCGGCCTTTGGACGCCTTCTCCTCGACGATCTGGCCATCCTGAAGGGTGGAGAACAGCGCATAACCATCAATAACTTCGATATGCTGGCCCGCGACCAATACTACTCCGGCAACAACGCCATAAGCGGCGTCCATATCCAGCTCTGTGGGGATTTCATCAATGTCGACGACCGTTTCCACAGGGTAACACAGCTCCCGCGCGCCGTCGCGCATCCGCAAGCAGGTAATCACACCCGTTCGCGCTTTTTTGTCGATGCCATAGGCGCAGGGAATGAGCCGCCCGTCGATCTGCACATGCGCACGCCCGGCCGTCTCACCAAATGCGCCCGCGTCGATATCCTCGACCCGTTCCACCAGCGACAGACGCACGACGCGCTCCTCACCGGTCAATTCAATGAAACGCAGCCCCGTATATGTTTTCGGGCTAGCCTGTTCATCAGTCTCGCCAGTGTCGAGAACATCCACATTTTCGACCACCAGCGGCAGCTGCGCCGCCTGCGCTATGCCTCCGGCATCGAGCAGCAACATCGGCTGGCCATTATCCGGCAGGGTCATTCCGGCATAGATGCCCGCCGACATGACGATGGGCGCCGCCGGGCGGATCACCAGTTCCTCATGATTTTCGACATGGCTGACGCCCAGTATATAGGGTTTCCCCGAAGCCGACCGGACAAGCATCAGCGAACGCGGCCCTTGTCTCTCGACAGGGGGCACACCGATTACGTCTTCCAGGTCGATCATCGAATAGCGCGTGCCACGTATGGTGACGGTTTTGCCGCCGCCCAGCGCGCTGAGCGAGACCGTCGGATTATTATCATGCAATATTTCGATAATGGCTGAGCGCGGAATGGCGAAGTTGAGGCCGCCAGCGCTCAATATCAGGCCGGGTATAATCGTGAGGGTGAGCGGCACCCGCATCGTAATCGTCAACCCCTGGCCGGGGTCATTCGACAGGGAAATGACTCCGCCTATCCGCTCGATATTGGCGCGAACAATGTCCATGCCGACGCCGCGCCCCGAAACCGACGTAACCTGTTCAGCAGTGGAAAGGCCCGGCGTGAATATCAGGTCCAGCTTGGCCTGATCGTTCAGCTTGGAAACATCCTGCGCCGTCATCAGCCCTTTGGCCACCACCTTGCCGATCACCGCATCGACGTTGATGCCGCGCCCGTCATCGGCCACTTCGATCACGATCTGGCTGCCCGACTGATGCGCCGAGATACGCAATGTCCCCGTTTCCGGTTTTCCGGTAGCGGCACGTTCAATCGGCTTTTCGATGCCGTGGTCGATGCTGTTGCGCACGATATGCGTCAGCGGATCGACGACCATCTCGACCATTTCACGGTCCATTTCGACATCGCCGCCTTCCAGCGTCAATTCGATGGACTTGCCAAGCTCGCGCCCCAGATCGCGCACCATGCGCGGAATCGCCATGAACAGGCGGTCAACGCGCTGCATGCGGGTTTTCGATATGCTGTCGCGCATGTCGGCGATGCAGGTGGACAGCCTGTCGAATGCGGCCTCCAGTTCCGGGCTGGCGTCGTTGGTGCGCAGTTTGCGCGACAATTCGTTGCGCGCCAGAACCATATCCGAAACGCCGTTCATCAACTGGTCGATCAGCGTCAGTGGCAGGCGAATGGTGCGTGACGCGCCATTATTTCGCACTGCCTGTTCCGTGACGATGGCGCTGTCCTTCTCGACATGGTCGTCATCGACGGCAGGCGCGGCTTCCGAACAGGCCATCTTGTAGCAGTGCCGCAACGTCTCGATCAGCTGGTCGTCATTCTGGTGCGGCAGGGATGCCCCCGAAGCTATGGCGCTGCACAGCTCGGCAATGCGGTCCATGACGGCGAGAACGGCTGTGATCGTCGCGGCATCCGGCGGCGCATCCCCGGAGCGGACCTCCGATAGAATATCTTCCGCAGCGTGGCTCAGCTTTTCAAAGCGCGGCAGGTTCAGGAAGCCGCAGCTTCCTTTAACCGTATGAAAAAAGCGAAATAATTCATCCAGAAGATTGCGGTCGGACGGGTCCGATTCAAGGGCGACGACCACATTGGCCAGCGCCTCCAGAGACTCCTGGGTCTCGGCAACAAATTCGGATAGCAGTTCGTCCATATTCCTGTCCGCGCACTAGGATTAGGGACAAGATGGAGCCGCCATGGTTAATTCGGCGTTAAAGCGCCGAATTTGCAGCCATTTATGTGGAAATTGTAGCGCCGAACACGAGTGCGGGTTCACCCGCAGCCGACAGCATGATCTCCCCGCCAGCCTTGAGCACGAGCTGGCGCGTCATCCATGCAGCAGCCGTGCGCGCCGAGAGCGCTTCCTCACGCAACGTACCGGAAAGGGCGGCACGCAGTTCCTCATCGAGCACAATTTTCTGCCCTTGGGCGCGTACCGCAATTTCGATCATGTCGCCGCGTACTTCCGCGCCGACGTCGAGCTGCCCGCCGCGCACCAGCGCATCCCCGGCGATAAGGGCAAGGTTGAGCAATATCTTCACCGCGCGTTTGTCGAGCGGCTCATCGGCAATCAGCCAGCCGATCTTCACCCTGCCGGACGATGCGAACATGCCCTCAATCGCCTGCCGCGCCTCGCTGGGCGGCACGCTTTCGCCATATCCGCCAGCCGAACCAAAGGCGAGGCGAAAGAATTTCAGCTTGCTGGCCGACGTCCGCGCGCTCTCCCCCAGCAGATCGAGGCAGCGCTCACGCATTTCCGGGTCGGTTTCATCGGCCATGAGTTCCAGGCCGTTATTGAACGCCCCGACCGGGCTCAGCAGGTCATGACACAGGCGCGAGCATAACAAAGCCGCAAAATCCAGTACGGGATCACCCTTTTGCCCTGCCCCCTGATCGTTCATTGTCCTGCCTTTGCGTCCGCTGATGGAAATGCGCGCCCTTTCCTCTCGTCTTTGCCGCCATGACGCCAGCGATGCAAGGCCTGATGCATGGGCACGCTATCAAGCATCGACAGCGATATCGCAGACGGCAAAGCGGCCATGCAGCCCCTGCGCGCCGGTCCGCCACATCCTAAACTCTCGGGAGGGCGAGCAAATAAGCCACAGGCTGCCATCATCGACGGCCATTTCCGCATCACATACCGAGGGTTCCGTCCCTCCATTGGGATGCGAATGATAATGCCCCATGATCCTCAAACCGGACTGCCGCGCGGCCTTGTGTGCGGCGATCAGAACGGCGGGATCGACCTCGAAACGTCGCGCCGG
The DNA here is from genome assembly GCA_020446425.1 of Sphingobium sp. GTDB lineage: Bacteria > Pseudomonadota > Alphaproteobacteria > Sphingomonadales > Sphingomonadaceae > Sphingobium. Next base: position 21,256 of record JAGRES010000029.1, on the reverse strand, counting down.
GTCCTGTGCCACATTGGCCGAAACGCGAATGTCACGCACTTCAGCGCCCTGCCCCAGCAGCAGCCCGCAAATCTCATGGCATGGGCTGGCTTCGGCCTCGTCCAAAATCCGCTCCAGCAGGGCTCTTGATATGCGTACCGGCATCCCCACATTCCTATGCGATGGGGGAAACGAATTCCATAATAACCGCCGAGGTTGATGAGAATTTCGCCGGAGCACGGCTGGACAAGGCCTTGGCGGGCCTTGTCCCCGCCCTTTCGCGCGAGCGTCTCAAATCCCTGATCCTCGACGGCAGGGTATCGAGCGCGCGCGGTGAGGCCGTGCGCGACCCGTCCCGCAAGGTCGAACCGGGCCAGAGTTACCTGCTCGATATACCCGAAGCCGCCCCTGCGGAGGCGACGGCGCAGAATATTCCCCTCAATATCGTTTTCGAGGACGATCATCTGGTGGTCGTGGACAAACCGGCAGGGCTGGTCGTTCATCCTGCGGCGGGTAACCCGGACGGAACATTGGTCAACGCGCTGTTGCATCATTGCAAAGGCAGCCTGTCCGGCATTGGCGGCGTGGCTCGCCCCGGCATCGTACACCGCATCGACAAGGATACCTCCGGCCTTCTGGTCGTTGCCAAAAGCGACGCCGCGCATGAGGGACTGGCCAGACAGTTCAAGGACCACAGCATTTCCCGCCGCTATCTGGCGATCGTCAGCGGCATCCCGGCACCCCCGGCGGGCAAGATCGACACATGGATCGGCCGGTCGGAACGCGACCGCAAGAAAATGGCGGTGCAAAATGAGGGGCGCGGCAAGCATGCCGTAACCCATTATCGCACGATGGAAGCCCTAAAAGGCGCTGCGCTGGTTGAATGCAGGCTGGAAACCGGCCGCACGCATCAGGTACGCGTCCATATGAGCCATATCGGGCATCCATTGCTGGGCGACCCCATTTATGGAGGCCGGGCAACGGCGTTTCGGAGAATAATCAATTCGCTTTCCTTCAGGCGGCAGGCATTGCACGCGGCTTCATTGGGGTTTATTCATCCTATAAAGATGGAAAAGCTCGCATTTACGAGCCATTTGCCTGACGACATGCAGGAACTGTTAAGCCAGCTTCGCGTATAAGGTTGCTGGTGATGTTGAAGTGCCGTTGCCCAGCAGGGGACGGCGAGAAAGGACCAGGGTAGGATACATGGCCAACAAAAGTCCGTCACAGGCGGTCGTCCCCGCATTGGGGAGCGACGCAAGCCTTAACAGATATCTCGCGGAGATCCGGAAATTCCCGATTCTCTCTGCCGAGCAGGAATATATGCTCGCCAAACGCTATCAGGAGCATGACGATACTGAGGCTGCGGCCCAGCTCGTCACGTCGCACCTGCGCCTCGTCGCGAAAATCGCGATGGGCTATCGCGGCTATGGCCTGCCGGTTTCCGAGCTGATTTCCGAAGGCAATATCGGCCTGATGCAGGGCGTGAAGAAGTTCGAGCCCGATCGCGGTTTCCGCCTCGCCACCTACGCGATGTGGTGGATCCGCGCCTCCATTCAGGAATTCATCCTGCGTAGCTGGAGCCTCGTCAAAATGGGCACCACCGCCGCGCAGAAAAAGCTGTTCTTCAACCTGCGCCGGATGAAGAACAATATCGAAGCGTTCGAGGATGGCGACCTGCATCCCGAAGACGTCACCAAGATCGCCACTGATCTCGGCGTGTCGGAAGATGAAGTCGTATCAATGAACCGCCGCATGGCGATGGGCGGCGACACGTCGCTCAATGTGCCGATGCGCGAGGATGGCGAAGGCCAGTGGCAGGATTGGCTGGCGGACGAAAACCCGCTGCAGGACGAGCGCGTCGCCGATGCCGAAGAGCGTGGCCTGCGTCATGACCTGCTGGTCGAGGCTATGGACAGCCTCAACGATCGCGAGAAGCATATCCTCGCTGAGCGCCGTCTGGCCGACGAACCCAAGACCCTGGAAGAACTGAGCCAGGTCTATGGCGTCAGCCGCGAACGCGTGCGCCAGATCGAGGTTCGCGCCTTTGAAAAGCTGCAAAAAGCGATGATGCGACTCGCGGGCGAGCGCCATCTGATGCCTGCCTGAGGGCGGCGCATAAATTCACAATATCGGGTAAACCATTGATCCGTAAAGAAACCCGGCACCCCTCAGGGGGTACCGGGTCAGTAGATGGGTGGAGCCAAGACATCCAGCCCATCGGGTCGCACCCTCCATATGAGGGATATTTCATGAACATTCTGTGACCCGGATCATAAAATCGAAATTTTTGCATCGCCCCGCAACAGCGCCTATATAGGCGCGATGGCCATATTCCCCCGTCCCGTTTCGCCACGTAGCGCCGCAGGCGACCTGTGGAATTATCTGACCGAGAAACGATCCCACAAATGGCCGCTACTCGGTGTATCGGTCGCAGTGACATGGCTGATCGTCTGGGCATTTCTGGTTGACGCCAACACCAACACAATGCCGCGCCAGAACAAGATCACCTATTTCGAGAGCTGGAACACACCGCGCCCGGACAGCGAGATCATAATGGAACAGATGCACGATCTGGAACGGCGCGAGCAGGCCCTGCGCAAGAAGCAGAAGGAAATGCAGAAACTGGCTGACACCTTCGGCATCGAATGGCGGGAGGAGGCGGAACGTAACGACGCGCGCCGCGCCGAAGCCCTCAAATATATTCGGGCGATGCTGGAAAAGCGCCTCGCCGAGGCGCGCGCGAAGGAAGGGACAACCGAAACGGTAATCGAAGCGGCGAGCAGGGTCGCCACCGGCTCCACTGCTACAACGGCCACGCAATGACAGCATCAGATGATGCGCGCATCATGCGCGCCGCCATCGCGCTATCTTTGAGGGGTTCGGGTCAAACCAGCCCCAACCCCAATGTCGGTTGTATCATTGAAAAGAACGGCCTGATCCTGGGCCGGGGCTGGACCCAGCCGGGCGGACGCCCCCATGCCGAGGCACAGGCACTGGCGCAGGCCGCCGGTATGACACAAGGCGCAACCGCCTATGTGACGCTGGAGCCCTGTTTTCACCTGTCGCCACGCGGCCCGCGATGCGTTGAGCTATTGCATCAGGCGGGGGTAGGCCGCGTCGTCATCGCCGCGCTCGACCCGGACCCGCGTACCAATGGCCAAAGCGCCGCATGGCTGCGCGATCAGGGTATCCGCGTCGATACCGGCATATTGGCTGATGAAGCGGAAACCGCGATGGCCGGATTCTTCGCGCGCCAGATATCGGGGCGCCCATCCGTTACTCTCAAGCTCGGCCTTTCGCTCGATGGATGCATCGCGATGGCCGACGGCACAAGCCAATGGATTACCGGCGATGCGGCGAGGGCTCACGCCCATGTGATGCGCGCCTCGCATGACGCGATATTGGTAGGACGGGGCACATGGTGGGCAGACAGCCCGCGCCTCGATGTGCGCCTTCCGGGACTGGAGCAGCGCAGCCCAAAGCGCCTCATGCTGGGCCATGGCGATACGCCCGAAGGGTGGATATTGATCCACGACCCGGCCTCGATTGTCCAATTGGATGGGGTTTCCAGCATATTGGTGGAAGGCGGCGCGCAAACGGCAGCCGCGTTCCTGCATGCGGACATGGTAGACCGGATTCTGCTGTACCGCGCGCCCGTCATAATAGGTGGCGGCAGGCAGGCCGTTGCCGATATCGGCCTGCCGTCTCTCGATGCCGCGCATGGCCTCTGGCGCATGATGGATACCCGGCGGCTGGGAGGTGACATGCTGGAGGTTTACCTGAGGCAGAGAGCCCGCTAGAGCGAGACCATGTTTACCGGCATCATCACCGACATCGGCACCATCAAGGCGGTCGAAAAACGAGGCGATACCCGTCTCAGTATTGCCTGTTCCTATGACATGGACAGCGTTGCGATCGGCGCATCCATAGCATGTTCGGGCGTGTGCCTGACCGTGGTGGACAAAGGTACGGACGAAGACGGTACGAACTGGTTCATGGTCGACGCATCGAGTGAGACCGTGAGCCGTACTGCGCCCGGAATGTGGGAAACGGGCAAACAACTCAATCTGGAACGCGCGCTCAAATTGGGCGACGAACTGGGGGGGCATATCGTAACCGGCCATGTCGATGGCATCGGCACGGTCAACGGCATAGCCGATGATGGGGACTCGCGCCGGGTGGCCTTCACGGTTGACGCGGACCTTGCACCATTTGTCGCGCCAAAAGGCTCCGTAACGATCGACGGTGTGTCCCTGACCGTCAATGAGGTCCGCGACAACGGGCCAGAGGCTCATTTCACGGTCAATCTCATTCCTCACACATGGCAGGTTACCACCCTGGGCCAGTTGCAGACGGGCCGGAAGGTGAATATCGAAATTGATGTGCTCGCCCGCTATCTGGGCAGGCTCAAGGAGCGATTCACTGTAATATAATGTGAATGCCGCAGTTGACGATCACATTGAAATGTGATCTACATATCACATGTCTACGCATCTTATCGAAACAATCGAGTCCCTGGTCATCGGTGGCGAAATGTCGCGCTCCGGGCTTGCCCGCGCCGCCGGACTGCACGCCAACAGCCTGCGCAAACTCGGCGATACGGATTGGAACCCGACGGCCGACACCCTCGCAAAGCTCGAAAGCTACCTGCACAAGCGCGAGGGCGGCACTGCGCTGGCCAGCCCGGAAGAGATCATCAATGAGGCCCGCAATGGTCGTATGTTCATCCTTGTCGATGATGAAGACCGGGAAAATGAAGGCGATCTCGTCATCCCCGCCCAAATGGCAACCCCCGATGCGATCAATTTCATGGCGACCCATGGGCGGGGCCTTATTTGCCTGGCGCTGACGAAAGATCGCGTGGATCAGCTCGGCCTCGATCTGATGAGCCGCGCCAACGGCACGCGCCACGAAACCGCCTTCACGGTATCCATTGAGGCCCGCGAAGGCGTCACCACGGGCATCTCCGCCGCCGACCGGGCGCGCACCGTCGCCGTCGCCATCGACTCCTCGAAAGGCAGGCAGGACATAGTGACCCCCGGACATGTGTTCCCTCTGGTGGCGAAAGACGGCGGCGTGCTGATCCGTACAGGCCATACCGAAGCTGCCGTGGATGTCTCCAGGCTCGCCGGGCTCAACCCGTCCGGTGTAATCTGTGAGATCATGAAGGACGACGGCACCATGGCCCGGCTCGATGACCTCATTCCGTTCGCACAAAAGCACCGAATGAAGATCGGCACGATCCGCGACCTCATCGCCTATCGCCGCCGCCATGACCATCTTGTCGAAAAACGGGTGGAGGTACGCTTTCAAAGCCGATGGGGCGGAGAATGGAACGCGATAACATTTTACAACCGCGCCACGCAGAGCGAACAGATGGTGCTGCAAAAAGGGCACATAAATCCCGACGCCCCTACTCTTGTGCGCATGCATCAGTTTGCACCCTTGTCTGATATATTCAGCCAGGTCGGTGAACGCAGCAACATATTACGCCGTTCGATGGAGATCATTGGGGAAGAGGGTGCAGGCCTGATCGTCAACATCAACCGCCGCAGGGCCGACGACATCTCGCTCATGCTTAGCAAAGAGCAAAACTCCGGCCCGCGCGATATGGATGAACTGCGTGATTATGGCGTGGGTGCGCAGATACTGGCCGAGCTCGGTGTCCATGACATGATCCTGCTCTCCAACACCGATCACAGCCTCGTGGCGCTTGATGGCTATGATCTCTCTGTGGTCGGCCGCCGGCCCATTACATCCTGAACCGCATAAGGACGCACGCATGGCTAAATTCCTGATCGTGGAAGCCCGTTTCTACGACCACCTCAACGATTTGCTGATCGAGGGCGCATCTGCGGCATTGGAAGCTGCTGGACACAGCCATGACGTGCTCACCGTGCCTGGCGCGCTGGAGATTCCCGGTGCTGTCGCCATGGCGGCGGAAAGCGGCCAATATGACGGGTTCGTCGCCATTGGCGTGGTGATCCGCGGCGAAACCTATCATTTCGAGGTTGTGTCCAATGAAAGCGCACGCGGGCTGATGGCGCTCACGCTGGACGGCATAGCGATCGGCAATGGGATATTGACGGTGGAAGACGAAGCGCAGGCGCTTACCCGTGCAAAACCGTCCGAGAAAGACAAGGGCGGTGAAGCCGCCAAAGCCGCGATCCGCATGCTGGAGTTGAGCGGGAAATTCTCAATTTAAGGGCGTAATCCCTTGCCAGCGGGCGGAGTGGCCTTAAATGGAAGCTATGGCCCAGACCCAATTGCCCGACGATCCCACTCTGGATGAAGTGCGTATGGCGCTGGCGCCGCTGGTTGCGCGCAATGCGGCCTTTGATGGATGGTCCAAAGCTGCCGTCGAGATGGCCGCCCAGCAAGCGGGCGTTACACCAGAGATAGCGAAACTCGCTTTCGATGGCGGCGCAATGGCGATGATCGACGCCTGGTTCGCCCATATCGACGACGCTATGCTGAGCGCATGCCCGCCAGACAAGCTGGCGCAGCTGAAGATCAGGGGAAAAATAGCCGCATTGGTGGAAGCGCGACTCGATGCTCTGGCCGCCGACAGCGAAGCATTACACCGCGCGCTGCCGATATTGGCGATGCCGCACAATATAGCGCTTGCGGCAAAGCTGGGCTGGCGCGCTGCCGACCTCATGTGGCGCGCCGCCGGAGACGACGCCACCGATTATAATCACTACACAAAGCGCATGCTGCTGGCTGGAATCTATTCGGCCACGTTGATGGCGTTCATCAATGACGAGAGCGAAAACCACTCGGACACCCGGGCGTTTCTTGCACGGCGTATCGAGGACGTCATGCGGTTCGAGCGAGGCAAGGCGCGTTTTGCCGCACGCAGGGAACACAGACCCAGCCTCGCGCGCTTTGTCGGCCGTCTGCGCTATCACGCACGTTGAACGGCAGGTTTCAGGCAGGTTCAGCGGCAGTTCAATCGCATAAGGCATGATGGGCGTGAATTGATGAGGAGAGATTCATGATATTTCGCCGTTCGGCTCTTTCCGCTACCTGTCTTGGCCTCGCAATGGCCGCGACAGCGCCTATGGCATTGCCGTTTGCGAATGCGCAGGCTCAAACCGCGGCCCAAAGCCGGGACAGTCAGGATCTGGCCCAGGTGGCGCGCTACATACAGTCGGTCAAAACCCTGACGGCCGATTTCGCGCAGACCGACCGCAATGGCCAAACGCTGACCGGCAAGCTGACCCTGAAGCAACCGGGCAAAATCCGTTTTCAGTATCAGAAGGATGCCGGTCTGCTGATCGTGGGCGACGGCAGTGCATTGACCTTGATCGACTATGAGGTCCGGCAGGTACAGCGTTGGCCCATCAAGAATTCACCTCTCGGCGCGCTAATCAACCCGAAGCGCGATTTCACCAAATTCAGCAAGGTTATACAGACCGGGGACAAGCGCATTTTGTCGGTAGAGGCACACGACCCCAAACGGCCCGAATTCGGTACTATTACCCTGGTGTTCAATCGCAAATCCTCGGCGCCCGCGGGGCTGGAGCTATATGGCTGGGTGGCGCGCGACGCACAGGGCAATCGCACGGCGGTCCGCCTGACGGAGCACCGGTATAATGGCCCCGTCGCCGACTCGACATTCCGCTGGAAAGACCCGCGTATAACCAGTCGCAGGCCCAACAGCTGAACTGCCGCAAATCAGCGACGAAAATCGCAAAATTCATATTCGTTCATCCTGGCGACAGCCAGACCAGAGTATAAGAAATCAACCGCAGAGAGAGGCATTGGGCTTCCCCCCTGTTACCTGAGGCTTCTCTCTGCGACCGCGCAAAAAGCGCCCATCGAGACCCTCGCTCTAAGCCCCCAGAGCGAGGGTCTTATATTTCGTCCCCCGGCTTGCGTCGTTCGCCTATGCCCCCTAGTGGAGTGGCATGCCTCAAAATCTCAAAATTGCATCATGGAACATCAACAGCGTCCGTGCCCGTATCGACATCGTAACCCGGTTCCTGACCGAGGAAGCACCCGATATACTCTGCCTGCAGGAAACCAAGGTGGTCGACGATATCTTCCCTGGCGGCGTGTTTCGCCAGATGGGATATAATCACCAGATTCTGCACGGCCAGCCCATGCATCACGGTGTCGCCATCATCAGCCGCGTGCCGATCCGTGAGGACGACCGGCTTGACTGGCAGGCGAATGGCGAAGCGCGCCATGTCGGCGTCAGTCTGGACAACGGGATACGGCTGGAAAATGTCTATGTTCCTGCCGGCGGCGATGTTCCCGACCGTGAACAAAACCCCAAATTCGGCCAGAAACTCGATTTTCTAGGCCGGATGATCGACTGGTCCAGGACCCTCGACAAGCCCACCATATTGACCGGCGATTTCAACATCGCTCCGCTGGAATGCGACGTATGGAGCCACAAGCAACTGATCGACGTCGTCAGCCATACGCCTGTCGAATGCGATCTGTTGGGACAGCTGCAGGCGGCGCATGACTGGGTCGATATCGGGCGCCAATTCTACCCCGCACCGGAGCGGCTCTATACGTGGTGGAGCTACCGCGCGAAAGATTGGGCCGCATCGGACCGGGGCCGGCGTCTCGATCATATGTGGGTCAGCCCGGAGCTGGCGGGCAAGGCCATCAAGCATCGCGTGGCGGAGCCATGCCGCAGCTGGATAAAGCCGTCGGACCATGCCCCGCTGATTACGGAATTCGTGTTCTGATGAGCGCCAAGGCGGCCCGCGATGTCGCCCGCGCCATCGACGCACTGCGTCGCGGCTGGCCGGTGGATGTCACGGCGGACGACGGCACGGTGTCCGTGCTTGCGGTGGAGAGCGCCGATGCGCAGAGCCTGCCGCAATTCGATCCTGAGGCCAGCGCCAATATATTGATATCATCCGCCCGCGCCCAGACCCTTCGCCTCGCGAACCAGCGCGAAGCGGCGGAGCCGGAACTACCGGTGCTTGTGCAGCGGGAAAAATGGATAGATCTGGCCGACGCGATGGCGCTGATCGACCCGGTTCAGGATCTCGCCACGCCTCTCAAAGGGCCATATCGTGCCCTGCCCATTGCCGCGCCCAAAGCCGCCAGTGCTGCGCTTAAGCTCGCCCGGCTGGCGGGCATCATGCCCGGTTTCTTCGTCGCGCCCGCGCCTGTCGCTGCCGAGGCCAGCGCGTCCGCCGACGCCATCGACATGTTCGCCAGCGGTGAGCAGCTCTACATTGCAACACGCGCCCGCCTGCCAGTCGAGGCATCCGAAACGAGCGAGATCGTCGCATTCCGCTCGCCGGGCGATCCGCGCGAACATGTGGCGCTTGTCATCGGCAAGCGTGACGGCAGCATCCCGGTCGTGCGGCTGCACAGCGAATGCCTGACCGGAGATGTATTGGGATCGCTCAAATGCGATTGCGGCCCGCAATTGCACGGCGCGCTGCATGAAATAGCGAGCGCGCAATGGGGCGTCCTGCTCTATCTGCGCCAGGAAGGGCGAGGCATTGGCCTCATCAACAAGCTGCGCGCCTATGCGTTGCAGGATCAGGGCTTTGACACAGTAGACGCCAATGTGCGCCTGGGCTTTGCCATCGACGCCCGTGATTTCTCGGTGGCGTCGCAGATGCTCAAACTGCTGTCGATCCCCACCATACGCCTGCTCACCAACAATCCGGCGAAGGTCGAAGGGTTGCAGGCCGAAGGGATTGATGTGGCCGAACGCGTTTCGCATGCGATAGAGGCCAATCCCCATAACGCCCGCTATCTCGACACCAAACGCGACCGCACCGGGCATCAGTTGTGACGGTTGCAGTGCGGGTCGATACCGGCGCGCGGACATTGACGTTTGGCGATACGGCCATTCCCTGCGCGATCGGCAAGGGCGGCGCCTGCGAAGCGTCCGCCAAGAAGGAAGGCGATGGGTGCACGCCGCTTGGGATATGGCCGATCAGAAGCGCGCTGCTCAGACCCGGACGGGTAAGGCTGCAAACGTCACCGCATATTCCCTGGCGCTGGACGCGCGAATGCGACGGCTGGTCGGATGGTGTGGACGATCCGGCATATAACCGCCCTGTGCTGCTCCCCCGGTCATTCTCTCATGAGCGGCTGCAGCGGGACGACGCGGCCTATGACATAGTCATCGTATTGGGCCATAATGATGTCCCGCCGGTCCCCGGCATGGGTAGCGCGATTTTCTGGCATATATGGGTGCCTGATGCGCATGATTTGCCCAAGGCAACCGAAGGCTGTGTCGCCATCGCCAGAAATGAGATGGACCGGCTGCTACCCCTGCTGCATCAAGGCATGGCGATGGAAATCATCTAGGCCGCAAGCTGCTCCACGACAGTCGCCTCGGCCGCCTCCAGCAACCGTTTCTCCAGCGTCTGCAGGCGCGCTTTGCTCTCTATCTTTCCGCCCAGAAGGTCGGTGATGTAGAAGGTATCCACCGCGCGCTCGCCATAGGTCGAAATATGTGAACTGTGCACGGTCACCTTCGACTGGAACAACGCATAGGACAGGTTGAACAGCAGCGCCGGCTTGTCCCGCGCATGAATCTCTATCACCGTGAAGCGGTTGGACGCCTTGTTGTCGATGATGACATTGGCGGCAATATCAAACGCTTCGGCGCGCGTGCGCGGCAATGGACGCGCCTCCAGCTTGGGCTGCAGCTTTTGCTTGTTGGCCAGCGCATCCTCTATCGCCTGCTTGATCCGCGCAAGCTGCCCCGCATCGTCGAACGGCCGCCCGACCGGGTCCTGAACCAGGAAATTATCGAGCGCCATACCGTCACGCATCGTATGGATACGCGCGTCGATGATGCTGCCCCCCGCCAGATAGATCGCGCCCGCCATCCGGTAGAACAGGCCGGGGTGATCCGCCGCATATACGGTTATCAACGTAGCGCCGCGCTCGGGGTACACTTCGGCATTGATCGAGAGCGGAGCTTTGCCCGCTGCCAATATGTGGCGCGCATTCTGGAGCAGGATGTCCTCCGCCTCGGCGATCCAGTAGCTGTCAGGCAAGCGCTTGGTCAGCTTGTTGAATTGTGCATCCGATATATCGAGTGCGCCACGCAACGCTTCTTGCTTCGCCTTGATCTTTTCCTTGCGCCCCGTGCTCTTGTGCCCGAGCCGCAGCACCTCTTCAGCAGCCGTATACAGGTCGGAGAGCAACTGCCGTTTCCAGCTGTTCCACACGCCGGGGCCTACCGCGCGGATATCCACCACCGTCACCATGAGCAGCAGGCGCAGCCGTTCCGCACTCTGCACGATGTCGGTGAAATCCATAATCGTCTTGTAGTCGGAAAGGTCGCGCTTGAACGCGGTCGACGACATGAGCAGGTGATAGCGCACAAGCCATGCCACCATTTCGGTTTCCGCCGCGCTCAGTCCCAGGCGCGGGCAGAGCTTTTCCGCCACCTCCGCGCCCAATATACTGTGGTCGCCGCCGCGCCCTTTGGCGATGTCATGCAGCAAAACCGCGATGTACAGGACCCGCCGCGACACCAGCCTGCCCATCAGCTCGGTCGAAAGCGGGTGATCTTCTGCCAGCTCGCCCTTTTCGATCCGCGCCAGCAGGCCAACCGCGCGGATAGTGTGCTCATCGACCGTATAATGATGATACATATCGAACTGCATCTGCGCGACGACGCGACCGAAGTCGGGAACAAATCGCCCGAAAACGCTCGCCTCATTCATCCAGCGCAATACGGTTTCCGGGTCACGCGGCGACGTCAGAACGTCGAGAAAAAACGCGTTGGCGCGCTCGTCCTTGCGGATGCGATTGTCGATCAACGGCGCATCGCGCCGCGCCGCGATCATCGCACTGGGATGGATCTCAAGCCCGTTCCTGTCAGCCAGCGCAAAAATCTCCAGCAGACGCACCGGGTCCTTCTGGAAGAAATCGTCGCTGGGCAGGGCAATCCGCCCTCTCTCCAATATGAACCCGTCGAGCTTGCGCGGGCGGCGGAACAAATTGGGCACGAAGCGGCGCCCCTTGGTCGCCCACTGATCGTCAAGATGCGCCAGGAACACGGCCGTCAGGTCACCGACCATTTTGGCCATGAGAAAATAGAAATGCATGAAACGCTCGACGCTGGACCGGCCAGAACGCGCCGTGAAGTTCATGCGTTTGGCGACCTCGACCTGCAAATCGAACGTCAGCCGGTCCTCTTCACGCCGGGTAATATTATGCAGGTGACATCGCACCGCCCACAGGAAATTTTCCGCCTTCTGAAACTGTTTGAGCTCCTGACGCGTCAGCAACCCGGCGTCGACCAGCCCGGCGACAGTATCAACGCGGTTCACATATTTGCCGATCCAGAACAGCGTGTGCAAATCGCGCAGGCCGCCCTTGCCTTCCTTGACATTGGGCTCGACGACATAGCGGCTGTCGCCCATACGCTTGTGCCGCTCGTCACGCTCGGCCAGTTTCTCCTCGACAAAGGTCTTCGCGCTGTCCTTGACGACATCGTTGGCGAACCGCACGCGGGCCTCGTCATAAACGGCGCGGTCGCCCCAGACATAGCGCGCTTCCAGCATCGCCGTCCGCACCGTGAGGTCGTCCTTGCACATACGGATCATCTCACTGATCGAACGGCTCGAATGGCCAACCTTCAGCCCCAGATCCCACAGCGAATAGAGCATGGATTCAATGACCTGCTCGGTCCATCCGGTCGGCTTGTAGGGCGTGACGAAGGCGATATCGACATCGCTGTAGGGCGCCATTTCCCCGCGCCCATATCCACCAACAGCAAGCAGCACTATCTGTTCGCCCTTGCTGCGATTGCCCGGCGGATAGAGGTGGTGCGTAGTCGCGTCGTACAGCACGCGCAGCATCTGATCGGTCAGAAACGCATAGGCCTGCACCATCTCGCGCCCATTGGTGGGCTTCGCCTCCAGCCTGCGCAGCGCCTCCACCCTGCCCTGCTCTAAGGCTTCGGCCAGAAATTTGACAACAAGTGCGCGCAATACCGACGTTTCGGACGTATCGGCCTCTGCGATAGCCGCGTCGATGCGATCGGACAGCGATCGCCGGTCGATTATGGCCCGCCTGTTGGAAAGGTTGGAAAAAAGATCGGTCATGAACTCTTCTATTCTAGGACACCGTCTCGCCATCCGCCAGCGCCTTGAGACGATAAACGAGATCGAGCGCGTCGCGCGGGGTCAGGCTGTCGGCATCGACCTGCGCCATGGCTTCCCGCAAGGGGTCGGTGGCGGCCTCTTCCTGTGCCTCGGTACTGGCGGCGAACAGGGGCAGATCATCCAGTCCTGCGGCGATACCGCCTGTCTTGGCTTTGCCCGCTTCGAGGCGCGACAGCACATCCTTGGCCCGCGCAAGCACGGCAGGCGGCAACCCCGCAAGCCGGGCGACCGCGATGCCATAGCTGCGGTCCGCCGGGCCTTCCGCTACCTCGTGCAACAGAACCAGATCGCCCTTCCATTCGCGCGCTCGTACATTGTGCAGTGAAAGCGCAGACAATGTTTCGGCAAGGCGCGTCAGCTCATGATAATGGGTAGCGAACAGGCACCGGCACTGGTTCACTTCATGCACTGCCTCGACCACCGCCCAGGCCAGCGCGAGGCCGTCATAGGTCGATGTGCCGCGCCCGACTTCATCAAGGATGACGAAGCTGCGTTCTGTCGCCTGTGACAGGATCGCCGCCGTTTCGACCATTTCGACCATAAATGTAGAACGCCCGCGCGCCAGATTGTCCGATGCGCCGACGCGGCTGAACAGGCGGTCGACAAGGCTCAATGTCGCGGACCCGGCGGGCACATAGCTGCCCGCCTGCGCCAACAGCACAATCAGCGCATTCTGGCGCAGAAACGTCGATTTACCGCCCATATTCGGCCCGGTGACCAGCCATAGCCGGTCGCTCTCGGCAAGCGCGCAATCATTGGCGACAAATTGCTGGCCCTCCCGGCGCAGCGCATCCTCGACCACCGGATGCCGCCCCGCTGCGATATCGAGTCGCTGCTCCTCGACAAAATGCGGGCGCGCCCAGCCGCCCTCTGCAGCGCGCTCCGCTAGAGCTGCCGCGACATCCAGCCGCGCCAATGCCTGCGCGGCACGCGTTATAGCACCCTTGCGCGCCAGAGCCGCCTCGATCAGGGTTTCGAGATGCGCGGCCTCCGCCGCCAATGCATGCGCGCCCGCCTGCGCCACGCGGGTCGCCTGTTCATGCAGATCGACCGAATTGAACCGCACCACCCCTGCCAGCGTCTGGCGATGGGTAAAGCCGGAGCCTTCCTGCATCAGCGTGTCACCATGCTTGGCCGACACTTCGACATGATAGCCCAGCACCGCATTATGCTTGATCTTGAGCGACGCGATGCCGGTCTGTTCGCGATATTGCGCCTCCAGCTGCGCAATCGCGCGGCGACCATCGCTGCCCAGACGGCGCAGATCATCGAGCGCTGCGTCATAGCCTTCTGCTATATAACCGCCATTGCTCGTCTCGGTCGGCGGCGTGGCGACAAGCGCGCGCTGCAACTCATCCACCAGCGCGCCATGGCCATCAAGTGCGGGTAACAGTCGCGCAAGCAGAGATGGCTTGTCCTCCACATCGGACAGCCGCTCGCGCAGCAGGCGCGCCTCATTGAGACCATCGCGCAATTGCCCCAGGTCACGCGGGCTGCCACGCCCCATGGCGAGACGCCCCAATGCGCGGCCTATATCAGGCAAGGCCCTGAGCGCGCTGCGCAACGCCTCGCGCCTGCCGCTCTGGTCGTGCAACCATTGCACCAGATCGAGCCGTGCTTCGATCTCGTCCTGGTCCAGTAGTGGCGCTGCGAGATCGGCGGCGAGCATGCGCGCGCCCGCGCCCGTTACCGTGCGATCAATGCTGTGGAGCAGGCTGCCGTTGCGCGAACCGCTCATGGTCGCGACGATCTCCAGGCTTTCGCGCGTCGCCGCATCAATCGCCATATGGCTGCCCGGCGCGATATGCACCGGCGGCGCCAAATGAGGAAGCGTGCCCTGACCTGCATGATCGAGATAGGTCAGCAGCCCGCCTATCGCCGATAGTTCGGCGCGGCCAAACGTACCGAAACCGTCCAGCGTCGCCACCCCGAACAGCGATTTGAGGCGCGCCTCCGCCTTTACCGATGAAAAGGCGCTTTTGTCGAAACCATGCGATCCGGCGATATCGAGCAGGGAACCTTCGGCCACCACGATCTCGCTCGCGCCCAGCCGCGCCAGCTCGGCGGGCAAAGCCGCCAGATCGACCGTCATCGTCTCGAACCGGCCTGTCGAAATGTCGGCGGCGGCGAGCGCCACTTCGCCCCCGGCTTCGCCAACAGCCACGAGCATATTGTCGGCGCGCGCATCGAGCAGCGTGTCCTCGGTCAGTGTGCCAGGCGTGACGTAGCGAATGATCCCGCGCGCGACGAGAGCCTTGCTGCCGCCCCGCGCCTTGGCCTGCGCCGGGGTTTCCGTCTGTTCGGCAATGGCGACGCGATGACCCGCGCGGATCAGCCGCGCCAGATACACCTCTGCGCTGTGCACCGGCACACCGCACATCGGGATGGGCTCACCGCCATGCTCTCCGCGCGAGGTCAGGGCGATATCGAGGGTCGCCGCTGCCGCTTTGGCGTCATCGAAGAACAGTTCGAAAAAATCGCCCATGCGATAGAAAAGCAGGCAATCCTCCGCCTGACGCTTCAGATCGAAATATTGCGCCATCATCGGCGTGAGCGCAGCCTTTTTGGGCGCGTTTGTCTCGCTCTTGTCGGTTTTGGTCAATGTCGAAACGGTGGTCATTCATGCAGGAGATAGCGTTTGATACGCGGCTGCGAAAGGGCACGCGAAAAATCGGCCTATAAAAATATCAGAGCCACTTGTTAGCACCCCCTGATTGACGCTAGGGCGAACAAAGCCTGCACGCATATCAATCATCGACCGGGAAAATATGATGACGGAAAAAACCGCAAACGAATTTTCAGAGCGTGAGGCACTTCTTTTCCATTCAGTCGGCCGGCCCGGCAAGATCGAAATCATCGCCTCCAAACCGATGGCAACGCAGCGCGACCTCAGCCTCGCCTATTCACCCGGCGTTGCGGTGCCGGTCAAGGCCATCGCCGACGATCCGGCCAAGGCCTATGACTATACGGCCAAGGGCAACCTCGTTGCCGTCATCTCGAATGGCACGGCGATCCTGGGTCTCGGTAACCTGGGCGCACTCGCCTCCAAGCCGGTGATGGAAGGCAAGGCGGTGCTGTTCAAGCGCTTCGCCGATGTCGACTCCATCGACATTGAAGTCGCGACCGAAGATCCTCAGGCGTTCATCGACGCGGTCGCCCTGCTCGAACCCAGCTTCGGCGGCATCAACCTTGAGGACATCAAGGCGCCGGAATGCTTCATCATCGAGCAGGCGCTCAAGGAAAAGATGAACATCCCGGTCATGCATGACGACCAGCATGGCACCGCAATCATCTGCGCTGCGGGCCTGATCAACGCGCTGCATATCACTGGACGTGACATCAAGGATATCGACATCGTCGTCAACGGCGCGGGTGCAGCCGCTATCGCCTGTACCGAGCTGATCAAGGCAATGGGCGCTGACGCCACACGCATCATCATGTGCGACCGCACCGGCGTGATCTATCAGGGCCGCACCGATGGTATGGACCAGTGGAAATCGGCCCATGCGGTCAAAACCGAGGCCCGCACACTCGAAGAAGCGCTCAAAGGCGCAGACGTGTTCATCGGGCTTTCGGCAGGCGGCGCACTGAAGCCGCATATGGTTATGGAAATGGCGGAACAGCCGCTCATCTTCGCCATGGCCAACCCGGA
Source organism: Sphingobium sp. (assembly GCA_020446425.1). Classification (GTDB taxonomy): domain Bacteria; phylum Pseudomonadota; class Alphaproteobacteria; order Sphingomonadales; family Sphingomonadaceae; genus Sphingobium. The sequence goes on along the minus strand of JAGRES010000029.1, from coordinate 4,504 downwards.
CCCCGAAATCACGCCGGACGATGCAAAAAAGGCGCGGCCTGACGCGGTTGTCGCCACCGGCCGGTCGGACTATCCCAATCAGGTCAACAATGTGCTCGGCTTCCCGTTCATTTTCCGTGGCGCACTCGATGTGCGGGCGACGGCGATCAACGAACAGATGAAGATTGCCGCTGCCAACGCCATTGCCGAGCTGGCGCGCCAGCAGGTGCCGGAAGAAGTCGCACGCGCCTATGGCAAAAGCCACAGCTTCGGAACGGATTATATCATTCCTGCCCCATTCGACCCGCGCCTGATGGAAGTCGTATCCGCTGCCGTAGCGCAAGCGGCAATGGAAAGCGGCGTCGCGCAGAAGCCGATTGAGGACATGGAAGCCTATCGCCAGTCGCTCAAGGCGCGGCTCAACCCGACGACATCGGTGCTCACGCTCGCTTATGAAGGCGCAAAGGCCGAACCCAAGCGCGTGGTATTTGCGGAAGGCGAGGAAGAAGTCGTGCTGCGCGCCGCCATCCAGTTCCGCGACGGCGGATATGGCATTCCTGTTCTGGTGGGGCGTCAGGACGTCTATGACCGCCTGCGCGCGCTCGGCGTATCCGACCCGCACAGTTTCGAGGTGCACAACAGCGTCAACTCTCCGCTGGTGCCCAAGATGGTCGATATGCTTTACACCCGCCTGCAACGCCGTGGTTATCTGCGCCGCGATTGCGAACGCATGGTCAACCGCGACCGCAACATCTTCGGTTCGCTGTTGCTCAAGATGGGCGAGGCTGATGCGATGATCACCGGTACGACGCGCACGTACAGCCAGACAATGCGTGAAGTCCGCCGGGTTATCGACACACTACCCGGACGCACCAACTTCGGCATCCACATTCTGGTTGGCCAGAGCCACACCGTGTTCATGGCGGACACAACCGTCCACGAACGCCCGTCCGCCGAAGAACTGGCCGATATCGCCGAAGGCACCGCTGCCGTGGCGCGGCGCATGGGCCATGAGCCACGCGTGGCCTTCCTGTCCTATTCCACCTTCGGCAATCCGTGGGGCAACTGGCTGGAAAATATCCGCGATGCGGTGACCATCCTCGACCAGCGCGGCGTCGAGTTTGAATATGAGGGCGAAATGGCGCCTGACGTCGCCCTCAACCCTAATGTGATGAAGAATTATCCGTTCAGCCGCCTGTCCGGTCCCGCCAACTGCCTTGTCATGCCCGGTCTGCAATCGGCTAACCTGTCGGCCAAGCTGCTGCGCGAGCTGGGCGGCGACAGCGTGATCGGCCCGATGCTGGTGGGTATGGAAAAATCGGTACAGGTCGCCACTATGGCCTCAACCGCCAGCGAGCTGGTGACCCTCGCCGTACTCGCGGCGGGCGGCATCACCGGATAACAACGCTTTAGAGGACGGAGTAATGACCGGCCCTACCGCTTGGGCTGGTCGATTGCATAGGCACCGGACAGAATTTGCACGCCATCCTTGGCTGGCATGCTCGTTGGGGAACAGAAACTTCACCGCGCCCATCGAATGATGCGGCCCCGGCAATTCGCGAATGCGCACGGCCTGCCCGGCGCAATAGCCGGACAGGCCGTGGTGACATATCGCATCTACACGTCGAACCGGTCCGCATTCATGACCTTGACCCACACGGCCACGAAGTCATTGACGAACTTCTCACCGGCATCGTCTGCTGCATAGACTTCGGCAAGCGCCCGCAATTGCGAGTTGGATCCGAACACCAGATCGGTACGGCTCGCCGTCCATTTCTGCTCACCTGAGGCCCGGTCGGTACCGACGAACTGCTCATCGCTTTCATCGCTCACCTGCTTCCAGGCTGTGCCCATATCGAGCAGATTGACGAAGAAATCGTTGGTGAGCTGTCCGGCGCGGTCCGTCAGCACGCCATCCTTCGAGCCGCCCGCATTGGCGCCCAGCACGCGCAGGCCGCCAACCAGTACAGTCATTTCAGGCGCCGACAGGCCGAGCAACTGCGCACGGTCGATCATAAGCTCCTCGGTTGGCACATTATATTTGACCTGCAGATAGTTACGGAAGGCGTCTGCCTTGGGTTCGAGCACATCGAAGCTGTCCGCATCCGTCTGTTCGTCAGTTGCGTCACCGCGTCCGCCGGTGAAGGGCACGTTCACATTGTAGCCTGCGTCCTTCGCCGCCTTCTCAATGGCTGCGCAGCCGCCGAGCACGATGGCATCGGCCATCGAGATATCACCGCGCAATTCATCCAGCTTGGCCAAAACCTTGGCCAGCTCCTTGGGATCATTGACTTCCCAATCCTTCTGCGGAGCCAGGCGCACACGCGCGCCATTGGCGCCACCGCGATGGTCCGATCCGCGATAGGTCGAGGCAGACGCCCAGGCCGTCTTTACCAGTTCCGACACGGTCAGCCCGCTGGAGAGAATGGCCTTCTTGAGCGCCGCGACATCGGCATCGCTTGGCATCTTCCCAGCCGGAACTGGGTCCTGCCAGATCAGATCCTCACCCGGCACATCGGGGCCAAGGTAGCGCGCCTTCGGCCCCATGTCGCGGTGCGTCAGCTTGAACCAGGCACGTGCGAACGCGTCAGCAAAGGCCGCTGGATCATTGCGGAAGCGCTCGGAGATCTTGCGATATTCCGGGTCCATCTTCATCGCCATGTCAGCGGTGCTCATCATCGTCGGAACCTTCTTGGACGGATCATGCGCAGCCGGCGCCATATCTTCCGGCTTCTGATTGATGGGCTGCCACTGATGCGCGCCAGCGGGACTGGTCACCAGCTCATAGTCATAGTCCAGCAGCATATGGAAATAGTTCATGTTCCACGTCGTCGGCGTCGGGCTCCATGACCCTTCGAGGCCGCTGGTAATGGTATCGTCGCCCATGCCGCTGGCATGGCCGCTCTGCCAGCCGAAGCCCTGCATCGCAACATCCGCGCCCTCGGGTTCCGCACCCACCAGCGAGGCATCGCCCGCGCCATGGCATTTGCCGAACGTATGACCGCCCGCCGTCAGCGCGACGGTTTCCTCATCGTTCATCGCCATGCGTGCGAAGGTTTCGCGAATGTCCTTGCCGGACTGGATCGGGTCGCAATCGCCGCCACGCCCCTCAGGGTTTACATAGATCAGGCCCATCTGGATCGCCGCCAGCGGGTTCTCGAACACATTATCTTCCTCATCGGTCAGGCGGGTCTCATTGCCCTCCTCGCCGACCCAGTTCGTCTCGGTGCCCCAATAGACGTCCTTCTCGGGCTCGTAGATATCCTCGCGCCCGCCGCCGAAGCCGAAGATCGGCCCGCCCATCGACTCGATGGCAACATTGCCCGCGAGAATCATCAGGTCGGCCCAGCTCAGCTTGCGGCCATATTTTTGCTTGATCGGCCACAGTAGGCGGCGCGCCTTGTCGAGATTGGCATTGTCGGGCCAGCTGTTGAGCGGAGCGAAGCGCTGGTTGCCTGAACCACCGCCGCCGCGTCCGTCACCGGTGCGATAGGTACCCGCACTGTGCCAAGCCATACGGATGAAGAATGGGCCATAATGCCCATAGTCAGCCGGCCACCAGGGCTGGCTATCGGTCATCAGCGCATGCAGGTCTTTTTTGACCGCCGCCAGATCGAGCGACGCGAATTCCTTCGCATAATCGAAATCTTCGCCCATCGGATCGCCGGAAAGGCCGTTTTGCTGAAGGATATCCAGCGAAAGCTGATTGGGCCACCAGTCGCGGTTGGTACGGCCCAGCAACGACCGTTTCGCCGAACCTGAATGCATCGGGCATCCGCTTGTCTTCGCGTCCATCTCCAAATCTCCTGTATCTCGTTACGATGGAGACAGTGTACGATCAGGCGCGGAGCATCGGAAATGAGTAATGTGACTGAGAGTGAACGGTAAAACCGATCACTCTCGCTGCTGATATTTCTTGACGGTCCTGTTCAGGAAGGAGCTACGATAGCCTTTACCCCGCCTTTGCAAGCGCCTGCGCCAGGTCGCCGCAGATGTCGTCGATATGCTCCAGCCCGATGGAAAGACGCACATAGCCGGGTGTGACACCGCTCGCCGCCTGCTCTTCCTCAGAAAGCTGGCTGTGCGTCGTCGAAGCCGGATGAATGGCGAGGCTGCGCGCGTCACCAATATTGGCGACATGATAAAACAACTCGAGCGCATCAATGAAGCGCTTGCCCGCCTCCACACCGCCTGCCAGCTCGAAGCCGAGCAGGCCGCCATGACCGCCGGTCAGAACGGCGTCAGCCCGTGCGCGCTGCTCGCCCGCTTGCAGGCTCGGGTGGATCACTTTGGTCACGCCCGGCTGCTCTTTCAGGAACGCCGCCACCTTCGCCGTGTTCTCGCAATGCCGCTCCATCCTGAGTGGCAGCGTCTCCATGCCCTGCAACAGCATGAAGGCATTGAAGGGAGAAAGCGCCGCGCCCAGATCACGCAGCAATATGGTGCGGGCCCGCAAGATATAGGCAATGGGGCCGAGCGGTTTCGCGGCCTGAGCCCATATCGCGCCGTGATAGCTCGCATCCGG
>JAGRES010000028.1 GCA_020446425.1 Sphingobium sp. | reverse complement strand
TGCTGGCTGGATCATTCGGATCGAAGTTTACTGCCCCAAGTTCACCGTCAATTTCGGCAAACGCCTTCTGCGCTTCGTCCAACTCGCGGGTGAGTTTGTCTAGGCCGGTAATCTTGAACATGACTAGCTATCTCCATCGGCGGCTATTATTGCGTTCCCCGCATGAGCACACAAGGAGAACATTTTATAGATTTTTTATGTCACGCGAGACACGGATTTCTAAGCCGGAATGGACATAACGATTTTACCCTCCCCCCGCCCCCCCTCGCAAATTTCGAAATTCCTTTCGGCTCGGCCTTGCGATCCACCCTCGCATCAGGCCGCCTTCCACCGCTCAATCGATGGCAGCACATAGGGATTTATCATCCCGCTTAGTGGGGATATGGTGGGGTGAATTTGAGAGACAGTCTTTCAATGCCATCTAACGTATTGAAAAGACTGGTGGGCGCGGCAAGGATTGAACTTGCGACCCCACCCGTGTGAAGGGTGTGCTCTACCACTGAGCTACGCGCCCCGAAAACGGGAAGCCGCGCATTGGCACCACGCGCCGCGCCTGTCAAGCACCGGTGTCAGCGGGTGGAAAACGGTGCGTTAACGACGTTATTGCAACGCAGCATTATAGGGAATCTTGTTGAGGCGCAGCCCGTTACACTCCGGATCGTCACAGCTGCATTTCTCAATTTCGTAATGCGACCCGCACATGATCAGGACGCCGTCAACAAAGCGGAAATTCTCTATTCCGGCGGCTTGCATCATGTCTCGCACCTGGGCGAAAAGCGGGTTTGTATCGGGCGTCATCATGATTCCCATTACGATTCGATGACACAAATGTTCCTTGTTGCAGCGCAATAAGTCAACCCCATGCTTGAACAGGCTGCCCCATTTACCCATATGCCCGTCATGAACAGCGCATCTTCTTCCTCCATGCCGCAATGGCATGGCACCACCATATTGTCAGTTCGCAAAAATGGCCGCGTCGTCGTTGCTGGCGACGGACAGGTGAGTATGGGTCAGACCGTGATGAAGCCCAACGCCCGCAAGGTCCGCCAGCTGCATGACGGATCGGTCATTGGCGGATTTGCTGGCGCAACTGCCGATGCTTTCACCCTGTTCGAGCGGCTGGAAGGCAAGCTGGAACGGCACAACGGCCAGCTGATGCGCGCTGCGGTCGAGCTGGCCAAGGACTGGCGCACGGACAAATATCTGCGCAATCTGGAAGCCATGATGATCGTGGCCGATAAAGACGTGACGCTGGTTATCACGGGTAATGGCGACGTTCTGGAGCCCGTCAATGGCATCGCCGCCATCGGATCGGGCGGCAATTTCGCCCTCTCCGCCGCGCGCGGGCTGGTCGAATATGAAAGCGATGCGGAAACCATCTGCCGCAAGGCGATGGCTATAGCGGCCGAGCTGTGCGTTTACACCAACGATAATATCACGATGGAAGCGCTCGACAGCGCATCCTGAAGACTGCCGAGAGAATAAGAGAAGTCCATGAGTTCCACCCTCACCCCCAAAGCCATAGTCGCTGCGCTCGACGCGCATATCATCGGACAGAAGGAAGCCAAGCGCGCCGTCGCCGTGGCGCTGCGCAACCGTTGGCGCCGCCAGCAGCTCTCGCCCGATCTGCGCGACGAGGTAACACCCAAGAATATATTGATGATCGGCCCGACCGGGTGCGGCAAGACCGAGATTTCGCGCCGCCTCGCCAAGCTGGCCGATGCGCCGTTTGTAAAGGTGGAAGCAACCAAGTTCACCGAGGTTGGCTATGTCGGCCGCGATGTCGAGCAGATCGTGCGCGATCTGGTTGAGGAAGCGGTGCGGCTGGAGCGTGACCGGCGGCGCGAAGCCGTGCGCGTCGCGGCATCCGATGCGGCGATGGAGCGCCTGCTCGATGCACTGACCGGCAAGGAAGCGAGCGAGGCCACGCGCCTGTCCTATCGCCAGAAGATCGAAGCCAACCAGATGAACGACGCCGAGGTCGAGATCGAAGTGGCAGACACACCCAATATGCCGATGGAAATCCCCGGCATGGGTGGCAACGTCGGCATGATCAACCTCAGCGACCTGATGGGCAAGGCGTTCGGCCAGCAGCAGAAAAAGCGCCGCAAGATGCGCGTCGCCGATGCGTGGGACAAGCTGGTCGAGGAAGAGCAGGACAAGCGGCTCGACGAGGACGATCTCAACCGTGCGGCGTTGCAGGACGCGGAGCAGAACGGCATCGTCTTTCTGGATGAGATCGACAAGATCGCGGTGTCCGACGTGCGCGGCGGCTCCGTCAGCCGTGAAGGCGTGCAGCGCGACCTGCTGCCCCTGATCGAAGGGACCACGGTCGCTACCAAATATGGCCCGCTCAAGACCGACCATATCCTCTTCATCGCATCCGGCGCATTCCATGTCGCGAAGCCGAGCGACCTGCTGCCCGAGTTGCAGGGCCGCTTGCCGATCCGGGTCGAGCTGAAAGGCCTGACGGAAGAGGATTTCGTCGCTATCCTGTCCGACACCAAGGCGAGTCTTCCAGAGCAATATAAGGCACTGCTGGGAACAGAGGGTGTAACCATCGACCTGACGCCCGAGGGTATCAAGGCGCTGGCGCGCATAGCGGCGGAAGTGAACGAACAGGTCGAGAATATCGGCGCGCGGCGGTTGCAGACGGTTATGGAAAAGCTGTTGGAGGATGTCAGCTTCGACGCGGAGGATCGTCAGGGCGAAACATTGGTGATCGACGCCGCCTATGTCGACGACCAGCTCGCCAGCATTTCCCGCGATACGGACCTGAGCAAATATATCTTGTAATCAGAGTAGGAATAGGACGGAGACCGGACAGATGACCGGCCTCCGCCAATACAGGTGATCAGGCGGGCACGCTTTTGGTCTTGCGCCGCTGGGCGCGCCTGCGCGCGATGATGTTGAGCGTTTCGACCGCAGCCGAGAACGCCATCGCCGCATAGACATAGCCCTTGGGCACATGCGCCCCGAACCCTTCCGCGATCAGCGTCGTGCCGATCAGCATCAGGAAGGCCAGCGCCAGCATGACGACAGTCGGATTGCGCTCGATGAAGTTGGCGAGCGGCGTTGCCGCCACCAGCATCACGGTGACCGCCGTCACGACCGCAATCACCATGATCGCGATATTGTCGGTCATCCCCACGGCGGTAATGATGCTGTCGAGCGAGAACACGAGATCGAGCAGGATGATCTGGCCGATTGCCGCTGTAAAACCGATGGATACGGGTGCATCGAACATGTCGTCGTTCGGCGTCGGGTCAATATTGTGGTGGATCTCCTTGGTCGCCTTCCACACCAGGAACAGGCCGCCACCGATCAGGATCATGTCGCGCCAGCTCATACCCCGGCCAAACAGCTCGAACACCGGCTCCGTCAGTTGGACAATCCAGGCAATCGACGCGAGCAACAGGAGACGCAGGCCCAGCGCAAGGCCGATGCCGATCTGCCGCGCACGCACGCGCTGATGCTCGGGCAGCTTGTTGCTGAGCACCGAGATGAAGATGAGATTGTCGATCCCGAGCACCACTTCCATGGCGACGAGCGTGGCGAGCGCTGCCCATGCGGCAGGCTCGCTCGCCAGTTGAGAGAGGCCCTCTAGCATTTATTCGCGCTCACCGGTCAGGTGGAGCAGCAGCTGGAAGATGTTGACGAAGTTGAGATAGAGCGACAGCGCCCCGAACACCGCCATCTTCGTTTCCGTCTCATGACCCAGATTATGCGCATATTGCGATTTGATATTCTGCGTGTCCCAGGCGGTAAGGCCCGTGAAGACCAGCACGCCGATCACCGAAATCGCGAGTTGCAGCATCGATGAGCCGAGGAAGAGATTGACGAGACTGGCGATCACTACGCCGATCACGCCCATGATCAGGAAGCTGCCAAAGCGGGAAAGGTCCTGCCCGGTGGTGTAGCCCCACAGGCTCATGGAAAGGAACATCGCCGCCGCGATGAAGAAGGTCTGCGCGATGCTCATCCCCGTAAACACGAGGAAAATCGACGCGAGCGACAGGCCCATCACACCGGAAAAGGCCCAGAACGCGGCCTGAGCGGAGGATGCGCTCATTTTCTCGATGCGAAACGAGAAGAGGAACACGAACGCAAGCGGCGCCAGCATCACGACCCATTTGAGCGGCGTGCCGAAAATCGGCTGATACAGCGCCGGTGTGGATGCAACCAGCATCGCAACAATGCCGGTGAGCAGGACGCCGGAAGCCATATAATTATAGACCCGCAGCATATGTTGGCGCAGGCCGGCGTCGAAAGCGGCCTGATCGCGGCTGACGCTACGCGGAAAAACGGTATTTTGTTCGAACATAGAAAAGCACCTCATTTGACCTGGTCAAACGAGTATCTTTCCGCCGGTTTTCAGAAAATCATATCCGGACCGGCATCGAGAATACTCGATGCGGTCCGACATCACGACCGCCGAAACGATCGCCAGAGGGGCCCGGCCCGCACATCGCGCTATATAAATGGGCCGGAATTAACAATCAATGACCTTGTGATCAGGCCGAAGCGCACACCACGCGGTTGCGTCCCGCCTTCTTCGCGGCATACATCGCCTCGTCGGCACGTTCGATAAAGGCTGATGCGGCCTCGCCGGGTTGAAGCGTCGCCACACCGAGCGACATGGTGATTTTACCGACTTCCTTGCCATCGTTTCGGGTTTTCAGCGCGCGGGAACTCAGCCGCTCGCAAAAGCGCTGGGCCATTTTTTCGGCTTCGGCCATGCTGCGCTGGGGCAGCAACACAACAAACTCTTCGCCGCCGAAACGCGCTGGATGGCCAAGGCTGCCATAATGCTTGGTCAGCGTGCCGGCCACATAGCGCAGCACCTCGTCACCAAGCTTGTGGCCCCAGGTGTCGTTGAACTTCTTGAAATGGTCGACATCGCCAAAGGCCAGCGAAAGCGGCTGCCCGGCCGCTTCCGCTTCGGCAATCGCATTGGCAAGCATCTCGTCGAAGCTGCGCCGGTTGGGCAGCGCCGTAAGCGCATCGGTAGCCCCTTCCGTCTTGGCCTTTTCCAGATCGCTACGCAGAGCGGACAGTTCGGAGCCAGCCGTGGCAAGGCTCTCTTCGAGAGAAGCTGTCCGCTCGCTCATCAATCGGGTTTGTGATATGAGCTCGGCAATGATGACTGCGGCATCGCTGCCAGTGTCGAGCGCTCCAAGATTGGTCGCCCCGGTCTTCAATGAAGCCGAATAGGATGCCGCATCGCCCGCAGCAGTAGTGGCCGCACCGATCAAGGCCGCGATCTGCTCGTCCATATTCTTCATATGGTGCGCGAGATCCTTGCCCCGCGCAGCAGCGGCGGCTTCGGCGATGCGCTGGAAAGCGCCAGAATCAATGGCTTTGGACTGCGCCAGCTCCTTGTCGAACAAGGAACATACTTCCAGGTCCGAGCGCGTTATGAACCGGTGACAGATCTCATAATTCTCTGGCGAGGCCTCAACGCCCGCTTCCACCAGGATTTCTGTAATTTTTGCAAGGATCTCGGATTGCCGCATTTGCTCTTCTTTTGATGTTTCGTTCCCATGCCCGGCAGAGTTGATATGCAGCCACCCGCCAGACCTGTTTTCCGGCGGGCACACTAACCCGGAGAAGGTTACAATTTAACAAATCCGGGGGCGTAAAATGGTGTAAAATCGTCGTTTCGGTGGGTATCCCTCAAACAGGATAGACAGCCGACCGCTCTCATTACTCTTGGGGCAGAACCACCACCGAATAGCTTTTATCCGTGACCAGATATTTGGCGGCGAGCATGCGCAGATCCTCCGCCGAGCCGCCCAGCATGTCGCGCCCGATGGACTGCATCATCGTGACATAACGCGGGTCCTGCGTCGCCCCTTCCATCAGGTTCATCCAGAATGCGTTACCGGTGCTGGCGCGCATCAGGAGCTGGCGCGTGGGCGCAAGCGTGCGACGCAGCTCATCGTCGCTGATCGGATTGGCGGCAAGATCGGTCGCTATCTCGTTCACAAGCTTGTAGAAATAGTCGATCCGCTCCGGCTTTAGCTGGCTGACGACGGCGAGATACCCCTGCCCTTTCTCAAAAGCGAAAGGCCAATCGGACGAAGCATTCGGGCTATAGGCAGCGCCATCGACCGCGCGCAGTTTCTCGAACAACCGGTCGGAGATGATCTGCGCCAATATGTCGAGCTGGCGCGCCTCCCGGGAGTCGCCCATGCCCACGCCGGTCGGCCATGCGATGACCGCCGCCGCCTGATCCCTGTCACCATTGTGGCGAAGAACGACCGGCGTGTCGTTATGCGCCGGGAAATGGATCGCCTTGCTGGCTTCGGCGACCGGCAACGGCTTGCGCGGTTTAAGCGCGCCGAAGGTTTCCGCGACCGCCGCGATTGCCTCATCCGGGTTCACATCGCCAAAAATCTGTACCTCGATCGGGCCGGACGCCAATATCGGTTCCCAAAACGCCCTGAACTGCGCCGGAGTCAGCGCCGCAATCTCAGCCTTGCCGGGCGTGCGGAAGCGCGCATCCTTGTCGCGCAGAAGCCAACCCATGTCGCGGCCCAGCACGGCGCTGGGCGACGTCGAGGACGCATCATAGGCGGCGAGCAAGCCCGCCTTGGCGCGCTCCACCGGCGCATCGGCCCAACCGGGATAGGCCAGCTTGGTCGCGAACAGCCTTAGCTGATCACGATAATCCGAAGGCCGCGTGACCGCCGCCAGTTCGAACGCATTCTCATCTATGCCGAAATCGAACCCGAGGCGGCGGCCATTGGCAAGGTCATCCAGTTCGCGCTGACCCAGCGTGCCGATGCCGTTGGCGGCCAGCACATAGGCGGCGGGCCATGTTGGCTGAGGCTTGTCGGGCGACAGGCCAAGCATGCCGTTGCCAAAGCGCACATTGATGCGCACCTTTTCCTTTTCCGCATCATTGGCGAACAGCGTCAGCTTGACGCCATTGGCATAGCTGATGGTTTCTATGCCCATATCGCCCACCGGCTCACGCGCGGTGACCTTACCCGCGGGCGGCAATTTGGGCAGGTCATCCATGGTCACGGTACTGGCGGCGAGACGCACATCGCTGGCGGGCTCAACGGGCGCATCAAGCGCGGCCAGCAGCCGCCCCTCGGCATTGGGTTGCTCCGCAGGCATCACCAGTAGCGTGCGCTGGGCGTCGGCGGTGAACATGCGGCGCGTGGCGTCCAGCATATAGGCTGGGGTCATCATCGGCCGCGCGCTGCGGAATATCTCCAGCGCAGCCTCGGGCGTAACGATGGTTTCGCGGATATCGACGGCCTCGGTCAGATCCATCGCCTGCTTGGATGTCGGTTCCGTATCCTTGTTTTCAACCGGGATAGCGAGCGCGGTTTCAAACTGTACATATTCGCGCTCGATTTCTTCGTCGGTCACTGGCGCGCGCTTGGCATCCTCGATGATCGAGCGCACATCGGCCAGCGCCTTTTCCCAATCATCACCCATCGGTGTCAGGCTGAGCGATGTCGCGTTGGCCGAACGGCTGATGTCCTGTACATCGACACTGGCCTGCAGATAGCTGACCACGCCGCGCCGCGCCGCGTCCTCCAGCCTGCGGTTGATCATCTGTAACGCGATCACATCGGCCAGCTTGCGCTGGTTGTAGATGATGGTGTCGGCCTTGGGCTTCCACGGGCGCAGCCACATCATCGACAGGAAGGTGGGAACGCCGGACTGCACGACAACCGCCGTGCGCGGCGCATCGGGGTCAGGCGTGCCAAAATCCGGCAGCGGCGTATGCTTGCCCTTACCCTTCCAGTCCGAGAAATATTGTTTGACCAGCGCTTCCATGATTTTCGGGTCAACATCGCCCGATATGGAAACGACCGTATTTTCAGGGCGATACCAGCGTTTGTGAAAAGCCAGCATCGTTTCGGCGGTGGCGTTGGTCAGGCTTTCCGCCGTGCCGATGGGGGCATGTTCGCCCAGCGGCTGGCCCGCGAAGAACAGTGCACGACTGGCGTCGCCCACCTTGCTGATCGCATTGGTACCCTCCCGCATTTCGGCGAGCACGACCGCGCGCTCGGCATCGACAGCGGCCGGAACGATATTGGGTTCGGCCATCATGCCTGCGAGGATTTTCATGCTTTCGCTGAGCCCGCCCGGCGATGCATCGGGCAGGTCAAGGGCATAGACAGTGCCGGTCGGCGTGGTCTGGGCATTGCTGTCGCTGCCGAAGCTGACGCCCAGGCGCTGCCACAGGCGCTTTGACTCGCCATCGGGCACATATTTTGACCCGCGAAAGGTCAGGTGCTCCATGAAATGGGCATAGCCCTTTTCGCTTTCCTGCTCCATCAGCGACCCGGCGTCGATGCGCACGCGGATCGAGACCTGCCCCGGCGGCACACCATTTTTGCGGATCGCATAACGCACACCGTTGGGCAGCGTGCCGAACAGCCATGCCTTGTCGATCGGCACGTCACTGTTTTCATAGAGCCATGGCCGCTTTTCGCTCTGTTCGGCCTTGGCGCGCGCAAATGCATGCTGCGGAGCGACGATACCGCCCGATATTGTTACTGCAACAAGACCAAGCGAAAGCGCCGAACGCGCGAGATATTTTCCTATCATCGCGCGGTCATAGCGTGGTTTTTGTGAACGGCCACTGACAAACTAGAGCGCTTCCCGGAAAAGTGGGAGCCAGTTTTCCCAAAGGAAGCGCGTCAAACCTAGGAAACAGCAGCATTTACCGAGTCAATCGAAACGAAAAATGCTCCATGCCCCGCGCCGTTTTCAGGTTCGCTCAGGAGTTGAACTTTTTCACCGCATTCTTGTGCGCACCCACCGATTTCCGGCGGCGCGGACGCCGTGCGGCCTGACCTTCGTTCTCGGTGTTGCGCCGGCGTGACCGGTTGGCAGGACGCCCTTCCCCATTACGCGGGTTGGGTCGCTCAGGGCGTTTGCGCTGTGCCGGTTTGGGCAGGTTGCGCACCATTTCGGCGAAGCCATCTGGCAGGCGCACAATTTCGCAGCGCGTTTTCGTCGTGCGCTCAATAGCCTTCAGATAGGCGCGCTCGTCGTCCGCGACAAAGCTGATCGCGATGCCCTCCGCCCCGGCGCGCGCGGTGCGGCCAATACGGTGCACATATTGTTCCGGCACATTGGGCAACTCGAAATTGATCACGTGGCTGACACCCGACACGTCAATGCCGCGCGCCGCGATATCGGTTGCCACCAGCAGCCTGACCTGACCCTGACGAAAGGCCTGAAGCGCGGCGGTCCGCTGTGCCTGGCTCTTGTTGCCGTGGATCGCCACTGCCGCGATGCCAGCGCCTTCGAGGAACCGCACAACGCGGTCCGCGCCATGTTTGGTGCGGGTAAAGATGAGGGCGCGGTCGATGTCCTGATCGCGCAGCACATGGGTGAGCAGCGCCTGCTTTTCCATCTGGTTCACAAAGGTCGCGAGCTGGCGCACACGCTCTGCCGTGGTCGCCTGCGGCGTCACCGATACCTTCACCGGGTCGTGCAGGAACTGCGCGCCCAGATCGGCTATTTCCCGCGGCATCGTCGCGGAAAAGAACAGGTTCTGCCGCTGCTTGGGCAGCATTTTCACAATGCGCTTCAAGGGCGCGATGAAACCCATGTCCATCATCTGGTCGGCTTCGTCGAGGACGAAAATCTCGACACCGTTCAGATGGAAAGCGCGTTGGTCGATCAGGTCGAGCAGGCGTCCCGGCGTCGCGACGAGAACGTCCACGCCGCTCTGCACCTGCTTGATCTGGCGGTGGATAGGAACGCCGCCGAAAACGGTTGCGACCCTGATGTTCAAAAAGCGGCCATAGTCGCGGAAACTGTCGCCAATCTGCGCCGCAAGCTCACGCGTGGGCGAAAGCACCAATATGCGGCAGGTGACCGGCAAGCGCGCCTTCGGGTTACGCACCAGATAGTCGAGCGACGGCAGAGCGAACGCCGCCGTCTTGCCCGTGCCGGTCTGCGCAATGCCGCACAGATCGTGTCCTTCAAGGAGCGGCCGTATCGACTGCTGCTGAATGGGCGTGGGATTTTCATATCGTTTGGCGGCCAGCGCCTTCATGATCGGGTCGGCAAGGCCGAAATCTTCAAACTTCATCTCTATTACACTCGCAATATAAGCGCCGCACAGCCGCAATAGCATTGCAGCGTACGGAACGGGTTCCGAAACGACCCGCGTGAATAGGGAAGCCTCATTCAAACAAGCGCGCTGTTATGGCCGGTTCACGGACCCGAGAGGGCCGGAAAGTTCACGCCGCCATTTGCAAATTGGGCCTGCGGCCCGTTTGTCGCGCTGGGCGCGCATATGGCGGCGCAGCGGACGAAAAGCAAGCAATGATCGGCCTGTAGCTGCTTTTCCTTGATTATGTGCGCCATAATCGCCACATGCGCTGCATGCTGATCGAAACCGAAAAGACACCTAATCCGTCCACGCTCAAGTTCCTGCCGGGCCGCGAGGTCATGACATCAGGAACGCGCGACTTTTCCTCCGCCGAAGAGGCCGAAGCCTCTCCGCTGGCCGAAGCGCTGTTCACACTGGGCGATGTAACCGGCGTATTCTTCGGGCAGAATTTCATATCCGTCACCATTGCGCCGGGCGGCGACTGGGGCACGGCCAAGCCGGATATCCTCTCGATACTGCTCGATCATTTCAGCGCGGACATGCCGCTGTTCAAGCCGGGAAGCGCCGCTGGCATTGCCGTTCCGAGTGATGAAAACGGCGATGGCGAATTTGCCGATGACCCTGCCGACGCCGAAATCGTCGGCCAGATCCGCGAGTTGATCGACACCCGTGTGCGCCCCGCCGTCGCCAATGACGGTGGCGATATCGTCTATCGGGGCTTCGACAAGGGCAAGGTGTACCTGCGCATGCAGGGGGCCTGTGCCGGCTGCCCCTCTTCCACCGCTACGCTGAAAAACGGTATCGAACAGCTACTCAAACATTATGTGCCGGAAGTGACCGAAGTATTGGCGGTTTGACAAAAGGCGCAGCGAATATTTGCAAAACCGGCCGGAGCGGCTAATCGGTTTGACTTCAACCGGTTCGCGGAAAATTAGGTGTGCGCCAACTCGTTATTGATACAGCAACGGAAGCCCTGTCGGTCGCCCTGTTCGACGAAGGTGCGCTCATTGCCCATCATCATGAGATTGCCGGGCGTGGACATGCGGAAAAGCTGATTCCTATCATCGCGGCCCTGCCCGACGGCGGACGTGCCGACGAAATTATCGTCGATCAGGGGCCCGGCAGCTTCACCGGCCTGCGCGTGGGCCTCGCCGCCGCGCGCGCGCTGGGCTATGCGTGGAACGCCCCTGTCAAAGCCTATGGCAGCCTGTCACTGATCGCCGCGATAGCGCAGGAAAGCCATATGGCCGCTGGTCATGATTTTCCGCTGGCTATCGCCCTGACCGGTGGCCATGGCGAGCTGTTCTGGCAGGTTTTCGACCCCTGCAGCCTTGAGCTAAAGGCTGCACCGGCATCGACGCCCATTGCAGAGCTGGCAAACAAAATGGATGTAGCCACTGTATATGGCAGTGGAGCCGCAGCGCTGATCGACGCCCGCGGCCATGGCGACGCCGTGATCGTGCATGCCGATGCGCGTGCCTTCCCGATGCTGCCGGTCAAGTTCCTGCAAACCGACGCTGTGCCCCTTTATGGCCGTGGCGCGGATGCCGTTCCCCTCGCTGCACAAAAGGGCGGATAATGGCGCTTCCCTTCAGCCAGGCTGTTATCCTGTCCCATCATCAGCGCCCTGACCTGCGCGCCGAAGCCGCCGCAGCCGACGTCATGCGAAGTGCTTTCGACCCGGCCTACGGAGAAGCATGGAACGCGCATCAGCTCTCAAGTTTCATGACAATGCCGGGCGTAACATTGACCATCGCTACTTTGGATCGCGCGAATATAGGCTTTTCCTTGACTCGCCAGATTATGGACGAGGCCGAGTTGATGCTGATCGCTACTCACCGGTCATGGCAAAAGCGCGGTATCGGGCAAATGCTGTTACAGGACTTTATTTCCCGCGCGCGTAAATCCCGTATTGGGACACTTCATCTGGAAGTCCGCGACAATAATCCGGCAGTTAAATTTTACATGAACCACGGATTCGAGTGCATTCACCGCAGAACGGCCTATTATAAGGGAAAGAACGGAATCCTATACGATGCGCTAAGCTTGCAGATGACTCTCGCATAAATTGATTAAAATCGTTGATTTAGTGGGCGAACCATGTATCTGCACAAAATCAAATGAACTAATAGGGTCGCTAGAAATAAGGAGAAATGAAATGGATGAATCTGGCGCAAAGGACGAGATGCTCATCACTTTGACATCCGATATCGTGGCAGCTCACGTATCAAACAACAGTGTTGCTGTGTCGGACCTTCCCATTCTTATTCAGAACGTACACGCAGCTCTTTCGGGTCTGGAAACGCCGTCAGAAGCGCCTGAAGTGAAACAGGAACCTGCCGTTTCGGTCCGCGCCTCAGTAAAGCCCGACTATATTGTGTGCCTGGAAGACGGCAAGAAGCTAAAAATGCTCAAGCGTCACCTGATGACCCATTATCAGATGACACCCGAGGATTATCGCGCGAAATGGAATCTGCCCATGGACTATCCCATGGTTGCGCCCAACTATGCCGAACAGCGCCGCACACTGGCGAAGAAAATCGGCCTCGGCACATCGCGCAGCCGCAAGCGCAAGTAAACAGGCAGTCATCGCGACACCAGTTAGACAGGGAGGTTGAGCAACAAAATGCTCAGCCTCCCTTTCCATTTGCGACAAATGGGATAGAGTGGCGCTTAATCATAAAACCAAGACAAGCCGAGACTCATGCCGAGAAATATAGACATAGAAGCGCTCTGCGCGGAGAAGGGATTGCGAATTACCGAACAACGCAAGGTAATCGCACAGGTTCTTTCCGACGCGGAAGATCATCCCGATGTCGAAAGCGTCCACGAACGGGCGTCCGCCATCGATTCCGGCATTTCCATCGCGACCGTTTACCGCACCGTGCGGCTGTTCGAGGAAGCCGGCATATTGGAACGCCATGATTTCGGCGATGGACGTGCACGCTATGAAGCCGCGCCGGAAGCGCATCACGATCATCTGATTGACGTCGAGACCGGCAAGGTCATCGAATTCGTCGATCCTGAGCTGGAATTGCTGCAAAAGCAGATCGCCGAAAAGCTGGGCTTCCGCCTCGTCGATCATCGTATGGAGCTGTATGGCGTTTCGCTCGACCGCAAGAGCTGAGCCATTATGACAGGCCGCGTAAGGCGCGCATGGCGAATCGCCAAGCTGCTGGCCGCGTTGATCCTTTGCCTGATACCCCATCTCGTCTGGAAATTGCTGCCATGGCACTCGCCCTGGCCGCGCCGGTTTCTGGGGCTAGCAGCACGCAGTGCCGGCGCACGTGTCACAACCGATGGGCAGTCGTTGCGAAAAGACGTATTCTTCATCGCCAACCATATCAGCTGGATCGACATATTGGCGCTGGGCGGAGCGACGGGAACCGCCTTCATATCACATGACGGCGTGGCGGGCTGGCCGATTGTCGGCTGGCTGGCGAAACAAAACAACACCATCTTCGTCGCTCGCGCCAACCGCCATGGCGTGCGCGACCAGATCCGCATGCTTCACGAGGCTCTGGCCAGCCACCAGCCCATCGCCCTCTTCCCCGAAGGCACGACCAGCGATGGCTACAGCCTGCTTCCCTTCAAGCCCGCGCTTCTGGCCGGGTTGATGCCGCCGCCACGCGACCTGCAAATCCAGCCGGTATGGATCGACTATGGGCCCGCTACGCCGGAGATCGCCTGGCATGGAGACGAGGCCGCCGGAGCCAATGCCGCGCGTGTGCTGGCGCGCGAAGGCGCCCTGCCCCTCACTCTGCATTTCCTCGAGCCGTTCGACCCGGAGGACTTCCCGGACCGTAAGGCGGTGGCGGAAGAAGCACGAAATCGCATCATGGCGCGCCAATCGGCTTCCTTGTCCAGCCGGGCGGCTGTATAGATGGTGCGATGATTCACAGTAAAACCAAGACCAAGCCGCAAACCTATCACGTCAAATCCTTCGGCTGTCAGATGAATGTCTATGACGGCGAGCGCATGGCCGAGATGCTGGACGCGCAGGGCCTGACCCCTGCCGCAGACGGCGTGGACGCCGATATGGTCGTGTTAAATACCTGCCATATACGTGAAAAGGCAGCGGAAAAGGTCTATTCCGACATCGGCCGCCTCAGGCGCGACGACGGCAGCCGCCCGATGATTGCAGTCGCCGGATGCGTGGCGCAGGCCGAAGGCGCGGAAATCAAGCGCCGCACGAAGATGGTTGATATTGTCGTCGGCCCGCAGGCCTATCATCGCCTGCCCGACCTGATCGACCGGGCCGCGCGCGGTGAGGAAGCGCTGGACACCGACATGCCTGCCGCCTCGAAATTCGGCGTGCTGCCCGGCCGCCCGAAGCAACCGCGCCCCACGGCTTTTCTGACCGTGCAGGAAGGGTGTGATAAGTTCTGCACCTATTGCGTGGTGCCCTATACGCGCGGCGCAGAAATCAGCCGCCCGTGGGACGCGATCATTGACGAGGCCAAGGCGCTGGTTGATGGCGGCGCACGCGAAATCACGCTGCTCGGCCAGAATGTGAATGCGTGGGAGGATGACGGAAAGGGTTTGCATGACCTGATCCGCGCACTCGACAGGATGGAGAGGCTGGAGCGCATCCGCTATACCACCAGCCACCCCAACGACATGAGTGATGGCCTGATCGCGGCACATGGCGATGTCGAAAAGCTGATGCCCTATCTGCACCTGCCCGTACAATCCGGCAGCGATCCGATACTGAAGGCCATGAACCGCAGCCATACGCGCGACAGCTATCTACGCCTGCTGGAGCGGGTCCGCGCCGCGCGCCCGGATATTGCGCTGTCGGGCGATTTCATTGTGGGTTTCCCCAGTGAGAGCGACACGGATTTCGAGCAGACGCTCAGCCTGGTGCGCGAAGTCGGCTATGCCTATGCCTTCTCGTTCAAATATAGCCCTCGTCCCGGAACCCCCGCCGCCGATATGAAAAACCAGATCGCACCGGAAGTGATGGACGAACGGCTGCAGCGGCTTCAGGCGCAGATTGTGGCAGATCAGCTCGCCTTCAACCAGGCGACAGTCGGGAAACGCTGCAAGGTGCTGATCGAGAAGCCGGGGCGCAAGCCGGGACAGCTTGTCGGCAAATCGCCATGGCTGCAATCCGTGCATGTCTATGCCGATGGCGCGAAAATCGGCGATATGATCGAGGTGGATATCGTCTCTGCTGGGCCCAATAGCCTTGCCGGGGAACTGACAGGAAAGAAAGAGGCTGCATGACGAAACGAGCGCGCGACTGATGTCCAGAAAGCATGTTCAGGCGGAAGCCGGAGACCGCGCCCGGCTGGAGCTCACCTTCGACAAGCCGCACCTACTCGGCACCGTTTTCGGCCAATATGACCAGAATCTCGTCACCATAGAAAACCGCCTCGGCGTCTATATTGGCGCACGGGGCAACCGGTTGCAGATTGAGGGCGAGGCCGAAGCGGCAGCGCGGGCACGCGATGTGCTGATGGGCCTTTATAATCGCGTCGCCAAGGGCCAGGAGATCGACAGCGGCATGGTCGAGGCCGTGATCGGCATGTCAGCAGAGCCCACGCTCGATGGTATCATCCGTCATGACGTCAGCGAACCGCCCAAGATCATGATCCGCACGCGCAAGAAGACCATCGTACCGCGCAGCGCGACGCAATCGGTTTATATGGAGGAACTGGCGCGCAAGGACATGATCTTCGCGCTGGGCCCCGCCGGTACGGGCAAGACCTATCTCGCCGTTGCGCAGGCGGTCAGCCAGCTGATCACCGGCAGCGTGGATCGCTTGATCCTGTCCCGCCCTGCCGTCGAAGCGGGCGAACGGCTCGGCTTTCTTCCCGGCGATATGAAGGAAAAGGTCGACCCTTATCTGCGCCCGCTTTATGACGCGCTCTATGACACCCTCCCCGCCGAGCAGGTCGAGCGGCGTATCGCCAGCGGCGAAATAGAGATCGCGCCCCTCGCCTTCATGCGCGGGCGCACACTGGCCAATGCATTCATCATTCTGGACGAAGCGCAAAACACCACACAGGCGCAGATGAAGATGTTCCTGACCCGCTTCGGCGAGGGCAGCCGCATGGTCATCTGCGGCGACCCGAAGCAGGTAGACCTTCCGACAGGTGGCGTATCGGGCCTCGGCGACGCCGTTGACCGTCTGGAGGGCGTCGATGGCATCGCCATCGTCCGCTTCAGCGCTGCCGATGTGGTCCGTCACCCCATCGTCGGGCGCATCGTGCAAGCCTATGAGGGACCGGATAGCTGAGTAGAACGCTCTTAAGGAAAATGGCGCATGATCAAAAGAACCATAATCATTTTGTTTATGCTCATCGCATCGCCAGTTTTCGCACAAAACAAGGGCACCCCTGCTCCGCCAGCAGCAACTGCGGAAGAAATAGCTACATTGAAGGCTGACGCTCATGCAGCGGAAAAGCGCTTACAAGAACTGGAAATCAGAGATGCCATCCGCGAAGCCAAAAGTGAGCTAGATGGCAGAGCCAATACCCGTCTCGACATTTGGATCGGCGTTTATGGCATATTGTTCGCAATCTTCGCCATCGGTTTTGGATATATCTCTCATCGTCTCGCCATCGCCGAAGTCAAAAAGGAGCTCGCTTCATCTCGTGATGAAATCAACGAACTGGCGCGCTCGGTCCAGTCCGCTGCGCGATCCGCAACCAAGGCCCAAGAGGAAGCAGATACGGCGCTAACCACCGCACAAGAAGCAGCAGAAGAAGCGCAAAACGCATTGCTTGTGGCAAAAGGAGCGGCGAAGGATGCTGAAAAACATCGTGCGAATGCACAAGAAAGCGCACAGGCAGCCAGAAAGGGTGCGGAAGCAGCCCGCGTACTGGCGGAACGTGCATCTACCGGAAAGACCGTAGAAGCGACGGATAAAGAGAAAGAGACGCTCAACAAGGCCGTTGAAACCGCTGGGCCCGATGAAAGTGGTTGGTCGATAGATCAATTCAAGTCCGCAATCGGTAAGGCGCTCTATGTGGATGAAAATTATGAAGACGCGATACGTCTGACCAAAAGCATGGCTGCGAAGCACGGGAAAAATAATGAGGCCTATGCGTACGCCCTGAACCGTTTGGGCGATGCTCAACAAGAATTAATGTTATGGCACGATGCGGGTTCCAGTTACAATGACGTCATCACACGCTGCAAAGGCAAAGCACAAAATGCCACTCGTAGGCACTTATGCTGGGCCTATCATCATTACGGAATTTGCCTCTCACACCTCGGCCAGCCAGCTGTCGCAGCAAAGCAATTCAAACTCGCAGTGGATTTGAGCAAAAAATTGAGAGGTCCAGAGGCACGAAGTACCCTTTCCGCACGTCATGAACTGGCACGGGCAATCCTCGATCAGGGCAGAACCGCTGAAGCAGAAACAATATTGAAAGAACTA
>JAGRES010000027.1 GCA_020446425.1 Sphingobium sp. | reverse complement strand
GGTGGGGGGGGTGGGCTGGTGCGGCACGTTCCGCGATAGCGGAACAACCAAAGCAATTACCCCTGCGGTTCAAGCCCCTTGTCGGTGAGCCAGCCGCGCTGATGGACGAAGCGGAAAACGGGATTCAGTAGGTTGTTACTCCATCCGCAATTGGTGGCGAAATCGCGGCGTAGTGTGTCGTGGTGAAGCTGATGCGCAGCGGGCGTCATGAGCAAGCCGACCCGCCGCATCGCACCCACGATCCAGGGGTTCTGTTCGCGGTGCAGCGTGCCGTGAAAATATTGCGCGAAGGTGCCGCCGATGAGCAGGCTGAGTGTTCCGGCCATGAACCAGCCCGGCACCGGCCAGATCAGGCAGGCGGCATTGAGCAGCAGGGAAATGGGTAACGACCCCGCGACGATGGTCGATCCGATCTGACGCAGCATTGTGCGCCGACCGAGCGCATGCGGGCGGGGATGGTGGTTCTTGAAATCATAGACCAGCCGCTCGAACGGATTGAGCCGCTTCATCGAGGCGCGGAACAGGCCCTGATATTCGTCGGACTCTCGCGATCCCTGGTAAAAATAGATGCGGTCCAGCCCCACGCCCAGCCGCGCGGGGTAATAATCCATCAACATATGGACCATGCCGGAGAGCATATCCGCCACGTACCAGCCGGCGAAGGCTGCGGGGACCATCCACCAGCTTGGGTCCCAGGCGGCGAAGCCCAGATTGGCGAGGCCGGACAGGACCAGCAACAGGATAGAGAGCCGCATCAGCATGCCGTCATCTATCAGCCGGATGGGCTGTCATTCAACCGTTTCCAGCCAGATGCAGCGTATTTTAACCTGATATATCGAGAAATTAACGCGGCGAAGCGAGCATAACGCAGGCCGTGGTAAATATTTGGAAACCCTTCATTCCCTATAATCTCAAGATATTGGCAATCCTGGAAAGCCATGAATGGCAAAGCAAGGTAAAGACGCGAAAAAGCGATTGGGTTCGCTCTGGCAATGGGTGACGGCGGTTGATGTCGATTCCACACCCTTGCTCCGTCATATCGGAATGGAACAGGCGCGCGAGGCCAGCAAGGGTGTCGCGCGCACTGTCGTTCCCGTCATTGTCCTTGCGCTGACCATCGGCATATTCTTTCGCAACGACGTCAATCAGCTTTATCTAGGCGCACTAACCGCTTTTCAGGTGCTGACGGCGATCGCGGCGCAGTTTTACCTGCCATTCTCCCCGTTGAGCCGCATCCATTACAAAAGTGTGGCCGGGTGTTTCAAAGCGTTCATGGCCTATACCTGCTCCATTTCGCTAGGCTGGGGCTTGCTGTTCTGTGCAGCCAGTATCGGGTCGGACATAGCGGAAAAAACGACGCTGCTGGCTGTGCATGTCGGCGTCATCTGCGTAGGCGGTCTGACCTTTGCGATGATACCGCGCGCATCGCTGATCTATGTGTTCAACATTGGCCTGCTTGCGCAGGTTCATATTTTTATCAATCCCGGTCAGTCGACATTGTTGCTGAGCGCGCTGGTTTTCCTGTTTTCCGTCATGCTGGCGCAAGCCTATATGCAGATGGGGCAGCAATTTGTCGCGCGCATGAAGGCCGATATGGAAAGGCGCGATGCCGAACGCCGTGTGGCCGATGCCGAGCGGCAGGAGATTGAGCGGACCGCGGCCGCGGCGCTGGCGACCCGGTCGCAGCGCGAACGGGATCGCGAAAAGGCCATGATCGAGCGGCAGGAAGCGATGCTGGCGCTCGCGACCCACTATGAAGAGTCCGTGGCGACCGTCGCGCATCAACTCGACGAGGCGATCAATGCGCTCGCGCTCGCCACCGATAATATCAGCAGCATCAATACGCGTGCGCGCGACAAGGCGCAGCATGTGCTCGACATTGCCACCAGCACGACCGAAGCCGTGCAATCTGTCGCCGATGCAACCGGAACGCTCAAGCAGACCGCCGCCAATATCGCGTCGGAAGCCGACGAGCAGGTGGCCATCGGCCAGGCGGCGAGCGAAGCTGGCGCCAATGGGCTGCGCAGCCTTGAAGCTCTGGCGGAGCAAACCGACAGTATCGGTGAGATTGTGCGCCTGATCCAGGATCTGGCTAGCCAGACGGGCCTGTTGTCACTCAATGCAACCATCGAAGCGGCGCGTGCGGGCGAGGCCGGTCGCGGCTTCGTTGTCGTCGCCAATGAGGTCAAGCAGCTCGCGGCGCAAACCCATGGCGCGGTGGCGCGCATTGATGAAATCATTCTGGGCACGCGTGAGAAAATGACAGAGGCCGATGGCGCCATGCGGTCGGTCGCAGAAACCATTAGCAAGGTGTCCGATCGCGCGGGTCATATCGCCGACGCCGTCACCGGCCAGCGCCAGACGACCTGGGATATCAGCGAAGCGGCGACACGCACTGCCAACGCATCGAACGAAGTCCGCAGCACCGCCGACGCCGTGGCGCGCAGTGCAAAAGATGCCGAATTGCTGGCCGAGGAAATCCGCTCGATCATGACGTCTCTGCGGTCCAAATCCGAAAGCTTGCGGTCGACCAGCAACGCCTTCCTCGAATCCCTGCGGGGCGACGATCAGGACAAGGCGGCATCCAGCGCGGCCTGAGCATATATATTTTTGCGCCGGGTCTTTGCAAAATCCAACACAAGCCCTATAAAGAAACTCGGTTATCGCTTGACCAGCCTCATGGGGACGGAGAAGCGATAGGCCTCTCCCCGCTCGGGACACGGTCTGATTGGCGATCGGATCGCGACGAATAGGGCGGATTGGCGAGGTTTTCATACGCTGGCAGTGCGGATCGGATAGCCCCGGCCCGCACTTTTTTGCGTTGTGGTGCAGGCCCGAATCAGCTGGGTTTTCGCTGCGATGCGAAAAATTTTGTTCATTTCGGCTCAAATATGGCCCCGAAAGGCAGTTATCTATGGCAACCAAGGCGGTAACCCCGACAGCAAAGAAGCGCATTCGCAAGGTATTCGGCAACATCCACGAAGTGGTGCAGATGCCGAACCTGATCGAGGTGCAGCGCGAAAGCTATGAGCAGTTTCTGCGCTCTGACCCTTCGATCGGCTATGTATCCGGTCTGGAAAAAACGCTGCGCAGCGTTTTCCCGATCCGCGACTTTGCCGGCACCGCCGAGATGGACTTCGTGCATTATGAGCTCGAAGATCCCAAGTACGACGTTGAGGAATGCCGCCAGCGGGGCATCACCTATGCTGCGCCGATGCGCGTCACGCTCCGTCTGATCGTTTTCGAGGTCGACCCCGATACCGAAACCCGGTCGGTCCTCGATATCAAGGAGCAGGACGTGTACATGGGCGACATGCCGCTCATGACCGAGAATGGCACCTTCTTCATCAACGGCACCGAACGCGTGATCGTCAGCCAGATGCACCGCTCACCGGGCGTGCTGTTCGATCATGACCGCGGCAAGACGCACTCGAGCGGCAAATATCTGTTCGCCGCCCGCGTGATCCCCTATCGCGGTTCGTGGCTGGATTTCGAATTCGACGCCAAGGACATCGTCAACGTCCGCATCGACCGCAAGCGTAAGCTGCCGGTCACGGCGCTGCTCTACGCGCTGGGCCTCGACAGCGAGGAAATCCTCGGTGAATTCTATAACAAAGTGACTTTCCTGCGGGGTGAGGGCGGCTGGCAGATTCCGTTCAACGCCGAGGCGTGGCGCGGCCAGAAGCCGGCGTTCGACATCATCGACGCCAAGACCGGCGAAGTGGTGTTTCCGGCATTGCAGAAGATTTCGCCCCGCGCAGCCAACAAGGCGAGCAAGGATGGCCTTGAGACGCTGCTCATCCCGACCGAGGAAATTTTCGGCCGCTACAGTGCTTATGACCTGATCAACGAGACGACTGGCGAAATCTATATCGAGGCCGGTGATGAGGTTACCCCGGAAAATCTGGAAAAGCTGGACCAGGCAGGCATCGACCGCATCGAGCTGCTCGATATCGACCATGTCAACACTGGCCCGTGGATCCGCAATACGCTGAAGGCCGACAAGGCCGAGAACCGCGATATGGGTCTCGATGCGATCTACCGCGTCATGCGCCCCGGCGAGCCGCCGACGCGCGAAACCGCTGAAGCGCTGTTTGAAGGCCTGTTCTTCGACGCGGAGCGCTATGACCTGTCGGCCGTCGGCCGCGTCAAGCTCAACATGCGTCTGGGCCTCGATGCCGAGGATACCGTCACGACACTGCGTCGTGAGGACATCCTTGCCGTGGTCAAGGAGCTGGTGAACCTGAAGGACGGCAAGGGCGAGATTGACGATATCGACAATCTCGGCAACCGCCGTGTCCGTTCGGTTGGCGAGCTGCTGGAGAACCAGTATCGCGTCGGCCTGCTTCGCATGGAGCGCGCGGTCAAGGAGCGCATGAGCTCGGTCGACGTGTCGACCGTGATGCCGAACGACCTGATCAACGCTAAGCCCGCCGTGGCTGCGGTGCGCGAGTTCTTTGGTTCGTCGCAGCTCTCGCAGTTCATGGACCAGACCAACCCGCTGTCGGAAGTCACCCACAAGCGCCGCGTTTCGGCGCTCGGCACGGGTGGCCTGACCCGCGAACGCGCGGGCTTTGAAGTGCGCGACGTTCACCCGAACCACTATGGCCGTATCTGCCCGATTGAAACCCCGGAAGGCCCGAACATCGGCCTGATCAACTCGCTGGCATCGTTCAGCCGGGTGAACAAATATGGCTTCATCGAAACCCCTTACCGCAAGGTCATTGATGGCAAGGTGACGACGGACGTTGTCTATCTTTCCGCGATGGAAGAGCAGCGCAACGCCGTGGCACAGGCTTCGGCAGAGCTGAACGAAGACGGTTCCTTTGTGGAAGAGCTGGTCTCTGCCCGTCAGGAAGGCGAGTTCGTGATGCTTCCGCGTGAACAGATCACGCTGATGGACGTTTCGCCCAAGCAGCTGGTTTCGGTTGCGGCTTCGCTCATTCCGTTCCTGGAAAACGATGACGCCAACCGCGCGCTGATGGGCTCGAACATGCAGCGCCAGGCTGTGCCGCTGGTCAAGGCGGAAGCGCCCTGGGTCGGCACCGGCATGGAAGAAACCG
>JAGRES010000002.1 GCA_020446425.1 Sphingobium sp. | reverse complement strand
CGCGATGGCGCCATCGAGCCAGTCGCAGGTGGTCTTGGCGCTGCGCAAGGCCGCGTTGGCCGCGTCCTGCAGGAGGGCGAGTTGCTCGGCGGACAGAGCGGCGATGTCGCCGACAGCCATGTGCCGGAGCTCGTCGCGCAGCTTCCGGTGGCGCTGGAGAAGTGCCTGAGCTATTTCGAGGCGTGCGACCGCTCGCTCGACGGCTACGAGGGTCTGATCGCCGCGCAGGACTGCCTGCCCAATGACGAGCGGCGCGACGCCTTCGCATCCGACTTCAGTATCTTAAGTCGCATCTGGGAGGCACTTTCGCCGGATCCAATTCTAACACCGTACGAAAAGGACTACCGTTGGTTGGCGCAAGTGTACGAGTCGCTGAATGTTGATTGCCACTGAGAATTGACCCGGCAACCGCCAAAATTGTCACTGAGAATTGACCCATGTGCAACCCTGCCTCGGCTTGAACCAGCTGGAGGCATACGGAGTGATCGACATGGGATTTTTGAAGGTTATCAGGAAGTGGGCGCTGCGGGACAAGATGCCCATTCGCGAGATCGCGCGGCGCACGGGCATTTCGCGTAACACAATCAAGAAGTATTTGCGGGAGGGGATTGTTGAGCCTGCGTTCCAGACGCCGGACCGGCCGAGTAAGCTGGATCCGTATGCCAAGCAGCTGACAGCTTGGCTTGTTTCGGATCAACGCAAATCACGCAAAGAACGCCGGACGGCGAAGCTGATGCATGCCGATCTGGTGAAGCTGGGATATGACGGCTCCTACGAGCGCGTTGCGGCCTTCGTTCGGGAATGGAAAGGCGAACGGCAGCGGGCGCATCACACGACGGATCGTGGAACTTTCGTGCCGCTGGTGTTCGCACCGGGCGAAGCGTTCCAGTTCGACTGGAGCGAAGATTGGGCCTATGTCGGTGGCGAGCGGATCAAGCTGCAGGTCGCGCATATCAAGCTGTCGCACAGCCGCGCCTTTCTGGTGCGGGCCTATCTGCTGCAAACGCATGAGATGCTGTTCGATGCCCATTGGCATGCCTTCCGCGTCTTCGAAGGCGTGCCCGGTCGCGGTATCTACGACAATATGAAGACCGCCGTCGACAAGGTCGGAATAGGCAAGAAGCGCGATGTGAATGCGCGGTTCACGGCGATGACCAGCCATTATGTCTTCGATCCCGAGTTCTGCAATCCGGCGGCGGGCTGGGAGAAGGGTCAGGTCGAGAAGAATGTGCGCGATGCGCGCCATCGGATGTGGCAGCTGATGCCGGCCTTTCCGGATCTGGATGCGCTTAATGCTTGGCTGGAAGAGCGCTGTAAGCTGCTGTGGGCTGAGACGGCGCATGGCACGTTGCCTGGAAGCATCGCCGATGTTTGGGAAGCCGAGAAGCCTGCGCTGATGCCACTCCCCACAATGTTCGATGGCTTTGTCGAGGAAAGAAAGCGCGTCTCGCCGACCTGCCTGATCAGCTTTGATCGCACCCGTTATTCTGTGCCCGCCAGCTTTGCGAACCGCCCTGTCAGCCTGCGCATTTACCCTGAGCGGCTAGTGGTCGTCGCAGAGGGGCACGTGATTTGCACGCATGAGCGCATCATCGACCGGTCGCACCGCCAACCGGGGCGCGTTGTCTATGACTGGCGCCATTATCTGGCGGTGGTGCAGCGCAAACCTGGGGCGCTGCGCAATGGCGCCCCCTTCGTGGAAATGCCCGAACCCTTCCGCATGTTACAGGCGAAGATGCTGCGCCAGCCTGGCGGGGACCGCGAAATGGTCGATATCCTGTCCTTGGTGCTGCACCATGATGAGCAAGCCGTGCTGTGCGCCGTGGAATTGGCACTGGAGGCGGGCGTGCCGACCAAGACCCATGTGCTGAACCTGCTCCATAGGCTGCTCGATGGCAAACCGACCGACCAGCCAGACGTGAACCCTCCAGCGGCATTGTCGCTCAGCAAGGAACCCGAGGCCAATGTCGCGCGCTATGATGGGCTGCGCACCCAGAAAGGAACCCGTCATGCGTCATGATCCCGCGGGCGCTGCGCTGATCATCATGCTGCGCAGCCTGAAGATGCCGGGCATGGCGCAGGCTGTGCAGGATCTGCATGAACAAGGCTCACCCGCATTTGAAGCTGCCATGCCGATCCTGTCGCAGCTGCTCAAGGCTGAAATGG
>JAGRES010000026.1 GCA_020446425.1 Sphingobium sp. | reverse complement strand
TAACGGACCTTCATTGTGAAGCACATTTTTTCGCCATTTGCGCAGTTGCGCAAAATATGTGCAGAAATCACCCGTGACGGCTTTGCAATGCGGCAGATGCCCCCTAGCTTCGCACACAGAATGAGGTCCCCATGTTCCGCGCGCTGACACCGACATCCATTCATCCGCCGTTCTCCGCCTATTCGCACGGCGCGGCGATCGAGACACCGGCGCGCATTGTCTTCTGCTCGGGCCAGTTGGGGATCGCCGCCGACGGCGCAATCCCGCCGGATTGTGAGGGTCAGGCGCGGCTATGTTTTGAGAATATCCGCGCCGTACTTGCCGAGGCACAGATGAGCCTGGCCAATGTCGTGCGCATCAACGCATATGTGACCGACCGCAAGCATCTGCCGGCCTATATGGAAGTACGCAACGCCCTCTTTGCCGATCCTCTGCCCGCGTCCACGCTGATGGTCGTGGCGGGTTTCGCCAGGCCCGAGTTTGTGGTGGAAATCGAGGCGATCGCAGCAGCTGCCATCTAGCGTCGGAAGGAACGGCCATTGAACCGCAAAATCTGGTGGAATGAGTTCGCCGCGCCCGACTTTCTGGGGCTGGATCCTCAATCGACGATCGCCATGATCCCGATTGCCGCTGTCGAGCAGCATGGCCCGCACCTGCCCGTCGGCACCGACACGATGATCAATCAGGGCTTTCTGGATTTGCTTGTAAGGCGTCTGCCCGAAGATATCGCGCTGCGCATCTTGCCCATCCAGTCGGTCGGCAAGTCGAACGAGCATATCTGGGCGCCGGGCACACTTACCCACACGGCTGCAAACCTCATCGAAGGCTGGACCGAGCTCGGCCTTTCGGTTGCTCGTGCCGGCATCCGCAAGGTCGTGTTCGTCAACTCGCATGGTGGAAATGAAGAGATGATGGGCATCGTCGCGCGTGAGCTGCGCGTGCGCGCCGGCATGCTGGCAGTGAAGGCGGGCTGGCGCTTCCCGCTCCCGTCCGGGTGGATTTCAGATATCGAGCAGCGTCACGGAATCCATGGCGGTGAAGTGGAAACCGCGCTCATGCTGCACTTCCGGCCGGACACGGTCGACATGGCAAAGGCTACCGACTTCAAATCCGTCGCGGCCGAGGACGAAGAACGCTTCACCCATCTGCGCCCAACCGGCCCGTTTGCCTATTCCTGGGTGGCAAGCGACCTCAACCCCGCCGGCGCGGTGGGCAATGCCGCTCAAGGCAGCGCCGAACTCGGCGCAAGAATAGCCGACCATCAGGTCGCGGGTATGATCGAGCTCCTGCGAGACGTAGCGAAGGCGCCTGTTCCAATGCCTGTCGATATCTCTCCGGCGCCGTGATTGAGCACGGTTGCGCGCGAGTTCGAAGCGCCGAGACTGCTGGCCGGGTTACCGAGATTTAATGATTTCCTTGCTGCGCGGCCCAAATTTCACTGTCATAAGGTGATTTGCTGCGGCGTGGCGGAAAAGCGCGCCGCGCCTGCGCGTGCGAAAAGCCCGCTTGGCTTTGGCATTGCGCTCCTTGGAGAACTCGATGGCGTTCTGGAAACAGCTTTTGATATCGCTGGTCGTGCTTGTCCTCGCTGCTGGGGCATGGGCGCGTTTCTTTCCAGGTGCGCCGGAGGTTCTGTCACGCTGGGGCCTTGACTGGATTCCTGTCGCGACCGCCACGACTGCCGCAGGCCCTGATGCGCCGGCGCGCGGCCCCGGGGGACGCGGTGGCCCGCGCCAGCAGCCTGTCATTGCCGAGCCTGTGGTTACGGCCAAGATCAACGACCGCCTTTCTGCAATCGGAACCGGCCGTGCAATCCAGTCCGTTGTCGTAACGCCATTTGCAGCTGGCCGGCTGACCGAAACGCTCGTTCAGTCCGGCGCGAATGTGAGATCAGGCGATGTCATTGCGCGGCTCGATTCCGAAGCCGAGGAAATTGCGGTCGACCGGGCGCGTATCGCGCAGGAGAATGCACAGGCGAGGCTGGAGCGCATCAAGGCGTTGCGGACTTCGAACACGGCAACCGAGGTGCAGCAGACCGACGCCGAGCTCGCAGCCGAAAATGCCAGGCTCGCACTGCGCGATGCCGAACTTTCGCTGAGCCGCCGCGCGATTATCGCGCCGATCAGTGGCACGGTCGGCATCTTGCCCGTCACGCCCGGCAACCATGTGACGGCGCAGACCGAGATCGCGACGATCGACGACCGTTCGCAGATCCTCGTCGATTTCTGGGTGCCGGAGAGCTATGCGGCCTTTCTGCAGGTGGGGAACGC
>JAGRES010000025.1 GCA_020446425.1 Sphingobium sp. | reverse complement strand
TCACGGGTACGCTCACCCACACCTGCGAACACCGAGGTGCCGCCATGGCCCTTCGCGATGTTGTTGATCAGCTCCTGAATGAGAACCGTCTTGCCGACGCCCGCGCCGCCGAACAGGCCGATCTTGCCGCCCTTCGCATAAGGAGCGAGGAGGTCGATGACCTTGATGCCGGTGACGAGAATGCTGGTTTCGGTCGACTGGTCGACGAATTCCGGAGCCTTGGCGTGGATCGGGGCGGCCTGCTTGGCGCCAACCGGGCCGCGCTCGTCAATGGCTTCGCCGACGACATTCATGATGCGTCCGAGTGTTTCCGGGCCAACGGGGACGGAGATCTGCGCGCCGGTGTCGGTGACCTCCTGACCGCGGGTCAGGCCGTCGGTCGAGTCCATCGCGATGGTGCGGACTGTGTTCTCGCCCAGATGCTGCGCAACTTCGAGCACAAGCTTCTGACCGTTATTTTCGGTCGTCAGCGCGTTCAGAATGGCCGGCAGTGCGTCCGGAAAGGTCACATCGACGACGGCGCCGATGACCTGTGAAATGCGGCCGGTGTTGTTCGTGGTTGCCATGACTGCTTCCTTGCCTGCTAGTCCTTAGAGCGCTTCTGCGCCGGAGATGATTTCAACGAGTTCGGTGGTGATCGCGGCCTGGCGGCTGCGGTTATATTCGATTGTCAGACGGTTGATGAGGTCGCCTGCGTTGCGCGTGGCGTTGTCCATCGCCGTCATCGACGCGCCCTGTTCGGAGGCTTCGCGCTCCAGCAGTGCGCCGAAAAGCTGTGTCTTCACATAACGTGGCAGCAGCTCTTCGAGGATTTCCTCTTCGCCCGGCTCATATTCGACCACGGCGCTGCCCGCGGCTGCGTCCGCCGGGGCGGGAACGGGGATCAGCTGTACAGCGGTCGGGTCCTGCGCCAGCGCGGATTTGAAGGTCGGATAGACCAGGTGTGCGACGTCATATTTGCCCGCATCGAACATCTCGACGAGCTGCGCCGCGATCTGCTCGGCTTCGGCGAAACCGGGGTTGCGCACGGTGCTGGTGTCGAAACCTTCGCCTACCTTGTCCGCATAATCGCGGCGGATGGGCGCGCGGCCCTTTTTACCGACGAGGTAGAATTGCACGTCCTTGCCTTCAGCGATCAGCTCGCGCGCCTTGGCCTTTGCGGCCTTGACGATGTTCGCATTGAGACCGCCGCACAGACCCTTGTCGGTGTTGACGACAACGAGCAGGTGGCGCTGGTTAGCGCCAGTACCCGCAAGCAGCTTGGGCGCGCCGTCGCCGGAAACCTTGCTGGCGATAGAGGCCATGACCGCGCCCAGGCGCTCCGCATAGGGGCGGGCGGCCTCGGCGGCTGCCTGCGCCTTGCGCAGCTTCGCCGCGGCGACCATCTGCTTGGCCTTGGTGATCTTCTGGGTCGATTTGACCGAGTCGATGCGGCCCTTAAGTTCCTTGAGCGAGGCCATCAGCCGTCTATCTCCTTAGGCGCCAAAGTTTAAGCGAAGGTTTTGCCGAAGCTGTCGAGGGCAGCAACCAGCTGTTTCTTCAGATCGTCGCCCAGATCCTTGGTTTCGCGGATACCCTTCAGCAGGTCGGCGTGATCGGCACGGAGGTAAGCGAGCATCGCTTCTTCATAGCGCGTCACGTCGCCAACCGGGATGCCGTCGAGATAGCCGTTGGTGCCGGCGAAGATCGACGCGGTCTGCTCCTCGAAGGGCAGCGGCGAGAACTGCGGCTGCTTCAGCAGCTCAGTGAGGCGCGCACCACGATTGAGCAGTTTCTGCGTCGAGGCGTCGAGGTCCGAACCGAACTGGGCGAAGGCCGCCATTTCGCGATACTGGGCCAGCTCCAGCTTGATCGAGCCCGCAACCTTCTTCATCGCCTTGGTCTGCGCGGACGAACCCACACGAGACACTGACAGGCCCACATTAATCGCGGGCCGGATACCCTGATAGAAGAGGCTGGTCCCGAGGAAGATCTGACCGTCGGTGATCGAAATCACGTTGGTCGGAATGTAGGCCGACACGTCGCCAGCCTGCGTTTCGATGATCGGCAGTGCGGTGAGTGAGCCGTTGCCATTCGCGTCGTTCATCTTCGCGGCGCGTTCCAGCAGGCGGCTGTGCAGATAGAAAACGTCGCCCGGATAAGCTTCGCGGCCCGGAGGACGACGCAACAGCAGCGACATCTGGCGATAGGCGACAGCCTGCTTGGAAAGGTCGTCATACACGATCACGGCGTGCATGCCGTTGTCACGGAAGAACTCGCCCATGGTGACGCCGGTGTAAGGCGCGAGATACTGCAGCGGAGCGGGCTCCGAAGCGGTCGCAGCGATAACGATGGAATATTCCATCGCGCCATTCTCTTCGAGCTGGCGAACGATCTGTGCGACGGTCGAGCGCTTCTGGCCGACGGCGACGTAGATGCAGTAGAGCTTCTTGCTCTCGTCATCGCCCGCATTGACGCCCTTCTGGTTGATGAAGGTGTCGATGGCGACGGCGGTCTTGCCGGTCTGCCGGTCACCGATGATCAGCTCGCGTTGGCCGCGGCCGACGGGAACGAGGGCGTCGATGGCCTTGAGGCCGGTCTGCACGGGCTCATGCACCGATTTACGCGGGATGATGCCGGGTGCCTTGACTTCAACGCGGCTGCGCTTGTCGGCGACGATCGGGCCTTTGCCGTCGATCGGGTTGCCGAGGCCATCCACGACGCGGCCGAGCAGGCCTTTGCCGACGGGAACGTCCACGATGGTGCCGGTACGTTTGACGGTGTCGCCTTCCTTGATCTCGGCGTCCGAGCCGAAGATCACGACGCCGACATTGTCGGCTTCGAGGTTGAGCGCCATGCCCTGTACACCGTTGGCGAATTCGACCATTTCACCGGCCTGCACATTGTCGAGGCCGTGGATGCGGGCGATGCCGTCACCCACGTTCAGCACGGAGCCGACTTCGCTTACCTGCGCTTCGGCGCCGAAATTGGCGATCTGGTCCTTGATGACCTTCGAGATTTCTGCGGCGTTAATGTCCATTTTCAGCCTTTCATCGCCTGGGCGAGCGTGTTCAAACGTGTACGGATAGAGCTGTCGATCATCTGGCTGCCGATTTTCACGACGAGGCCGCCGAGGATCGACGGGTCGACCTTGGTATCGACGGCGACATCGCGGCCGACACGGGTCTTGAGATTTTTCTGGAGCGCGGCGACCTGTTCATCGCTCAGTGCGTGCGCGGAGGTGATTTCGGCGCGGCTTTCGCCCTTGTGCTGAGACAGCAGGGTTTCAAATGCGCGGATCGCGGCGGGAAGCTGCGACAGGCGGCGCGCTTCGGCCAGCACACCCAGAAATTTGGTGGTGAGCGCATCAAGGCCCATGGAAGCGGCCAGCGCGGCGACTGCCTTGGCGGCGGCTTCACGACCGATCACCGGGCTGGTGGTCAGGTTACGGAAATCATCTGATTCGCTCAGCGCTTTCTTGAGTGCCGTCAGGCTCTCCGCCACCGAATCGAGTTGCTTGCTGTCACGGGCCAGTTCGAACAGCGCAAGCGCATAACGCCCGCTGAGGCTAGCCTGAATGCCGCCGGAATTCTCCACGCGCCTGATGTCCTCCAGTTCGATTTGCCGCGTCCGGGAAAGGGGGAAAACGCGACCGCGCCCCCTTCAAACGTGCGCGCCGGTTAGCAGGGGTCATGCCGCGATGCAAGATGCTGTGGTGCAATAAATCGGTAAAGAAGAAAAAGGCTGGGGTGCTGACGCCCGAGGTTGGTTTTGATTGCGGCTGGCCATCATCACCGGCCCCTGAAGCGTCTTGTGCAGTCGTAAATCGGAAAGCAATCCGGAATGTTACAATTATATGACAATAAGTGACCGTAAAATAAGGAAATTTTTTCAAATCAGGTGAGCGCGTTAACCATTTTTTGAACTCCGGCTGAGAAATATGCCGCATCGCTGATTGAATATTTTGGGGCTTTTATGATCGCGGGTTTTCCCGTTTTCCGTTTTCCTTCCTCCAAAGGCGAGGCGCGTACGGAGTCGCTTGCCAAAAGAGGACGTCGCCTGACCTTCATCGTGACGGTTGCGATACTGCTCTTTTCGATATTCATCATTGGTGGCGTGGCGATAAACCAGATGGCGCTTTCCCGCCTGGTCGAGAACCGTTTGGCCCCGATCAGCGATCTCGAAATGATGCTGGGCGGCTATGAGCGGTCGATGACCATCGCCAACAAGGTCCGCACCGGCAACCTGACGCCCGAAGGCGGCGTCAGCGCGTTGCAGTCCATGCAAAGCCGCGCTGCGCGAGGGTGGAGTCAGCTCGACAGCACAGCCGCCGCCGAAGCGGGCGGTGTCGAATGGGCTCTGGTGAAGCGTGAACGCGTCCAGGCGGACGAAGCCATCAGCCAGATGATTGATTTGATTGCCGCCCATGACATGGACCGGCTCGATTTCTTCCTGTCTGGCAGTTTATATGTCCGGGTCGATCCGATGATTACGGCGGCCCGCTCCTATAGCACCGGGCTGCGTGCGCTGGCCGAGCGTGAGCGCCGTGAGCTGCAGGTCATGGCCTTTGCCACGCAGGGGCTGGTGCTGATATTCATATTGGCGGCGTTGCTGTTCAGCCACCGCACCACGAAAACCGTCAACCAGGATGTGATGCAGCCCTTGCTGGATCTTGCAGGCCATATCGCCCAAGGCAATACGGACGTGCTGGTGAACACGCCGCACCGGCTGCGCAAAGACGAGGTGGGCGATATTGCACGCGCCATCGCCACTTCGGTGGAAGAATCGGAGCAGGCGGCGCTGCTGATGGAAGAAAAACTGGCCGCCGAAGCCGCTCTGGGCACGCACAGGCAGAGCATTGTTCAGCACGAACAGGAACGCGTGCGCAAGCTGGAGGAAATTTTCACACAGTTCGGCGATGAGATTTCCGAGCTGGTCGAAATGCTGGCCGCATCTTCCAATTCCATGCGCACAATCGCGGGCCGCATGACGCAATCCTCAAGCGAGGCCGATAATGCGGTGGGCACCGCTGTTTCCAGCGTCACCGAAATCGCCGACACGATGAAACGGATCAAAAGCGCCAGTGCCGGTTTCAACGACATGGCGGCGGAGGTGGAAAAGTCGATTGGCTCCACACGCGCGCAGACCGCCGATATGCACAGGCGGAGCCAGAACAGCCGCAAGCAGGCCGACGAAATGCACCTGCTGATCAAGGATATATTCGGCGCGCTTGAACTGATCACCGCGATTGCCAAGCAGACCAACATGCTGGCGCTGAACGCCGCGATAGAAGCGAGCCGGGCAGGGAGCAGCGGTATGGGATTCAGCGTCGTGGCGCAGGAGGTGAAGACTCTGGCGACCGAGACGCAGAAGGCGGCAGGTGAGATAGAGGCGCGCCTGACGAAGATTTCTGGCATGAGCGACGAAGTCCTGGATAGCGTGTCGCAGGCGGAGTCTCTCGCGGCGGGGCTCGACAGCAACGCCGATCTGGTCGCCGGCGCCATCATGACACAGGCGATGTCGACCCGGGAAATCTCGATCGCACTTGATCAGGCGCATCAGCAGGCGCAGGTGACGGTCGATCAGATGGATGACATGCTTGCCCGTGCGCATGAGCTGTTGTCGACGGCGCGCAGTCTGGAAAATATCGCCGACACCATCGCCTTGCAGTCCGGGGAATTGAGTGGCGAGTGCCGGGAACTGGCGGCGCGGGTTCTTAAAGCCGCATAAGGGCGCTCAGGTCTTTATTCGGCCTCGACCTCTGCTTCAACTCTCGAACAGCTATAGACCAGGCGCTCATTGGGCTGCGGCGGCAATATGGCGCGGATATCCCGCTGCATCTGTTCCAGCGCGTCAATTGACGACTCTTCGCCGGTGCATCCCTTGAAGCTGTAGCGCGAGCGCAGCGCCCGAGCCTCTTCCATTATATCTGCATCGGCGAGATAGCGATCCATCTTGTAGGTGCGCGTGGCGGGGTCGAAGCTGTTGATGGACACGACCTGCTCGCTATTGGGTACCAGGATGCGGCTCCATTCCCCGCTATTGTCATGGCCATATTGGGTGCCGCTATTGACGCAGCCGCTATCCTGCCACTTCAATGACACGGGCACTGTTTCCGACACGGTGATGCGGCTGCGCGTTTCATCAATATGGCAGACATAGTTGCCCGCCAAGGCTGCCTGCGTTGCATCAGGTTTGGCGGGCTGCACGGTCTCGTCGATCTTCATACGGTCGTCGATGGAGGAAAAGGACGGGCGCAGCACGAAAGCCGCTATGGCGCCGACAAGTAGCACGCCGCCGCCAATCAGAGCCCATTTGCGTTCCTTCAGCTTGCCCTGATTATGGTACATCATCGCGCCGCCCAGTGAGAGACCACCGAGAACTAACAGGATCGCGCCCAGAGCCATGGCGTTTTCGCGCGCCGCATATATTTCCTGCACGGCGCGTTCGCGCGCTTCGGCGCGTGCCTTGTCGCGTGCGGCGGCCTCAGCCTGCTGCTTCTCGCGCTGCTGCTCCAGCTCTCGCTGCTTGCGCTGCGCCTCTTCCGCCTCAAGGTCGGCGATGCTGCGGCAGGGCGTGGCGCTGCGCTGAAACTGGACGCCGGCCTGACGCAGGAACGATGCTATCTCGCGGTTGGATACGGCAAAGCCGAACTCGGCGTCCGCCTTGCTTTCCGCCTGCGAGCCGAAGCTGTTGACGCCCAATACGCGCCCGCAATCGTCGACCAGTGGACCGCCGCTGTTGCCCTGCGCCATGGGGGCCGTGTGCAGGATCGTATCGAAATCATGCGATGTGCGGCCGGTCGATACGGTGCCGCTGGTTTTTACGGGGGTCAGCGGTTGGATCATGTCGCTGAGGTTAAGGCCCTGCGCGCGGTCGACAGCGCCCGGATAGCCGATAGCCGTAACCGTCTGCCCATCGGTCACCGGGCCCGAATAAAAGGTGGCGACCGGCAAGCGGCCCTCGCGCAGCTGGATCAGCGCCAGGTCGTTGCCGGGTGAATAGGCGACCACGCGTCCGCCATAGCTGCGGCTGCCCTGCGACGGGATGATGCCGACGACGAGGTTTTTCTCGGTGCGCAGCAGCTCTACCACATGCGCATTGGTCATCACCTTGTCGGGTGCGACGGCAAAGCCGCTGCCGTGGCCCACGAAATAGGCGTCGCGCCCATTGGTGGCGATGATGACGACACGCACCACGCCGCGCACGGCGGCGGCAACGTCCTGCTGCTCGGCATGCGCCGCGCCGATGGGCCAAAGCGATAGGAGTAAAAGGGCGAATAGCCGCAGTGCCTGGGTCATGGCGCACTATGTATGGCGATGCGCGGCCAAGGGGAAGCCCATTTGGTGTACCAATGCACATAAAGGAGGGTTTGAGCGCAAGAAACGGGAAGCGGACTATGAAAATGCG
Organism: Sphingobium sp.; assembly: GCA_020446425.1. Classification (GTDB taxonomy): domain Bacteria; phylum Pseudomonadota; class Alphaproteobacteria; order Sphingomonadales; family Sphingomonadaceae; genus Sphingobium. Next base: position 94,283 of record JAGRES010000025.1, on the reverse strand, counting down.
GCGTAGGGCAGGTGCATCGCCAATTGTGGAGATGGAGTATGACCTGTCGCATTGCTGAGCCTATCATGAGCCCGCTGTTCGAGCGGGATGACATCGCCGCCATCCATGCCCATAATGCGGCTCATGGATGTTTTTCGGCGAGGATTTTCCAGTGCTGACGCTGCGCATTGATGATGAAGCCTATGCTGCCTTTCTGCGCAGGGACCGCGCATGGGACGGGCGCGTCATCATCGCCGTGCGCACCACAGGCATTTACTGCAAGCCGAGCTGCGCAGCGCGGCGTCCGCGGCGTGAGAATATCGAGTTTTACGATACGCCGGAGGAGGCGCGGTATGCAGGCTATCGCGCCTGTATGCGCTGCCGTCCCGATGATGTTGGTCGCGATGAAATCGCGATACGGCGCGCCGTGGAACTGCTCGAAGCGGCTGAGGAACGGATGTCACTGGAGGAGCTGGCGCAGCAGGTCGGTTATGCGCCGCATCATTTCCAGCGGTTGTTTAAGCGGTCGGTGGGTGTGTCTCCGGCGGCCTATGCGCGCCGCTTGCGCCAGCAACGGGCGGAACGGGCGTTGAGCGAGACGGCCAGCGTGACGGATGCGATTTACGATGCGGGCTATTCTGGGCCGAGCCGCTTTTATGCGCAGGCAGGCGAGGCCATGGGAATGACGCCCATGAAACGAAAAAAAGGAGGAGCAGGAGTGCAGATTCGCTATGCCATAGTCGACAGCGCGCTGGGCAAGATGCTGGTAGCGGCAACCGATAAGGGCCTGTGCCGTATCAGTTTCGATGAGGGCGAGGCGGAGCTGCGCGCTCATTTCCCCAATGCCGAAATCCTGCCGTCGGATGCGGGTTTCGATGCTCTTGTCCAGCAGGTTATCGCTAGCGTCGATGCGCCGGACAAGGCATCCGGCGATCTGCCGCTCGACATCCGGGGCACCGCGTTTCAGCAAACGGTATGGGACGCATTGCGCCGCATACCCGCAGGCGAAACGCGCAGCTATGCCCAGATCGCGGCGGAGATCGGACGTCCCAAGGCGGTGCGCGCCGTTGGTACGGCTTGCGGCGACAATGAGATTGCCATCGTCATTCCCTGCCACCGCGTTTTGCGCAGTGACGGCAGCCTGGGCGGCTATGCCTATGGGTTGGAGCGAAAACGGGCTTTGCTGGAGCGTGAACGCGGTTGAGTTGGTGAACGAGGGAAGGGTGCGCGAACGGGTTTGACCGGTGCTGCTGCGCGGTCTAAACGCGGCCATGACCGAAAATTTCATGCGCCCCGATGTCGAAGCTTTTGTCAGCCGGGAAAATGCACTTCCCGGGCCTCGCCTCTATGAGTTGCCGATCCCCGTTGCCCACAGGATAGTGCGCCGCCGCGCTCTTGAAACGGATCTGCCCATCGGACCGCTGGCGATTGACAGGTGCTTCTCCGTTCCATCTGCATCGGGCGAGAAAATCGGGGTGCGGCTGTTCGACAGCAGGGCGGAGCGGGGCGCTGGACCGGTGGTTGTCTATTTCCATGGCGGTGGCTGGATATTGGGAGACGCCGATATTTATGCGCCAGTCTGCGCCGAAATGGCGCGCCAGCTCGATCTGCCGGTTGTTTCCGTCGATTATCGCCTCGCGCCGGAGCACGTGTTGCCCGCCGGTATGCTCGATTGCGAGGCGGCGGCGCGATGGGTGGCGTCGAACCCGGATGTGCTGCCGGTGCAAGCATCGTCGCTGGTGCTGGTGGGTGACAGCTGTGGTGGCGCATACATGATCAGCACGGCGATGGCGTTGCGTGATAAGCCTGCCGCTGTGCCGGTTGCCGCACAGCTTGCCTTCTACCCTTCAGCGGATCTCGCGACCCGCTATGATTCGTTCAAGCAGTTCGCGACTGGCTATCTGCTGGACAAGCATATCATGCGCTGGTTCGCCGAAAATGCGCAGCCCGACGACAGCGATTATCGTTCCTCTCCGATGGCGGGTGATGTCGCGGGGCTGCCGCCAGCCGTGGTGGTGACCGCCGCGCTCGATCCGCTGCGCGATCAGGGGCGGGCCTATGCCGCCGCGCTGGAGGAGGCGGGCGTTCCTGTGGTGGCGCAGGAAGCAGAGGGCATGATCCATGCCTTCATCAGCTTCCGCCGCGTGATACCTTCGGCGCAGGATGATTTTGCCTCGGCGCTATCGGCGGTCAAGAAGCTCATCATGCCATAGCGATGAGGCTAGCGTTGCCGCCTGCTGCCGTGGTGTTGATGGACGTAGAGACTTCTTCGATCAGCCAATAGGGGCAGTAGGCGTTCGCCGATAGCATGTGTGCCGAGGTGGCGGCGTGAACCGAAACGATTGCGCCGGGCCTTTCGGCCATGTCCTGCAGAGCTGAGAGCACGGCGTCGTCGTCGCCTTCGACAAGCGCAGCGGAGATGGACTCTGGCGCAGTGTCGATACGCGCCCGGACCGAAGTGGGCATGTCGTGGATGAGGGTATTCAGCTCGTCATCGGCTTCGATTACCATGGTATTACCGGTGGCCAGTGCTGCGCCGATCAGGTGAAGCAGGCCATTACGGGTTGCGGGACGCAGCAGGATCGTGCCGCGCGGATGCAGCGCATAGACGTTACGCTCGCCGACCGGGCCGGGCAGTTCAATTTCCATGCCGACAGGAGACGCTGCGCTGATGGCCTGCGCGACATCGGCCATCTGGTTTTCCTTACGCGCGTCCAGCCAGCTAATGAACTCGGAGAGCCCGCTGTCTATCGTGATCGCATTGCCGTTGAACCGGGGTGCCTCCCGCACCAGCCGCCGCAGATAGAGCGGCCCGCCCGCTTTCGGACCCGTGCCGGAAAGTCCGCGTCCGCCAAAGGGCTGCATCCCCACAATCGCGCCGATGATATTGCGGTTGATATAGAGATTACCTGCCTTCACGCGGGCCGTGACATGAGCAATCGTCTCGTCGAGCCGGGTGTGCAAGCCGAAGGTCAGGCCATAGCCGGTGGCGTTGATCGCGTCGATTAGCGTATCCAGATTGGCGCGCTTGTAGCGGACTACGTGCAGCACTGGCCCGAATATTTCGCGCTGCAGTTCGGAAATATTATCCAGCTCGATGATGGTCGGCGGTACGAAAGTGCCATGTGCGGTTTCGGGCGGCAGCTCCTGTTGATGGACCGCGTGGCCGCGTTTGCGCATCCCGGCGATATGTCGCTCGATATTGGCCTGCGCTTCGGCGCTGATGACCGGGCCGATATCAACACACAGGCGATCCGTATTGCCGATGCGCAGCTCTTCGAGTGCGCCCTTCAGCATCGCAAGCGTGCGGTCGGCTATTTCTTCCTGCAGGCAGAGCACGCGCAGCGCCGAACAGCGCTGACCTGCGCTGTCGAAGGCGGAGGCGATCACATCCGCCACGACTTGCTCCGTAAGCGCAGAGCTGTCGACGATCATCGCGTTTTGCCCGCCGGTCTCGGCGATAAACGGGATCGGTTTGCCAGTCGGCGAAAGGCGGGTTGCGAGTTGCTCCTGGATCAGGCGGGCGACTTCAGTTGATCCGGTAAACATCACGCCCGCTGTTTCCGGCGCGCCGACCAGCGCGGCGCCAATATTGCCAGCGCCGCATACGAGGTGCAGGGCGTCTTCCGGTACCCCGGCCTCATGCAGCAGGCGCACGGCCTCGGCGGCGATCAGCGGTGTTTCCTCGGCGGGCTTGGCAAGCACCGGGTTGCCAGCGACCAGCGCGGCGGCGACTTGTCCAGTGAAAATCGCCAGCGGAAAGTTCCACGGGGATATGCAGACGACCGGACCGAGTGGGTTTGTATGGGCGAGGTTGTCCCGGGCTTGGCTTGCATAATAGCGCATAAAATCTATCGCCTCGCGCACCTCGGCGATGGCGTTTGGCAGCGACTTGCCCGCTTCTCGCACGATGAGGCCGAGCATGATCGGCATGCGCGCCTGCATCGCATCCGCTGCACGTTCGAGGATATCTGCACATTCCTCAATGGGAATGCTCATCCAGTTCGAAGCTGATGCTGCCGCCACAGCGGCACGTGCCTGATCGGGGGACGTTTCATATGTCGTGCCGACAGCATCGCGGTGATCGGCAGGATTGATGACGGCGCGCGCCGTGCCTTCGTTGCCAGCGGTCCACCGTATTTCAGCACTTTGTTGAAGAGCGTGCGTGAGTTCGGCCAGCACGCTTTCGTCGCTCAGGTCGAGGCCAGCGGAGTTGCGCCGATCCTCCAGCAGTTCTCCCGGCAGCGCGATCTGATCATGTTTGGCGCCGGGCTTTGGCATCGCGCGTACTTGCTCAACCGGATCGGCGATAAGCTCGTCGATCGACACCTTCGGGTCGCGAATGCGGTTGACGAAGGACGAGTTGGCTCCGTTTTCCAACAGGCGGCGCACCAGATAGGCGAGCAGCGTTTCATGCGTGCCAACCGGTGCATAGATACGGCAGGGGCGGTCAAGTTGATTGGCGCCGACAACCTCCTCATACAGTGGTTCGCCCATGCCGTGCAGGCACTGAAACTCATAATCGCCGACGATGAAATCGTGACCAGCCATATGATAGACGGCGGCAAGGGTCTGGGCGTTATGCGTGGCAAATTGCGGAAACAGGACATCGCGCGCATCGAGCAGCTTTCGCGCGCAGGCGATATAGTAGGCGATGTCGGTATGAACCTTGCGGGTATAGACCGGGAAATCGGGCAGTCCATCGACCTGCGCCCGCTTGATCTCCGCATCCCAATAGGCCCCTTTGACGAGGCGAATCATGATCCGGCGTTTCGCGCGGCGGGCAAGGTCGATCAGCCAGTCGATCACGAATGGGCAGCGTTTGCCATAGGCTTGCACCACGAAGCCCAGGCCATTCCAGTTCGCCAGGTCTGGATCGAGCGCGAGGCTTTCTAGTATGTCGAGCGACAGCTCCAGCCGGTCGGCTTCTTCCGCGTCGATATTGAGGCCGATGTCATAGGACTTTGCCAGTGCCGCCAGCGCCTTCACGCGGGGCAACAGCTCGTTCATCACCCGGTCTGCTTGGCTGCGCGCATAGCGCGGATGAAGCGCCGATAATTTGATCGAGATGCCGGGGCCTGCATAGACACCGCGTCCGTCTGACGTCTTGCCAATGGCATGAATAGCGCGCTCATAGTCGGCATAATAGCGCGCGGCGTCCTGCGCCGTCATAGCGGCCTCGCCCAGCATGTCATAGCTGTAGGTGAAGCCCTTGGCCTCTTGGACCCGCGACCGCTTTAGCGCTTCGTCGATTGTCTCACCGGTGACGAACTGCTCGCCCATCATCCGCATCGCCAGATCGACGGCGCGGCGTATCACCGGCTCGCCGGATCGAGCGATCAGTCGCGTGAGCGCGGCAGAGAGGCTCCGATCATTGACATTACCGACGAGCTTTCCGGTGACGACGAGGCCCCATGTCGCTGCATTCACGAACAGCGAGCGTCCTTCGCCCAGATGCGCCTTCCAGTCGCCGCCTGCAATCTTGTCACGGATCAGCGCGTCGCGGGTCGCGTCATCGGGAATGCGCAGCAAAGCTTCGGCAAGGCACATCAGCGCAACGCCTTCCTGGCTCGACAGGGCGAACTCGTGCACCAGACTCTCGACGCCGTTGTCCGCCTTTTTGGCGCGCAGAGCGGTGATCAGAGCCCGTGCGGTTGCCTGCGCTGTACCCTGCATTTCTGCAGGCAGCGTTGCAGCGTCGAGCAGTGCTGTGACGCACTCGGGTTCCGGGCGTCGATAGGCGGCAGTAATTGCGCGGCGAAGCGGAGACGGCTCGCGTACCGGCGGGGCGAAAGTAGAGAAGGGTGCGGGTTCGGACATGGCGGTATGATACCGCACGCCATTGTGGCAATCTGCCTTAATTCAGGCTATAGATAGGAATATGCGCCTTATTTATGGATATAATAAAGGCAGATAATATGAAAAATGCCACTTTAGAAGTCGATATGGATGAATTTGATCGCAAGATCATCGCTGTTCTGCGCAGGGATGGACGCATCACCTACACCGATCTGGCGCAGGAGGTTGGGTTGTCCAAGACCCCCTGTCAGCAGCGCGTCCGGCGGCTGGTGGAAAGCGGCGTGATAGTCGGATTTCGAGCGATTATTGACCCGGCCAAGGTGGGGCTCGATCATGTTGCTTTCACCGAAGTGAAGCTCTCCGACACGCGCGAGACTGCGTTGAATGAATTTAATGCGGCAGTACGGCAGATCCCGGAGGTCGAGGAATGCCATATGATCGCGTCCAGCTTCGACTATCTGCTCAAGGTGCGGACGTCGGACATCCGTAAATACAGGATCGTGCTGGGCGAGAAAATCTCCAACCTGCCACATGTCGCCCATACATCGACGTTTGTCGCCATGGAAACCGTGCGGGAGTCCGCGCGCTGAAACTGATCGACGGGTGACAGGACGCTTTTACGCAGCACCTCTCAAAAGGGCGCTACGCAGACATTCGCACACCACTTCATCGCGCTGGTTCAGCATCTGGTGCTTCCACGTCACTATGCCCTGTCCGGGTCGCGATTTGGACGGCCGCTTCTCGATCACTTCGCTCGTCGCGCGCAATGTGTCGCCGATGAAAACGGGCTTGGGCATGACCAGCTTGTCATAGCCCAGATTGGCGACCAGTGTGCCGAGCGTCGTTTCCGCGACGCTCAGCCCGACCATCAGGCTGAAGGTGAAGGTGCCATTGACGAGGATCTGGCCGAACTCGCTCGCCTTTGCCGCTTCGGCGTCAATGTGCAGTGGCTGCGGGTTGTGTGTCATCGTGCTGAACAGCAGATTGTCCGTCTCGGTAACGGTGCGGCGGATCGGGTGTTCGATGCTTTCACCGACCTGCCAGTCGTCGAAAAACTTGCCGGTCACGCCTTGTCTCCTTGCGGCTCGATCAGTGCCAGTACCGCTTCAACCTCGACCTGCGCTCCAGCCGACGCATTGAGTTCCGCCACTGTGCCGTCGAACGGCGCGGTCAGCGTGTGCTCCATCTTCATCGCCTCCAGCGTCAGCAGCTTCTGGCCCTTGGCTACCGTATCTCCGGCCTTGACGTCCACGGCGATGACGCGGCCCGGCATGGGCGCCAATATCGCACCGTCGCCGGCATGGCCGCCCGGTCCGCCTTCCGCGCGCCAAGGCTCCAGCCGCCAGACCTGACCGCCTTCTGCTACCAGCATGGAAGGAGCAGGATCGGTTGCGCCGGGGCCGTGTAGCGTCACTTCCACCGCTTGCCCGTCCAGCAGGAAGCGCGCGGTGCGCCGGTCCTGTGCATTCAGGCGGAACCCGGCTTGCAGCGATTGCGGCACTATGGCCATCGCCGCCTGCGTCAATGCGCTATCCGATGGCAGTTCCGGCGGCATCAGCGCATCGCCTTCGCGCGCAATCAGGCCGGTGTCGACTGTACCCGATGCGAAATCGGGATGCGCCAGCGCCTTGACCAGAAAACCGGCATTGGCTTTTACCGGCCAGACGGCGCTGTCGTCGAGCATGGCGGAAAGATGCGCGATCGCCTCTGCACGGTCAGCGCCATGCGCAATCACCTTTGCGATCATGGGATCGTAGAAAGGCGAAATCTCCGCACCTTCGGTGACGCCGGTATCAATCCGTCCGCCTTCTCCCGGTTCGAGGTGGAAAATGTCGAGCCGCCCCGTGCTTGGCAGGAAGCCCTTGGCCGGGTCCTCGGCATAGAGCCGCGCTTCCATCGCCCAGCCATTGATTGATAGCTCGTCCTGCTGCTTGGGCAGCGGCTCTCCGCTTGCCACGCGCAACTGCCACTCGACCAGATCCTGCCCGGTGATCTCTTCCGTGACCGGATGCTCGACCTGTAGGCGCGTGTTCATCTCCATGAACCAGATGCGGTCAGCGTGCAGCCCTTCCGAAGCATCGGCTATGAACTCGATTGTTCCCGCGCCGACATAATCGACCGCTTTCGCGGCAGCGACAGCGGCTGCGCAAACGCTTTCACGTGTCCGTTCGTCCATGCCGGGGGCAGGGGCCTCTTCGATCACTTTCTGGTGGCGGCGCTGGAGAGAGCAATCGCGCTCAAACAGGTGGACGATATTGCCATGCGTGTCGCCGAAAACCTGAACCTCAATGTGCCGGGGTGAGAGGATATATTTCTCGATCAGCACCCGGTCGTCGCCGAAGCTGGACGCCGCTTCGCGCTTGCAGCTCGTTAGCGCATCGGCGAAATCGTCCGCCGCATCCACGCGCCGCATGCCCTTGCCGCCGCCGCCTGCGACTGCCTTGATCAGCACAGGGTAGCCGATCGCGTCCGCTTCGGATTGCAGCCGGTCCGGCGACTGGTCCTCGCCCAGATAGCCGGGTGTTACAGGTACACCCGCCGCTATCATCCGTTCCTTCGCCGCGTCTTTCAGACCCATGGCTGTGATGCTGGCGGGATTAGGACCGACCCAGATCAGACCCGCGTCCATCACACTCTGCGCGAATTCGGCATTCTCACTGAGGAAGCCATAGCCGGGATGGATGGCTTCCGCGCCGGTCTGTTTCGCGGCGGCGATGATCTTCTCACCGACGAGATAGGATTCGCGCGCCGCGCTCGGTCCGATATGAACCGCTTCATCGGCGGAGCGGACATGCAGCGCATTGGCGTCCGCATCGGAATAGACCGCGACTGTGCGGATACCCATGCGCCGAGCGGTGCGGATGATGCGGCAGGCAATCTCGCCGCGATTGGCTATGAGGAGAGACTTCATCATCACATTCTGAACACCCCGAAGCGGGGCACCTCCGGTATCGGTGCGTTCAAACAGGCGGCGAAAGCAAGACCCAGCACGTCGCGGGTCTGGGCAGGGTCGATGACGCCATCGTCCCAAAGTCTTGCGGTGGCGTGATAAGGATTGCCCTCATCTTCATATTTCTGGCGGATCGGCGCCTTGAAGGCTTCGGCCTCTTCCGGTGTCCATTTATCCGCGTCGCGATGCACGGTCGCGAGCACGGAGGCCGCCTGCTCACCGCCCATCACACTGATCCGGCTGTTGGGCCAGGTGAACAGGAAGCGTGGCGCATAGGCGCGCCCGCACATCCCATAATTGCCCGCGCCGAAGCTGCCACCGATCAGCACCGTGACTTTGGGTACGCTTGCCGTTGCCACTGCTGTCACCAGCTTCGCGCCGTTCTTTGCGATGCCCTCGGCCTCATATTTGCCGCCGACCATGAAGCCGGAGATGTTCTGGAGGAACAAGAGCGGGATACGCCGCTGGCAGGCCAGCTCGATGAAATGCGCACCCTTGACCGCGCTTTCGGAGAACAGCACGCCGTTGTTGGCGAGGATCGCGACCGGCATGCCCCAGATATGTGCAAAGCCGCAGACCAGTGTCGTGCCATAATGCGCCTTGAACTCGTGAAACTCCGACCCGTCGACGATCCGCGCAATCACCTCGCGCACGTCATAGGGGGCGCGGACGTCTTCAGGGATGATGCCGTAGAGCTCTTCGGGATCGAATTTCGGCGGGCGCGGCTCCGCCATGTTGACGTCAGGTGTAAAATCCTGCGGCAGGCTGGCGACGATATCGCGCACGATGGTGAGCGCATGTTCGTCATTCTCGGCGAGATGATCGACCACGCCGGATTTCTTCGTGTGCAGATCGCCACCGCCCAGATCCTCAGCGCTGATTTCTTCGCCCGTCGCGGCTTTGACCAGCGGGGGGCCAGCGAGAAAGATCGTGCCCTGATTGCGCACGATCACGCTTTCGTCGGACATAGCAGGCACATAGGCACCGCCCGCCGTGCAGCTGCCCATCACGCAGGCGATCTGCGCGATGCCCTTCGCGCTCATATTCGCCTGGTTGAAGAAGATGCGCCCAAAATGATCGCGGTCGGGGAAAACCTCTGCCTGATTGGGCAGGTTCGCGCCACCGCTGTCGACCAGATAGATGCAGGGCAGGCGGTTTGCCTCGGCAATCTCCTGCGCGCGCAGATGCTTCTTCACGCTCATCGGATAATAGGTGCCGCCCTTCACCGTGGCGTCGTTGCAGGCGATCATCACCTGTCGCCCGGAAACGCGGCCTATGCCTGCGATGATGCCGGCGCCCGGAACTTCGCCCTCATACATGTCGCAGGCGGTGAGCTGGCCGATTTCAAGGAAAGGTGAGCCGGGGTCGAGCAGATTCTCCACGCGGTCTCTTGGCAGCAACTTGCCGCGAGAGAGATGGCGTTCGCGAGACCGTTCGTTGCCGCCGAGCGCCGCTTCGGCGACCTTTACGCGCAGTTCTTCCGCCAACGCCTTGTTGTGGGCTGCTCGCGTTTGAGCTGCCGGATCGTCGGCGCGATAACTGGAGGCCAGAACAGGTCCGCTCATGACGGCTCCTTCTTACGGATGAGATAACGATAAACGCCCAGGCAGTTGATGAAGAACAGGCCGATATTCTGCCAGCCGATCCCTTCACTGTCCTGTTGCAGGAAGCCCCATAGTATCAGGGCAACGGAACTGGTAACGAACAGAACGAACGCCCAGCCGGTAACGCTCCTCCCAAGATCCAGCGATACGATGAAGGCAGCGAGCACGGCTGCGCCCGCGCCATAATATTGCAGGATATCGAGCAGGGTCTGACTCACGCGCCGACCAGCTCCCTGCCGATCAACATACGGCGGATTTCATTGGTGCCTGCGCCGATGTCGAGCAGTTTCGCGTCGCGCATATAGCGCTCGACCGGCCAGTCCTTAGTATAGCCGGCCCCGCCCAGCGCCTGCACAGCTTCATTGGCGACGCGGACTGCGGCTTCGCTGGCGTAGAGGATCGCGCCTGCCGCGTCATAGCGCGTCGTCTTACCCGCATCGCAGGCACGCGCCACGGCGTAGACATAAGCGCGAGATGTGTTGAGCCCGACGACCATGTCGGCAACCTTAGCCTGCATGAGCTGGAACGCGCCAATGGGCTTGCCGAACTGTTTGCGCTCGCGAATATAGGGAAGCACGACATCGAGGCAGGCCTGCATGATGCCGGTCTGTATGCCCGAAAGTACAGTGCGCTCATAATCGAGGCCGGACATCAGCACTTTGACGCCGCCATTGAGCGGGCCCATCACATTTTCTTCGGGCACTTCGCAGTCGTCGAATACGAGCTCGGATGTGGGACTGCCCCGCATGCCGACCTTTTCGATTTTTTGGCCGATGGAAAACCCCTTGAAACCCTTCTCGATTAGAAAGGTCGTGATGCCTTTCGATCCCGCCTCCGGCTCGGTCTTGGCATAGACGACGAGAACATCGGCATAGGGTGCGTTAGTGATCCAGAATTTCGTGCCATTGAGGATATAGCGATCGCCCTTTTTCTCAGCCTTCAGTTTCATCGAAACGACGTCGCTGCCTGCGCCGGCCTCAGACATCGCGAGGCTGCCGACATGTTCGCCGGAAATAAGCTTGGGCAGATACCGGCGCTTTTGCTCATCATTGGCCCAGCGGCGGATCTGATTGATGCACAGGTTGGAGTGCGCGCCATAAGACAAACCGATGGAAGCGGACGCGCGCGCCACTTCTTCCTGCGCGATAACATGTTCCAGATAACCGAGGCCAAGCCCGCCCCATTCTTCCTCGACCGTAATACCATGCAGACCCAGCTCGCCCATGGCAGGCCATAGGTCGCTGCGCGGGAACCAGTCCTCGGCGTCAACCTTGGCCGCGAGCGGTGCAATCTGTTCCTGGGAAAAACGTTCCGCGCTTTCGCGGATCATATCGGCGGTCTCGCCAAGTGCGAAATCAAGCATATCAATATCCTCACCAATCCGCGCTCTATACCAGCCTGCAATCAATAAGTGAAATTGAATGATTGATAATATAAGTATAGACTGCATCTATGATAGACCGCTATCTCCTTCGATATTTTCTGGCCGTTGTCGACCAGGGCAATTTTTCGCGCGCGGCGGCGCAATGCCGCGTATCGCAACCGACCTTGTCCGTGGGTATCGCCAAGCTGGAACGCGAGCTTGGCACGACATTATTTGAACGATCAAGCCGCCGCGTCGAGCTTACCCGTGAAGGCGTTCGTTTTCTGGGATATGCTGGCAGGATTGAGCGGGAATTCCTGGCTGCCGAAACTCTGGGCGAGGCCGGTTCACGCGAACTGCTGCGTCTTGGCGTCCTGACGACATTGCCTGCCACTTGGGTAGAGCGGATGATCGAGAAAGCGGGCGTGAACTGGCTTGGCGGCGGGCTGGAGATTGTCGAGGGAAAGGCGGGCGAGCTCAGGTCCAAGCTAGAGCGTGGCCGTATAGACGCGGCGGTGACCCTTGTCGAAACCGAGACGGCCGATGCCGAGCCGCTATACCGTGAAAAGTTCGGTGTCGCGGTGAACATCTCCCATCCACTGGCTGGCGCAGATTCGCTGTCGGCTGAACAGGTGGCCGATCATGTGATGTTGGTGCGCCGCCAATGCGAGATGCTGAGCGCGACCAGCCGTCATTTCACCATGCGCGGTATTCGTCCGTTCATGGCGGCCAAGACGATGAATGATGAGCGGGCGCTCGCCATGGTCCGCGCGGGACTGGCGGTGACGGTCGCTCCGCAGAGTTATAGCGGAAACGGCATTATGATCCTGCCGATGGCGGGGTTCGATGTCGAGCGCACCATTGGCATCATGCATGGCACCGTTGGCGGTACGATGCTGCATCCCGCATCACGCGAGATGCTTCAGCGCATGGCAGACAGCCTGACGGGGCTGGCCAGAGACCATAGCCTCCAACCACTCGTGCCTGTCTCGTGAGGCATTGGCCCGATATCAGAAGCTATATTTGGCTGACACGACCAAAGTAGCATCGGCAAGTGGATCATGCCCGTGCCGCGCGGCGTCGATATAGTGCGCACCAAGTTCAAAGCCCGCCACTTCCGCCGACAGGCCCAGCGACCAGTCCAGTTTGTTGTCACCGAACGCGCCATCTTCAACGCCGAAACTGCCATCTATCGAAAGCGGTGTTGCGCCCAGCGGTGCAGATGCCTTGATAGCCGCATATCTGTTGTCGACGCCGCCGATATTGTCTTGCGCGGGAGCGTAACCCAGTTCCAGCCCAAGCGTTGCGATGCCGAGTGATGCCGAGATTTCCGAGCCGAACTCGACATAATTATATTCGCTGGCGCCGGGGTAGAGGTACCACATGGCCCAGAGATCGACATCCACCGGGCCCAACGATCCGGCATAGCCGATGGCTGGATCGATCTCGATATCATCTCCACCCAGATCGGCGACGTTGGAGCCCCAGAAACCGGCATATAGGCCGCTTTCGTGGCTCAGCCACAATTCGGGCTGAACGGCCGGATCCTTGTCGTTCAGCGAATATCCGCGGAACCGGTAATCGCTGACCACCGTTACGGCGCCGTCCACCGACCAGCGATCGCTTGTTTCTTCTTCTTGGGCATGGGCTGGAATGGCTATTGCGCACAGTGCCCCACACATGGCGTAACGAAGGAAGGAATGCGATTTCATTATTGTCTCCTGATGAGGCTTATGCCGCGCTCTGGTTCTGGATGGCTTCGTCCTGCCACAGGGGCAGGCGGATGGTTGCGCGCGCGCCTGAGCCGTTGCCGTTGCTTTTCAGGGTCAATTCGCCGTCCATTGCACGCACGGTATTGGCGCACCAATGCAGTCCCAGGCCGCCAGACTTTGATGTGCGGGTCGAGAAGCCGCGTTCAAAAAGCTGGGCAGCCATAGCAGGGGCGAAGCCCGTGCCATTGTCGGTCACGCTAATACTGCACAGGCCGGATATATTGTCCTGCGTGGCGCTCAGCATGATCAAACCGTCCTCGCGACCGGTTTCGCGAATGGATTCCAGTGCGTTGGTAACCAGATTTTCGATCACCTGACTCAGCAGCACACGGTTGCCGGTAGCCGCGATATGCCCATCGCACATGACATCGACCATAACGTCGATATCTTCGGCATAGCGTGCGATATTGCCGGAATGACTGAGCAGTCCGGCGAGGTCGCAGCGCTCGTCGAAGCGGGTGTCGCGTTCTCCTTCTGCGGCGGCATCAATTGCGTTCAATGCGTTCATAAGATTGCGCGCCGCTTCGCGAATCTGCTGGCGTTGCATTGCGCTCTGTGCGCCAACATGCTCATGCGCTGCTGACAGGAAACTGATGAGTTTTTCGCGGCGCGGCTGGTCCAGAGCGGGGGCCGACAATTCCTCCAGCGCCCTAGGCGCCTGTGCAGGCAGCGGGTCGTCGCCATTTTGATCGAGCGATTCCAGAATGACACGTACAGGACTGAGACAATTGCGTATATTATGCATCAGGCCCACGGCACTTTGTGACTTGCCCAATGTAAAGGATTGGGATTCCAGCTGCGCGCGCAATTGCTGCAGCTCGGTCGTCATGTTGTTGAACTCGCCCTGTAACGCGCCGAACTCGTTGGCGGGAGCGGGGGCGGTCAGGGCCTTCAATTCGCCGGATTCCCGGATGCGCTCTACATGCTTGTGCAGTCGCTCGACCGGATCGAGCACGAGGGTCTTCACGCGTCGGCTCAGGACAACCAGAAGTCCAACAATCAGAAAGAATACGCCGCCGAAAGTGATGAACAGCAGCTCTTTCGCGGCCTCCGTGAGAGGGCGTTTGAGATGCAACGCGATTGAGGCGACGGTCTTGCCGTCCTGGCCTTTGAAAGGCGCAGCTACTTCTATGGCGTTTGCGCTCTTGGCAACCACCGTATCTTTGATGCTGGAACCAAGCTCTATAGTGGTGGACACCTGCAGCGCCTGATTGGTCTTCGAGCTGTCGATTTTCTGTATGAAGGTGAGGAAGCCGGGAGGCGTGCCGCTGCCATCGCTTTTCCTCAACTGTACGCTGGCGATGGTGTATAACTGCCCCTGGAATGTGATGAAGCTTTGGACATCATCCTGCTTGCGCACCTTTTCCACGAAGTCCGGCTTGGTCACAATGGCGCGCAGATCAGTGGCTAATTCCGGCAGTTCCTCGCCTTCTTCACGATCAAAAGCAAAACTGCGTGCTGCACCGTCGCTGAAGCGGACAATCGCCATGCCGTCGACCAACGCGTTTTGGAACGATTCCGCGTTGATATTGCTGTCTTCATAGGCCGAGTTGAAATCCTGCGCATAATAGTAGCTGTCGTCCCATATGCCCCAATCCTTGGAGCGAGCCGTTATTGAACGCAGGCTGGTTTTCTGAAAATCGGCGACGCGGCCGATATGACCCTGCAGCTCCCTTTCTTCGAGCGCGGTGAAGCTCTTGTCGATCGCGGCATTGAGCAGCAGGAAGAGCACGGCTGCAGCCACAAGACCAATCAGCGACAGATTGAGCAGCAAGCTGTTGCGGATGCGTTTATTTTTGAAGAATCGCATGGCTTTACTCTCCCATGGCAATGGCGCTGGAAGGCGGGCTCAGCCTGTCCTGCTGGTTCTGCAGATGCTCTATCGCTTCGATGGCGGCTGCTGGTTTTCCAAACAGGAATCCCTGCATATGGGAGCAGCCAGTGAGGCGCAGCATCTGGCATTGCTCGTCGGTTTCGACGCCTTCGGCCACTATGTGCAGGCCGAGTGCGCGGGCCAAATGAACGATGGAGCTGACAATCGCGGCGCTGTGCTTGTCATGGCCCAGCCCTTCGATGAAGCTCTTGTCGATCTTGATACAATTGAGCGAGAAATTCTTGATGTTGAACAGGCTGGAGTAACCTGTGCCGAAATCGTCGAGGGCAATACGATATCCCTTTTCCTGTATCTCTCGCAAAACGTCCGCTGCCCGCTGTGTGTCTTCGAAGATCGCCGTTTCGGTAATTTCGATCTGCACACTTTCTGGCGATACATTTAGGCGCAATGCATGCGCATCCAGCCACTCGACAAAATTCGCGCGCTTGAACTGACGCGGCGAGAAGTTGATTGATACGAACAGATCCGGCCAGTCGAGGCTGTCGGTGAGCGCGCGGTTCAGTACCCATTCTCCCAGCTCGTCGATCAGGTTGCTTTCTTCGGCGATGGGAATGAAAATGGCTGGTGACACCATGCCATGTTCGGGGCTGTTCCAACGCAGTAACGCCTCGAAACCTACAGTAACAAGGCTGTCTCGCTCCACTACCGGCTGATAGTGCAGGGTTAGCTCATTGCCTTCGATGGCGTTACGCAGGCCCTCTTCGATGGCTTGGCGGAACCGCTGGCTTTCATCCATTTCGGCATCAAAGATACAGACTTTCGAGCGCCCGCCACGTTTGGCCGCGAACAGGGCGAGGTCAGCAAAACGCATTAGCTCGCTCGCGTCGCGATTTGGTTGCTGCGAGGGCAGCATCAGGCCGCATGAAGCCCCGATGCGGACACTATTTCCGAATATAGAAAAGCTGCGCGAACAGGTTTCGACAAGTTGTGAGCATATGGCTTCGGCTTCGCTCTGATTGCTGACTGGCAGTAGCAACCCGAATTCGTCACCGCCCAAACGGGCTACCATTGACTGCTCGGGAACATTGCCGAGGAGAAGATCGTATACGGCAACCAGCAGGTCGTCACCGGCGCCATGGCCGAACGTATCATTGACGTGCTTGAAGCGGTCCAGGTCGACAAAGGCGAGGGCGTAGTCGGTATCGCCCCTCACTGCGCGAACCGATAATTCCTGTTGAAAAGCCATGCGGTTTGGCGCGCCGGTCAGGAAATCGTGCAGGGCCGCATGCCGTGCGCGCGCTTCGCTGGTCGCGAGTTCGGCTACCTTTTGCTGCAACAGCTCCAGCTGTCCTGTGTCATGGTCCCAGCGGCGGCACAGGGCCAGCGCCATCTGTCGGATTTCCTCGTTGGAGAAGGGCTTGCAGATGTAGAATATCTTATCGGCGGGACCCGCCACCGCAGCGATATCTGTCGCAGAATGATCGGAATAGGCGGTGACGATCACGAGATTGATGTCGGCGTCTATCGCCCTGATGCGGCGCGCAGTTTCGCGGCCGTCAATGCCCGGCGGCATACGCACGTCAATGAATGCGACCTTGAAGGGGTCTTTCTGGTCAATGGCCTGCTTGACCATTGCAACGCCGTCCAGTCCCTGAGACGCAAAATGAACGTCGAAAACGGAACTGTCTTGTAGTGACGAATTTTCATCGCCCTGAGCTTCGTCTCCGAACAATTCTTCGGCGAGCGCACTCATACCATGGGAAGAAATGATCGTTTTCTTTTCAGCTAGAACATGACGATAAGCTTCACGGACAGATTGCTCATCATCGACGACCAGTATTTTCATTTTATACGCCTGACAGAACTGCTGTAGCAGAACAGTATGGGCGACATTCCCTAATATTTATTTAGCCATGCTGTTTCTGTAGCTTGCGAGCTGTCAGATGGTCGGAATTCACGATGCGTCAGGCTGTTTGTCGGGGTGCGCTCTTGCGACGGCGGGATGGCTGTGAGCGTTATTGGCGGCGCGCATCAGTGCCGGGTATGCATTGAGGGGTACGTTGAAACGCTCTGCGGAATAGACCTGCGGTACGATATGGCAGTCGGCTATGGTGAGCGTGTCGCCACATGCATAGGCGCCGCCATGACGCGTGATCATGGTTTCCAGCGCTGCGAAACCGTCCGTGATCCAGCGGGCAGTCCAGGCATCGCGCGCCGCCTCGTCCGCACCAAGGTCCCGCTTGATTGCCTTTAGGACGCGCAGATTATTGAGCGGGTGGATGTCGCAGGCCACCGTCATCGCCATGGCGCGCACGATGGCGCGGGCATCGGCATCGGGGGGTAGCAGCGGCGGATCGGGATAGCATTCCTCCAGCCATTCGATGATCGCGCTGCTCTGAGTGAGTACTGTGTCACCTGCCACCAGCGCTGGAACCAGCCCCTGGCGGTTGAGCGCGGTAAAGGCTTCACCCTTTTGTTCGCCTTCGAGCAGATTGACCGGCTCCTGACGATAATCGAGCCCCTTGATATTGAGCGCGATACGTGTGCGGTAGCTGGTGCCCGAGCGCCAATAGCCATGCAGGACGAGTTCCGGTGCGTTGTTCATGGTGCGGGAAGTATCATGACACGGCATTCGCCGAAACCTATGCGCGCGAAGCCACCTGCTTCTGCGAAGGCGGTTATGATGATTTCATCGCCATCCTCAAGGAAAGTGCGCGTTTCACCACCGGGGAGAGTCAAAGGCTGCTTACCGCCATTGCTCAGCTCCAGCAGGCTCCCCTTGCTGTCGTCGTTCGCGCCGGAAAGCGTGCCGGTGCCCAGCAGGTCGCCGGGCTGAAGATTACAGCCATTCGAGCTGTGGTGCGCGACGAGCTGCGCGATGGTCCAGTACATCGCCGTCATTGAGCCGCTGCTCAGGCGGTGCGGTTCCTCGCCCGCTTCGCGCATCCTCGCGGTGCGGATATGCACTTCCATTGTCACGCCCAGCGCGCCCTTTTGCTGGTCGGCATCGTCGAGCAAATAGGGAAGGGGCGACGGGTCGCCTTCCGGGCGTGCGGGTTGCGCCACACGATAGGGCGCGAGCGCGTCCATCGTCACGATCCATGGCGAGATGCTCGAATGGAAATTCTTGGCGAGAAACGGCCCGAGCGGTTGGTACTCCCAGGCCTGAATATCGCGCGCGGACCAGTCGTTGAGGATAGAGATACCAGCGATATGCCGGGAGGCCTCGCTGATCGCGATTGGCTTGCCTAGCGTGTTACCCCGGCCAACCCATATGGCCATTTCTAGCTCATAGTCGAGCCGCTTGCAGGGGCCAAAGGAAGGCATGTCGGCATCGGGCGCTTTGGTCTGGCCATTTGGGCGCACAACATCCACGCCGGACAGGCGGATCGAGGAAGACCGCCCATGATAACCGATCGGCACATATTTATAATTGGGCAGCAGCGGATTGTCGGGCCGGAACAGCTTGCCGACATTGGTCGCGTGATGAATGCCGGTATAGAAATCGGTATAGTCGTTGATCTTGACCGGCAGATGCATTGTGCACTGAGCAGCCGTGTGGAGTGCGGGGCGAACTTCAGCTTCCTTCGCCGGATCGGTCAGCAAACTGAACAGGCCATGGCGAAGCGCGCGCAGCATCGCATTGCCCTCATCCAGCAGGTCATTGAGCATCGGCTGGCCCGCCAGCAGAGCGGCTTTGCGGGCGTCGCCTTCCAGTAGATTTGCGACCGCCGCGATATCGAGTATCTCATCCCCTATCGCCACTCCGCCACGTGGTTCTCCGTCCGGTGGCGAAAATATGCCCAGCGGTAGATTCTGTATGGGGAAATCCTTGTGCCCATCGGCGCTCGCGACCCAGCTTTTGGCGGCGGGATCATGGGTAAAATCAATATTGGGCATCAGGCTTCCGGTTCCTTGTGCAGCCAGTCGGCATGGCGCGGTGCGCGTTTCGTCTGGCTCCATTCCTCCAACATGAGAGGGGCAACGCGTTCCAGCTCGGCATATTGATCGGGCGTGCCGATATTGCAGGCCAGCTCGATGCGATGCCCATTGGGATCGAAGAAATAGATCGACTTGAAGATGCCGTGATAGGTCGGACCGAGCACCTCAACGCCCTGCGCTTCGATATGCGCCTTGGCTGCCATCAGTGCGTCATAATCCGATACTTCGAAGGCGAGGTGCTGCACCCATGCCGGTGTGTTCCCATCACGGCCCATATCCGGCTGGTTGGGCAGTTCGAAAAAGGCGAGCACATTACCGCCGCCGCAGTCGAGGAACACATGCATATAGGGGTCATATTCGCCGGTCGAAGGCACATGATCCTCCGCGAAAGCTGTGGTGTAGCGCATGCCTAGCACGCGTTCGTACCACTCCACCGTCTCCTTCGCATCCTTGCAGCGATATGCCACATGGTGGATGCGGGAGAGTGAAAAGGGGGCGGTCATGCGGCCTCTCCCTCCTTGGCCCGGATCACGCCGCGATTGAGCTGATCGCGCTCGATGCTTTCGAATAGCGCCTTGAAATTGCCCTCGCCGAAACCCTCGTCTTTCTTGCGCTGGATGAACTCGAAAAAGACCGGGCCGATCATCGTTTCCGAGAAGATCTGGAGCAGCAAGCGCGCGTCGCCATCTTCGGTGGAGCCGTCGAGCAATATGCCGCGTGACTGAAGTTCACCCACGGGCTCGCCATGATCGGGCAGGCGTTCATCCAGCATCTGGTAATAGGTTTCCGGCGGTGCCGTCATGAACGGCGTGCCTAGCGCCTTGAGCTTGTCCCATGTGGCGATCAGGTCGTCGCACAGGAACGCGATATGCTGAATACCCTCGCCATTATAGGCACGCAAAAACTCCTCAATCTGGCCGCCACCGGCCTTGCCTTCCTCATTGAGCGGAATGCGGATCAGACCGTCCGGCGCGGTCATCGCCTTTGATGTCAGGCCGGTATATTCACCCTTGATATCGAAATAGCGGATCTCGCGGAAGTTGAAGAGCTTCTCATAATATTCGGCCCAATAGGCCATGCGTCCGCCATAAACATTGTGCGTCAGGTGGTCGATAATCTTCAGGTCCGCGCCTTCGGGATGCCGATCGACGTCTGACAGATAATCGAAATCTATGTCGTAGATCGAGAGATTGCCCTTCCCATCACCTTCATAGCGGTCAATCAGATAGATGATTGCGCCGCCAATGCCGCGAATGGCGGGCAGGCGTAGTTCCATCGGGCCGGTCTTGGTTTCCACCGCTTCCGCGCCGCGCGCGAGCAGTTCGGGATAAGCCTTGTGCGCGTCCTTGACGCGAAAACCCATGCCGCAGGCGGACGGACCGTGTTCTGCCGCGAAGAAAGCTGCGGGCGAACCCGGCTCATAATTGGCGATCAGGTTGATATCGCCTTGCCGCCACAGGTCGACATCCTTGGAACGGTGGGTGGCGATATGCACAAAGCCCATCGCTTCGAACACGGGTTCCAGTACGCCACGTTTGGGCGCGCAGAATTCAACAAACTCAAATCCATCAAGGCCAATGGGGTTTTCGAACAGATCAGGCATTTCCTTGCTCCGGCAGATATGGGCCAGCGACTCACGGTCAAACTGGTATCAATAGATACTATTTTGCCCTTTACGCGATATAGTGTCAACTGATACTAAATTCCCATGACCATCAGAAAACTGCAGCTGGACGATTTTTTACCCTACCGGCTTTCCATCACATCCAATCTGGTCAGCGACGCCATAGCCCAAGCCTATGCGCGGCTGTTCGCGCTGACAGTGCCGGAATGGCGTCTGATCGCCGTCATTGCGGAAAGCGACGGGATCACACAGCAGCAGCTTTGTCAGCGCACCAGAATGGACAAGGTGACGGTGAGCAGGGCGACGATTGCACTGTCCAATCGCGGTCTGGTGCGGCGCATGCCCAATCCCGCCGATGGCCGTTCGCAACTGCTTTCGCTCAGTGAGGAAGGCCGCGAGCTTTATGCACATGTCGTGCCCGAGGCGCTGGCTCTGGAAACGCGCATATTCGGACAATTGGGCAACGAACAGATCGCGCAGTTCACGGAGCTGCTCGATCATATATCGGCGGCAGCGGAGAAGCTGATTGATGCGCGGGCACCGTGACGGCTTGCCGGACGACTGGATACTCTCCTATGGTTAGGGTATGAAACAGACCATCGCGATGCTGGCCTTGATGCTCACAGCCTGTAATTCTGGCAGCAATGTTACCGCGCCCGGCGACAGCTCGGATACGCACCCCTATGCCGGTATCGGGGCGGACGAGGCGATACGTCTGACCGGGACCGAACCCTTCTGGGGTGGCGAGGTATCCGGCGGCACGCTCACCTACACGACGCCGGACAATCCCGACGGCTGGACGATCCGGGTGGATCGCTTCGCCGGACGCAATGGCGTGTCATTCAGTGGAGATATGGAGGGGCAAAGCCTGACGGCAGCAGTTTCTCCCGGGCAGTGCAGCGACGGCATGTCCGATCGCACCTATCCGTTCAACGTGACCCTGAAGATTGGCGGCGAGACCCGCAATGGCTGCGCCTGGACGGAGGCACAGCCTTATAGCGGGCCGGCAGCACCCTGAGGCGCCCACCCTTCATCGGCCAGCACGAAGCCGGAGAACTCGAAACCCGGTGATACGATGCAGCTCACAAGTGCCCATCCCTGATCCGCAACGGCGGCCTGCCAGTGGCCGGGTGCGATAATGAACTGCGGAACTTCGCCGCTCATCACATCGCTGCCCAGCTTTATGTCGCTGACCGGGCCGTTGTTATCCGGCGCGGTGCGCAATGTCAGCGACGATCCGGCATGCCATAGCCAGATTTCGGCGGCGTCGACCGTGTGCCAGTGGGATTTCTGTCCCTGCTCCAACAAGAAGTAGATCGCGGTTCCGCTTGCCCGCTGGCCATCGGGCGCATCGGCACGCCATGTCTCGCGATACCAACCGCCTTCCGGGTGTGGCGCGAGGTTCAGTTTTTCGATGATCTGCCGTGCTTCGTCCATGTTTCCGTCCATTTCCAGCGCATGGTTAGCTTTTCATTCCCCATCCATCGTGTCCAGCGCGCATTTCGACGCAGCTGCGGCTTCCGGCGATTGCTCCTGCTGCGGTATCGCGCAATCAAAGCCTCAATCCCGGCGCAGACCGGGCCAGGGAGGACTATATGGTATCATTTGTTCGCACAGCAGCGGGTCGCATTTCCGCTATGGCTGCGCTTTCGGTACTGGCGTCCTGTGCCAGTCAGCCTCAGCGTGTCATGCGCGAACCGCCTCCACCGCAAACGCCCGCCGCGCCCGTATATGACCGCCTGCCTGTGGCCGCGATTAACCAGGGTATTTCGAGTGAAGAAGCGATCTGGCATCTGCGCGCCGGGATGAACGTCGCCGCGCTCAATTGTGGTACTGCCGGGCACGCCGCGGTCGATAGCGGATATAACCGGATGCTGGAGCAACATAGGCATATTTTGACGACCGCTTATGACGCGGAAGCGGTACGTTTCGGCAAGGACCGCGCGGGCGTGCGCGAGATGGACCGGCACCAGACCGGCCTCTATAATTTCTTCGCCAACATCCGTTCGCTTTCGCAATTCTGCCGCACGGCGGATGGGCTGGCGCAGCGCATCAATGCGATGCCATCCACCGAACTGGCGCTCGCCTCACGCCATTTGCTCGCTGAACTGGAAGAACCGTTACGCCGCTAAGCGCTTATGCGTTCCACGGCCCCTGTATGGCTACTGTCCTGCCGGGGCTGTAGAGATTGACGAATAGCGTGCGGCCATCGGGCGAAAAACAGGCCCCGGCCCATTCGGTTTGCAGCCGCAGCTTTGCCAGTGGATAGGCCGTGCCGTCCGGGGTCACGCCGCGCAGATAATTATCGACGATGGCGGTATATTGGTCTTCGCAGACGATCAGGTCGCCATGCGGAGCGATGGTCAGGTTGTCGCCATAGTTGAACTGGCTCTTGTCCGTCGATTCATAGAAGAGCTGTAGCGTGCCAGGCGCGCTGGCCTCCGTTGGCTGGCCTTCCTGCGGTGAGGGGCGGTAGCGCATGATCTGGCCGAGTCCGGCCGCGCCGCCACTGGTGCAGCAGAAATAAAGCTCGCCCTTGCCGAACCAGATGCCTTCACCGCGTGCGAACACCGCCGCACCCGAAGCCTCGCCACGAAATCGCAAGTCATCTTCGGGGCTGTCGACACCGTCCAGATCGACCCAGCGCGCGTTCGTCCAGACATTCCGGTCAAAGGCCTTGCTCTTCCAGTTCCGTGTGTCGCCCGGGCCATCCGTCAACGCCAGTGCCTGCAACTTTCCACCCTTGGCCAGCTCACCGCGCTCATTCGGGATGAAACGATAGAACAGGCTCTCGTCGCGATCCTCGGTCATGTAGACGATACCGGTCGCCGGATCGACACAGACGGCTTCATGGTTGAAGCGGCCCATGGCGGTGAGGGGCGCCGGGTTGGCCATGCCGCGATGCGCGGCCGGAACCTCGAACACCCAGCCATGGTCCCAGCTGACACCATCCTGTCCGGCGCGCGTCACATCCTCTTCGCAGCTCAGCCAGCTGCCCCACGGCGTGATGCCGCCCGCACAATTGCGGATGGTACCCGCCAGGCTGAGATATTGCGCCTCGATCTTCAATGTCGCAGCATCGAGGATGATCGTCGTCGTACCGCCAGGCAGGGCTTCCCCGCCGGAGAGCGCATCATAGGCCGCCGCACCTTTCAAGCCCGCGCGCCCGGCTGGGCCACCGGCCATGTCCTTCACCTTGAGCTCGTGATTGCGCACCAGAGCAATGCGGCGATCGTCAAGGCGGAAACAGCCCATGCCATCGGCATTGTCCGGCACGACATGGCCGTCGTCCATCCGGTCGCCATGGGAGGAGAGGATGCGGTAGGAAAAGCCAGCGGGCAGGTCGATCATGCCATTGGGATCTTCCACCAGCGGTCCATAGCCCGGTTGATCCGCAGATCCGGCGAAACGCGGGCCCTTTGCATTGTCCATGCAGGCGGCAAGCCCACCGAAAGCGATGCCGGTCAGGCCAAGGCCGATGGTGAATTTGCGTCTATTGAGGTCGATTGTCATGCGCCGCATTCTATAGCGTACAGATGACGGATTCGCGTCATTGCCTCATCCGGCTCGTCGTAAAGTGCGGGCCGCGAACCAGGGCGATATGCGCGCTATCGCGTCCTCTACTTCTGCGGTCGATACAGCGAAGCTGAAGCGCATATGGCGGTTGCCGTTCACCGGGTCGAAATCTCTTCCCGGTGCGGTCGCAACGCCGGTATCTTCCAGCAGCTCCGTGCAGAAAGACAAGCTGTCATCGGTCAGATGGCTGATATCGGCATAGATATAGAATGCGCCATCGGGCGGCGCGATATGATTGAGGCCAAGGCGCGGTAAAGCGTCCAGCATCAGGTCACGGTTGCGGCGGTATGTCGCGACATGGCCCTCCAGCTCGTCCGTGCAATCGAAAGCGACCAGGCCGGCGTGCTGGGCGAGGGAAGGGGGGGTGAGGAACAGATTGCCCATCAGTGCACGAGTCATAAGCGCGGTTTCTTCCGGGACGATGACCCAGCCCAGCCGCCATCCGGCCATGCTGTAATATTTGGAGAAGCTGTTGACGATGATCGCCTTGTCGTCGAACCGCAATGCGCTCGGTGTGTCGCCGACATAGGACAGGCCATGATAGATTTCGTCGGAGATGACGCGGATGCCGCGCTCGTTGCAGACGGCGATGATTGCTTGCAGCTCATCTGCCGGGATGATCGTGCCGGTGGGGTTGGCAGGACTGGCGATGATCACGCCATCGGGTGTGGGATCGAGTCTGGCCAATGCATCCGCCGATAGCTGAAAGCGCACGTCATCGCCGCAGTCGATCTCTACCGGTTCCATATGCAGGCCACGCGTCACATTGCGGTAGGCGACATAGCCGGGCCGCGCCATCGCGATGCGCGCGCCAGGCTCGAACAGGCTGAGCAGCGCCAGCACCAGCGCGGGCGATGCTCCGTTGGTCAGGAAAATACGCTCACAATCGACGGAGACACCATGGCGCTCGGCATAATGGCGGGCGATCCGTTCCTTGAGCGCCTGGTTTTCCCAGTAACCCATCGGGTCGCTGTCCAGGATTTCATGAGCGCGGGCGATGGCGGCTTGCGGCGCGCCGGTCGAAGGCTGGCCGAATTCCATATGGATGATGGAGCGGCCTTCGCGTTTCAGTTCATGTGCGCGGCGGCTGACGGCAATGGCATAAAAGGGTTCAATGGCGCTTTTCATGCACTCCATTTAGCGGGGCACGAAGCAAAGCGCCATCGTTGCAGACGGCAAAGATCAGTTTTTCAGCGCGTCTTCGACCGATGCGAAGATCAGCACGGCTGCAAAAAGCCCTGCGGCGATAAGGGCGGCCAGAACAGGGGCCTCGGTCAGAATTTCCATGGTTCACTCACTCGCTTCATAATGTTGGAGCGGGTGAAATGACTGTTTTTACCGCCTATTTCCTTGATGTGGGTCAAGGACATAAGCGGTAACGCTCAGTGTCGGAAATGACGCATCCCGGTAAACACCATGGCGAGGCCCGCTTCATCCGCAGCGGCAATGACTTCCTCATCGCGCATTGAACCGCCGGGCTGGATAACCGCTGTCGCACCCGCTTCGACCGCCGCCATCAGGC
The DNA here is from genome assembly GCA_020446425.1 of Sphingobium sp. Taxonomy (GTDB): domain Bacteria; phylum Pseudomonadota; class Alphaproteobacteria; order Sphingomonadales; family Sphingomonadaceae; genus Sphingobium. The sequence goes on along the minus strand of JAGRES010000025.1, from coordinate 68,318 downwards.
CATCGGCGAACGGGAAGAACGCGTCTGAAGCGACGGCGCTGCCCATAGTGTGCGGCTGTGCCCATCCATAGGTCTCTGCGGCTTCCTTCGCCTTGGCGGCGGCGATACGGCTGCTGTCGCGGCGGTTCATCTGGCCTGCGCCAATGCCGGCTGTCGCGCCGTCCTTGGCATAGACGATGGCATTGGATTTGACATGCTTGGCGACTGTCCATGCGAACATGCAGTCGTCGAGTTCCTGCTGCGTCGGCGCGCGCTTGGTCACGACCTTCAACATGTCGCGGGTCACCTGACCATTGTCGCGGTCCTGCACCAGGACGCCGCCCGCGATGATGGCAACCTGCTGGCCTGGGCGCGCAGGGTCAGGCAGTCCATCGGTCAGCAACAGGCGCAGATTCTTCTTCTTAGCAAAGGCGGCCTTCGCCGCATCGTCTGCGCCGGGGGCAACCACGACTTCGGTGAATATCTCGGTGATGGCCTCCGCCGTCTCGCCGTCGAGCGGGCGGTTGCAAGCAATGATGCCGCCAAATGCGGACACACTGTCGCACTCCAGCGCGTTTTTATAAGCCTCGGCCAGAGTTTCACCGGTCGCCACGCCGCAGGGGTTGGCATGCTTGACGATTACAACCGTTGGCGGGCCGTCGCGGAATTCTGCGACAAGCTCCAGCGCGGCATTGGCGTCGTTGTAATTATTGTAGGACAGCTCCTTGCCCTGCACCTGACTGGCCTGCGGCAGGCCGCTGGTGTGCGGTCCCATAGGGAAATATATCGCCGCGTCCTGATGCGGGTTTTCGCCATAGCGCAAGGTGGAGGACAAAGTGCTGCTCATGCTGCGCACCGGCGGGAATTTCTGGCCCTGATCGGCATAGGCGAACCAGCTCGATATCATGCTGTCATAGGCGGCGGTGGCGGCATAGGCCTTGGCGGCGCACAGGCGGCGGAAGTCGTATGTGGTTGCGCCGCCGTGTGTGTTCATCTCTTCGATCAGACGCCCATAATCGGCCGGATCGGTGACGATGGTGACGCTCTCGTGATTCTTGGCCGCGCTACGCACAATGGAGGGGCCGCCAATATCTATATTCTCGATAATCTCGTCGCGGTCTGCACCGCGCGCGACCGTCTGCGCGAACGGATACAGGTTGACGACAACAAGGTCGATCGGCGCGATGTCATGTTCCGTCATCGAAGCGACATGCTCGGCATTGTTACGCACGGCGAGCAGGCCGCCATGCACTTTGGGGTGCAGTGTCTTGACGCGCCCATCCATCATTTCGGGAAAACCGGTCAGGTCTGAAATATCGGAAACATCCAGCCCTGCGTCGCGTAGTGCCTTGGCGGTGCCGCCCGTCGAAACGAGTGCAACCCCATGGCGCGCCAGTTCTTTGCCCAGTTCAACAAGCCCCGTCTTGTCGGACACCGAAAGCAGCGCCCGGCCGATTTTCACGTCAGTCATTTTATTTTCCCAGTTTACCCCACGCGCTTCAGCAGCCAGCCGAGGCTGTTACCGCCGGGCTCCGCCATCGCGCTCACGACAATCTGCTTGCTAGCGTGGGGTCGGCCATCGCCGTCGACCCAAACGCTGTCCTCTATGGCGAGCTCCCCCGAACCGCAACGAAATTGCCAGAGTGCGCCCATATCAATCCGCAATAGCGCCCCCTGGCCATCGGCGGTCAGCGATGCGTCGACCTGAGGCGCAAGGTGGAAGCGGAGCACATAGGGCGCAGCAGCCGGTTTGCGGCGGCGCTGCTGCGCGGGCAGCAACATGTCCTCGCCGCGAATATCCTTGCCGTCACCACTAAGCAACAACAGGCGCCGATGAATATAGCCGTAGCGCCGTACATAGCCGTCATGGCTCAGCTCGATACGGCTGCCATTTTCCAGTTCCTGCCGGTGCAGCTCGACCTCGGTCACGCCCTTGCCCAATGTGCCGTCGGGAACCGTTGCGGTGGAATTGCTATCATCCAGGGTCAATGTACTGTGCGCGGCGGTGGTGCGCAGTCCCTGCGCGATTTCGTCCGGCATCATTGCGCCAGTCATATAGGCGCCGCCACAATTGACGATCAGGCGGTCCGCGCCATCACTGATCTCTATCGCACCGGTTGAGGCGCATCCCGCACTGGCCAGACGTCCGACCGGCGGCGGTGCGGCGTCGACCAGCATGACGGTCGATCCGGCGGCAATGCGCTGATACCCCCAATCGCGCGCTTGCCGCAGCGGGCGGGTGCGGACATGGCTGGCCGCGATCACCGATTCGACATGCTTTGCAGCAATCGCGCCAGCGCCCTGCCAGCTGCTCAGGCCACCGTCGCCATGGGCCAGGCCCAGGAGCGCCGCCACTGTCTGGTTGAGTGTTTCGGTGAGGAACGCAGGGACTTCTTCCCGCATGGCGTCATAGGCTGCGGCCACCATCGACAGCGCTTCGATGCCCTGCAATTGGTCGAGCGGGGAACGGCTGATCATACCGCCGTCGCTATAGAAGGTGCTTTCAATCGCGCGCTTGAGGCCGGATTCGCCGAAAATACGCCGGGGCTCGCCACCTGGGAGCAACAGGCCAGTGGCGACCACGCCGCACCAAGCGGCCAGACGGGGCAGCCCAACCGGCGCCTTGTCAGCGCTGCGGTCAAGGTGACGGGCGGTGCGCGCGATGCAGGTCAGCACCAGCGAGCGATAGACCAAGTCGCTGCTGGACAGGATGAGCGGGGCATGCGCCGTCCAGAACAGCATGCGCCATCCCGCATTATCCGCGCGCCAGGCCGGCTCGCTCGGCTTTTCGGCATGCGTATCGAGCCAGGCGCGCGTGATTGATTCGGCAACCGGAGCGCCTTGTTCCCGCGTGGCCGCTTGCGCCAGATCGCGCAGCCAGCGGAAGCTGTGTACATAATGCGCGAAGGGTTCGGGCGAGATCGCGGTAAAATCAATTTCAGCTATGGGATGTTTCTGGCCACGGAACAGGAAGAAACCGGCGCGGATCGCTTTGCCCGCGCGTGCGTCGCCCAATATCTCGTCCTTGGGCGCGGCGAGCAGCTTGAGCGGATATTTGCCCTTCAGGCGCATATTGTGCAGCGGGGTCCGCCATGTCAGGCGATAAAACTGGTTGGCGAGGCGTTCGGCCAGCGACGACCCTTTGTCAGAGGACAGGCGGATGAGGCGCTTGCCGCTCTCGATGCTGTCTGCGCCGTCCGGCTCCATGCCTGTGCGGGGAAGGGTGGAGAGGTCGTTCATGCGCCGCGCAACCCCTTGATATTATCCGCATAGGCGCTTGGTCCGCCCCGGAAGGTAGCCGTTCCCGCCACCAGCACATCGGCGCCTGCGGCAATCACGCGCGGCGCGGTGTTGGCATCGACACCGCCGTCGACCTCCAGGTGGATGGGCTTGCCCAGCTTGTCGATCTTGTTACGGATTGCCTCGATCTTGCGCAGCTGGCTCTCGATGAAGCTCTGTCCGCCAAAACCCGGATTGACGCTCATTACCAGCACCAGGTCTATTTCCTCGAGCACATAATCGAGCATCTTGGCGGGGGTCGACGGATTGAGCGATACGCCGGCCTTCTTGCCCAGCGCCTTGATGCGCTGGATCGTCCGGTGCAGATGCGGTCCGGCTTCCTGATGCACGGTGATGATATCGCTGCCTGCTTCGGCAAAGGCGTCGAGCATCGGGTCGACCGGCGCGATCATCAGGTGCACGTCAAACGTCTTCTGCGTATGCGGGCGGAGCGCCTTTACGACCATGGGGCCGATAGTGATGTTGGGCACGAAATGGCCGTCCATTACATCGACATGCACCCAATCCGCGCCCGCTGTGTCGATGGCACGCACTTCCTCGCCGAGTCGCGAGAAATCGGCGGATAATATGGAGGGAGCGATGAGGATAGGCCGGCCCATGCCGAACCGCATTAGCCATCACCGCGTTGCAGCGCAACAGCGCAGCCAATTCGTCCACAGATTTTTGCGCCAGCGAGTGCCTTGTGGGGGGCAGGCTGGTGGCACTGCTGCATCAATGATTTTTGAAAAATCGTACTACTCGAGTCTGATAACGCCAAAATGGTTATACTTTTATTAGTGTTTTTTGTTAAGTGCTGAAACTTAAGAACAAATGTGGGGGCTTTGGAGGGGATTCATCAAAAGGGGATGAATCCAATATGCAAGACGACATATTAAGACTCGCATTTGAAGCGTCGCGGATAACAGGCGAAAAAATAGCGGTCATCGACAAGATCATGACGCGCACGCAAATTCTTTCGATGAATGCGCGGCTGGAAGCCACGCGTGCTGGAGATGCGGGCCGCGGGTTCCAGATTGTCGCCAAGGAAATGGGCGCTGTTACCGATGAGGTAAACGCGCTTTCGGCTCAGCTTCGTCAGGAAATTGCGGATAATACGGCGCAGATCGAAACCGCCGGGCAGCAGATGATACGCGATTTCAAGGGGCAGCGCTTTGCGGATATTGCCCGCAACGTTGTCGAGCTGATCGACCGTAACCTCTATGAGCGTTCCTGCGACGTACGCTGGTGGGCGACAGACAGTGCCGTGGTGAATGCGTTGCAGGACGAGGGAGCGGACGCACTTTCCTATGCCTGTGAAAGGCTGGCGACGATTCTGCGTTCCTATACCGTGTATCTCGACCTGTGGGTGGCGGATCGCAACGGCCAGGTGGTCGCCACCGGTCGCGGAGAGCGCTTTCCCAATGCTGTTGGCCAGAGAGTGGCTCAGGAAGAATGGTTCGTCAAAGGGATGAAAACTGCGGATGGTGACGATTTTGCCGTGTGCGATATCGGACGTAATTCTGTGCTGGGCAATGCACAGACAGCGACATATTCCACCGCCATTCGTGAAGGCGGCAAGGTGAACGGCCAGGTGCTGGGTGTGCTGGGAATCTTCTTCGATTGGGAACCGCAGGCGCGGGATATCGTCCAGGGCGTTGCACTATCGAGCGAAGAGAAAAAAGGCACACGCGTGATGCTGGTCAATTCCAAGCGACAGGTCATTGCGACGTCGGACAAGCCATGTTTGCTGACGGAGAAATATGAATTCAACCCTACCCAAAAGCAGGGCTATTACTCCAACGGCAATCGCATGATCAGCTATGCACTGACGCCCGGTTACGAGACATATCGCGGACTGGGCTGGTATGGATGTATTGAGTCCAGTCTCTAATGCGGGACCTATAGCGCCCGGCGCAAGCGGGCGATGAAAAATCCGTCCAGGCCGCCCTCGGCCTCCAGCATGCCGGGCAGGGTGCGTATGGCGCCCTCGCCATTGGCGATGATGCCCTCTGGCAGTTCCGACGAGCTGGGCGCGACAATCTGAAAATCGGAATGGGTGCTCAGAAACGCGGTGATTTGCTCTTCGCCCTCGGCAGGTTCCAGCGAACAGGTGGCGTAGATCAGTATGCCGCTGGGCTTCACCCATGGCGCCGCGCGCTCCAGCATCGCCTGCTGCACTTCGGCCATCTCCGCGATCTGACGGGGGCCAGAGCGATATAGCACATCGGGGTGGCGGCGAAATATGCCGGTCGCGCTGCACGGCGCGTCGAGCAATATCAGGTCGGCTGGCGCTTCAGGTTCCCAGCTCAAGGTGTCCCCTTGCGCCACTTCCGCCTCAAGGCCGCTGCGCGACAGATTTTCGGTCAAGCGCTCCAGCCGTTTCGCGCTCTTGTCGAGCGCCGTCACTTTCCAGCCCTGCGCGGCGAGTTGCATCGTCTTGCCGCCCGGAGCGGCGCACAGGTCGATGGCGGTGCGTCCTTCGCCCGCCCCCGCCAGACGCGCGGGCAGGCTGGCCGCGATATCCTGCACCCACCAGCGCCCTTCGGTGAAGCCGGGCAGACCGGGGACGGAAACCGCGTGGTCGATGCGCACATGACCGGGCATCAGCGTTTCTCCGGCCAGTACATCGTCATAATGAGCGGTTTCGGCGGGATCTGCGAGCGTGACGTCGATGGGCGCGCGGCGCGCCCAGCTGCGGGCGGCGGCGTGCACCATCTCCTCGCCCCAGTGCGCGCGCCATCGCTCCGCCACTTCACCGGGGAAAGTGGGCACATCAGGCAGCGCCGCCTCGGCGCGCAGCAGCGAACCCAATACGCCGTGCACTAGCCTGCGCGGGCCGCCATCCACCAGCGGCAGGGCAGTTGAAATCGCGGCATGCGGCGGAGTATCGAGTCTGAGCAGTTGTACCAGCGCGATGCGCAGCACCATGCGTGCCTTTGCATCGTCGGGCAGGCGTTGCTCGGTCGCGCTGTCGATCAGCGCATCCAGATCGGCCATCCAGCGCAGAACATCGGCAGCAATGGCATGGGCCAGTGCCTTGTCCGACCTGTCGGCCAGTCCTTGTGTGGCGGCGTGCAGCGCTGTTTCCAGCGGATCGCCGCGACGCATCACAGCGTCGAGCAGCTTCAGCGCCGCGCGGCGTGCGCCAAGGCCAGGCACGGCGTTGGTAGCCCCATTGCGGCGGGCAGGGTGCGAACGGCGGCGGTCGGGTCGGGCAGGTCGGTCATTCATGATGCGGCTTCGTCCATAGACGATTTGCGGCCATGGTAAAGCATGGTGCGCAACGTGATTTTACCACCAAACTTGTGCTGGCGGGCATCTGCGCTATAATTGTGCGTCTGCGAAGAAATCGCATGGAGAATTCTAATGGGCCATCGACCGCCCCATGTAAAACCCCCCGCTTATCTGAGCAAAAGCCCGCCCGTTCCCAAACCCGACCCCGTCGATGCACCGCCGCGCATCGACGAAGACCTGTCCCCAACCCGCTATGGCGACTGGGAACGAAAAGGCATTGCCGTCGATTTCTGATGCTCATGCGTGCCAATACTGTGACGATTTTGAACAATATTCATAATTTTGCAGTACCGCGCCCGCATGCGACCTGAACCAGCCTGACAAGAGAGACTCCATGGCCACCAAGAAGATCCGTAAAGCTGTTTTCCCTGTTGCCGGAATGGGCACACGTTTCCTGCCCGCCACCAAGGCGGTGCCCAAGGAACTGCTGCCTGTCGTGGACCGCCCGCTGATCCAATATGCGGTGGACGAAGCGCTGGAGGCGGGCATTGAGACGATGATCTTCGTCAATGGCCGCGGCAAGGGCGCGATCGAGGATCATTTCGATATGGCGTTCGAGCTGGAAGCGACGCAGGCCGCACGTGGCAAAAGCGTCGCTGCGCTGGAGGGCACGCGCCTGAAGCCCGGCAACGCGGTATTCGTGCGTCAGCAGGAGCCGCTCGGTCTCGGTCATGCCATCTGGTGCGCACGCGATATTGTCGGCGATGAGCCGTTTGCTATCATCCTGCCCGACGAATTCATGCATGGCGCGCCGGGTAAGGGCTGTATGAAGCAGATGGTCGATGCCTATGAGCAGACCGGCGGTAACCTCATCTGCGCACTGGAAGTGCCGATGGAGCAGACGCCGAGCTATGGCGTGCTCGACCCGGGAGCGCAGTCCGGCGCTTTGACCGAAGTGAAGGGGCTGGTCGAAAAGCCCGCAGCGGGCACCGCACCGTCAAATCTTATCATCGCCGGGCGCTATGTGTTGCAGCCTGAGGTCATGAAAATTCTCGAGACGCAGGAAGCAGGCGCGGGCGGCGAGATTCAGCTTACCGACGCCATGGCGTCCATGATCGGTGATCAGCCGTTCCATGGCGTCACCTTTGACGGCCAGCGCTTCGACTGCGGGTCGAAGGCAGGCTATATCGAGGCGAACCTCGCACTGGCGCTGGAGCGCGAAGATATCGGCGCGCACATCCGGGAATTCGCGAAAAAGCTGGTGGGTTGAGCTAACCAACTAAAAATACATCCAAAATGGATGCCTTTTAGTTGCTGAAATTACCGGCTTTTTAATCATTACAGCACAATGTCTCCAAAAATTGCAGCACTGTGGGCGATTACCCGCGCGATAGCGGGGGAGACAAAGTAATGTTGGACTGGTTTAAAAAACGGGCGCCCATCTGCGTCAAGTTTCAGGCAATGCTCTTCGTTCACGCTGTTTGGGGCGCCATTGCATTAACGGGCACGGCGATTGCCGGGCTGAGTAATGTGACAGTGGGACTGATCATCGGCGCCATCGCGCTGGTCGGCCATGTCATAACCGTCATCGCTAGCGGCAAGCTGATCACCACGCCCTATGTCGAAACGGTCGTGCGCATGGAGGCGCTGGCGGACGGTGATCTGGAAGCTCCGGTGCATTATACCGATCATGAGGATTGCGTGGGACGCATGACCCGCGCCATGTCGGTGTTCAAGGCCAATGCTTTGCGGGCCAGCTCTGCGGAAGAGGTCGAAGCGACGGTCAATGCGCTCGACTCGGCGCTTACGATGGTTGCCAATGGTGACCTGACCAAACGGCTCGACACCCAGTTCCCGGAAAAATATGAGGGGCTGCGCGTCAGCTTCAACGCGACGGTGAATCGCCTTGAAGAGCTGATTTCGGCGGTCAATCTCTCGACCCAGAGCGTGCTGAGCGCATCCAGCGAGATACGCACTGCATCGACGGATCTGTCGCACCGTACCGAGCAGCAGGCGAATTCGCTGGTCGAAACGTCCAACAGCATGGCCCAGGTGACGACATTGGTGCGGGAGACCGCGGACAATGCCGACCAGGTCAACAGCTCCATTTCCGAGGCTTATAAAGAAGCGGTGAATGGCGGCGAGGTCGTGCGCCGCGCGATTGATGCGATGGGCGATATCAAGACATCGTCCGGCGAGATCGCGCAGATCATTACCCTGATGGATGGCATCGCTTTCCAGACCAACCTGCTGGCGTTGAACGCAGGCGTCGAAGCTGCCCGTGCGGGTGACGCGGGCAAGGGCTTTGCCGTGGTCGCCAACGAAGTGCGCGCCTTGGCGCAGCGCAGCGCCGATGCGGCCAAGGACATCAAGGACCTGATCGTCAAAAGCTCCGACCAGGTGGTGTCTGGTGTGACATTGGTCGAGGAAACCGGCGAAATGCTGACCGTAATCGTTGACCGGGTCGGCGAAGTCACTGCGCTCGTCGAGGGGATTTCCGACGCCACCGTGCGTCAGGCGACGCGCCTGCAGGAGATCAACGAGGCGGTGTCGGGTATGGAAGGCGCGACGCAGCAAAATGCCGCGATGGTCGAGGAAAGCACCGCCGCTACGCGTGCGATGGCGCATCAGATCGAGCAACTGGCTGAGCAGGTACGCGGTTTCCGCATTTCGCGGGATGCCAACCGAAGCCAGCCTTCACTCACTGCCATGGCGGCATGAATTTTCGTGTGAACAGCTGAGTTGGCGGGAGCGAGTGATTCGTGCCTTTGCCGATACGCAAGGCCCAAACTCTTGGTTGCTGAAAGCGGACTTTACTTCCGGAATTGCTTGAATACTCTCGGGTCGACGCTTGCCGCTGCAAGAACTCCGCCCCAGAGCGCACCGGGAATGCCGGGGCTCGCCACGTCCTGGCCCGCCAGATAGAGGCCGGGAATCGGGGTCTTTGCCCGCAGCGCGTCGCACATAACGCGCTGCGGGGTTACGTCCAGACCATAGAATGCGCCCTCTCGATGCCCGGTGAAGGTTACAGTGGAAAGAGGTGTGGCCAGTTCGCGATAGACAACCATCTTGGCGAGTTCAGGAAAGTAGCGCTCAAATTGCCTCATCAGCGTGTCTTCGACCTTGCGCTTAAAGTCGTCATAGTCTTCGCCCCGCTCTCCCGGGGGCTTGCCGGCCCACTGTGCAACGGGCGTCCAGTCTGCCCAGGTCAGAATTTGCCCCGTGTGCTTCTGAAGCGGCCCCGGATCATGTGCCGGGTCCTTGAGTGAACCAAAAGCTACCGCCACAAAGGGTGGATCGCTGTCCGGCGCGGATGTCCAGAGTATATCGGTTTCGCCGGTGGGATAAATCCAATGGTTGGTCTTGGCGGCGCCAGCGGCTTCGATATCTCCCTCAAAACCCAGAAAGAGCGTATAGTGCGCGATGCTGGACGGTAGTGCCCGGATTTCCTCGATCCAATTCCGATACTCTTCCTTCTCGGGAAGCAAAGTGTCGATAGTCTCGCGTGCACCGATATCCGAGATAACAACTTTCGCCCTGATCTCTCTACCGTCGCCGGTCCGTACACCGGCAACGGTATCGCCATCGAAAACCAGTCCTTCAACGCGCACGCCCGCTCGGGCTTCACCGCCTGCTTTGGTGACGGTGGGGATGATATGTTCGGCAAACGCGGCTGCACCTCCGATCGGGTACCAGGAACCCGCCTTTAAGTATGACGCGGAGATCATCGCGTGCATCGCGAAACTCGCCTTGCTCGGTCGTCCCCCATGATCGCCCCATTGCGCGGCCATGACCGCGGCAAGTTCCGGGTCATCAGTAAGGTCATCAATGACTTCTTTGGTTGTGCGGGCGCACCATTTCTCGATCTCGTGACGGTTCCACCAGTCGAGTATATCGCCTGCGATTTCTGGCATTGCGCGGGTCGGGAATATCTTCAGCAAGGCTTCACGGCCTTCTCTCAGAGCCTGAGTCCACGCCTCGATCGCTTCGGCCTGTTTGGGGAACCGGTCCTTCAGGTCCCTTTCCTGCGCCTCGTAGGGACGGGAGAGCGATAAGGGCTCGGCAGACCCAATATGCAGGACGTCATAGATCGTTCCCAATGACACGAGTTCGATTGGCGTATCGCATAGCCAGTCAAGCAACCTGCGTTCACGTTCCTCCGGCGCCATATAGCTGAGGTAATGAATGCCGACATCCCAGGTAAAACCATTGCGTGAGAAGCTGTGTGTCAACCCGCCCAGTGTCCAATGCTGCTCAAGCAGCAGGACCTTGTGCCCAACGCGGCTCAAGGCAGCAGCGGCAGCCATGCCTCCGATGCCAGAGCCGATAACAATGGCGTCCCAATTATCGTGCTGCGTGTCGGTCATATGCGCCTCTCCACGCGAAGCCGAGGGCGTGATTTCGGAATATCAGCGCCCTCGCGCCTGGCTAAAACGTGCCTGACAAAAAAATCCCCACGATCTTTGCGAAGACTAAGAGACGGGAGATTGGACGCATTGATCTGCATCAATCGAGAGCAATACTCTCCCGATTGGTTCTTAATCTCGCCGTCCCGTCACCCTTTCTTCCACATCACCCGGTAAAGGTCGAAGCGGCGGTCTTTCAGGTTCTGCACCGCGCCGTGCTGGCGGCTGGTGAGCAGGTCGTCGATGGACAGATCAGCAATCGCGATGGTCTCGGTATTGGGCGCGGTGTCCGCCGCGACGCCATCGCGGGCGAACGGGAAATCACTGGGCGTCAGGATCGCGCTTTCCGCATAGTGCACGTCCATATTCTCGACATTGGGCAGGTTGCCGACCACGCCTGATGTCACGACATAGCACTGGTTCTCGACTGCGCGCGCCTGACAGCAATAGCGTACACGCAGATATCCGCGCCGCTCGTCGGTGCAGAAGGGCACGAACAGCATCAGCGCGCCCTGGTTGGTCAGGTGCCGCGCCAGTTCCGGGAACTCGCTATCATAGCAGATCATCACGCCGATCGGCCCGCAATCGGTGGGGATCACATTTGCGCCATAGCCGCCCTTGATATTCCACCATTCGCGTTCCGATGGGGTGGGGTGCAGCTTTTCCTGCGTATAGACCCCGCCATCGCGCAGGAACACATAGCTGATGTTGCGGATGTCGCCATTCTCTTGCCGGGTCGGGTGTGATCCGCCGATGATGTTGATATTATAGCTGACCGCCATGCGTTCCATGAACTTGCAGAAACGCTCGGTATATCCCGCAATCTTGTCGATGGCTTCGGTCGGGCCCAGCTTCTTGCTCTCAATGGACAGCAGCTCCAGCGTGAACAGTTCCGGGAAAACGACGAAATCGCTGCGGTAATCGGCGGCGACATCGACCCAATATTCGACCTGTTGCTCGAACTCGTCGATCTTCGATATGCCGCGCATCTGCCACTGCACCGTCGCTACGCGTACCTGAGAAGGCAGGCGCTTGGCGTCGCGCGCCTTGCGGGCGCGGGCCTTTTCCGGCGCCAGCGGGTTGGGCCAGAACATCAGCACCGCCATGCCGCCGCTGTCCAGGTCGGTATTGTCGTACCGCTTCAATATGCCGCGCGGCTCGAAGCCCTGCGTCATCTGGAACTGGATGACGGGATCGCGCAGTTGCTTGTCGACGACAGCGTCGAGATACTCCTGCGGATTGGGATATTGCTTCCGGCGGCGCTTGTAGCCTGGCATACGCCCACCGAAGACGATGCCCTTCAGCTCAAAATACTGGCACAGCTCCTGACGGCGGCGATAGAAACGCTGGCCGATGCGCAGGCGGCGATAATCGGGATCGACGCATACTTCCATGCCGTAGAGGATGTCGCCGTCCTCGTCGTGCCGGGTGGCGAAGCCGCCGCCTGTGATCTCGTCCCAGCTATGCTGCGCGAAGGCGAGGTCCTCTGCCACGATCAGCGTGGCGCAATGACCTACGATTTCGCCTTCATATTCGGCGACGAACTGGCCCTCGGGGAAGTTGTTGATCTGGCCGCGTATCTGCGCGCTCGAGAAACCTTCGGTCTTGCCATAGACCTTACGGGAGAGCGCCGCGATAGCACGGGCATCCGCAGTTTTCGCCTCACGGATGATGAGTTTGGCTTGGGTGTTAGGCATGGGCGTTCTGTATAGGCAGGATAGTCATCCGTCTATCAACATCTCCACCGCCTTTTTGTTCAGATCAGAACGGCACTTCGTCGTCGAGATCATTGTCGAAATTGGGCTGCGGCGCATTATCCCGTACTCCGCCCGAGCGACCACCGCTCGACCCGCCGCCGAAGCCGCCATCGTTATAATCGCCGCCGCCATAACCGCTGCTGCCGCCGGACCAGTCACCGCCTGAACGACCGCCGCCACCGCCACCCGATGCGCCATCGAGCATAGTCATGACCGCGCCCGGCCCCTGCAGCACGACCTCGGTCGTGTAGCGGTCATTGCCGTTCTGGTCCTGCCATTTACGGGTGCGAAGCTGCCCTTCGAGATAGACCTTGCTGCCCTTGCGCAGATAGCGCTCGGCGACGCCCGCCAGACCTTCTGAGAAGATGGCGACGCTGTGCCACTCGGTACGCTCCTTGCGCTCGCCGGACATGCGGTCTTTCCAGCTTTCCGAGGTCGCGATGCGCAGGTTGCAGACCTTGCCGCCATTCTGAAAGTTGCGGACTTCCGGGTCCGCGCCCAGATTGCCGACCAGAATGACCTTGTTAACGCTGCCTGCCATGAAAAGACTCTCCGAAACCGAATTGGAATTTGAAGAGGCTCTTATAACCCGAAGGCGGTCGCCGTCCAGTACGTTACCCCCGCGGCAGCATAGGCAAGCGCAAAAAGATAGCCCGTCATGAACAGCGGCCATTTCCAGCCGTTGGTTTCCCGCTTGGTGACGGCAATGGTCGATATGCATTGTGGCGCGAACACGAACCAGGCAAGGAAGGCGAGGGCGGTCGCCAGCGACCAGTTGCCCTTCAGGCGCTCGCCGAGCGATTGCTCCAGCGCTTCCTCATCATCACCTGCATCAATGCTGTATGTCGTCGCCAGCGCCGACACAGCGACTTCGCGCGCGGCCATTGCCGGGATGAGCGCTAGCGATATGTCGCGGTTGAAGCCGACCGGCTCCATAATCACGTTGAGCCCGCCAGCGATGCGCCCCGCCATGCTATATTCGACCGGCGATGCGTTCGATCCTTCGGGCGGCTTGGGAAAGCTGAGCAGGGCCCAAAGGATGATCGTCGAGGCGAAGATGATCGTGCCCGCACGCTTCAGGAAAATGGTGGCGCGCTGCCACAGGCCAAGTGCGATGTCCTGCCAGCGCGGCCATTGATATTTGGGCATTTCCATCAGGAAACCACTTGATTTGCCTTTGACGACTGTGCGCCGCAGGATCAGCGCGGCAATCATCGCCCCGATTATGCCGCCAACATAAAGGCCGAACAACACCAGCCCTTGCAGCCCGATGCCCCAGCCCACGGTGCGTGCGGGGATGAACGCGCCGATAATGACGGCGTAGACCGGCAGCCGCGCCGAACAGGTCATCAGCGGTGCGATCAGGATGGTCGTCAGCCTATCCTTGGGATCGCTGATCGACCGTGTCGCCATGATGCCCGGCACCGCGCAGGCGAAGGAGGACAGAAGGGGGATGAAGGCGCGCCCCGACAGTCCGACCTTGGCCATCAGGCCGTCCATCAGGAAAGCGGCGCGGGTCATATAACCGGTCGCCTCCAGCATCAGGATGAAGAAAAACAGGATCAGGATTTGCGGCAGGAAGACGATGACAGACCCGACACCGTTGATCACGCCATCGACGAGGAAAGACCGGAAATAGCCGGGCTGTGTCAGCGTTGTCGCGGCATCGCCCAGCGCTTCGGCCCAGCCTTCGATCATCGCAATAGGCGCTTCCGACCATGCATAGACGCCCTGAAACATCATGAAGAGCAGCGCGAGCAAGACTAGTGGCCCGCCGACCGGGTGCAGCGCTACCTTGTCCGCCGCATGGGTCAGGCGACGCGACGCGGTTTCGGAGAGAATGGCCGCCTGGGCGATTGCGCGCGCCTTCGCTTGCCGCTCGGCAAAGCTCAAGGCTGGCGTTTGTGATCGCAGGCCAATGGCACCGGCGCCCACCAGCGGCGTTAGCGCATTGAGCAGCGCTTCCAGTCCGCGCTTGCGCACAGCCACCGTCGATATCACAGGCACTCCAAGCTGTTCCGTCAGAATATCGGGGTCGAGTTGCAGGCCGTCGCGAACGGCCAGATCGACCATATTGAGCGCGATTACCGTTGGCAGCCCGAGGTCCAGTATTTCAAGCGCGAAGCGCAGATGGTTCTCGAGGTTCGACGCATCCATGACCACGATCAGCGCATCGGGCAGCCGCTCGCCCGCCTGCTTTCCCAATATGACGTCGCGCGTCACCTGCTCATCTGGGCTTGTGGGAGTGAGGCTGTATGTGCCGGGCAGGTCGACCAGCTCGACCGGGCGACCGTCGGCCAGGGCAAGCCTGCCGGATTTGCGTTCGACGGTGACGCCGGGATAGTTGCCCAGCTTCTGACGCGCACCCGTCAGTGCATTGAAAAGAGCGCTTTTGCCGGCATTGGGATTGCCGACAAGCGCGATCAACGGGTTCGCCGTCATTCCGCTGCTATTCCATGAATTTCCGTAGCTTGTGCACCGAGGCGGACATGGATGGCATGTGCGTGATTGCGGCGCATGGCAATGGTCATCCGGCCTATTCGGCACGCCAGCGCGCCGCCACCCATCAGGCCGCCACGATGCAGGGCCTCGACGCTCGCGCCTTCTTCGACACCAAATTCACGCAGCCTTTGGGCTTCTCCCGGAGAGAGGATGTCCCATTGGATACGATCAATGAAGGCAGGGCGGCCCAGAGGAAGATTGTCTAATTGCAAGCGTCAGGGTTCCACTATTTTTGAGATTCATTATCAATATACTCTGGCGCATTCCAGTCTTTTTTCCAATGGGAGTCACCCTGTGCGAGAGAATTTGAGACACATTCTGTCTTTGCACTGGCCTAGCATTCCGTTTGCCTGCATAGCGCCTGCATGATCCGTCCCGAGCCCTCCCCCCATCAGCATTTGCCGTCCGGAATGAAGATGTCCGAATTTGTTGCCCTGATGGCGGTGATGATTGCGATTCCGGCCATGTCGATTGACCTTATGCTGCCGGCGCTGCCGGATATCGGCGGGGACCTGAACGTCGCATATGCGAATGACCGTCAGGCCATCATTGTCTTCTTTTTCTTGGGGTTGGCTGGCGGGTCGTTATTTTACGGCCCTTTGTCGGACCATTTCGGACGCCGCCCGGTGATGGTTTCGACGCTGGCATTGTCATTTTTGATGACGGTCATTGCTGCAATGGCTGACAGCTTTCCTCTGATGCTCGGCGCGCGTATGGCGGCGGGTTTCTTTGCGGCCGCGTGCCGGGTCACGGTCGTATCTATCGTGCGCGACTGTTTTCGTGGAGACACAATGGCGCGCATCATGTCGCTCATCATGATGGTGTTCATCATCGTGCCGATGTTCGCGCCTTCGGTTGGTTCATTCATATTGCTGTTTGGCCCGTGGCGAACCATTTTCTGGATATTGTCGGCGCTGATATTCGCGATCCTGACCTGGGTTTCATTGCGTCTGCCCGAAACTCTGGAGAAAGAAAATCGTACGGCTATTCGCGTGCGGGACATAGGCGCCATGGCGGTCAAGGTTATGACCAACCGCAACTCCATCGGTCATATGCTGGCCAGCGGCTTTATGCTGGCCGGGCTTGTCGGCTTTGTCACTTCGGTACAGCAGATATTTTTCGATGTTTTCGATGCGGAAGCGATATTCCCCATCGGCTTCGCGATCATGGCTGGGGGGATGGCATTGGGCAGTCTGCTCAACAGTAGGCTGGTCGAACGCTTTGGCGCGCGGCGTATGAGCCAATCTGCGGTTATCTGCCTCATTTTGATTGCGATCACGCATTCTCTTATCATCGTTTCGGGCCATGAGACGATGATCCTGTTCATCATTATCCAGACGTTCACGAGCCTGTGCTTTTCCTTCGCGGGTGCGAATTTCAGCGCCATTTCTCTGGAGCCTTATTCCGTTGGAGCGGGCCTGGCCTCATCAATCCAGTCATTCCTGACTACTGCTCTGTCCGCCGTACTCGGCGGGTTGGTGGGTGCCTATTTTGATGGGACGCCCTTGCCATTGGCTCTTGGGTTTGTGATTTTCGGCTCCATCTCGTTGCTGCTCATTTTCTGGGCGGAGGGATGGAAGCTGTTTCGGCGGCCTGGGCGGACGGCGTTACGCGAAAACAAAGCGCAGTTATGAGAAAAAGGCCCAGCTGTTCGAGCCGGGCCTTTCGCTTCACTTGAATATAGGAAAGCGGGTTCAGGCGTCTTTGCCGCCCGGCGTATGCGCGCCCGGCATCGGCGGTACGGGCTGAGGCGGCGTTTCCGGATCGTCTTCGTGGATGTCGATGATCCCGCGGCCGACATGGCTGAAGCGGCGGCCATAGAGGAAATAGACCACCAAGCCGACACCGCCCCATACCGGCAATACCATCTTCGCATCGAAGGGCAGGTTCATATAGAGCCCCAACGTGCCCAGGATTGCTAGCGGCGCGACCACCCATACCATCGGCGTCCTGAACGGGCGATGCCGGTCGGGCTGGGTTCTGCGCAGGATCAGCACGGCGATCGCCACCATGAAGAAGGCGAACAGCGTGCCGGAGTTGGAAATGTCGGCGAGCTGACCGACCGGCAGGAACGCCGCGAAGAAGGCGACGGCTACGCCGGTGATCATTGTCACGATGTGCGGCGTTTTCCACTTGGGGTGAATAGTTGCCAGCTTTTCAGGGAGCAGCCCGTCGCGCGCCATCACGAAAAAGATGCGGGTTTGGCCGAACAGCATGATGAGGATGACCGAGGGCAGTGCCAGAAATGCCGCCAGACCGACGAAGCGCGAAATATTGTCATAGCCGATTGCGCGCATCACATGGGCGAGCGCTTCACGGCTGCAGACCAGCGGCTCGGTACCTGCCGCGATAAGCGACTGGCACTGGGCGGCCAACTCCGGCGTGCCGGGCTGCAGCACTTCGCCATTAGGGCCTGTCACGGGCTGTGCGCCCAGCGTGCCGATGGCGCCTGCAGCAACCAGCAGGTAGAAGATGGTACAGATCGCAAGGCTGGCGATCAGGCCGATGGGCACGTTGCGCTGAGGGTTTTTGGTTTCCTCAGCGGCGGTCGAAACGGCATCGAAGCCGACATAGGCAAAAAAGATTGAAGCCGCCGCACCCACTGCGCCAAGGCCCGACCCTTCACCATTGCCGAACCACCCATTGGGCAGGAAGGGTTCGAACTGCTCGCCCTTTATGATCGGGATGGTGAAGGCAATGAACAGCGTCAGCGCGGTGACCTTGATCGCCACCAATATGGCGTTGACGCGCGCGCTTTCCGTTGTGCCGATCATCAACAGGAACGTGACGAGCAACGCGATGACCAGAGCCGGCAGGTTGATGATGCCGCCCGCATAGGGGCCGACGATGAACGTCTGTGGCAGGACTAT
Organism: Sphingobium sp.; assembly: GCA_020446425.1. Lineage (GTDB taxonomy): Bacteria > Pseudomonadota > Alphaproteobacteria > Sphingomonadales > Sphingomonadaceae > Sphingobium. The sequence goes on along the minus strand of JAGRES010000025.1, from coordinate 50,291 downwards.
GCCTATATCCCTGAGCTGTCCGACGAAATAGCCGGACCACCCCACCGAGACGGCGCTGGCCGCCACGGCATATTCAAGGATCAGCGCCCAGCCCACCATCCAGGCGAGCAACTCGCCCATCACGGCGTAGGTATAGGTATAGGCGGAGCCGGAAACCGGGACCATCGAGGCGATTTCGGAATAGCAGAGCGCTGCAACGCCGCAGACGACTGCGGCGATAACAAAACTCCACATCATGCCGGGTCCAGCCTTCTGCGCCGCTTCGGACGTCAGAACGAAAATGCCGGTGCCGATGATGGCACCGATGCCAAGCATAGTGAGCTGGAATGCGCCCAATGTGCGCGTCAGTGATTTCTTTTCCGCTGTCGCCAATATGGCATCCACGGGCTTTACACGACCAAATATCATTCGGGATGTCCCTTGCTCCTGGGCACGCGGGAGGCGCGCGCTGTTATGGAGCGCGAGACTATCGGCTAAAACAGGATGTGCAAGGGTTTGGTGACGATTGCAGAGCTGCGGTCAGCGCGCCAGCATTGGGCCAAGCGGTTTCCCGGCGAATATGTGGACATGCAGATGCGGCACTTCCTGGTGTGCGTCCATGCCGACATTGGCGAGCAGGCGGTAACCCGGTTCGACATGCCCCGCAGTGCGTGCCACTTCACCCACGGCGCGGATGAAACCGGCGATCTCGCCGTCATTGGCCTTGGCGGAGAAATCGTCCCAGCTCACATATCGGCCCTTGGGGATGACCAGTACATGGGTGGGGGCCTGCGGGTTGATGTCATGAAAGGCGAGGGCGTGATCGTCCTCATACACCTTGTTGCAAGGGATTTCGCCGCGCAGGATTTTGGCAAAGATATTGTCGTCGTCATAGGGCAGAGTCGGGTCTATCGGCATGACGGTTTCCTCAATCCTTGGTTCTGGCGGCTTTCTCAGCGATACCGGACACGCCCTCTCGCTGGTCTAGCTCCGCGCGGACATCATCAAGTGACAGGCCCATGTCGGCGAGCAATATGGCGAGGTGAAACATAAGATCCGCGCCTTCCTTCACCGCTTCCTCTCTGTTGCCCCCCACAGCGGCAATCACTAGCTCGACAGCTTCTTCACCGAGTTTTTGGGCCATTTTGTCGCGCCCCTTTTTTGTAAGTTTGGCAACATAGCTCTCTTCCGGGCTGGCGGAGCGGCGCTGGCGGATGGTTTCTTCGAGGCGGTCGAAACTGTCGGTCATGCACGCTGTTTGAAGCGGGCCCAGCCCTAAGTCAATCGCTCACCGGCTCGCGTACTGGAATTCCGGCGGCGGCAAGTGCGGCATGCGCTTCGCCAATCGTGTGCTGGCCGAAATGGAAGATCGAGGCGGCGAGTACGGCGCTGGCATGACCTTGCGTCACGCCCTCAACCAGATGCTCCAGCGCGCCTACGCCGCCGCTGGCAATGACGGGCACGGAAACGGCGTCTGCGATAGTGCGCGTCAGCGCCAGATCATAGCCCCGCTTGGTGCCATCGCCGTCCATTGAGGTGACGAGCAACTCTCCCGCGCCCAGCTCGGAGAGGCGGATGGCGTGCTCCAGTGCGTCGATGCCGGTTTCCTTGCGGCCGCCATGGGTAAAAATCTCCCATCTGCCCTCGGCTACCCGGCGCGCATCGACGCTGGCGACGATGCATTGGCTGCCGAAGCGGTCGGCTATGTCGGCGACGACTTCGGGGCGTGAGACGGCAGCACTGTTGACCGCGACCTTGTCCGCACCCGCGAGCAATAGCGCGCGCGCATCTTCCGCGCTACGCACGCCGCCGCCGACGGTCACCGGCATGAAGCAGACTTCGGCTGTGCGCTTCACGATGTCGAGCAGGGTGCCGCGATCTTCATGGCTTGCGGTGATGTCGAGGAAGCATAGTTCGTCCGCGCCCATCGCATCATAGACGCGCGCCTGCTCGACGGGATCGCCCGCATCGGTGAGGTCGACGAAGTTCACGCCCTTGACCACGCGGCCATTGGCGACATCGAGACAGGGGATGACGCGGATACGGACTGTCATGGGCGTGCCAATATCTTGTCCGTTCGTTTCGAGCGTAGGTTCGAGCTTGTCGAGAACCGAAGTCGAGAAAGTCGTTCTCGACTTGCGCTCGATGGCAGCTCGAACCGAACGGGTTTGGTTCGTATATCCATCACCCCGCCTCCGCGACAGCCAGAGCCGCCGCCAGATCAAGCCGCCCGTCATAGAGCGCGCGGCCCGTGATAACGCCTTCGATACCGTCCTGCACATGCAGCGCGAGGATGCGGATGTCGGATATGCCAGCCACGCCGCCGCTGGCGATGACTGGGATGTCAGTGGCGCGGGCGAGGTCGACGGTCGCCTCGATATTCGCGCCTTTAAGCAGGCCGTCGCGGCCGACATCGGTGAAGAGCAGGCTGGCGACACCCGCATCCTCGAAGCGGCGAGCGAGATCGGCGACCGGCATGTCGCTCTTCTCCGCCCAGCCGTCGGTGGCGACCATGCCGTCGCGCGCATCGACGGCGACAACGATGCCGCCGGGGAATTCCTTGGCCGCCAGCTTAACGAAATCCGGATCTTTCAGCGCCGCCGTGCCGATGACGAGCCGCGATACGCCGATGCCGAACCAGCGTTCGACCGACTCCATGTTGCGGATGCCGCCGCCCAGCTGCACATGGCCGGGGAAAGTCTTGACTATGCTTTCCACTGCGGCGCCATTCACCGCTTTGCCTGCAAAGCTGCCGTCGAGATCGACGACATGCAGGTGCCATGCGCCCGCCTCGTGGAACAACGTTGCCTGCGCGGCGGGATCGTCGCCATAGATGGTGGCGCGGTCCATATCGCCTTCTGCAAGACGGACGACTTGGCCACCCTTGAGGTCGATGGCGGGGAAAACGATGATGCTCATGGCTTCCATTCCAGAAAGCGGGAGAGGAAAGCGAGGCCATAGGCCTGGCTCTTCTCCGGGTGAAATTGCACGCCGACGATAGTGTCGCGGCCAACCGCGCTCACCAGCGGTCCGCCATGTTTCGTGGTCGCGAGGATATGCGCCGGGTCGGAGGCGTCGAAATGGTAGCTGTGCAGGTAATAGGCCTCGCCCGGTTCGATCAGGCCATGCGGCGCGGCGGGTACGACATCGTTCCAGCCCATATGCGGCACTTTGATCTCCGGGTCTGCGGGATCGATCAGGCGCACCGTGCCGGGCACCCAACCGAGGCCTTCATGGCTGCCGAATTCCTCGCCCGTATCAGCCAGCAATTGCATGCCCACGCAAATGCCCAGAAAAGGAACGCCGCGCTCATGCACCGCCGCGCTCATGGCTTCGACGACTCCGGAGAGGCCATAAAGCCCGTCGCGGCAGGCCCGAAACGCACCGACGCCCGGCAGCACGATGCGATCCGCCCGCGCTACCACATCCGGGTCGGCGGTTACCGCAACATCCTTCGCTCCGGCCTTGACCAGCGCATTATGAACCGAATGGAGATTGCCCGCGCCATAGTCGATCAGCGCAATGCTCATCCGCCCAGCGTCCCCTTGGTCGAGGGAATCGTGTCGCCCTTGCGCGGGTCGCGCTCAACTGCGATGCGCAGCGCACGTGCCAGCCCCTTGAAAAGGCTCTCGATGACGTGGTGATTATTCTCGCCATAGAGGCATTCGGCGTGTAGCGTAATGCCCGCCGATCCCGCGAAACTGTGGAACCAGTGCTGGAACAGCTCGGTGTCCATTTCGCCCAGACGCGGCGTCGAGAATTCCGCCTTCCATACCAGATAGGGACGGCCCGATATATCGAGCGCCACGCGGCTCAGTGTCTCGTCCATCGGTGAATAGGCACTGCCATAACGGGTGATGCCGCGCTTGTCGCCCAGCGCCTCGGCAATGGCTTCGCCGATGGCGATACCGGTGTCCTCAGTCGTGTGATGCTGGTCAACATGCAGATCGCCCTTGCAATCCACCCTGAGGTCAATGAGCGAATGCCGCGAAAGCTGCTCAAGCATATGATCGAGAAAGCCGATGCCGGTCGACACCTCATAGCTGCCGGTGCCGTCAAGGTTGACGGAGACGAGGATAGAGGTTTCCCCCGTGGTTCGCTGGATTTCGGCGGTGCGCATGCCGCCCCTATAACGCGGATTTGTCGCTGCGCAATCTTTTGCCGCGCCTTTTACCGAGGCTTGACCCTGTCTCACCCAGCGTTAGGTATGCACATATGAGCGACACCCTGCCCGACAGCCTGATTCCCTATGACGAAATCGTGCAGGAGGCTTTGCGCGCCGTTGTTGGCCGTGTGTTAGGGCAAGTGGAGCATTCCGGCGGAAACCTGCCCGGCGAGCATCATTTCTATATCACCTTCAAGACGCAGGCAGCCGGAGTCGACATTCCCAAGCACCTGATCGAGCGTTTTCCCGATGAAATGACCATCGTGTTGCAGAACAAGTTCTGGGATCTGAAGGTGGAGGACGATCTGTTCAGCGTCGGCCTGACCTTCAATCAGGTGCCGGCACAGCTCGTCATTCCCTATGGTGCGATCACGGCCTTTGTCGATCCGGCGGTCAATTTCGCGCTGCAATTCCAGGTGCAGGACAATGATGACGGGCCGCAACCGCATGACGATGCGGAGAATGATGCGCCTGCCGCCGCTGCAGAGCCTGCTGGCGCCGATGATGGGTCCAACGTTGTGACCGTCGATTTTGGCAAGCGGAAATAATTTCACCTCTTTGCCGGAAGGCGATGGGAACCCAGCGACAGCTACGGAGGTTGATATGGCCAGGAAAGCAAAAAGGAGCCATATCAAAATGCTGGGTAAAGTCGTTGGCGGTTTCATGGGATCGCGCATAGCGGAGAGAGCCGGTCAGTCCGGGGCGCTCGGCGCTTCGGCAGGGATAGTGGCGAGCCGTTTCGTGCGGCGTTCGCCCATAGGCGCGCTGGTGGTTGGCGGCGCGTGGCTGGGCCACAAGCTGTACAAGCGTAATCAGGAACGCAAGTTTGAGGCAGCAGCGCTCAATGCCAAGCCCGCCAAGGTTGTCGCTCCGGATGACACGGCCAGCTTGCCACCGAATGTGACAGATTCTTCGGAAAACTGATTATTCCAGCATTTATCGTTACAGTGCAGCCTGCCAGTTTTTTATCGCTTCCACTGGATAGGTCAGCATCAGCACGTTGAGGGTCAGATTGTCGCGGATCATGACCAGCGTGAACAGCTCGAAGGCTATGGCGGTGAGGACCGTAAACCGCACCGGCATTTTGGCGGCGAACCAGAAGCCGATGCTCATCATCACAATGTCACTGATGCTGTTGAGTACGGAATCGCCGGTATATCCCAAGGCGATAGTCGCGGTGCGATAGCGGTCGATGATGAAAGGCGAGTTTTCGGCGATTTCCCAGGCCGCTTCGATCAGTATGGCAAGGGTCCAACGCGTGTCCGTTCTCAGCCATTTGCTCAGCAGCCACCATGTGCCGAAATAGAAGAGAAAGCCGTGGATGATATGGCTGAAGCTGTACCAGTCCGTGAGATGCTGGCTGTTGCCGGCGGAGTTCACGGCGCTTTCCCATAATTTGATATCGCCGCAGGTGCAGATGAGCGGGCGGCCCATGGCGAGCAATGTCGCGGCGGTTACCGCCACGATCAGGGCGGCTATCAGCCATGCATTGCTCCGGATGTTCAGTTTCGCCGCCATGGCATTCCCCCGTTGACCTTTTCCCTCTCTTTCGCCACTAGCAGGCATGGCCAGCAGCAACCAGAATGATCCGCACGGCTTCAAGCGCAGGGGGCTTCTTTTCGTGCTTTCCTCGCCGTCGGGCGCGGGCAAGTCCACCATTTCGCGCATGCTGCTGGAGGCCGACAAGGGCATCACCATGTCGGTTTCCGCCACCACCCGTCCGATCCGCCCCGGCGAGGTTGACGGCAAGGATTATCATTTCGTCGATACCGAACACTTCAAGGCGATGGTGGCCGAGGGCGAATTCCTCGAATGGGCGCATGTGTTCGGCAATCGCTACGGCACGCCCAGAGGGCCGGTCGAGGAAATGCTGAAGGCCGGTCAGGATGCGCTGTTCGATATCGACTGGCAGGGTGCGCAGCAGCTGCACCAGATTGCGGGCGGTGATGTCGTGCGCGTGTTCATTTTGCCGCCCTCGATAGAAGAGCTCGAGCGGCGCTTGCGCTCTCGCGGCACCGACAGCGAGGAAGTAATTGAGGGCCGTATGTCCCGTGCGGCGAACGAAATCGCGCATTGGGACGGCTATGACTATGTGTTGGTCAATGACGACGCACAGGCCTGTTTCGACAAGGTGAGCACCATTCTAGCCGCCGAGCGTATGAAGCGCAGCCGCCAGACCGGCCTGATCGGTTTTATCCGGGGATTGGGCCGTTCCGCATAGAATATGCTATTTCCCTGCTGACTTGCAGTTCATGATGGGCTTGGGAAGGGGGAGATGCCAATGCGGGTAATTATGGAAATTCTCACTTTTCGGAGAATGATTGCGCCGATTCTGCTCCAACTGTTATTCTGGGCCGGTGTGTGTGGTTGTCTTTATGGAGCTTATGTCCTGTACAACTTGGGGAACTGGGCATGGCCATTTGCAGCATTTCTTGGGCCCTTGCTCGTGCGTGTTCTGTTTGAGCAGATGATTTTATCGTATCGTGCCTATGACTGCTTGCGGGGCATTCGATCGGAGCTGTCCGATAAAAGGTGATGGAATTTCAGCGGGTCAGCCCCGCGAATTCCGCCGCCAGAGTGAATTCCTCATGCCGCTTGGCCCGGCGCGCCAGCGCCTCGTCGTCGTCGCCCCATTGCTCGGCCTGCCACAGCTCGTCCAGTTCGGCGGCCTGCCATAGTTGCGTGATTGGAAAAGCCTGCTCAACAGTGGCAAGGCCTATCACCAGCGAGCCGCTGATCGGCACCAGCTTCGACAACGCGGCGAGAGTGAACGGGCAATGGATGGCGGTTGCTGCGTTCAGGCGAGCCAGTGTCTCGGGCGGCTGGGCGGTGTGCAATATGCCCTGCGTCACCGCGAATTTCACAGCATAATGCTGCGTCGCCCAATCGAGCAGCGGTTGCCATTGCTCTGACTGTCGCGTCACCAGCGTATCCGGTCCATCAGCGCGATAGCAGAGCATGTCGCTCTCGCCATAGACGGAGATTGTCGCAGCGAACGCAGCAGTGTCCGGTGCTATCTGGTCTATGGCTGCGTTGGCCATGCCGGTCATCGGCATGGAGGCTGGGTCGATATCCTCGCCTTGAGCCGCCCATTCGGCGACAATCGCATCGGCCATCGCGGCGTTCGGCACGGCCAGCAGCGCGCGCGCAGGCGTACGCACCGTGCGGCCATCCAGCGTAATGCCATGCCCGCCCTCGCAAGGCACGGCGGCGGCTTCCTTGTAAAAGCGTTTCATGACCTCATCACTGTTCTGGTGGTGTCCGCCATGCTCGGCCCAATATGCGCGGCACGACCATTGCCTGAAACAAACCGACAGTCGCGATAATCGCGCCCATGATCTTGGCTTTCTGGCCTGCGACGAAACCAAATTTCTGCGCCATGATGAGGAATCCGAACATCACGATGGCAATGCCGGACAGGCGGAACAGGTTGAGCGCGATGAAGCGCTGCTTCGCCGCAGCCTCGCGTGCCTGCGCTTCGGGGCTCTGGGGATCAAATTCGGTCATGATGCGGCGATATGGCGCGCCAGATCGTTCGTGTCCACCGCGACTGCATAGGCCCCCGCCGCAGTCAGCTCCTCCGGGCTGTGGTAGCCCCAGTTGACGCCCAGCCCGCGCATGCCCGCATTGGCCGCCATTTCCATATCATAGCTGGTATCGCCGATCATGATGGTAGTTTCCGGCGCGGCGCCCGCTTCCTCCATCGCCAGAAAGCCCATGGATGGATGCGGTTTGGACGGATGCCGGTCAGCGGTCTGGAGCGTGACGAAATGACCGATTATGCCATGATGGGTCAGGCACAGGTTAAGGCCGCGATCCGACTTGCCGGTAGCAACGCCAAGCATCCAGCCCTCATCGAGAAGCCGTGTCACAAGTTCGGCCATTCCGGGATAGAGGGGCTCTGTTATTGAATTGACGCGCCGCATTTCCTGAAAGGTGAGCTTGTATTGTTCGGCGATATAGTGGTGAAAATCTGTGTCGGCGTCAGGGACCAGCCGTGCCATCGCTTGCGGGAGCGACAGGCCGATGACCGCCAATATTTCCGGCCGCGTCGGTAGCGCCAGCTTCTCTGCCTCGAAACAGCGAAACATGCCCTCAACGATATTGTGCTGGCTGTCGACCAGTGTGCCGTCGCAATCGAACAAAGCGAGGCGGTTTGGCGCGCTCATTTCCGGCCTTTGCCGCGCGGTTTGGGTGCGGCGCCTTTGCCACGGCTGCGCCGCTCGCCGCGCCGTTCCTTACGCAGGTCCTTCGCATGTTGCTTGGCGGCGCGTTTCGCGTCGTCTTTGGTCGGTGCAGTGTCGATTTCCTCGTCGAGCGGCAGGTCACCCGCGGCAAGATTAAAACCGAGGCTTTCCAGACTCTCTGCGAAATGGGGCGGCAGATCGGCGCGCACATCGACGCGGCCGCCATCAGGATGGTCGATGCGGATGCGCCGAGAATGGAGATGCATCTTGCGGCTGATCGAACCGGTCAGGAAGGCGTCCTTGCCGCCATATTTGCCGTCACCCACGATTGGAAAACCAATGGCGGCCAGATGTACGCGGATCTGATGGGTGCGCCCGGTAAACGGTTGCAGCTCGAGCCAGCAGGCACGGTTTCCGGCGCGCTCGATCACTCTATAGCGCGTGCGCGAAGGCAGACCCTCTTCTTCGTCCACGTGCATTTTTTCGCCGCCCGTGCCCGGCTGTTTGGCGAGCGGCAGGTCGATTACGCCGTCTTCTATGCTTGGCACGCCAACGACCAGCGCCCAATAGACCTTGCGGGCGGTGCGGCTGGAGAAACTCTTGGCAAACCAGGCGGCGGCGCGCGCCGAGCGGGCGAGCAGCAGCGCGCCTGAGGTGTCCTTGTCGAGCCGGTGGACGAGCTTGGGCCGGTCGTCCCGCTCGAACATCAGCGCATCGAGCATCCCGTCGACATGGCTGTCGGTCTTGGTGCCGCCCTGCGTGGCGAGGCCCGGTGGCTTGTTGATGACGATGGCCTGTTCGTCGCGGTGAATGACGAGGCCCTGTGCGAAGTCGAATTCCTCGTCCGATAGCTGCGGACGGACGGGGCGTTTGCGCGCCGGGGCATCATCGGATGGCGGCGCAGGGGGCACGCGAATGACTTGCCCTTCGGCGATGCGGTCGCCTGCGCCTACACGTGCGCCATCGACGCGTAACTGACCCGTGCGTGCCCAGCGCGATACGGTGGCGAAACCGATCTCCGGCATATGGCGCTTGAACCACCGGTCGAGTCGGATGCCATCGTCGTCGGCGCTTACCGGGATTGACAGTGCGACCGTGCTTGCTGGCTTCATCGCCTTCGCGGGCTTGGGTGCGACCGGGGTCTTGGTTGAGGAGGCTGTCTCGCGCTTTGGTGCAGCAGGGCGTTTGGCGGGAGCAGCTTTGACCTTACTGCCCTTGCCGTGCTTCACGCCGCCGCGCTTCTTCTCGAACGGTGAGCCGGGTTTGCGTGAACGGGAGGAGGGAGGTTTGCTCATGCGATGCTGCGCATCAGCAGCAACCCGGCGAACAGGCCGCCAACGGCGAGCAAGACCGAGAGCAAGGCGTAGGCGGCGGCGCTGCCCCACTGCCCGCGCTCGATCATGAGCATTACTTCCAGGCTGAACGAGGAAAAGGTGGTGAAGCCGCCCATAAAGCCGACGCCGATCAGCAGCCTGATTTGCTCGCCATGGACCGAGCCGTGGCGCGCCAGCCACCCGGCCAGCACCCCCATCAGGAAACCGCCGATAATGTTGACGCCTAATGTGCCCCACGGCCAGCCGGGACCCATGACATGGGTTGCCATCCGGCCGAACTGATAGCGGCCGAGCGCACCGAGCGCGCCGCCGAGCATGACGATAAGGCTGTTCATCCTCTCGCCCTAGGCGGCAAAGCCTTTCAGGGCAAGAGACTCAGGCAATAGCAGGGATATCAGCGCCCGCCATTGACGATCAGGTCTACTGCCGTGCCGCCGCCCTGGGCCGGTTTGACCGACACATAATAGGCACCGCCGCTCTTTTCATGGGTGCCGCCCAGCACGTCCATGCCATTTTCTTCCAGATGCTCGGCATCATAGCCTGCGCGGCGGGCCATGGTGTAATAGAAATCCATCACCTCGTTGGCGGGAATGGCCGTGTTGAAGCTGACGGCGCGCAGTCCACAAGTGCCGGTCTTGTCGACGCCCGCCGCTTCGGTCACATGCGCGCCGGGATATACGGGGAAGGCGGCTGGCATGCGCCCGGCCCAATCCATCGCATAGCGGACCTGCGGCGTGCCGCACTTCTCGGCCTGCTCGTCACGCGCGGCTTTTTCACCCAGGGTCAGCGGCTGCTTGGTGGCCGTCACGCTCTTGGTCGCCATCGGGGTCTGCATCAGCTTGCCGCCCGCCAGTTTCAGGGCTTCGGCGCGTGCCTGCTTCGGGTTCAGTTTCGCCGGCACTGCGCCGTTGAGCGGCTTGTCGGATGGCCGTACTGCGTCACGGTTGGATTGCCCTTTCAGGTTCGGGTCGCTGGCTATCGGACCTTCCAGTGCTTCGGCAAGCGCCGGGTCGCTTGTGTTGGTCGTCAGTTCGGCATCGAGGCGGGAAAGGTTCCTGGTGTCGTCCTTCTCACCGCATGCAGCGAGCAACAGGCTCAACGAAGCCAATGATATGATCGAGCGGGTCGTGATCGACATGATTTTTCCCCAGCCGCAAATGGCTAACAAAGTCTTAACGAGTGCTACTCATGACATGGAGCCGTTAATTTTTCATTAGGAAAGAGGGTAAATAGCCGCTGATTGCCTATCATTGCGCTTGCACTGGCGCGGCCTTTTGCCCATGGGCGCGGTGTGAGCCAGAGTTCTTCTCCAAGCATGCCGCAATCCCGTTCCGTTCAGGGTGGGGACTATGCTCTGGGCGCAGCGCTCTATTTTTTATGGGGCATTGTGCCTGCTTATTTCAAGCAGTTCCACATCGCTTCCCCGTATGAAGTCGTCATCCATCGTATAATCTGGTCGTTTCTGTTCCTGCTGCTGTTCGTATTGATGACGAATCGTCTCGGTGAGTTGAAACGCGCGGCATCGAATGGCCGGGTGATAGGATTATTGGCACTCAGTTCCCTGCTCATATCGGTCAATTGGCTTCTCAATGTTATTGCGACCGTTGAAAATCATATATTTGCAGTGAGTTTTGCCTTTTTTCTGGCCCCGCTCTTCAGCGTCGCATTGGGGGTACTGATTTTCCACGAAAATGTCTCTCGCGCCCAGACGGTCGCGATCGGCTTTGCCGGAGCGGGTGTGGCGCTGATGGCAATTACTGCTCTGACGACATTGTGGATGAGTATTGGCATGGCTGTGTGCTTTAGCGTTTACGGTGTGATCCGTAAGGTGGCGCCCGTTGAAGCCACAGCAGGATTGGTGATCGAGACCGCGTTGATGGCGCCATTGGCGCTGATATGGATGCTATGGATACACAGTCATGGCACGGCGGCTTTTGGTCAGAGTACCCGCGAGAGCTTACTGCTCGTCAGTAGCGGTATCGTGCTGATGGCGCCGCTTCTGGTGTTCGGTATAGTGGTACGTCGATTGCCGTTAGTTGCTGTCGGTCTGCTTCAGTTTATTGCGCCGAGTGTGACCTTCGCCATAGCTCTGTTCATTTATCATGAACCACTGGGGCTCCAGAAACTGATCAGCTTCATTTTGATCTGGATAGGTCTCGCCATCTTCTGCCGCGATGTCATCGTTCGCGCTGGCGCCGCGCGCAAGGCGGCGCGTACATGATGTCCAATTAAAACAGGATGCGAACTGGAATTTGGCGGCTGACTGGGCCATAGAGGCTGTCGTGCAAAAAGCCGCAGTTTCGTGAACTTCACGGGGGATAAGGACGTTATGCCGACAGGGCACGGAAATTGATGCGCCGCCGGTTGACCCTGCTGGTTGTCGCGCTCGTTATCGCGTCCGCGCTTGCTGCTCTGTGGTTTTCTGTCAGCGGCCCGGTAGAGGTCGAGATTGCCAAGGTGGAGAAGGGACCAGCGGCGGAGCTGGTCTATGCCACCGGATATATCGACGCGACGCACCCTGTGTCCGTTTCCGCACGGGTAACCGCGCCCGTAAACAAGGTGCTTGTGCGTGAGGGGGATCGCGTTACCGTTGGCCAGCCTCTGCTGGTTCAGGACAATGTCGAGCAATTGAGCCTGCTGGCGCAGGCGGAAGCTCAGGCGCGTGCCGCGACGCTGACCGAACAACGTATAACTGCACTGTTCGCGCAAGGATGGTCTACACGCAGTGCGCGCGATGTGGCAGTTGCAAATGGCCAGGCCGCGCGCGCATCGGTGGAGGCGCTCAGGGCGCGCCTCGATCAGTTGACTGTCCGTGCGGGTATTTCCGGCATCGTGTTGAAACGCGATGTTGAGCCGGGCGATCTCGCAACACCCGGCAAGGAACTGATGCAGCTAGGCGATCCGGCCTTGGCCAGAGTCACTGCCACGGTTGACGAGCGCGATATTCCCCGCGTGGTGACGGGGCAGGTGGTGCTGATGTCCAGTGATGCCTTGCCGGGGCGTACGGTCCGTGGCCACGTAACGGAAATCACGCCCGGCGGCGATCCCAATCAACGGGCGTTCCGGGTGCGCATCGGCTTTGATCCGGGCGAAAACCTGCCATTTGGGTTGACGCTGGAAGTGAATATCGTTGTGCAGCGGCATGAAAATGCGCTGCTTGTTCCAACCGCTGCCGTTTCGGATGGTCTTGTCTGGCTGGTTGTCGACGGACGCGCGAACAAACGCGAGGTAAAGGCGGGTATAGCAGGCACCGAAAAGGTCGAAATTCTCTCCGGCCTCGCCGCAGGAGACGAGGTGATCGTAAGTCCGCCCGATGGCTTGGAAGATGGGGACAGAGTACGGCCATGATCGGCCGGACAGGCTTTCTGCTTGGCATAGCGCTGCGTCACCTTTCCCGCCGGCAGCGGCAGACAATAGTCGCTGTCAGCGGCGTAGCCGTGGGTGTCGGTTTTTTTCTCGCCGTGTCCGCGCTGATGGTGGGCAGCCAGAATGATTTCATTCGCCAGCTGATCGACGCGGCACCGCATGTCATCATATCCGACGAACTGCGCAGCCCCTCGCCTCAGCCGGGACAGAGGGAGTTCGGTGACGGAGCGGTCGAGCTTCATGGCTACAAGGTCCGTACTGAAGTGCGCGGCATAAAGGACTGGCAGGCGATCATGACTGCCGCCAACGAAATGCCGGGCGCAATCGCTTCTCCCAGCCTTACCGGCGGCGTGACGTTGCGGTTGGGCGGGCACGAGGAACCGCTTGCAATCGTGGGCGTCGAACCGGAGATAGAGGCGAAAATCAGCACCATCGACGAAAAGCTGAGGGCAGGGCACCTGCGCGATCTGGAAACGGTGCAGGGTGGGATCATCATCGGTGAGGAACTAGCACAGCGTCTGAGCGTCAACATGGGCGATATCGTGGCTGCGACGTCTTCCACGGCGGGTACGCGCTCGATGCGCATCGTTGGCCTGGCCAAGCGCGGGCAGGCGCAGATCAGTTCCAGCTCCGGCTATGTCCTGTTGCGCGAGGCCCAGTCGATGCTGGGCCGCCCCTTCATCATCAATCGTATCGGCATTCGTCTGGACGATCCCTATGCCGCCGAAGAGGTCGCAGCGCGGCTGGAAAAGCGTTTCGGCTATAAAGCGGAAAGCTGGCAGGAGCGTTCGGCGGAATTTCTCTCCCTGCTCGTGACGCGCAATGTCATCATGTACTCGGTTGTTTCGGCGATCCTGCTGGTAGCGAGCTTTGGTATCTACACCGTCGTGTCGAACAGTGTTGCCGACAAACGCCGTGACATCGCCATCTTGCGCTCCATCGGATTTTCCGAGGGCGACCTGCAGTTCATTTTCGTGATGGAGGGCATCATCCTCGCCCTTATTGGTGTGCTGTTTGGCTGGATGCTGGGCTATGGCCTGATGGAGATATTGGGCTCGCTCGATTTCTCTATCGGGGGTGAGACTGAGCATATCCCACTGGACCGCACGCCTCGCCAATATGCCATTGCCGCCGTGGCGTCGCTGATCGCCGGTTCGATCGCCGCATGGCTGCCCGCGCGCAAGGCCTCGCGCGTTGACCCGGTCGATATATTGCGGGGGGCGATATGAGCAGCCTGCTCGAAGCGCGCAGCCTGCGGCGGCAATTGCCCGGCGATCCGCCGATACAGCTTGTGCGAGACATTAACCTAACCATCGAACGGGGCAGCTTTACGACTATCGTTGGCCCTTCAGGGTGCGGCAAATCCTCGCTTTTGTACCTGCTCAGCCTGCTCGACCGGCCCACCTCCGGCGAGCTGCTGTTCGAGGGAAGGGAGGTCAGCAATCTGAGTGGTGACGAACGCGCGCAGCTACGGCTGGCGCGCTTCGGTTTCGTGTTTCAGTTCCATTTTCTGCTGCCGGAGTTCAGCGCGCTCGAAAATGTGATGTTGCCGATGCGGCGGCTTGCCCGGCTCAATTACGATGCGTCGCGGGAGAGGGCGATGCACTTGCTGGCGACCATGGGGCTGGCCGGGAAAGAGAACAAGACGCCGGATCGCCTGTCAGGGGGCGAGCGTCAGCGTGTGGCGATTGCCCGCGCACTCGCCAATGATCCGGTGCTGATACTGGGCGATGAACCTACCGGTAATCTTGACAGCCACAACAGCGCCAATGTCGTGGAAACGCTGCGCGCCCTTGCGCATGAAGAAAACCGTGCGGTCGCATGCGTCACGCATGATCTGGAAATAGCCGAGCTGTCCGATGTGCGTATCGAAATGCTCGATGGGCGTGTCGAACGCATTGTCGACCAGCGCAAGAAGAGCAAAGCTTAAATCAGGCCGCGCGCCATCCATGTGTCTGTGGGCGGATCTGGCGTTTCCTCGTCGTCGCTCAACAGGATCAATGTGCTAAACGCATCATTCTGTGACAGGAAAATTTTCCCGGTCAGCGCTTCGAGGAGATGGGATCGCTGCAACCTGTCCATCACCGGGCCCTTGACCTCGGAGAGGTGCAGCTTGATCTTGCCATCCTGCAGGCGGTGGTTGATCGCTTCCAGGCTTTCAAGCGCGGATGCGTCGATTTCGTTGACGGCCGAACACATCAGGACGACATGGCGCACGGCGGGTTGTTCCGCGACCTGCTCCAGCACCAGCTCCTCCAGCCAGCGGGCGTTGAGATAAGTCAGCGATTCATCGACGCGGATCGTGACGATACGCGGGTCGGTGAGCACCTTGTGCCGCTTCACATTGCGGAAATGCTGGGTCTCCGGCACACGCCCGACAATCGCGGCATGCGGGCGTGAGGCGTTCCACAGGAACAGCGCGAGCGACAGGCTTACGCCCGCGATCACGCCCTTTTCCACGCCCGCGACCAGGGTGATGCCGATGGTGGCCGCCATGGCGGCGAAGTCGGGCTTCGAATAATGCCATATATGGCGCGGCGTCTTGAAATCGACGAGACTCAGCACAGCGACGATGATCGTCGCCGCCAGTGTTGCGATGGGTAGCGAGGCGAGCAGCGGTGTCAGAAACAGCGCGGCGATCAATATACCGACGGCGGTAAAGGCCCCGGCGGCAGGAGTTTCTGCGCCGGCATCGAAATTGACGACCGAGCGTGCGAAGCCGCCGGTGACGGGATAGCCGCCGGAAAAACTCGCGGCGATATTGGCGGCGCCCAGGCCGATCAGTTCCTGGTCTGGGCGAATGCGCTGGCGTTTCTTGGCCGCCAGTGTTTGCGCCACGGAGACGCTCTCGACGAAGCCTATAATCGAAAGCAGCAGGGCCGGAACAGCAAGGCGTTGCCACAGCTCGGCATCGAATAGTGGTGCGGCAAAGGGGGGAAGGCTTTGAGGAATCTGGCCCACGACCCTCACACCTTTGTCTTCCAGTCCGAACGCGATGCAGGCGATAGTTGAAACCGCTACCGCTGCAATCGGCCCGGCCTTGGCCAGCAGGTCGGCGGGACGGGCGGGCAGGCCGAACCGCATCAGCAGCGGTTTCAACCCCTTACGTACCCAGAAGAGGAAAGCGGTCGCCGATATACCAATGACAAGGGTCGGCATATTGGTCTTGCCGATATTCGTCATCAATGTGCGCACCAGCTCCGGCAGAGCCTCTCCGCTCGCCTTGATGCCGAAGATGGATTTGAGCTGGCTCGTCGCAATGATGATGCCGCTTGCCGTGATGAAACCCGATACCACCGGGTGTGAGAGTAGGTTTGCGAGAAACCCCAATCGCAGCACGCCCATGGCCAGCAAGAACAGGCCCGACAGCAAGGCCAGCACAAGGGCGGCTGCGATAAACTCTGCACTACCCGGTGCGGCGATGGCGCTCGCTGCGCTCAATGTCATCAGCGAGACCACCGCCACTGGCCCCACAGCCAGCGCCCTGCTTGTCCCGAACAGGGCGTAAGCGATAATGGGAAGTATGGAAGCGTAGAGGCCCATTTCGGGCGGCAACCCCGCCAGCATCGCATAGGCGAGGCTCTGCGGGATCAGCATGATCGTGACAATGGCGGCGGCGACCAGATCGTTGGTCAGCACCGTGCCATTATAGCCACGGCCCCATTCGAGGATGGGAAGGAAGCGTTTAAGGCTCATCGGCTATGGTCAATCCGCCCCGATCATGTGCGGCTTCACCATCCACTCATGGCCGCGCAGCATACCATGCCAATATACCGGCGGAAGTATAGTGTCCTTGAGCAGCCATGACAGGCGCGACGGGCGGGTGCCGTCGATCAGCCAGGCCGGGAAGCTGGGGAGCAATTTCCCGCCATAACCGAATTCGGCCAGAACGATCTTGCCTTGCTCTACAGTGAGTGGGCAGCTGCCATAGCCGTCATAATCGGCGACCGGGGGCTTGTGGTTGAATGCCGCGAGCGCATTGACCGCGACGACCGGTGCCTGCTTGCGCGCGGCGGCTGCCGTCTTGGCGTTGGGCGCGCTGCACGCATCGCCAAGCGAGAATATGTTGGGATAGCGTGTGTGCTGCAATGTCGCCTGATCGACGTCGACAAAGCCGCTTTCCCCGGCGAGCGGACTGGCGCGGACAAAATCCGGCGCAAGCTGCGGCGGCACCACATGGATCATGTCAAAGGATTCCTCGACATATATTGTTCCGACGCCCTGCTTTTGCGCGAATGTGGCGACTTTGCGCGGGCCGTCTATGGCGACAAGGTTGGACTCGAAATTGAGGTTCGCGCCATAGCGCTCGACATATTCCATCAGTGCGGGAACATAGGCTGCGACACCGAAAAGCACTGCGCCCGCATTGTGGAATTGGACATCAATATTTTTGAGAACGCCTGCCCGCTCCCAGCGGTAGCAGGACAGATACATCGCTTTTTGCGGTGCGCCGGCGCATTTGATTGGCATGGGCGGCTGGGTGAAGAGCGCTCGCCCGCCGGTCGTCTCCTGCACCAGCTGGTTGGTGTAGGGCGCCAGCATATAGCCGTAATTGCTGGTCACGCCATTGCGTCCCAGCGTTTCGGGCAGGCCGGGAATGGCTTCCCAGTCCAGTTTGATACCGGGGCAGACGATCAGCACCGCATAACCAACCCGCTCACCGTCGCACAGCGTCACCTTGTTTTCATCCGGTTCGAATGTGGAGACGGAGCTTTTGATCCAGTCAGCACCGTCCGGGATCAGGCGCTCCTCTTCGCGGCGCGTAAACTCCTTGGAAAACACGCCGCCGCCGACCATGGTCCAGCCCGGCTGGTAATAATGATTTTCCGACGGTTCTATGATGGCGAGGCTCAGGCCGCGATTGCGCTTCAATATGCTGGCGGCTGTCGCGATCCCCGCTGACCCGCCGCCGACGATGACGATATCGAACTGGCGTGGCGGGCGCGTGGCAACATCTTCGCCGCCTGAAGTCGCGAGCTCATAAAGCTTGGTCGAACGCGCGCCCGAGCGGCAATAGGCGAGCACAGGTTGCGGCAGTTCCGCCAGCGCATGCGCCATCGCCTTGACATCTTCTGGCGTGATAGACCCGGAAACCGCTGGAACATAAGCGAATTCAAGTGCCGCGTCCTTGGCGGCTCTGCCTATGGTGTCGGCGCTTGGCTGCCCCTGTTCCTCATCATTCGGGCGGTTGCAGATGATTGAGCGGAAACCCTGCTGGGCGATAAGGGCGACATCGCCCGCCCTGATTTGCGGCGATACGGAAACTTGGCGATTTATCTGTCTGATTTCCATTGCCTTCCTCCTCGTTCTCGCACCGCTCTAGCTGGCGGCATATCTGTGGATCAGCATTCCTGCAGCCATCGCGGCCACGAACAGGATGGCCGATTGCGGGGCGATGGCGAGATCCGCGACAGCGGGGCCGGGGCACAATCCACCTATGCCCCATCCGATGCCGAACAGGATCGCGCCAATCGCAAGGCGCCCATCCAGTTTCGTTGTCCCAGGCAGGCTGAAATGCGCATCGGCGAAGGGAGCATGCATGCGTGCCTGGATGCGCCATGCGATCATCATCGGGAGCAGCGCACCGCATAAAACACATGCCAGTGTTGGGTCCCAATTGCCTGTTATATCGAGGAAAGCCTGCACGCGCGCGGGATCGCTCATGCCCGAATAGGCAAGCCCGGCACCGAAGATTATGCCGGCAATCAGGGCGGTGATGACCGTCTTCATGACAGCAGGCCCAGTGCGCGCATTATGGCAACCGTTGCAAAGCCACTCGCCATGAACAGCGCCGTGGCGATGGCGGAGCGGCGCGAAAAGCGGGACAGGCCGCATACGCCATGTCCGCTGGTGCAGCCGGAACCCAGTCGTGTGCCGAAACCGACCAGCAGGCCTGCGATAATGAGTTGCGCAGTGGACGGTGAGAAATGCGTTTCGATTTCGCCCGCCAGTCTCGATACGATCCATGCGCCGAGCGGCAGGCCGACGATGAATGCGACGGCTATGCCGCGCGGGGCGCCGCTATCGGCAATGCCGGTGGCGCGTGCGGCAAGACCGCTGACGCCCGCTATGCGCCCAAGGCCAAGCAGCATGATCGCGCCTGCCAGGCCGATCATCAGCCCGCCAGCCAGACCTTCCATCGGCATGGCATTGGGGAAGGCGGGCAACATCAGACGGCGTCCAGCGGGATCTTGAGATAGCGCACACCATTCTCCTCGGCGGGCGGCAAATGGCCTGCGCGCATATTGACCTGAACCGAGGGCAGTATGAGGCGCGGCATGTCGAGCGTGGCGTCGCGCGTTTCGCGCATGGAAACGAATTCATCCTCGCTGACGCCTTCATGGGCGTGGATATTCTTCGCCAGTTCGTCGGCGACCGTGGTTTCCCATTTATACTCGTCGCGTCCCTGCGGCAGATAATCATGGCACATGAATAGGCGCGTAGACCCCGGAAGTTCCAATATCCGCCGCAGCGAACGGAACAGGGTGCGCGCATCGCCACCGGGGAAGTCGGCGCGCGCCGTACCATAATCGGGCATGAACATGGTATCGCCGACAAAGACCGCGTCGCCGATCACATAGGCCACGCATGCCGGGGTGTGGCCGGGAACATGCAGTACCGTGACATCGAGGTTGCCGATCTTGAACTGGTCACCGTCCTTCCACAGCGCATCGAAATCGGATCCGTCGCGCTGGAACTCCGTGCCAGCGTTGAACAGCTTGCCGAATACCTGCTGCACAGTCGCGATATGTTCGCCGATGGCGATCTTGCCGCCCAGCATGACCTGCAAATAGGGCGCGGCTGAGAGATGATCCGCATGGGCGTGGGTTTCGAGGTGCCATTCCACCGTCAGCCCATGCTGTTTCACATAATCGGCAACGGCGTCGGCGGAATTGTGCGATGTGCGACCGGACGCGGGATCATAATCGAGCACGCTGTCCACAATGGCTGCCTTGTTGGTCTCCGGATCGTGAACGACATATGTGACCGTGAAAGTGTCGGGATCGAAAAACGCCTTGATTTGCGGGACGCCTTTCTGGGCCGAGTTGATCTGGGCGCGGGCGGTATCAATTGCCGAGTCGGTCATGACGGAACCTCATAAATTCATATTTACATAAATTATGTAATTGAATATACTGTTGGCGTCAAGCATAGTATGCGATAGCGGCAGTTCAGCCTCAGGGAGCAATGATGCACAATCCGGAAAACTCCTTATCCCAATGCAGATCCTTGCGAATTGGTGATGCCGCGCCCGAGTTCCGCGCTCGCACCACGCGGGGGGAAGTCGCCCTGTCGGATTATCGTGGCCGCTGGCTTGTGTTCTTTTCGCACCCCGCCGATTTTACACCGGTTTGCACTACGGAGTTCGTCGCTCTCGCCAAGGCGGCGGACAAATTTGCAGAAATGGACTGCGCGTTGCTCGGTCTGTCGGTCGACAGCCTCTATTCCCATATCGCATGGGTGAAGGCCATGAAGCAGGCGTTCGGCGTCTCCGTCGATTTTCCGATAGTGGAAGACCCCAGCATGGCGGTGGGCCGTGCCTATGGAATGATTGATGAAACGACGCAGGACAGTTCTTCGATCCGCAGCAGTTATTTCATCGACCCTGATGGCATAGTTCGCGCGATCACCACCTATCCGTACAATGTCGGGCGCAATGTCGATGAGATGCTGCGCATTGTCGCCGCGTTACAGCGCGCTGATCGGGACGCTGTCTTGACACCGGAGGGTTGGCGGCCGGGCGATGCGGTGCTGGTGCCGCCTGCCGACACTATTGATGCGGCCAGCGACATGGCGGAATGGTTCTGCCGCACGGAGGAGCGCTGATGGCTGCGCTGTATCAAAGCCGTGATCTTGCCGATTCCGCCGTGGAGAAACTCAGGGTGTATGCACAGCCCCAGCGGCTGATGATCCTGTCCTGTCTTCTGCACGGTGAGCGGACAGTGAGCGATATTGATGCCGCCACGGCGATCGGCCAGCCGGCGCTCAGCCAGCAGCTTGCCGAATTGCGACGCGCCGAACTGGTTCGCACACGACGGGAATCCAAGCAGATATTCTATTCGCTGGCAGATGAAACCACGGCTTTGTGTGTACGGGCGATGGAAGCGATATTGGGCGGGGACGGCGATCCGGCAGTCAGGCTGGGTGAAATATTGGAGGATAGTGCGCCTGACTCCGCTCGGTTAAACCGTCCTTCTGGTGCCGCTTCTTTCGCTCGTATCGGGTGACAGCGCGCGACCGATATCAGGATCCTTAGCTGCGTGCGCGGATGAAACTCTCGTTCAGGTCGCCTATTGAGGCAGCGCCCGCCAATATCATGTCGCGGTGCAGCCCCTCGACAAACAGATCGAGCGCGCGCTCCACGCCTTCCTGGCCTCCGGCTGCCAGTCCATAGAGATAGGGGCGGGCGAAGCTGACCGCGTTGGCGCCCAGCGCCATTGCCTTGATAATGTCGCTGCTGCGGCGGACGCCGCCGTCGACAATGAGCTCTGCCGCATCGCCGATATGGTCGCGTATCGGGCGCAGCATGTCGATAGGGGCGGGCGACGCGTCGAGCTGCCTGCCGCCATGGTTGGAAATCGAAATGGCGTTGAAGCCGGTTTGTACCGCGCGGGCGGCATCTGCCGGGTTGACCACGCCCTTGATGACCGCGGGCCCGTTCCATTCGCCGAGCAGCCACTCGGCGTCATCCCAGCTGAAAGCGGGGTTGAGTTGTTCGGAAACCAGACGGAAAAGACTGCTTTTTTCTGTCTTGTGGGTAAGGTTGGCATACTGGATGCCGGGGCTGGTCACATAATCCCAGGTCCAGCGCGGGCGGCATATTGCCTGCCATATTTGTTTCGGTGTGATGGCGGGCGGAATGCAAAAGCCGTTACGCAATTCCCGTTCACGATTACCGTGAACCGGCAGGTCTACCGTCAATATCAATGCCGTATAGCCAGCGGCCTTCGCGCGCAGGATCATATCGCGCACGAGGTCCCGGTCTTTCCACACATAAAGCTGGAACCATTTTGGTCCGCTGGTCAGCGCGCCGATCTCTTCAATCGAGACAGTCGACAGGGTGGAGAGGGAATATATGGTGCCTGCTCTGGCGGCAGCTTTCGCTACCGCGCGCTCGCCATCCTTGTGAAACAGCCGATTCCCGGCCGATGGGGACAGAATGAACGGAACATCTAACCTGTGACCAAGCAATGTGGTTGAGAGGTCCGCGCGACCGATACCGGCCAGAACCTTATGCGCAATTTCATATCTGCGAAAACGCCAATGATTATTGCGCATTGCGATTTCATCGTCCGCGCCACCGTCGATATAATCGAATGCCATGGGGTGCGCGCGTGCGCGCGCCTTTCGCCTCAGATCGGCTATATTATAGCAACTCCCGCGCATCTTATCGTATTCTCGTCACCTAATTGCCTGTGGCGTTACGCCAGATGACGACCCCCTGTCACTTATTGTTGTGCCTAAGTGACATGTATTTACAATGTAAAACAGTAACTTGTTTCGCCTGCGGGAATATTGGCAGTCCCGAATTAGAACAGGCCTCTTTCTCTACCTGGCCAAAGTGTTGAAATTCGGCGTGTTACATACGTTGCGCGACCCAGTTTTTTCCTTCCGCTTGCCAAACTCGTGCTGACGGTCAATGATTGGGAATCATGATGGGCAAGGTCGAAACACTGACTGGCGCCGACCAATTGCTTGACCGAAGTGTCATGGCGATTGGCGGCACGCAGATCACGCTGGGCACGATTATCGCGGCGGTGGTAATTCTCGTGCTTGCCATATTCGCGTCGTGGGTGGTCCATCTGGTGGTTGGGCGCGCGCAGAAGCGGGTCGGTGACGCGCATATCCCGCTTATCTATATCGGGGGACAGATCGCCCGGTATATCATCGTCTTTGCCGGTATTTCGATTGCCATATCCACTCTGGGTGTGGATCTCTCGGCGCTGTCCCTGTTCGCTGGCGCATTGGGTGTCGGTATCGGTCTTGGCTTGCAGGACATCGTCAAGAATTTCGTCTGCGGCATCATATTGCTGTTCGATCGCTCCATAGAAGTGGGCGATTATATCGAGCTCGAAGACGGCAGCGCCGGTGCAGTCGTATCCATCGGCCCGCGCGCCACCACGCTGGTGACGACCGATAATGTCGATGTGATGGTGCCCAACGCCAATCTGCTCAATGGCAAGCTGACCAACTGGACGCGCAACCGTGCCACGCGCCGCGTGCATGTGCCGTTCAGCGTCGCCTATGGATCGGACAAGGAAAAGGTGCGCGAAGCGGCGATAGAGGCCGCGCGCTCCGTTCCTTTTTCCATGCCCGACGATGGTTCGCACAAGACGCAGGTGTGGCTCACCAAATTTGGTGATTCCTCGCTCGATTTCGAGCTGGTGGTGTGGCCGACACTTGATGCCGTGAAGCGTCCGGGCAGCATGATGGCGGCCTATTGCTGGGCGCTCGATGATGCGCTGCGCAAATATGGCATCGAAATTCCTTTCCCGCAGCGTGATGTCAGGGTGCGCAGCTTTTTCGGCGCCGAAGGGGAGGAGGCCATGCGCGCATTCAACAATGGCAATGGTTCGGTCGTCGTCGACAGGCCCGATGCGCAAACATCGGAACCCTCCGCCGCGCCCAATGATGCGGCGGAAGACATCGTGCGCGAAGGCTGAGCCGCGCAGCTATTCCTCTATCAGGCCCAGCCTGCGCATCAGGGCGGGCATGGTCAGCCCCTGAATGAAAATCGAGAAGGCCACCACCGCGAAGGCGACGGTGATGATCTCTTCCCGTTCCGCCAGACTTGCCGGTAGCGCCAATGCCAGCGCCAACGCCAGGGCTCCCTTGAGGCCGCCCCATACCAGCACATGTTTGTATTTCCACGGTATGGCGATGCTGGTGCGCGCGAACATTCCGGCGACCGGATAGATCGCGGCCGCGCGTCCCACAAGCGCCAGCAGCGTCGCCGCCAATGCCGCGCCGACAACGGGCATGAAGCTCTGTTCCGCTTCGCGTCCGCCGATCAGGATGAAGATCAGGCTGTTGACCAGAAACGCCACATATTCCCAGAAATTGACAACGGCGGGGTGACCTTCGTCCGAAATCGAACCCATGAAGCCGTAATTGCCGACGATAAGCCCAGCTGTCAGCGCAGCGAGCACGCCCGAAAGATGAAAATGCTCGGCCAGCAGAAAGCTGCCGTAAGCGATTAATGTGGTCAGCGTCACTTCGACGAGCCGGTCGGTCGTGCGGCCCGCAATTATGATCAGGGGGACGGCGACCAGTGCGCCCGCCGCGATACCGCCCAGAACGGTGGTCAGAAGACGTATCGAAATGGTCCCCGCCGTAGGCTCGGCGCCCTGAGCGATCATCACCAATATTGCGAATCCGACGGCCGCAACGCCATCGTTCAGCAGGCTTTCCGACTCAACGAGCAGGTGCAGCCGGTGCGGCACTTTGACCGTCTTGAACATGGCGATGACCGAAACCGGGTCGGTCGCGGCCACCAATATTCCGAAGAAGGCCGCACCCAGCCAGCTCCAGCCGATCAGATAGTGCATGCCGGTCGCCACGATGCTGGCCGCCAGAATGACGCCCAGCGTTACCAGCGCCAGCAGAACCGGCATTTCCCGGCGAAAGGGTTTCCACGCGATCTGGATGGCGGCCTCGAACACGAGAGGCGGCAGGAAAAATTCGAATATCAATTCCGGCGTCAGCGGCATCTCGATACCGAAGGGCAGCAGCGCCAGCGCTATGCCCGCGATCACGAGGCCAACCGAGTAGGGCACGCCCCATTTTCGCGTCAGCATCGCGACGAGAGACGCGATGAACAGGAGAAGCCCCAGGGTGGAAAAATCGAAATGCTGCATACCTGAATCAGTATCGCAATATTGCCTGTTGCGGAACCGATAGAGTTTCATGCTATTTCATGGAGATGCAACCGCTGTGCGCAATAGGGTGCATCGCGATCTGCTGTGACCGGTATGAATATGCCGGGCCATGACCATGGCTTCGAAGGGATTGGGCGATAGTGGCTGAGGTGGAGACGGAGTTGAGCGAAAGTCAGCAGGCCTGCCTCCGTCTGGTCGCTCAGGGTATGAGTTCAAAAGAAATCGCCATCTCGCTCAACCTGTCTCCTTCGACGGTCGATACCTATATCAAGCATGCCATTGCGCGGCTCGGCGCTGTGAACAGACGTGATGCAGCCCGTAAATATCTGGAATCGCAGGTATCCCAAAAATTCGGATCACAAATGGAGCAACTTGCGGAGCCCCCTCTACATGGGTCAGAAGCGGGTGTGCCAGTTCATGACGGACAGGCACACCCGGCTGAGCCTAGGCGGTGGTGGCGGGCAGTTCTGCCACCTCCGCTTGGCGGAAAGGAAAATCAGCGCAGCGCGTCGCAGCGCTTCTGGGATGCATGCAAGGTCATATTCTGGGGCATGATGGTTTTTCTGGCCATGATCATTGTGTTGACCCGGACGATGCAGCTGCTTTCCTGACCGGATTTCGTATCAACTGCTTGGGCGGCTGAAGGTGGGTTGGCGCAGTGGGGAATGGGTGAATGCATAGTATGGGATGGTGAAGCTATGGGGCTCGTGAATTCAGGCCAATGCGGCGCGATGCCGATGCCCGGCATTTCGCGGCTTTGATATGGCTCACAGGGCCTGGTCAGGAAATCGGTGCGAACGATGGTTCAGACATTATTCCTGATCATATTGTCGTCATGCTGCGGCTATGCATTGCTGTGGGGCGGACGGGAAGGCAGGCTGGTTTCGGTGATGTTCATTGCAGCCAGCTTGCTGACTGTAATGGCGATTAAACCCGGTGGGTGGTCCGTATTCAACCTCCCCGTTTTTACTGTCGACTTGCTGCTTTTGGCCGGCCTTTGGGTGGTCGCGCTCAGCAGCCGCTTTTATTGGCCGATATGGATATGCGGCATGCACACGGTCAGCGTGGCTACCCATTTCGGTTCCATAATGGCCGGTGATTTCAGGCCGGGAATATATCAGGCGATGGAGGCGTTCTGGAGCATTCCCGAGCTGCTGGCGATGGTTACGGGGATCATGATCGACCGGAGGGCGGGGCTGCTGAAATAGAATTGTAGCCTGAACCGGACTGCTTGCCTTCAGGCGGACATAACGGCCGGATTATTTGAGGATTATGATATGAGCGGATCGGACATGGTCGATACCGGGCGATGGCACTCGCCCGTCAGGCAGCTGCACAATCAGATCGAGCAATTGGCGCCTTCAGGCCTGCAGCACGGGCTGGAAACGGAAGTACGGCCTTTTTCAGGCGGGGTTGACGCTGCTGTCTTGGCGCTTGCGCGGCAGATTCGGGATGAACTGCGGCATCATGCAGAAGCGAATCCCGGCACAGTTATGGAGGAATATGGGATCGAGCTGTTGCTTGCGCTCTATGTAGCGCGTCATGAGCGCCGGATGTTCAGCATATCCGATCTGTGCGACCAATCGTCCATGCCTCCCTCGTCTGTGATACGCTGTGTTACTGAGTATGATCGCAAGGGCCTGATCAAGAAGGCGCATGTAAACGACAATGGTCGGCGCATCTTCGTGCGGCTTTCCCATATTGGAGCGAAGCTGATGACCGAATGGCTGCGGAAAATAGAGCCGTAAATCCGTGCCCAAGACTGTGAATTAGACATTTTGCAGGTATGAAAGCGGCATATGTATTAAAACGGAACTATCAGGGAATTTACTCCAATACCGCTATAATTGCATGAGGCAGCCATTGCCGAGTGTGCTATAACTGTTACATCAAGAACATATGGTCGCGATGACGGTGGAGTAAATCATGGAGCCTGAAAAATATGCCGTTGTCCTTGTGAGACAATGGCAGGGCGATACGGTGGAATATCTGACAGCCGAGATCGAAAAAGCGCTAGCGGAAGGCGACGATGTACAAGCATTGTATCTCGATTCCGTCCTTCAGCATGTGGAATCCATGCCGGATATAGAGGCAAAATCGGCCTGACCTTGCGGTTGGAGTTCTGACCCTCAGCTTGCGGTAACTGGTAATCACAGGGCCACAGGCTCTGTCCGGCCGGAATGCAGCCGCCCGTGCGAATTTATATTGCAGTTGCGTAAATTTCCGAAAGCTAGTATCTTTACCCTCGATATGGGCAATGTTTATTACGAATATTTGGCTTGTTCAAATATTCGTGAAGCATGATTAAGATTTCCTTAAGTAATGCCCCGGGTGGAAAGATGAGCGACGACAGGACGGCACACTCCCTCGATACCGCCCAGTTTCTTCCCGCATTCGTAGAGTTGGCAGCGCGAAGCGGTATTGAAACATCGGAAAATGAACTGCGCCGTGCCTATGCACTGGTGGACGGGCAGGTTTCATCGGACACCATGGCCGGTATGGCGCGCGAGCTGGGCCTGCATATCAGGCCCATCCATCTGGAGTGGGACGAGTTGCCGCAGCTGCGCAGCGCGCTGCCCGCCATAGTGCAGCTACGGGATGGCAGCTACCTTATAGCCGAAGGGGTTCTGGAAGATACGCCCCATGGCCGGATCCTGATCGCACGGGACCCCGGTGCCCATTCCGAAGAGGGCGATATTGCACTGGACAGGCAGCGCTTCGAGCGCCTGTGCACCGGCGATTTCGTTCTGGTGAAGCGTCAATATCACCTCAGCGACACCCACCAGCCGTTCAGCTTGCGCTGGATCGTCTCGCAGATGCTGCTGGAGCGGTCTGTGCTGCGCGATATCGCTATTGCTTCGGTCATCATAACCTTTTTCTCGCTGTTGCCGCCGGTGCTCACCATCATCGTGATGGACAGGGTGCTGGTGAACCACAGCTATTCGACATTGGCCGTGATGTGCGGCGCAGTCGGGGTGCTCATCATATTTGAAATGATAACCGGCTATTGCCGGCGATTGTTTATGGAGGTGATGGCGACGCGCATTGATGGCCGCCTCAGCCTGTATCTGCTGGACAGGTTGCTGGGCCTGCCCATTGATTTCTTCGAACGCAACCCGACAGGCCTGTTACAGGCGAAGCTGAGCAAGATATACCAGATCCGCACCTTTCTGACCGGCAAGCTGCTGCAAACAGTGCTCGATTTCATCATCGTCCTGGTTGTGGTGCCCATCCTGTTCTATCTCAATTGGGCGCTGACGCTCATGATCCTGGCGCTGGCGACCGGCCTGGCCCTCATCGTCTATTTCTACGCCGATGTGGTGGGGCGCAAATTCAAGGACGTCGTGTCGGCCGAGCAGCGCAAGAATACGCATCTGGTCGAGAGCATATACGGCATGCGCACCATAAAATCGCTGGCGCTGGAGGGGCGCAGGCGCGCCGAATGGGACATGCATGTCGCCCAGTCGGTCTCCGCCCGTCACGAATTGGGCCAGACCACGAATATTCCGCAGACTCTCTCGGTGCCGTTCGAGAAGCTGATCTTCGCCGGCATCTTCCTGATGGGCGCCTATCTGACGCTGATAGACCCCAGCACATTCCAGCCCGGATCGCTGATGGCGTTCATCATGCTCGGAGGCCGCGCGACACAGCCGATAATCCAGCTTGCGCAGCTGATACAGGACTGGGGCGAGATCAAGGAAGCGGTCAATGAAGTTGCGTCTGTTGTCAACGCGCCGCCGGAGCTGACGCGCATCGGTACCGGTCTGCGCCAGCCGATCTCCGGCCACATATCTTTCTCAGACGTCAGTTTCGCCTATAGTCCCGGCGCGCCCCTTGCACTGGCCAACGCGACGTTCGACATCCCGACCGGCGCGATATTCGGCATCATGGGGCGTTCCGGTTCGGGCAAGACCACGATCACGCGCCTGCTGCAGGGGCTCAACACCCATTATGAGGGCATCGTCAAGATTGACGGTATGGACCTGCGCGAGATTGACCTTCAGCATCTGCGCACCCGCATCGGCATCGTCGCGCAGGAGAATTTCCTGTTCAGCGGCACCATCCGCGAAAATATCGGCATTGCTAAACCCAATGCTACGCTGGCCGAAATCGTGCGCGTGGCGCAGCTCGCGGGCGCGGAAGAATTTATCGAACGCTTGCCCAAAGGCTATGACACCCATCTTTCGGAGGGTGCGTCAAACCTGTCAGGTGGCCAGCGCCAGCGCCTTGCGATTGCACGTGCGCTGATCCTCGACCCGCCGATCCTGATCCTTGATGAAGCGACATCGGCGCTGGACGCGGAGTCCGAAGCGATCATCAACGCGAACCTGATGCGGATCGCGCAGGGCCGCTCGATCATTTGCGTGTCACACCGTCTGGCTATGCTGGTGAACGCCGACAATATCATGGTGATGGACAAGGGCAGGGTCGATGATATCGGCTCGCATCTTGAATTGTTGCACCGCAACGAAATCTATAAGCATATGTGGTACACCCAGAACCGCCCCAATGAGGTAAATCCGAGTGCCAAGCTCACGATCACTCATCATCAGTAGCCCGGGCGGCGCGGCCAATCAGGTCGCGGTTTTCCAGTCCGAGACGCAGGCTGTGCTGGCGCGCGTATCGCCGCGCCGTTCGCTCAACATGCTCTACATCGTGAGTGGCATGCTGATTCTCTCGGTGCTGCTCATGTCTGTTGTGTCCATCGACCGCGTCGTGACCGGCGGCGGTGAAATCGTGCCTGTCGAAGGCTCGCTCTTCGTGCAGCCGCTCGACCGTTCGCTCATCAAGTCGATCAAGGTGCGCGAGGGAGATGTAGTGCGAAAGGGGCAGGTGCTGGCCGAGATGGACCCGACCTTCGCCGAGGCGACGCTGGAGCAATATGAGCAACGCGGCGTTGCCAACCGCGCGATGGTGGCGCGGCTGGAGGCAGAGGCCGCGGGTAAAGATTATGTGCCGGAGAAAAGCGACCCGGACTCCGATCTGCAACATAGCCTGTTCAAACAGCGTCAGGCGGAGTTTCGCGAGTCCGTCGTCGAATATGACTCGCGTATCGCCGCGCTTACCTCCTCGCTCAATCGCGCGCTCAGCAATGCGGCGACCTATGAAGAGCAGCTCAAGATCGCAACCAATATTCAGGGCATGCGCGAGACCCTGGAAGAGCGGGGCTATGGCACCAAGCTGAATACCATGCTCGCAAAGGCAGATCGCACCGCCGTTGAGCGGCAGGCAAAGGAAAGCCGTCATCAGGCCACGCAAGCGCGCAGCGAGATAGCGGCCCTGCGTGCCCAGCGCGAGGCGTTCATCAGCAAATGGCGCAACGATGTGTCGGTTCAGCTCGCCACGGCGCGGCGGCAGCTCAATGACGATCGCGGTGAAGCCACGAAAGCCCGCAAGATCAGCGATCTTGTCGAACTGACCGCACCGGAAGATGGCGTGGTTCTGGATATCGGCAAGGCGTCCATCGGGTCGGTTGTCGATCCCATCAGCGGCGGCGAGCCGCTTTTCACCATCACGCCGATGCGCGGCAAGCTGGAAGCGGAGATGATGGTGCGCAGCCGCGATATCGGCTTCATAGAGCGCGGTGACAAGGTAACGATCAAGCTCGACGCCTATGACTTTCTCCGCCATGGCACTGCGCAAGGCATCATTACATCGGTCAGCGAAGGGTCATTCAGCCAGGACTCGCGCGGTGCGCCAACCGATCCCTATTTCAAGGTCCGCGTGCGGATCGACGAAGCGAAGCTGAATAATGTTCCCCAGGATTTTCGCCTGATCCCCGGCATGACGCTGACGGGCGATATCATGGTCGGCAAGCGTACGATCTTGTCCTATCTGCTCACTGGTGCACAGCGCGCCTCCGCCGAAGCGATGCGGGAGCCGCAATAATGGCGGGCTTGCTCTCGCGCCTGACAGGAAAGAAAAAGGAAACGGGTTCGCTGGAAACCCGCGCGGACGAAGCATTTGAACGGCAGGATTTCACCACCGCAATCGCCCTGACGCGCGAACTGGCTGAAGGTGGCAGTGCTCCGGCCATGTACCGGCTGGGTGAGATATTCGAGCTTGGCCTGGGCGCGCTTCAGGACTTCGCGGAATCGCTACAATGGTATGAACGCGCGGCCGACACGGGGCTTGCGGACGCGTGGGAAAAGCTGGGCGACTATTATCTGGCCGGTCGCGGCGAACAGGTGGGGCAGGACGACGGCAAGAGCGGAACGGGCACCCAAGGCAAGCGCAAGCTGCTGGACATATTGTCGGTGCAGGCCGATTTCGGGAAGGCGGCGCACTGGAACCGCAAGGCGGCGGACGCTGGCGTGGCCGCCGCGCAGGCGCGGCTTGCCTACCAATATGTTCAGGGTCTCGGTGTCGAACGCGATCTTGAGAAGGCAGAAAAGCTGTTCCTCGCAGCAGCAGAGCAGGGCCGCCCATCGGCGCAGCGCGGGCTGGCTATGCTCTATTCAGGTGGAGAACTCGGCGAACCGCGCTATGCGCTGGCGGAAGACTGGTTTCGCAAGGCTGCGGACCAGGAGGATCATGGCGCGCAGGCCGGACTCGCGGTGATGATGCTCAATGGCCATGCGAGCAGCGGCGGCGATGCCGAAGCCTTTGCGCTGCTCAAAGAGGCTGCCGATGGCGGGCACGTCGAGGCCATGCACATATTGGGCGATCTCCATAAGGAGGGACGCGGTACGGAGCGTGACCTGAGCGCTGCCGAAACATGGTTCCGCCGTGCTTCCGTGCGTGGCAATCGGCATGCGTCGCTGGCGCTCGGTTTCCTGCTGACGGAAACGCTTGAGCCGCGTGATTATGTATCGGGCGCGCAGCTATTTCGGACCTTGGCGGAGCAGGGCGATGCCACCGCACAATATGTACTTGGCCGCTTCTATCTCGCCGGTACTGGCGTGCCTCAGGACGATGAAAAGGCGGCGCAATGGCTGGAGAAAGCGGCTGATCAGGACATGATGCAGGCGCTTGAAGCGCTGGCGGCCATGCGTGCTGGCGGGCGGGGCGGTCCGCAAGATATACAGACCGCCGATGCACTGTTCGAGCGCGCGGCGCAGGCAGGCAGCGTCGATGCGCCCTATCACCGCGCGAATATCATATTGGCGCGTGCCGAGGGCGACGACCGGGCCGACGCCGTAGACCTGATGAAAGAGTCGGCATCGCGGGGCAGCGGCGCAGCATGGCTTCGGCTCGGTGTGTTCCTGGCCCATGGCGAACTGGTTGAGCAGGACTATGCGCAGGCGGCGCAATGCTATGTAAAGGCGGCAGATCTGGGCCTGAGCGATGGACTCTTCAACCTCGCTTTCCTGCGGTTGCGTGGGCTCGACCCTGAACCTGCGGACGCCCGTAGTGGGATTGAGCTGTTGGAAGCGGCTGCCGAGCAAGGCAACCGCTCGGCGCTATGGGCGCTGCACAATGTTCATCGCGAGGGCGAATATTGCGAACGCGACGAAACTCTCTCTGAACAATGGCTGCTGCGCGCTGCGCGCGAGGGCAGCGGTGCCGCTGTTATCCGGTTGGCCGAGCGGCTCGATACACAGGATTATACGGGCCCATCCAAGGAAGATGTTATTGGCTGGCTACGCGAAGCGGCGAATCAGGGCGAAAGCGATGCCCAGATATTTCTGGCGCTCTGGCTGGCTGAGGGCAAGCATGTGGTGCAGGATCAGGAGGCGGCGTTTGGTTATATGCATGCCGCCGCCGACGCGGGCCATGCCTTTGCGCAGGCATGGCTGGGAGACGTGCTGTCGAATGGGCAGGGCGTGCTGAAGGATGAGGCGCTGGCGGTGCAATGGTATGAGAAAGCCGCCGCCCAAGGACATGAAGGCGCGCATATTCGTCTGAAGATGGCGGCCGAGGCTGAAGCTTGATTGGGCTCTGATCCTCAATAAACGGGTCAGCCATAATCCATTATCAGGCATGTCGTTCTTCCCGGACTGCTGATATATCCATTCTGGATGAATACTATTCCATTGCGGCTCAAATTCCATCTGTTGATGCGGATTTGGTCAATATTACAGTAATGAGACAATGCACTTTGTCATCATTTAAATCAAAAATTAAGCGTTTACATGGCGTTAGCCTTTGAGCTTTTCAGCTTCTGATAAGGAATTTCTTTATCGCAATTGCGAAAAAAATAGGCGCGGGCATATATGCTCAAGCTCTAATTAATATATAATAACATATTGAAATATATCATTTTTATTGAAATTTTGGCAAAAACAAGCATTGGTAAACGCCAAATGCACTCATTTTGCCATGCAAAAAAATTTGACCGATTCCTGCATCTGCGATACCCATTCAAGTGGAATTAACAGGAATCGCAATTTTGTTAATTACTTGACTGCTACTTGCGGCGATTAAGATTTTTGCACGATTGGTTGCAAAAACTGCATCTTTGGGGAATGATTATGGCTAGTGCAACTATTGTTGGTGGGAACAGCGTAAATCTGAGCCTCTCTGCAAGAGAAGCGGTCATTGCGAAAGATGCGCTTGCCGCACTTTCTTCGCAATTCTCATCTTCCACAGTAATGAGTTCTCCGTTAACGCCGCCTCCGTCTTCGCCGGACTCTCTCGATGTCTACAACATCGACAGCCGTTATTATGACGAAGTCAGCGTCCCGCCAGATGCGGAGGCCGTCGTCATTACCGGCAACAAGGGCGTGGAAATTGACGGTAACGGCAACGCGCAGTTGCTCGTCGGCGGTCGTGGCAACGACACGATCAATGTCGGCGGCGGTGACGCGACCGTTCTCGGCGGCATGGGCGATGATCTGATCCGCCTCAACAATCCGGGCAAACCGGGTGGCAATGTCCATATATCTATGGCGGCTGGGAACGACACTGTGAAGATGTGGGGCGGCAACGCTACGGTCGTGGACGCGAGAGGCGGCGACCGCATCGAAATCATTGCCGGCAACAATACCGTCAACGCTTCGGGCAATACCGTGCAGGGGCCGGACTTCTTCATTAAGGGCGGTGAAAACCTGATCAACACGACCGGCGGCGATTTCACCGTCGCTGGCG
Organism: Sphingobium sp.; assembly: GCA_020446425.1. Classification (GTDB taxonomy): domain Bacteria; phylum Pseudomonadota; class Alphaproteobacteria; order Sphingomonadales; family Sphingomonadaceae; genus Sphingobium. Next base: position 16,351 of record JAGRES010000025.1, on the reverse strand, counting down.
GTAACAGCGACGTTACCGTGGCAGGCCGCAGCGCTTCGGTCCTCAAGACCGGCGGCACGCTCGACATCACGCTGGAAGGCTCGAACAATGGCCATTACTCGCTGACGGGCGATATGACCATTCACCAGACGGCGACAGGCAACTACCATATGGCGTTGGACGGTAACGACACCGTTTATCTGGGCGCCGGTAACGATACGATCACGCAGCTGCAATCGGCCACAGTTTATGGCGGCAGCGGCAAGCTCAATTACACCGGCGGCACGGGGGCGGACTCGGTGGTGGCTGGCAGCGGCCGCTCCACCATCCTCGGCGGTGGCGGCTTCGACACCATTATCGGTGGCAGCGGCATGATGAAGGCCGATGGCGGCGATGGCGGCGACCTGCTGATCGGTGGCAGCTATCGCGATACGCTGACCGGCGGCGCGGGCGGCGACATCTTCCGCTTCGCTTCGACGGCGTCGGGCGGCACGCATATCGTCACCGACTTTGTTCAGGGCGAGGACAAGATCGACCTGTCTGGCGGCGGCTACTCGCTGGCGGATATTTCGCAGACCTCGGTCAAGGCGGGCTCGACCGTTATCAAGCTGCAGGATGGCACGCAGATCGTCCTCAAGAACTTCACCAACCTGTCGGGCTCGGATATTGTCTGAGGCCGGATCTGGTACCTGACATAAAGCGCCCGGTTCTGCCGGGCGTTTTTTGTGATTGATCGCTGACGCTGGCGTCGTCGGCACTATATTGGGCGACGGAGTGTGGGAAATGGCAAGGGACGCCAGCGCGGAGCGATGAAGTTCGGAAGTAGCTCCCGCTTCCACGGTATAGATTTCCAGCCTGACCCCATCGCTTCAGGTGACAGCTCTTCTCTTTCCGACATTGACGGGCTCATGGCCCGCATGAATGCCGCTATTGCGGACGATCGCACGGATGATGCGCTCAGGTTTGCCGACCGGGCGCATCGCCTTGTCCCATCGTCGCCTCTATTGTGCCGCATTGCCATGTCGCTCTGGCTGCGCAACGGCGATGCGCCGCAGGCATTGCGCACCTTTGCCGCTGTGCCTCGCGCGGCTCTGACGGCCGATCTGGCTGCCTTGCATGTCGATGCATTGCGCGTCGCATCGCATGTCGACGACGCCAGAGACGCGCTGGAGCAGTATTTGCGGCGGTTCGCGGTGGAACCGGATGGCGCATTGGCCAACGCCGCGCGGGTGCTTGCGGAAACCCTGGGCGAGCAATGTCCGGGCTGGATTGGCATATCGCCGGATATGCAGCTTGTCGGCGATCTGCGCTGCTCGCAGGAAACCAATACATTGCTGCTCCGGCTGGAACAGTTTGGCGAAGAGGCCGACACCCTTATGATTCCCGGTATGGACGGGTGGTGCAAACCGGAGGCCGTGGCGAATATTCCTGTCCTGAAGGATATGAACGTCCATATTGAGGGCATGGCGGCACGCCCCTTGGGCGCATTCATCGTTATCCCTGAGGATTTCGGCCTCACCGGGACGCTGGATCTGAAGGGAGGGCAGGTGACAGGCACATGCCGGGTTGGCTGGTCGCCCGCCGATGCTACACCCTCATTATTCCTGATAACAAAAGGTGGCAGGGAACTGGTCGACCTGAAACCGGATGAGGCGGACCCGGGCACCTACAACTTCGCGCTTCAGCCCGGCTCCTTCGGTCTTTTACGCCCCAAGACGCTGGACTTCGTGGTGGCGATGCCGGACGGGCGCGATATTCGCTTGCCCGGATCGCCGCTCAGCCTGCGTTCTGTTCGGCTCTATCAGCCGCCACGGTCCCGCGCCGCCAAACACAGCCCATCCAAGGGCGTGGCTATCGTCATCCCCATATATCGGGGTGTGGAGGAAACGCGGGCCTGCATTAAAAGCGTCCTGGCGACGACAGGGCCCGATGTGCCTGTGATATTGGTGGATGACGCCAGCCCGCAAGGCGAAATGCTGGTCCTGCTGGAGGAACAGGCCAAGCATAAGCGCGTCACCCTGCACAGCATGAAGGCCAATAGCGGCTTTCCCGCCGCCGCCAACAGCGGCATGGCGCTGGTGCCCGATCATGACATCGTGCTGCTCAACTCCGACACCATGGTTTTCCCGGGCTGGCTGGAGCGTTTGTGTGCTCATGCCGATGCCGATCCGGCGATTGCAACAGTGACGCCGCTTTCCAATGCCGGCTCGATTGCGAGCTATCCCGGTGGCGAGGAAGCAACCTGTGACGAGGATGCCGCCCGAGCGCGCGACGCTTGGGCGGCCTCGGCCAACAAGGGGCGCCATGTCGAGACGCCGACCGGCGTGGGCTTCTGCATGTATATCCGCCGCGCCTGCATTGCGGAACTTGGCGGATTTGACGAACAATTGTTCGGACGCGGCTATGGCGAGGAAAATGATTTCTGCATGCGCGCCGCAGCGCATGGATGGCGGCATGTCATCGCCGCCGATACCTATGTCTGGCACCGCAATGGCGTTTCCTTCGGTACTGCGCGTGACGGCTTGCGCTACCGCAACAGTGCGGTTCTGAACGCCCGCCATCCCGATTATGATGCGCTGGTGCAGGCGTTTCACAAGGCGCAGCCCTTGGCCCCGTTACGGCGTGAGATTGACGTGGCGGCCCTGCGCACCCGGACCAAACCAGTCGCCTTGTTGATCTCTCTGGCGCTCAACGGAGGTGTGAAGCGTTTCGTGGATGAGCGCATCGCTGCGCTGGAGCAGGAGGGCTATCAGCCTTTGCTGCTTCGCCCGGTCAGTGGGGAGGCTCAGGCGCATCTGCTGGTTGCTGGTAGCGAAGATCAGTTCAAAGATCTGCGGTTCGCCTTTGGCGCAGACGTGAAGGCGTTCGATGATCTGATGTGTAGCCTGCCGGTCGAACGCGTTGAACTGCATCATTTTCTGGGGATGGATGAGGCATTCGTCGATGCCTCTCTGGCGCTTGATGCGCCGGTAGATATCTATATTCACGACTATAGCTGGTATTGCCCGCGACTGACGTTGCTCGGTAAGCGCGGCGTTTATTGCGGCGAACCCGGAGCGGCGGGGTGCCGCTCCTGCATCAAGCAGACTGGCTCAGAGCTGCACGACGAAGTGGGGCCAGACATCTTGCGAGCGCGCAGTACGCGCTGGCTGGCCTGCGCGCGCACCATATACGCGCCTTGCGCGGATGTGGCGCAGCGATACCAGCGGGTCTTCCCGAACATGCAGTTTCAGGTGACGCCGTGGGAACAGGATATCCTGCCTTTCTCCCTGCCGGAACCGGATGCCGCCGCGCCCCACCGTATCGTCGTGCCCGGCGCAATCGGCGAGCAGAAGGGTGAGGCGATCTTGTTGGCCTGCGCGCGTCACGCGGCGTTGCACGACTTGTCGGTTGAATTTGTCGTCGTCGGCTTTGCCGGTGATGAAAAGCCTTTGCTGGACACCGGCAAGGTCTTCATCACCGGGGCCTATGCGGAAGAAGAATTACCGTCTCTGCTGGCGCGGGAAGCGCCCGCTGCCGCTTTCCTGCCTTCGGTAACGCCGGAAACATGGAGCTATTCCCTGAGCCACATGCTCGGCGCCGGGCTGCCGGTTCTGGCATTCGATCTGGGTGCGATTGCGGAGCGGCTCGGCTCGGCTCAGGTCACGCACCAGTTGGCCGATATCAATACACCGCCGTCGCAACTCAACGATATGCTGGTCGAATTGGCGGGCCAGCCACGTGCGCAGCCGGAGCTGCTGCTGACAACGCCGCAATCACCCCAACCTCCGCCGCAAGGCAATACCGACAAGCCGCTTTCTCTTTCCATTCAGTCTCCAGGAGTTTCGATCATGTCTGACATGAACGCCGGTCTGACATCCTCCGCCGAATATTTGACGCTGGCACGCGGTCTCTATCATTTTTCCGTTGTGTCGGAAGGAAGCAGCCCGGCCAGCGACGCACTTCCCGCGCTTCAGATTGTCGCCGCGCCGGGGCAACAGAAAAACGACATTGAATGCGTGTCGTCGCCATCGGCGGAGCATCAGTGGTTATGCAGCGGACAGGACAGCGTGATCCTGAAAATCAACAAGGACAGGGCGCAGGTCGTGGTCATATTGCTGACCAAGCCGGGGCTTTCCCCTTTGCAGATCGACGTGCGAAAGCTGGATGGAGATCAGCGCGGCGGGCAGCCGGATATGCCCGCATATCAGGCCGCGCCACCCGCACCGCCGCCAAAAGGCACCATACCGTCCACCAATCCCGGCGTGCCCCTGCTTCGTGCGCAGATCGTGGCGCATGTCGAATATGTCGGCGACATGATCGGTATGGATCAGGACTGGGCCGGTTCGCCGCAGGGCGGACGGGCTGTTGAATGCATATCCATAACGCCGGTCGCCAATATCGCACCTGCGGCGATTGAGTATAAAACGGTCAGTGCCGCCGGCACCGAAACGCCATGGACTGACCAGGGCCGGCCCAGCGGCACGCGTGGAATGGCAACGCCTCTGATGGGTTTCGCCATCCGCCAGAAGCCACAGGCAGCGGCGCGTTTCCTGTGCGAATATTCGGGGCGCTTCGCCTCTGGGCAGATTGTCGGACCGTTGCAGGATGGCGCGCTGTGCCACAGCCCGCATCCCAATGACCGGCTGGAGGGGATATGGTTCCATATCATCGACCTGGGCGCAGCCACGCAACACAGTCAGAACCATGCCGGTGCTCAGCCACAGGTGGGACAGCAGCAGCCGGTCGGGCCCAAATTCAGCGTTTTCCGTGAAATACCCGCCTGACGTGTCTGGATTTTGTTCCACTTGCGTGGATTGTGGTGCCAGCCCTCTCTCCCACCCGGCCTCCCAAACATTTTACTCTATGGGAGACCGGGTGGGGGAGAGGGCTGGTGCGGAACGTTTCAGTGTAACTGAAACAGACTCTAAGAAATCACCCAAATGAGGAGCTTTTCTTGCAACCCATAATAATCAATGCCGGCTGCGGCCCCACTGGCCCGGACCGGTTGCCCCAGATGTTTGCGAGTTGGCGCCATGTGCGGGTGGATGTGGACCCGGAGGTACGGCCCGATGTGGTTGCCGACATTACCGACCTTTCGCCCTTCAACGATAATTTTGCCGATGCGTTGTGGACGGCCCACTGCGTCGAGCATCTCTACCAGCATCAGGTTGTCTCTGCGCTACAGGGATTTCTGCGCATATTGAAGCCAGAAGGCTATGCGATCGTTACCGTGCCGGATGTTCAGACCATCGCGAAATATGTGGTGGAGGACAAACTCCATGAAACCATTTACGACTCCCCGGCAGGACCGATCAGCGCGCACGATGTGATCTTCGGTCATAGCCGTTCGGTCGAGCAGGGCAATCTGCACATGGCGCACAGAACCGCGTTCACACCCTCCAGCCTGATCGACGCATTGCAAACGGCGGGCTTTGCGGATTTTGTCATCAGCCGCCGCCCCAATTTCGAGCTGGTGGCCATCGGTCGCAAAACCCCTTGGCCGGACACGCACCAGCGGCAGGCACTGCTCAACGCATTGATGCTATGATCTATCTGTTCATCCACCAGAATTTCCCGGGACAATATAAGCACCTGATCCGGCACCTTTCGGATGACCCCGATAACGCTGTCTATTTCATATCGCAGCCCAATGCGAACTGGATGCAGGGCGTCACCAAGCTGGTCTATTATCCCGACCTCGCATCGCCGCTGCAATGTCACCCCTATACGGTCGATTTCGAACTGGCCGTGCGTCATGGCACGGCGGTTGCCAAGTCGCTCGAGCTGCTCAAGGCGCAGGGCGTGACTCCCGATATCATCATCGGCCACAGCGGATGGGGGGAGATATTGTTCGTCAAGGATGTCTACCCCGACGTGCCCCTGCTGACCTATTTCGAATTCTTCTATCATCATGAGGGGGTCGATACTGATTTCGACCCGGAGTTTCCGTCGAACGCCAATGACTCGGGCCGCTTGCGCATGCGCAATGCGGTGAACCTGATGAGCTATGAATCGGCCGACTGGGGCAACAGCCCGACCCGGTGGCAGCAGAGCCTTTACCCGCCCGAGATGCGATCGCGCATCACCACGTTGCATGAAGGCATCGACACCAATGCCATCGCGCCCAACCCGGATGCGTGGCTACAGCTTGACCGGGGTGGCCAGAAGCTGACCGCGCAGGATGAGATCATCACCTATGTCGCACGCAACCTGGAGCCCTATCGCGGCTTTCATATCTTCATGCGCGCAGTGCCGGAAATTCAGCGCAGACGGCCCCATGCGCGCATATTGGTGGTGGGCGGTGACGATGTCAGTTACGGCAACGCACTTCCTTCCGGCATGACCTATCGCCAGCGTATGCTGGCTGAGCTGGAAGGGCGGATCGACATGAGCCGCCTGCATTTTCTGGGGCAACTGCCCTATGAAAATTATCTCAGCCTGCTTCAGATATCGTCAGCGCATATCTATCTGACCTATCCTTTCGTGCTGTCCTGGTCATTTCTGGAAGCGATGGCGACCGGCTGCGCTATTATCGGCTCGGTCACGCCACCGGTGCAGGAAGTAATAGAAGACGGCGTCAATGGCCTGCTGGTCGACTTTTTCTCGCCCGGCGAAATCGCCAACGCCGTGGATCGCCTTATCGAGACGCCTGAACTGGCGGAGCAGCTACGCGCCAATGCGCGCAAGAAGGTGGTGGAGGACTATGATCTGGAAAGCCGGATCCTGCCGCAATGGGACAAGATGTTCGCCGACCTGAAGGACGGGCGCAGACCGGATATTGGTTTGTCATCGCGTTCTGTCGCCAAACCAGCGGAAGCACTCCAGAAAACCCCACCTGCGCGTAAGAGAACGCACAAGGCCAGGGCATAAGGCTCATCTACTGTCGATGATTTTGTTGGTCGGGGAGAGAGGATTCGAACCTCCGGCCCCTGCCTCCCGAAGACAGTGCTCTACCAGGCTGAGCTACTCCCCGACCGGGCCGGAATCAGCGATCCCGGCAAGGCAGGCGGCAGCCTATAGAGAGGGCAGGGGGCAGTTGCAAGGTTTTAACAGCAGCGTTTTTGCGTAGCTTTGGCCCGGGGCGAATCTCACAGCATGCGGTGCAGGCGAAAGCTGAAATATTGGTCCTGCGTCAAAATGATATGATCCATCAGCCTCATGCCCCTTGGGCGCATGAAAACGCAGAGGCGGCGCGTCACCCGTATGTCCTGGGTGCTGGGTCTCGGGTCGCCGGAGGGATGCGTATGCATAAGCAATATGTGCCGTGCATCCGCGCGCTGGCTGCGATCCCATATTTCGCGAAAGGGCAGGGTCAGGCCGTCGCTGCCGCCCTCAATGATCATGGCGTCTGTTACCGCAGGGCGATCCGTAATGAATAATGTGACCGAAGTTTCGCGCACCATATGAACAGGGTCCAGATGGTTGGAAAGCGCGGTGATAAGCGTCTCGGGAATCATTGAGGCATGTGGCGGCTGCCCGGGGAGGCTGGCCATATGAGCTTGGTCCGTTATCGCGAGAACGGTGCCGTTTTTACTCCATTATGGAATGAACCTCGGCCCTTGACGCAGTGCGCGGTGATCCGCATGGATGCGCTATCGCGTGCCGGGCCGCAGCCGCCCGATTGGAACAGGGGGCATATTTGCCGCACGACTCGCACTATGAAGACCAGTATCTCGACCTGATGCGCCGCATCTGGGAGGCCGGGGATGAGCGGATCGACCGCACCGGCGTTGGTACACGCTCCATCTTCGGTGCGTCGATGCGCTTTTCGCTGGCCGATGACGCCGTGCCGCTGCTCACGACCAAGCGCGTCTACTGGAAGGCGGCGGCGCGCGAGATGTTGTGGTTCCTATCCGGCGACACCAATATCCGCCCGCTGGTGGCGCAGGGCGTACATATCTGGACCGACTGGCCGCTCGATAAATATCGCCGCGCTACTGGTGAGGACATCAGCCGCGACGATTTCGAGGCCCGGATTATCGCGGACGACGCCTTCGCGGCGCAATGGGGCGATCTCGGGCCGGTATATGGCACGCAGTGGGTGAACTGGCCGCGCTATGAAGAGGCAGGCGACGGCCTGTACCGCAAGGCGGAGCAGGGGCATAACCAGATCGCCGATCTGGTCGAGGCTATTCGCGCCAATCCCGGCTCGCGCCGCTTGCTGTTCACCGGCTGGAACGTGGCGGAGGTCGACCGTATGGCGCTGCCGCCCTGCCACATGACCTATCAGTTCCACGTCGCCGACGGGAAACTCTCCGGCCTGTTGTTCCAGCGTAGCGCCGATCTGGCGCTGGGCGTGCCGTTCAACATTTTCGGCCTGTCGATGATCACGCGCATGCTGGCCCAGCAATGCGATCTGGAGCCGGGCGAAGCGATCTGGCAGGGCGGAGACGTGCACCTCTACCTCAATCATGCGGAACTGGTAGAGGCGCAGATGGCGCGCCGACCGGAAGGTGCGCCGCGGTTGAAGATCAATCGCCGTCCGCCCAGCATGTTCGATTATGCGATAGAGGATTTCGAGGTCGCCGATTATGCGCCGCAAGCGCATATCAGCGCACCTGTGGCGGTGTAATTGCGCAATCCCATTTTTTCATGAAATGGCGCGAGTGACGGGGCTCGAACCCGCGACCTCCGGCGTGACAGGCCGGCGCTCTAACCAACTGAGCTACACCCGCGTTTGGTGTGGAGCCGCGCAGCTATCGGATGGCCGGGGCGCTGTCAACTCCTCTCGTGCATAAATTCGCGTCCATCGGAGACATCCGCCTGATGGGCGTTTTCAGGCGCGCCAGCGGCCCGTTTCCATCCATTGCAGCAGCGGCTTAAGCGGCGCGATCCAGATGATGCCCGTCACCACATAAATGGGGATCTGCGCCCATCCCGGCAGCACGCTGATCTGCTCGGAAAAGCTGCCGATGAGGAAAGCCCACAGCGCGATCAGCCCCAAAATCATGAACATGCCCACGGGTTTGCGCCAGCTGGGGTGGTGCGGTTCGATCATGCTGCTTCGCTTTCGATAAGGCTGCGTTCGGTGAGGACTATATTGAGCGGCACATCCCACGGGTCGGCGGGCACGCTGTCGATCTGCTGCACTGACCAGCCAAGGCCGATACGCAGCGCAGTATCATAGCGGGCGAAGGCCCGGTCATAATAGCCGCCACCCTGACCCAGCCGATTGAGAGAATCATCGAAGGCGAGGAGGGGCGCAATAATGGCGTCGGGGTGCAGGACTGGCGCATGCGCCCGGGGGTGGCGCGTGCCGAATCGCCCGTCGTCCAGTTCGTCACCGGGCGACCATGCACGAAATTCCATATTCCCCAGCCGGTCGACGACGCAGGGCAGGCAAAGCCGCTTTCCTTCCGCAATCAGAGCTTCGGCCAGACGCTGGGCGGGGGCTTCATCGTTCACAGCCATATAAAGAGCCACGATACCGCTCCCTTCCAGCCGCGCGCGCAATGGGCTGGGCAGGGCGCGAAAGGCGAGGCGGTGGGCCATCGGGTCGAGCGTCTCGACAAATGCGGTGCGTGTGGCGCGGGCGGAAAGGCGCAGGGCATCTTTGTCGGTCGGTTCGGGCAATTATCATTCCAATACTGGAAAATCGGATATTTTGTTCAGGTGGCGCCGAGAATAGTCATTTTCGAGCACCAGCGCGCAGCGTACTTCCCTGTACGTGAGCACTGGCGCGCAGAAAAGCGCTATTCGCAGGCCCGCATGAGCAAAATAGATGGGTTGGCGGGACCACCATGGGTCGTTTGCTGGAATATCCTCTGACGCCTATACGTCAGGTGGGGACCATGTGCATCGGGCCACGACCCGTACAGAGACAGTCCCCTTGGATGTTATATCGCCTCAGGGATGTTCGCTGCAGCTCGTACCGGGCAGTACCCGCCGCCTGCCTATTTAGGATGTCGTGGCCGCGCCCGCAAGCTTATCAGCAAGGGCTTCGATGCGCGCGGCAAGAACATTCATGCGGGACGCCATCACTTCCTCGCCCGCTTCGTTGCTGGCTGGCGGCAATTCCAGCGACCCCTGCGGCTTTTCCGTCTTGATTTTCATGTCGTGGACTTCATCGGCGAGCAGTATCGCGGCGAACAATAGCTGTCGTACCTCAGTCAGGCCGGGCGATGCCTGGCGTGCGATTCCCGTCTTCGCGTCGATCATTTTCGCGAGGCGGTCGAGATGCGCTTCTTCGCCATCGCCGCAGTGAATCGCATATTGGCGCCCGCCAATCGTCAGCGTTACCTCAGCCATCGGTCTGGCTCCCCAGTGTCGCGATAATTGTGTCGAGTTCGGTGATGGCGCGCTTGATCACGGCTTCATGATCGTCTTTCCGGCCATTCATATCGGCCAGCGCGGCATCCAGGCTGGCTTCGGCACGGCTGACAGCCTGATCGAGGCGGCTGATGGCGTTGAGCAAATTCGGGCTAGGCATGGCCGCCTCATAGCAACATGCCGCGTCATCGCACAAGCGGTGAAACTACAGATTGGCGCATGCATATGGTTGCTGCGGTTGACGATTCGGTCCCATCACGACAAATGGTCCCCGCAAACGGCGACTCGTGCGGCCGAGTCCCATCGAATCTCAAACCGCCCGGTATGAAAGATACGCCTGATGACCATTTCCGAACAAACGCTGGCCAATACAATCCGTGTGCTGGCGATGGATGCGGTTCAGGCGGCCAATAGCGGCCACCCTGGCATGCCGATGGGCATGGCCGATGTGGCGACCGTGCTGTTCCGGGATTATCTGAAATATGACGCCAGCGCGCCCGATTGGGCCGACCGCGACCGTTTCGTGCTGTCGGCGGGTCATGGCTCGATGCTTATTTATGCGCTGCTGCACCTCACCGGCTATGAAAAGCCGACCATCGAGGACATCAGGAATTTCCGTCAGCTGCACAGCCCGTGCGCGGGGCACCCCGAAAATTTCGAGCTGCCGGGCGTCGAGTGCACCACCGGTCCGCTGGGGCAGGGGCTGGCAATGGCCGTCGGCATGGCGATGGCCGAACGCCATCTGAACGCCGTTTATGGTGACGATCTGGTCAGCCACCGCACCTGGGTGGTCGCGGGTGACGGCTGCCTGATGGAAGGCATCAACCACGAAGCGATTGGCCTGGCGGGCAATTTGCAGCTCGGCCGACTCAATGTGCTGTGGGATGACAACAACATCACCATTGACGGGGATGTGGCGTTGTCATCGAGCGAGGACATCAAGGCGCGCTATCGTGCAACCGGCTGGCATGTTGCGGAATGCGACGGCCATGATTTTGCCGATATCGCGCGCGCGTTGGCTGAAGCCGCCGCTGATCCGCGCCCGTCGTTGGTCGCCTGCCGCACTATCATCGGCAAGGGCGCGCCCAACAAGCAGGGCAGCCACAATGTCCACGGCGCGCCGCTCGGCGCAGAGGAAATCGAGGCTGCGCGCAAGGAGCTGGGCTGGGACTATCCGCCATTCGAAGTGCCCGCCGATATCAAGGCGGAGTGGGAAAACTTAGGCAAGAAGGGCACTTCTGCCCGCGCCGATTGGGAATCACGTCTCGCTGCATCGGCCAGCAAAGCCGATTTCGAGGCGCAAATGGCAGGCAAGATGGATGCCGCCGCTGCCCTTAAGCCCTATATCGACGGCCTGATCGCTGATCCGAAGAAGGTCGCCACCCGCAAGGCGAGCGAAATGGCGCTGGGGCCGCTGACCGAAGCTATCCCTGCCATGATCGGCGGTTCAGCGGATTTGACCGGCTCGAACAACACCAAGACCAAATCGACTGCACCCTTCACCAAGGACGATTATTCCGGGCGTTATGTCTATTACGGCATCCGTGAATTCGGCATGGCTGCCGCGATGAATGGCATGGCGCTGCATGGCGGTGTCATTCCCTATGGCGGCACCTTCCTGGTGTTCAGCGACTATTGCCGCAACGCTATCCGCATGTCGGCGCTGCAGCGTCAGCGTGTCATCTATGTACTGACGCATGACAGCATCGGCCTGGGCGAAGATGGTCCGACGCACCAGCCCATCGAGCATATCATGTCGATGCGCATGATCCCGAATGTCGAGGTTCTGCGCCCGTGCGATGTGGTAGAAACCGCCGAATGCTGGCAGCTCGCGCTCGAAAATGAGGACAAGCCCTCGGTGCTGGCGCTCACCCGCCAGAACCTGCCGCAACTGCGCACCGATGCTGCGGAAAACCGCAGTGCTAAGGGCGCCTATCGCCTGTCCGGTGACGGCAAGGGTCAGGTGGTGATCGTCGCCACCGGCTCGGAAGTCGAAATCGCGCTGGCGACCGCCAAGCAGCTTGCCGAGAAGGGCGTTGCCGCCGATGTCGTTTCGATGCCGAGCTGGTCGCGCTTCATGGCGCAGGACGCCGCATACCGGAACGATATCCTGCCGCATGACGTTCTGCGCGTATCCATTGAGGCAGGCACGACTTTCGGCTGGGAAGCGATTACCGGCATCGCCGGGCTGCGTTTCGGCATAGACCGTTTCGGCGCATCCGCGCCCATCGCCGATCTCTATGAGTATTTCGGCCTGACCGCCGACAAGATAACGCCGCGGATCCTCGCGGCTCTCGATAATTGAAGACACAATAAACAGGAGGCACACACAGTGGCTGTCAAAGTAGCAATCAACGGTTTTGGACGTATCGGCCGTCTCGTCGCCCGCGCGATCCTCGAGCGCACCGATCATGACCTGGAACTGGTCAGCATCAACGATCTGGGCGACGCCAAGTCGAACGCCCTGCTGTTCAAGCGCGACAGCGTGCATGGTAATTTCGCTGGTACGGTCGATGTCGACGGAACCGACCTGATCCTCAATGGCAAGCGCATCCATGTGACCGCCGAGCGCGATCCGGCCAATCTGCCGCACGCCGCCAATGGCGTTGATATCGCTCTGGAATGCACCGGCATCTTCGCCGACAAGGCGAAGGCAAGCGCACATCTGACCGCTGGCGCCAAGCGTGTAGTCATCTCTGCTCCCGCCACCGGCGTGGACAAGACTGTTGTGTTCGGCGTCAATCATGAAACACTGAGCGCAGACGACATCGTCATCTCCAACGCGAGCTGCACCACCAACTGCCTCGCACCGCTTGCCGCCGTGATGCATGAGAAGATCGGTATCGAAAGCGGCTTCATGACCACGATCCACAGCTACACCAACGACCAGAACACGTTGGACCAGCTGCACAAGGATATGCGCCGCGCCCGTGCCGCTGCCGTGTCGATGATCCCGACCACCACCGGCGCCGCGCGCGCCGTGGGCGAAGTGCTGCCTGACCTGAAGGGCAAGCTCGACGGATCGTCGGTTCGCGTGCCGACGCCGAACGTGTCGGTCGTTGACCTGAAGTTCATTGCGAAGCGCGCGACCACCGTCGAAGAAGTCAATGGTTTCCTCAAGGCGGCTTCGGAATCTGGCCCGCTTCAGGGTGTGCTTGGCTATTCGGATGAGCCACTGGTTTCCATCGACTATAATGGCGATCCGCGCAGCTCCACCATCGACAGCCTCGAAACCGCCGTCATCGACGGCAATCTGGTGCGCGTGCTGAGCTGGTACGACAATGAATGGGGCTTCTCGAACCGCATGATCGACACCACCGGTGTGGTAGCGAAGTTCCTCTGATCTGAAAAAATAACCGCCCGCCCTTCGATAGATCGGCGGGCGGTTTGCTGTTAGCCAGGATTACTGATGAAAGCCTTCAAAACCCTCGATGACATGGGCGATATCCGCGGCAAGGCCGTGTTCGTCCGCGAAGACCTCAATGTACCGATGCAGGATGGCAAGGTGACGGACGATACCCGTCTGCGTGCTGCCATGCCGACATTGAACGAGCTGTCGGACAAGGGTGCTAAGGTTCTGGTTCTGGCGCATTTCGGCCGCCCCAAGGGTCAGGTGAATATGGATTATTCGCTGGAGCCTGTCGTCGCGCCGCTCGCCAGCGTTCTGGGCCGTGATGTCGGATTCCTGTCGCGGCCTACGCCGGATGCCATTGATTCGCTGGCCGACGGCAGCGTCACTGTCATCGAGAACAGCCGTTTTGCGCCGGGCGAGGAAAAAAATGACCCGCATATGGCGCAGATGCTCGCCTCGCTTGTGTCCTTCTATGTCAATGATGCCTTTTCCGCCGCGCACCGCGCGCATGTGACGACCGAAGGGCTGGCGCATCATCTGCCATCCTTCGCCGGACGGTCGATGGAGAAGGAACTGGATGCGCTGCAGGCTGCGTTGGGCGCGCCGGTCAAGCCGGTTGCGGCTGTGGTCGGCGGGGCGAAGGTCTCGTCCAAGCTTGATGTGCTCACCAACCTCATTAACAAGGTCGATCATCTCATCATCGGCGGCGGCATGGCCAACACTTTCCTGGCCGCGCGCGGTGTGGATGTCGGCAAATCGCTGTGCGAGCATGATCTTGCCGCAACGGCGGAAAAGATCATGGATGCCGCAGACAGCGCGGGGTGCACCATTCACTTGCCCTATGATGTTGTCGTCGCCAAGGAATTTGCCGCCAACCCGCCGTCGGTGCGCACCTGCAACGTGCATGAAGTCGCTTCCGACGAAATGATCCTCGATGTCGGCCCTGCGGCGGTCGAGGCGCTGGCGGACGTCCTCAAGACCTGCAAGACCTTGGTGTGGAATGGCCCGCTTGGTGCGTTCGAGATCGCGCCGTTCGATGCGGCAACAGTGGCGCTCGCCAAGACGGCGGCGGCACTGACCAAAGAAGGATCACTCACCTCCGTGGCAGGCGGTGGTGATACGGTCGCGGCGCTCAATCACGCGGGTTTGGCCGACGATTTCAGTTTTGTGTCCACGGCTGGCGGCGCTTTCCTCGAATGGATGGAAGGCAAGGAGCTGCCAGGCGTTGCGGCTCTGATGAGGTGAGGCGATGATCACCATTCGCGATATCGATCATGTGGTTTTGCGCGTGAGAGATCTGGACGCGATGGTGGCTTTTTATCGAGATGTGCTGGGCGCGCAGATGGAAAAGGTGCAGAGCGAGATAGGTCTGTATCAATTGCGGATTGGCAGTGCCCTGATCGACCTCATTCCTGCCGACACTCCCTTGGGAGAACTGGGCGGAAAAGCCCCCGGACGAAAGGGACATAACGTCGATCATATCGCTTTTCGCGTGTTGCCATGGGATGGCGAAGCGATCCTGGCGCATTTGGCGGACCATGGCATTGAAGGTGAGATCAAGTCGCGTTACGGCGCGGAGGGGTATGGCCCCAGTGTCTATCTCACCGATCCGGAGGGAAACGGGCTGGAGCTGAAGGGGCCGCCATGGCCGCCGGACAGGCCCGATAGCTGAAATTATTTCATCGCGTGCAAGTGCAGCAATATGGCTAACGCGGTTGAGGGGAATCGCCGAATAGGATAGGCGGACCTGACTTTTGACGGTGCAGCAAATCAAAAGGAATGTGACAGATGCAGTATAAGGAAATGTTGGACAAGATCGCCAGCGGTAACGGGTTTATCGCCGCGCTTGACCAGAGTGGCGGATCGACGCCCAAGGCGCTCAAGGGCTATGGAATTGAAGAAAGCGCTTATTCCGGTGATGAGGAAATGTTCGGCCGCATCCACCAGATGCGCAGCCGCATCATCAGCTCTCCGGTATTCACCGGCGACAAGGTGATCGGTGCGATCCTGTTCGAGCGGACAATGGATGGCGAGGTGGGCGGCAAGCCGACCCCAGCCGCGCTGATTGAAAAGGGCGTTGTTCCCTTTATCAAGATCGACAAGGGCCTGGAAGACGAAGCCAATGGCGTCCAGATGATGAAGCCGATGCCGGAACTTGACACGCTGCTGGCTCGCGCCAAGAGCCTTGGTGTGTTCGGCACCAAGGAGCGCTCGGTCATCAACTCCGCCAATGCGGAAGGTATCGCCGCCATCGTCGCCCAGCAGTTTGAAGTCGGCAAGCAGGTGCTGGCCGCAGGTCTGATGCCGATGCTGGAGCCGGAGATCAACATCAAGAGCACGACCCGCGCCGAGTGTGACACCATCATGCGTGATGAGATCCTCAAGCAGCTCGATGCGCTGCCCGAAGGAACGCAGGTGATGCTCAAGCTGTCGATCCCGGCGGTTGCAGGCACCCATGACGCACTGGTGGATCATCCCAAGGTGCTGCGCGTTGTGGCGCTTTCCGGCGGATACAGCCGTCCCGACGCTTGCGCTGAGCTCGCGAAGAATCGCGGCATGATCGCCAGCTTCAGCCGTGCTCTGCTCGAAGAGCTGCGCGCGCAGATGAGCGATGCAGAGTTCGACGCGTCCCTCGGTGCCGCCATCGACGAGATCTTCGCGGCTTCGACGCAGAAGAGCCTCGCCACGGCCTAGCCTCTGTTTCAGTTACACTGAAATATTCCGCACCGGCCCACTCCCCTACCCGGCCTCCCAAACGGTATCATAACT
>JAGRES010000024.1 GCA_020446425.1 Sphingobium sp. | reverse complement strand
GCCTGCATCTGCCCAGTGCTTTCCTCCCGCCAGGGAATGACACCCTCCGATTCCCGTGAAACTTATTGGGAGATCAGAGGTATGTCGTTCACCAAGAAGGACCGAATTATTCAGTCGAAATCAGGAAGGACTTTTCCGGAACTGTCGCCATCCATGCTGAGTGAGGCGCTGGCACAGGCGTTGAAGGAGGAGTTTGGCGCGCTCGCTTCGTCGGTGAAAACCGTTGCCAGGCTGACCAACTCGAATGAACGCGCAGTGCGGAACTGGTTCGACGGCAAGAACAGCCCGAGCGCGGATAATCTGGTCATCCTCATGCGGCATTCGGATCAGATATTACGGACAGTGCTTGAACTCGCTGACAGGCGCGATCTCGTGCTCGCGGTTGGACTATCCGGCCTGCGCGCGCAGCTGGTGGATGTGCTTGAGGCGATCGACGGCGCGCAGTCGGGATGAGCTTGGTGACTGACTTATGTCCGTTCGGAAGTGTTCGTCAGTCGCCGCTAAGCTTCTTGTCAACCCGGCCTGTTTTCATTCTAGATGAAGCATGGATTGCTACCGGATCGATGAGAGCGGCTATACGGGCTTTGACCTGCTCAATGCCGACCAGCCCTTCCAGGGCGCGGCGGCAATCGCGATCAGTGACGAGGATGCTACTCGCCTGATCCGTGAGCATTTTCCAAAGCTGCAAGCGAATGAGCTCAAATATCGCGCCTTGTCACGGCGCCCCGGCAATCGCCCCCGACTTATGGCGCTGCTGCGCGACTTGCTCGCCGACTACAAGAGTGTCACCTATGTGTGCGACAAGCGCTTTTTGCTCGTCCTCATGTTCTGCGACTATGCGGTAGAGCCATGGTATTACGACCTCGGCCACAACTTTTACGAAGATGGCCAGAACTACGCGATGGCGTCCCTGCTCACGATGACTGGTCGCACCTTGCTGGGCGATCCGCAGTTCGACGCAATGCTCGCAGCCTTCCAGAATGCCGTAAAGGAGAAAAGTGCAGATGCTCTGCAGGAACTCGTACATGCAGCCCGCGCGACAAACTGGCACGAGTTTCCCGAGGCTATAGGTCCGCTTGCACAGTATGCCGCATCGGCATGTCTTTCAGCCATAGCGAACCCCGGCGTCGATACCGATGCAGCTCTGGTGGTACTTCAGTCGCTGATCAGCCGAATGGAGGCCATGTCAGATGGACCATACCGGGTCGAGCATGATCGCTCCAAGAACCTTGAGCGCTATAATGCGCTTCTGCAGCGCCTGATCGAGCACGAGGAGGAAGTCGAACTTCGGCAAAGCAAGATCGCCAGTTTCAAGTTCCCGCTCAAACTTGCCGAAGTGCGCCAGGTCGATTCCAAGGACAGTCCTGCCGTTCAACTGGCGGATGTGATGATTGGCGCTGCGCTTGAGGCGGCTCATGTCATGACTGGGCACCGCGCCAACGGAATCGATCCGGATGAGTTGATGCCGCTCTATGCTGAGAACCAGTTCATCCACCTTATTCCGAGCCTTGATTTTGAAGAGCAACGGGAGTTTCGCCAGGGAACCCAGGCGGCGGAGGTAATCGACTACTTTGCGGCGAACTTCGCCAAGTCCGTGCCTGAGAAATAGGACTACTGTTTGGCGGAATAGGAAGTTGCCTATCACGACCAGTGAAGCAGTCAAAATACATGACATATCATGTCAAATTGACAGAATAGGCATGATATGTCATTTATATCGTCATGCCACGTGCCTCCAGAGTCGCCAGCGGACTGCCGCCCCAGAGCCAGCGCGCCATCGCGCAGCTGGGCAAGGATATCGCGCTCGCGCGGCGGCGGCGTAAGCTGCCGCAGCGGCTCATGGCAGAGCGCATGCTCGTCTCGGTGCAGACATTGCAGCGACTGGAAGCCGGGGACCCAACGGTTGGCCTTGCGGTCCTCGCCAGCGCGCTTCACGTGTTCGGGATGACGGCCCGCCTTGCCGAACTTGCTGCTCCCGATACCGATCGCGCGGGCATCAGCGAAGATCTCGCGCGCCTACCCAAAACGACTCATGCGTCAGATGACGATGACCTGGACTTCTGACCCGTCATGGTGAGCGTGCGCACCTATGTCTTCGTGCATCTGCCCGAAGGTCCGGTTCCCGCCGGGCTGCTCACCATGACCGACGAGCCGCGCAACAAGTTTGCGACATTCGCCTATGGCCGTCGCTATCTTGAACGCTCAGACCGCATCCCGATCGATCCGGTCGCTCTGCCGCTGCACGAAGCAGGCAGCAGTCACACCTTCCGGACCGAGGAGGGCTTCGCCGTCTTCAACGGCATCCGCGATGCAGCACCCGACGGTTGGGGCCAGTATCTTATGTACAAGGCCATGGGTGATCGCCTGCCCAACGAGATCGACCTTATCCTCGCCTCGGGCGAACATCGTGTGGGTTGCCTCGCCTTCGGTCCGACCCCCGAACGCCCTCAGCGCGTCACGCCATGGGGCGAAGGCGATGCGCCGGGCGAGCATTTCACGCTCGAAGAACTGGCCGAGGCGACCGAACGGGCGCAGCATGTCGAGGAACTCGATGAGAACTTGAAGCAACTGCTGACTGCGGGATCATCGCTGGGCGGCGCACGTCCCAAGGCCGCGACCGAAATTGGCGACCAGCCCTGGATTGCCAAGTTCCAGGCCCGCAACGACAGCTTTCCCGAATGCCGGGTGGAATACGCCACCATGCGCCTTGCTGGCGAATGCGGTCTCAACGTGCCCGCGCTCGATTTCAAACGCGTGCTCGAGCGCGACATCTATCTAATAGAGCGGTTCGACCGTATCCCGCACGGCAACTGGATGGAGCGACGGCATTTCGCGTCGGGCCTGACGATGCTTGGTGCGCATGAAAGCGAGGTCAGCCGCTACAGCTACGCCGACCTTGCCGGAGCGCTTCGCCAGCACGGCACGCAGGTTCGCCAGGACCTGCATGAATTGTTCAAGCGCATGGTGTTCAACATCCTCGTCACCAATGACGACGATCACCTGCGCAACCACGGATTCCTGCACGACGGCAAGGGCTGGCGCCTGTCCCCGCTCTACGATGTCGTGCCCAAGCCACAGGTTGGTCTGGAGCGGCGGCTTGTCCTCGGCGTGGGCCCTGAAGGGCGCAATGCCACGCTCGAAAATGCCTTGGCCGGAGCAGCAGTGTTTGATCTTGGTCAGGAAGAAGCGGAGGCCATCGTCGCGGAGATGCGGGCCATCGTCGCTGCGCGCTGGGAGCCGCTGTTCGAGGAAGCCGGACTGGGCCAGTCCGACCGGGGACGTTTCGCCACCTGCTTTCGACTGGCAGGCGACGATGAATAAGCCGTCCGTCCCGACCTGCGAACACCCCGACCTAGCTTGCCTTAACCAGCACCAACTGATCCGCAAATGCCGCTGCCAAGATTATGGTGCGGCCATGATGTGCACGTGCGACGAAGGTCAGTATCGTTAGTGGTGGATCAGGCAGAAACACTCGTTCAGCTTGGCAAGCGCATCAATGCCGAGAAGGAGGCGTTGCCAGATCGCGGTCGCCGCCGACATCTTAGCTGGGGTATGGATTTCGACACGCGCTCGGTCACCCTCGCTCAGGAGATTGGCGATCACTGGGACGAGGAAAACAAGGCGCTATGGCTCAAGAACAAGGCGAACGTGCGTGAAGGCCTGAAAACTGAATTCGGGGAGCTCGGAATTGACGCCAAGATCGAGAACTTCATGGCGATAGATTCAAAGCCCTTCTCCACGCTCTCCTATCACAATCGCTTCTTTCATCAGGTGCGTCAGGCCTATGTGATCGGGGCCTACTACCCAGCCCTGGTCGGTGCCTGTGCGCTTGGCGAGCGCATTTTAAACCACATGATCATTGATCTGCGCGAGTTCTATACCTCCACGCCGGAATACCGACATGTCTATCGCAAGAAGTCCTTCGACAACTGGGATGTGCCAATTGATGCTCTTGCCTCTTGGGGTGTTCTTCTGCCCGATGTTGCGCAGGAGTTTCGGGCGCTGAAATCGCTCCGGCATCACTCGATCCATTTCAATGTCGAGACCTATTCAACTCTAAAGGATGACGCTCTGGCGGCAATCCTTCACATGCGCACAATCATCGCCCGGCAGTTCGGTTCACACGGCCTGCAGCCATGGTTTTTGAATGGGACGAAAGGTCATCAGTTCATAGCGCAGGATTGGGAGACCCACCCTTTCGTTCAGACCTACTACCTCCACAACTGCCCCTTCGTGGGGCCGTTGTTTGACATGGAATATGGAGAGCAGGGCTGGCAGTTTCACGACTACCCAGATTATGGCGAACGAGGTTGGACCGACAACGAGTTTGCCAGAGCATTTGAAGAGCGAACCCCGGAAATGCTGGCTAGTCAACGGAACGTGCAAGCATCAGACCGGAACTCATGATCGGATGCACCAAATCCATGCCCTCATCACTTCGAAACGGTGATTGCTGGGTGATTGCTGGAGCGATTTTCGAGGTCAAAAAATCACCAAAAACTACTGAAAATCAATACGATGCTTGAACCCTGTCACGAAGTCTGGTATTTCCGATACCGTAAACGCAGCTGAGAACGGAAAAAGGCAGGAGCAAATGCCCCTGCCTCATCGGTTTCGTCTAGGATCGAGGAGCAATTAGTCCTCGCCATTATCTTTCACACCAACCGTCGGAACGGTGACGGTTTCTTCGGTCGTTCCGACCACCACTTCCTTGGAGTCCACATCCACTGCGGGAAGCTCGCCGCCGGTGGCGCTGACGTCAACATCGGGAAGCGAACCTTCCTTGACATCAGCAGTCCAGAAACCGGTTGCGAACAACAGGCCGACGATCAACGCCGCGAGAACAGCGACGATCAGCAGAATACGGCCTGCACCACCATTACTACGCCCAACAGCCGGGCCAGCATCGTTACGATATTCAACCATGTTTGATCTCCTCTTGCATGGTCATAAACCGGAGAGGAGTTAATATGGTTCCCGCCCGTCGCTGCGAGATTTCAAAAATTCATGATTATATGATTATTTTTCAGATACTTATGGATAAATAATCAATTGGCGATATTGTTAACATCGACCTTTTCAACCCATTCAGGGTAAAAACTCGGCTCACGGTTGGACCATCCGATCGCGGTGGCAGCCGCCTCGCTGATCGACTGCAGCAGCGCGCGGCGCTTGTCGGGGTGCAGGTTGGGCAGGCTCGCCGCAGCGCAGAACGCACCCGGCAGCCATGGGCGCGAGCCGGCGCCCAACAGACGCTCATACAGGAAGCGATAGGCGGAAAAGCTGGTCAGCCGGTCCTGCGCCAGATCAAATGCGGAAATGCCGATCAGCGGCGCCATGAAAGGCTCGACCTGTTCCAGGCCGCTGTCATCGGGAACCATGGTGCGCAATTCGTGGATGCGCTCATACATGCGGGACTGCGCCTTGATGCTGGCAGCCTCGACAACGTCGCGGCACCACAGCTCCATCGCGTCCGCGCGATGAAAGGCGACATCCAGGGAGCGCCGGATATAGCGTTGGGTTGCAGCCGCAAAGCTGGCGAACTCCCGCATTTCAGCAAGAGTGATTGAACCATCAGGCGCTTTGCCAGTCATTCCCATCAATGCCTCCGAACCTCATATAACCCGGATAACCCATTATCTCCAAAAGCGGTTAGCAAAGGCTTAAGCATCCGTTGCGTAACGTTAATGTCTGCTGAAAAATATCTGCAAGAGTTTTTGCTGCGCTGCAACAAAAATTTGGAGCACGCATAAAAACGCCCCCGGGGCAAGGGACGTCCCGGGGGCGTATCCTACATGCTGTCGGGCACTAAGGATCTCAAAAATATCGAATTACAATCTGCGGAATAAGTGCCAGCCTGGCGCACATGAATACAGGCCCGTCCGGGCCTGCCGATGCACAATAGACCGTCAGCTTCCCCTGTTACCCCCGCAGATAACAACCGACGAATTGACCCAAACATAGCGTAAAATCATGTAAAGTCCATCAAAAAATGTAAAAAATGGACATCTCGCTAATCAAACATCAGTGTGATGGCCATTGCTGGAATTTTATGTCCACCGCCCGCTGGATAGCGCACAAAATATTCGATGATTGCAACATGAGCCCGTGGAACATATAAAGAACATGCTCCTGTGCCGCTATGTTGCATTGCCGTATTGGAACAGGAGCCCATATGAGATCATGTGTGGCATAGACACGAATCGGGAAAGACATTTTCATTTCATGCTGACGAACATCACCAAGCCCAGGCGTTCCCCATGCTGACGCACATCAATGTACGCGGTGCGCGCGAGCATAACCTGAAGGGCGTCGACATCGACCTGCCCCGCGACAAGCTGATCGTCATCACCGGCCTGTCCGGTTCCGGCAAGTCGTCGCTCGCCTTCGACACCATCTATGCCGAGGGTCAGCGCCGCTATGTCGAGAGCCTGTCCGCCTATGCGCGCCAGTTCCTCGAGATGATGCAGAAGCCCGATGTCGAGCATATTGACGGCCTGTCCCCCGCGATCAGCATCGAGCAGAAGACCACCAGCCGCAATCCGCGCTCGACCGTCGCCACCGTCACCGAGATCTACGACTATATGCGCCTGCTGTGGGCGCGCGTCGGCATCCCCTATTCGCCCGCGACCGGCGAGCCCATCTCCGCCCAGACCGTCAGCCAGATGGTCGACCGCGTGATGCAGCTTCCCGAGGGCACACGCCTCTATCTGCTCGCGCCGGTCGTGCGCGGCCGCAAAGGCGAGTATCGCAAGGAGCTGGCCGAGTGGCAGAAGGCCGGCTTCACGCGCGTGCGCATCGACGGCGAGTTCTACACTATCGAGGACGCTCCCGCACTCGACAAGAAGTACAAGCACGACATCGAGGTGGTGGTCGATCGCATCGCGGTAAAGCCCGACATCGCCACGCGGCTGGCCGACAGTTTCGAGACCGCGCTGCGCCTCGCCGAGGGTCTCGCCTATGCCGATCTGGCGGATGGCCCTGTTCCCGGCCGCGAAGATGAAGCCGCAGACGGCGGCGCCATGAAAGGCGCCGGCATCCCCGCCAACCGCATCGTCTTCTCCGAGCGCTTCGCCTGCCCCGTCTCCGGCTTCACCATCCCGGAGATCGAGCCGCGCCTCTTCTCCTTCAACGCGCCGCAGGGCGCCTGTCCCGCCTGCGACGGCCTGGGCGAGAAGCTGCTGTTCGACGAGCAGCTCGTCGTCCCCAACGAGGCGCTCAGCCTCAAGAAAGGCGCGGTCGTCCCCTGGGCCAAGTCCAACCCGCCCAGCCCCTATTATATGCAGGTGCTCGCCTCCCTCGCCCGCGCCTACGACTTCAGCCTCGATACGCCGTGGAACGAACTGGAACCTGACCAGCGCATGATCGTCCTGCACGGCACGGGCGGCATGCCGGTGCAGCTCACCTTCAAGGACGGACGCAAGGAATATACCGTCAACAAGCCGTTCGAGGGCGTGATCGGTAACCTCAACCGCCGCATGCTGCAAACCGACAGCGCGTGGATGCGCGAGGAGCTGAGCAAATACCAGACCGCGCAACCGTGCGAGACCTGCGGCGGCGCGCGCCTCAAGCCCGAAGCACGCTCGGTGAAGATCGCGGGCGAGGACATCTCCATCCCCACCCGCCGCTCCGTCGTCGATGCGCTCGCCTTCTTCACCGCGCTGCCCGACAAACTCACCGACCAGCAGAACCAGATCGCCAAGGCCATCCTCAAGGAGATTATCGAGCGGCTCGGCTTCCTCAACAATGTCGGCCTCGATTACCTCAACCTCGACCGCACATCGGGCACCCTGTCGTGCGGCGAGAGCCAGCGCATCCGCCTCGCCTCGCAGATCGGCTCCGGCCTCTCGGGCGTGCTCTATGTGCTCGACGAGCCGAGCATCGGCCTGCACCAGCGCGACAACGACATGCTGCTCGCCACGCTGAAACGCCTGCGCGACCTCGGCAACACCGTCATCGTCGTCGAGCATGACGAGGACGCGATCCGCGCCGCCGACCATATTGTCGACATGGGGCCGGGCGCGGGCGTGCATGGCGGGCAGGTGGTGGCGGAAGGGCCGCTAAAGACGATCCTGAAAGCCAAGGGCTCGCTCACCGCCGATTATCTCAACGGCACGCGCGAGATCGCCGTGCCCGCGAAACGCCGCAAGGGAAGCGGCAAGAAACTCACCCTGCACAATGCCCGCGCCAACAACCTGACCGGCGTCACCGCGTCGATCCCGCTCGGCACCTTTACCTGCATCACCGGCGTATCGGGGTCGGGCAAGTCGAGCTTCACCATTGACACGCTCTACGCCGCCGCCGCGCGCATCCTCAATGGCGCCCGCGTCGTCGCCGGGCCGCACGACAGGCTGGAGGGGCTGGAGCATCTCGACAAGGTGATCGACATCGACCAGTCGCCCATCGGCCGCACGCCGCGCTCCAACCCCGCCACCTATACCGGCGCCTTCACCAATATCCGCGACTGGTTCGCCGGGCTGCCCGAAGCACAGGCGCGCGGGTACAAGCCGGGGCGCTTCAGCTTCAACGTCAAGGGCGGGCGCTGCGAGGCGTGCCAGGGCGACGGCGTCATCAAGATCGAGATGCACTTCCTGCCCGACGTCTATGTCACCT
Organism: Sphingobium sp.; assembly: GCA_020446425.1. Classification (GTDB taxonomy): domain Bacteria; phylum Pseudomonadota; class Alphaproteobacteria; order Sphingomonadales; family Sphingomonadaceae; genus Sphingobium. Next base: position 71,400 of record JAGRES010000024.1, on the reverse strand, counting down.
GCGAGGAATGCCACGGCAAGCGCTACAACCGCGAAACGCTCGAGGTGAAATTCAAGGGGCGCAGCATCGCCGACGTGCTCGACATGACGGTCGAGGATGCGGTCGAGTTTTTCAAGGCCGTGCCCTCGATCCGCGACAAGATGGCGATGCTGGCCGAAGTGGGGCTGGGCTATATCAAGGTCGGGCAGCAGGCGACGACCCTGTCGGGCGGCGAGGCGCAGCGCGTGAAGCTCGCCAAGGAACTCTCGCGCCGCGCCACCGGCAACACGCTCTATATATTGGACGAGCCCACCACGGGCCTGCACTTCGAGGATGTGCGCAAGCTGCTCGAAGTGCTCCACGCGCTGGTTGAACAGGGCAACAGCGTGGTCGTGATCGAGCATAATCTGGATGTCATCAAGACGGCGGACTGGATATTGGACCTTGGTCCCGAGGGAGGGGTCAAAGGTGGGGAGATTGTCGCGGAGGGCGTTCCCGAGGACGTTGCTCGGAATGAACGAAGCTACACAGGCTGTTATCTGCAACCTATGCTAAAAAAGGAAACCGGGAACGAGCCTGTCCTGAGCGAAGCCCGAGCATAGTCGAGGGCGAAGTCGAAGGGCCGGAACAGGTCGTCAAGGAAGCGCGCAGCTACACCGGCAAATATCTCAAGCCGCTATTGGAGCGGGAGAAAGCGGTGGCAGCGGAGTGACTATTTACATTATATATAATTGATGTATATTATACATATCGAATTGGAGGCAGATATGTCTAAATATGTCAAATTGACAACTTTTCTTGCAAGCTATGATGCTGGAATATGGGAACCGACTTTTAGTGAAATTGAAGAAGTTCTAGGTTTTCCGCTACCCGCAAGCGCGCGGCAATATCAAGCTTGGTGGTCAAATCAAATGCGTGCACAGAGCATCGGATGGCAAAGCGCCGGATGGAAAACTTCAAGCGTTGATCTTGAGAAACAACGCGTGACTTTCGTTTATGTGGAAGACAGAGACGAAAGTGATAACGAAACACCGCAAATCCCGCATTTAACCATTGGCGATGCAAAGATTGGGCTGGCGAATTCTTTTGGCGTAAAACCTGAGCAAATTGAGATCACAATCCGAGCATAATGCGTTTTTGGGAGGGGTTTGGGGTTACGGTGACAGTGCATTAAATTGTCCGCACCAAACCACTTGCACCCAATATGACAGTGTCATATAATTCCCATATGACAGCTCGCGCCATAAAGCCCCTCACCGTCACGCTCGGCCCGCTTGCCGAAACGGTGCAGTCGCGCGTTGCTTCGGGACGATACAGCTCGGCCAGTGAGGTCGTCCGCGCCGGACTGCGCGCGCTTGAACGGGAGGAGGAAGCACTTGACGCGCTGCTCAAGGCGCGTGTCGAGGAAGCGCTTGCCGATCCCGCACCCTCCATTCCACAGGATGAGGTCTTCGCGTCTCTTCGCGCCCGTCACGCCGCACGCACAGGCAAGTGAAAACTTACCGGATCGTCTGGCGATCCAGAGCCGAGGCGCAACTTCTTGCACTATATGACTGGATAGCGGATCAAGCCGATCCCCAAACAGCGTTCGCCTATACCAGCGCGATTGAGGCGCATACCGCAAAGCTGACTACATTCCCCGAACGCGGCACCCCGCGTGACGATATCGCGTCGGGCGTGCGCACGGTGCCATACAGGCGGCGCACAATCATCGCCTATCGTGTACTTGAAAGCGAGGTTGAAGTTCTGTCACTGGTCCACGGCGGCCAGACTTTTGCGAGTATGTTCGATGACTGAAATAGTAAATCATTGTCCACATTGTGGGAAAAATTTTTACTCGGCTTTCAGCCAACATTTGCCGCCCGGAATGGAATTAATCTCATACGAAAACAAGGAACAATGCCCTTCCTGTAAATCTTTAATACCCGTTCCCGATGTTAGATCTATAAATATAGATGGAAACACTAGATTATTACCGTTTGGAGCTAGCGCTACATTTAGCGACAGAAAAAATATTCAAAATATTATTAATGAGGTTTATTTTACCATTTGGAAAAATGGAATAAATAGCTTTACTTGGAAAGTATGGAAGTACAAAAGAGACATCTATATTGCATGCCGAGAAATATATGAATGGAAAATAAGTCTGCATGAGAGTGGAGAAGATCATATAGGATTTACTTCAAACTATATAAAAAATAAAAATATTAAAATACAAAAAAATAGGGATCGATTATTTTTTACAGCAGATCGAGGCACGCCGTTTGCGGCGCATGCATATCGTATAGCGAGGGTTATAATTCGATCCCGCTCTGATTTTGAAAGAGAATTCCAATATAAACCAGGGAGAAAATTAAATAAAATTAATAAAATATACCCTATGTCCTGTCGCGAAACAGGATTTGATTTCATTTATACAGAGGGTCACCCAGCAAAATTTAAAGAAACAGAATATTTAGATTATAATTCTATTGCTATTTTATCTATGTCAAAGAATCATTTTCTTTCTGTACTTCCAATTTCAGAAGTGAATGATATAATAATGAGCGAAAATAATAGCATTTTCACGCATAGTTTTAATTACAATGACACAGAAAAATCTTTATTTAAATTTGGACTTTCAGATAAAAACGTATTTTTACTAGAGATAGATCATGAATAATATTAGAACTATATATACAGAAGTCTCGCGCACATTAAATATTTGCATTCTCGCAATCGTTTGAAATTCGCGCCTTTTATCTTGCCCCAATCCATTTCAGGGCAAGCGTAACAGTTCCGAAGGCTCCACATCCAGCTCCTTCGCCAGACGTCCCACCACATCAATGCTGGCCGCATAGACGCATCGCTCAAGCGCGCTGATATAGGTGCGGTCGATATCCGCGCGATGCGCAAGCTCTTCCTGAGACAGGCCAGCCGCCTTCCTCGCCTTGCGTAGATTGCGCGCGAATATTTCCCGAATTTCCATGATCCGGCAAAATCGCTATTGACGAGTATATTACCACGGAGTATTCTCTACAAAACATTCCGCAGAGGATCGGAGGCAGCATGTCAGGTCACAGTCAGATGCATTACCTAGCCCGCACCAGCACTTCGTGGCTCACGCCCAGCGCCTGTGCAATCTCGTAGATCGTCACGATGGTCGGGTTGCGCCTGCCGCTTTCGAGGCCGCTGATATATTGCTGCGAAAAGCCTGACTTCTCCGCCAGCTCTTCCTGCGTCATTCCCTTTGCGATCCGGGCCTTCTTGACATTTTCGCCCACAAGTTTGCGCATATCCATGCGGCAATTATTGACGTGAACCGCACTCCAGTTTATCAACTATAATATGTATTGTCGATTTGGTCCGGTCGGTGGGGCTGACTGTATCAACGCTGTGGGGAAAGGCTTATGGCGCGTCGCCGCTGGCCCGATGGGCCGCACAAACGGGCATCGCATGCTTCCGGCTGTCTCTATGCCGAGGCCGCGCTGCTCGCGGGGCTGATGCTATGGGCCTGTCTCAGCTGGCTCGCCCGCCTGCTCTGAGCCTTCGTGGCCGCATCGCTGGTGCCGAAAACCGGTCACCACTTTTCGGCGCGATGCTCGGAAGCCGGCACGGGCGGGCCGCTGAGGCGAATGCCGCCCTTTATTGCACCCGCAACCGAAACGGATTATATTCACGCCATGACCAAGTTCACGCCCATCGAATCCGAATTCGCTACGTCTGAGGAAGCCGAGGCGCATGATGCATGGGTGCGCGCAAAGGTGGAGAAAGCGCTGGCCTCGAAAAAGCCGGGCATTCCGCATGACGAGGTAATGGCGAAGGCTCAGGCGGTAATCGACAAATATAAATGACGCTGCCCATCATCTGGAGAGAGGAGGCGGAAACAGACCTTCTCGACATCCTTGATTACATCGCCGCCCGCAACAAGCCTGCATCACAGCGCCTTCGCGCAGTCATCTATGAAGCGGTTGACCGCCTTCCCGACCATCCGCATATCCACCGCCCCGGCCGCATCCCCGGCACGCGCGAGGCGATTGTGCATCCCAACTACATCCTGATCTCCCGCGTCGCCGAAGCGATTGAGATATTGGCGGTCCTCCATTCCCGCCAGCAATATCCCTGAGTGATCGCCTCATTCAAAAGCCGCTGAGGCGAACAGGTTGATATTGCAAGATTGCGCCAAAATGGAGGGAAACATGGTTACCGGTATTGATACCGTCATGCGCCGGGGTAACAGGAGGCAGTTTCACATTGGGGTTCATGATGAAAATAGCAAAAATTGCCGTGGCCGCTCTGGCCATATTGTCCAGCGTTGCGCCTGCCTCTGCGCTCGTCCGCATTTTCGATTATACGGCTCGTGTCGATCAGGTCGGCGCCCTGGTGCCCGCAGGCACCATGATCTCCGGCAGCTTTTCCTATGATGACAGCATCAGCCCGGCAAATATAATCGCATATGCAGGGTGGGACGTCGCCACATATCAGCACCCCTCGATAAACCTGAGCATGACGCTCAATGGCTTCACCTTCTCCGGCGCCGGCTCTGCATCTGTCTCCAATGCATATGTTGATGACAATGACGTTGATAATGACAGCTTTAGCGTCGCGGCATTTGACCAGTTCAACAATCAAATACGATTTTCTGCCTGGGCCTCTGACAAATCATGGCTGTCGGGTACCAGCTTGCCGTCGAATTTCCCTACCCCTGTCTGGGACGGAACATATCCAAGCACCGATAACGGCGGAAGCCTTCCTGCCGGGGGCCTGTTCCGCTTCTTTGACCCCAGACAAGGGCACGGCTTCGATGCTGTTGTGCTATCCGTCACGCCTGCCGGTCTGGCCGGAGGCGTACCTGAACCCGCGACCTGGGCGATGCTGATCATCGGCTTCGGGGCCGTGGGAGCAGCCATGCGTAAACGGCAATCGGTAACATGGGCGCGCGCAGCGCGCGCCTGACCCCGCACTATTTCTGGCACACCCCGCAATAGAAGGTGCTGCGTCCGCCCTCCGCGCGGCGGAGCACCGTCGCGCCGCATGCGGGGCAATCCTCGCCCTCGCGCCCGTACACGCGCCATTCCTTCGCGAAATAGCCCAGCTCGCCATCGGGCCGCGCATAGTCCCGCAAGCTCGATCCGCCCGCCGCAATTGCGCTCAGCAGCACCGCCTTGATCGCCGCGGCCAGCGCGTCGCATTGCCTGGCGGTCAGCTTGCCCGCCTGCTTGCGCGGGGAAATGCCGGAGATATGCAGCGCCTCGCACACATAGATGTTGCCCAGCCCCGCGACCACGCGCTGATCCAACAGGGCAGCCTTGATGGATGTCGCCTTTCCCGACAACATCTTATGTAACAACTTTCCTGTAAATATATCGCCCAGCGGCTCCGGCCCCATCTTCGCAAACGGCGGATAGGCCTCCCACGCCTCCGTGCGCACCAGCTCGACGAACCCGAAGCGCCGCGGGTCGCACAGCGCGAGCCGCCGCCCCTCGCCCGTTTCCAGCACCAGATGGTCATGCTTGCCGATCTCGTCCGGGTCCACGCGCCAGCGCCCGGACATGCCGAGGTGGAAGATCATCATGTCGCCCCGGTCCGTCTCGACGAGGCCATATTTGGCGCGCCGCCCCAATCGCTCGACCCGCGCGCCGGTCATCCGCTGGCGCAGGTCTGGCGGGAACGGCACGCGCAGGTCCGCGCGGCGTGGCTCGACAAGGGTGAGCGTGCGGCCCTCCAGCACGGAACGCAGGCCCGCAACGGTGGTTTCGACTTCGGGAAGCTCTGGCATATAACTGTGCTTAACCGCTTCCCACCCGCGCGAACAGTGGTTAGAGACGCTCGATATGAATGACACCGCCTCTTTCGGATATAAGGACGTCCCCGCAGACGAAAAAGCGAGCATGGTCCGCTCGGTCTTCTCCGGCGTGGCATCGCGCTATGACCTGATGAACGACGCGATGTCCGGCGGCGCGCATCGCCTCTGGAAAGATCAGTTCGTGCGCCGGGTGAAGCCGCGCGCGGGCGAAGCGATCCTTGATATGGCGGGCGGCACCGGCGACATCGCCTTCCGGATGCACAAGGCGGGCGCGCATGTAACGGTCTCGGATATCAACCCGGAAATGCTTGCCGTGGGGCAGGAGCGTGCGGAAAAGCGCAAGCTCGAAGGGCTGAGCTGGTCAGAGCAGAATGCGGAGGAACTCACCTTCGCCGACCGCAGCTTCGACGCCTACACCATCGCGTTCGGTATCCGCAACGTGACCTATATCGACAAGGCACTAGCCGAGGCGCACCGCGTGCTGAAATTTGGCGGGCGCTTCTATTGCCTCGAATTTTCCACTACCACCTGGCCCGGTTTCGCGAATGTCTATGACGCCTATTCGCACCGCCTTGTGCCCAAGCTCGGCAAGCTGCTGGCGAAGGACGAGGAAAGCTATCGCTACCTGATCGAGTCCATCCGCCGCTTCCCGCCCATGCCGGAGTTCGAACGCATGATCCGCGCGGCGGGTTTCACCCAGACGAAGGTGGAGCCGATATTGGGCGGCCTCGTCGCCATCCACAGCGGGTGGAAAGCCTGACCGAAGCATGACCACCCACACCACCCATCTCTGGCGGCTGCTCAAATGGGGCCGCACGCTCGCCCGCCATGGCGCGCTGATGGGCATAGAGCGTGACCTCAATACGCCGATGCCGGTGCGCCGTTTGGTGCGCCTTGCCCGTTTTGGCGCACGCATTCCGAAACTGCCGCGTTATGCCGAAGCGTTTCAGGCCATCGGTCCCGCCGCGATCAAGCTCGGCCAGACGCTCGCCACCCGCCCGGATCTTGTGGGTGAAGACGCCGCGCGCGACCTGCTGACGCTACAGGACGCGCTGCCACCCGTGCCCTTCCCCGCCATTCGCGCCCAGATCGAAAGCGCGCTGGGTGGGCCAATCGAGCAGTTCTTCTCACGCTTTGACGAGGAGCCGGTCGGCGCCGCTTCCATCGCGCAAGTGCATCGCGCCGTCACCACGGACGGACGCGATGTCGCGGTCAAGGTGCTGCGTCCCGGCATCACCGACAAGCTGGCGCGCGACATCGAAACCTATGAATGGGCCGCCGCGCATCTCGAAATGCTGGGCGGCGAGGCCAAGCGCCTGCGCCCGCGCCTTGTCATCGCCAACTTCAAACGCTGGACTGCGCGTGAGCTGGACCTGCGCCGCGAAGCCGCCTCCTCCTCCGAACTGGCCGAGGCGATGGAGGCTGAAGCCGGTTATATCATCCCGGCTATAGACTGGGACCGCACCACGGGCCGCGTCATGACGATGGAGTGGATCGACGGCATCAAGATTTCCGACCGTGACGCCATCATCGCTACCGGACATGATCCGAAAGAACTGGCCGGGCGTCTGGTCAACACCTTCCTGCGGCAGGCCATTGCCGAGGGTTTCTTTCACGCCGACATGCATCAGGGCAATCTGTTCGTCACGCCCGGTGGCGAGATCGCGGCCATCGACTTCGGTATCATGGGCCGGATCGACCGGCGCGCCCGCACATGGCTGGCAGAAATCCTCTACGGCCTTATCACCGGCAACTACAAGCGCGTCGCCGAGATCCATTTCGAGGCGCAATATGTGCCCGCGCATCATAATGTCGAGGAGTTCGCGACAGCTCTGCGCGCCGTGGGCGAGCCGATGCGCGGCAAGCCGGTGAGCGAGCTGTCTGTCGGACAGATGCTCGACGGGCTGTTCGCCATTACGCGCGATTTCGATATGGAAACGCAGCCCCACCTGCTGCTGCTGCAAAAGACGATGGTGATGGTCGAAGGCGTTGCGACCACGCTGCATCCCGAGATCAACATGTGGGACGTCAGCGGCCCCTATGTGAAGGAATGGATGCGCGACGAGCTTGGGCCGGAGGCGAAGGCCGCCGATATGCTGGTCGAGAACTGGCGCACGCTGCAGCGCCTGCCCAGCCTCATTCGCCGCATCGAGGACAAGTTCCCAGAACCCGGCGGCGCACCGCCTCCGCCACCGCTGCCCGAGGTGCGGATGATGGAATGGAAGGGCGGCTGGCTGGTGCGTTATGGCGGTGTTGCGCTGATCGCCGCTGCTATTGGAGCGGGAGCAATGTATCTGCTCGGCTGAACCACCAGCCTTGCATTCCTCGCTCAAACCCCTAAACCGCGCCTATATTGCATCGCAGCAATGACTGCGCATTTCCAAACAGGGTTCTGACATCATGGCACTTCACAGCGATTTTCGCCGCGACTGGCTATCCAATCCGCGCGCGGAGTTTCTCTCCGGCCTCGTCGTCGCGCTGGCGCTGATCCCCGAAGCTATCGGCTTTTCGATCATCGCCGGGGTCGATCCGCGCGTTGGGCTATACGCCAGCTTCTCGATCGCCGTCATCATATCGCTGGTGGGTGGCCGCCCCGGCATGATCTCGGCTGCTACCGCTGCTGTCGCCGTTCTTGTCGTGCCGCTGGTGCGCGATCATGGCGTCGAATATCTGTTCGCCGCGACCATATTGATGGGCATATTCCAATGGCTCGCCGCGCTGCTGCGGCTCGACCTTCTGATGCGCTTTGTCTCGCGCTCGGTCATCACCGGCTTCGTCAACGCGCTCGCCATCCTCATCTTCATGGCGCAGCTGCCGCAGCTGACTGGCGAAGCAGCGACCGTCACCACCTACGCGATGGTTGCCGCCGGTCTCGCGATTATCTATGGCCTGCCGCGCCTTACCACCGCCGTCCCCGCGCCGCTCGTCGCGATCATCCTGCTTGCCATTGCCAGCATCTCCATGGGCCTCGATGTGTTCACGGTCGGCCAGATGGGCGCACTGCCCGATGCGCCGCCCAGCCTGCACCTGCCGCAGGTACCGCTGACGTTCGAGACATTGCAGATTATCGCACCCTATTCCGCCGCAATGGCCGCAGTCGGCCTGCTGGAATCGCTGCTGACCGCCTCCATCGTCGACGACATGACCGAGACCCGCAGCGACAAGCGCCGCGAAACCTGGGGTCAGGGCGTCGCCAATTTCGCGACCGGCTTCATCGGCGGCATGGGTGGCTGCGCGATGATCGGCCAGTCGGTCATCAACATCAAATCGGGCGGGCGCCGCCGTCTCTCCACCTTTGTGGCTGGTGTGATGCTGCTGATCCTCATCGTAGCACTGGGCGACTGGGTGGCGCGCATTCCGATGCCCGCACTCGTCGCGGTCATGGTCTTCGTCTCGATCAGCACCTTCCGCTGGAAGAGCTTCACCGAGATCGCCCATCACCCCTGGCCCTCCAATATCGTCATGATCGCCACCGTGGTCATGGTCGTCGCCACGCACGACCTTTCCATCGGCGTGCTGACCGGCGTGCTGCTCTCAGGCATCTTCTTTGCCTGGAAAGTGCGGCAGCTCGTCACTATCGAGCTGAGCAAGGAAGGCACAACGCGTCGCTATACCATCGGCGGGCAGATTTTCTTCGGCTCGGTCGACATGCTCTACGAAGCGATGGAGTTCAACGAAGCCGATGTCGACAAGGTGGTGATTGATATGCACGAAGCGCATTTCTGGGACATCTCGGCCACCGGCATGATCGACAAGATCGTCATGCGCCTGCGCGGCGAGGGCAAGAGCGTGGAGCTGATCGGCCTCAACGAAGCCAGCGCGACACTGGTCGACAAATATGGCGAGCATCAAAGGCCGTTCGAAAGTCTCGGTACTGTAGGGCATTGAACGGATCGCGCGGCGGGCTGGACAGCGCGCAGCATCCGGTGCAGACACGGCGCATGACAACGAAGCGCGTTCTCTTGATCGTCTCGGGCGGGATCGCCGCCTATAAGTCGCTGGAGCTGGTGCGCCTGCTGCGCAAGGATGGCATTGCCGTGCGCGCAGTGATGACGGAAAGCGCCAAGGAGTTCGTCACACCATTGTCGCTGGGCGTGCTCACCGAAGACCATGTGTATGGCAATATGTTCGACCTCAAGGAAGAGCGCGAGATCGGCCATATCCAGCTCAGCCGTGAGGCGGACCTGATCGTCGTCAGCCCCGCCACCGCCAACATCATCGCGAAAATGGCGGGCGGCATCGCTGACGACCTTGCCACCACCATATTGCTCGCCACCGACAAGCCCGTGCTGGCCGTTCCCGCGATGAATGTGCGCATGTGGGAACATGTGGCGACGCGCCGCAATATCGCCCAGCTGGAGCGTGACGGCATCCATATCATGGACCCGGACAGCGGGCCGATGGCGTGTGGCGAATATGGCGAGGGCCGCCTGCCCGAACCGCCCGCCATTGCCGAAAAGACCAAGCAGCTGCTCGCCAATCCGAACCCTGCGGACATCCTTGCGGGGCAGCCGGATTTCGCCGCCGACATGCCGCTCGCGGGCAAGCATGTCCTTGTGACCGCCGGGCCAACACATGAGCCAATAGATCCGGTGCGTTACATCGCCAATCGCTCCTCGGGCAAACAGGGTTTCGCCATCGCCGCCGCCGCCGCAAAAGCCGGAGCGCGCGTGACGCTGGTCGCCGGGCCGGTCAATCTCGATACGCCGCCGGGCGTGACCCGTGTCGACGTGCTGACAGCGCGAGAAATGCTGGCCGCCGTACAAGGCACCTTGCCAGCCGATGCCGCCATCATGGTCGCCGCCGTGGCGGACTGGCGCGCGGCAAGCGAGGCTGGGCAGAAGATCAAGAAGGACGGCAGCGGTGCGCCTGCCCCCCTGCCGCTGGCGGAAAATCCCGACATTTTGGCAACCATCGCCAAATCGGAAAAGCGTCCGCCCCTGCTCATCGGCTTCGCCGCAGAGACCGAGAATGTCGTTGACCATGCGCGCGCCAAATTGACGCGCAAGGGCTGCGACATGATCGTCGCCAATGACGTATCGGGTGACGTAATGGGCGGATCGCACAACTGCGTGCACCTTGTCACCGAAGCGCATACGGAAAGTTGGGAAAATCTTCCCAAGGATGAAGTCGCGAACAGGCTGGTCGAACGCATCACCGCTCGTCTAGAGTAATATTATGACCAACCCTATCGAGATTCGCCTCAAGCGCCTGCCCCATGGGCAAGGCCTTCCCACCCCCGCTTATGCCACCGCCGGTGCCGCCGGAATGGATGTCGTCTCCGCCGAAGATATAGACCTCGCACCTGGCGGACGTCATGCCGTCGCGACAGGTTTCGCGATGGCCATCCCCGATGGATATGAGATCCAGGTACGCCCGCGCTCTGGCCTCGCGCTCAAGCATGGCATATCGCTGCCCAATACGCCCGGCACCATCGACAGCGATTACCGCGGCGAGCTCAAGATCATCATGATCAATCTGGGCAGCGAAACTTTCCCGATCCGCCGGGGAGACCGCATCGCCCAATTGGTGGCCGCGCCAGTGCAACTTGCGGCCTTCCTTGAAGTCGCTGAACTGGATGATACACTGCGAGGCGAAGGAGGCTTTGGTTCGACCGGAGTGAAAAGCGCATGAACACGCTCACCGACGACCAGCTTGACCGTTATGCACGCCATATTGTCCTGAAGGAAATTGGCGGTGCAGGGCAGGCGCAGCTGCTCGCCGCGCACGTCACGGTCGTCGGCGCAGGTGGCATTGGCTGCCCGCTCATACAGTATCTCGCAGGTGCCGGTGTCGGGTCTATCCGCGTAATCGACGATGATGTTGTCGACCTGTCCAACCTGCAACGCCAAACTCTCTTCGGTGAGAGCGATGTGGGCATACCCAAAGCCGAAGCCGCGATGCACGCAGTCGCGCGGCTCAATCCGGATGTGAAGCTGATTCCGATCATCCAGCGGCTCGACGCGGATAATGCCGCCAGCCTGCTGCGGCATAGCGACGTCGTTATCGACGGATGCGATAATTTCACGACGCGCCTGATCGTCAGTGATGCCGCGACACGGTTGCGCATCCCGCTCGTCTCGGCCGCAGTGGGCCAGTTCGAAGGGCAGCTCAGTGTCTATCGCGGCTGGGAGCCGGAGCAACCCTGCTACCGCTGCCTCGTAGGCGAAGACCCGGCGCGAGCCGAAGCCAGCTGCGCCGAACAGGGCGTATTGGGTGCGCTGACCGGCGTACTAGGCAGCCTGGCCGCACTCGAAGCTATCCGCGCGCTCGTGCCCTTTGGCGAGGACAGCGCTGGCAAGCTGCTGATTGCCGATCTGCTCTCGCTTCGTTTCCGCACGCTCAATATTCCCACAGATCCGGCCTGCCCGGCGTGCAGCGAAAGCGCGCTCGCGGAGGAAGAATGCCCAGCCTGAATGTCATCATCCTGACGGAAGATGCAGAGCGGTTTCGCGGCATATTGACCCTCGCCACATCCTATCTGGCACTCGGCCACCCGGCGCGATTGTTTCTACAGCTTGATGCGGTACGCCTGCTTGCGCCGCCCATTGCCGCGCCACGCGATGCGGAACATGTGGCCCAGGGTTTGCCCAGCCTTTCGTCCCTACTCGAAGAGGCGCTGGACAGCGGCATGGAAATCGTCGCCTGCCAGAGCGGCTTGGCGCTCACTGGCATGGAGGCGGATAGTCTCGACCCGCGCATTCAGGTTGGCGGACCGGTTTCGTTCCTGCAAAGCACCTCAACCGGCGAGCGCCTGTTAGCTGTCTAAGTTGACCTTGTGCACCCAGCCTTCGGGGCCTTCGATCTCGTTGCGCTGAATACCGGTCAGTTTTTCCCGCAACTGGATCGTCATCGCCCCAGTCTGCGAGCCGCCAATAGCGAAGTCTCCCTTGGTCGACTTCACCTCGCCAACCGCCGCGATCACAGCAGCGGTTCCACAAGCAAAAACTTCACGCAGCTTGCCGCTTTGCGCGTCTGCGCGCCATTCGTCTATGGAATAGGGACGCTCCTGAATATCGACGCCCTGTTCCTGTACCAGCTGGATCACCGACTTGCGCGTGATGCCCGGCAGGATCGTGCCGCCAAGCGGCGGCGTGACCATGCTGCCGTCGTCAAAGACAAAGAACAGGTTCATGCCGCCCAGTTCCTCGACCCATTTATGCTCGGCGGCATCCAGAAACACGACCTGATCGCAGCCCTGTTTGATCGCTTCGGCCTGCGCGACCAGACTGGCCGCATAATTGCCGCCACATTTGGCTGCGCCAGTTCCGCCCGGTCCAGCCCGCGAATAATCATCCGACACCCAGATGCTGACTGGCTTGGCGCCGCCCTTGAAATAGGCGCCAACAGGGCAGGCGATCACACAGAATATGAAATCCGACGCAGGCTTCACCCCGAGGAAAGTCTCGTTGGCGAACATGAAGGGCCGCAGATAGAGGCTGCCGCCCTCGCCGGTCGGAACCCAATTACGGTCAATACGAATGATTTCCTCGCAGGCCTGCACGAACAATTCTTCCGGCAACTCAGGCATGGCCATACGCTTGGCGGACTCCTTGAAACGCCGCGCATTCTCCTCCGGCCGGAACATGGTGATCCCGCCACCGGGAGCGTGATAGGCCTTCAGGCCTTCGAAAATCTCCTGCGCATAGTGCAGCACTGCGGACGCCGGATCGAGCGTGAACGGTTCGCGCGCGCGCACCTGCGCATCGTGCCACCCCTTGTTCTCGTTCCAGCGGATTGTGACCATATGATCGGTGAACACCCGGCCAAAAGCGGGATTGGCCATGGCGGCGGCGCGTTCGGCGTCGCTTAACGCCGCTTGGTTGGGAAGATGGTCGAACTGCATTCAGGCACCTGTCTAATCTGGTCCGTCTCCGGATTCGCTAGGTAAGCGTCTATGCACCCCAACGCCACAAAAGACAAGGAAATAGGTTATATATACTGACCTATTATTTGAAATATTATTCTATGATATGGATATAATATTATCAGACAGTCGACCTATTTCGGACGGGTCGTGGCTGACATAAAGGATGGGCAAGCCCATTTCATCGCGAATGCGCTCAATCATCGCCATGATCTCATCGCGCCGCATCGTGTCGAGCGCACCCAGGGGCTCATCCATGAGCAGGAAGCGCGGCTGGCTTAGCAAAGCGCGCCCAATTGCCACGCGCTGCACTTCGCCGCCCGACAATGTCGCGGGCCAGCGATCGAACAGGTGATCAATGCCCAGGAACGACGAGATGTCGCTCAGAGCCCCTTGCTCATGCCTGTCACCTGCCTCAAGCTGCACGGCATAGAGCAGATTATCGCGCACCCGCATATGCGGGAACAGGCGACCGTCCTGAAATACATAGCCTGCGCTGCGACGCTCGACCGCAACCGCAATATGCCGCGCACTGTCGAACAATATCTCATCGCCAACAACGATATGCCCCTCATCAGGGCGCAACAGGCCCGCCACCATATTGAGCAGGCTTGTCTTGCCGCAGCCTGATGGTCCGGCAATCGCGGTCAGCCCCGCATCGCTCTGAAACCGTATATCGAGATCCAGCGCCCCCAGCTTTTTACGGACAGAGATGTCAAAGGACATGAACGCCCCGCTTCGCACCAGACCGGCGCACCAATATTTCGGAGGCAAGCAACGCACATAAGGAGAGGGCGATGGAAATCAGGGCCAAGCGCGTTACCTGCGCTTCTCCTTCCGGTACCTGAAGCTGGCTGTAGATTGCGAGCGGCAGGGTGCGGGTTTCGCCAGCGATGTTGGACACAAAGCTGATGGTTGCACCAAACTCGCCCAGCGAACGCGCAAAGCCAAGGATCAGGCCTGCTGCCATACCGGGCAGGCATAAAGGCAAGGTGACGCTGGCCAGCACGCGCCAGCGCGAAGCACCCAATGTGCGCGCCGCATTTTCCAGCCGGACATCGACCGCCTCAATGGACAGGCGCATCGCGCGCACCATGAGCGGAAATGCCATAACTGCTGCTGCCAATGCGGCCCCTGACCAGCGGAACATCAACGTGACGCCGAACAGGCGCTCCAGCATGCCGCCGATCGGTCCCTGCGGCCCGAACAGGATCAGTAGCATCCAGCCTGTCACCACGGGGGGCACGACGAGCGGTAAATGAATGAACGCATCGAGCAGCAGTTTGCCCGTGAACTGGACCCGTGCCAGCAGCCAGGCCACCGCAAAGGCAATCGGCGCAGCCGCAAGAATTGCCACAGCACTGACCTTGAGCGAGAGCAGCAGGATCGCGATTTCGGCGTCAGTCATCACCGCGTATCAGGGCCGCTCAAAACCATATTGGGCGAATATCGCCTGCGCCTCATCCGACATCAGATAGCGCCGGAAGGCCTCCGCATCCGGTGACGATGATTGCGCAAGCCGCGCCAACGGGTAGCGGATCGGCGGATGGCTGTCCGGCGGGAAAATGCCGATTACATATATTTTGGAGGATGCCTGCGCATCGGTCGCATAAACGATACCGAAAGGCGCCTGCCCGCGCTCCACCAGCGCCATCGCCGCGCGCACATTCTCCGCCGGAGCCAGCCTGTCAGTCACGCCATCCCACAGGCCGAGCGACATCAGCGCTGCCTTCGCATATTTACCGGCGGGCACAGTATCGGGATCGGCAATCGCCAGCCGTCCATCACCAAGCATCGCAGACAATTTGAGCTCGGGCGTCAGCATTTGCGGCTGTTCTCCGCCTCGTGGCGCAATCAATACCAGCCTGTTTCCGAGCACATCTCGCCGCGCGCCCTGCGCGATCAGATTTTTCCGGGCAACATAGTCCATCCAGTCCTCGTCGGCGGAAAAAAACAGGTCGGCAGGTGCACCCGCCTCAATCTGCCGCGCCAGTGCAGACGTGGCGGCAAAGGACAGCACGGGCCGGGCATGACCTTGGGCCGCCCAGACATCGGCGGCCTCTTCCAGCGCTTGCTGCAGGCTCGCCGCCGCCAGCACGACTGGCCACGACCTGTTCCCGTCATCCGGTTGGGAACGCCATTGAACAACGACGAAAGCGATGACGGCCACAGCCATGACAACGCTCAGCCATTTCACCCATTTTCCGTTCACGCCAAGATCCATTACATCGTTTCGCTATATATGGCTGTATATTGCGTTATCCACTCAAAGCAACCGTGCATCGTAATTCGGCGCAAAATCTGTTATGCCGTTCATCATCCATACAGCGACGAAACGACATATATCATCGACGAACCGTTGAGGAGGACAGGATGAGTTGGAGCGACAATCGCAACATGGTGATGCTGGCAAGCGCCGGAATATTGACCGTCGGCATGATAGCAGGCGGTTATTTGCTGGGCGATGGCCTGCTGCGGGCGCGCGAAGCGGATCGCTCTGTCACCGTGCGCGGCCTGGCGGAAAAAGACGTAACCGCCGATCTCGCCACCTGGACCATTGCCTACAGCGCCAACGGTTACGACCTTCCCTCCGTGCAGACGGAAATCGAGCAGAGCAGCAAGGCGCTCAATGCCTATTTCCGCGAGCTGGGTTTCAAGCCCGAGGAGCTGAAACCCATTGGCGCGGGCGTGAACCAGTATCGCAACAATAATGGCAACAATGTCACGATCACCCAGCGGATGCAGCTGCGCACTACCGATATCGAGCGCGCACAGAAAGCGGTCGCGAACCAGTTCGACCTCGTCCGCCGCGGCGTCACCATGCAGGAAGGTTCCGGCATGACGTACAGCTTCACCAGGCTCAATGACATCAAGCCGTCTATGGTCGCCGAAGCCACCAAGGACGCGCGCAAGGCGGCAGAGCAGTTCGCTAATGACAGCGGCACCAGCGTTGGCGGCATCAAGAAAGCGACGCAGGGCTATTTCTCCATCTCCGCGCGCGATGGCGAATCCGGCGGCGGTTACGGCGTCAGCGACACGCCCTACAAGAAGGTACGCGTCGTCACGACAGTCGATTTCTATCTGGATTGAGGCGCTGGCGTAGGTCCCGTCTCGTCGAGCTGCTCCAGATTGGCCTGCGCGGCCTTGGCCTGATCACTGCCCGGTGAGAGTGTCATAGCACGAGCCCAAGAGGCTTTGGCAGCGGCCTCATCGCCGGACAGTATCGCGATATTGCCCGCTTCCAATGCCACCGATGCATCATCCGGCGCGCGCTTTTGCGCTTCGGCGATATCGTTGCGGGCCTTGGGCAGGTCGTCCATGCGCCGCGCCAATGTCGCGGAGAGCAGCCATGCCAGCGGGTCGTCCGCCGCCAGCTTGAGCGCTTCATCCATATCGCGACGCGCGGCGGCCAGATCGCCGAGTGCGACCTGTGCCCGCGCCCTGTCGAGATAGGCCTCACCTTTGGCCAGCCCGTCCGGCAAACCGAAGCTTATAGCCGTGCCGAAGAAGCCAACCGCACGCTCAGGCATGTCTCCCGCCAAAGCCGCATTGCCGGCCTGCACCCACAATCTGGCTGCATCAGTAGCGGAACCGGCCTTCTGAGCATCGAGCGCGGCGCTATTGAATTCGTCGACAGCCTCGCTCCACCGCCCTGCTTCGCTTAAACCATAGGCAAGACACTGGCGCGCCGAAAAGCCGCCGCCCTTCACTATCCATGCGCGGGCCTGCGCCATGCCAGCCTCAGGATCATCGGCGGCGGCATCAATACAAGCCTGTAATTGTGCGGCCGTCTCCTGCGGCAGAAAAATGGAGAGCCCCTCCAGCTGCCTGTCGACCTGGCGCTTCTCATGCGCCTCCTTGCGCGCGCGGTTCATCACCGCCTCGGTCTCGGGCGAATAGCCCGCCTGCATCAGCATTAGCGCGGTCAGGATCATGTGTGCTCCAGCAGTCCGTCGATCAGCCCCAATAGCAATGCGATATCTGCGTCGCGCGAGAGCCTGTGGTCGCCATCCTTGATGAGCAGCGTCTGTACATCGGCTGAACGCAATTGCGCGGCGGCACGGAGCGGGATTTCCCACGGCACGACATCGTCCGCCTGCCCATGGATGAAGCGCACCGGGCATGTCAGCGCAATCTCGCTCTCCAGCAGCAGATTCGCCTCGCCGGATTTCCAGAAGCCCAGCGTCGTCACATAATCGCCGCCATATTCCGATGGCTCGACAATACGACCCTCTGTGTGCAGCACTGCCTTTTCGGCATCGCTGAAACCCCATTCAGTAAAATCCGGCGCGGCGGCGATGCCAACCACCCCCGCGAGACGGTCCTTGACGGCCAACCCCGCCAGCAGCGCCAGCCATCCACCCATGGACGACCCTATCGGAACGACCTGCCCCTCGGGCCAGACGTGGTCGATCAGCATCAGCACATCGTCGCGCCAGATATCGAGCGTGCCGTCGTTGAAATCGCCCTCGCTCGATCCGCAACCGGAATAATCGAGCAGCAGGCACGCCCGCCCGTTGGCGCGCGCATAGGAAAAAACGGAAAGCGCCTTGCCGCCCTCCATGTCCGACATATAGCCGGGCAGAAACACCAGCAGCGGCCCCGCGCCATCGGTAAAGCGATAGGCAAGGCGCACGCCGTCTGCGCGGTTGTAAAAAGAAGGTGCGGGAATATCGGGAAAGGCTGGTTCGGTCATGCGCGCCTTATGGGCGCAAGCCTCGCCTCCAAGCAAGCCGGATCAAAAACCGAATCCGAAATCCGATTTCACATCGCGGTCATCCACGCACATGCCCCGCAACGCATCCCACTGCGCCGGGGTAAGCGCAGGCGCGTATTCATGGCCTTTCACCGCCGCATTTTCGAACAGCTCATAACGGCTTTTCGAGGACGGGTGCGATGCGAACCAGCTGGTGAGGTCGCGAATCTGTTCGCCCTGGACTTTATCCTCTGCCTTCTTGCCCTTGCCGTCTTCGGACGTGCCCCATAGCGACTTGTCCATACGCCGGAAAAAGGCGGCTGTGCCAGTGGGCGATATGTTCGCGGCCTTCATCTTGTCGAGCGCAGTCAGGTCGGCCTGATGCTCGGCCTCGCGGCTGAAACTGAGACCCAGCAGCGCATTGATCTGCGATCCGCCGGTACCGTCCATGCCGCCCAATATGACGCTGAGGCCCAGCTGGCGCATCATCGCTGTCAACGTATCGCGATGCTCGACATGGCCCAACTCATGCCCCAACACGCCCGCGACTTCATCGGGCGACTCCGCCTTCTCGATCAGATCCGTGAAGATGATGATCCGCCGTCCCGGCAGGGCGATGGCGTTGACCATGCGAATATTGGCAACCTCGATGGAGCGCGCATGACCTTCCGGGTCCAGCTTGGCGGTCAGTGCCTTCAACGCCGCGTCGCCGTCTTTTGTGTGGCAATAGCGCCCGCCGAAATCGCCGACCATCGCATCGCCCATATTGTCTTCCCAGCTTTGCGGGACGAACGGCGCAATCCACCCCGGCGCCTTCACGCCGATGAACACCACCAGCGCAGCAACGCAGGCCAGCACGGCGCTGGCGCGCCACAGGCCGATACGGTCGATGAAACCGCCATAACGCTGGCGCTGGGGCAATAGCGCGGCGACATCCGCCGGTATCTCGCCCGCAAAGCCGATGCGCCAGCCCGGTTCATACTGATGGCCGAACACCCTATCCGATCCGGCATTATCGAGCGCCTGCAAGTCGGCCCAGCTATACGGCCCGGCTTCCCAGCCGTCGCCAATCAGGCGAAAGCCATGGCTGTCCCCGAAGAGCTGGGGCTGCCATTTGTTGGCGTTGCGCCCGTCATAATGCCAGACCTGAATATTGATCATCGTGCCTTAAAACGCCCCGACATCCAGCGCATCGAGCAAACCCTCGCCATGTTTCGACAGCGTAGTTGTCGACTGCGTGAGTTCATCGAGGTCAATCTCGCCATAGGCTTCCATATGGGTGATGAAGAATTTCCAGTGGCGATATTGCAGGAATATGAGCCCGATGCCCAGCGTACAAACGACCAGCAGCACATCGCCAAAGAACAGTTTCAGCCAGTCATCGGTATTGGCTTCGAAATCGAACTTCAAACCGGCCAGACGAAGCGATCCGATACCTTCCCGCAGGAACGCAGAATAATAGGCCAGCGCGATAAGACCGAGCAAAACATATATCCCTATGACGGCCACGACCATGACAAGCACCGCTATCGCTGGCGGGTAGCTTGTACGGACACCGATACCACCGAAAAAGCCCCCGACAGCGCCAGCCACGAAAAACATCATGATGAGGATAAGAAATGGCGCGAGGTAAAACAGCAGGAAGCGTTTGAACACCGGCGCAACCTTAGCGTCGCATTCGAACAGATGCGGACCAAAGCTCATCTTGTTCCAGCGTTCGTTCCACAATGAAATCATCGCCCATGGCACGAGCAGATAAAACGCCATCATGCCGACCAGATTTTTCCACATATAGGAAATGCCATAGCCGAAGCCATTATCGTTGCTGCCGCCGCGAATGCCATGCCAATAGGTGCGGCCCAGCCTGTATCGAAGCGCGCGAAAACGGGCGACGCCACCGAAATAGAAAATCACAACGAAAGCGGCCACGCCGAGAATGGCCGCCATGCCGCCCATGCCCCTCATTGCCAGCGCCTGCACGCCGAATTGCAGGAAGAGAAAGGGCAGGCCCAATATCAGCAACACCATCAAAAACCCCAGGAACAACTCCTTGCCGGTGCCGGTCCATTCCAACCGGTCGTCAATGAACCGCGTGCGCGACCAGAGATACCGCCGCGAGCGCGTCGTGGCCCAGAAACGATAAATCCCCAAGGTCACAATCGTCAGCAACAGGTTCGTAAAGGCTATCGGCGCATATTCTCTCCACGTGCCGTCAAAACCGAAAGCTCCGCCAGCCTGATCCGGAGTATCCATATGCTCCCCATCCCCACTTGATATTATCCCCGGCAATCAAGTGAACAGAGGTCACGGCACGCCGTCAAGCGGCAAATCCATGTCCCACCCATATTGGACGCTTTATGTTGACAGGGGACATCGGACCTTTAAGGACCGCCCATTGGGAATTGCCCCTGTATCACAGCGATTTTGAAGAAACCGATATGTCCGCGATGCTGAAAATCACCCTGCCCGACGGTTCCGTGCGTGAAGTCGCGCCCGGCACTACGCCGGCGGACATTGCGGCATCCATCGGACCCGGTCTCGCCAAGGCAGCGATTGCCGCGCGCGTGGACGGCGAGTTGCGCGACATTGGGCGCCCACTCGACAGTGACGCCCAGCTCGCACTTATCACCTCACGCGACGAGGCCGACGCGCTGGAGCTGGCACGGCATGACTTCGCGCATGTGCTGGCAGAAGCTGTGCAGGCGCTGTTCCCCGGCACCCAGATCACCTTCGGCCCGGCGACCGATGACGGTTTCTATTATGACGTGATGGCGCCCGCCAGCCGCGGCCCCTTCACGCTCGACGATCTGCCCGCCATCGAGGAAAAGATGCGCGAGATCATCAAGGCCGACAAACCGCTGCGCCGCGAAGTGTGGAGCCGTGAGCAACTGATCGCCAAATGGCAAGCCGATGGCGAGACCTTCAAGGCCGAATGGGCGAAAGAACTGCCCGAGGGCGAAGAGCTGACCGTCTACTGGTCGGGCGACGACTGGCTCGATATGTGCCGTGGCCCACACCTGCCCTCGACCGGCAAGCTCGACCCGCAGGCGTTCAAGCTGATGCGCGTCGCGGGCGCATATTGGCGCGGCGATCAGAAGAACGCCCAGCTCACCCGCATCTACGGCACCGGCTGGCTCAACAAGAAGCAATTGAACGAGCATCTCCACCGGCTGGAGGAAGCCGCCAAGCGCGACCACCGCAAGCTGGGGCAGGAGATGAACCTGTTCCACCTGCAGCAGGAAGCGCATGGCAGCGTGTTCTGGCACCCCAAGGGCTTCGTCATGTGGCGCGAGCTGGAAGCCTATATGCGCCGCGCGGTCGACGAGGGCGGCTATAAAGAGGTAAAAACCCCGCAGGTGATGGACGCGCGCCAGTGGGAACAGTCCGGCCACTGGGGCAAATATCGCGAAAATATGTTCGTCATTCCCGACGAGGTGCCCAACACCGAGGATGAGGGCGACATCATTTCCGGCGATGCCGAGTGGATGGCGCTGAAGCCGATGAACTGCCCCGCGCATGTGCTGATCTTCAAGCAGGGCATCAAGAGCTACCGCGACCTGCCGCTGCGCATATACGAGAATGGCTGCTGCCACCGCAACGAGCCGCATGGCGCGCTGCACGGCCTGATGCGCGTGCGCCAGTTCACGCAGGACGATGCGCACATCTTCTGCCGCGAGGACCAGATCGTCGACGAAGTGAAGAAATTCTGCGCGCTCGCCGACCGGGTCTACAAGGATTTCGGCTTCACCTATTCGATCAAGCTGGCGCTGCGCCCGGAAATGCGGTTCGGCACAGATGCGCAATGGGATCAGGCTGAGGGCGAGCTGCGCGACGCTGTCGCCGCCGCCGGTCTGGCGACAGACGAATATGGCTGGGAAGAGCTGTCCGGTGAAGGCGCCTTCTACGCGCCGAAGCTGGAATGGCATCTGACCGACGCCATCGGCCGCACCTGGCAGGTCGGCACCATCCAGTCCGACCGCGTGCTGCCCGAACGGCTCGACGCGAGCTATGTCGGCGAAGATGGCGAGAAGCATCGCCCGGTGATGCTCCATCGCGCCATCTTCGGCAGCTATGAGCGCTTCATCGGCATCCTGATCGAACATTTCGCGGGCAAGGTGCCACTCTGGCTCGCGCCGGTGCAGGCTGTGGTGGCGACCATCGTCTCGGATGCGGATGAGTATGCGTTGAAGGTTGTCGAGAAACTCAAGGCCGCGGGCATCCGCACCGAAATCGACCTGCGCAACGAGAAGATCAATTACAAGATCCGCGAACACAGCCTGGCCAAAGTGCCCAACCTGCTTGTCGTCGGCAAGCGCGAGGCGGAGGAAGGCAAGGTTGCCCTGCGCGTCCTCGGCGCGGACCAGCCGCAGCAGATCATGACGCTCGACGAAGCCGTCGTGGCTCTTGCAAAACAGGCCAAGGCACCCGATATGCAATGATGCAATCGCGCAACAAGTGATGCGGGATTATCGCTACGCATTTCTGCCCTCTTTTCGACGCGGCGGAAAAGCGCTACACAAGCCATTCAACTGATACAGGAGAAACTGCTATACGACCCCCGACGATGCGCCGCCCATTGGCGCCAATGCCCAAGTCCGGCCCCCGCTACAACGAGTTCATCACCGTGCCCAAAGTGCGTGTGATTGATGGAGATGGCGAAAATCTGGGTGTGTTGTATACGCGCGAAGCCATTGAACAGGCGGCCGATGTCGGCCTTGATCTGGTCGAAGTCTCTCCCAATGCCGACCCGCCGGTCTGCAAGTTCCTCGATATCGGCAAGTATAAGTACGAAGCCCAGAAAAAGGCGAATCTTGCCCGCAAGACCCAGAAGACGCAGGAGATCAAGGAGATCAAAATGCGTCCCAACATCGACGATCATGATTATGATACGAAGATGCGGTCGATCAACAAGTTCATCGGTGAGGGTGACAAGGTGAAGGTCACGCTGCGCTTTCGCGGGCGCGAGCTTTCGCACCAGCAGCTCGGTATGCAACTGCTCCAGCGCGTGGCGGAGGAAACCGCTGAAACGGCCAAGGTCGAATCCTATCCGCGTATGGAAGGCCGCCAGATGCTGATGGTGATCGCGCCGAAGTGAACGCATCTGGGCCTGCGCCCGATGTTCAACTGATTAATGATAGTGACTGGGGCCAGCCTTCAAATGAAGTTCTGGCGCGCCTGATCGCGGAAATCCCGTGGCAGCAAGAGAGCATTACACTCTTCGGTAAGATGCATATGCAGCCGCGCCTGATCTGCTGGATGGGCGATCCCGGCTGCGCCTATCGCTATTCCGGTAAGCGGTACGAACCGCGGCCCTGGCATCCGCTGGTGGCGCAATTGCGCGCACGGGTCGAGACGATAGCTGGCGTCGAATTCAACAGTGTTCTGCTCAACCAGTATCGCGATGGACAAGACAGCATGGGTTATCATGCCGACGACGAGCCAGAGCTGGGCGAGCGTCCTGTCATAGCCTCCCTGAGTTTCGGCGCAGAGCGAACCATGCATTTCCGCCACCGCCATGACCGCACCCTGCAAACAAACCGCCTTCTGCTCACCGATGGCAGTCTGCTCATCATGCGCAGCGATTGTCAGGCCAACTGGAAACATGCGATCCCCAAAACGCGCAAACCCATAAGCCGACGCGTCAACCTGACGTTCCGGCAGATTCTGATGTAAGCCAATATGCTTGCAGGGCTGCCACAACCCTATTCCGCAGGCATCGTATCAGGGCGCAGATATGCGAACATGTGGGCCACATAATCCGCTTTTCCCAAATCAACACCCTCGCTGCGCAGGATTGCGTAAGCGGTCATGAGATGAAAATAGAATTGAGGCAGCATCCAGTCGCGAACATATTGTTTTGCCGTCAGGTCAAATACCATGCCTGTGGGAAGTTCATGGGCAATAGGTCGTTCTGGGTCCCTATCGACCTGTGCCGGATCAAGGCCGTCAAGCAATTCAATGGTTTCACCGATTCTCGCCTGCGCATCCGCGATTGAGCCAGGACGCTCAGCCGCATTCCTCCCCTCGTTGAGAAGCTCTTCCAGCGACTCGGGAAAGGCCTCGCCCTTCAGGCGCGACACAGCCTCTTGTGCCTGCACGCACGCAAATCGAATTTGCGTCGACAGCGGAAACATATCTGGCGCAAGGCGCGCGGAAAGCAATGCTTCAGCATCCTTGTCCGACATTTGCGCCAGAGCCTTTGCAAGCCAGACAGACAAGGCCCCCAGCATTTGGGTGCAGGTTGGGACGAACAAATCCGATAGCCTCATCAATGCTCCATTTTTGACTTACATTCGCATTGGCGCGTTCCCGCCACTGGCCCAGCCGCTTCGCTTCCTGAAATCAGATACGCCTTATCGGCTGGCCTTGGCGCTGTACAGTTCCGGGTACAGCCGCTTGAGTGCCTCCAGCTTCGACGCATCCCAGCGCATGATATAGGGGTGGCGGGGATTGTCTTCCATGAAGTCCTGATGATAGCCTTCCGCCTTCACAAAGCCGGTGAAGCGTTCGACCCTCGTGACGATAGGGTCATCCCACAGCTTCGCCTTTTGCAGCTGCGCCAGATAGGCCTTGGCCGCCCTGGCCTGCTCCTTGTTCAGTGGGAATAGCGCACTACGATATTGCGTGCCATGGTCCGGCCCTTGATAATTGAGCGTCGTCGGATCGGCGATCACCGAGAAGAACACGCGCATCAATGTGCCATAGCTAACCACCTTCGGATCGTAGGTGACGCTTACCGCTTCGGCAAAGCCCGTGCGCCCGCTGCCGACCTGCTCATAGCTCACCTGCTTGCCGCGCGGACCTCCTGCATAACCGGATCGTGACAATTTCACGCCCTTCACATGGCTGAACACGCCTTCCACGCCCCAGAAGCATCCGCCGGCGAACACGGCGGTTTCCAGCTTGCGGGCGGGCTCGGCATCTATGATGGGCTGAGGCGCAGCGACCACGGACTCGGCGCGCGCATGCGCGGGCAGCATCAGCAGAGCCGCCGCGGACCCTACCGCAAATCCGCCGAGGAATTTGACCAGCCAGTCCGCTTTCAGAATATTCGCCATTGCTCTTACCTTCATCATGCTCCTTCACCTGTTCGCTGGCACGCGGCCAAAGGTTACAGAGATAATGAACGATACGTCTGAGCCGCCGATGAACGATCCGGTAAAGCGTGTTATTTGAGCGCTGCGCAGGCTTCCTGTATGCGCGTGCAGGCCTTTTTGAGCACCTCTTCCGAAGTCGCATAGCTGATACGGAAGGCAGGCGACAAGCCGAACGCCCCGCCATGCACGGCGGCGACGCGCGCATCGTCGAGAAAATAGCCGATCAGTTCTTCGTCCGTCGTGATCTTCTGCCCCTTGGGCGTTGTCTTGCCCATCAGGCCGCTGGCGTCGGGGTAAACATAGAACGCGCCTTCGGGCACCGGGCAATCGAGGCCGGGCGCGTCGTTGAGCATGGCCACCACCATGTCGCGGCGCTTCTTGAAAGCCGCATTGCGCTCCTCCAGGAAATCCTGATCGCCCGTCAGCGCGGCAACCGCCGCCGCCTGGCTGACCGAACAGGGGTTCGATGTGGATTGCGACTGCAGCTTGCCCATCGCCTTGATGATCCATTCCGGACCGCCCGCAAAGCCGATGCGCCATCCCGTCATCGCGAACGCTTTGGAACAGCCATTGACCGTCAGCGTGCGATCATACAGGTCGGGGCACACTTGCGCGATGGTCGCAAACGGTGTCGGCGCGTACCAGATATGCTCATACATATCGTCCGTCATCACCAGCACATGCGGATGCTTGAGCAGCACTTCGCCCAGTGCTTTGAGCTCCGCAGCGCTATAGGCCGCGCCGGACGGGTTGGACGGCGAATTGAGCATCACCCATTTGGTGCGTGGCGTGATCGCCGCATCGAGCTGCTCCGCTGTGATCTTGTAGCCTTGCGCCGCAGGCCCCTCGATGATCACCGACGTACCACCCGCGAAATTCACGATATCGGGATAGCTCACCCAATAGGGCGCGGGGATGATGACCTCATCGCCCACATCGACGCTCGCCACCAGCGCGTTGAACAGCGTGTGCTTGCCGCCCGCATTGATGCTGATCTGGCTGCGCGCATAATCCAGGCCATTATCGCGCTTGAACTTGTGGATCACCGCTTCCTTGGCCTCAGCCGTACCGTCAACGTCGGTATATTTGGTCTGGCCCGCGCGGATCGCCTCGATGGCGGCGTCCTTGATGAAGTCTGGCGTATCGAAGTCCGGCTCACCAGCCGACAGGCCAATAACGTCCACGCCTTCCCGTTTCAGCTGGGTCACCCGCGCGCTCATAGCGAGGGTGGCGGACGGCTGGATACGGCCCAAGGCAGCGGAAGTCTGGGTCATGGGAATGGCTTTCCTGACTTATTCAGTGGAGATATACCGCCGCCTTTAGCGCAGCCCCCCACGCAGGGCAACCGGCAGCAGGCAAAGTTTCTTGGTGAAGAATTAAACGATCAATTGCGCCGCCACCATACCGCGCGCCGCATTGCCGATGAAAAATCCGCGCTCCATATCGAAGGGCTTGAGGTCACCTTCAATCGCTTCGCCGCAGGCCAGCAAGCTCGCGCGCAATACGCCGGGCAGCACGCCACGGGAAAGCGGCGGCGTTACCAGCTTGTCGCCCCGCTCCACGAAAATATTCGAGAAGCAGCCCTCGGTGACAAAGCCATCCTCGTCCAGCATCATCACCTCATAGGTGCCGCCGCTGGACAATGCCTCGCGATAGATGCTGCGATCCGTGGTCTTGTGGTGCAGACGCCAATCGTCCGCCCTCACCGGCCGCCGTACCGCTCTCAGCTGCATGATGGGTTGCGGCCATGTGCGATGTTCACGCACCTCTATGGCCATCGCGCCGCCGCGCGACACCAGCATACGCACCCGCGCATGTTCGCGCAGGCGGAATGTCGCCGCCTGCAATTCGTTGCGCGCGCTGTGGCGGTTGAAGGAAAACCCCAGTTGGGCGGCACTATCGGTCAGCCGCGCCAGATGGAATTCAAGCAGCGGCATTCCCTCCATCGGGTTGAAGGCAATGGTCTCGATCAGGTCAACACAGGCGTCTTCAGCGGGCGTCACACATTCATCCTGTCTGTCTGGCATCCTGCCAGTCCGATCTTTGCCCACCATGCACCGCCCGAACCCGTGATCATCATTCTCTCACACGCACCATCTTTCACACAATGATGGCCAATAGCAACATGCCATGCCGTAATTCCCCGCGAAACATGCGGGTTCGTATTGCGATCCACCTTGTCCAGCGATAGGGGACAAGCGTGATCCAGAATGACGATAGCAGCCATCAGGCCACCCGCTCCGCGCGCGATGCCGTGTGGCGTGGCCTCAAGGGGCAATGTCCGGCCTGCGGCGAGGGCCGGTTGTTTCCACGTTTTCTGAAACCTGCCACGTCCTGCCCCCAATGCGGCGAAGCGCTGGACGGTCATCAGGCCGACGATTTTCCCTCCTACATCGTCATTCTGCTGCTCGGTCATATCCTTATACCAACGATGATCGAAGTGAACTATCTGTTCGACATACCCTTGGGATGGCAGAGCATCATCTGGCCTGCCATGGCTCTCACATTGGCTTTGTCGATGATCCAGCCGGTCAAGGGCGGTGTGATCGGGTATCAGTGGGCGCGGCGTATGCATGGGTTTGCACGATAAATTTCTCCCATATTTGATCCATGCCCTTGTGTGGCAAAAATACAACATTACCTTTGTTCTGAAAGGATAGGGGTAGAGACTTATGGACCTCGAAAAATTTACCGACCGCGCCAAGGGTTTCCTGCAATCTGCGCAGACCGTCGCCGTGCGCATGAACCACCAGCGGATTACGCCAGAGCACCTGCTCAAGGCGCTGCTGGAAGACAAGGAAGGCATGGCCGCGGGCCTGATCAAGGCTGCGGGCGGCGATGCGCCTACAGCCGTACGCGAAGTGGATGCCGCGCTAGCCAAGGTGCCTTCCGTATCGGGCAGCGGTGCGTCTCAGCCGCCCGGCCTCGATAATGATGCGATCCGCGTGCTCGATCAGGCCGAGCAGGTCGCACAAAAGGCGGGCGATTCCTATGTGACGGTCGAACGGCTGCTGCTGGCGCTTGTGCTGTCCGCCACCACGGCGGCTGGCAAGGCGCTGGCCAATGCTGGTGTGAAGGCCGAGGCACTCAATGGCGCGATCAACGAACTGCGCGGTGGCCGCACCGCCGACACCGCATCGGCGGAAGACCGCTATGACGCACTCAAGAAATTCGCGCGCGACCTGACCGAAGCAGCGCGCGATGGCAAGCTCGACCCGGTGATCGGCCGCGACGAGGAAATCCGCCGCACCATCCAGATTCTCGCCCGGCGCACGAAGAACAACCCGGTGCTGATCGGCGAACCCGGCGTCGGCAAGACCGCGATCGCGGAAGGCCTCGCGCTGCGCATCGCCAATGGCGACGTGCCGGACACATTGAAGGACCGCACGCTGATGGCGCTCGACATGGGCAGCCTGATCGCGGGCGCCAAATATCGCGGCGAGTTCGAGGAGCGTTTGAAGGGCGTGCTCGACGAGGTGAAGGCCGGTGAGGGTCATATCATCCTCTTCATCGACGAGATGCATACGCTGATCGGCGCGGGTAAATCCGAGGGCGCGATGGACGCGGGCAACCTGCTGAAGCCCGCCCTTGCGCGCGGCGAGCTGCATTGTATCGGCGCAACGACGCTGGATGAATATCAGAAATATGTCGAGAAGGACGCCGCGCTGCAGCGTCGCTTCCAGCCCGTATTTGTTGGCGAACCGACGGTCGAGGACACAATCTCGATCCTGCGCGGTTTGAAGGAAAAGTACGAGCTGCACCATGGCGTGCGCATTACTGATGGTGCGCTGGTCTCCGCCGCGACGCTCTCCAACCGTTATATCACCGACCGTTTCCTGCCGGACAAGGCCATCGACCTGATGGACGAGGCGGCCAGCCGCTTGCGTATGGAGGTGGAGTCCAAGCCCGAGGAGATCGAGACGCTCGACCGCCGCATCATCCAGATGAAGATCGAGCGCGAGGCACTCAAGAAAGAAAGCGATCAGGCGTCGAAAGACCGCCTGACGGCGCTGGAAGAAGAACTCGCCAATCTCGAGCAACAGTCGGCGGAGCTGACTACGCGCTGGCAGGCCGAGAAAGACAAAATCGCTGGTGAGTCAAAGCTCAAGGAACAGCTCGACCACGCTCGTATGGAGCTGGAGCAGGCGCAGCGCGCGGGCGACCTCGCCAAGGCGGGCGAGCTGCAATATGGCCGCATCCCCGAGCTGGAGCGCCAGCTCGCCGCCGCGAGCGAGGCGTCAGAAGGCGCGATGCTGCGCGAAGAAGTGACGAGTGAGGATATCGCCTCAGTCGTTTCCCGCTGGACCGGCATTCCCGTCGACAAGATGCTCGAAGGCGAGCGCGAGAAGCTGCTCCAGATGGAGCAGGAGCTGGGCAAGCGCGTCATCGGTCAGGAGGACGCGGTCAAGGCCGTCTCGACCGCCGTGCGCCGCAGCCGCGCGGGGTTGCAGGACCCGAACCGGCCGCTGGGCAGCTTCCTGTTCCTCGGCCCCACCGGCGTCGGCAAGACCGAGCTGACCAAGGCGCTCGCGGGCTTCCTGTTTGACGATGACAGCGCAATGGTGCGCATCGACATGAGCGAATTCATGGAGAAGCACAGCGTCGCGCGGCTGATCGGCGCGCCTCCGGGCTATGTCGGCTATGAGGAAGGTGGCGTGCTGACCGAAGCGGTACGGCGACGGCCCTATCAGGTCGTACTGTTCGACGAGGTCGAGAAGGCGCATGGCGACGTGTTCAACGTGCTGCTGCAGGTGCTGGACGATGGCCGCCTGACCGATGGGCAGGGCCGCACGGTCGATTTCAGCAACACGATCATCGTGCTGACATCAAATCTGGGCAGCCAGTTCCTGAGCAACATGCCCGACGACCAAAAGGTCGAGGATGTCGAACCGCAGGTGATGGAGGTCGTCCGCGCGCATTTCCGCCCGGAATTCCTCAACCGGCTCGATGAGATCATCCTGTTCCACCGCCTGGGCGCAGAACATATGGCACCAATTGTCGACATACAGGTCGGCCGCGTCGCCAAGCTGCTGAAGGACCGCAAAGTCACGCTGGAGCTGTCCGACGCCGCCCGCAACTGGCTGGGCCGTGTCGGTTACGATCCGGTCTATGGCGCACGGCCACTCAAGCGCGCGGTGCAGAAATATCTGCAGGACCCGCTCGCCGAAATGATCCTGTCCGGTCAGGTGCCCGATGGTTCGGCGGTGAAGGTGGATGAGGGCGATGGGAAGCTGGAGCTGAGCGTGGGGTGATCGCTTTCAGCACAGCATAGGGGTGCTATATCGACGTGACCATGGCACCCCTATGCTCTACGCTGCCTGACTATATTCACTGTCTCATAGGTGATTCATGCAGCTCAGACATTCTTATCATTGCACGATGATATTCATTGCATCGTCGGTTCTCCTATCATCGCCTTTGCACGCAAAGGACACGCCGGTCGAGCAAGGGCCACCACAGATATTTTCCGATGTCGTGCAATGCCGCTCCATTGAAAATGATCAGGAGCGCCTCGCCTGCTACGATGATAGGGTTGCGGCACTCGATACGGCGCAAAAGGAGCGTAATCTTCTCGTCGTGGATAAAGAGCAGGTGCGGGAAACCCGCAAAGGCTTGTTTGGCCTCACGCTACCTGCGGTGAAAATTTTCGGGGGCAATGATGATAGTGATGAAGCGGTAAACGAAATAGAAGCAGTGATTGTTTCCGTCCAACAGGTTGGCAGAGGGCAATGGGCGTTTGAGCTCGATAACGGAGCGCAGTGGGTCCAGACCGACAATGTCCGCCTGAATATCCCGCCGAGATCCGGGAAAAGCAAAATCCGCATCCGCCGCGCCGCGATGGGGAGCTTTATGGCGAATGTCGATGGCCAGCGCGCTGTCCGTGTGAAGCGCGTCGTACAATGATTTGAGGGCCGAGGCGGCTCAAAAAACAAAGCACATAAAAAAGGGCAGGCTGTACAGCCTGCCCTTCTCTCTTAGGTGAAGATGCTTAGAAGCGCAGCTTCGCACCCATGTAGTAGCGGCGGCCCAGCGGATCATATGTACCGCCAAACGCATCCTGGCCGGTATCCGAAGCACCCGGAATGCTTGCGGTGTAGACAGGCTTGTTGTTGAACACGTTGTCGACACCAAGGAACATTTCCATCGTATCGCCAATGTAGAACCGGGCCTGCGTATCGAGATAGAACTCCGGATGGATCCGGTAGTCCTTATTCTCACCGGCAAGGACACCCGTGAACTGGTCGTCCAGATACGCTTCGCCGACATAGGTGCCACTGAACGCCAGTTTGAAGTCATCCGTACCGATACCGAAATTGGTAGTGAAACGGTCGACTGACGAACCGACTTCCCCATCGAAACGGTCCTTTGCCGAACCCGGCAGTGGAACCTGATAGCTCTTCATCAGATGCGTGTACGAGAAGCTGAAGGTGCTGTTCAGGCGTGTCGAACCAACATCGAAGGCATGAGCATAGTTGAGTACAACGTCGATACCTTTGGTCTTCCAGCCACCAGAGTTGGAAGGACCGGTGTTGACCTCATCCAGGGAACCAGCATTGTTCGGTCCCGATGCAACCGGGCGACGAACGATGAACTGGCAGAAAGCCGGCGCGCCCTGCTGGAAGCACTGATCCAGAATATACTGGCGCGGCGTCGAGACGATGGCGTCCTCGATGTCGATATTGAAATAGTCGATCGACAAGGAGAGGTTCCGCAGCGCATCAATCGACTTCGGATTGATCGTCACACCCACGGTGAAGGTCTTGCCCTTTTCCTCTTGGAGGTTGGGGTTACCACCTTCGAAGCCAGTGACGCCCTGACGGTCTGCCTGCGTAAGCGTGAACACGCCCCCATTGGCCGCCATGTTTGCCGTAACGCCAGCGAAAGCCATACAATTGGTCGCGAGTGCGCTGCCGTCATTGGTTACGCCTTCGCACGGATCCTGAACGGTCGGGAAGGTCTGGTTGAGACCGTCATACAGCTCCGCGATGTTCGGTGCCCTGACGGTAACAGCGTACATCGCCCGGAACCGGATATCTTCGATCGGTGCAAATTCAGCACCAGCGTTCCAACTGAACGTGCTGCCGATGGTCGAGTAATCGGAATAACGCACCGCACCGCGAACCGTGAAATCGTGAACGATTGATTCGCGGATGATCGGAACGAGCGCTTCGCCGTAGAACTCATAGAGATCGAACTTACCCGAGGTCGGCGGGAAGGCGTTGCTCGCGTTGAGGCCCAGCGTCTGCAAAGGATCCCACCGTTCAGTCGAAGATTCTCGACGATATTCGGTGCCAACGACAACCGCCACAGGAGCGGAAGGCGTAATCGAGAACAGCTCGCCGCTGACGTTCGCGCCGATAACCGTCTGCTTGACCGTCGCATTGAAGCTGGACGGTGCAGCAAGATAGTTGATCGCCTCGGGCGAGAGGGAGTTCAAACCAAACACATTCGCCGGAACGCAGCCTTCCGCCACGGCATTGGGATCGGCGCACATGTAGCCGCCATTGCCATCGGGAATGATTTTGGCGGCTTCGCGATAGTTCAGCACATTATACTGACCTGTGCCGAGCTGTGCGGTAACCGTCTGGCCATAGTTGAAATAGGTTTCGTAGTTCCAACCCTTGGTAAATTCGCCTTCCAGGCCGGCAACAATGCGGAAGGTTTCGCGACGCGCCTCGCTGCTGCGCGGCCCGAAATCAACGAGGCGCTTGGTGATAAAGATATCACGCAATCCATCACCATTAGTGTCGCTCGCATCATTATAGATAGCGGCTGGAACATAGGGATTGACGACAATCATATTCGTGTTCGGATCGAGCGTCTCGATCGGATAGGCACCGTCCTGATAAACGTCGTCGGTTGCCGAAGCAAAAGGCTCGATGTTCGAAACCGAGTTATGCGAAGCAAAACTCGCTTCGACAAAGGCAGTGATGCTGTCCGAAATTTCATAATGCGCGTTCGCATTGATCAGGAAACGTTCAACCGGCGTAACGGTAAGGCGATAAGCGCTACGATTGAAACCGTCCGGGCCAATGGCCTGACCGGCAAATGCACCGCAAGTTGCAGGAGCCGTACCGCCATTGGTGGCGACGCACGGACGCAGAGCGCCCCTGCCGTTCTGGTCATAGGTCCAAGCAAAATTATCGGTGAAATATGTGCCTTGCGGCGAGTAGGACGAATAGAAGGGCTCGAATTTCTTGAACAGGTCACCGTCCAGGCCACTCAATAGACCAAGGCTGATGCTGTCTAGCGCTGCGCTTCCCTGCTCGGTTTTGCGCTTGCGCTTATATGCACCTTCTTCATTGGTGTAGCCAAAATAGACTGTGGCGTTGCCGCGACCGTCGGCGAAGTTACCACCAATTGTCAGGTCAGCCTGATACCGGAAATCGTCACCCGCTTCAGTAATGCCGGTAAGCGCATTGGCTTCGATGCCCTCGAAATCCTTTTTCAGGATGAAGTTCACCGTACCAGCCACGGCGTCAGAACCGTAAATGGCCGAACCGGCACCAGAGGTCAGCACTTCGACCCGCTCGATCAAAGCAGTCGGAATGGAGTTGAGGTCAACCGCGTTCTCGCCGGGGATACCGGCAACGAACCGCCGGCCATTAACGAGAACAAGCGTGCGTTCAGTGCCAAGATTGCGAAGATCGACAACTGCGATACCCGAAGTAGCCGAATTGAACGAAGAGTTCGTACGCGAGATCGTTGGCGTACCAAAGGTCGGGTTCTTGAGCAGCAGTGCCTGAATATTGGTCACGCCCGATTCGGCAATGGCGGCTTCGTTGACCACCTGGACCGGGGCCGTCGTTTCAGCGGCAGCGCTAACAATGCGCGACCCCGTAACGACGATAACATTCTCGCCGAAACCGGCTTCCTGGGCCTCTTGAGGCTCATCTTGTGCCATTGCGATAGACGGAGAGATAAGAGCCGCCGCGAGAATAACGGGCGCGACTCCACAACGCAGCTGAGCTGCAATATCAAGTTTTTTCACGTTCCAGTCCCTTGCTCTGGAGGAGGCAGGATCGTCCCGCCTCTTATGTGTTCAGAATGTTGAGAGCCCTATTTGCACCGCCCGCCATTTTCGGCAGGCTAAATGCCCGACAGCAGGATTCTCGACATTGCTGGGGCTATTTGCCGCGCTATTTTGACGGCTGTAAAGCGTTCATAACTCATTAATATGTATATTTACCCAGCATTGTTGCAGAAAAGACACAAAACTGTCATCCGCGTCAAAATGCTGTCCCGCAATCACGTGACATGACTTTAATGCCGTTCTGGAACAGCCCCTGCCAGAATCGCAGCGTCGATACGTGCGTCCTTCCACATCATACCCCAATGCAAGTGCGGCCCGCTGGCGCGCCCGGTCATGCCCACCGTCCC
This sequence comes from Sphingobium sp., assembly GCA_020446425.1. GTDB lineage: Bacteria > Pseudomonadota > Alphaproteobacteria > Sphingomonadales > Sphingomonadaceae > Sphingobium. Next base: position 36,595 of record JAGRES010000024.1, on the reverse strand, counting down.
CAGCGCCTGCCCCTGGCGTACTACATCTCCCTCTTTGACGCGTAGTGAAGAGCAATGCAGAAAGGCGCTGTTCAGCCCCATGCCATGATCGACAATCAGCAGGCGTCCTTCCAGCGTAAACGGCTGCACTGCCGCCAGCACCACAACGCCATCGGCCGGCGCGACAAAGGCTGTTCCGGAAGGTGCCGCAATATCCGTGCCGCCATGATAACTGCCCGGTTTGCCGCGATAAATGCGTTGAGCGCCAAAAGCGCCTGTGATGCGTCCTTTGAGCGGCCAGATAAAATCCTGCTTCCACCCATCCGACCGCGCATTCACGGCCCGCGCCGCCTGTATGCGTTTCAGCTCCCCGGCCCGCACGCGACGAAACTCCTCGCTGGTCGCCCGCCCGGTATAATTCGCGTTCACATGTTCCAGCCGCCAGTCGCCCGGCGCAACGGTCAGTTCACGCAGCACGACCGAGCCATCGTCCAACACCGCCTCCAGCTTTGCGCTTTTCTCGGCATCGCGATCAAACGCGATAAAGAAGCGTCCATCCTCATCCACCGAAACGGGCTCGCCGTTGAACAGCAGCCCCCGCGTACCAGTCGGCACTCGTCCGCGCATCCGGCCACCCTGTTGCGCTTTTCCCTCCATCGCAAAATCCGTGCGCCTGTCAGCCCTTTCGACCGCCGGAAGCGCTGCTGCTGGGACCGCAGCTCTGGCATGCGCATCGGGCGCAATCGTCTCTATGGGCTCAACGCAAGCCGCAACGGCGAGTAGAAGCGGGAGGCTATAATACCAATGCAGACACGTCAGAGCGGCAACCCCTGCGCCTTGCGCGCCGCCAGTTCCGCCTTGGTAGACGCATCGGCATCGGCATAGGCTTCCTGCCGTGCAATCGACCAATAGCGCAAATCATCGAGCGGAATATGCCGCCCCGTAACCGCGCACAGCACATAATCGCCCGGGCTGAGCACACGAAAGCTGTATGACATATAGTGTAGTTTGGCGAGCTGGCCTTTGCCGGTCATCAACATCATGAATCTTTCTTTTCATCGGCGGCGAACAGGTCCTGTTGCGCCACGCCGGATAAACCGGAACGCACAGGGCGCTCCTTTCGCTTTGGTGGCGATGATAACCGCTTTGCCGGTGCGGTCTCAACCCCATTGGTTGCAGAAACCTCGAGAGATCCGTCCTGAAAGGTCAGCCGCATCGCGCCAGCCGCACGCGCATCCCCGGCGGACATGATCACCTTGTCGCCTGCCGTTACCAGCGCGAAGCCCTTGGCAAGCGGCCTGCGCGGATCGAGCGAAAGGGCAAGACGCCATGTCGACTCCAGCCGCTCCCTGTGGCGGGCAATGGCCTGCGTCACCAGCTCGGGACGCAGACGGATGCTCTGCAACCGGCTCTGATCCCGCGATATGCGCTGCGCCAACAGCGAAGGCCGCAATGCCCCGCCCGCCTCCGACAAATGCCGCCACGCCAGCGTCACCCGCTGGCGCAACCCACGGCCCAGCCGCTCGCCCAGATCGTCGGCGCGCTGACGCTGCGGTGCGAGCAGGGTTTCCGGGGTGGGAAGCATCCGCGCGGTCATGGTCAGGCGTTCACGGCGCAGCTCAGTCGCGCGGCGCGCCGCCCGGGCGGCGCGCAGGCCCATTTCGGTCAATCCCGCCATCAGCTCGGTGCGCACCGGCACCGCCATTTCCGCCGCTGCCGTGGGCGTAGGCGCACGGACATCGGCTGCATAGTCGCATAATGTCGTGTCGGTTTCGTGCCCGACCGCCGAGATGATCGGAATCGTACATTCCGCCACGGCGCGCACTACGGCTTCCTCGTTGAACGCCCAGAGATCCTCTATCGAGCCGCCGCCACGTGCAACGATGACCAGATCGGGCCGGGGTATCGCACCACCCACCTGCATCGCATCGAAACCGCGCACCGCCGCTGCAACCTGTGCCGCCGCGCCTTCGCCCTGCACCAGCACCGGCCAGAGTAGCACATGGGCGGGGCAGCGGTCGGCCAGCCGGTGGAGTATGTCACGGATCACGGCGCCAGTGGGCGAAGTCACAATTCCGATAACGCGCGGCAGATAAGGCAAGGGCTGCTTGCGTTCGCGGTCGAACAGCCCCTCGCCCGCCAGCTGCTTCTTGAGCCGTTCGAGCAGCTGCATCAGCGCGCCTTCGCCGGCAAGCTCCATCCGCTCTATCACGATCTGATATTTGCTACGCCCCGGATAGGTGGTGAGCTTGCCGCTGGCGATAACCTCTATGCCATCCTGCGGCTGGAACGCGAGCCGCCCCGCCGTTCCTTTCCACATCACACCGTCGATCACGGCATTCTCATCCTTGAGCGCGAGATAGACATGCCCCGATGCGGCGCGCTTGAAACCGGAAATCTCGCCGCGCAACCGCACATGGCCGAAGCGATCCTCCACTGCGCGCTTCAATGCCGCCGACAATTCGCTGACCGAAAGCGCAGGCGCGTTGTCCCCGCTGCGCTCTTGCGCTAACAGGCGGCCCGAAGCATCAAATGCGGCATCATTTTCCGGAGACATTGCGCTGATGAATATCCTGCTTATCGGTTCTGGCGGACGCGAACATGCCCTCGCGTGGAAGCTCGCGCAATCGGCGGCGCTCAAAAAACTTTATGCCGCGCCGGGCAATCCGGGGATAGCCCAATGCGCCGAGCTGGTCAGCCTGAATGTTAGCGACCACAGCGCCGTCATTCAATTCTGTCAGGACAAGGACATCGACCTTGTCATCGTCGGCCCGGAAGCACCGCTTGTGGATGGTCTGGGTGATACCTTACGCGCTGCAGGGTTTGCCGTCTTCGGGCCGGACAAGGCACCCGCCCAGCTCGAAGGCTCCAAGGGCTTCACCAAGGATTTGTGCGCCAGCGCCAATATCCCGACCGCTGGTTATGTACGCACAACATCATTGGAACAGGCCCGCGCTGAGTTGCCGAAATTCGGGCTGCCGGTTGTCATCAAGGCCGATGGCCTCGCGGCAGGCAAAGGCGTCATCATCGCCGAAACAGCAGAAGCCGCTGATGCAGCGCTCGTCGATATGTATGGCGGCGGTTTCGGCGATGCGGGCGCGGAAGTGGTGCTGGAAGAGTTTATGACCGGCGAAGAGGCGAGCTTCTTCGCGCTCACTGACGGCAAGAGCGTACTCGCCTTTGGCAGCGCGCAGGATCATAAGCGCGTCGGGGACGGTGATACCGGGCCCAATACCGGTGGCATGGGTGCTTACTCCCCGGCCAAAGTGCTGACGCCCGAGCTGGAACGCCAGGTGATGGAGCGCATCATCCAGCCGACCGTCGACACACTCGCCGCCGAGGGCATGCCTTATAGTGGCGTGCTCTATGCCGGGCTGATGCTGACCAGCGAAGGCCCGAAGCTGATCGAATATAATGCGCGCTTCGGCGACCCGGAATGCCAGGTGCTGATGATGCGGCTGGAAGAGGATTTGGCCCAGCTGCTGATGTATGTCGCGCAGGGCAAGCTCGCCCAGCGCAATGCCATCGCCATGTCGGACACCGCCGCGCTCACAGTAGTGATGGCCGCAAAAGGCTATCCCGGCACACCGGAAAAGGGCGGTGCAATCGGCAGCGTGGACGATGTCTCGAGCGACACGGTACAGGTGTTCCATGCGGGTACGGCGATAAAAGACGGCGCACTCGTCGCCAATGGCGGGCGCGTGCTCAATGTCACCGCACTGGGTAACAGCATCGGCGAGGCGCAGACCCGCGCCTATGCAGCCGTCGACGCTATTGATTTCCCGAGCGGCTTTTGCCGTCAGGATATTGGCTGGCGCGAAGTCGCCCGCGAACAGGACAACTGAATATTTGTCCTGAACCGGGACAGGCAATTTGCGCTCTGGAATCCGCCTTTTTCCGCGTTAGACTGATTTGGCCGAAACGGGGAAAAGAGGAGAGGCTCTGGTTATGGAAGCTGCCGGCAAGGTGATATGCGGCGCAGGGGCAACATTGTTGCTCGCGATGCTTTCGCATAACATGGGCTATGGCGACAGGCTGATCGCTTCTCTTAAAACCGGCGCGGAGCAAGCGCTGACAGAGGATCAGCGCTTTAAGTTTGTCGATGTCAATTTCCAGCGCTCGCCGTTGCAGCGCGTGGCTCTGCTATCCGGGCCGGTCGATGGCGAAGCGCGCACGGCAGCCATCAATGCGGTACGCAAGGTGCCCGGCATCCAGGGGGTGAAATGGATCGGGACGGAGATACTCACTGACAAAGACGGCGATGCGAAAAATGGTCTTCAGGCTGTAATCGCCAGCGAAATGGACGCCCAGAATGTCGCGGAAAATGGAGCGAAAGCACCAGCCGTAGCCGCCACACAGAAATCCGCCGCAATACCGCCCGACCCAGCCGAAAGCTACGCCGTGCAGAAGGATGAAACGGCAGCTGCGCAGGCATCGGCCACAGCGTCAAAGCCCGCGCCTGCTGCCGCCTCCGCCAGCGATTGTCAGCGCAGAATCGACGGCATAATGACCGCCGACGCTATTACCTTCCGCTCCGGCAGCCCGTGGGTCAACGCAGGTGCGCGCCGCAAGATCGCCGCGCTGGCCAAGGCCATGACTGCATGCCCCAATGTGCACCTGACCATCGCGGGGCATGCCGACAGCCGCGGTTCCACCGCCATCAACCAGTCGCTCTCGCAGGCCAGGGCCGAAGCCGTCCGCGACGTGCTGGTGGATGAAGGCTTTGCCGCCAGCCGCGTAAGCGCCAAAGGCATGGGCGAAAGCGGCAGCGGCCGCACGATCAGCTTTACTGCGTCAGCGGCCAAGGGAGGGTGAAGCCATGACTTTGTTTGTCGAGACATTGCTGCTGCTGCTTCTGGTGTTCGCGCTGGGTCTAGGGCTGGGATGGCTGATCTGGGGCAAGGGCGTTGTCGAGGATCGCCGGGAGAACGGACTATGATGCCGATTATCGCCATCAACTGGCTCCCCTTGTTGCTTGCCTTCCTGATAGGCATTGCTACCGCCTGGTGGGCATGGGGCTGGCGCGGTGCCGAACCCGAGTGGGAGGATATGGACGACGATGTCGATCTTGTTCCGATGGCGGCACCATTCCGCGATGCGGACGACCCCTATCATGACGTGATTGAGCCGATTGTGCCTGAGCCGGTCGATAAGCAGCCTGCAGTCGCGCCCCCTGCCTTCACGCCCCTTCCTGACGGGCCCGCCATCGCAGCCGCAAGCGGCAAGCCGGACAATCTCATGGTGCTGAAAGGCGTCGGCCCAAAGCTCAACACGCTCCTTCTGTCACTCGGCATCACACGCTTCGACCAGATCGCGCAGTGGGAAAAGGCCGACATTGTTGAGGTAGACAAGCATCTAGGCGCTTTCTCAGGGCGGATCGAGCGTGACCAGTGGGTCGAACAGGCTCAGCTACTGGCCGCCGGAAATCTGGAGGAATTCCTGTTGCGCTTCGACCGCAGCGAAAGCGACAGCGAAACGTCCTGATCTGAATTCGGTAAGGCGCCCTGTGCTCAGTTCAATGACAAAGGCGTGATCAGCAGGCGGTCGATCTTGCGGCCATCCATATCGACGATCTCGAACAGCCAGCCCTGATCCTCAAATGTCTCGCCAATTTCAGGCAGGTGCTTCAGTTGCCACAGCGCATGGCCCGCAACAGTCGCATAATCGCGGTCTTCGGGCAGATTGAGGCCAATTCTGTCGGCCAGTTGGTCCATCGCAAACTGGCCGGAAACCAGCAGGCTGCCGTTATCCCGTTCAACGATATCGGGTTCGTCATAGAGATCCGCATCGGAAGCGAAGCTGCCCGCAATGGCCGACAGCAGGTCGGAGGGCGTCACAATCCCCTCGAAATGGCCATATTCGTCATGCACCATGACCATCGGCACATCCGACCGGCGCAACACCTCCAGCGCGTCCATCGCATCCACCTGATCGGGGACGACTTCTACAGGCTGCATCAGCGCCCGCACGTCGATCTTTTGCCGTTTCAGCAGCGCCGTCATGATGTCGCGCGCCTGCACGACGCCGATCACTTCCTCGACCGAGCCCTGCCCGACCGGCAAGCGGGTGTGCGGCGTTTCCAGCAAACGCGCCCGCAAGTCGCGCGCGCTGGCCTCCACATCAATCCAGTCGACATCGGTGCGCGGCGTCATGACCTCTCGCACCGGACGGTCGGCAAGGCGAACGACGCCGGATATGATCGCGCGCTCGCTTTCCTCGATCACGCCGGATTTTGTGGCTTCGGCGACGATCAGGTGCAGCTCCTCCGCCGTCACATGTTCTTGCGATTCCCGGTCCATCCGCAGCAAGCGGAAAATCAGCGCCGACGTCCCATCGAGCAGCCACACCAGCGGCGCGGCGACGCGCGACAGCACCAGCATAGGCCGCGCGGTCAACAGGGCAATCGGTTCGGGCGAGCGCAACGCGAACTGTTTGGGCACCAGTTCCCCCACGATCAAGGAGGCGAATGTGGTCAGGCCAATGACAATCACGAAACCGGCACTGGTCGCGACTTCGGCATCCAGACCGAACACCGCAAGGCGATCGGCCACCGGCTGACCAAGGCTCGCCCCGGAATAGGCGCCCGCCAATATGCCGATCAGGGTGATACCGATCTGGACAGTCGAGAGGAACTTCCCCGGGTCTTGGGCGAGCCGAAGCGCGGCGTCCGCGCCGCCTTTCCCTGCCTTCTGCGCCGCCTGCAATCTTGGCCGGCGTGCGGATACGATCGCGAGTTCCGACATCGCGAACAGTCCATTCAGCGCGATCAGCGCCAATATCATCAAGACATCCGCCCATGGGAAGGGCGTCAGAGGAGGCATAGAATCCATGGTGTCGCCGCCTTAATGCCGGGATTTTTTTCAATGTACAACCATTGTGAAGTCAGGCCGCGTTCATGTCGTCAATGGAACAATTCGACGTGTCAGATGCTCTTATACGGGGCGTGAAGACAGTTTTTTGGAAAGAGACACGATGAGAAATTCATTTTCGATCACGATTGGCACAGTGCTGGCCGCAGCGCTTGCGACCTCGGCATGCACCACCGACCCGGTTACGGGTGAGAGGAAAATTTCCAAGGCCGCCATCGGCGGTGTCGGCGGCGCGCTGGGCGGTTATCTGCTGGGCGATCTGGTCGGCGGCAAGAATGATCGCACCGAGAAGATTGTCGGCGCGGGCATTGGCGCAGTCGCTGGTGCGGGTATCGGCGCCTATATGGATGCGCAGGAACGCAAGCTGCGGGAAAAGACGGCGGGAACCGGCGTCGATGTCATCCGTGATGGCGACAATCTGTTGCTTCGCATGCCATCGGGCATCACCTTCGCCACGGACAGCGCAGCGGTGCAGACCCAGTTCCAGCCGACGCTTAATGAAGTCGCCTCGACGCTGGCCGAATATCCGAAGACCTATATCGACATATACGGCCATACCGACAGTACCGGGTCGGACGCCTATAATCAGGGCCTGTCGGAGCGGCGCGCCCAGTCAGTCGCCAACTATCTGTCCGTCCATGGCGTGCAGTCCGCGCGCATGGCGACACGCGGCTTTGGCGAGACGCAGCCGATTGCCGACAACACCACGGAGGAAGGCAAATCCGCCAACCGGCGCGTCGAAATCAAGATCGTGCCGGTAACGGAAGCGGATGTCGCCGCGAGTTAATTTTAGAGCGGGCGGGGCGGGAGTAAGCTCTCGCCCAAGTCCGCTTATCGTGGAAAGCGGACATTCGCGGGATCGCATGATCGAGGTCCGCTAGGTTTAGAAGCAGACCCGTGCCAGACGGATCAGGCAGGAAAATGAATTCCGCAAAGTTTGTTGCCGTCGGGATCACGAAAATAGGCCAGTTCGATGGTGCCCATTGAGGCAGTTTCGCGCGGTCCGGGCGGAGCTTCGATCGAGGTTCCGCCAGCGGCAACGGCGGTATCGTGAAGCTGCTTCACCTGCTCGGGCGAGTCGCAGGAAAAGGCGACGGTGCTGCCGTTGGCGACGCTTGCCGGTTCGTCGTTGATCGGCTGGCTGACGATGAAGTTGGTTCCGTTGCCGTTATTGTAGATCAGACGTGTATGGCCGCTGTCGGCGATGTTCCGCGTCCCTTCCCCTGCACCCAAGGTGCCGAGCACCGTGTCGTAGAAGCGCTTGGATCGTTCAATGTCGTTCGATCCGACCATGGTGTGAAAAAGCACGCATACTCTCCTGAAGGCTGATCGACTTCCGATCGCCATTAGCGGTCTCACCTAACAGGTATGTAACCCGCAGTCACCCCCGGCCCTCGGAATGTCCGCTATAGTTGTCGTGTCCTGACAGTCAGCTATCACAAGTATCAAACCTGATCTTCAGAAACTGGCGCGGATCCCGTCGATCACGAATTGAACGGCCAGCGCCGCCAATAAAACGCCAAGCAGGCGGGTAATCACCGCCTCGATCTTCTGCCCCAGCACAGCCATGATCGGCCCCGCCGCGACGAGCGCAATCAACATCAAAACCAGGTTCACGCCGACCGCTCCAAGGACAACCGCGCGTTCCTCAAACCCGTCCGCGCGTGCCATCAGCAGCATGACAGTGGCGATGGAACCTGGCCCCGCAATCATCGGCATGGCCATCGGGAATACCGAAACATCCTCTATCTCGGGCGTTTCGATGATCTTTTGCGCACGGTCCTCACGCCGCTGCGTGCGTTTTTCGAACACCATATCGAGCGCGATCATGAACAGCATGATGCCGCCCGCGATGCGGAAGGAATCGAGATTGATGCCGAGCACACCAAGCAGCTGCTTGCCGTACAGCGCGAAGATCAGCAGGATGATCGCGGAAATGGCGACGGCGCGGATCGCCATCGACCGGCGTTGCCGCGCCGATGCATCGCTTGTGATACTCGCATAAATGGGCGCGCATCCGGGCGGATCAATCACCACGAACAGGGTGATGAAGGCCGAGATAAACAGCTCGATCATGACGCGGCCACCTTGTCGTCGATCACAAGATCATAGCCTTCACCATTCCACATGCGCACGCGCACGGCGCGGCTTGCATCGTCACCGACCACATAGTCCCACATCAGGCTTTGATCGACCGGGCGCTCTCCGGGTTTCACTCCATCGCGGCTGCGTTCCCCTCGCTTGCATGTCGCGACACGGCCTTTCACCGCATCCTGCGGCGCCAGAGGCTGCTTCAACGCATCGCCATGGTCGAGCACCCAGCGCCATTCATCCTTGTCATCCAGCCGCCAGATGGTCGTGAAATAGCCTGCGCTTCCGTCAGGCAGCTGCCATGCGCCGGTGGACGCCGCCGTGCGCCCGTCGCAGGACACATAGATGCGATAGGGCTGCCACTGTACGGGCGCGGGCGGGTTGGCGCGATCCTTGAGCCATGTTTTCGCATTCACCTGCTGCGGCACGAACATCACAGCATCATCGGCGGCGGTTTCGCGAAAGGCGGTCCATTGGCCCTCCTCCCGCGCAAGGCGATTGAAGGCGATCTCGGCGGCAAAGACAGCACTCGGGTTAGGCTGAACCGGTCTCGGCGGTTTTTCCCGCGCACAGGCGGAGCCTGAAATGGCGAGCGCCGTTGGCGCAAGCGCAACCCAGGCGGCGCGCAGGTTCATAGCCCCTCGGGCGTATCCATTCCCGCACGCATGCATGCGGCGACAAGGGTATTGCGGAGAAGAACGGCAATCGTCATCGGTCCGACGCCGCCGGGAACAGGCGTGATCGCGCGGACGTGGCTGATCGCCTCCGCCGTCGCGACATCGCCCACGATCCTGCTCTTGCCCTCTTCCTCGGAAGGCACACGGTTGATGCCGACATCAACGACAATCGCGCCCGGCTTGATCCACTCGCCCTTCACCATTTCCGGGCGGCCCACGGCGGCCACGACAATATCGGCGCGATGCACGACGCTCGCGAGATCGTGCGTGCGGCTGTGCGCGACCGTCACGGTGCAATTCTCGCCCAGCAGCAATTGCGCCATCGGCTTGCCGACAATGTTCGAGCGGCCCACCACGACAGCTTCCATACCGGAAAGATCGCCCAGCTCCTCCTTCAGCAGCATCAGGCAGCCCAGCGGCGTGCACGGCACCAATCCGTCCTGACCCACTGCCAGCTTGCCACTGTTCACCACATGAAAGCCATCCACATCCTTGGCCGGGTCGATCGCGCTGATCACCGCCTGCTCGTCGATATGCGCCGGAAGCGGCAGCTGCACGAGAATGCCATCGACACGCGGATCGCCGTTCAGCTCCTCAACCAGCTCCAGCAGCTCATCCTGACCGATATTGGCGGGGCGGCGGAACTCGAAGCTTTCCATCCCGGCCGCTGCCGTCATCTTGCCCTTGTTGCGCACATAGACGGCGCTCGCCGGATCTTCGCCCACCAGCACCACCGCCAGGCCCGGCTTGCGGCCCTGCGCCGCCACGAACTGCACCACGCCCTCGGCCACACGCTCGCGCAAATCCGCCGCAAACGCCTTGCCGTCTATAATCTTGCCAATCGTCATCCGTTTTCCAATTCTCTCGCGATCCGGGCGGCATCTTCTGCATGGCCTACCAAACGCAACCGCTTCAGTCTGCTTGTATCACCCGACTCAAGCAAAACGCCCTTTGCCGGAATTTTGAGACGTTTGGCAATGCGCTGGATCAATGCCTTGTTCGCCAGCCCCTTTTCCGGCACCGCCCGTACGCTCATCTGCAACCAGTGCGCGCCTTTTTCATCTTCCCATATGCCACCGATTGCATCTTTGGCGCTACGCGGAGTGAGCCGCACCGCCAACACAATATCGTCACCGTCCAGCCGGAGGAAGGCCGGGTTCACCCTATATCAAGGACGCGAATAGCGGCGGCAATATAGCGCGCTGTAAAATGATGATGGCGAGCAGCACGACCATCGGTGACAGATCGAGCCCGCCCAGATCGGGCATGAACTTGCGGATGGGGCGATAGAGCGGTTCGGTCAGGCGGTCGAGCGCGATCCAGATCGAGCGCACGATATCATTATGCGTGTTGATGACATTGAAGGCGATCAGCCAGCTCATGATTGCCTGAACGATGATGATCCACCACAGCACGTTCAGCAGGATCGCGATAATCTGGTATAGGGCGTAGGCCATGAAGTCTCCGCAATAGGGTGGCGGGTATTCCCGCTTTTAACGACGCACCGCTTCTAGCCCAGCCAGCGGCCTCGACACAAGCCGGGTGCGCAATCGGGTGTCAGGCACGCACCAGCGTACCGGCGCCCTGTTTCGTGAATATTTCAAGTAGCATTGCATGCGGCACGCGCCCGTCGAGAATAACGGCGGCATCCACACCGCCCTCGACCGCATGCACGCAGGTTTCCAGCTTGGGGATCATGCCGCCGCTGATCGTACCGTCCTGTTGCAGCTCGCGTATTTTTGCAGGAGCCAGATCGGTCATCAGCTCGCCCTGCTTGTCCAGCACGCCGGGCACGTCGGTCAGCAGGAAAAAGCGTGTCGCACCGAGCGCAGAAGCAATCGCGCCCGCCATGGTGTCGGCGTTGATATTGTATGTATGGCCGTCCGCGCCGATACCGACAGGCGCGACAACCGGAATGATGCCGTCCTTGGTCAGGCTGTCGAGAATACGCCGGTCGACCGTCTTGGGGTCGCCGACAAAACCGAGATCGACGTGACGCTCGATACCGCTATTGGGGTCGGCTTCACGCGTCCCGCCTACTTTCTCACACAGGACCAGCCCGCCATCCTTGCCGGAAATACCGACGGCCCGGCCACCGGCCTGGCTGATCCAACCGACAATTTCCTTGTTGATCGAACCGGCCAGAACCATTTCGGCAATCTGCGCCGTTTCCGCATCCGTCACGCGCAACCCGCCGACAAATTGCGATTCCACGCCCAGCCTCTTGAGCATCGCACCAATCTGAGGTCCGCCGCCGTGGACAACTACGACATTGATGCCGACCGCCTTCATCAGCACGACATCCTCGGCAAAGTCGCGCGCGGCCTCCGGGTCGCCCATTGCGTGGCCGCCATATTTCACCACGAACGTCTTGCCCGCATAGCGCTGCATATAGGGCAGCGCCTCGACAAGCGTTTCGGCCTTGGCCAACAGGGCGGGTTCAGGGGCGTGTTTGTCGTTCATGACCGCGCCCATAGATCATTTTGCCGGAAGTGCGAATGGCTTTTTTCCTCGCGGCCCGGCCTGAAACATTGCCGCCCGGCCCCGCCCGCCTTGCACGCCCGGCGGGATCGTCTAAGAAATCGTCATGGGCCGGACATCTCTTCCACGTCGATGGACCCCGATTGCAGCCTTTCTGATCGCCGCATTGTCGGCATGCGGAGGCGGCGTGCAATACCGCCCTGTCAGCGACAAGCCGGTGCGCATCGGCAAGCCCTATACGATCCGCGGCAACAGCTATGTGCCCGCGGCGCAGCCCGGATATGATTTCCTAGGCTATGCCAGCTGGTACGGTCATGAGTCCGGAAACCAGACCGCCAATGGCGAGCGTTTCCGACCCGCCGGTATATCAGCCGCACACACCACCCTTCCACTGCCCACCTATGTCGAGGTGACCGATCTCAATAGCGGACGCACCATCCTCGTGCGGGTCAATGATCGGGGTCCGTTCGCCGGTCGTGACCGGATACTCGACCTGTCGGAAGGTGCAGCCAGACAGCTCGGCATCCGGGGTAAAGGCGTCGCGCCTGTGCGCGTGCGCGCAGTGGAGCCGCCCGAGAGCGACCGGAAGCTGCTGCGCGAGGGCAAGCAGGCACCGGAACGCCCCCGTGTTTCGGAACGCGTTCTGGTCAATCTGCGCGGACAGCTGACCCGAGGAGCGGCAGCGGCAGGAAGCCGCTAACCGCTTTATCCCGCCTCGACTGAAACTAATTAAAAGCTCGGTACCGGCTCATCCCCGGAATAATCGTAGAAGCCCTTACCGGTCTTGCGTCCCAGCCAGCCTGCTTCCACCATCTTGGTCAGGATCGGTGCCGGGCGATATTTGGGATCGCCGAAATCGTCCTGAAACACCTTGAGCACGCTCAGCAGCGTATCGAGACCGATCATGTCGGACAGAGTGAGAGGGCCCATGGGGTGACCGAGGCCCAGCTTCACGCCCTTGTCGATATCGGGGATCGAGGCCAGCCGCTCACCGGCCGCGAAGCAGGCTTCGTTGATCAGCGGCAGGAGGATACGGTTGACGACAAATCCCGGGCTGTCGGCCGCGACAATCATCTGCTTGCCCAGCTTTTCGCCATAGGCGAGCGCCGCCTTGGTGGTTGCTTCGGCGGTCGCGAGACCGTTGATCAGTTCAACCAGCGGCATCAGCGGCACCGGGCTGAAAAAGTGGATGCCGACGAAGCGCGCCGGGTCTGTGCTGTAGGTTGCGAGACGGGTGATCGAAATTGAGGACGTGTTTGAAGCCAAAATCGCATCGGGCGCCAGTACCTTGCCGATAGCCTCGAAAATCTTTGCCTTGATGTCCTCGCGCTCGGTCGCGGCTTCGATAATGATCCCCGCCTTGCTCATCGGCGCATAATCCGCCACCGGCTCAATGCGGGAGAGCACGGCATCCAGCTCGGACTGCTCCATTTTGCCCTTCTCGACCTGCTTGCCGAGGATCTTGGCAATGCCGTCCTTGCCCTTCTGCGCACGTTCCAGATCAATATCGGAGAGGAAAACATGATAACCAGCCTGCGCGCTGACCTGAGCGATGCCAGAGCCCATCAGGCCCGCACCAATTACACCAATGGCTTCCATGTTTATTCCTTTCCGTTTTCGTAAACGGAATCTCCCCTAGCCGCCTCGCCTGGGAAATTCCATATGCAAATGCTGCACTGCCGCAAAAAACTCATGAGCACATAAATCAGCGTGAGGCGCCGGGCACCCACTTGATATCCCCGCTGCCGCCCAGTTCCGGCCTGGCATTTACAACCCGGCCGAGAACGAAAAGCAGGTCGGAAAGGCGATTGAGGTAGTTGCGCGCATGCATGCTGAGTGCGCGTTGTCCTGCAGCAGCGACCGCGCTGCGCTCGGCCCGGCGGGCAATAGCGCGCGCCAGATGAATGGCAGCGGCGGCGGACGAGCCGCCCGGCAGGATGAAGCTGTCGAGCGCCGTCAAACCACCATTAAGCACGTCAATTTCCTGCTCCAGCCGGTTCACCTGTGCTTCGGTCATGCGCAGCGCCCATTCGGGCTCATCGTCGCCCAGCGGCGTGGCCAGATCTGCGCCAAGGTCGAACAGGTCGTTCTGGATGCGCCTAAGCAATGCCGCTTCGTCGCAGTCGCCCAGCGCAGCGATAGCGACACCGATAGCGCTGTTCGCTTCATCGACATCGCCTATCGCCTGCATGATCGCATCGCTTTTTGCCACGCGCGATCCATCGACCAGCCCGGTGGTGCCGTCATCGCCCGTGCGCGTGTAAATCTTGTTCAGCTTCACCATTATTTATGGGTTCCCGCACCGGCCCTATCTTACAATCAGTTTCCGCCCTTCATCATCAGCAACAGCGCGATGATGATGATCGCAATCGCCTGAAACATGATGCGCCCGAACATCGCCTTATTCTGTTTCAGGCTGGATGCGCTCGGGCCGTCAGCACCCGATTTGAGGTCCTCTTCCGTGGTTTTCAGGAAGGTGACAATGCCCTTGACCAGCATGAACAGGGTCGCGCCCATGGCGGCGAGCAACAGGAGTGTGAGAAATACAGACATGGGGCCGTTTTAGGCACTTGCCGCGCGGATGCCAACCGGAAAGCGCCCGGCGCGTAAGTCATCGCGCAATTGCGCGGGGTCCGTGCCTGCGTCGCGCAGGTCTGCAAGGGCGATGCTGCCCGATCGCTTGGCAAGGCGTTTGCCATCGGCATCTACCAGCAGCGGATGAAAGCGATAGTACGGCGTGGGCAGGTTCAGCAGGGCCTGAAGCAGGCGGTGGATATGCGTCGCATCGCGCAGATCGTCACCGCGCATGACGTGCGTGATGCCCATCTCCGCATCGTCAAGTGTAGCCGCCAGATGATAGCTGGTCGGTGCATCCTTGCGCGCCAGCACGACATCGCCCGCCTGTTCCGGGCGTGCTGCTATTTCGCCCGCATCCATATCCTGCCATGTGAGGGCTCCGGCAAGCGCCACAGCTCGCGCCATATCCAGGCGCCAGCAATGCGCATCACCGCGCGCCACCCTGTCGACGCGCTCGTGCCCGTCCAAATGCCGGCAGGTGCCAGGATAGACCGGGCCATCGGTGCCATGCGGTGCGGAACCACTGGCTGCGATCTCAGCGGCTATTTCCGCACGAGTGCAAAAACAAGGGTAGACCAGCCCTTGCCGCCGCAATGTCTCGAGCGCATCCTCATAAAGCGCCAGCCGCTCCGACTGGAACACCACATCGCCATCCCATTCCACGCCCAGCCAGCGCAAATCCTCGATTATACCTGCGACATGCTCCGGGCGGGAACGCGTGCCGTCTATATCCTCGATACGCAGCCGCATCGCACCACCCGCTGCGCGCGCAATGTCTATTGTCATCAGCGC
Source organism: Sphingobium sp. (assembly GCA_020446425.1). Taxonomy (GTDB): domain Bacteria; phylum Pseudomonadota; class Alphaproteobacteria; order Sphingomonadales; family Sphingomonadaceae; genus Sphingobium. The sequence goes on along the minus strand of JAGRES010000024.1, from coordinate 21,129 downwards.
CGACCAGCCATGACCGATGTGCAACCGGCCCGTCGGGCTGGGCGCAAAGCGCGTCACCATATGCTGTGGCTGGGGCTTTTGATTCATACAGACTCTTGACGTGGCGACTCGGTTGTTGTTGTCATGTACCTGTCACGCTTATCGGCGAAGAGCATGGCGCAACAAGGGGGACAGAGACGCATATGTATCATCCCGACCTCATAAGGACCGACGAGCCGCGGCATTTGGACAGTTGCCCCGCGCTGGTTCTTAATGCGGATTACACGCCGCTGAGTTACTACCCATTGAGCCTGTGGCCATGGCAGACCGCCGTCAAGGCGGTTTTTTTGGATCGGGTAGACATCGTCGACAGCTATGAGCGCGAAGTGCACTCGCCCAGCTTTCAGATGCAGATCCCGTCTGTGATCGCGCTGAAGCAATATGTGAAGCCCAGCCAATATCCCGCCTTCACCCGGTTCAACCTGTTCCTGCGCGACAAATTCCAGTGTCAATATTGCGGTAGCCCTAAAGACCTGACCTTCGACCATGTCATCCCCCGCCGCGCGGGTGGACGCACGACATGGGAGAATGTCGCCACCGCCTGTTCACCCTGCAACCTCAAGAAGGGTGGGCGCACACCTAGGGAAGCGCATATGAGCCTGCATGTGCAGCCCATACGCCCGACCACCTGGCAGCTGCAGGAACATGGCCGCGCCTTTCCGCCCAATTATCTGCATGAGAGCTGGCGCGACTGGCTTTATTGGGATGTCGAGCTGCTGGCCTAGGGTCTGAAGCAGGAACTCAGTGCATGAACTGTCTGGCGGCAACACCGCACAGCGCCGCCGATATGGCCGCAGACGATCCGACGAGAAAATAGCCGATAGCAACCATCGCCTTGGGATGGGGCTGGCCACGCTTTTCATTCTGGTGCAGCGCAGAGAATACGAAGCTCGCCACCACGCCGTAGGTTATAGCCGCAAATTCAACCATTGCATTCCACCCTTTACCGATGCCCACATCCAACAATAAGAGATCATGGTTAATGTCCAGTAGCCGCCATGGGAAAATGCGGTGGATGGTGCGGTACGCACTATTGGCGCACCTACTTGCGCGCCGCCCAATAGCCGCTATTACCGCCCGATGGATCGCATCATCATTCGCGGCGGCAACCGCCTCTCTGGCCGCCTTCCCATTTCAGGCGCAAAGAACTCTGCTCTCACGCTGCTACCCTGCGCGCTGTTGACCGACGAGCCGCTGACGCTGCGCAACCTGCCGCGCCTCGCCGATGTCGACAGCTTCGGCCATTTGCTCAACCAGCTCGGCGCCTCAACCATGATCGAGGGCGCAAGGCCGGAGGATTTTGGCCGGGTGATGACCCTGCGCGCCAGCCGCGTCACATCGACGGTCGCGCCCTATGATATTGTGCGCAAGATGCGCGCGTCGATACTGGTCCTCGGCCCTTTGCTCGCGCGCGCGGGCGAAGCAACCGTATCGCTGCCCGGCGGCTGCGCTATCGGCAACCGGCCCATCGACCTGCACCTGAAAGCACTGGAGGCGTTCGGCGCGCTGATCGAGATCACTGCGGGCTATGTGAAAGCCTCCGCGCCTGATGGCGGCCTGCCGGGCGGCAGCTATACTTTCCCGGTTGTGTCCGTCGGCGCGACGGAGAACGCATTGATGGCCGCCGTGCTGGCGAACGGTACGTGCGAGATCGGCAATGCCGCGCGCGAGCCAGAAATCGTCGACCTGTGCCGCCTGCTCATCGCCATGGGCGCGGATATACAGGGCATAGGCACGGATCACCTGATCGTCACCGGCAAGCGCCGCCTGCACGGCGCGACCTATGCGGTGATGCCGGATCGGATCGAAGCGGGCAGCTATGCCTGCGCCGCGGCGATCACTGGCGGCGATGTCGAGCTGGTGGGCGCGCATGCCGATGACATGCAGGCCGTGCTGAGCGCGCTGCGCGATTGCGGCGTGCATGTGGACGCCGGGCGGGACAGCATCCGCGTTGCCGCCGACGGGCGCCTGCTGCCGCTCACGCTGTCTACCGCACCCTTCCCCGCTTTCCCGACCGATATGCAAGCGCAGTTCATGTCGATGCTAACGCTGGCTGATGGAGCGAGCGTTCTGACCGAGACCATTTTCGAGAACCGCTACATGCACGTGCCGGAGCTGGCGCGCATGGGCGCGGATATCTCGGTCAATGGCCGCACCGCCATCGTGCGCGGCGTCGAGAAACTGACCGGCGCGCCGGTCATGGCGACCGACCTGCGCGCATCAATGAGCCTAATTCTGGCGGGGCTGGCGGCGGAAGGCGAAACGCAGGTCAACCGCGTCTATCATCTCGACCGCGGCTATGAACGGCTTGAGGAAAAGCTGCAGGCCGCTGGTGCGGACATCGAGCGGGTCAGCGACGGGTAATGAATGCCTGTTATGTGAATTCATACGAAAGCGGCGCAAGAAACTCTCGCGCCGCTTTCTAGTTCGTGACCGAAAAGATCAGGCAGGTTGAATATTGACTGCCGACATTTTGCCGCGGCGGTCTTCCTGCAACTCATAAGAAACCTGCTGATCCTTATCCAGCGTACGCAGGCCAGCCTGCTCAACGGCGGTGATATGCACAAAGGCGTCATTGCCGCCTTCATTGGGCGCGATGAAACCATAGCCCTTGTCTGCATTGAAAAATTTTACTGTGCCAATAGGCATGAATATTTCCTTAGATAGTGTGCCGCCTCCGATGGAGTATTCGGCGTAGTCCGGGCCGGGGAACGAATATGACCTACGCGCTGCCCAACCCGGTCACCGCGCATGAATCTGTTTATGCTATCGTGCTGCGGCGGGTTGCCGCGCGCTATACAGGCTCGAACGCACCACCGGCCCGTCAATCACATGCCCTTTCATACGGCGCCGAAGCTTTTCTGTATCCTCGCCATTATTGAGGACAACGCGTGTACCGCCCGATTGCAACGGCTCGATCACAGAAATGCCGATGGCATATTTCTCACAGCATGCAGACACTTCCTGCAGTGTCGCATCAATATTCACGGCACGGCTCATGCTTGGCTCTGCCTGTTAGCGATATAACATGATGAAATAGGGTTGAAACAGGTCAGAATATGTCTCCCGTATGGCAAGCGGGAGCGCAAAGGTCTCTCAGTCACAGCGAAGGCTTGCGGGCTAGTTTCGCTACAATGCAATCGCCATAACAGAGCACGCCACTCTTGTCGCGCTAAATTGGATGGGTTCAGATCGCCGCTGGTTGAACCTGTCTGTCATGCTCCTACCTTAGAGACATTACGCATTCCGCCCGCAATCGCGACCGGTTAAGGCGAAGCCACTCAAGGAGAGCAAACCATGTCCCAGTCCGTCGCTCATATCCCTGTCGACACCATCCTCGGCCATTCGACGACCTTGGCCGAATATAAAGGTAAGGTTCTTCTCGTCGTGAATGTCGCGTCGAAATGCGGCCTGACCCCGCAATATGAGCAGCTTGAGAAGCTCTATCAGAAATACAAGGCGCAGGGGTTCGAGGTACTCGGTTTCCCGGCCAATGATTTCGCCGGGCAGGAACCGGGGACCAATGACGAAATCCAGCAATTCTGTTCGACCGAATATGGCGTGAGCTTCCCTATGTTCTCCAAGGTGAAGGTCACTGGCGAAGAAAAACACCCGTTTTTCGATGCGCTGGTTCAGGCCATGCCCTTGAAGCAGGGCGAGACGGAAAGCTTCCGCCAGAAACTGCGTGACTATGGGATGAGCCCGAACGAGGACCCGGAGCTGCTCTGGAATTTCGAGAAATTCCTGATCGGGCGGGATGGCCATGTGGTGTCGCGCTTTGCACCCTCTACGGCTCCCGACGCGCCGGAAATCACGGCAGCCATTGAGGCGGAACTGGCGAAATAGAGCGGGCTTCCGCCCTTACATCACCACATCTACTGTGTGGATCGCGAGGCCGACGAGCCCGCCCACCAGCGTACCGTTGACGCGGATATATTGCAGATCACGGCCCACGGTGCGCTCCAGCCGGTCGGTGATCGTCTGTGCATCCCAGCCACGCACCGTCTCGCTCACCAGTTTGACAATGCCATCGCCATAACTCGCCGTCAGGCCTACGACGGCGCGGCGGGCAAAGCGATTGATGACGGCTTTCAAGCGCGCATCGCCCTCCATGCTCACGCCGACCTGTTTCATCACTTCGCCCAGTCGCCCGGCCAGCGCCGCATCGGGATCGCGCGCAGCTTTCAGCAGAGCCGTGCGACCCTGTTCCCATAGTCCGTCAATCCACCGCTGCATCGCCGGATTGGCGATGATCTCGTCACGGATCGCCGCGACCCGGGTCTGCATCTCTGCTTCGTTCTGGAGCCGCCAGGCCAGCCGCTCTAGCCCGTCGAGCGCGCGCAGACGCACCGGGTGATGCGGGTCTACCTCCATCTCCATCAGCAGTTTGAGCAAGCCGTCGATAATCGCATTGGCCAATTTTTCGTCGAGCCCGGTAAAGCGCATGATCGCACCGGCGCGTTCATGCACCATCTGGCGGATCATGTCGGCATGATCGTCCAATGCACGCGCCGCCCAGCGGATCGCATTGTCGAGCACCGGCTCATGCCGTCCCTCGCGCATCGCGGCATCGAGCGCCTGTCCCAATAGCGGCGCGAGGTTGAGCCCGGAGAGCCGCTGCACCAGCGCGCCCTTGGCCATGCCGCCGAGACGCTCCTGATCCATCGCCTCCAGCACATCGGCCGCCAGCCGCGATGCGCCTTGCCGCAGGCGACCTGCGACGGCTCCATCGGGATTGGCGAGAAAGCGCCCGACCGCCCCGGCAATATCCAGCCGCCGCATGCGCCGCGCAACCACATACGGCACCAGGAAATTGCTGCGCAGGAAGGTGGCTAGCGCATCGCCAATCCGGTCCTTATTCTTCGGAATAATGGCAGTGTGAGGAATAGGGATACGCAGCGGATGGCGGAACAAAGCCGTTACCGCGAACCAGTCCGCCAGTCCGCCGACCATCGCCGCTTCGGCAAAGGCCTGAACGAACCCGGCTGCAGGGTGGCCATCGGCAAACCAGCGCGCGGCCAGAAACAGTGCCGCCATCGCAAGGAGCAACCCGGTCGCGACCATATGCATACGCCGGTCGAGCGGATCGGCATCGGTCATGGGCTGCGCAGTCAGGGCCATGCATCCATTAACAGACGATCCGCGCGCATGTTGCAAGATGCGCGGATCATTTGTTTTGGTTCGGCCTCATTCTGCAGGCTGCTGGGCCGCCCGATCCGCATCGCCATCGCCCGGCTTATATGTGAGCAGCCGCTTGCGCAGGCGCGGCGCGAGCTTCTCCTCAAAGCCCAGTGCCAGGCTGAACGATGCGGGCACGATCAGCAAGGTCAGCAAGGTCGAGAGCAAGAGACCGCCGATCACGGTAACGCCCATCGGTGCGCGCCATGCCGAGTCCCCCGAGAGTGACAAAGCCGTTGGCACCATGCCCGCCACCATGGCCACAGTGGTCATGACAATCGGCTGTGCACGCTTGTGTCCGGCATCTATGATGGCGTCGTACCGGGAAACGCCCTTAGCCATTTCTTCCAGCGCGAAGTCGATAAGCAGAATTGAGTTCTTCGCCACGATACCCAGCAACATCAGGATACCGATCAGCACCGGCATAGAGATCGGGTTGCCAGTGAGATGCAGGGCCAATGCGCCTCCCAGGGGAGCGAGCAACGGCGAGCCCAGATTGACGAAAGGCGGCATCACCCGCTTATAAAGCAGGATAAGTACTGCAAGCACCAGCAATATGCCTGATATGACGGCAGTCACGAAATTGACAATCAGTTCCGCCTGCCATTTCGCATCGCCGACTTCCAGCCTGCGCACACCCTGAGGCAGATTGGCATAGGCAGGAAGCGCCTCTATCTCCTTCATGGCCTGACTGCTCACCAGTCCGGGAGCGAGATCGGCGCCAATGACCACACGGCGCACTTGGTTATATCGGCGGATTTCCGTCGGACCGGCCCCAAATTTGATATCGGCAACCAGCTTCAGCGGTACCGAACCGCCGCTGGCGGTAGGCACCGGCATATTCTCAATCGTCGCGATATCGCGCCGCGAGTCCTCGTCAATGGAAACACGAATGGGAACCTGGCGGTCCGACAGCGAAAATTTGGCGCTGTTCTGGTCGATATCGCCCAGAGTAGCGATACGCACTGCCTGGCTTAAGGCGGCAGTTGTCACACCCAAGTCCGCCGCCAGATCCATGCGTGGCGTAATGATGATTTCCGGGCGCTTGATGTCGCCATTCACGCGTGGCGATCGTATTTCCTTAAGTTTCGACATTTGCGCGACCAGTTCATTCGCCGCGTTTTCCAGAATCACGGGATCGTCACCGCCCAGCATGATCGTCAGATCGCGGCCGCTGCCCGGTCCACCGCCCGACTGTGACTGGAAGCTGATCCGCGCATCCGCGATCTGCGCCAATTTGGGCGCGGCCTTGCGTTCCCAATCGACGCTGCTGATCGACCGGTCCTTCTTCAAGGTGAGGTAAATCCTAGCCTCGGTCGGCTCGATATCGGCAAACGCAGCTTCGACAACATCCTTGTCTGCTCGCAACAGATCGGCAACCGACTGAGTAACCTTGGTAGATTGTTCAAGCGTAGTCCCTGGGACTAGCTCGACATTGACCTGGCTATAGTCGGTGTTGATTGTCGGCTGAAATGTGAACGGCAGAAAATAGAAGGCCAGTATTGTCGCCAGAAAAGCGCCACCACCGCCCATCAGCACAACCTTCCAGCGATGCTCCAATGACCAGCGCAGCACCTCCATATACCGGTCCATTAATCCGCCCTCGCCATGGCTCGCCTCGCCATGCGCTTTCAGGAAATAGGCTGCGACCATCGGCGTGATCATGCGCGCAACGGCCAGGCTGATCAAAACCGCAACTACGACGGTCATGCCGAATTGGATGAAAAATTGCCCGGAAATGCCAGGCATCAAGGCGACCGGCAAAAATACCGCTACAATCGACATAGTCGTCGCTACGACGGCGAGTCCGATTTCATCTGCCGCATCTATTGAGGCTTGATAAGCCGATTTGCCCATCCGCATATGACGGACGATATTTTCAATCTCCACAATCGCATCGTCCACCAGAACACCCGCCACTAGGCTGAGCGCCAGCAGTGACAGAGTGTTAAGGGTAAAGCCCATCATATCCATGAACCAGAAAGCCGGAATTGCGGAAAGCGGGATAGCCAAGGCCGAAATGAATGTGGCGCGCCAGTCGCGCAGAAACAGATACACAATGATAACGGCCAGAATCGCACCCTCGATCATAGCCGTCATTGCCGAATGATATTGCCCTTTGGTGTAGTTCACACTGGTGAAAAGCTCAGTAAACTTTACTTTCGGGTTCTCCTTCTGGAGAGCCTCCAGTTCCTTGACAGCTTCATCATATACAGAGACGTCGGAAGCACCTTTCGACTTTTCCAGCGAAATGCTGGTCACCTGCCGCCCATTCATCAGCGATAACCGGCGCTGCTCGGCATACATGTCGCGAACATCCGCAATCTCACCTAACCGGACGGAGCGCCCGCCTGGAATCTGTATTTGCGTCTGGCCAAGTGTGTACGCTGTTTGCGCGTTGCCAAGCACACGAACCGACTGCTCGGCGCCGGCAATTTCCGTGCGCCCTCCCGCTGCATTGAGGTTCATGACGCGAAGCTGCTGGTTGATCTGAGGCGCCGTTACGCCCAGAGCCTGAATCTTGTCCGGCTTCAGGATCACACGTATTTCGCGCGTCACCCCGCCGCCACGACTGACAGCGGCCATGCCTTCAATGCCCAGCAGCCGCTTGGCGACCGTATTATCGACATACCAGCTGAGCTGCTCCAAGGTCATATCTGTCGCTTCGACGCCGAAATAGGCGATCGGCCCGCCTGCAATATCGACGCGCAAAACCTGTGGTTCCAATATGCCGTCCGGCAAGTCACCGCGTATTTCCGCGATGGCGTTACGCACGTCATTGACAGCACGGTCGACCGGCGTGCCAATCACGAATTGTACGAAGGTGAAACTGCTGCCCTCCTGTGCATAGGAGATGATTTCATCCACACCGTTGATGCCGCGCACAGCAGCTTCAATGCGTTGCGTAACCTGTGTTTCCAGCTCGGAAGGCGCCGCTCCTGGCTGGGTCACGACGACACGTACCGCCGGGAAACTGATATCGGGATTGTCATTCACATCCATACGGATGAAAGAAACAATCCCGGCGAGCATCAACGCCGCGAACAGTACGAGCGGCGCTACAGGATTGCGGATCGACCAGCTCGAGATATTACGAAAATTCATCTGACACGCCCTTCTGCAACTCGTGCGGCTGCCGTCACAGCTCAGCTACCCTTGTTGCCTTGCGCCCCGGTTTTCTGCAGTTCGGGCTGCACCTTCTGTCCGGCCGTCAGGAATCCTCCTGCCAAGGCCACAACCTTTTCCTGCCCTGTCAAACCCTCGAAAACGGACACACCGTTCGCCGCGACCTGCCCTATCTTGATATCGCGCCTTTCAACCATATCATCGTCGTTCACGATATAGACATAGCTCCCCTTCTGGTCGTTCTGTATCGCCGATTCCGGCAGCACAGGCGCTTCTCTTTGACCGCTGATAATCCGGGCAGATGCGAAACCGCCCGGACGCAGATTCTTGTGGTAAGAAAGAGCGATACGCGCATCCCCCTGACGACTTTGCGGGTCAATCACCGGAGAAAGTTGCCATATGGTCCCGGCGTAGCTCTCTGTGGTGTCTATGGGCGTCACTGTCGCGGTGGCGCCGACACGCAAGCGCGCCATATCGCCCTCGCTCAATTTCGCACGCAACTCCATTTGCCCGCCCTTGGCAAGCCGGAACAGCACTCCGCTTCCCGCACCAATAACCTGGCCCGGCTCGACATTGCGGGTCAGCACAAGCCCCGCTTCCGGAGCCCGGATATCGAGACGCCCCAGTCTGGCGCCCTGCTCCTGCAGCTGCGCCTCCGCCACCCGCACACGCGCGTTGGCGGCGTCACGAGTCGCGGTTTTGCGGTCAAGGTCAGCCTTGCTGATGAAACCGCGCGAGACCAGCGCCTGTGCACGATCCAGATCGTTTTGCGCCAAGCGCGCATCGGCGCGCGCCACTTCGAGCTGAGCCGCCAGCGAAGCACGCTGCTGCGATTGCACGGACCGTTCGACCCGTGCCAATATCTGGCCCTTCTTTACCCAATCACCGGGCTCGACGAGAACAGCGGCTACCTGCCCACCTTCACCGACGACACCCACGGGCATTTCGCGCCGTGCAGCGATGGTCCCTGTGGCATTGATCGTTGACGACACCGGGCTGCGCCCAGGAGCAACGACTGTGACGCGTGGCGCCAGATTGGCCGAATCGACCGAACCTTCGCCATTCCCGCTGCGGCTCCATATTATAATGGCAATCAGCGCGACCAGTCCCGCTGCGACCAACAATATGAGGCGCCTGCGCTGCTTGAGCTGGGAAGCATCAGTATCCTGCCCCCCCATCAAAAACCCGGACTCGAAATTCATGTCAGCCTTCCTACGCAGGCAAAAAGCCCGCTATGACGTCCCTGTCATAACAGTTGTAAAGCTGCCCCAATCACCAAGGCCCGACACCATGTGGCAGCGCAGCGAAGATGGGGGCAAAAAGCGCTAAAATCAAGAAAATCCCGCCGGAAAGGATCAATTCACTAATAAAGCATGAACACAGAAAAAGCCCGCACAAGGCGGGCTTCTCCAATAGACGCTACTGCGCGCTTGGCTTCTTGTCAGCGCACAGAGCCTCTGCGCACCAGGTTGACAACCGCCAGCAGAACGATGGCACCTAACAGCGAAACGATGAAGCTGTGCAACGAAAGGCCGCTGCTGATCGACCCGCCGCTGATCAGCAGACCGCCGATAAATGCGCCGATAATACCGACGATAATGTTCAGGAAAATGCCCTGCTGCGCATCGGTGCGCATTATCAGGCTGGCCAGCCAGCCAATAACGCCCCCTACGATAAGCCAAATAATCAATCCCATCTCTCTATCTCCTACTGTCGCCTGTTTTCCGTCTGTACAGCGAATAACTGTCAGACCGGGCACAAGTTCCGGCTAAGGAGCCAAAAGGATCGGGCATAAAAAACGGCCGCCTGCCTGAAAAGGAAAGCGGCCAGTTGTCGCACAATGCATCCCGAAAGGATGAGTTAAAGAGAAGGACCTGTCCGCAGAAAGGTGCGGACAGGTGAAAAATCAGTAGCGCTGTTGGCGCTCGTAGAGGGACTTGTAATGCTGGATACGCGTCACACGCAGGCCCGGCATACCGGAACGATCGACGGCGCGCTGCCATCCCGCAAATTCTTCCAGCGTCAGCGAATAGCGTTCACACGCTTCATCGACGCTCAGCAGCCCGCCATTGACGGCCGCGACGACCTCCGCCTTGCGGCGCACGACCCAGCGAGTCGTTTTCGGAGACGGCAGCGAATCAATGGTCAGCGGTTCACCAAGGGGGCCGACGACCTGTGCTGGTCTGATTTTCTGGTTCTCGATCATTACTACCTCAATCAACGGCGCGGGGCCTTGTTATCTTTTCGATGTCGTCCTTATGTCAGCCAGCCTTGAACATCGGCTAAAGCGTGACGGTTAACGGCATCTTCACCCTCTTTTCCCCACCAATAGTTGACGCGCGACATGCGGATTAAAGCTGCCGCCAAGTGGCACGGTCTCGATCGAACCGCCTGTAACCGGCGCAATTGCGAGCGCCAGCGCACGGACCAAGTCGGATTCTTCATCCTGCCCCCGCAGGATATCGCCGGCGTTTCCGCTCACGCCAATGGCGCGATGCGGCTCCGCCGCCGCCTTGATATCCGCAAGCGAGGCAACCCAATCGGGCTTGCCGCCGCGCGGCTTCAAGGTGAAACTCAGATCCATAAGAGCAGACAGTATCCAAAAATGGATAAGGTCCGGTAAATCCGCTAGTTAGAGGCTGTTAGCCTTTCCTAACCGGCGCGCAATAAGCGTAAAAAGAACGCCAAGAAGTGATTAAGGGGTGCGAAAGCGGCTGCGCATTTCTATATGCGGCGCAATGAATATCCCTTTCTCTCCTACCGATTTCCAGCTTTCCGGCGATTTATCTGCACGTAAAATCGTCGTTGCGATGTCTGGCGGCGTGGATTCGAGCGTGGTGGCTGCCCTCGCCGCGCAGACAGGGGCCGAGGTGATCGGCGTCACGCTCCAACTATATGATCATGGCGCCGCCGTGGGCCGGACCGGGAGCTGTTGCGCCGGGCAGGACATCCGCGATGCGCGCGCTGTGGCTGACCGCATCGGCATCGCCCATTATGTGTTCGACTATGAAAGCCGCTTTCGCGAGTCCGTGATCGAGGATTTCGCCAATGAATATATGTCGGGACGAACCCCCATCCCCTGCGTCAAATGCAATATGGGCGTGAAATTCACCGATCTGTTCACGCTTGCAAAAGATTTGGGAGCGGATTGCCTCGCCACCGGCCACTATGTTCGCCGTGTTGTAGGCGAAGATGGGCAGGCGCAGCTGCACCGCGCAGCTGACCCGGCGCGGGACCAGAGCTATTTCCTGTTCGCCACGACGCAGGATCAGCTCGATTATCTGCGCTTTCCATTGGGCGGATTGCCCAAGGGCCAGGTTCGCGAGCTCGCTGCAGAGCTGGGACTTGCCGTGGCGGCAAAGCCCGACAGCCAGGATATATGCTTCGTGCCGGATGGCGATTATGCCTCCATTGTGCGCAAGATCCGCCCGGATGCCGAGGCCGACGGCGAAATCGTGCATATCGACGGGCGCGTGTTGGGCCGCCACAAGGGTTTGATCCATTATACAGTGGGCCAGCGCAAGGGGCTGGAAATAGGCGGCCAGCCCGAACCGCTTTATGTCGTGAGGATCGACGCGCCTGCTCGCCGCGTTGTCGTGGGGCCGAAAACCGCACTGGCGGTGTCAGCAGCAACTCTCAGTGACATGAACTGGCTGGGCGGCAATTTCACTGGGACGTTGCAGGCCAAGGTCCGCTCGCTCGCGAAACCGGTGCCCGCGCGGCTGGACAATAATATATTGGCCTTCCAGAACCCGGAATATGGCGTTGCACCGGGGCAGGCGGCAGTGCTTTATGACGGCGACCGCGTGCTGGGCGGGGGATGGATTGACGGGACGCAAAGCGCTGACGCAGCACTCAATCCTGTTGCATCAGGCATCCATAGCCAGGTTTGAACTGCGCGGTCGCGCGGCCCAGCAAGGGCACGCTACCCGTAATTGCTCTCTCCTCGGGGCTTTCGACGATGGATACCAGCGAAGCGTCGTCAGCTATATCGCGCGCGCAGCTTTCGGCGCTGCGCCCTTCGACATAGCGGCAGGAACAGGTGATACGCGCCGCATAAGCTGAGCCTGCGGCGGCTGACGCGCGCCAATGCGGCCATTGCCATATGATCACTACGATGGCGGCGGCCAGCACGAATATTCCACCCCATTTTGCTATCGCGACGCGATCCATGACTGCCCTTTGTGCTATTCCGTGCTACATGCCCGGCCATGAAGGGGTTCATCAACAGCAAAACCATCTGGGGTGCAAGTGCCGTGCTGGCGGCATCCCTGATGCTATGGCCGTCATTATCACGCAGCGTCGCGCAATCGGGTGGCAGCGCCAATTACCAGGTGCTGGAAAAGACGGCGAATATCGACAGGGCAATGCTGGCGGGAGCCATCGACCCCATATTCGATGAAGAAAATGTCGGGGACACTCAGGCCCTGATCGTCATGCGTGATGGCAAGATCGTCGCGGAACGCTATGGCGACGGCATCGGCCCCAAAACCAGGCTGCTGTCGCGATCGCTCGGAAAAACGGTGACAGCGGCCCTGATCGGCCTGATGGTATCCGACGGACGTCTCGCGCTCGACATGCCGGTTCCGGTCGACGCATGGAGCCAGCCGGGAGATCCGCGGGGCGCAATCACGCTGCGCAACCTTCTGCAAATGACATCGGGCCTCGACCACCGCGAAGATGTTGACCCTCTCTACAAGAGCGACGCCGTGCGCATGCTCTTCACCGATGGCGCACAGGACATGGCGGCCTATGCAGAAGCCAAGCCGGTCGCGCATCCACCGGGCAGCCTGTTCGTCTATTCCACCGGCGATACCATGATCCTGTGCGACCTGATGACGCGCATGCTGACAGACAGCAATAATCCCGACCTGCGGCGCGATGCGATGATGGAATTCGTGCGTGGACGGCTGATGGCTCCCTCCGGCCTTTCCAGCCTGACGCCTGAATTTGACCCACGCGGCACGATGATCGGCGGCGCAATGATGCACATGACGGCACGCGATTATACCCGCTTCGGCGAGCTGTTACGTAATCAGGGGCGCGTGAACGGCCATCAGCTCCTATCGGCCCGCTGGGTCGCGTTCATGACCAGCCCCAGCAAGCGCAATCCGGCTTATGGTGGTCATCTGTGGCTCAATCGCGAAGGGGCGGAAAACCCGTTATTCCCGGGACGCGCATCGAGCAGGCTCTATGCCGCGGTCGGCCATCACGGCCAATATCTACTGATATCGCCAGCGCAAAGACTCGTGGTTCTGCGCATGGGCATATCGACGCAGGAGGAAAAGATCCCGCTGCGCGCCGCATTGGCGCACCTGATCGAACTATTTCCCTACGGCTGAAGCTTCACTGCTTTCTTCTTCCAGAAGGTCCTGGGCATCCATGCCCCGCAGTGGATCGCCACCGCCTTCGACATGCCCTTCGGGATCGGGGTGTATCAACACATCTACGCCGGGAAACTCCTTTCTCAGCGCAGCCTCGATCTCATCCATCACCCTGTGCGCCTGCAGCACGGTCATATCGGGATCGACCGACGCGTGAAATTGCACGAAACGATGCGCACCACTGCTGCGCGTGCGCATATCGTGAATCCCCTTCAACTGGGGATGGCGGGATGCGACATTGAGAAAATGCTGACGTTCCTCAAGCGACCATTCCTTGTCCATCAGGTCGTCAACGGCCTGAGAGGCAGACTGCCAGGCATTCCACGCCAGCCACAGTGCGATACCAACGCCAAATATGGGATCGGCCCCGCTGATGCCGAGATATTGATCGAGCACCAGCGCCACGATGACCGACAGGTTCAGGAAAAAGTCCGACTGATAATGCAGGTTATCGGTCCCGATGGCGAGCGATCCGGTCCTGGCAATTACCCTTTTCTGGTAAACCACCAGAAAGAAGCTGAGGATTATCGCCACCACAGACACGGCTATGCCCGTTTCGGGCGCTGCGGTTTCGTGCACACCAACCAGCATGCGATGCACCGATTCCCATGCCAGCCCGATGGCCGCCATTGTAATAAGAGTAACCTGAAACAATGCGGCCAGCGCCTCCGCCTTGCCATGGCCGAAACGATGGTCATGATCGGCGGGCATCGCGGCCAGCCGCACACCCATTAACGTCACCAGACTGGCGACCAGATCAAGGCTGGTATCGGCAAGCGATCCCAGCACCGCCACGGAACCGGTGCGCCATAATGCAACAGCCTTCATCGCCAGCAAGATCGCGGCAACGGCTACGCTTGCGAGCGCCGCGCGCTGGGTCAAACGCCCGCGTTGCTCCAGGGTCAGATGTGAAGCGCTCATGGATAGAGCATTTCCCTGGTCCATCCTCCCGCACCGTCGGGCCGGAATAACCAGCGTTCGTGCAAGCGGTGTTCACGGTCCTGCCAGAATTCGATGCATTCCGGCACAAGCCGGAAACCCGACCAATGCGGGGGGCGGGCAACATCTTGCCCTTCGAAACGCTGTTTCACGTCCTCATAGCGCGCCATGAAAACATCGCGCGACGCCAATGGGCGGGACTGGTCCGACGCCCATGCACCCAGCTGGCTGTCACGGCCGCGCGTCGCGAAATAGGCATCTGCCGTGGCGTCATCGACCCGTGACGCGCTGCCTTCTATCCGGATCTGACGGCGCAGCGACTTCCAGTGGAACAGCAGCGCGGCATGCGGATTTTCGAGCAGCTCGCCCGCCTTGCGGCCCTCGAAATTGGTATAGAAGACAAACCCATCCGGCCCATGCCCCTTCAAAAGCACCATGCGCACCGAAGGACGGCCGCGCGCATCGGCTGTCGCCAGCGCCATCGCATTGCTGTCGTTAATTTCCGTCTCGCGTGCCTCTGAATACCACTCGTTAAACAGGGCAAAAGGATCGTCGGTCATCAATTATCCCTACTTTGTCTGATGAACGCTGTCGAGGCGCATAGATTTCGCTGCAGCTTCTTCTTGAAGCATGCCGCTTGGTGCGCCACATGATATGAGACAAATCAAGATTTTCAGATTATTCAGAGACAGAATGGCCGATCCGTACAGCATATTGGGTGTGAAACGCAGCGCGAGCGATAGCGAGATCAAATCCGCCTATCGCAAGCTTGCCAAGGAATTGCATCCGGACCGCAACAAAGACAATCCACAGGCCGCCGAACGTTTTTCGCAGGCGACCAACGCCTATGACCTGTTGTCCGACAAGGACAAACGGGCGCGCTTCGACCGGGGCGAAATTGATGGCGAAGGCAATCCCACCGCCCCCTTCGGTTTCGGCACGGGCGGCGGCAACCGCAGCTACTCCGGATATGGACCGGGCGGCGCAGGTGGTGAAGGATTTGAATTCAACACCGGCGGCGATTTCAGCGATATATTCGAGGGGCTGTTTGGCGGCGGCAGGCAGGCAGGGTCCGGTTTTGGCGGCGGCGGCTTCTCCGGCTTCGGGCGCGGCAGAGGCGGCGGTCAGGCCCCGCGCGGAGCCAATGTAAACTACCGGCTGGCCGTCGATTTTATCGACGCCGCGACCAGCGCGACACAGCGCATCACCCTGCAGGACGGCAAGACAATTGACCTCAAGCTGCCGGCGGGCGTCGAAGATGGCACGCAGATGCGCCTGGCCGGCAAGGGGCAGGAGGGCCCCGGCGGCGCAGGTGATGCGATTGTCACCATCGAAGTGCGCAGCCATGCTTTCTTCGTTCGCGATGGCGACAATGTCCGGCTCGACCTGCCGGTCACGCTCGTTGAAGCGGTAAGCGGCGGCAAGGTGAAGGTGCCGACCGTCGATGGCCCCGTCATGCTCGCCATTCCGAAAGGCAGCAGCTCCGGCAAGACATTACGGCTCAAAGGAAAAGGCTTCACCGCGAAAAATGGCGAACGCGGCGATCAGCTTGTCACCCTGATGATTGATATTCCCTCCGACGACGCGAAGCTGAAGGATTTCGTCACAGGTTGGAGCGACGACCGCAACATACGCGGTTCCATGGGCGTATAAGCCTGTTTATAACGCCGTTTATTAAGGCCGGACATCCGGCATAACCGGAAAGGCGATGCAGGACAGCTCACCCCAATCCCCGGAAGCCCGTCGCAAGAGACTTGTCCCCGGCCGCAAACGCCGTCTGGCCTGGCGCGATACATCGGGTCACATCCGCCCCGGCGCCTATAGCTGGGAGGTCACCAAGCGCGTAGCCGTCGGCGTTTACAGCGATGGCTTCATCCATGCGGGCAATATGGCCTATCTCTCGCTGTTGGCTATTTTCCCCTTTTTCATTGTCGCCGCGACGATCGCCAGCATATTCGGCAGAACGCAGGACGGAATTACAGCGGTAAACGCCTTTCTCTATGCGGTTCCCCCCAGCGTCGCCAATGTGTTGCGCACTCCAATAGAAGACGTCATCTATTCCCGCACCGGCAGCGGCATAGTCTGGTTCGGCGTCATCGTGGGCCTGTGGACTACCGCAAGCCTGATCGAGACGATCCGTGACATATTGCGCCGCGCCTATGGCACGAAAAGCGTACGGCCCTTCTGGGAGTACCGGCTACGGGCGATGGGGCTGATTATCGCCAGTGTCATCCTGACGATGTCGGCGCTCTCGGCGCAGATCGCCCTGACCGGCGCGGAACAGTTCCTCACGCGCATCCTGCCATTCGCAGACCGGGCGATGGCGTTCATCACAGCGACCAAATTATTGCCGCTGGCCGTCGTAATGATCACGCTTTACGCTCTGTTCTACTCGCTGACGCCTGGCCGATATCGCTCAAGCGCCTTTCCCAAATGGCCCGGAGCCGTTTTCACGGCGCTGTGGTGGTATGGAACCCTGTTGCTTCTTCCGGTCATATTGTCGCATCTTTCAACCTATGATCTTACCTATGGCAGCCTGGCCGGCGTGATGATTACCCTTATTTTTTTCTTTCTCGTCGGGCTGGGCGTGGTAATTGGCGCGGAGCTGAACGCGGCGTTGGCGGAGTTTCCCAACGGTTCAGCGGGTGAATTGAAGGCAGTTGAAGAGGTGGATGACGCATGACGGGTTTGATGGCGGGGAAAAAGGGCCTCATCATGGGTCTGGCCAATGACAAGTCTTTGGCCTGGGGTATCGCCAAGGCATTGCATGCCCAGGGCGCGGAGATGGCGTTCTCCTATCAGGGCGAGGCACTGGAAAAGCGCGTGCGCCCGTTGGCTGCAGAGTTGGGTTCAGATTTCCTCATATCCTGCGACGTGTCGAACATGGACGCATTGGACGCTGCGTTCGATGAACTGAAGCAGCGCTGGAGCACGATCGACTTCGTCGTTCACGCCATCGGTTTTTCCGACAAGAGCGAACTGCGCGGGCAATATGTCGACACCAGCCTCGACAATTTCCTGATGACGATGAACATCTCGGCCTACAGTCTGGTCGCCGTCACCAAGCGTGCGCGCGCGATGATGCCCGAGGGCGGCAGCATATTGACGCTCACCTATTATGGTGCCGAAAAGGTCATCCCGCACTATAACGTCATGGGCGTCGCCAAGTCGGCACTGGAGACCAGCGTCAAATATCTGGCGATGGACCTGGGGCCGGAAAATATACGCGTCAACGCCATTTCGGCGGGACCGATCAAGACGCTCGCGGCATCGGGCATCGGTGATTTCCGTTACATCCTCAAATGGAACGAACTGAATTCGCCGCTGCGCCGCAATGTGACTATCGACGATGTCGGCGGCGCGGGCCTGTATATGCTGTCCGACCTTTCCAGCGGCGTCACCGGAGAGATTCATCATGTCGATGCGGGTTATAATGTCATCGGTATGAAGGCCGAGGATGCGCCCGACATCGCACTGGACACATGATCTCGATAAGGGACGAAACGCCGCGCGATCAAAACGATATTCGTTGTCTGGTGCGCCATGCCTTTTCCTGCGACGATGAGGCAGAGCTGATAGATTCCCTGCGCGCCGACCACGATCTTGAGCTTTCGCTGGTCGCACTCGATAACGGCGATATCATCGGTCATATCGCGTTCAGCACGATGACCGTCTCTGGCGATGGCCAAGACATTCGCGCGCTGGCGCTCGCGCCCGTCGCCGTATCACCCACCCGTCAGCGCGAAGGGATCGGCAGTGCCCTGATCAAGCAAGGGCTCGCCAAAGCGGTATCGGCGGGAGCGGAGATGGTCTTCGTCCTCGGCGACCCCGATTATTATAACCGCTTCGGATTCACGCGCGAGAATGCAAAACCATTTGCCTGTGTCTATGCCGGTCCTTACTTTCAGGCGTGTCTGCTGGGCAAGGCCATGAACTTGCCGAATGAAGGCAAGGCAGTTTATGCACCGGGCTTTGCCGGTCTCGGGGGTTAAATGAGTCATAACAGCTTCGGCCACGTCTTTCGCTTCTCCACCTGGGGGGAAAGCCACGGACCCGCGATTGGCGCGGTCGTGGACGGCTGCCCGCCGGGATTGGCCCTGTCCGAAGCCGATATCCAGCCCTTCCTCGACAAGCGCCGCCCCGGCACATCCAAATTCACAACGCAGCGGCAGGAGCCCGATCAGGTCCGTATTCTCTCGGGCGTATTCGAGGGTAAAACCACCGGCACGCCGATTTCGCTGATGATCGAAAATGTCGACCAGCGCTCGAAGGATTATAGCGACGTCGCCAAGGCGTATCGCCCCGGCCATGCCGACTATGCCTATGACGCCAAATATGGCTTTCGCGATTATCGCGGCGGCGGGCGCTCCAGCGCGCGTGAAACGGCCAGCCGCGTGGCGGCAGGCGCGGTGGCGCGGCTTGTCATTCCTGAAGTGTCGATCCTCGCTTATGTCAGCGCCATTGGCGGCGACGCCATTGACATAGCCAATTTCGATGCCGCCGAGATCGGCAACAACCCATTCTTCTGCCCCGACAAGGCGGCAGCCGCGCGCTGGGAAGAATTGGTGGACGGCGCGCGTAAAGATGGCTCCTCACTGGGCGCGGTCATCGAATGCGTAGCAACCGGCGTCCCGGCGGGCTGGGGCGCGCCTCTCTACGCAAAGCTCGACGCTGATCTGGCCAGCGCCATGATGAGCATCAACGCGGTCAAGGGCGTCGAAATCGGTGAAGGTTTTGCGGCGGCGGCTCTGCGCGGCGAGGAAAATGCCGACCGGATGCGGCCGGGAGAAAATGGCCAGCCAGAATTTCTGGAAAACCATGCTGGTGGAATCGCAGGCGGCATATCAACCGGCCAGCCGGTGCGTGTGCGTATCGCGTTCAAGCCGACCAGTTCGATCCTGATCCCGGTGGAAACGGTGACGAAAGAAGGCGAAGCGAGCGAGATCATCACCAAGGGCCGCCACGACCCCTGCGTTGGTATAAGGGGTGTCCCTGTGGTCGAGGCGATGATGGCGCTGGTGCTGGCGGATCAGAAGCTGCTCCACCGTGCGCAATGCGGATAAGCTGATGCCGGAAGAGGGTGAGCCAGGCAGTCAATACCGGTCACCCGCCTATATACGGAATGTGCCGGTAATCGTCGGATATACCTGTCTCGCACTCTGGAGCATATTTAGTGTGCTCGTGATCCTCTTGTGCCTATCGACATATCAGGATTACACCTCTGACCCGATGATGGCATTGTCATCCAGTTGCCAGAAAGGGTTCGCAGCGGCGGTCGCCCTCTTGTTGCTGCCGCCATTCCTGGTTGCCCTAGCCTATCATTCATGGAGATGGAGGCGGAAAATCAATCTGATCATGGCGGGCTTTTGTGCGATCATGAGCCTGGGCCTCATCGGTGGGATTGCGCTCGTAGATGCCGCCGGAATCGAGCAGCCGGAAACCTGCAGCTAGAGCGCGCTGCGTTATATCTGTCGCGGGTCGCGCGCTCTATGCCGTTGTTGTCGCATCGCTTTTTGCCCAAAACAGGTTCCCACTTTTTGACACGATGCTCTAACTGCCGCTGGCATCACATTACTGCAACCATATCTCCCACTGCAATTCGCACAGAATCTTGCGCGATGGCGTTCATTCCGAACAGCGCGCCTTCCTTGTTGAATTTGCCGAGCTTACGCAGCGCCATGGGCACGGCATTGCCTTCCTCGCTCGCGCCTGTCTCGGGCTGCTGGGTGATGACAATGCAGCGCGAGCAGGGCTTGACGAGACGCAGCCTGACATCACCCGCCCGTACCAACGGCCAATCATTTTCCGACCATGCATCCATATCGCCGGCTAAAACGATATTGGGGCGAAAACGCATCATCTCCACCGGATTTTCGAGCACGGCATTGAGCGCCGCCAGCGACGCTTCGCTTGTCACCAATATCGGATAGCCGTCAGCAAAACTCACAATATCCTGCGGCTGGGCGAAATCGGGATCGACGCGCCGCCTGGTATCATCCGGCATATAGGCGAGGCGCAACGTCCTTCCTGCTATGTCTGAGAGCAGGCGGCTCGCCTCATTTTCGGCAATCACGGCATCCACTATATCCCGCCATATCTGAACAGGCGCCACGGCATCGGACGCCATTTCCGACTCCAGCAATGCCGTACCGGCTGCGCCGGTAAGCCTATATCCGCCTTCGCCCTCATGGTGCATACGAACAGCCGCTAGCGCCGGAATTTCCCGCCGGGTAACGAAGCGATTGGCATCATCGACGATCAGCCAGCGGCGGTCCCCCTTCAAACCGCGCTGCTCAACGGCAACCGAGGACATTGCAATCGGCCCCAGGCTTTTCACCGGGTAGATATAAAGCGCGCTGATCTTCACCTTTGAACCACCTATGATTGTTCCACGTGCGTGGAACGCGGCACCGGCCCTCTCCCCCACCCGACCTCCCAACAGGATAAGCTATGGGAGGTCGAG
>JAGRES010000023.1 GCA_020446425.1 Sphingobium sp. | reverse complement strand
GTGCGCGATGCAATGCCTGAACCGTGCTCCAGCCCCTCGGCGGCAATCCCGGACAGCGCCGCACCGCGAACGGTATAGCCCGTGCTCTCCCATGCCTCGCGGGCAACGCCCAGCATCGCGCTCTTGCCGGTCCCGGCATAGCCCACGACAACGCTGAGGCCGCGCCCATCCGTCACATGCTCGAATGCTGCGCGCTGCTCGCCGGAGAGGATCAGGCCGCGTGTCTCGGCGCGCGCCAGCGCTCCTTCCCGGCCATTGCCTTTGACGCCATGTCGCTCGCGCTCCGCGAGCAATTCCGAAGCGCGGCCAAGCCGCTGCTCGGTCTCGATCATCTGGCGCGATGTGAACCGGTCCTCGCCGCGTCCGTCCTTGCCGAGTGCGACAAGGTCGGATGATCCGCGAACCGCCCTCATCGCCAAATCGAACTGCTCCTTCCCGTCGCTGTGCCGGTGCACGAACATGGCAAGGTCGCGGTTCGTGAAGGTGGCCTGGCTGCGCGTGATCGCGTCGAGCGCGACAGCGGGATTGGCGATAATCCGCTCGCCATTGCGCTGTGCGACAGCGCGGTGTTCCTCGATCCGCTCGGCCTCAAGCCCGCGCACGCCCATGCGCGATGCGGCGGGACCGATCTTGTCCTGCGGCTCAAGCGCGATGCCCTGCGCCGCTAGGCTGCGGTGATCGATCCGCGCGTCGATATCGAGCTCGGCAAAGCGCTGGTTGACATGATCGGCCCAGCGCCCGCGCCACTTCTCGACCAGTTCGGCCTTATTCCACTCCCGCACCTTCGCGCCGAATCCATCTTTGCCGACCTCGCGCATGGTGAGCATGACATGGGCGTGGGGCTTGGGCTGGCCGTCCGCGCCAATATCCCAATGGACATTGAGATCGGCGATCATGCCTTTTTCGACGAACTCGGCCTCGGCAAACTCCCGCGCCAGCTCGATGCCCTGTTCCTTGGTCAGCTCGCGCGGAATGGCGAATTCGACCTCGCGGGCAAGCTGCGCGTCCTTGCGCTTCTCGGCGGCCTCGACCGCGTTCCAGAGCTTTTCGCGGTCGGCAAATTCCTCCCGCGCGCCTTCCGGCAGCAGCACTTCGGAATGGACGACGCCGTCCTTGTTGGTGAAGTCATGGTCGCGGTCGAGGCGTTCGTCATGCAGCCGCTCGGCCCCGCGATAGGCGGCGGCAGCAACAGCGCTGCGCCCGCTCGACCGGCTGATGACTTTGACGGAGAGGTGGAAGATCGCCATGACGGCAATCCATTTACGCCATGAGCGCCACGTCGGCACGACGTATAAGCGCGCCCTCCCATGATAAAATCCTGCTCGGGACTATTCAGTATCAGGCCGTCTCGACGACTCTACAGCATTGGGAGAGCATCGATATTATCATCAGCGCATCACCTCTCAATGGAGAACTACGATGCGCAAACCCCGTGACTTTGATTCGGAACTGAAGGCGCTCGCCGACAAGGCGAAGCAACTGAAAGAACGCCGCGTGCAGCAACTCGGCGAACTGGTGATCGCCACCGGGGCCGATGCGACCGATGCGGAAACGCTGGCCGGTGCGCTGCTCGTCATCGCGGAAACCAGCGAAGCCCAGAGGAAGGAGGCGTGGCGCAAGCGCGGCGCGGCCTTCTTTCAGAGCAAGGCGCGCAAGCGTGGCGAAGGAACTCAAGGCCAGCCGGATGGCACTCTCCCGCTTGACGGCGGCGCGGCATCGGCTTGAGGCACGAAAGGCGCGAACCGACATGCGCGAATGGCAGGTCAAGCGCCGCGAACGCACGCGGCAACTGATCGAACTGGGCGGCCTGGTCGTGAAGGCAGGGCTGGTCGAACTGGCCGATGACGATCGGGCCACGCTCTACGGTGCGTTCCTCACCGTTGCCGCCAAGCTGCGTGGCGAGGAACGCGAACAAGCGTTGGTGCTGTGGAAGCGGAAGGGCAAGCGGGCGTTCGAATGCGAGGCAGAGACCTGTCTTCAGCCATAGCACCAAAGGGCTTTGTTGCGCGGCAAGGGGCTTCTGGCCATTTCGATTTCCACGTCAGCTGCATTCCGGCCAAACCGTTGCGAACGCTCGGACGAAAGCACCACCGCATTGGCGCGAACGCCGATCTTGGCCAATTCGGCAACGATATATTCCGCGCAGTCCGAGGCCGCTCCACGCCTTCGTTGTCGGTATTGTCCTGTAAATATCCGCCGAACGGATTTTCAACGGTGGTATCGACGCTTCGCTTACCGCGAATGGGTCGCAGACTTGCAATTGTGCGGTGTTGGCAGGTCTGAGTCCGGCGTTTCAACGCTCATCACTATCGCCAGCTTAAGCTGGTCGAGAAGCGACCGTTTTGACGGCATCATGATGACTCGCCTTCGCCCTCTTCATCAAGAAAGTCGACCGCTCCGCTTGTGAGGGAGTAAAAGGCTCCGACCACCTTTAACTGGCCAGCGCGAATGCGCCCGATGATCTCCGGCGAAGACTCTTGCGTTATGGTCTGCACGACGGACAACACATTAGCCCGTGCTGCCGCATCGACCAGATCTTCTGACCATGGGTCAGCGCTCAGCACTGCCGGGAGCAGCGGATGCAGCGCTGCATCAATCCGGGCTGAATAGCGCCGCTGCTCGCGGACCATTGCAACCGCTGCGCGCATTGCGCCGCACTGCTGGTGGCCCATCACCACGATCAGCGGAACGCCCAGATTGATGACGGCGAATTCCAGACTGCCAATGGCCGTATTGCAAAGGCTGTTGCCGGCATTTCGGACTATGAACAACTCGCCAAGGCCGCGTTCGAACAGCAATTCGGGCGGGACACGCGAGTCAGAACAGCTGAGATAGGCCGCGATCGGATGCTGTGCCGCCGCCAGTTGCAGGCGTGCCCGCCGGTCAGTAACCGGGGTAAAGGGTTCTCCGGCCAGAAAGCGGCGGTTGCCTTCCTTCAGGAGTGTCAGTGCGGCATCCGGGGAGAGGCTTGTCGTCATCCGGGGCGTCCGTCAATGCGCGGTGAGAGATAGATCATCATGCCGCGTAATGCCCATGGCAGTATGCCGATCGCCAGCAGCGACGCAGGAAAGAGAAGCATGGGCAATGCATCCCAGTGCAGAGCCGCCCTAAGCCGCAGTACCGCTGCAACTTGCACCGCAGCAAAAGCAAGCCATGCCGCAGCAGGCATCGCAAGTGGCCGACCACTGTGCCCTTGCGTCACGCGGGTTACCATGGCCACCATCAAACTGCACCCCATACCGAGAACGAGCGCATGCGTTGCAGCGATGGCGGGCACCTGTCCGGCAGCGGCGAGCACGGCAAGCACGAAGCTGACCGGGGCCCAGCCGAGACCGATAACCAATACCCACAGCAGGCCCGGTGCGGTGCGGCGGGGTGTCCAGCGCCACAGCATGAGCAGGGTCAGCACGGCCAGCGCCACAGCTGGTAATGCGCGCCACGGCGAACCCCGCCATGCCAGCGCCATGTCTGTCATCAGTAACGGCCAAAGCAGCGCCAGCAGCCAATAGGGGCGCCAGCAGACATAGCCTTCGACCGCATTGCCCGCGAAAAAGGGGATCATGCGGTGGCATACCGTCAGGAATATACCGAGGGTCAGGCCATGCGTGCCGAGAAGGATCGCCAAGCGCCTACCAGCCTGCCAATCGGCCAAGATGAAAGCCGAAAGGGCGGCGGTGCCGATCAGCGCAAGCATCCAGCCGGTGAGCGCAGAAATTCCATGCCAGTGCGGCTCGCTTGCCGTTTTTTGGTGAACACACAGCACTGTCACCAGCACGGCTGCGCCCCAAGTCCACGCGCCCGACATCAAGATGAGTGCGAGACCGAGAATAGCCAGCCGGTCGGACCACAGGGCCAACGCAAGCGCCAGGCTGCCAAACGCCATCAAACCGGATGGTGGCAGAAAGCGCCCCGGCGGCAAATCGCTTATGCCCATCCAGCGTGGGAATACGGTCGAAAGAAAGCCCAGAATGAACGGCATGAACAGCGCATAGACTGTCAATGGCCCGTGCAGCGCTCCATCCAGTCCATCGTGCTGGGGCAATGTCAGCGCAATACCATTTCGCGCAGCAAGGTGGCCCGCCCACCAAAGCGACAGCATGACCAGGTTGAACGCCCCGGTAAGAAAGGGCAGCCGGTGCGGCGCTGCGAAAAGAGGAAGTCGCTGCGGCGACGGGGGGCCCGCATTCATGGCGTCCACCCGTGCGCGCCCGCGACGGCACCTGCGATGGTCAGCAACCCCAGCATTGACAGGATGATGTGCATGGCCTGCAAACGTGCGTGCCATCGTTCATTGCGGGCTTCGCGACGTAAAAGCGGATGGATGACAAGCGGTTCTGCGATGAACAGGATCAGGACAAACAGCAGCCAGACGAGCAGCATGGCCCACATCCACCAATAGTCCGGACTGGAGAACCTCCACCACAAGTCCATTTTCCAGGTCATCCAGAAACCGGAAGCCCCAGTCAGCAACACCCAGAACGCGGCCTGCGGTGCGAAACGCCCTTCGATGCGGTGGAATGCTTCGACTCGCCGCTCGGGTAGTTCTGATCGCCCGATCGCTGGCAGGATCACCAATGTGACAAACCAGACACCGCCAAACCACCCCACCACGGCGACGACATGCAAAGCGCGGGCAAGGAACAGATCGTCCATCAAGACTGGTCTCGAAACATGGGTTCCACATGCAATTGATAAAGATCATTCACATTGATCAAAATCAATTCTTTGATGGTCTGCCGGGGTTAGGGCATGTCGTATGGATACGACCCACTTCTGTTCAACCCGTCGTTTGGCGACGATTGGATCCGCTGCCATGGCCGTCTGCCTCTCGCAAGCTGCTGCGGCACAGAGTTCTGCAAGCCCGCCGCCTGCCGCCCCGGCTGCTGCAGCGCAAGCACCGGCTGCGACATCGCCGGACCCGGTTACGCCCTATGTGAATGCGCGCTACCGGCTGGAAACTGTCGATCAGGACGGCATTGCAGAATCTGCCCTTGCTTCGACGTTGCGGGTGCGGGCCGGGGTCCGGACGGCACAATGGCACGGCCTGAGCGCCGTTCTGGAAGGCGAAGCCATCGTTCGCCTTGGACGGGAAGACTATAATGACACTGTGAACGGGCGGACCGCCTTTCCGGTCGTGGCCGATCCGTCCGATATAGTGCTCAATCAAGCCTTTGTGCGGTGGCAGCCGGTTCAGCAGGTAGAAGCAACCGTCGGGCGGCAAGCGATCAATCTGGACAATCAGCGTTGGGTCGGCAGCGTCGACTGGCGGCAGAATGACCAGACGCTCGATGCAGTGCGCGCGGCTGTTTCACCCTCCCGCAACACGCGGCTGGAATATGTCCACAGCTGGCGCGTCAACCGCATCTTCGGGCCCGATTCGCCACAGGGCATTTGGCGAGATACCGATATCCACTTGCTGCGCGGTTCAGTCACGCTTGCGCCTGTCGGCACCCTGAGCGCCTATGGCTATTGGCTGGACTTGCCTTCTGCCCCCGCGCTGTCTTCGCGCACGCTGGGCCTGCGTGTGACCGGACAGCAAGCCGTAGGCGGCGGTGTGACCTTGCACTATGCGGCAGAGCTTGCGCGGCAGCGCGACCATGGCGTCAATCCAGCCCGCTTTTCCCACGACTATCTGTTGATTGAGCCCGGCCTTGGCGTGGGGCCTGTCACCGTCAGGGTCGGCTATGAACGCCTGTCAGGCGATGGCAGCACGGCGCTGCAGACGCCGCTGGCCACATTGCACGCCTTTAATGGGTGGACGGACCGGTTCCTCACGACACCTGTCAATGGACTGCGCGATCTGTACGCCGATGTGCAATGGCGGCTTGGCCCGGTGCTGACCAGCGCGCCAGCGACGCTACGACTGCAGGTGCACGATTTCAACGCAACACGCACTGGTACAGACTATGGCCGGGAATATGGCGCATGGCTGATCGTGCCTGTCAGCAGGCAGATCAGCTCTTCGGTCAAATTCTCGCACTATGATGCTGACGCGTTTGCGACCGACACGACCAAATTCTGGTTCTCAGTGGATTTCCGCTTCTAGGGTCAGTGCCGGTCAACCACCGGGTCCGGGCGCGCCAGTGCTTCCAAGGCGGTTCGGTCAACGATCTGCACGGTGGGTCCACTGACGATGGCGCCATGACCGGCGAGGGTTGAGCATGCGCGCGACAGATTCTCTGCGGTCATACCCAGCAGTGAGGCTATGACGCGCTTCTCCGCAGGCAGTTGAAACTGAACCGCGCCATCGAGGCGCGTGTGCTCCAGCAGCAGGAAATTCGCCAGCCTTTCCAATGTCTGTCGCATTTTCATGTCGGTTAGCGAGCGGACAATATTGCGATAGCGCATGGCCAGTTCGGTCATGGCAGCTGCCGCGAGAGCGCCGTCGCGCGCAATAGCTCCACGCAGGAGTTGCGAAGGGATCAGCAATATCCGCGATGCAGTGAGCGTTCGGGCCGACATGAGATAATGCTGATCGGTATATGCAGCCGCCAGAATGAAACTTGATACCGGCCGAACCAACTGCATGGTGACTTCGCGCGAGCCATCGACCGTGAACAGTTCAACCAGGCCATCAATCAATATGTGCAGAAAGTCTGCACGCCCGCCGGTTTCGATCATGGTCAACTGGGGCGGGAACACCTGAAGAAACGCCGAGCCGAAGATTTCATCGCGCACTTCCGGCTGCATGGTCGCGAACAGGGGAAGGGAGGAGATTTCAGGAATTTCTTCGGCGCGCATGATGATTCGGCTAGCCATTCACGGTCGACAGATCAAGCACGTATTTGATATTTATCAAGCAGTTTGCCGGATCAGCAACAACCCCAGATTGTCGGGTGTCAAGGCACACTGAAAATACTGCCTTGCCCGGGCGTTGTTTGATCCAAATCAACCTTTCAGGCTGTCGCCTGTCCTTGGTTGCCTCCATGAATTTCTAAGATGGAGGAACCGATCATGGCCAGCGCAGCGAACCTGCAGCCAGGCAAAAGCCAGCAGACCAGTGCGCTCAGCCTGAGTACGATTGCTTTTACAGCCTGCTTTGCGGTGTGGACGATCTTCGCGATCATCGGTGTGGAGATCAAAGCGCAGCTTGGTCTCAATGATACCCAGTTCGGCCTGCTCGTCGGCACGCCGATCCTGACCGGCTCGCTAGTGCGCGTTTTTCTGGGTGTGTGGACTGATCAATATGGCGGTCGGCTGGTCTTTCCGCTTACCATGCTGGCGTCCGCGCTATCGACCTGGCTGCTCTCCATCGCCGACAGTTACGGCCTGATGCTGGTGGCTGCACTCGGCCTCGGCCTGGCCGGTGGCGGTTTTGCGGTCGGCGTCGCCTATGTCTCCAAGTTCTTCCCGGCAGAAAAGCAGGGTACGGCTCTTGGCATTTTCGGCATGGGCAATGTCGGGGCAGCGGTGACCAAGTTCATCGCGCCGTTCGTCATGGTGGCGATGGGCTGGCAGGCGGTTGCGCAAATCTGGGCCATGGGCCTCGCGGTCATGGCGGTGCTCTTTTTCCTGTTTGCCCGCAACGATCCCGCGTTTGAGGCGCGCAAGGCGCGCGGTGAAAAGCCGCGCACTCTGATGGAGCAGCTAGAGCCGCTACGCCATCAGCAGGTTTGGCGCTTTTCCATCTACTATTTCTTTGTGTTCGGGGCCTTCGTCGCTCTCGCGCTTTGGATGCCTAACTATCTGGTCGGCGTTTATGGCGTCGACATCAAGGTCGCAGGTATGCTCGCGGCAACCTTCTCGCTCTCGGCCAGCCTGTTTCGTGCCTATGGCGGTATGCTGTCGGACAAATATGGCGCACGCAAGATCATGTACGCGACGTTTGGCGTTTCGCTGCTGTGCCTATTCATGCTGGCCTATCCCTCGACCGATTATGTGATCCACGGGATCGACGGCGACATCCGCTTTTCCACCTCTATGGGTCTGATCCCGTTCGTGGTCACGGTGTTCGTGCTTGGTTTCTTCATGTCGCTGGGTAAGGCAGCGGTCTACAAACATATTCCGGTCTATTATCCTGATCATGTCGGTTCCGTTGGCGGAATGGTTGGCATGGTCGGCGGTCTGGGCGGCTTTATCCTGCCAATCGTGTTCGGGGCTGCGAACGATCTCACCAATGTCTGGACCAGCTGCTTCATGGTCCTGTTTGCTCTGGTCGGCATTGCGCTGGCCTGGATGCACATTGCGGTGCGCCAGATGGAACAGAAGGCCAGCGGCATCGATCCGCGCAGCCTGCCCCAGTTCCCGGAAATGGCGTCGATCCACGAGGAAGAACGCCATGCTGCCGCACAGCCTTCGAAGGTCATCAGTGAATGGCGACCAGAGGACAAGGCGTTCTGGGAAGACACGGGGCAACGCATCGCGCGGCGCAACCTGTACCTTTCGATCCCGGCGCTGCTCCTTGCCTTCTCGGTGTGGATGGTCTGGTCGATGGTGGTCGCCAAATTGCCGTCCATCGGGTTCAATTATTCGACGGACCAGCTGTTCTGGCTGGCTGCGCTGCCCGGACTTTCGGGTGCGACCTTCCGCATCTTCTATAGCTTCATGGTGCCGATTTTCGGCGGTCGGCTTTGGACCACGCTTTCCACTGCGTCGCTGCTGATCCCCGCGTTCGGCATCGGCTATGCGGTGCAGAACCCGGACACGCCTTATCTCATCTTCCTCGTGCTGGCGCTGCTGTGCGGCTTTGGCGGCGGCAATTTCGCCTCGTCGATGTCCAACATCAGCTTTTTCTTTCCCAAGGCGCAAAAGGGCAACGCGCTGGCGCTTAATGCCGGGCTGGGCAACCTTGGCGTATCGGTGATGCAGTTTGTAGTGCCGCTGGTCATCACCGCAGGCGTGTTTGGGGCGTTCGGCGGAGAGCCGCGCACGGCCGCCGATGGCACTCAGCTTTGGCTGCAAAATGCCGGATTCATCTGGGTGCCGTTCATTATCGCCTCCACCTTGCTCGCTTGGTTCGGGATGAACGACATTGCCGATGCCAAGGCCAGCTTTGCCGAACAGGCGGTTATTTTCCAACGCAAGCACAACTGGCTGATGTGTTGGCTCTATACCGGCACTTTCGGCAGCTTCATCGGCTTCTCGGCTGGCCTCCCGCTGCTTGCCAAGCATCAGTTCCCCGATGTCGACGTGCTCAAATATGTCTTCCTCGGGCCGCTGGTTGGCGCGCTCAGCCGCGCTGCCACGGGCTGGCTGTCCGACCGCTGGGGCGGGGCGCGGGTCACGCTGTGGGTCTTCTTCATGATGATGCTGGGCGTGCTGGGCGTGATGTACTTCCTGGAAGCCGCCAACTGGTGGGGCTTCCTGGGCATGTTCATCTTTATGTTCTTCATGACCGGGGTGGGCAATGCCTCCACCTTCCAGATGATCCCCAACATCATGCGGCTGGAAGTGCCGCGGCTGATGCCGACGCTGTCTGCTGGCGAACAGGTCCGGCAGGCGGAAAAGGAATCGGCGGCGATCGTCGGCTTTACTTCGGCGATTGCTGCCTATGGTGCCTTCTTCATCCCCAGGAGCTTCGGTTCGTCGATCTCGGCAACCGGCAGCCCGATGGGGGCGCTGATCGGGTTCCTCATTTTCTATGCCAGCTGCGCTGCGCTGACATGGTTTGTCTACACCCGGCGCGGCGGACTGTTGCACGACATCGAACGGGGCCGTGCCCCCGCGCCCGCCGGATCGCCCACCTTCACGCAAGGAGTTGCCGCATGAGCCATCTGCTCGATCGCCTGACCTTTTTCCGGCAGGCCAAACAGCCCTTTTCCGATGGTCACGGGGTCACCACCAACCAGAACCGCGACTGGGAGGACAGCTATCGCAAGCGCTGGCAGCACGACAAGATCGTGCGCTCCACGCATGGCGTGAACTGCACCGGCTCGTGCAGCTGGAAGATCTACGTGAAGGGCGGGATCATCACTTGGGAAACCCAGCAGACCGATTACCCGCGCACCCGGCCCGATCTGCCCAACCACGAACCGCGCGGCTGCCCGCGGGGAGCGAGCTACAGCTGGTATATCTATTCCGCACAGCGGCTGAAATATCCGATGGTGCGTTCGCGCCTGCTCAAGCTGTGGCGCGAAGCGCGGGCGATACGTACCCCGGTTGCGGCTTGGGCATCGATTGTCGAAGATCCCGCCAAGCGCAAAAGTTATACCGCGATCCGCGGCCATGGCGGTTTCGTCCGCTCGACCTGGGACGAGGTCAACGAGATTATCGCGGCGGCCAACGCCTATACCGCCAAGACCTACGGGCCGGAC
This sequence comes from Sphingobium sp., assembly GCA_020446425.1. Classification (GTDB taxonomy): domain Bacteria; phylum Pseudomonadota; class Alphaproteobacteria; order Sphingomonadales; family Sphingomonadaceae; genus Sphingobium. The sequence goes on along the minus strand of JAGRES010000023.1, from coordinate 13,554 downwards.
CGCGTGATCGGCTTCTCCCCCATTCCGGCCATGTCGATGGTCAGCTATGCTGCCGGGTCGCGCTACCTGTCGCTGCTCGGCGGCACCTGCATGTCGTTCTACGACTGGTATTGCGACTTGCCGCCGTCCTCCCCGCAGACCTGGGGCGAACAGACCGACGTTCCCGAAAGCGCCGACTGGTATAATTCCGGCTTTCTGATGATGTGGGGATCGAACGTGCCGCAAACGCGCACGCCCGACGCCCATTTCATGACCGAGGCGCGTTATCGCGGGACCAAGGTCGCGGTGGTCAGCCCTGACTATGCCGAGGCAACCAAGTTCGCCGACCTGTGGCTCAACCCCAAGCAGGGCACCGACGCGGCGCTGGCGATGGCGATGGGCCATGTCATCCTGCGCGAATATCATCTCGACCGGCAGGCCGAATATTTCGAGGATTACTGCCGCAAATATTCCGACATGCCGATGCTGGTGCGGCTGGTGCCGGGCAAGGGCGGGCTCGTGCCCGAACGGCTGCTGCGCGCCTCCGATTTCAAGGGCGCGCTGGGAGAGACGAACAACCCCGAATGGAAAACGGTCGCGATCGATGCCAAATCGGGCAAGCCAGTGGCACCCAACGGATCGGCTGGCTTTCGCTGGGGCGAGGAAGGCAAATGGAACCTCGAGGAGAAAGACAGCAAAGGCGCGGAAACCCATCTGCGCATGACTGCCATCCTCGACAGCGATCATGACGATGTGGTCGATGTCGCCTTCCCTTATTTCGGGAACCGCGAGCATGACCATTTTCAGGGGACAGACCATCCGGACATTCTGAACCGCCGCGTCCCGGTGCGTGAAATTGCGCTGAAGGACGGCAAGGCGCTGGTGGCCACGGTGTTCGACCTGTTCTGCGCGAACTATGGTCTCGACCGGGGTCTGGGCGGCAGCCATGTCGCGCGCGATTACAATGAAAATGTGCCCTATACCCCCGCATGGGCGGAAAAGATCACCGGGGTGCCGGCCGACCACATCATCACCACCGCGCGCGAATTTGCGTCCAATGCCGAAGTGACCAAGGGCAAGTCGATGGTCATCCTCGGGGCCGGTCTCAACCACTGGTACCATATGGACATGAACTACCGCGGCATCATCAACCTGTTAGTGATGTGCGGTTGCGTCGGCCAATCGGGCGGCGGTTGGTCGCATTATGTCGGACAGGAAAAGCTGCGCCCGCAAACCGGGTGGACAGCACTGGCCTTTGCGCTCGACTGGAATCGCCCACCGCGCCACATGAATTCGACCAGCTTCTTCTATGCGCATACCGACCAGTGGCGCTATGAAACGCTGAATGTTGAGGAGATCCTCTCTCCGACAGCGCCCGAGGGTGACTGGGACGCCAGCCTGATCGACTATAACGCCCGCGCCGAACGCATGGGTTGGCTGCCATCCGCACCGCAGCTCAAGACCAATCCGTTGGCCGTCGGCAAGGCGGCGAAGGCATCGGGCAAGGACCCGAAGGACTATGTTGCTGCGGCGCTAAAGGCGGGTGAGCTGGAACTGTCCTGCCTTGACCCCGATGATCCCGCCAACTGGCCGCGCAACATGTTCGTGTGGCGCTCCAACCTGCTCGGTTCATCGGGCAAGGGCCACGAATATTTCCTCAAGCACCTGCTCGGCACGGCGCATGGGGTGCAGGGCAAGGATCTCGGCGAAACCGGGGCTCAGAAACCCAGAGAGGTGAAATGGCATGACGAGGCGCCCAAAGGGAAACTCGATCTGCTGGTCACGCTCGATTTCCGCATGTCGACCACCTGCGTCTATTCCGACATCGTGCTGCCGACCGCGAGCTGGTATGAAAAGGACGATCTGAACACGTCCGACATGCACCCGTTCATCCACCCCTTGTCGGCGGCGGTCGACCCAGTTTGGGAATCGCGCAGCGACTGGGATATTTACAAGGGCATCGCCAAGAAATTTTCGGAAGTTGCACCCGAAGTGCTGGGTGTCGAACAGGATCTGGTGCTGACCCCGATCCAGCACGACAGCCCCAACGAAATTGCCCAGCCTTTCGATGTCGCCGACTGGGGCAAGGGCGATGTCGACCCCATTCCGGGCAAGACGATGGCAACCGTCGCACTGGTCGAACGCGACTATCCCAATCTCTACAATCGCTTCACTGCGCTTGGGCCGCTGATGGAAAAAGTCGGCAATGGCGGCAAGGGCATCGGCTGGAACACCAATCATGAAGTGGACAATCTGCGCAAGCTCAATGGCACGGTGCCGCACGAAGGTCCGACCAAGGGCATGGCGCAGATCGACACCGCGATTGACGCCGCCGAAGTCATCCTGATGCTGGCACCTGAAACCAATGGCGAAGTCGCAGTGAAGGCGTGGGCGGACCTGTCGAAGAAGACCGGGCGCGACCACACCCATCTCGCCCTGCCCAAGGAAGAGGAGAAAATCCGCTTCCGCGACATTCAGGCCCAGCCGCGCAAGATTATTTCCTCGCCGACCTGGTCGGGGCTGGAAAGCGAGCATGTCTGCTACAACGCCGGTTACACCAATGTGCACGAGCTGATCCCCTGGCGGACGCTTACCGGACGGCAACAGCTCTATCAGGATCACAAGTGGATGCGCGCCTTTGGCGAAGGCTTCTGCGTCTATCGCCCGCCGATTGACACCAAGGCGGTCAAACCAATGCTCGATGAGGCCAAGGATGCACCGCACGTCATCCTGAACTTCATCACCCCGCACCAGAAATGGGGCATCCATTCGACCTATACCGACAATCTGCTGATGCTGACATTGTCGCGCGGCGGGCCAATCGTATGGATGAGCGAGGTCGATGCCGCCAAGGCCGGTCTGGTCGACAATGACTGGGTCGAAACTTTCAACAGCAATGGTGCGCTGGTGGCCCGGGTGGTCGTCTCTCAGCGCATGAAGGAAGGCACCCTGTTCATGTATCACGCGCAGGAGAAGATCGTGAACGTTCCCGGCTCGCCGCTCACCGGTCAGCGCGGCGGCATTCACAACAGCGTGACGCGCGCGGTGCTGAAACCGACGCACATGATCGGCGGCTATGTCCAACTGGCCTATGGCTTCAACTATTACGGGACGGTCGGTTCCAACCGTGACGAATATGTGATCGTCCGCAAACTGTCGAAGGTCGACTGGCTCGAAGGGGCCTTGGCCGAAGGGGAGCACGCAGCATGAAAATCCGCGCGCAAATCGGCAAGGTTCTGAACCTCGACAAATGCATCGGTTGCCACACCTGTTCGGTCACGTGCAAGAACGTGTGGACCAGCCGCGAAGGCATGGAATATGCTTGGTTCAACAATGTCGAAACCAAACCCGGCATCGGTTATCCCAAGGATTGGGAGAACCAGAAGCGCTGGAACGGCGGCTGGGTGCGAACGCCCGGCGGATCAATCCGCCCCCGGATGGGCGGCAAATGGCGGATGTTGGCGAAGATCTTCGCCAATCCCGATCTGCCGGAAATCGACGACTATTATGAACCCTTCACCTTCGATTATGCCCACCTGCAAAAGGCGGGCGAGAGCAAGGCTTTCCCTACCGCGCGTCCGCGCAGCCTGATTTCGGGAGAACGGATCGAAAAGATCCAGTGGGGTCCGAACTGGGAAGAAATCCTGGGCGGCGAATTCGCCAAGCGCTCGGAGGATTACAACTTCGAAGGGGTGCAGAAGGACATCTACGGGCAGTTCGAAAACACCTTTATGATGTATCTGCCTAGGTTGTGCGAACATTGCCTCAACCCGACCTGCGTCGCCGCCTGCCCATCAGGCGCGATCTACAAGCGCGAGGAAGACGGGATCGTCCTGATCGATCAGGAAGCGTGCCGAGGCTGGCGCATGTGTGTATCCGGCTGTCCGTACAAGAAGATCTACTACAATTGGAAAACCGGCAAATCGGAAAAGTGCATCTTCTGCTACCCGCGCATAGAGGCGGGGCAGCCGACGGTGTGCAGCGAAACCTGCGTCGGGCGCATCCGCTATCTCGGCGTGATGCTGTATGATGCCGACCGGATCGAAGCGGCGGCTTCGGCCGAGAATGTCGAGGATCTGTATCAGGCGCAGCTCGATATTTTCCTCGATCCCAACGATCCACAGGTGATCGAACAGGCGCGCCGGGATGGCGTGCCGGAAGCCTGGCTGGAGGCCGCACGGCATTCGCCGGTCTACAAGATGGCGATGGAGTGGAAGGTCGCCTTCCCGCTCCACCCCGAATATCGCACGCTGCCGATGGTGTGGTACGTACCGCCGCTGTCGCCGATCAATGCTGCGGCAAGCGCCGGGCAGATTTCGGTCAACAACAACATGCCCGACATCCGCAGCTTGCGTATCCCGCTCAAGTATCTCGCCAACCTGCTGACCGCGGGTGACGAGGAGCCGGTCGCCGCCGGTCTGGAACGGATGCTGGCCATGCGCGCCTATATGCGCGCAAAGACGGTCGACGGAGTGCACAATGAGAGCATTGCGACCGCCGTCGGCCTGACAGGCGCGCAGATCGAGGACATGTACAAGGTAATGGCGCTGGCGGATTATGAAGACCGCTTCGTCATTCCGACCGGCCATCGCGAAGATGCCGAAGACATGTTCGAAGAGCGCGGCTCATGCGGCTTTTCCTTTGGCAATGGCTGTTCGGGCGGCACGAGCGAGAGCAACTTGTTCGGCGCACCCGCGCGCAAGAAGCTGCAAACACCGACTCCCCATATTGCGAAGGAGGCGTTTTGATGAAGAGCCTGCATCTCTTTTCGCTGTTGCTCAGCTATCCGACCCAAGACCTGCAAGCCGTGTGCAGCGAAATCCGCGATCGCTTGTCAGCGGACAAGAGCCTGCCGCCCGACACCGCCAAGCGGCTGCATCCGTTGCTGACCCGTCTGGCGGCCAGTGACGTTTACGATGCGCAGGAAGCCTATGTGGAACTGTTCGATCGCGGGCGGGCGCACAGCCTGCACCTGTTCGAACACGTGCATGGCGAAAGCCGCGATCGCGGTCAGGCGATGGTGGACCTGCGCCAGCGCTATCTGGACGGGGGGCTGGAACCGCAGGGGAACGAACTGCCCGACTATCTCCCGCTGTTCCTCGACTATTGCTCGACATTGCCCGATCCGCTGGCCCGCGAGACCTTGGCCGAACCGGGTGTCGTGCTGATCGCGCTGGCGGCGCGGCTGGCCGAGAAGCAGTCGGATTATTCAGCGCTGTTCGAATTGCTGTGCGACATTGCGGGGCTGGAAATGGATGAGGAAGCGGCCAACTCCCTGCCGCCTGCAGAAGATCCCGAAACGCTCGAGGAACTGGATGCGCAGTGGGAGGAAGAGGAAATCCGCTTCACCGCCGATGCTGCACCCGACCCCAACGCTGCCTGCCCGCAGGTGAGTGCCATTCTCGACCGGATGCGCGCGCCCGCGCCTGTCGATACCGCAAATCAGAGGAATTGAGCCATGGACGCCTTCATCAACCATCTGCTCTACGGCGTGTATCCTTATATCGCTCTGGCGGTACTGGCGATCGGTTCCATTATCCGCTTTGACCGCGAACCCTATAGTTGGCGGTCCGGGTCCAGCCAGTTGTTGCGCCGCAAGCAGCTGATTTGGGGCTCGGTGCTGTTCCATGTCGGCGTGCTGTTCATCTTCTTCGGCCACCTTGTCGGCCTGTTGACGCCCATCGCCCTGTTTGATGCACTCGGGATCAGCCACGGTGCCAAGCAGCTGCTCGCGATCATCGCGGGCGGGATCGCCGGTGTTATGGCGATTGTTGGCGCCACCCTGCTGATCCATCGGCGCTTTTTCGACCCAAGGGTGCGCGCAGCATCAACCTTCAGCGACAACATGATCATTCTGATCCTGTGGGTTCAGCTGGCGTTGGGGCTGGCCACCATTCCGCTCTCGGCAGGCCACCTGGATGGCAGCGAAATGGTCAAATTCATGAGCTGGGCACAGGGCATCTTCACCTTCCGCAGCGGTGCCGCAGACCACATCAGCGAGGTGCACATCATCTTCAAACTGCATCTGTTCCTGGGCTTGACGATCCTGCTGCTGTTTCCCTTTACCCGCCTCGTTCACATGCTCAGCGCGCCGGTGCGCTATCTGTGGCGCGGCGGCTATCAGATCGTCCGGTCGCGGCGGAGCCTGAGCCATGGCTGAGGTCATCGAACGCACCGCCGTTATGGTCGGCGGGGTTGAAATCCCTCCCGCCGACATCGCTGCCGAAGCGCAGAACCATCCCGCCCCCGATGCGGACACCGCGTGGCACGAAGCGGCCAAGGCGCTCGCCATACGCCAGCTGTTGCTGGCCGAGGCAGACCGATTGGGTATCGACGCAACAGAGCGGCGCGATGCGCAAGGACAGGCGCTCGCGCCGGATGATGCCCGCATCGACGCGCTGCTTGCCCGGCAAGTGGCGGTGCCGCAGGCAACCGCAGAAGAGGCGCGCCGCTACTATGATCGCCATCAGGCGCGTTTTGCCAGCGAGACGCTGATCGAGGCCGAGCACATCCTGTTTTCCGCCAATCCATCGGATGAATTCGCCTACAGTCTCGCCGTTGGCGATGCGCGCATGGCGATCCGTGCAGTTCAGGCCGACCCTTCGGCCTTTGGCGATCTGGCAGAGTCAAAATCGGCATGCCCCTCAAAGGACCAGAGCGGCAAGCTGGGTCAGATCGGTCGGGGGCAAACCGTCCCCGAATTTGAGGAAGCCTTGTTTACGCTGGGTGAGGGCGAACTCTTCGCGGAGCCGGTGCGCACGCGCTTTGGCGTTCACGTTATTCGCGCCGGACGCCGCGCGGAAGGTCAGCAATTGCCCTTCGAGGCGGTGGAACCAAGCATCCGCGACTATCTGGAGGAAGCGAGCACACGCAAGGCGATGGCGCAATATCTCTCCATTCTGGCCAGCCAGACCACGGTCAAGGGTGTCGATTTGCCGATCGCCGAAGGGCCGCTTGTCCAGTGACAGAACTACGCATCCCGGACCGGTTGCTGGAGCCGACGACGGAGCGGGCATCCCCCGTGCTGACCGATGCCATCGGGCGGCGGTTCGAATATCTCCGCCTGTCGCTGACCGACGTCTGCAATTTCCGCTGCACCTATTGCCTGCCCGACGGCTATCGCAAAGTGGCGGGGCGCGCGCCCGATCTGTCGCTTGACGAAATCCGCTGCGCGGTGACGGCCTTTGCCCGCCTGGGGCTGTGGAAAGTGCGGCTGACAGGCGGCGAGCCGACGCTGCGGCCCGATTTCACAAGCGTCGCGAAAGCGGTTGCAGCGGTGCCTGGCATCCGCCGCGTAGCCATGACCACCAATGGCTACCGCCTGGCAGAGCGCGCAGCTGAATGGCGCGATGCCGGGATCAGCGCGATCAATATCAGCGTCGATTCGCTCGACCCCGCCCGCTTTGCGTCGATCACCGGGCATGACCGGCTGGAAGAGGTGCTGCGCGGCGTTGCCGCGGCCAAGGCGGCGGGTTTTGACAGCATCAAGCTCAACGCGGTGCTGATGCGCGGTGTGAATGACGATGAACTGGCGGCGATGGTGGCCTTTGTGCAGGACCATGATCTGTCGCTGCGCTTTATCGAGGTGATGCGCACCAACGACAATGCCGCGTTTTTCCGGGAGCGCCATGTCGCGGGTCAAAGCGTCATCGCGCGGCTGGAAGCGGCGGGCTGGACGCGAATTGCACGTGCAGTAGGAGCCGGACCGGCGGTCGAATATGCCCATCCCGATGCCAGCGGACGGATCGGCATCATCGCACCTTACGCAAGGGATTTCTGTGCGAGTTGCAACCGGTTGCGGCTGTCGAGCGACGGCAAGCTGCACCTGTGCCTGTTCGGTGATGGCGGACTGGATCTGCGGCCCTTGCTGCAGGAAGGCGCTGAAGCAGCGCTGTCTGAACGCATCGCTGCCTTGACGGCGACCAAAGCGCCGGCTCACCGCCTGCATCAGGGTAGCAGCGGGGCAACCCCGCATCTGGCGTCGATCGGTGGATAGAGTTCGAGTGACTGAAGTGCAGATAGAGCTTTGCGGCCGACTGGCGGACCAACTCGGCCGACAAATATCCGCAGTCGTGCCCGATAGGGGGCTTGCGGTAGAAGGATTGCTGGCGACGCTTTCGACCACATTCCCCCCGCTGGAGGTGCCGATTGCCAGCGGGCGAATAAAGGTCTGCGTCAACGATGAGATCGTTTCTCAGGATTATGTCGTGCAACCGCAGGACGAGGTGGCCTTGTTCCCGCCCGTGTCCGGCGGATGACCATGCGGGTTGAACTGGCGCTGGCTCCCTTTGATCCGGCCGAGCGACTGGCGGAATTTTCACGCACTGCCAGCTGGGCGGGAGCGATTGTCAGTTTTACCGGGCTGGCACGCTCTGCGGCGCGCGATGGCACGCTGGTGTCAGCCCTGGTGCTGGAAAGCTACCGAGGAGTTACGTTGGCGTCGATGCAGACGATCGCCGACGATGCGGCGGCGCGCTTTGACATCAGCGCGGCGGACATTGTGCACCGGGCGGGCACCATCGCGCCGGGCGAGCCGATTGTGTTTGTCGCCACTGCTTCGGCGCATCGCCGTGCTGCCTTCGAGGCCGCGGATTATCTGATGGACCGTTTGAAAACGGAGGCCATATTCTGGAAACGCGAAGAGGGGCCAGATGGCAACCGCTGGATCGAGCCGACCGCAGAGGATGAGGCTGACCGTGACCGCTGGAACAATCGACAGGATTAATAATGGCCGGAATTGACGAAACGCTCCCTTTCCACCCGCTCAACATCGCGGTGTTGACGGTGTCCGATACCCGCACCATGGAAACTGATACGTCTGGGGCGCTGCTGGCGGACCGGCTGGTCGGCGCAGGACACCAGCTGGCTGCACGCGCGATCGTGACCGATGATGTCGGCGCGATCCGCGCGCAGATGCAGGCATGGATCGCCGACCCCGCCGTCGACATCATCCTCTCGACCGGCGGCACGGGTTTTACTCCGCGCGATGTGACGCCCGAGGCGGTAATGCCGCTGCTGCGCCGGGTTATGGACGGGTTCAGCGTCGTGTTTCATCAGGCAAGTATGGGCACCATCGGCGTGTCGACGCTGCAATCACGCGCCTTTGCCGGACAGGCGGAGGACACGTTCATCTTTTGCGTCCCCGGTTCGACGGGCGCCTGCCGCGATGCGTGGGATCTGGTTCTGGGGCTGGAGTTCGACAGCCGCTACCGCCCCTGTTCGATCGCGGGGCAGTTACCGCGTTTGCAGGATTTGTGCGCATGAGCGGACTGTCGCATCTGGATGGCGAGGGGCGGGCGCGGATGGTCGACGTCGGCGACAAGCCCGTCACCACGCGCAGGGCCGAAGCGCGCGCCGCGCTGCGCTGTAATCCGGCGACGTTGGCGGCGGTCCGGGCGGGCACGACACCGAAGGGCAGCGTTATTGCCACCGCAGAACTTGCGGGCGTGATGGCTGCCAAGCGCACGGCGGACCTCATCCCGCTGTGTCACCCGCTGGCGCTAACCAAGGTCGTTGTCGACATTGCCATAGACGACGCAATGCCTGGCTTTTCGATCCGCGCCGAGGTGCGCACCAGCGGGCAGACCGGGGTGGAGATGGAGGCGCTGACCGCCGCGACGCTCGCCGCGCTGACGCTGTTCGACATGCTGAAGGCCATCGACCGGACGATGGTGATCGAGCAGGTTCGCATGACCGCCAAATCGGGTGGCCGTTCGGGCGACTGGACGGCGGCATGATCAGCTATGCAGAGGCAATCCGGCTGATCGAGGAGACCGTCACGCCGCTGGGTGTGGAACGATGTGCCTTCGCCGAATGTGCCGGGCGGATCCTTGCCGAACCGCTCCATGTCCGCTGCGCCGCACCGCGCGTACCGGTGGCGGCGATGGACGGCTATGCAGTCTGTGACGGCACGACCCGGCCCGGCGAACCTTTGACAGTGATTGGTGAAAGCCGCGCCGGTTCCGGCTTTTCCGGCACGCTCGCTCCCGGCCGGGCGGTGCGCATTTTTACCGGCGCACCGATGCCCGATGGCGCGGATCGGTGCATCATGCAGGAATATGCACGCCGCGATGGCGACCAGGTGCGCTTCACCGACGGCTACGGCCCCGGCTGGCACGTCCGTGCTGCGGGTAGTGACTTTGCCGCAGGCGATATGCTGCTGGCGGCGGGCACCCGGCTGACCCCGCGCGCGATGATTGCGGCGGCAGCAGCGGATGTCGCCAGCCTGACCGTGGCACGGCCGGCGCGCGTCGCTATCATCGGCACCGGCGACGAACTGGCGGCACCGGGCAGTGCCCATCTGCGCGCCGACGCCATTCCCGACAGCGTGACTTATGGCGTGTCTGCCATGGTACAGCAGGCGGGTGCGCTGGCCGTACGCCGCTCCATCGGGCTGGATGATCTGGCGGCGCTGGAAAAAGAAGCCGGTGAGGCGCTGGCTGAGGCTGATCTGGTCATCGTCACCGGCGGCGCTTCGGTGGGCGAGCGGGATTTTGCCAAGCCGATGTTTGCCCCTCATGGCCTTGAGATCTTTTTCTCCAAGGTTGCCATCAAGCCTGGCAAGCCGGTCTGGCTGGGACGCGCGAAGGAAACATGGGTGCTGGGCCTGCCGGGCAATCCGACCTCTGCGATGGTCACCGCGCGGTTGATTCTGGTACCCTTGCTTGCCCGGTTCCACGGCCAGCCGCTGGCCAGCGTCCTGCACTGGCGCAGCTTGCCGCTGGCCACCGCGATGGGCGCGACCGGGACGCGCGAGACCTTCGTGAGGGCGCGATGGGATGCCATTGGGCTGTCCCCGTTGGGCAATCAGCACAGCGGGGCACAGCATGCGCTTGTTGAAGCGGACTGGCTTATCCGGTGCCCGCCCGATCAGGCGGCGCTCGATGCTGGAACGCCGGTCACCGCGCTGCCTTTTTGAGCCGCTCTTCCGCCTCTGCCAGGGCGAGTTGATCGTTGACATTGGCGAACGGATCCGGCGTTTCGGTCCACGCGACTTCGACCATTCCGGCATGACGGGCATAGCGCCATAGCGATTGCCCCCCGCCGGCGATCCACGCATCGATCCCGTCGGGGTCGCACCGCCACAGCCCCGCCATGGGATGCAATCTGCCCGCGCTGGTCGGCAGAGACGCGGCATGGCCAGCCAAACTCGCCTGCAGCCGCAAGACGAGATCATCAGGGAGAAACGGCATATCGCACCCCAGCAGCAGCACCGTTTCGCGGCCCAAGACGCGCGCACCATGCATGGCGCTGGCCAATGCACTGATCGGCCCGATTCCATCGTGGGTGTCGGTCAGCACCGGCAGGCCCGTGCCCCACTCATCGCTGCCCGCGCGCACCGCGAGTGCCACGGCGTCGCTGTGGCCTCTCGCCCAATCGATCATGCGGTCGATCAGCCGCTGGCCATTCAGCCGTCGCAGCGGCTTGTCGCCCCCCATGCGCGTGCCATCGCCACCGGCGGCAATGACGATCATGGGAGCATCGGCGCGGGACATTTCAGGTGCCAAGCAGCTTGCCCCCTGCGATCAGCAGAACCAGCGCGAGCAACCGGATCAGCGCCACCCGGGGGAGGCGCGTTGCGCTCAGCCCGCTACCGATCAGTCCGCCCGCCACGACAGCACCGACAAATAGGGAGGTTGATGTCGGCAATGCCGAAAGGCTCGCTCCTTGCCCGAAAAGCCCGGCCGCGCTGTTGCAGAAAATGAAGGCCGCGCTGATGCCAGCCACCGTCCTTGCCTCGGCCCAGCGCATGAAGATGAGAAGCGGGCTGAGGAATATGCCGCCGCCCGTTCCCGTAAGCCCCGCAACAAGCCCCAGCGCGCCGCCAACGGGCAGGGTCGCCGCTGCTGATGGCGCAACGGGATCCGCATCGGCAACTTGCGGTCGAAACACCAGCGCCGCTGCCGAACCGAGCAGGATCATGCCCAACAGCCGCCGATACCAGTCGCCGTTCAGCGCGACGCCGCCTCCCAGATAGGCCATCGGGATGGCAGCGATTGCGAACATCAGAAACAGGCGAAGATTGAAAGCGCCGGTTCGACGGAACTGAATGAACGCGATGGCCGACACAAACAGGTTTAGCACCAGCGCTAGGGGGCGCATTTCCTCAGGCGCAAATCCGGTGAGCGCCATCAGCGCTAGATAGGCTGAAGCGCCGCCATGGCCGACTGCCGAATAGAGGGCGGCCGCGCCAAAGAGGAGGATGGCAAAGACAAGCGGGTCCATGGCCTAATGAATCGTCTATACGCTGGCTGCCAGCAACCCCCTATGACCTATTACCTCATGGAAGCGACACCATTGCGGGCATCAAAAATGACCTGCATCCATAATCCTGGACCATTCCAGCCTTGAAAATTCCAGCCGTGCCCGGATTGCGGACTATTGCGTCACGATCCCGATGCAAGCCATTGCAAGGCTTGCGGCGCGTTGATCCATATCGTCCATGACAATGATTGAGAGCCTCTTAGCGACCTGACGAATCGGGGTCGCGAATCGGCGACGCAGAATATCGTCCCTATCGTCGCAGAATCCGTCCGATGTTGGCGCATTTCTGCGCCGGTATCGCGCAAATACCGCGTACTTGCCGAATTCTCCGTTCGGCAGCTAAATTTTCTCTACCCCACGGCTTCCCATCGTTAGCTGACGATAGCCGTGCCATGTCTTCTCTAACCGTTCGCTTCCGTCCGCCTGTCTGTGTTGCCCTGCCTCTTCCCGGCTTCGCTTGCCGGAGGAACGCTCTTGCCAGCGCTCCTTATTCGCCGAATGCTCAGTCCAGTGGGGAACCAATGACGACCAAACGATGGAAGAATGTCCCATGTCCAACCTTGAAAAAATCATCCGCCTGAAAACCGTCCTCGCCCGCACCGGGCTGTCTCGCTCGACCATGTATCGCAAGATGAACGAGGGCACGTTCCCCAAGCGCGTGCCGATCAGCGTGCATGGCACGGGGTGGTATGAATCGGCGATAAACAACTGGATCGCCAATCCGGCTGGCTATCGTGATCCGGGCGCCACGAGATGAAAGCGCCACCAATCGAGCCGATTTGCGTCAAAATCAACGACGCGGCACACATGATCGGCGTTGGCCGAACCAAACTATACGAATTGATCGCCAGTGGCGAGATTCAAGCGGTTAAGATCGGCAAGGCCACTCGGATCACAACCGCCAGCTTGCAAGAGCTGGTTAGGCAGCAACACGAACCTCTATAGGTTCATCCGCCTATTCGGCTGTCAGCGTATCGGCATTGGGCGGGCTCTGCAGGTAGTCCGCCCATAGCTTCATCAAGCCGCGCCGCTTCTCGAAAAAGTCAGTCCGGCGATAGGCCGCTTCGACCTTGTCAGGCAGTTTGTGGGCCAGAGCCTTGTCCGCAACTTCCTTGGGATAGTCAGTGCATTCTGATGACCAGTCAGTGAAGGCAGAGCGAAAGCCGTGAACAGTCACGCCGCTTATGCCGTCATCGCGAAGAAGCTTGGTCATCGTCATGTCGCTCATCGGCTTCTTGCCATCTTTGGAAAAGACCAAGCCAGTGTCGTCGGCGCGCTCGTCCCATCGCCTGCGAAGGAGGGCAACCGTAG
>JAGRES010000022.1 GCA_020446425.1 Sphingobium sp. | reverse complement strand
CATCATATTCTGTTGGGAGGCCGGGTGGGGGAGAGGGCTGGCGCCGAACCTAAACTAAAACTAAAGCCCACCCATGTCCCGAATCGACATCAAGATATGCGGTTTATCGACACCCGAAACAGTGCAGGCCGCGCTGGCTGCGGGTGCGAGCCATGTCGGCTTCGTGCATTTCGCCAAAAGCCCGCGCCATGTCGACATGGACAGGCTGGCGCAGCTGGCAAGCCGCGTGCCCGCCCATGTGCATAAAGTCGCGGTCGTGGTCGAGCCCGACGATGCGCTGATCGAACGACTTGTTGAAGCGGGCCGGATCGGCGCGCTGCAACTGCACGGCAAGGAAACGCCCGAGCGCCTCGCCGCGATCCGCGCGCGTTTCCCAAAGCTTGGCCTCTGGAAAGCGATTCCGGTCAAGACAGGTTCCGACATCGCCCATTCCAGCGCCTATCATGGCCTCGCAGATTTGGTCCTGTTTGACGCCAAAACACCGGACACGGCTGACCTGCCCGGCGGTATGGGGCTGCGTTTCGACTGGAAGCTGCTCGCCGATTATCGCGCCAGCGGCCCATGGGGCCTGTCCGGCGGACTCGATCCTGAAAATGTCGCGGAGGCGATCGGCATAACGGGCGCACCGCTGGTCGATGTGTCCTCCGGCGTGGAATCTGCACCGGGCATCAAGGATGTGGACAAAATACGCGCCTTCTGCAAAGCGGTTCAACAGCTATGACTATTCAAAACTCTCTCCGCACCCAGCCCGATGAACAGGGGCATTTCGGCCAGTTCGGTGGACGCTATGTCGCTGAAACCCTGATGCCGCTCATCCTCGATCTTGAAAAGGAATATCGCAAGGCGAAACAGGACCCGGCGTTCGAGGAAGAGTTCCAGTATCTGCTGCGCCAATATGTCGGGCGGCCTAACCCGCTTTATTATGCGCAACGCCTGACCGAAGAACTGGGCGGCGCGAAGATATACCTCAAGCGTGAAGAGCTTAATCACACCGGCGCGCACAAGATCAACAACTGCATCGGCCAGATATTGCTCGCCAAGCGCATGGGCAAGACACGGATAATTGCCGAAACCGGTGCGGGCCAGCATGGCGTAGCCACCGCCACCGTCGCCGCGCTGTTCAACATTCCCTGCACCATCTTCATGGGCGCGCTGGATGTCGAGCGGCAGCAGCCCAATGTGTTTCGTATGAAACTTCTGGGCGCGGAAGTGCGTGCGGTGGAGAGCGGCGCGCGCACATTGAAGGACGCGATGAACGAGGCGCTGCGCGACTGGGTCGCCAACGTGCACGACACTTTCTACATCATCGGCACGGTCGCCGGGCCGCACCCTTATCCAGAGCTGGTCCGCGATTTTCAGAGCGTAATCGGCAAGGAAACCCGCGAGCAGATATTGGAAGCCGAAGGCCGCCTGCCCGACAGCATCATCGCCTGCGTTGGTGGCGGGTCGAACGCCATCGGCATGTTCCATCCGTTTCTGGACGATCCCGAAGTCGAGATTATTGGCGTTGAGGCAGCGGGCTATGGCCTCGAAACCGGGCAGCATGCGGCCAGCATCGCGGGCGGTTTTCCGGGTGTCCTTCATGGCAACAAGACCTTCCTGTTGCAGGACGAAGATGGCCAGATCACCGAAGCGCACAGCATTTCGGCAGGGCTCGACTACCCGGGCATCGGTCCTGAACATGCCTGGCTGCACGAGATCGGCCGCGTGCGTTACGAGCCGGTAACAGACGACGAAGCGCTCGCTGCGTTCCAGAAACTTTGCAAGCTGGAGGGCATCATCCCTGCGCTGGAATCCTCCCACGCACTCGCCGCCGTCGAAAAGATCGCGCCGACAATGGGCAAGGACAAGATCATTGTCGTCAACCTCTCAGGCCGCGGCGATAAGGATATCTTCACCGTCGCTAAGGCGCTGGGGGTGGAGATCTGATGACCGACCGCATTTCCCCCACCTTCGCCACATGCCGTGAGCAGGGCCGCGCAGCGCTGGTGTGCTTCATCACCGGCGGCGACCCGACGCCCAATGATACGGGCGCCATGCTCGATGCGCTGGTCGCGGGCGGCGCGGACCTGATCGAACTTGGCATGCCCTTCACCGACCCGATGGCGGATGGCCCGGCGATCCAAAAAGCAAATCTACGCAGTCTTGGCGCGGGCACGACAACCGCCGATATTCTGGAAATCGCTGCCTCCTTCCGCCAGCGCCACCCGCAAGTGCCACTGATCCTGATGGGCTATGCCAATCCGATGATCCGGCGCGGTTCGGACTGGTTTGCCGACGTGGCAAAGAACGCGGGCGTCGATGGTGTGATCTGTGTCGATATTCCAACCGAAGAGGATGGCGAGCTTGGCCCAGCGCTGCGTGAAGCAGGCCTGCACTTCATCCGCCTCGCCACCCCGACCACGGACAAGGCGCGCCTGCCCGCGGTGCTTCAGGGCAGCAGCGGTTTCCTCTATTATGTCTCGGTCGCGGGCATCACCGGCAAACAACAGGCGGCGCAGGCCAGCATCGAGGAAGCCGTCGCGCATCTCAAATCCGGCACGGACCTGCCCGTGGCCGTTGGCTTCGGTGTGCGCACACCGGAACAGGCCGCTGCTATCGGCAAGGTCGCGGACGGGGTTGTCGTGGGCAGCGCAATCGTCGATATCATTGGCGAGCATGGCGCGAACGCAGCGCCGCACGTAAGAGAATATGTGGCTTCTTTGCGCACCGCGCTCGGAGCCGAGGAGGTCGCGTAAATGAGCTGGATCAACCGGGTGCGCAAAGCCATCCCCTTCATGGGTAAGAAAGAGCAGAGCGCCGAGAATCTCTGGCACAAATGCTCGGGCTGCCACCAGATGATCTTCACCAAGGAGTGGGACGAGAATCTGTCCGTCTGCCCCAAATGCGACCATCATGGCCGCATCGGCCCGAGGGAGCGTTTCAGGCAGATATTGGACGAGGGCAGCATCAAGATGCTCGCGGTGCCGGTGGTGAAGGAAGATCCACTCAAATTCCGCGACAGCAAAAGATATGGCGACCGCATCCGCGCCGCGCGCGCCGCGACCGGCGATCAGGACGCGCTGATCAACGCCAGCGGCAAGATTGACGGCCAGCCCATTGTCATGGGCGTGCAGAATTTCGCCTATATGGGCGGGTCCATGGGCGTGGCGGTCGGCGCCGCCTTCGTGCAGGGCGTCGAGGAGGCGATCAAGCGCAAATGCCCCTATGTCATCTTCACCGCAGCAGGCGGTGCGCGCATGCAGGAGGGCATATTGTCGCTGATGCAGATGCCGCGCGCGACCGTCGCTATCCAGAAGCTGCACGATGCGGGTCTGCCCTATATCGTCGTGTTGACCGATCCGACAACGGGCGGCGTCACCGCCAGCTATGCGATGCTGGGCGACGTGCAGATCGCCGAGCCCAATGCGCTGATCGGCTTTGCAGGCCAGCGCGTGATCGAAAACACGATCCGCGAAAAGCTGCCCGAGGGGTTCCAGCGCGCCGAATATCTGCTCGATCACGGCATGATCGACATGGTCGTTCACCGCAAGGATATGCGCGAGCGGCTGGCGCAGGTGGCCGGTTATCTGATGCCAAAGAAAGCGGCTTGAGGCATGACGCTATCCCGCTCATGCGGGCCTGCGAGAAGCGGCTTTCTGCGCTTCCGGTGCTCATGTACCGCAAAGTACACTGCGCGCCGGTTCTCAAAATCCACTCCTCTCGGCTCCGCCTGAACAGGATATCGCCATGCCTCGGTTATTCTTAAGCCATGGCTGACCACGCGGTTTCCGACCACCCCGTCGTTCAGGCGCAGCTCGACCGGCTGGCGAGCCTCTCGCCCGGCGCGGATGTGCTAGGACTCGACCGCATCACGCGCCTGCTAGGCAATATCGGCGACCCGCACCTGTCGCTGCCGCCTGTTTTCCATGTGGCGGGCACGAACGGCAAGGGATCGACCTGCGCGTTCCTGCGCGCCGCGTTGCAGGCGGAGGGCAAGAGCATACATGCCTATACCTCGCCGCATCTGGTGCGCTTCAACGAACGTATCCGCCTCAATGACGTACTGGTCGACGATGAGCGGCTCGCCGCCTATCTGGAGCGCGTGCTGGATGCTGCTGGCGACATAGGCCCGAGCTTCTTCGAAGCGACAACGGCTGCGGCGTTTCTGGCCTTCGCGGAAAACCCCGCCGATGCCTGCATCATTGAGGTGGGTCTGGGCGGCAGGCTGGACGCGACCAATGTTATCCCTGCTCCGGCAGTATGCGGTATCGCACAGCTCGGGCTCGATCATCAGGCGTTTCTGGGTAGCGAAATAAAACTGATCGCGGCGGAAAAGGCCGGGATCGCGAAGGCAGGCGTGCCGCTGGTGACGATGAATTACGAACCGGCAGTGGCAGGCGTCATTGCCGAACGCGCCGCCGCCGCCAAGGCGCGCTGGCTCGCCATGGGCACGGCATGGGACGCCGCCGTCTATCGCGAGCGCCTGCATTATCGTGACGATCAGGGGCGGGTCGACACGCCGCTGCCGCGCCTTGCCGGACCGCATCAGCCGATGAACCTTGCGCTGGCGCTGGCAATGCTGCGCCATCAGAGCGCCGTGCCGGTCGGCGAGGCTGCGTTGAAAGCCGCGCCATTATGGGCCAGCTGGCCCGCACGCCTGCAACGCCTGGGCGACGGGCCGCTGCTTGAACAGCTGATCGGGGCGGGACGCCCGGTATGGCTCGACGGCGGGCATAATCCGGCGGCCGGTGGAATGCTGGGCGACTATTTCACACAGGAGCGGCTTCAGGGACAGAAGCTGACGCTGCTGGCCGGTATGTTGGCGAACAAGGATGTCGAAGGCTTTCTTGCGCCGCTGCGCAGCGCGGTAGGCGCCATATACAGCGTGCCGGTGGCGGGGCATGACTGTCATCCGCCACAGGTCTTTGCGCAGCTGGCGGAGCAGTGGGGCGTATCGCATCACGAACATGAGACCATCGAAAGCGCCGTCCACGCCATCAGCAGTGGACCCGGCAATGCCCCCGTGCTGATTACCGGGTCGCTCTATCTGGCGGGCGAGATACTGAAACGGAACGATCAGCTTCCTGATTAGTTTTGTTATTGCAAATCATTATCATTAATATATGGTGCCTCCATCATAATGGGAGCCACAGCATGTTTCACGCCAGCCGCCTGCGCCGATCACCCCAAACGCCCGCAACACACCGGGCGGATACGGGGTTGAAAGATATAGCGACGGAACCCTCGCACCTCTTCTTCCTCCGTGTCATGCGGCTGATGGCGATCTGCGGCGTCAATGACGCACGCGCAGCCTCGATGCTGATGGGTCAGTTCGGACGCAATCATCGCCGTCCGCTGGTGCTGATGCGCGCGATGATGCTGGAGCTGTCGCGTGTCTCCAACCGGCAGATCAAACTCGCACCGCCCTGTTGCGGCCGCATGACCCGCGATGAGGCGCTGATATTGACCGCTCTTGGACGTCCCGAGGCCGAGTTCACTGCCTGCCATGGCGATGCCTGCGCGCTGCTGGATCGCGAAGATGCGCTGGGTGCGGCGACCTGCCTTCAGGCGGTGTCCGCCTGCTTTGCCGACCTGGGTGCGCCGCTTTAGAGTATGTTTCAGTTACACTGAAACGTCCCGCACCAGCCCTCTAGCCCGCTTTGGCGCGCCCCTGCCGCATCCATTCAAATATGCACAGCACGACTGCAATGAAACCCAGCAATGTCGTGAAGATGAAGACGGGGTAATAGCCCTGCGTCTCTATCATCTTGCCGAGCGCGCCACGCCCCAGCGTGCCGATAAGGAAGGTGAGCGAGGACAGCAGCGCATATTGCACGGCGCTATATCGCTTGGAGGTGATGGAGCTAAGGTAGGCGACCAGAGCGGCACCCGCGATGCCTCCTGCGATATTCTCACCGCCAATGGCGACCATCAACCGCGCCAGCCGTTCATCGCCGCCCAGATGCTCAACCAGCCAGGTGAAGCCGGTATAGCGCGACACGCCGCTCATGATTGTACCGCCCAGTGCGAGATCGGCATAGAGCAGGTTGGTGAGCGCCGCCGTCACCGCGCCAATCGTCATCACCGCCATGCGCCCGATGATCGCAAACAACATACCGCCCAGCGCCACGCCGAGCATCAACGCGCCCACGCCGAAGAATTTCGATGCGACCGCTACCTCGCTCTTCGTATATTCCAGCTCGCCCAGGTAGAAGGGATAAGCGAACGTGCCCCATATGGTGTCGGTGATACGATAGGACAGCACCAGCGCCAACACCAGTATCGCCGCCCATTTGAGCCGCCCCATAATTTCCGTGAGCGGCAGGATCAGCGCGCGATAGCCATGATCGAGCACCGCGTCTTTCCATCCTTCGCGCGGTGCGGGCTCAGCCAGCACATATCTGCCGCGGCGCTGCATCACAGCCAGCCATGCCGCGATCATCGCCGGGATGACGACGGTGGCGATGACAATAATCGGCCCCTGCACACTGATAAAAGCGACGGAGTCCGGCCGCGCCTCAGGATCGGAACCCAATGAGCGCACCATGAACTGCACAACATTGGCGAGCGCCCACAGCCACAAGGCCCCGACCACACCGAGCGCGATAGCGCGAACACGCGGTTCCAGCTCTCCCGGTTGGCACAGGGCATCCGCGCTTTCGACAGCCATGCCGCCGCTCTCACCTTCCGGCGCGAACAATGTGGCAAGGCCCAATCCGCCAAGCAGGACACCCATCAGCATATAGACCTGAGGCCACCCCCATGCGTCGGCTAGGAACAGCGCCAGCGCGCCGCCCACCAGCACGGCGGCGCGATAACCGAGCTGGTACACAGTCGAGAGCGTATCGAGCGTCGCGGTTTCATCGGCAACATCGACGCGCCATGCATCGACCACCACGTCCTGCGTGGCCGATGCGAACGCGCCCAGCCCGGCGAGCAGCGAGAACATGCCGATAGCGCCCTTGGGGTCCAGCGTGGAGAGGACGATCATGATACCGCCGAGCATAAACTGGGCGAGCACAATCCATTGCTTGCGCCGTCCCAGCCTACGCAGGACAGGCAAGGATATGCGGTCGATCAGCGGCGACCACAGGAATTTGAACGCATAGGTCAGGCCAATGAGCGAGAACACACCCATGGTTTCGAGATCAACTTCGGCGTCTGACAACCATGCATAGAGCGTACCGAGCAGCAGCGCATAAGGCAGCGCGGAAGAGAAACCGAAGAGCAGCATATAGGCGGTTTTGGGATGCCCCAGCGAACGACCGAAGCGCTTGATACCGCCGATGAAGCCGCCGCTTCCCCTTCCTGCCACTGCTTCGCCCGCCATAGATGCTCCTGCTTGTGCTGTGCGCGCCGTTGTAACGAGTCTGTGCGCTTGCGCCAGTCCTGTTGCGCTTAGGCAAAGACTGAGGCATGGGCAGCGCATGAAGCCCCCGCGCAAACCCCGCTCCAATGACACGACCCGCCCGTCGCGCCCAGCTCGCCGCAAGCCGAGTGGCAGACCCGCTGCTGCGCCAAAGGCAGAGGGCGGAAAAAAATCTGCGGCGAAAACGGGTGATAAACCTGCTCGTCCGCACTCAGACAAACGCGCTGCAAAAAAGCCACCCGTACGCGCGCCGCGCCAACTCGCTCCCACGAAAAGCTCAAGCGAGCCGCAACGCATCGCCAAGTTGCTGGCACGTGCCGGTGTTGCCTCGCGCCGTGAGATAGAGCGTATGATCGCGGACCAGCGCATCGCGCTCAACGGCGAGATCATCGACACACCGGCCACGCTGCTGACCTCTCTCAAGGGCATAACAGTCGACGGCAGTCCGGTCGCCGAAGCCGAAGCCACGCGCCTGTTTCTGTTTCACAAGCCAACAGGATGCCTGACAGCGGAGCGGGATTTCTCCGGGCGCAAGACGATATATGATCTTCTGCCCAAAGGACCGCCGCGCCTGATGCCTATCGGGCGGCTCGACATGACCACCGAGGGCCTGCTGCTGCTCACCAATGACGGCGGTTTCAAGCGTCAGATGGAACTACCCTCGACCGGCATAGAGCGCACCTATCGCGCCCGCGCCTTTGGCGAGGTCAGCCAGGCACAGCTGGAGGAACTGATCGAGGGCGTCGAAGTCGAAGGCGTGCGCTATGGCCGGATCGACGCCAATCTGGAGCGGCGCACCGGACGCAATCAGTGGATCGAGATGACACTGACCGAAGGCAAAAACCGCGAGGTTCGCCGCGTGCTCGAATATCTCGGTCTCAAGGTCAACCGCCTCATCCGCACGCGCTATGGACCGTTCGATCTGGGCGAGTCGGAACCGGGCGCCCTGATCGAGATCAAACAGGGCGACCTGAGCCGCTTTCTGGGCATGCTGAAGAGGCGCGGCTGATGCGGATCATCGCCGGAGAGTGGAGAGGGCGGCCGCTTGTCGCGCCCAAGGGCGACACCACCCGTCCCACCGCCGACCGTACGCGCGAGACCCTGTTTTCCATGCTGGCCAGCCGCCTCGGCAGTTTCGAGGGACTGAGCGTAGGGGATTTCTTCGCGGGATCGGGCGCGATGGGGCTGGAAGCTTTATCGCGCGGCGCGGCGAGCTGCATTTTCGTGGAGCAGGACCGGGCTGCACTCGACGCATTACGGGCCAATGCGGAAAAACTGGGCGTCGCCCGCCCGGATGTCCGCGCGATATCCGTACTAGCATTGGGTCAGGCAATTGCGCCGCTGGATTTGATATTGATGGACCCGCCCTATGGCACGGGCGCAGGCGCGGTGGCCCTCGATAAACTCAACCGCCTCGGCTGGGTCGGCCCCAATAGCTGGATCACCATAGAGACCGACCGCCGCGAGACGATCGAAGTTTCCGGTTTCGAGATTGAAACCGTGCGCGACACCGGCAAGGCCCGGCTTCATATCATGCGACCCGGTGCGGGCTCTCTCGGCGGGAACTAGATCCTGCTTACTTACTTTTTGCCATATCCCTTCGGCGCTTCGCCGGGGTTCATGCAGCTGTCCTGTATATCGCCGCCGCAAATCGGATAAAAATCCTTCGGCGCAGGCGGCGCCGTCATATTGCCGCCGACCATGACCGCGTTGGCTTTGGCCTCAGGCGGCGCGGGCACCATATCTTCTGCGGCGGCAGGAATCGGTGCAGGCGGCACAGATGCATTGGGGTCAGCAGCCTCCATTGCGGGGTCTTCAGCATTTGCGGGCGGTGCCGTGTTCATTTCCTGCGCGGATGCTATCGAGGCTGAGCACAGCACCATGGCTGCGATGAGATGTGCCTTCATATTGCTTCTCCTGTTTCTGCTTATCGAACAATCAAAGCTTCGTTTTGCGATGGGTTCCCGAAATGGTTAACAAGTCATCGCGGCCAAAGGGGCATTCATCCCGGCGACATGCAATAACCACCCTTGCCCATAGCCCCCTTGTTCCCTAATTGTTCGGATATGACCGCATCGCCTGCACCCGTGCCTATGAATGACCTGATCCCGCCCTATGCCGCCCACCTCAATGAGCCGCAACGCGAGGCGGTGCTGACGACCGAGGGGCCATTGCTGGTGCTGGCGGGTGCAGGAACCGGCAAGACGGCGGCGCTCACGGCGCGTCTCGCGCACCTGATCGCGACGCGGCGCGCCTATCCGTCCGAAATTCTGGCGGTCACCTTCACCAACAGGGCCGCGCGCGAGATGAAGGAACGCGTCGGGCGGCTGATCGGCGGCGCGGTCGAGGGAATGCCATGGCTCGGCACGTTTCACAGCATCGGCGCGAAGATGCTGCGTCGTCATGCCGAGCTGATGGGGTTGCAAAGCAACTTCACCATTCTCGACACCGACGACCAGCTGCGACTCTTGAAACAGCTGGTTCAGGCGGAAGGGCTGGATGAGAAACGCTGGCCAGCGCGCCAACTCGCCGGTCTTATCGACCAGTGGAAAAACAAAGGACTGACCCCGGCGGACCTAGATGCCGCCGATGCCGAACATTATGCCAATGGGCGCGGCCAGAAAATGTACGCCGCCTATCAGGCGCGGCTGAAGGCGCTGAATGCCTGCGACTTTGGCGACCTGCTGCTCCACCCGCTGACCTTGCTCAAGACGGACCGCGAAGTGCTGGAGACCTATCAGCAGCGCTTCCGCTATATCATGGTCGACGAATATCAGGACACCAACAGCGCCCAATATCTGTGGCTGCGGCTGCTCGCGCAGGAGCGCAAGAATATCTGCTGCGTGGGTGATGACGACCAGTCGATCTACAGCTGGCGCGGCGCGGAAGTCGCCAACATCCTTCGTTTCGAGCGGGATTTCCCCGGCGCAAAGATCGTCCGGCTGGAACAGAATTACCGCTCCACCCCGCATATTCTCGGCGCAGCGTCCGGCGTGATCGCGGGCAATGCCGAGCGCCTCGGCAAGACGCTGTGGACCGAAATCGACCAAGGCGAGAAGGTGCGCGTGGTCGGCGTGTGGGACGGCCCGGAGGAAGCACGCACCATTGGTGAAATGATCGAGCAGGATCATAGCGCGGGTAAAGGCCTCGAGGATTTCGCGATACTGGTGCGCGCGCAGTTCCAAACCCGCGAGTTCGAGGAACGCTTTATTCAGACTGGCCTGCCCTATCGCATCATTGGCGGCGCCCGTTTCTACGAACGCAAGGAAATCCGTGACGCCATCGCCTATCTGCGCCTGATCGCGCAACCCGCCGACGATCTGGCGTTCGAGCGTGTCATCAACATGCCTAAACGCGGGCTGGGCGACAAAGCGGTCGAGACTATTCACCGTCTCGCACGAGCCGAACGGACACCGTTGCTGGCTGCCGCCGCACGCATAGTCGACAGCGACGAAATGCCTGCCCGCGCGCGCAATGCGCTGAGCGGCTTCGTCAACAATATCGCCCGCTGGCGCGACATGGCGAGCGCCATGCCGCACGCAGAGCTGACGCGTATCCTGCTGGACGAATGCGGATACACAGCGATGCTACGCGCCGAAAAGACTGCCGAGGCCAGCGGCCGCCTCGAAAACCTGTCGGAACTGGCCCGGGCGATGGAGGATTATGAATCGCTGGGCGCGTTCCTGGAGCATGTCAGCCTGGTGATGGACAATGACGCCTCGGACGACAGCGCCAAGGTGACGATCATGACGATCCATGCCGCCAAGGGCCTAGAATTCGATACACTATTCCTGCCCGGATGGGAGGAAGGCGTATTCCCGTCGCAACGTGCGCTCGACGAAGGCGGATTGACCGCGCTGGAGGAAGAGCGCCGCCTAGCCTATGTCGCGATCACGCGCGCGCGCCGCCGCTGCACCATATTGCACGCCGCCAACCGCCGCATTTACGGCCAGTGGACCAGCTCCATCCCGTCGCGCTTCATCGGAGAATTACCGTCCGACCATATCGAGGAGGAAAGCAGCCTCAACCAGACCGGCGCGAGCCTGTGGCGCACCAACTGGGCCGAGCGCCTCGAACCTTTCAACAATATCGCGGCCTCAGGACGCGGACCGGGCTGGAACCGCGCCAGCCAGTCGGGCGCGCCCGGGGCGGCGCCCTGTTCCTATCCGCATGACCGGCGCGGCTCAGCCACATCGGTCGGTGCGAAGGCGCGCAGCGACCTGTCGATTGGCCTGCGCGTGTTTCATGAAAAATTCGGCTATGGAACGATTGCGACAATTGACGGCAACAAGCTGGAGATTGATTTCGAGCAAGCGGGCAGCAAGCGTGTGATCGACAGCTTTATATCCATAGCCTGACATTATCTCGCCTCTTGCCGTACAGTCTATTGCAGCCGCAAAACACAGGGTGCATAGGGCGCACATGAACGACGCGTCGCAACCCGCAAACGAAGCAGGCAAACCGGCGCATCCATTGCGTTTTCGCGATTTCCGGCTTTACGTGCTCGCACGGATATGCACCGTGCTCGGCCAATATGCGATGATCATCGTCATAGGCTGGCAGACATACAGCACCGCCCGCCTCACCATGGGCACACAGGCCTCCGCCGCGCAGCTCGGGCTCATCGGGCTGGCGCAGTTCATTCCCGTCTTTCTGCTTTCGCCCATAGCCGGCTGGATCGCCGACCATTTCGACCGGCGAAGGGTGATTACCATTGCGGTCTCTCTCCAGCTTCTGTGCGCTATCATTTTGGGCTACGCGACCTGGGCCGGCCAGATAAGTTTGCCGCTGCTGTTCGCCTCTGCGTCTTTGCTCGGCATGGCGCGAAGTTTCGGCGGCCCTGCCTTCGGTTCGATGGTCCCGCGCCTTATTCCTCGTGAATCCATGCCGCGCGCCGTCGCCTTCAGCTCTCTCATGTGGCAAACCTCGATGGTCGCAGGCCCGGCTATTGGCGGATATGTCTATTCTCTCCTGCCATGGGCCACGCATGCCATGGCAGGGTTTGCATTCGGCATATGCATATTGGCCGTCAGCATGATCAAGCCGTTGCCCCCGATGGCGACAGGGGAACCCAAAAGACCCATCAAACAAATCATTGACGGCTTTACCTATGTGCGCGGCAACAAGCTGGTCTTGGGCACAATCACTCTGGACCTGATGGCCGTGCTGCTCGCGGGGTCCACGGCGCTGCTTCCAATTTATGCGCGCGATATTTTCCATGTCGGGCCGCAGGGGCTTGGCCAGCTTGCGGCGGCACCCGGCATAGGTGCGGGATTGACCGCATTGCTGTTCGGCATCCGTCCGCCGGAAAATAATGTCGGCAACAGGATGCTGATAGCCGTGATCGTCTTTGGGGCCGCAACCATAGTGTTCGGCATGACGGCCTATATGCCCAAGGATATAGGCATGATGGTCGCGCTGTTCGCGCTGTTCGTCTGCGGCGTTGCGGACATGTTTTCCGTTTTCGTACGCCAGACGCTGATACAGGTGTATACGCCCGATGAAATGCGCGGACGCGTCAGCAGCTTCTCACTGGTATCCATATCGGCATCGAACGAGCTGGGCGAGGCGGAATCGGGATTTCTCGCGGCACTGGTAGGCCCTGTGGTCGCCGTCGTGGCTGGCGGCGCGGGCGCCATAGCTATCGTATTGCTATGGTCTCGTATTTTCCCTGAAATAGGACTTGCGCGCCGCTTTGATGCAGCCGAAAATAACGGGCGAGGCCCGGAACAGGAGAGACAGGCATGAAGGCAGACAGCATCCTCGAAACCATCGGCGGCACACCGCACATCCGCGTCAGCCGGTTGTTCGGAAATGCCAATGTCTGGATCAAGTCGGAGCGATCCAACCCCGGCGGTTCGATCAAGGACCGTATCGCGCTCGCCATGATCGAGGCTGCGGAGAAGGACGGCAGCCTGAAACCCGGCGGCACGATCATCGAACCAACATCGGGCAATACCGGTGTCGGTCTTGCCATGGTCGCTGCGGTCAAGGGCTATAAGCTCATCCTCGTCATGCCGGAAAGCATGTCGATAGAGCGCCGCCGCCTGATGCTGGCCTATGGCGCGTCATTTGACCTGACGCCGCGCGAAAAGGGCATGAAGGGCGCCATCGAACGGGCGCTGGAGCTTATCGACCAGACGCCCGGCGCTTGGATGCCGCAACAGTTCGAGAACCCGGCGAACATCGACGCGCATATCCGCACCACGGCTGAGGAAATATTGGCCGATTTCGCCGACGATCCGATTGATGTGCTCGTTACCGGCGTGGGTACGGGCGGACACCTGACCGGAACGGCGCAGCGGCTGAAACAGGCCTGGCCCAGCCTGCAGGTCTTTGCCGTCGAGCCGACATTGTCACCCGTGATCAGCGGCGGCGCACCCGGTCCGCACCCAATCCAGGGCATCGGCGCGGGCTTCATCCCCGCCAACCTTCATACGCAACTGCTCGACGGTGTGATAAAGGTCGATCCTGCCGACGCCAAGAAAATGGCGCTGCGCGCTGCGCAGGAAGAAGGCATGCTGATCGGCATTTCATCCGGCGCGACCCTGGCCGCCATCGCCCAGAAGCTGCCGGACCTCAACCCGGCCAGCCGGGTACTGGGGTTCAACTACGACACGGGTGAGCGCTATCTGTCCGTGCCGGATTTCCTGCCGGAATAAAGCTCCGCCGCGATGAGCGCCCCCGCGACCGCGATGCCGCTTGTCGAGCCGAAACATTCCGCCGCGAGGTTCGACTGGCCCGCAGCCGTGGCCGCAGCTCTGTTGTTGCTTATCCCCCTATTGGGCACAGAGTTTGCGGACATCGGATCAACCGGCGGCAAGGAAGGCTCTTCTATCGCCGCTTCATATGGCCGCACGCCGCCTCCGGTTGAACCGATGGCCGTCAGAGCACTGAGTCCGGACGAAGCGCGCGCTCATAATGCGTCCATTCCCTTTTCCAACGCGCCAAAACCAGCGGCACGGCCATTCCATTTTGCCAGCGCGGGAAACGACCTGGATCGCGCGATAGATTGTCTGGCCGCTGCCCAATATTATGAGGCAGGCGATGATCCGGCGGGTCAGAAAGCCGTGGCGCAGGTGGTGCTCAATCGCGTGCGCCACCCGGCTTTTCCCAAATCCGTATGTGGCGTGGTGTTTCAGGGGGCGGAGCGCACCACCGGATGCCAGTTCACCTTCACCTGTGACGGCTCGATGGCGCACACCCCGCCCGCCCCTGCCTGGGACCGCAGCCGCGCGCTCGCCCGGCGCATGCTCAGCGGACTGGTCGACCGGGAAGTGGGATATGCTACCCATTATCATACCGATTGGGTGGTGCCCTATTGGAGCAGTAGCCTTGACAAGATTGGCGAAGTGCATACGCATCTGTTCTTTCGCTGGCAGGGGTGGTGGGGCACGCCGCGCGCATTTCTGAGGTCTGTCCACGAGGCAGAACCGAAGATTATATCGTTGGCAAGATTGTCACCATTTCACGATCCGCTGTCAGGCGATGACGCGGATAGTGGCATGAGAGCGCCGCAAATGACGGTCAACGCAACCGATCTGGCAGAAGCCCCCAAGGGTTACAGCATCGACACCGCGCACCCATCAGGATCCGCCGGCGGAGCCAGCGTGATCGCCACCTCGGCCGAGAAAGACGCTTTCATACTGTCGCTGCCCAATGACATGGCCACCAGCGACTATCTGTCCGCCGCGCGCACATTCTGTTCCGGCCGCACCAAATGCCGCATCATGGGCTGGCGCGCCAACGCTCCGCCTCCGGGTGGCTTTCCTGTTCCTTCCAAAGCGCTATCGAGTATGCAGTTCAGCTATATTCACGACGCCAGCAGCAACCTGCAAAGACTGCTCTGGAATTGCGACATGGTCCCTCAGGACAATCCGCGCAACTGTATGCGCGAGAGAATGCCGGTGACAGATATACCGCCACCGGGAAAAACCACCGCAAGGCCTTAGCGGTTGGCGAACATCTCCGGCGGCAGCTCCATCATGCTTTCCGCACCGCCTTCCATCTTGCGGCGCAAGGCTCCGGCATCGGGCATGATGCGCTCGGCATAGAAGCGCGCGGTCACCAGCTTGGCTTCCAGCCATGCCTTGTCTTCGGCGCCCGCGTCGATATGCGATACAGCGGCGCTCGCCATGCGCAGCCACATCAGACCAACAGCGACAATACCCATGATGTGCATGTAATGATGCGCGCCAGCCCCCGCATTGTTCGGGTTGGTCATGCCATTTTGCATCAGCCACATGGTCGCCGCCTGAAGCTGTCCATTGGCTTTTTCCAGTGCCGCCGCAAAGTCGGCAAGGCGTGGTTCGGCCTTGGCTGCGGCGACTTCCTCACCGACGACCTTGAAGAACAGCTGAAGCGCGCGACCACCATTTTGCGCGAGCTTGCGGCCCACAAGGTCCATCGCCTGAATACCGTTAGTGCCCTCATATATCTGGGCGATGCGGGCATCGCGCACATATTGCTCCATGCCCCATTCCGCGATGTAGCCATGGCCGCCATAGACCTGCTGGCAGTTGACGGCGACTTCAAAACCCTTGTCCGTGCCATAGCCCTTGATAACGGGCGTGAGCAGCGAGAGCAGGTCGTCGGCGGTCTGGCGGTCCTCCTCGCTCGCCGCATTGTGCGACAGGTCCACCAACAGTCCGCCCCAGAGCATCAGCGCGCGCAGCCCTTCGGTCAGCGCCTTGCCTTCCATCAGCATGCGGCGCACATCGGGATGCACGAACAGCGTATCGGCCTTTTCATTGGGGTCAGCGGGGCCGGTCAGCGCCCGCCCCTGGCGACGGTCATGCGCATATTGCACGGCATTCTGATAAGCGACTTCGGCCTGCCCCAACCCCTGAAGCCCGACACCCAGACGCGCGTCGTTCATCATGATGAACATGGCGGCCAGGCCTTTATTTTCCTCACCGACCATCCAGCCGGTTGCGCCATCATAGTTCATCACGCAGGTGGCATTGCCGTGAATGCCCATCTTATGTTCAAGCGAGCCGCAGGAAACCGCGTTACGATCACCCAGTGAACCATCGTCATTGACCATGATTTTGGGCACAACAAAGAGCGATATGCCCTTGCTGCCTTCCGGCGCGTCCGGCGTTTTCGCCAGCACGAGATGGATGATATTTTCCGACAGGTCATGGTCGCCCGCCGAAATGAAGATCTTGGTGCCAGTGATCGCGTAGCTGCCATCAGCATTGGGGATGGCCTTGGTCTTGATGAGACCAAGATCGGTACCGCAATGCGGCTCGGTCAGGTTCATCGTGCCGGTCCAGACGCCAGAGACCATATTGGGCAGATATTTGGTTTTCTGCTCCTCGCTGCCCTTGGCCAGCAGGGCATTGGTCGCGCCCATGGTCAGGCCGTGATACATTTCGAAACTGTGGTTGGCGGAGCACATGAACTCGCCAAAGGCCGTCGCGACAACCGAGGGCAGCCCCTGCCCGCCATATTCGGTCGGCGAATGCAATGTCGCCCAGCCTGCTTCTGTGAACTGTTTGTATGCGTCCTTGAACCCGGTTGGCGCCGTCACGCTGCCATCCGCATGGCGCGTGCAGCCTTCCTGGTCGCCCACTTGGTTGAGCGGGAAACATACCTCAGCCGCGAATTTCCCACCTTCTTCCAGAACTGCGGACACAATGTCGGGAGACGCCGATTCAAAGCCGGGCAGGTTGCTATATTTGTCCAGTCCTATGACCGAATCGAGAATGAAGCGAGCATCCTTCACCGGAGGATTATAAATAGGCATCGGCCTCTCCTAAGAATTATGTTCAGGACTTATTTTTCAATTTGCATGGCCGCTTCGACGACGCCGACAAACGCCGACAACTCCTCGATCGACGAATCAATATCGGCACGCTGCCGTTCCAGCAGGGCGATACGATTGCGGCATTTCTCCAGCGTGACCTCACGCTGCGTTGCGCGGCCATCGTCCAGATCATAAAGGTCTATCATCTCACGAACATCTGCAAGACTGAATCCGACACGCTTGGCGCGCAAAATCCATGCAAGCCGGGCGCGATCGCGCGGCGCGTAGATGCGGGTAGCGCCATTGCGCGTAGGCGCCAGCAGCTCCTCATCCTCATAAAAACGCAATGCGCGTGGTGTCACCTCAAACTCTTCCGCGAGATCCGAGATGCTGTATGTTTTTCTTTCCCGAAGATCCGGCACATATAGCCAGCCCGGGGCGGTAGAGGTCATTTTGTTCATGGCCCTGCTTATAGTTGACGTTTACGTGCACGTCAAGTTATCAGGAACAGAGCCGGTCGCCTTTTCGTCCACGCGCAGCTCGCGCCACATTTTCATCGCGGGACACGCGCGGAAATATGACCCCTTCCAGCGATCCGCGCTGCGAACAGAGCGACTCGCACTCGACATCGAGCGCACCCGGCATCGTCACCCGGTCACCTTCGTAGCCGGCGACGACAATGCAGGCGGATCGTGCGAAATTCATGATCAGCCTGTCACCCGCCGCTCTCAATGTGCCATGGCCACGGCAGTTGATGCCCTCGCCGAAGGACGCTTCCAGCGCGAAGTCCAGTTTCTTGTCCTTGTTAGTGACGATGCAAAGCGAATCGCGACCGGCTTCATGGCGCTTCCGGTAGAGGCCGGTGGGTGATATCTCTGAAACGTTGGCGATAACACCGCTATCGAGCGCGGCCTGCTCCAGCCCGGAAAGGGAGGCGTTATTTGTCGCGGAATCCGGGTTCGACCCGGCCTCGCGACCGTCGCATGAAGCGAGGATGAGCGGCAGCAGTGACAGAAGTACTATACTTCTAGTCATCGCGCCTTTCCAGGCCATCGGGAGTGATGGTGCGGTAAAAGCAGCTGCGCGCATTGGTGTGACAGGCCGGGCCAGCCGGATCGGCGATGATCCACACTGCATCCTGATCGCAGTCGATCCGCATTTCGACCACCGTCAATATGTGACCGGACGTCTCCCCTTTTTTCCACAGCGCCTTGCGGCTGCGCGACCAGAAATGCGCTTCGCCCGTTGTCCGCGTCAGCTCCAGCGCTTCGGCATTCATATGGGCGAGCATCAATACTTCACCGCTGGCCGCATCGGTGACGACGGCGGTGATCAGGCCATTGGCATCATATTTGGGATCGAGCGTCAGCCCGGTTTCGCGTTCGTTGCTCATGGGGCGCTTTTAGGTGCGGCGGAAGATCGCGGCAAGCTCGACATGGGTGGACCAGCGAAATTGCCCGACGGGCTGCACGCTTTCCAACCGGTATCCGCTTTCAATCAGGGTTTTCGCGTCGCGCGCGAAGCTGCCGGGATTGCACGAGACATAGGCAACGACCGGCATCTGCGACTGTGCGAGCTGCGCCACCTGTTCACGCGCTCCGGCGCGAGGCGGGTCAAGCAGGATGGCGTCGAAGCGATTGAGCTCATCGGGTGTGAGCGGACGGCGAAACAGATCCCTGTGGTCGGCGGCGACCTGCCGCTGCGCCCGGTTGGCCGATCCTTTGAGCGCCAGAACCAGATCGCGCGCGGCCTCGGCAGCATAGACCTTGCGCCCCTCACCCAAAGATAGCGCGAACGTGCCCAGGCCGCTGAACAGATCCGCCCATACACCCGCCCCTTCTAGTGCGGGCCGCACCGCATCGACCAGTGCCATTTCGCCATCCGTGGTCGCCTGCAAGAAGGCGTAGGGCGGGAAGGCGACCGGCACACCGCCGAAACTGACCGTCACCGGTTCCGGCTCATAACGCGCCTGCGGGCCATAGCCGTCGTCAATGGAAAGCCGCGCCAGCTTGTGCTCAGCGGCAAAGTCACTCAGGCGTTCGCTATCCTCCAGCCCGTCAGCGCTCACCCCTTCAAGCAACAGGTCGACGCCCTGATCGGCCAACGTCAGCTTGGCATGTACGGCGCGGCGGTCGCCCACCATTGGCGCAAGCAGCGCGCGCAACGGCGCAACCAGTGCGAACGGAGCCGGGTGCAGCACCTCGCACATCGTCATATCGACGATGCGGTGGCTGTTCCCACTCGAGAAGCCGAGCGCGATTTTCTTGCCAAAGCACGCGGCACGCAGGGATGCGCGGCGGCGTGTGTGCGGGGGCGATACATAAGCAGGCAGCACTTCGCCCGCCTCCACATCCTGCCCGGTTAGCGCGCCCGCCACCCGGTCGCGCACATAGGCGGCATAACTCTCATCATCGAGATGCTGGAGCTGACACCCGCCGCACAATGGGTAATGCGCACAAGGCGGCTCTGCATGATGCGCCCCATATTCCAGCCCGCCATCGGGCATCAGGCGATCACCGGGCGCGCTCATTGGCACATGACGGCCATCGGCCGTCACGCCGTCGCCTTTGGCGGCGATGCGTATAATCGTCGCGGGGTCTGTCAAAGACAGTGGCCCAGTGCAGTTGGAAGATGACCGACAAGATCGTCGGCGATAAAAGCAGGACCGGCCATATATGCCGCTTCGCTGTGCAGCCATACGGCCTCGCAGGCCGCCGCGAAAGGGTCGCCGCTCACCGCGAGGCGCGCCGCGCAAATGCCGGCCAGCACATCGCCCGTCCCTGCTGTCGATAGCCACGAACTCGCGCGATCGGAAATACAGGCCCGACCATCGGGCGCGGCAACCACGGTCGTTGGCCCCTTCAGCACCACGACGGCGCCCGAACCGCGTGCCGCGCTCAGCGCCTGATCGATAACGGTGCCTCCAATGTCGAGCCCCTTCAGATTGGCGAACAACTGGGCAAATTCGCCAGCATGCGGCGTCAATATCGCCTTGTCGGGCAGCGCCGCCAAGGTGCCGTGCGACAGGTGCCAGAGCGCATCCGCATCCAGCACGGCGGAATGACGATGCACCAGCGCTTCGCCCAACCGTTCAGCTGCCGCATCGCTGCGTCCCAGCCCCGGCCCGACGAGCAGCGTGTCGATCCTCTTGTCGCCAAGCTGGGTTTCGTCCTTCAATGAACCGCGCACAATGGCGTGCGACATGTCGACAATCGCCTGCGCGCCAAGCAGCTTCACATAACCCGCGCCGGATCGCGCAGCCGCTTCCGCGCTGAGTGCCGACGCCCCGGCCATCTCGCCAGCGACCACAGCCACCAGCCCGCGCGTATATTTGTGCGCGCCATCGGATGGCGCATCGACATGTGGTTTACGGAGGCGATGGATTTTTGCGTCCAGCGCTTCGATGCCGATGTCGCAGCACACCAGCCGGTCCCAATGGCGATTGGCCGGACGCAGCATATGCGCGCGTTTCCATTGGCCCAGAGAAATGCAGATGTCGTAATGCGGCACAGGAGAAAGCAGCTCACCGTCATCGGTGGCAATACCGCTGGGCAGGTCGATCGCATAGCTGTGACCCGCCGCGGCGACTAGTTCGCCCAGCCGCTGCGCTACCGTCTCGTCCAGCCCGCGCGTCAGGCCCGTGCCGAACAGCGCATCGACCAGCTGGTGCGCGGGCTCCGCCTCGGCGATATCCTCTACTTCGCCGCCCCAATCGACGCGCGCCTGCCTGGCACTGTCCGTCACCGGATCGGCCAGCGCCGCGACGCGCACCGGCACCCCATGGTCGCGCAGGGTCCGCGCAATTACATAGCCGTCTCCGCCATTATTGCCGGGGCCGCAGAGCACCAGCACATCGCGCTTTGCCCCTGTGCGCCAGATGATCTCTGCCGCCGCCTGGCCAGCACGCACCATGACATCATATTCCGGTATGCCGCTGGCGAACACGGCCTGCTCCGCAGCCCGCATCTCCTCCGCCGTCAACACTGCATCGGTCATGGTCATCGCTGAAACTGCCTCTCCTCAATGCGATAGACAGTATCGCCAATCGTCAGGGATAACAGCCCTTTTTCCGGACGTTTCACCTCCAGCATTTCCGCACCGTCGGCTACATGTATTTCTCTGGTGTCTCGTGCGACGATGAACCGGCGGAAACCGCCATCGGGATGATGGATGATGAAGTCATGCTGGCCTTGCCAGACAAGCAGGCATGTCTCGGCGAATGCTTCCTCTTCGCCGACACGGCAGGAGACAGGTTCACCTTCAAGCGCGCTCCCGCAAGCGGAAAGGCTTCCTGCCAGCAGGACGAGCGCTGTCCGATCAGATATCCGCAAAAACGTGCGTCTCTGCTTTCGCTCCCGGATGCGTCACCGCGCCTTTGCGCGCCGGACCGACATTCTGCGCGAAGCGCCATAGCGCACCGGCCTGATAGTCATTCTGACGCGGCTGCCAGTTCTTGCGACGCTCGGCCAGCACAGCTTCGTCGACTTTCAGGTCGATAGTTCCGGCTTCGGCGTCGATGGCAATGATATCGCCATTTTCAACCAGCGCGATCGGGCCACCCTCTGCCGCTTCCGGCCCGACATGGCCTATGCAGAAACCGCGCGTCGCGCCGGAGAAGCGCCCGTCGGTGATAAGCGCAACCTTCTCGCCCATGCCAAGGCCATAGAGCGCCGCAGTGGTGGAAAGCATCTCGCGCATGCCGGGGCCGCCCTTCGGCCCCTCATAACGAATGACAACGACCTGACCGTCCTCGATCTTGCGATGCTCAACCGCTTCAAACGCGTCTTCCTCGCAATCGAACACGACCGCCGGCCCTTCGAACTGAAGCCGCTTCATCCCGGCGACCTTGACGATGGCCCCTTCGGGCGCGAGCGACCCTTTAAGACCCACCACACCGCCGGTCGGCGAGAGCGGCGTCTTGGCGTCGTAGATCACCTTCTGATCGGGGTTCCATGTGACCTCGTCGATATTCTCACCCAGCGTCTTGCCGGTGACGGTCATGCAATCGAGATGCAACAGACCGGTCTCAGCCAGGCTCTTCATCAGCATATAGATGCCGCCCGCATCATGCATATCCTTGGCGACATAGCGTCCACCGGGTTTCAGGTCGGCCATATAGGGCGTAGTCTTGAAAATCTCGGCGACGTCGAACAGGTCGAAGTCGATGCCGCATTCGTTTGCCATCGCGGGCAGGTGCAGCGCGCCATTGGTCGAACCGCCGGTCGCTGCGACAATTCGCGCGGCGTTCTCGAACGCTTCGCGGGTGCAGATGTCGCGCGGACGGATATTCTTCGCCAGCAACTCCATGACCTGTTTGCCAGCGGCAACCGCTACTTCCTGCCGGCTCTTATATGGGGCAGGCGCCATATTGCTGTTGGGCAGCGACAGGCCGATGGCTTCACCAACACAGGCCATAGTGTTGGCCGTGAACTGGCCACCGCACGCGCCATGGCCAGGGCATGCGACCTTTTCAAGCGCGTGCACTTCCTTGAGCGGGCACGCGCCCGCCGCATATTTGCCAACCACCTCGAACACATCGACGACGGTAACATCATGACCTTCATAAGTGCCGGGCAGGATTGAGCCGCCGTAAACGAAGATCGACGGCACATTGAGGCGCAGCATCGACATCATCATGCCGGGCAGTGATTTGTCGCATCCTGCAAAGGCCACCAGCGCATCATAGCAATGGCCGCGCACCGATAGCTCAACCGAATCCGCAATCACCTCGCGGCTGGCGAGCGAAGATTTCATGCCCTGATGCCCCATGGCGATGCCGTCGGTGACGGTGATGGTGTTGAAACGGAACGGCGTGCCGCCTGCCGCCATCACGCCCTCGCGCGCCCAGTCAGCCTGCGCGTCGAGCATCGTGTTACACGGCGCGCTGTCATTACCAGCAGACGCCAAAGCGACGAAGGGCTTGGCGATATCCTCTTCGGTCCAGCCCATCGCATAATAATAGCTGCGGTGCGGCGCGCTCTCCACACCGACCGAAACGTGGCGGCTGGGGAGCTTGGACTTGTCGAATGTATGAGTCATGTGCTGGCCTTTCTGTGCGAAAAGGCCTGTATCCGCCGACGCCACTTCACGCAAGTGCGGCGCGGCATTCCTCAACAATCGGCGCAAGAATGTCCGCGAAGCGGCGCTGCCCCTCGGCGGTGCCGGATATGTCCTGACGCATCTCGACGCCCAGATAGGGAATGCTATTTGCTTCCGCATGCCGGTTCATCGTCGCGTTGAGCAAACGGCCCGAATAGGGAAGCTGGTCGCCCGTGTTCATCCCCGCCGCTTCCAGCATCGGAATGGCGATACGCGCGCCGCGATCATCGTCATTATAGAGTACGCCGATTTCCCAAGGCCGGTGCTGCTCCGGGTCGCTCACAAGGCCTGGTGTAAAGCTGTGCAGCGAGAGGATAAAGGGCCGCTGGATGCGCCCAAGCTGACGCGCCACTTCCTCCTGATAAGGCCGATAGAAACGATTGAGCCGCGCTTCCTTGTCCGCACCGATATTGCCCGTAATGGCGTGGCCATCGCTGCTTTCGGGCACCAGTCCGTCGCGATCCTCCTCGCGGTTGGCGTCTATGACCAGGCGCGAGAACCCCGCAAGGATCGCCTTGCACTGCAATCGTTCGGCAACAAGCGCGGCAACCTGCGCCACACCAATATCGAGGGCGATATGATTGCCGAGCAGCTCCGGCGCAATGCCGAGATCAATATCGGCGGGCACATGATTGCTGGCATGGTCGCAGACGATCAGAACCGGCGTGTCACCGCGGTCGATCAGCTCATAGATCTCGCTCATCGCAGCGTCCCGGCCATAGTCCACCAACCGGGATGCGCTGCGTCGATGGACTGCCGGGCGAAATCGCAGGCCTCCGCGTCCTCGAACAGCGCAAAACAGGTCGCGCCTGAACCGGACATGCGCGCCATGCTGGCGCCTTCAGCGGCTTGCAATGCCTCAAGTACCGCGCCAATTTCCGATACCAGAGCCAGCGCTGGTGCTTCCAGATCGTTGCGCCAGCCCTGCGGATCATCGCCCAATGCGCCGCGATCCACCCTGTCCCATGCCTTGAACACAGGCCCGGTCGGGCAGGGCACCAGCGGATTGACGAGCAATACCGGCATGCCGCTCATGCCCAGATCAACCGGCTCCAGCCGCTCGCCCACGCCGCTCCCCCGCAAGGTAATCGACGCCAGACAAGCAGGCACATCCGCGCCCAGCGACAGCGCAATGGCGGGCAGATCAATAGCCATCGGCCGGATATCCCATAGCCGCAGCAGCAGACGCAGCGCTGCCGCCGCATCGGCCGAACCGCCGCCAATGCCCGCCGCAACCGGCAAATTCTTGATGAGACGAAGGTCCGCGCCGATGCCGTTGCCATAGGGTTGAAGCGCATGGGCCGCGCGCATCACCAGATTATCGTCCCCATCGAGCCCCGCCGCGAAAGGCCCCTCCACAGAAAGCGTTATCGCGCCGTCATCGCGCGGCGTGGCGTCCAGACGATCCCCAGCATCCACAAATGCGAACAGCGTCTCGATGTCGTGATAGCCATCCTTACGCCGCGCCCGTACATGCAGCGCTAGGTTGATTTTCGCATAGGCCGTTTCTGTCGCCATATCGGTGAGGGCCGTCATTGTGCCGAAGCGTCCTCCGGCACGGCCGCGATCTTGGCGTTTATGGCGGTTTTCAGCATATCGTCCCGCTTCGTATCGCCCAGACTTATCAATGCGGCTTTCCATGCATAGCGCGCCTCGAAATGCCGCCCCATCGCCCATAATATATCGCCATGATGGTCGTTGAGTTCGGGATTGCCCGGCTCCATCGCCACTGCGCTGCGGATGAGGGGTAGCGCCTTGTCATATTGGGCGTTGCGGTAATAGGCCCAACCGAGACTGTCGATAAAGGCTGCGTTATGAGGCCTCAGGCGGTTCGCCTTTTCCAGTAGAGATATGGCGCGGGGCAGATCCTCGCCACGGTCGGCCAATGCATAACCGAGATGGTTGAGCGCGACGGCGCTATCCGGTGCACGTTCGACCACCTGTTCCAGCAACGGGCGGGCCTGCTCCCACTGCCCGGCCTGTTCCAGAGCGCCGCCCCATTGCAGCAGCAACGCCGCATCGGCATTGCCACCCATCAGGTCCCGTGCTTTGCCGTAGGCCGTGGCCGCACCTTCATAGTCGCCAGCCTGTATCAACACATCGCCCAGCAATCGCCATGCCGGCAGGCTGTCCTGTTCCTTATCCTTGAGCGCCCTTGCGTGCTCGACGGCTTCCTCTTCCTTCCCCTGATCGAGAAGCGCGCGCATGCGGAACGATTGCGCCTCCAGCCATGCCGGAGAGTTGTGCTCGACCAGCCCGGCCTCGGAAAAGGCAGTGTCAGCATAGCCCGCCAGCAATGCCGTGCGCGCCACACCGATACGGATATCATCGTCGCCCGGATCAGCGAAACTCGCCATGCGCGCGATGCTCATCGGCGCCGTGCCCTCGGTCTGGCCGCTCAGGTCTATCGCCAGCCGATGCATCAGCAACGCGAGGCCATAGAGCGGCGTTATGCGCGCCTTGCGATAGAGTTTGCGGGCGCGACGGAGGGCGTCATCCATATGGGCGGCATCCACTCCCGCCCCCTCCAGCAAGCTGGTGGCTACGCCCCGCTCATCCAGTGCCATGAAGCGCGCGGCCATCATCCAGCGCTCACGCGTACCAAATGCGGTTTTGCGCCTGACCGCATGCGTATAGGCTTCGCGCGCACCTGCCGCGTCGCCGAGCACAAGGCGCTGAAGCAGGAGTTGTTCCTCAAGATAGCGCACCGCGAAGGAAGCATAGGACTCCGCCAGTGGGACAACCGGCGGGTCATAGGGCTTGTCCTCCAGTGACAGCCAGCTGCGCATGAACGGCACCAGAAAGGCCAGATTTTCTTCAGCCTCCAGCCGATCAACGATCAGCGCGGCCTCTTTCCAGTTCTTCCGGTCGATCGCGTCGATCAGCAACAGCACCGTGCCATCACGCGGCAGCAAGCCGACTTCGTCCAGGCTATGCGCCGATTTGAGCGCCAGCATCTTGTCGCCCGCAAGCACGGCCTGCCGATAGCTGCGCTGCGCCACTTCGATACTGCTTGGGTCGTCCTCTATCGCATCACGATAGGCGCTGATGGCGTCAAGCAATGCTCTGTCACCCTCGGCCATACGCGCACGCGCATAGGCATTGAGGCGCAAATCCGTATCGTCATCCCGGTCGCGCATGGCCCAGGCGGGTACGGCGGGTAGCAAGCCACCGGCCAGAACGGCCACGCATAATGCAGCCGCCACGCTTCGGCGCGCGGCCTTCATCACAAGCCGGAAATTACATATTCGGATAATTCGGGCCTCCGCCGCCTTCCGGTGTCACCCATTCGATATTCTGCTTCGG
This sequence comes from Sphingobium sp., assembly GCA_020446425.1. Classification (GTDB taxonomy): domain Bacteria; phylum Pseudomonadota; class Alphaproteobacteria; order Sphingomonadales; family Sphingomonadaceae; genus Sphingobium. Next base: position 73,225 of record JAGRES010000022.1, on the reverse strand, counting down.
GTCCTTGATATCGCATGTCTTACAGTGGACGCAATTCTGCGAATTGATCTGCAGGCGCGGCTCGCCTTCATCCAGACCGACAAACTCGTAAACGCCCGCCGGGCAATAGCGCGCCTCCGGCCCCGCATATTCGGCCAGATTAACCTCGACCGGGATGCTCTCGTCCTTGAGCTTCAGATGGCAGGGCTGATCTTCCTCATGATTGGTGAAGGAGAAGGAGACCGACGTCAGGCGGTCGAAGCTGATCACGCCATCGGGCTTGGGATAGTCGATGGGCGAATACATGCGCGCGGGTTGCAGCGCATCGGCATCGCGGTGATGGCCCATGACCGGGAAACCCGGCAGCTTCAGTGTGCGCAGCCACATGTCGATATTGGCGAGCGCCGAACCATAGAGATCGCCATTGAACTTGGCGGCAAGCGGCTCGGCATTCTGCACCAGCTTGAGCTCATCGGCGATCCAGCTGCTGCGCACGGCATCGTCATATTCGGCCAGCTCGTCATGCTCGCGGCCAGCGAAGACCGCGGCCGCAGCGGCTTCCGCCGCCAGCATGCCGCTCTTCATCGCGGTATGGCTGCCCTTGATGCGCGGTACATTGACGAAGCCTGCCGAACAACCAGCGAGCATACCGCCGGGGAAGCAAAGGCGCGGAACCGACTGCCAGCCGCCCTCGTTGATCGCGCGCGCGCCATAGGACACGCGCTTGCCGCCTTCCAGAACCTTGCGGATTTCCGGGTGCTGCTTCCAGCGCTGGAACTCCTCGAACGGATAGACATAGGGGTTCTTGTAATCGAGCGCGGTGACGAAACCCAATGCGACCTGATTGTTCGCCTGATGATAGAGGAAACCGCCGCCCCAGCTGTTGCTTTCCGACAGCGGCCAGCCCTGCGTATGGAGCACACGGCCCGGCACATGATTGGCCGGGTCGATATCCCACAATTCCTTGATGCCCAAGCCATAGATCTGCGGCTCACAATCGCGTTCCAGATCATATTTCGCCTTCAGGCGCTTGGTCAGGTGCCCACGCGCGCCCTCACAGAAGATCGTATATTTGGCGAGCAGGTGCATGCCGGGCTGATAATCGCCCTTCTCGCTGCCGTCGCGCGCAACACCCATGTCGCCGGTCTGTACACCGACGACCTTGCCCGCATCATCATAAACAATCTCCGCTGCCGGAAAGCCGGGGAAGATTTCGACGCCCAGTTCTTCCGCCTTGCCCGCGAGCCAGCGGCACAGATTGCCAAGCGAACCCGTGTAGGTGCCCTTGTTCGACATGAAGGGCGGCATCAACAGGTGTGGCACTGAATATTTGCCACCCTTGGTCAGGAACCAGTGCCAGTTGTCCGTCACCGGCGTTTCGGCCATCGGGCAGCCATCCTCGCGCCAATCCGGCAGCAGCTCCTCCAGCGCCTTCGGGTCGACTACCGCGCCAGAGAGGATATGCGCGCCGACTTCCGATCCTTTTTCCAGGATGCAGACCGATATTTCCTTGCCCGCCTCATTTGCAATTTGTTTCAGGCGGATAGCCGACGACAGGCCAGCAGGGCCTCCACCGACAATCACGACGTCATAAGGCATGGATTCACGTTCGGTCATTTTTTTCTCCAGCAATGTGGTACCGTTCCGTGCAGGGAACTCCGGTCGGCGCATACGGCCAACAATTCAACATAGTGCGCGATGACCCGTCTTGACGAATTCGTCAAGACATGCCCCATCTATATTCGATGTTGGGGGAAAATTTGATCAATGCACGCGCAGCGGACGCCTGCGTCCACAGTCTTGTCGACTGGTGGCGGCTGGCCGGTGTCGAATGCACCATCGCCGAGGAGCCGGTAAACTGGCTGCGGCCAAAGCTTCCAGCCGCGACGCAAGCGCCCGGTTCCGCTCCTGCCGCCGATGCGTATCCCGATGATCTGGATGCGTTCACCGCATATCTCGCAAATGAGCCAACCTTGCCTGAAAGCGGTTGGCCGGGGCAGCGCGTTCTTCCCGCCGGGACCAAAGACGCTACGGCCATGCTGATTGTCGATGCGCCGGACAGTATGGCGCAGGCGCAAAATGCCCATTTCAATGCGGAAACATCACGGTTGATCGAACGGATGATGGCTGCGGCTGGCCTGTCGATGGACCAGTGTTATCTGGCGTCTCTCAGTCTCAGCGCTCCTCCACCGGGCGCAGTCGACACGAGTTGCGCGGAGTTGCTGGCCAAACGCATGCGTCATCATATCAAGCTGGTGCGGCCAAAAGCGGTTTTGCTGCTGGGCGACAAGGCCAGCCGCATTTTGTTAACGATAAATGAAGATCAAACGGACAAATATTTACACTTTGTTAACCATTTAGACGGCAAAGTGCCTGCGGCGGCAATCATTCACCCCAGGTTGATGATGGAGCAACCCGCAGCAAAAGCGGTTGCTTGGCGATCCCTGAGGCGACTGGCAAAGGTTTGGGCATGAAGCGATATTCCATCACCCTATGGGCGGCGAGCCTGGCTGCGCTGCATACAGGCGCGGCGTTCGCGGAGCCGACATCCGCTCCGCCGGTCGACAGCGCCGCCGCGCAGAACGCCGTAAAACCACTCTCTGGCAAGGACGCCTATCGCGCGATATTCGCCGCATTGCGCGCCTCCAACTGGGGCGAAGCAAAAATGCGCATCCTGTCGCTGGATGCCAAAGACCCGGTCCGCGCAGTCGCCTTGTCCGAACTCTATACCGCCCGCAATTCACCCAAGGTCGAACTGTTCGACCTTCTCGACCTGCTCAACAAGGCAAGTTGGCTGCCCGACGCCGATCAGCTGGGCCGCCTCGCCAAGAAGCGCGGCGCGGAGTTGCTGCCCGATGGCCCGCAGACACGCCAGCTGGTGTGGCTCGGTGGCGGCGCCAAGCGGCGCTATACCCCAACCACACGCGAAGACAGCATGGCGCAGGCGCTGGTCGCCCAGATCCAGCCCTATATAAAGGATGACAATCCTGCAGGTGCAGAGGCATTGGTCGGCGCCAGCGAAGCGGGCCTGACCCCGGACGGTCTGGCCGAAGTGCGCCAGCGCGTTGCCTGGTCCTATTATATCGAAAATGACGATGCCAGCGCCCGCAGGCTCGCGGCGCGCGCGCTGGAAAGTGGATCGCGCGGCGACTGGGCAGTACAGGCGCACTGGACAATCGGGCTGGCAGCATGGCGTCAGAAAGATCCGCGCAGCGCGGCGACATCGTTCACAGAAGTCGCACGCCGGTCGGGCAATGAGGACATGCAGGCCGCTGGCGCCTATTGGGCGGCGCGTGCCTGGATGAATGCGGGACGCCCCGACCTGGTGCAGAACCTGCTACGGCAAGCAGCGCAAAAATCGGACAGTTTTTACGGCATGCTGGCGCGCGAGACGCTCGGCATGACGGCGCCGGTTCCGGCTTCGCAGGCGATGAGCCCGCATATCATAGCGGACAAGCCAGCGGTAAAGGCCGCCATCGCCCTGCATGAAATCGGCGAAGAGGATATGGCTGACGAGCTGCTGCGCCGTCAGGCCGAAATCGGCACGTCGCGCGATTATGATGCAGTGCTCAGCCTGACGCAGACGCTCAACATGCCCTCAACCCAGCTCTGGCTGGCCCATCACGGCCCCGCCGGGCATCAGCCGGATGATTTCGCCCGCTTCCCGCGCCCGAGCTGGGCACCGGCGGGCGGATGGCGCGTGGACCCGGCGCTGGTGTTCGCGCATACATTACAGGAATCCAACTTTCGCGCCCATGCCGTCAGTCCGACCGGAGCGCGCGGCCTGATGCAGGTGATGCCCGGCACAGCGCGCCTGGTTGCAGGGTCGCCTGATCAGCTCTTCACCCCCTCGACCAATCTCGAATATGGCCAGCGCTATCTGGAAAAGCTGCGCGATACGCGGGCGACGGGTGGCCTGCTGCCCAAGGTGATGGCGGCCTATAATGCCGGGCCCACGCCGGTCGAGCGCTGGAACAGCGAAGTGCGCGATGGCGGCGATCCGCTAGTGTTCATGGAATCGCTGCCCTATTATGAAACCCGTGCCTATGTGAACATCGTGATGCGCAATTACTGGATGTACCAGCTGCGCGATGACGGCAGGGCAGAGGCATTGACCGCAATGGCGCAGGGCAAATGGCCCGCATTCCCGACCATGCGCGGCGGCAAGGTCGCCAATCTGAGCTACCGGATCAATCGCTGAGATGCCGATAGACGAGACGATCAGCTTCGTCCCCATCCGTATTGCCGTTCTGACCGTTTCCGACACGCGCACGCTGGCTGACGACAGGTCCGGCGATACGTTGGTCGATCGCATCCTGGAAGCGGGGCATGAAGTCGCCGCGCGCGTGATCGAAAAGGACGATGTTCACCTGATCATCCGCCATCTGGAAACATGGATTTACGACCCCAACATAGATTGCGTCATCACCACCGGAGGCACCGGTGTGACGGGCCGCGACGTAACGCCCGAAGCGCTCAGCCGCGTCTCGGAAAAGGATATCCCCGGTTTCGGTGAAATCTTCAGGCTGATCAGTTTTCAGAAGATCGGCACGTCGACAATCCAGTCCCGCGCCTGCGCCTGTGTGGCGCAGGGGACCTATATCTTCGCACTGCCGGGCAGCACCGGCGCAGTGAAGGACGGGTGGGACGGCATTCTCGCATCCCAGCTCGATATCAGGCACAAACCATGCAATTTCGTCGAGCTGATGCCGCGCCTCAAGGAAAGATAGAGGGCTTCTCAGCGGGTTAGCCACCGGCGCAATGGTTAACATTGTGCAATATCTCGACTCCCCATACCCTGTGCGCGCCGGGCGAGTCTCGGGCATCAATATTATACGCTCCATCCTCGGCAGTGCGAGGGCACCGATTACCGGTGCCCGTTGAACAGGGGAGTTATGCTATGCGGTATATACTGACACTGATTGCTGCTTTGAATCTATGGGCAGCTCCGGCATTGGCCGCCGAAGAAGGCCCCTCCTACGATAAAGGAACCGTTTGGGATTTCGGCATGATCCAGACGGTCGACGGACATTTTGACGACTATATGGAATGGCTTGCCGGGCCCTGGAAAGAGCAGCAGGAAGCTCTCAAAAAAGCCGGCTATATAGTGAGCTACAAGGTTCTGATGGTCATGGACCCGCGCAAGGGAGAACCCAACCTGATCCTGGCCACGGAATATAAGAATATGGCCGCTTTCGACCATTCCACGGAAAAGGAATATGAGATCGGCAAGAAGATCTGGGGGTCGCTCTCCAAGGCATCGCAGGAACAGGCCGCGCGCAGTTCGATCAGGACCGTGCTGGGCGACATGATGGTTCGCGAAGCCATATTGAAATAACGCTGGTTCCGAGGGGTGCAACGGCGGCTGCAGTTGCACCCCCGGCCATATCCTGAAAACAGATTGCGAATATGTTCTCTTTATGTTCTCATTGTTGAATGGGAACGATCAAGGGCCGCGGTGCCACTGAAAATGACGCCAGCATGCGTTTCAACCTGCCGCAGCGGGAGGTCGATGGCGACTGGCTGGATGCGTTGCCGGAGGTAGATGGCGAGCTGCCACGCCTTCGTACAACCGTAATCATCGAAAAGCCGCGCAGGATCATCACCCGCAACGATTCCCCCGACATCGGTTTTGACCGCTCGATCAACGCCTATCGTGGCTGCGAGCATGGCTGCATCTATTGCTTCGCCCGGCCCAGCCATGCCTATCATGACCTTTCTCCCGGCCTTGATTTCGAAACCAAGCTGTTCGCCAAGCCGGGTGCGCCGGAACTGCTGCGCCAGGAACTTTCAAAACGGCATTACAAGGTCGCGCCGCTGGCCATGGGCACCAACACCGACCCCTATCAACCCATAGAGAGCCAGTGGCGGATCACCCGGCAGTGCATCGAAATATTGGCCGAGTGCCGCCATCCACTCATCATCACCACCAAATCCAATCGCGTGGTGCGCGATCTTGACCTGCTCGGCCCCATGGCGGCGGACAACCTGACAGCGGTCGCCATGTCGGTCACCAGTCTGACAGCAGCGATATCCCGCACGCTGGAGCCGCGCGCGCCACATCCGGAAAAGCGCCTTGCCGCCGTCGCCATGCTGACGCAGGCGGGCGTGCCGACTTTCGTCAATATAGCCCCGGTCGTGCCCGCCATCACCGACCATGAGATGGAGGCGATTGTGGAACGCTCGGCGCAGGCGGGCGCTATCGGCGTCAACTTCATGATCGTGCGCCTGCCCCATGAGGTCTCGCCGCTGTTTCGCGCCTGGCTGGACGCGCACTATCCGGATCGCGCGGGCAAGGTGATGAACATTATCCGCGAGATGAAGGGCGGGCGCGATAATGATCCGCGCTTTCATGGACGCATGCGCGTGCAGGGCATATGGGGCGAGCTGTTCCGGGCGCGGTTCAAAAAGGCGATGGCGCGCTATGGCATTGAGCAGAAGCGCCTCTCGCTGCGCACGGACCTGTTTCGCCCGCCGCGGGGAGACCAGCTTTCTCTGTTCTGATGCACCTCTGGCGATCCAATGGAACATTGCCTACATAGGCTGGAATCGAGGAGACAAGCATATGATCGAACTGCACAGCTGGCCGACCCCCAACGGGCTCAAGGTTTCCATTTTTCTCGAGGAGGCCGGGCTGGAACATAAGGTGTTCCCGGTGAATATCGGCAAGGGCCAGCAATTCGAGCCTGACTTCCTCTCCTTTTCACCCAATAACCGCATTCCGGCCATCCGCGACCTCGACCCCGCCGATGGCGGCGAACCCGTCACCGTGTTCGAGAGCGGCGCGATTCTCGTCTATCTCGCGGACAAGACGGGAAAATTTCTGCCGAAAGAAACACGCGCCCGCAACGAGGCGATGCAATGGCTGATGTGGCAGATGGGAGGCTTTGGGCCGATGCTGGGTCAGAATCATCATTTCAACCGCTATGCACCGGAACAAATCGACTATGCCATCAACCGCTATGTCAATGAAACAGCGCGGCTTTATGGCGTTCTCGACAGGCAGCTCGAGGGGCGAGACTATGTCACGGGTGAATATTCTATCGCCGATATGGCGACCTACCCCTGGGCCGTGCCCTATGAAGCGCAAAAGCAGGATCTGAACGACTTCCCCAATGTAAAGCGCTGGTTCGAAACAATGGCGGCCCGCCCTGCCGTGATCCGCGTCTATGAAAGCAAGGACGCGCTCTATCCCCAAGGCGAAGAGATGACAGAAGAGGAAAAGGCAAAGCTGTTCGGAATCAAGAAGTAAGAGAGGCCATGCGCCCATATCGTTCTAACCAGCGCATATGACCGGCAATTTCTCCGCCACTTTGCGTGCACGGTTGAACGGACATTCTGGCCGCCGCGCGACGGGGCTGGTCCTTGCATTGGCGCTGGAGGCGCTGCTGGTGCTCATGCTGCTGACGCTCGGAAAGACGACGCGCTCCGGCCAGCAGAGCACGCAGCCCGCGCTGACGACCTTCAACATCGGGCCCGACCCCGCGCCAGAAGAGGAACAGAACAGCGACACGGCGCAGGAGGCAAAGCCGCTGCAAAAGCCGCAGCCGGCACCCACGCCACCCGACAAGGAAGAACCCAGACCGGCCGTCACACTACCGTCGCTGATTCCCATGTCGCCTGACATGCTGGCCGCGATGGACATATCGAAGATCCCAGAGCGGCCCAGACCGCCCGCACCTGCGAAACGGATGATGGGTCCATCCGCTGCAGGCGTTCCCGGCGATACCCCGCTGATGGGCGGCACCGGCCCCAATGGCGAACCGCTTTACGCTGCGCAGTGGTATCGGGAGCCTACAGATGGAGAGCTGGCAGGCTATCTCTCGACCGCGAGCGGGCCGGGATGGGGCCTCATCGCCTGCAAGACGGAGCCGGAATATCGGGTCGACCAGTGCGTGATTATCGGTGAATATCCCGCCGGGTCGCGCATCGCAAACGCCGTGCTGCAGGCGTCATGGCAATTCCGCGTACGGCCACCACGCAAAGGCGGGCGCACCCTGATCGGGGAATGGGTCGGGATACGAATCGACTATGGTATAAGGCGGCCCTGACAGAAGTAGCCAGCCTCCAAAAGCGCTCTACCTGACGTTCGTCGAAGCAGATAAGCCGTTGGTCGCGCCATTTCTCCGCCGATATAATATGCCCGGCCACTTATCGAAGCACATAAGCCCTAACCAGCATTGGACTCTACACTTATTTCCATCGCCGCTGACCGGTCCGGCCGGCAGGCTTCGGGAAGAAACAGGAGTAGAGAATGTTGAACAGGATTATGTGCAGGGCTGGCATGAGTGGCCTTGCTGCTGTCGCTTTGCTCGGCATGGCTGGCGCCGCCACGGCTGGCGAGCCTGATGCGAAACTGCCGACGGCGGAGGTCCATTATGGCGACCTCGATCTGGCGACTAGCGAAGGTCGCGACAAACTAGAAACGCGGGTAGAACGTGCAGCGCGCAGGGTATGTCCCGCATTTTCGCGCGACATAAAAATGAATGCGCGGGCCAGGGAATGCCGCAAGGTGGCGCTCAATGCTGTCCGTCCGCAAATCGAAATGGCTGTCGCTGCACATAAAAAGGGTCAAGCCCTCACCGCCAATCGCCCCGCCGACCGCATGGAGATCAAACAGGTTTCCCGCTGATTTGCCAGCGCACCCGACACGTGCTGGCGAATGCCCCCGGGCTGTCCCTTGCTGCCCGGGGGTTTTTTATATGCCGCGACCGGTCGCCTTGGAATGCCGGTTTACCGGCCCGCTATCGCTTTCACCTTGGGGAGATAGGTGCGCCCAATACGCAAGCTGGTGCCGCCCTTGAGGCTGACGTGCCACGCACCCATGCCATCGTGCGACAGCTTTTCGATAAGGTCGCGCCGCACGATATTGGAGCGATGCACCCGGATGAACTGTTCCGGATCGAGGCACCGTTCCAGCTCGGTAATCGTCTGGTGGATCAAATAGCTGCGCTTGCCGACATATAGCCGCATATAATCGCGTTCCGCCTCGATCCGGTCGATATCCTGTGCATCGATCCGTATCATTTCCGACTTGTGCGGCACCCAGAATTCGGAGACGCAGTCCTGCCTTTCCGGCGCGGCTTCTTCGGCGGGCTGAGCAATACGGTCCTTCACCCGTTCAACCGCGCGCTCCAGTTTTTCCAGCGCAACGGGCTTCAGCAGATATCCTGCGGCCGCGACATCGAACGCTTCTATCGCAAAATTGTCATAGGCGGTGCAGAAGATGATGGCGGGCCGCACACCCAATTTCTCGAGCGCGCGCGCAACACCCAAGCCATCGAGGCCGGGCATGGCGATATCCAGCAGCAGCAGCTCTGGCCGCAGAGCCTCTACCATCCGCAGCGCGGCGTCGCCGTCATTGGCTGTACCCACAAGGTCGATTGACGCTATCTGCGCGCACAATATCTGCAGCCGTTCGATGGCGAGCGGCTCATCGTCGATGATGAGCGTACGCACCGCGTCAGCACCCATCGCGGATCACCGGCATGTAGATGGTCACGCCAAAGCCGCCGCCCGGCATAGGCCCCCAGCGGCATGACGCATCGTCGCCGAAGCGTGCAGCCAACCGGTCCCGTACATTTTGCAGGCCCACACCCATTCCATTCTGGCGATCAGAATCCCCGCTTATGGCATCGCCAGCTGTATATCCGCTATTTTCGACCGACAGCACCAGACCATGTGAATCTTCACGCGCGCGAATGGAGACCGTGACAGGCTCTTTCGCCTGCGAAACGCCGTGCTTGATCGCGTTCTCGACCAGCGGCTGAAGAATGAGGGCGGGCACGCATACCAGTTTCAGATCGTCCGGCACGCTGATTTCGGTCTTGAGGCGCCGGGGAAAGCGGACGGCTTCAATGTCCAGATACAGGCGCTGAAGGTCGATCTCTTCTTCAAGCGTCACATCCTCGACAGGGTTGGCGGCCAGGCTCGCGCGGAAGAAATTCGACAGGTTCATGATCATCTTTTCCGCCTCGGCCGGTTTGGCCGTCATGATCAGCGACGACAGCGAATTGAGGGTATTGAACAGGAAGTGTGGATTGACCTGATAGCGCAAGGCCTTCAGCTCGGCTTCCCGCGCGGCGGCCTGAAACCGTGCCGTCCTGCGCTCCAGCAACCGCGTTTCCGCAGCATAGCACAGGGCCAGATACAGCGCGGCCCAGGCAACGAAAAAGAAATAGCTGTTGACCCCATAATCCAGGATGCCGACCAGTGTCGGCTTCTCCCTTTCGTGCTCGACATCGCCGACCTGAATATAAACGTTGCCGGCTTCTGGAGGGACAGGCGGCTGCGGCGGCGGAGGGGGTACAGCGTGTGCTGACTCTTGTATCGGCTCGTGTATTGGCTCTGGCGCATCACCGCCTATTTCTATGTGACGGTCATTCTGCGTTACCTTCACCGAACCGCGCTTCCCATCAATGACGACGACTTTCTTTTCCTTTTCTTTCATCTTTGCCGCCATTCGGGCCTCGATTTCCTTGAAGGCCATATAATTGACGGTGGAATGAATGAGCGATGCGGGCAAGGCGAGCAGGGCGGCGATGACCATGGTGCGCCTGATGGACGCCAGGAACTGACGCCTCAATATCAGATAGAAAAGGTAGGTGACGAACGCACAGACGCTCACCACGATCAGGCGGCGCCCCATCATTTCGAGCTGATGGTCAAACCCGAACAGCATCGCCCGAACGGTTATGATCAGGAAATAAAAGGCCCAGAAGCCCGCTATTGATAATAATGCAACCCGCGTCGGCAGTGCCTGCCGCTCGTTTCTTTCTTCGGTCATCATGACCGTTTATAGCGCATTTGCGCGGTTTGTGCGATGCCCGGCCTGACGCTCGTCGAACGATGCGAAAGGTTGATCGAAATCAGCCCTCCAGCGTCAGAGCGCCGTTGCGGCGGCATGGGCGCTGGCCCACGCCCATTGGAAATTATAGCCGCCGAGCCAGCCGGTGACATCGACCGCCTCGCCAATGATATAAAGGCCGGATTGATGCTTGGCCTCCATCGTCTTGGAGGAGAGACCATCGGTCGACACGCCGCCAGCGGCGACCTCTGCCTTGGCATAGCCTTCCGTCCCGCTGGGCCGGAACTCCCAATTGGCGAGCCGCTCACCAATGGCGCGCAAGGCCTTGTCCTGCATCGCGCCAAGCTGGCCGTTCTCGCCAAGCTTCTCGCACAAGGCCTCCGCAAGACGCGCAGGCAGATGCCGGGCAAACACCGCGCGCAACTGTGCATTGGGTTCCTGTTGCTTCAGAGCGAGCAGCCATTCCCTCTCGAGACCGGGCAGCATATCGACATGGATCGCCTCGCCATGTTTCCAATAGGAAGAGATTTGCAGCATGGCCGGACCGGAAAGCCCCTTATGCGTGAAGAGGGCCGCTTCCTCGAACACCGCCTTGCCACACCGCACCCGCACCGGGGTCGAGACACCGGAAAGCGAGCGGAAGAGCGTGTCTTCCGGGCCCAATGTGAATGGCACAAGCGCAGGACGCGGCTGTACGACCTTGAGACCGAACTGCCGCGCGAGGTCATAGGCGAAGCCGGTAGCGCCAAGTTTTGGGATCGAAGGGCCGCCGGTAGCAACAACGAGAGAGGGTGCGGTGAATTCGTGCCCCCCGCAGCTTACATGATAGCGCCCATCGCGATGATCGACGGCACTGACAGGCTGTCCGAAGGCCGGGGTCACATTCCCCGCCTTGCATTCGTCGACCAGCATATCAACAATCTGCTGCGCGGAACCGTCGCAAAATAGCTGGCCCAGCGTCTTTTCGTGCCAGGCGATGCCGTACCGTTCGACCAGCGCTATGAAATCACGCGGCGTGTACCGGCTGAGCGCGGATTTGGCGAAATGCGGGTTGGCGGAGAGATAGCGGTCTGCGCGCGTGCCGATATTGGTGAAGTTGCAGCGCCCGCCACCGGAGATCAGAATTTTCCGCCCCGGCTGCGCATTATGATCGACCAGCAGCACATTGCGGCCGCGCCGGCCCGCCATCGCCGCGCACATCATCCCGGCCGCACCCGCGCCCAGTATGATCGCATCATATATGTGGGATTGAGCCATGGTGACGCCTGTTCAGTGGCTGGAGGAAAACGGCATCACCACGGAAAGACCGGGGCGGCGGCGAAGCGTGTCACGCCGCCACCCGCTTCATGCAATCAGGAAACCGTCGCCTTGACGATCTTGCCGGGGGTTGCCGGCGGCTCGCCCTTGGGCAGCGCATCGACAAATTCCATGCCGCTCTCGACCACGCCCCAGACGGTATATTGCTTGTCGAGGAAGGTGGCGTCGTCGAAGCAGATGAAGAACTGGCTGTTGGCGCTGTCCGGGTTCATCGCGCGCGCCATCGAGCAGACGCCGCGCACATGGGGCTCCGCATTGAACTCGGCCTTGATGTCAGGAAGCTGCGATCCACCCATGCCGGTGCCGGTCGGGTCGCCGCCCTGCGCCATGAAACCGGGGATTACGCGGTGGAAAACCACATCGTCGTAAAAGCCTTCCTTGGCCAGCGCGGTAATGCGTTCGACATGGCCAGGCGCCAGATCCGGGCGCAGCTTGATGACGACATCGCCGCCGCTATCGAGGGTGAGGGTGAGCGTTTCGTCGGCCATGTGGCATCTCCGTTTCGGTTGGAATTGGGTTGCTGCCCCATATAGAGGCTTGTCGCGTCATGGAAAGGCCAAACCCGGCAAACGCGCCCAAAAACGCCATTGCAATTCCCTGTTGCATGGGCGAAAGCAGGCGCATGGAAGAAATGGGCGCAACCGAAGGAGGCAGCGATGAGCGAGACCAACGCTGCCACGGCGCCTGAAGACGACCGCGACGCGGCCATCGACATCACAGACGATGCGGGCCGGGAATCCCGCCATGACGAGGATGACCGGCTGAAGCCCGAATATGTCTCCGCCGTGCGCGACGCGGTGGAGGAAGGCGACACAGAGCGCGCGCGTGAGCTGGTTTCGCCATTGCACCCGGCCGACGTGGCGGACCTTATCGAGCTGACGCCGTCGGAGGAACGCGCCGACATTATCGCCGCACTGGGCGAGATGATCGACGGCGAGGTGCTGTCCGAGCTCAATGACTATGTGCGCGATGAGCTGGTTGAGGCGCTGGCGCCGGAACAGCTCGCCGAACTGGCGGGTGAACTGGATACCGACGACGCTGTCGCGATTATTGAGGACATGGAGGAGGCGGACCAGCAGGCGGTGCTGGAGGCGATGGAGCCGGAGGACCGCGCCGCCATCGAAAGCGCGCTTTCCTATCCCGAGGAGTCCGCGGGCCGCCTGATGCAGCGCGACCTGATTGCGGTGCATCAGCATATGGATGTGGGCCAGGTCATCGACTATCTGCGCGACAACCAGGCGCTGACCCACGACTTCTGGGAAATTTTTGTCGTCGATGAGGCGCACAAACCCATCGGCACTTGCCAGCTCAGCTGGGTGCTGACCTGCCCGCGCGGTATTGCGATAGCCGATGTCATGCAGCGTGATCAGACGCTGATTCCGGTCGACATGGATCAGGAAGAGGTCGCTCTGCGTTTCCAGAAATATGGCCTGATCTCCGCCGCCGTCACCGACGACAGCGGGCGGCTGGTCGGCATGATCACGGTCGATGACGTGCTCCATATCGTTCAGGAAGAAGCAGGCGAGGATATCTTGCGCCTGTCCGGTGCGGGCGACGGCGACATCAACGAACCGGTGATGGACAGCTATAAATCACGCGTGCGCTGGCTGCTGTCGAATCTGGTGACCGCGCTGGTCGCATCCTTCATCATTCGCCAGTTCGAGGGCACGATTGAGCAGATGGTAGCGCTCGCCACACTGATGCCGATCGTGGCAGGCGTGGGCGGCAATGCAGGCAGCCAGACCATGGCCGTGACCGTGCGCGCGCTCGCCACCAACCAGATCACGGCGTCGAACAGCTGGCGCACCATCATCCGTGAAATCCGCGTGGCATTGCTCAATGGATCAACCGTAGCAGTGGTGATCGGTCTGGGCGTCACCGCCTTTTTTGGCAACGCGATGCTGGGCGGCGTGATCGCCGCAGCCATGCTGATCAACATTGTGACGGCGGGCGTAGCAGGAGCCGCCGTACCGCTCATGCTCGATCGTTTCGACGCCGATCCTGCGGTGGCCTCGTCGATATTCGTGACAACGATCACCGATTCCATGGGCTTCCTTGCCTTCCTGGGACTGGCGACGGCTGTCGGCCTGACGGGATAGTTGAAACCCGCCAGCCTAAGCGCCATGTAATCCACTATGCCGCTCCATATGACCAAGATCGCTTTCGGCTGCGACAGCGCCGCCTATCTGCGCGAGCGGCTGGAAATGCGCGCTGGCGAAGGCGAGGTAAAGCTCACCACCCGCTACAAGCCCAAGCGCGCCGACGAGATGATCGGCGGTTCGCTCTACTGGATATTGGGCGGCATATTGATCGGCCGCAGCCCATTGATCGGGTTCGAGGATAATGGCGAGGGGCGCTATTGGCTCAAGATAGAACCCCGGCTGATCCCGGTGCAACCGCGCGCCAAACGCGCGCATCAGGGCTGGCGCTATCTGGAGGAAAAAGACGCTCCTGCCGATCTGGCCGAAGGCAGTATTGATGGCGACGCCATGCCCGCCGATATGGCAAAAGAGCTGGGCAAACTGGGGTTGGTGTAAACTCTACCGAATACTCCGTTCGTCTCGAGCGTAGTCGAGAGACGAGAGGCTACCATCCGTGTCTCGACTGCGCTCGACACGAACGGTTCTCATTAATCAGGACAGAGTTGAACTTTTATTCCTCGGAAGCTTCCATCGCATTGGCGGCCTCTTCGGCGGCATTGGCGGCTTCCTCTTCTTCCGCCTTCCTGCGTGCTTCCTCTTCGGCCTTCACGCGCGCTTCGATTTCCTCCGAGTCCTCGTCGATGGTCGAAAGGCGCTTGGCGCGTTCCGCCGCCACCAGATCGGCCCAGCTTGCGCTACCCAGCTGCTTGCGCTCGGCCTTGGCGTTGCGGGCAATCTGCTCGAAGCAGCCGGTAAAGCCGCCACCGCCAACCGGCGAACAGCTCTGCGTGCCGCTGCGTCCGACATATTCGATGGATTTGACGCGGTTGGTCCATGCCTCGTTCTTCGTGGTGCCGGGTTCGCCGCGCCGCAATTCCTCGGGAATGCGATAGCGTTCCGATTCATCCTGACGCGCGCACACGACAATTTCATCCGCGCTGCTGACCGGGCACGGGTCGTTGCCATAGACGATCACCTGCTTGATGCGCTCGGCGGCCGGGCCCGCAGGCGTTTCCTGCGCGGCGGCGGGCACCGCCCACAATAGCACCGCACTGAGTGGAAGGGCGATGGCGAACGTCTTGGTCATGATCATATCCTCTTGGAAAGGGCAATGGCGGCGCGACACCCGAGGCGGATAGCGCCGGAAAGAAGGGGATAGGCGGGCGCGTTTTCCGCGCCGGACGCCAGTGCGGTGTCGCGATGTTCGACCTCCTCGGCTTGAAAATCGCGGATTGCGTCGGAAAGTTCCGGATCGTCATCGCCCAGCGCTTCAAGCTGCTCGGAATAATGCTTGTCGATCTCGGTTTCGATGGCAGCGGTGCAGGCCATTGCCGCTTCCGGCCCCATGGCGGCGGTAGCTGCGCCAAGCGCGAAACCGGCGACATCCCAAAAAGGCTGGAGCAAAGTCGGGCGCGCGCCGCGCTGCGCCATCATCGTGTCGAAATGCGCGCGGTGCCGTTCTTCCTGCGCCGCCATGGCGGCGATCGAGCGCGACATCGGATGACGATCGCCCATCACGGCGAGCTGGCCCGCATAGATGCGTGTGGCGCCATATTCCCCAGCCTGATCGACACGCAGCATGGACGCGCGGTCGGCCTTCCGGGGTGGCACAGGGCGGGGAAAATCGCTCACGAGCTTTCCTTGTTCCAGCGAAGAAGCAACGCCACGATCAACGCTGCGGCTCCCAGAGAGAATATCGCATTATAGCCCGCAAGGGAAATGCCGAACAGGTCCCACGGCGCAACATCGCAGCGTGTAAGCGGCGCAGCCATGATGGAATCGAGCATGTCCTGCGCGCTGCCACCTGTTGCCGCGGTGGAACATGCTGTCAGGCCTTGCCACCAGCCATATTCAACCCCTGCGTGGAACGCGCCTATTGCCCCGCTGATGGCTATGGCCAGCGCCGCGATACCGGCAAAAATGGCGGAAAGCGGGGGACGGGAGCGAAGAGCGATGGCATCCAGCGCAAAGAATATCGCCACCAGATGCGGCCAGCGCTGCCACATACACATTTCGCATGGATAGAGCCCACCGACATATTGCGACAACAACGCCCCGCCAAGCAGCAGGCTGGGGGTCAGTATCGCGACCAGCCGCGCGCGGGAAAGGGAAGAGGAGGCAGTCATGGCCATCCTTTAACGACTAATGCTTCGAACGTCATCGCGCTTTGTGATGGATCAAAACCGAACCGGCGCTGAACAACTCTCTATTTTGCCGCAACCTTCTTCAACGCTTCGGTCGAGCTTCCCGCCACTTTCGGCTCGCCGCCCAGCCGTCCGATGGTCTGCACCGCGTAATAGAGCTGGAAGTCCTCGATATTCTTGGCCTTGAGCTGCTCGGCGGTCATGGCGAAACGCGGATCATCCTTCGCATCCTCTTCCAGCGCCGGATCGTCGGTCTTGATCTCATTGATCAGGTGACGGCGCAGGTCAGATTCACGGAATTTCGGTCGGGTCTTGTAGTCCGGATCGGAAATTTGCGGTACGCGCACGTCCGGCTTGATGCCGCCTTCCTGCACGCTGCGGCCGGACGGCGTGTAATAGCGCGCCGTGGTGAGGCGCAGGGCCGTGGTCTGCGACAGGGGCAACAATGTCTGCACGCTGCCCTTGCCGAAGCTGCGCTCGCCCATGATGAGCGCGCGATGCTGGTCCTGCAAGGCGCCTGCAACGATTTCCGACGCTGAGGCCGAACCGCTGTCGACCAGCACGATCACCGGCGCGCCTTTGGTGTCATCGCCGGATTTCGCATAATAACGCTCGATATCACCCTTGTGGCGGCCCCGCTGCGATACGATTTCGCCCCGCTCCAGGAATACGTCGGACACGGCGACTGCCTCATCCAACAACCCTCCGGGATTGGAGCGCAGGTCAAGCACATAGCCGGTGGGCTTGTGGCCCAGCGCCTTGTCGATGCTGCGAATGGCGGAGCGTACGTCCGCGCCGGTGTCTGCGGAGAAGCTGACAATCTGAATGACGCCGATATTGTCTTTGATTTCCCATTTCACCGGCTTGATGTCGATGATTTCGCGGGTGATCGTCACGTCGAACGGCGCATCGCGGCCGGGGCGTACAACCGTCAGCTTGATCGACGTGCCCGGTTCGCCGCGCATTTTTTCGACCGCCTCATCCAGCGTGCCGCCATATACCAGCTCACCATCGAGGTGCGTGATATAATCGCCCGCCTTCATCCCCGCGCGGGCTGCAGGCGTGTCGGCGGTGGGCGCAATGACTTTTACTACGCCGTCTTCCTGCGTCACCGACAGGCCAAGGCCGCCATAGCTGCCTTCCGTCTGGGTGCGCAGATTGGAGAAATCGCTGGCGTCGAGGAAGCTGCTGTGCGGATCGAGGCTGGCCAGCATGCCCGATATCGCACCACGGATCAGCTTTTCATCGTCGACTTTCTCGACATAGTCGCTGCGCACTTTCTGGAACACGTCCATGAACTCGTCGAGCGCGGCATAATTGCTGCCTTCGGCCTCGGCCAGCGCAGCCGTGGTCACGGGGACGAGGGCGAGCGCGCCAAGAGCGAGCGCAGTACGGAACAACGGTGATTTCATACCACTAAACTTCCTGAATATAGTCCTGATCAATATAGGCGCAGCAGCGCCGCACGCAAAGGGTGGAAATAGCTGACCGAAAATAGCGGCGATCAGCGCCCGACATTGGCCATCGCCAATATGTCGACCGGCCTGCCCTGCCGCCGCAATTCTATGGTGATGCTGGGCGTATTGCCTGAGGCCGCGACGCCGACCGGCATGCCCTGCGCGACATCCTGCCCCACAGAAGCCGAAAGATGCCGCAAATTGGTAATCAGACTGGTCCAGCCATCGCCATGGTCGATGATAACGATCTGGCCAAAACCGCTATAGGGACCGGCAAAAGCGATACGGCCCTTTGCGGGTGCAACCACCTGCGCGCTGGGCTGGGTAGCGATGGTGATCCCGCGGGAGCGCACGCCGCTGTCGGACATTTCGCCAAAGCCCGTCACCACCGCCCCGACAGCCGGAAGCTGATAGGCCGGGCGGCTTGGCCGTGCACCGCTCTGAGCATTCTGCGCCGGCGCGGCGCCCTGTCCGGGTTTTTCGGGACGCAACATTGGCCCGGGCAGGCTGGCGAGGCGCTGGCGAACCGACCCCGCCGCTTCCAGTTCATCCATCAGTTCGCTGATATCGCGCGCCTGCTCGCCCATAGCGGTGGCGCGTTCCGCCTCCAATGTCGCGTTCGCCGCCAGATTTTGCGCGGCCAGCCGTTTTTGCACTTCCAGCTTGCGCAGCGCCAGCCTCTGCCTGCCCAGATTTCCACGGCTCGATTTCAGCGCTGCATTGGCCTGCACCGCCATCGACTTGAGATGCCGCGACCGCTCCAGCTCCTGCCGCAGGCTGGCTGTGCGCTCCCGTATCACGGGCAGAACCTGGCTGAGCGCGGCGCGTGCATGAATGCTATCGGTCAGGCTACCGGGTTGCAGCAGGGTCAATAGCGGCGGGCGGCGCGAAAGGCTCTGCAACGCCGCCGTCAGGCGCACGACCGGCCCCTGCTGCGCCGCCAGACGGGACTGCTGGGCAGAAATCATCCTGTTGACGATGGCGATGCGCGCCTCACCCGCGCGAATGTCGGCCTCGCTCTGCTGGATACGTGCAGCGAGAGCGGCGGTGCGAGCGTTCAGCTTGTCCGCTTCCTGTGTCGCCTGCTGCGCCTTGCGCTCCATGTCCTCCGACTGGCGGCGGGCGCGCTCGGCCTGTACCTTGGCGTCTTTCAGCGCGTTTTGCTGCTCGGACAGAGAGGTCGCCTTGCCGGAGATCACGACCTGTTGCGCGGCGGCAGCCCAGCCCGCCCCCATGATCGCCACAGCCAGACCGGCGGGCAATATCCATCCTCTCGCACTCATGCCCCTATCCTTCGCGATGATAGGGGTGGTTGGCAAGGATGGATGTGGCGCGCCACAATTGTTCGGCCAGCATGGCGCGCGCCATCATATGCGGCCATGTCATGCGGCCAAAGGCGATAAGCAGGTCGGCATTGGCGCGTTCCTCGTCATCGAAACCGTCGGCGGCGCCGATCATCAACCGGCATTCGCGCATGCCGTTATCCCGCCATCGCCCCAATATTTCGGCGAATTCCATGGATGTGAGCTGCTTGCCCTTTTCATCGAGCAGCACCGTGACATGCGGGCTGGCTGAAGGGGCGGGTATTTTCCCGCCTGTGTCGGGCAATTCGGTGATGCGCGTAGGCCAGGAGACGCGCTTGCAATAGCGGTCGACCAGTTCGGCCTCCGCAGAGCGGCCAATTTTTCCGCGCGCTATGATGTGCAGCAGCATGGGCGCGGTATCCTCATTATTTTACGCTCCGCTGTTAAGCGGAAGGTCAGTGCGTCACGGCCTGTGGCGCGCTGGGTGCGTCGGCAAATCCCCACATCCGCTCCAGATTGTAGAAGCTGCGCACTTCCGGGCGGAACAGATGGACGATTACGTCTCCAGCGTCGATCAGCACCCAGTCGGCAGCCGGCAGCCCTTCGATCCGCGCGCTGCGGCCGGTCTGCTGCTTGATGCGTTCGGCAAGCTTCTGCGCCATCGACGCCACCTGACGGGATGAACGCCCGCTGGCGATGACCATATGGTCGGCGATGCTGCTTTTGCCTGCCAGGGGGATGGAGACGGTTTCCTGTGCCTGATCGTCATCCAGCGACTGCATGACGATGGCGTGGAGGTCTGCCTGAGATCCGGTATCGTTGGCCGGACTGGCGGTTTGCATAGAGTTCAAAGTCGCTCCTTCATCAAGCGGATCATACCGGGATCATGCGATGCGTCAGCGGGTCACGGACACGCGACCCGTCATATGCGCGATACCAATGGGGGTTTGCCTGCCTCAGCAGGGTTGCCGACCGTGGATCAGGGCGAAAGCGCAAGTGCACGAGCGCCGGTGGTCTCCAGTTCGTCCAGTTGCTGCTCTGGACTGCGGGCCGGACGAAGCGCCGCAGCCAGCTCATGGCCGGATGGCCGTGAGTACGCGCATCATAGCCCGGACGGGCGATAACGGCAATGGGGATCGTGCGTGCTATGCCGCGCCAGTTCTTCCACTGGACGAACTGGTGCAGATTGTCCGCGCCCATCAGCCATATGAAGCGATAGCGCGGATAGCGGCGGATGAGCGCGCGCAATGTGTCATAGGTATAGCGGGTGCCCAGCTCCGCCTCGATAGCCGTCGCACGAATGGGCGCGCAGCGAGCCAGTTTTTGCGCATAGGACAGGCGTGCAGCGAGTGGTGCCATGCCTTTTGCGGGTTTCAGCGGATTACCGGGACTGACCAGCCACCAGACTTCATCCAGCGCCAGCGCCTCTCTGGCGAACAGGCTGATCGCCCTGTGCCCGCCATGGGCCGGGTTGAACGACCCTCCGAGCAGTCCAATTCTACGAGGATCCATTCTACCGGCCTAATATATCTGAGAAGAGGTGCACCAGCATGCTAAAAAGGCGTCCAAGTTTTCATCTTATGGAGATGATCCATGAGAATTCCCATCATTTCTGTTGTGACACAGAAATCACCATCAATATCCCAACTCAAGCAGGACAGACGGGTGTTCTTTGCTATTTTTTTGTGAACTATCAAATTTCTTATTTTTCTGACGTCACCCATCAGATCGTTTTCTACCTCGTTAGGTTTAATACCAAGCGTTGCAGCAAATTTAGGCCGGTAGTGCTCATCCCACTCAGCAAAGAGCGAGACTATGGTTGATTTGGCTATAATATCAGTAAACCGACCGTCTTTTCTGGAAAAGGCCCTAAGATCACCGACCGAAATCACCGAATGAGCGTTCCCCTCTTCGGGAGGCGATGGCCCAATAAATACTTTGCCAATTTCTTCTTGCTCTCCGAACTGGTTAGTCACCATTGGTATGCCGAGCGTAGCAAATACGAAGCAAGTATAGTGAACATAACAGGCATGAGTAAATTCAGATAATACCAGCTGGGCAGCTGACTCTTTATCCATTCAAGCTCGCACGCCCGCTTCGGCATTTATGCTATTGTGGCGCAGGGCGGCCAGTACCGTGTTGATGATGCCTTCGGCATCGAGACCCGCCTGCGCATATTGCTTTTCGGGCTTGTCCTGATCCTGAAAGACATCGGGCAGGCGCAGCGTGCGCAGCTTGAGGCCGGTGTCGATCAGCCCTTCGTCGCTCGCCATGGTCAGGACATGTGCGCCCAGACCACCGATGCTGCCTTCCTCAATCGTCACGCATACTTCGTGACTGGCCAGCAGCTTGCGGATCAGCGCTTCATCGAGCGGCTTGGCGAAGCGCAGGTCGGCTACGGTTGTCGAAAGGCCGCGCGCATCGAGCGCGTCGGCGGCTTTCTTCGCTTCCTCCAGCCGCGTACCGAGCGAGAGAATGGCAACCTTGTGCCCCGAGCGAACGATGCGCCCCTTGCCGATCTCCAGCCGCTGCGGCGCATCGGGCAGGGGCACGCCAACGCCATTGCCGCGCGGATAGCGTACCGCGATCGGGCCATCGTCATGCAACGCGCAGGTGTGCACCATATGCACCAGTTCCGCCTCGTCAGCCGCCGCCATCACCACGAAATTGGGCAGGGTGGCGAGATAGGTGATGTCGAAGCTACCCGCATGGGTGCTGCCGTCTGCGCCGACGAGACCTGCCCGGTCCATGGCAAAACGCACCGGCAAATTCTGGATCGCGACATCATGCACCACCTGGTCATAGGCGCGTTGCAGGAAGGTGGAGTAGATGGCGCAGAAGGGCCGCATGCCTTGCGCGGCAAGCCCTGCGGCGAACGTCACCGCATGCTGTTCCGCGATGCCGACGTCGAAAGTGCGGTCGGGGAATGCCTGCTCGAACTTGTCGAGCCCGGTGCCCGACGGCATAGCGGCGGTAATCGCGCACACCCTTTCGTCCCGCTCCGCTTCGGCGATCAGCGCCTTGGCGAAAACGCTGGTATAGCTGGGCGGTCCCGGCGGTGCCTTGGCCTGCGCACCGGTGACGACATCGAATTTCTGGACGCCATGATATTTGTCTTCAGCGGCTTCGGCAGGGGCATAGCCCTTGCCCTTCTGCGTGACGACATGGATCAGGCACGGCCCATCGGCCATGTCGCGGACATTTTCCAGCACCGGGATGAGCTGGTCGAGGTTGTGGCCATCGAGCGGGCCGACATAATAGAAGCCCAGTTCCTCGAACAGGGTGCCGCCCATGGCCATGCCGCGCGCATATTCATCCGTTTTCTTCGCCGCATTATGCAGCGTCCGCGGCAGATGCTTGACGAGACGCTTGGCGAGGCCGCGCAGGCCGATGAATTCGCGGCTGGAAACGAGACGCGCCAGATAGGCCGACAGGCCGCCCACGGGAGGCGCAATCGACATGTCATTATCGTTGAGGATCACCACCAGCCGGTTCCCGGCGGCTTCCGCATTGTTCATGGCCTCATAGGCCATGCCTGCCGACATCGCACCGTCGCCGATCACGGCAATGCCTTTGCCGGGTGTGCCAGCCAGCTTGTTGGCGATGGCGAAACCCAGCGCCGCGCTGATGCTCGTTGAGCTGTGCGCCGCACCGAAGGGATCATATTCGCTTTCGGCGCGCTTGGTGAAGCCCGACAGGCCGCCGCCCTGCCGCAGCGTGCGGATACGGTCGCGCCGCCCGGTCAGTATCTTGTGCGGGTAGCATTGATGACCGACGTCCCACACCAGCCTGTCTTCGGGCGTATTGAACACATAATGGATCGCCGTGGTCAGCTCCACCACGCCAAGCCCGGAGCCAAGATGACCGCCGGTCGTTCCGACCGCGCTGATCGTCTCCGCGCGCAATTCGTCGGCCAGTTGCCGTAACTGTTCCGGCTTCAGTTTGCGCAAATCTGCGGGAATGTTTACCTGATCGAGCAGAGGGGTGCTGGGGCGGTCATTCATTGAAATGTCAGTCTCCGGTCAGCGACCATAAAGCCATTGGCCAGCCATGTCGAACCTTATACGGGCCTCTACGCAGCTTTTTGACAGTCCGTACACAGTCCCTGCACTTCGATGATCGGGCGCTCGGCGACGAAATTTTCGGCGGCGGCGCGTGCGCGGACCGAGGCGGAGAGGCTGTCGTCATCGACATGGATGGCCTTCTGGCAATTGCTGCAAACCAGAAAGATGCAGTCATGCACGCAGCCGGGATGGGCATTGACGATATAGGCGTTGGCGCTCTCGACCCGGATAGCAAGATTGTTCGCAACGAACAGATCGAGGATGCGATAAATACTGTTGGGTGCAACCCGTTTGCCCCGGGCGGCTGATACGGCATCGGCTATATCATAAGCGGAAACAGGCTTTTCCTGCCCTGCCAGCGCGTCATATATGGACGCACGCATCTCCGTCCATTGCTCACCGCAATCCTGCAGGACCTTGCGCGCCTCCTCACGCAGGGAAACGCCGGAAAACTCATGATGATGATGCTTACCCATCCGCTCAATGTAGAGAGGCTTGTGCGCTGCGACAAGCCATAGCGCGAGCATTGATGGCGATCCGTCTTGAAAGGCTTCTCGCAAAGGCTGATATATGAGGCATGGAAGAGGATAAATTGCGCGATTTGATCGCGCCCGCCTTGGGCTCCGCAGCCGATGAGGCAGCGGCCTGCATCGCAGTGCCGCCAGGGTTATTCGGCGAGGAGAACGGCCATATCGGCGCCGCCGAACTGGCCTTCGCGCTGAGCCTTGTATTGCACCACGGCCTGCTTGAGCGTGTACCGACAGGCGCGGCCTATGTGACGGATTGCCGCGCTTCCGGCCGCAGGGTGATGCTCGATCATGGCGCGCTCCGCACCATCTGTTTGCCTGGCGGCGCTGCCACAGGCACCCTGCCCGCCGGGGCAGCGGCCTTTGCGCGCATATTACAGCCATTGGGCTATGCGCTGGCCGATACCTATCCGCTCGATAGGCTGCGAATGACCGGCTATGCCTGGTGCCACAAGGAATATCCCGAAACCATCGCGCAATATTTCATCAGCGAGCTGCATGTGGACCGTTTCGACGGTGCGTTTCAGGAAGCGGCGGGCCGCATCTTCGGAACGACGCGCGATCCGCTCGACACCGAAACGTCCGGGCTGCTGGATCTGCTGGCACGCGAAGGCCGATTATCGCTCGACAACGCCATAGCTTTGCTGCCTAGCCTGGCCGCCATGTTCGACCGGCATCACGATATCCCTTCTCTTGCCGACTATGAAATATTGAAGGGACAGAGCAGCGAGGCGGCGTGGATCGCGACCGAAGGCAATGCATTCAACCATGGCACCGACCGGGTAAGCAATCTCGACATGGTAGTGCAGTCGCAGCGCGACGCCGGACGGGCCATGAAGGACAGGATTGAAGTCTCCGGCAGCGGCCGTGTGCGTCAGACCGCAACGCGGGCGGACTGGCTGGAGCGTGAATTTGCCGTGGAGGACGGAACCGTCAGACGCTCCGTCCCCGGTTCCTTCTATGAATTTATCAGCCGCGATATCGACCCTGCTACCGGGACGCTCGATTTGCGCTTCGACAGCGGCAACGCGCAGGGTATTTTCAAGATGACGGCGCTGGACGCCTGAGGCGGGTCAGCCCCCTGTCAGAAGCTCTTTTCGGCATAGATGCGCGATATATCGCCGCCCCATTCGCCATGAAAGCGCTCCAGACACATCTCCGCCGGGGTTTTTCCACGCGCGACAATCTCGCGCAGCGCATTGAGGTACCCGGTTTCATTATCACCGCCGCTGTTGAGCCGCGCACGGCTCGCGAGGCCGCTTTCGGCGATACGCAGCACGTCAGGGGCGATGTCGCTTAGCGTCCGCCCACCGGGCACCGGTGCTTTCAGGCCGAGTTTCGGCACGCTGTCACGCAGCGCCTGCCGCTCCTCCATGCTCCAGTCCTTCACCAGATCCCATGCGGCATCGAGTGCGCCCTGATCATAGAGCAGCCCCACCCACAGCGCCGGCAAGGCGCAGATGCGCCCCCATGGCCCGCCATCCGCGCCGCGCATTTCGAGAAAGCTTTTCAGGCGCACTTCGGGAAAGGCGGTGGAAAGATGGTCGTTCCAGTCGGAAAGCGTCGGCTTTTCGCCCGGCAGGGCGGGCAGGCGGCCTTCGAGGAAATCGCGGAAGCTCTGGCCTGCCGCGTCGATATAGGTGCCGTCGCGATAAACGAAATACATCGGCACATCGAGCGCATAGTCGGCATAGCGCTCATAGCCGAAGCCATCCTCGAACACGAAGGGCAGCATGCCGGTGCGCGCCGGATCGGTGTCGGACCAGATATGGCTGCGATAGGAAAGATAGCCGTTGGGCTTGCCCTCCGTAAAAGCGGAATTGGCGAACAGGGCGGTCGCAATCGGCTGCAGCGCAAGGCTGACGCGGAACTTCTGCGCCATGTCGGCTTCGGACGCATAATCGAGATTAGTCTGGATGGTGCAGGTGCGCAGCATCATATCGAGACCGAGGCTGCCGACGCGCGGCATATGCCGCAGCATGATGCCATATCGCCCCTTGGGCATGATGGGCAGCTCCTCGCGGGTCTTGTCCGGCCACATGCCTAGCCCGAGGAAACCTAGGCCCAGCTCGTCACCCACAGCCTTCACCTGCTCGAGGTGCCGTCCGGTCTCGGCGCATGTCTCGTGCAGATTTTCCAACGGCGCGCCCGACAGTTCGAGCTGGCCTGCGGGCTCAAGGCTGATCGTGCCGTCCTTGCCGGAGAGCGCGATGACATTGCCGCCTTCAATAACCGGTTCCCAACCGAAACGCGTCAGACCGTCCAGCAATGCGCGGATGCCGCGCGGCTCGTCATAAGAGGGGGCGTGACGATCATCGAGCGCATAGACGAACTTCTCATGCTCGGTGCCGATGCGCCAGCGTTCCCTGGGCTTTTCGCCTTTCGCAAAAACGGAGATCAGCTGATCCCGGCTTTCGATGATGGGATCTTCCCCTCCTGAGGACGTTCTGGTGCTCATGCCCTGCCTGTTCTTTGTCTGTGGGAGCAGATAGGGATGGCCTGCCCGCCAATCAATTCCAATTCGCCGCAAAAGTGTGTTTCGTTACAGGGAAGATCGCTATTCAGCCCAGTCGCCATTACTCGCCATCCAGCATGCAGTGGCAGCGATGGCGGCGGTTTCCGCGCGCAATATGCGCGGGCCAAGCGATATGGCGACGGCTGACGAATGGGCGCGGATCGCTTCCCTTTCCTGATCGGTGAAGCCGCCTTCCGGGCCGATGAGTAGTGCAGCGGGCCCGGTATGGGCGGCAAAGGCATCACGCATCGGCGCGCCCCCCAACTCATCGGCGAAGAACAGATGACGCTCAGCTGGCCAGTCCCGCAACAGGGCATCAAGCTTCGCCATCTCGCCGATGTCCGGTACGGCGGTGCGCCCGCATTGCTCGGCGGCCTCGACCATATGCGTGCGCAACCGCTCCAGATTGAGCTTGTCGACGACCGCGCGACTGGTCAGCACGGGCTGGAGCTTGGCAACGCCGAGTTCACAAGCTTTTTCCGCGACCATGTCGATCCGGGCTTTCTTGATCGGCGCAGCGCATAGCCAGAAATTGGGCACGGCCTCCAGCGCCTTGGTCTGCTCCATGCATTCCAGCACAAGATCGCGCTTACGGATATCGGCAGCGCGCGCGGCCCATTCGCCGTCCCTGCCATTGAACAGCAGAACCGCGTCGCCATCCTTCACGCGCATCACGGAAATCAGGTAATGCGCTGCATTGCCATCAACGGGCACAGTGATGCTCTCGCCCAGATCGGCCTCGACATGGAGGCGCGGGGCGCTGCGCGGGGGCCAGGCAGGGGTTGCGGGCATGCATCACTTCCGTCATTGGAACCAGTGATGTCTAAACAGCAAAAGACGCCGCCCATGCAAGGCAATATCGTGCCCGACAGCCAGGCAGGCGGGCTGATGGCGCTGCTGCCCGGGCGAGTGCGCGATCTGGCGTCGATGGCCCGCTTCGACCGGCCGATCGGCTGGTGGCTGCTGTTCTGGCCGGGCGCATGGGCCATTGCGCTCGCCGGAAACGGGCTGGAGCATTGGCGCATGATATTGTGGTTTCTGGTGGGCAGCATCGCGATGCGCGCAGCCGGGTGCGTGTGGAACGACATAGTGGATCGGGACCTCGACAAAAAGGTCGCGCGCACCGCCAGCCGCCCCGTCGCAGCAGGCCGAATAAGCGTCATTCAGGCGGCCCTGTGGATGGGCGCGCTGTGCCTTATTGGACTGGTCGTGCTGCTGCAATTACGGTGGCAGGCGCAGTTGATGGCGCTGGCCAGCCTTGCGCTGGTTGCGGCTTATCCCTTCATGAAGCGCATTACCTGGTGGCCGCAGGTCTGGTTGGGACTGGTGTTCAGCTGGGCGGCGCTGGTGGGATGGACCGAAATGCAGGGCAGCATCGGCATAGCGGGCGCGCTGCTCTATCTGGGCAGCATCTGCTGGGTGATCGGTTACGACAGCATCTATGCGTTACAGGACAAGGAAGACGACGCGCTCGTCGGCATCAAATCCAGCGCACTGGCCATGGGATCACATGTTCGTGGCGGTGTGGCGGGATTTTATGCGATGGCCCTGCTGTTGTGGGCAGGTACAATCTGGCTGGCGCGGCCCGATCCGCTGGTATTGCTCGCTCTCCTACCCGTTGCCGCGCATCTGCTATGGCAGGTGGCGACTTTGAAAGAAGACGGTCTGGATCCAGGGTTTTCAGTTGACGCTTTTCCGGACGCAAAACCGGTTCCCACTTTTGCTGGAAATGCTCTGGCCAAATTCCGCTCGAACCGCTTTGCCGGTGCGCTGATGTTCGCGGCGTGCGTGGTCGTGGGCGCGAGTTAAGAAGTAGGAACCCGCGGCGGAATATCGGTCGTTCCACGCGGTCCTTTGGCGTCTATATCATAGATAAGCGCCTTCATTTCGTCGATTTCCCGAACCTGCGCCTTAATGATGCCATCGGCGAGCTCCCGCACGCGCGGATCCTTGATATGGGCGCGGCTGCTGGTCAGGATTGCGATCGAATGATGTGGGATCATCGCTTCCATATAAGCCATATCGCCTACGGTCTCCTGACTGCGCACGAGCCACAATGACCCTGCGAAAGTCGCTATCGCTACGCCTATGATCGCCATGTTTCGCCCGGTATTCCTGTACATCGACCACATGAATCCGAGCATGATGAGCGCCATCACCGCGCCCATGAGCAGCGCCATCCACGCTCGGGTTTCACTCATCCAGATATGGCCAGTCTCATAGGTATTGAGATACATCAGGCCATACATGATAAGCGTGGACGTTGCGATCATTGCGAGGAAGCGGCGGTAGGTCATTTGCGATCCTTTCTCTGGTAAAAGAAAGGATCAGGCCGCGAAAAGTTTCATTCCGCCGCGAGCAGTTCCTCCGCCCCACCAAGGTCGACGGAGACAAGGCGGCTGACGCCCTTTTCGATCATCGTCACGCCGAACAGGCGGTGCATCCGCGCCATGGTGACCGCATTATGGGTGACGATCAGGTAACGCGTGTTGGTATCGCGCACCATCTGGTCGAGCAGGTCGCAAAAGCGCTCGACATTGGCGTCATCAAGCGGCGCGTCAACCTCGTCGAGCACACAAATGGGTGCCGGATTGGTTAGAAACAGACCAAATATAAGCGCCACTGCGGTTAGCGCCTGTTCTCCGCCCGACAATAACGTCAGTGTCGACAGCTTCTTGCCAGGAGGCTGAGCGAGAATTTCGAGACCGGCCTCGAGCGGATCGTCGCTGTCCACCAGCTCGAGCCGTGCCTGACCGCCATTGAACAACGCGGTAAACAGGCGCTGGAAATGCTTGTCCACTTCCTCGAACGCAGCGAGCAACCGCTGGCGGCCTTCGCGGTTCAGGCTGCCGATCGACCCGCGCAGCTGGTGGATCGCCTGCGTGATTTCCTCGCTTTCGGCGCGGCTGGTCGCCTGGCTGGTTTCCAGCTCTTCCAGTTCCTGCGCGGCGATCAGGTTGACCGGGCCGATACGTTCGCGGTCAAGCGTGAATTTTTCCAGATCGGCCTGCTCACTATGCGCACTGCGCATCTCGGAACTGTCGAAGCCGATCTTCTCCGGTAGCACTGGCGGCGGGCATTCGAAGCGTTCACCGCATTGCCGGTTGGTTTCGATACGGTGCGCAACGGCGGCCTCCGCGCGGGCAATAGCACCGGCGCGGGCTTCGCGCGCCAGCGACAGTGCCTCGCCAGCCTGCTGATGTGCGGCTTCCACCGTGCGCAAAGCCGCTTCAGCCTCCGTTTCCTGCGTCTGCGCTGCTGCGGCCCGCTGTGCCAGCTCACCGCTTTCGGCCTCCAGCGTGGCGGCCTGCTCCGCCAAAAGCTCGGGTTTGCCGGTCAGTGCCGCACGGTCCTCGGCTATGCTTTCTTCGCGCTTCGCCATATCGGCGAGGCGCTTGCCCGCCTCACCTGAGCGGCTTTTCCAGCGCCGGATTTCATTCTCGGCATCGGCCATGCGATTGCGGTCGGACGACAGCGCGCGTTCGGCGAGCGCCGCATCGGCCTGCAACTGGCTCACCTGCGCATGAGCCGCCTCGCTGGCGCGCGACAATTGCGTCACCAGCGCGCGCGTTTCGGCGCCGTCCGGCATATCGGCCATGGCAGCCTGTGCGCCCTGATGTTCCTCCAGCGTTGCCTCGAGTTCGGTGCGGGCTTCCTCGGTGCGGCGCGTGACATCCTCATGGCGGGAAGCCAGCCGCTCAATCTGCGCGGCGGCATCGTCGCGCGTCCGCTTGGAGGAAGCCATGGCCCGCTCGGCAGTGGCAATGTCTGCGCGCAATGTGGAAATGGCGCTCTCCGCACTGCCCGCCGCCGAGACGGCCTCTACCAGCGCGGTTTGCGCCGTCTCGACATGAACGCGCGCATCGGGAATCTGCGCTTCAATCGCCTCCAGCCGGTTGGCGCGGATCAGCCGCTGCGCCGTCGCCGCGCCCGATGCCTCCTCGCCGCCGCGCGCGGTGAACCCGTCCCAGCGGCGCAGATGCCCGTCCTTCGTCACCAGCCGCTGGCCAACGGCAAGGGCCTGCCCCTCATCGCTTTCCACGACGCCGATCTGCGACAGGCGGCGCGCCAGCGCAGCGGGCGCGGATATATGGTCCGATAGTGGCGTCGCGCCTGCAGGAAGCGTGGGGTCAGATGCGGTAGCCTGCGCACCTGCCCAGTGGCGGGCGGCATTGCCGTCCAGCCCAACCTCCAGCTCGTCACCCAACGCCGCCGCCAGCGCATGCTCATAGCCGGATGCTGCCTTGATATGATCGAGCACGCGGTCCTTGCCGCCCGCGCCGCTGCCCAGAGCGCGGGTGAGCGCCTGCGCTTCGCTTTCCAGAGCCGACAACGCCGCCTTGGCCGATGAAAGCGCGGACTCCGCCTCCGCGCGGCGCTGGCTCGCGGTTTCGCGCTCTGCCTGCGCTTGCGCCAGTGCCGCTTCAGCCTGTTCGTATTTTGCCTGAGCTTCCGTCAGCGCGCCGGCGGCTTCATCGCGTTGCTTCTCCAGCGGTTCAACCTGCGGCAAGGCCGCCAGCTCTGTTTCAAGGCGCTGCGCCTCGCGCTGCGCACGTTCGAGGCGGCTTTGGGCGGCCGACAGCGCGGCCTGCGCCACCTTCAGCTCCGCCTGCTCGCCCGCCTGCTGGGCCATAGCCTTGGCAAGATCGAGCTCGGCATCGCGTGCCTCTTCCTGCGCCGAGGCGATACGCGCCGCGAATTCCGGTGCGCGCGTTTCCGCCTCCGCGATGCGGGTCTTGAGCGCCGCAACTTCATCGCTCAATCGCGTGACCGCCTCCGTCGCGTCATGCGCCAGCTCATCCTCACGCGCGCGATCCTCGCTCAACCGTCGCGCCTGCGCATCAAGATCGGCCAAGCGGCGCAGTGCCTCCTCATGGCGTTCCTTGAGCGCCGCCAGCCGGTGTCCGGCGTCATTGGCGGCATCGCGCGCGGTTTGCGCCGCGCTGCGCGCTGTTGCTAGCGCCTGTGTGGCGGCATGGACATGCGCGGCGGCATGGCCCTGCGCTTCCTGCGCCTGCGACACTGCGCTCTCGCGTACCTTGGCTTCTTCCTGCGCCGCTGCTGCGGTGGCATCGGCCTCGCGCCAGCGCGCGAAGAGCGCACGCGCCTCGGCGATGCGGATCTGTTCGGACAGACGGGTATAGCGCTCCGCCGCCTTCGCCTGCCGCCGCAGCGCATTGGCGCGCACATCCATGTCGGCCAATATCTCGTCGAGCCGGGCGAGATTATTTTCAGCGGCGCGCAATTTCTGTTCGGCGTCCTTGCGGCGCACATGCAGGCCCGCGATACCCGCCGCTTCCTCCAGCATCGCGCGGCGTTCCTGCGGGCGCGCAGCAATGACAGCCGCGATCTTGCCCTGGCTGACGAGTGCCGGGCTATGCGCGCCCGTCG
Source organism: Sphingobium sp. (assembly GCA_020446425.1). Classification (GTDB taxonomy): domain Bacteria; phylum Pseudomonadota; class Alphaproteobacteria; order Sphingomonadales; family Sphingomonadaceae; genus Sphingobium. Next base: position 41,579 of record JAGRES010000022.1, on the reverse strand, counting down.
CTGCATCGGCAAACACCAGCGCCACATCCTTGGCACGCACATCCCTGCCATTGGCGCGGTAGGCGCTGCCCGCGCCGCGCTCGATCCGGCGGACGATTTCCAGATCGCCCTCGTCGCCGACTTCCATTTGCGGGATCGCTTCTCCGGGCCGGAGGCCCGCCTGTAGCTGCACTTCGGCAAAATCGCGTTGTGGGCGGGTCGCCGTGCCCGCGAAAATCACATCCTCCATGCCGCCGCCGCGCATCGACCGGGCGGAGGATTCGCCCATCACCCAGCGGATCGCCTCGAGAAGATTGGACTTGCCGCAGCCATTGGGGCCGACAATGCCCGTCAGCCCGGGTTCGATCCGCAATTCGGTGGGATCGACGAAGCTTTTGAAACCGGAGAGTTTGAGGCGGCGTATTTCCATCGGCGGTGCTTATCCTCGCCCGCCGGAATGATCGGAAAATACTGCGGCGGAACGGATCAGAGGCCCGCCTCCTTCAGCTTGGCGCGCAACGCTTCCCACGCGGCGACATTTTCCATCACCGCTCCGTTGACAAGGATCGTTGGCGTACCGGTGATATTATATTTGCCGGTGGCTTCCTGCACCCGCCCGGCCAGCGTTTCAGCCTGCTTGGCATCGGCCAGACACTGCTTGGCCTTGTCCTCGGGAATGCCGCGCTGCTTGACAAAGTCGATCAGGCCCGACATCTGCGCGAGCGCTATGAAACGCTCCGTCGGGGGTTTTTCCATTGCCGCGACATAGGCGTCGTCGCCCGCTTTCTGGACGGTTTCGAACAGCATATGCTGATAGGCGAACAGCTGGTGGCTCATGGGGAAAGCCATCTCAGTTCCGCCGCAGGCCGCCAGTATGGCCATGGTCATATCCAGCGGATCACGCACAAAGGGGCGGAATTCGAAGCTCATCTTGCCGGTGTCGACCATCTGGGCGATTTCCGCATCTGATTTCTCGGCAAATTCGGCGCAGTGCGAACAGGTGAAAGACCCATATTCCGCCACTTTCAGCGCCGCCCCGGGATTGCCCATCAGATAACCGCCGTCCGGCGTCTGAACGACCATCTCGCTCCATTGCTTGCCTTCGGGCGGCGGGACATTCTCACCGGCAGACACCTTGGGCACATCGGACGATTCGCTTTTCCCGCCGCAGGCGCTCACAGCCATAGCGAGGCTGAGGAGGATGGCGGTCGCAATATTCCTATTCACGAAAAACAGCTCCATTCATTGGAAACAAGGTCTAGTTCACTTTGCTGGCGTGGGCAACACAGGACGCAGCGTCGCCCAGTCAAATGCCGCAACCTTTTTTCCGTTGAGAACAAATCCGGGGGTGCCGGTTATGCCGTCCTGCTGAACCCCGTATTTTGTCATGGCCAATACGGCTTCGGCGGCTTTGGTATCAGCCAGACAGGCGCGGCTTTGTGCGGGCGATATGCCACGCTTCTGCATCAGTGCGATCAACCCCGTTTTTTCGGCGATGTCCGTCATGATAATGGCCGGAGAGGCATCGTGCGGAATGGCCGGAGGCTGCGTGGCGTGAACGCGCACTTGCGCGATCCATGCATCATAATGAGCGAACAGCGCCTCGTGATTGCCGATGAAACGCGTGGGGCCACCGCACCGGGCCAGTAGCGCGGCGGCAAAATCATATCGGTCGCGCACCAGATTGCGAACTTCGACGACTAGCGCGCCATTGGCCACCCAGCCCGATTTCAGAGGCGCACTCGCCTCAGTCACGAAATGCGCGCAATGCGAGCAGGTGTAGCTGACATATTCGATCAGCCGCGCCTTGGCGGCTGGATTACCCAATTGATGCGCGCCCTCCGGGGTCAATACGACTTCGCGCGACCAGTCCTTTGCCGGAGCCGCATGCGCGGCAACCGGTAAAACCACCACGGCGAGGAGTAGCAACAGTCGGGAAAACATGACCGATCTTACTTTCAGCAAATTCCGGAGCGCTTTTAACTCTGCCCGCCTGTACCGGGACTGAATCGGGCAGCGCTCAGCTGATCTTGCCGAGCTTGGGGGGATTGGCAAGGCCCTGCGCCATGGACTCCAGAACGGCGCGCAATTCCGGGTCGCCGATATCGCGCAGTGAATCGCCCAGGTCGGTTGGCACCGGCTTCAGGTTCGCGGGCGGCGGGCGGCGGGCGGGCTCCCGCCGCGATACTTCGCCTTGACGAATGGCGATTTTCGCAATGGCTTCGTAACCGAAGAACCGGTTCACCCGCTCGATGATATCGGGCAGCACATGCTGGATAATCGGGGCATGCCCGCTCATGACCGTCAAAGCCAGCGTCCCGCCCGATTTCTTGCCTGCGGGAAACCGGATCGACTCAGGCTCGCTGACCGCCGCCGTGCGCTCGCCGACAATCTCTGCCCAGCGCGTCACCACACTCGATTGCACGAAACCGAACCTGCGGAACGCTGCACCACCGATTCGCGGCATCAGGTCGGCAATGGCGCGCGGCCCGCCGACCCGCTCGGGCGGCTGCTTGGCGGCATTGCGCGGTTTTTTTGCTCCCGCAGGTTTCTTCGGTTCCGTCATACCGCCCTTCATGCCATAGCGCGGCCATGCCCGTCGAGACCAAGACCGCAATGAGCCGGACGGATACCATCGCCACGGTGCTGCTGCGCCATTATGACGTGCACGCCCGCACCCTGCCATGGCGGTTACCGCCCGGCTCAAGCGAGCGCCCCAATCCTTACCGCGTCTGGCTGTCGGAAATCATGCTGCAGCAGACGACCGTCACGGCGGTCATCCCCTATTATGAGAAATTCACGGCGCGCTGGCCCAATGTGAAGGCGCTGGCGGAGGCAAGCGATGCCGATGTGATGGCCGCATGGGCGGGGCTGGGCTATTATGCGCGGGCGCGCAACCTGCTCGCCTGCGCACGGGTGGTAGCGCGCGAACATGGCGGTGTTTTTCCCGACAGCGAAGCGGCTTTGCTCACCCTGCCAGGAGTGGGCGCCTACACCGCAGCCGCAATCGCCGCCATCGCCTTTGGCCGCCGCACGGTCGTGGTGGACGCCAATGTCGAGCGTGTAGTGAGCCGGCTGTTTGCCATAGAAACACCGCTCCCCGCATCGCGCCCGGACATCCGGCAAAAGGCCGATCTGATTACGCCGGATCAGCGCGCGGGCGACTTCGCGCAGGCGATGATGGATCTGGGCGCGGGCACATGCACCGTGCGCAATCCGCAATGCCTGCTCTGCCCACTGCGCGGTCATTGCGAAGCCGCGCAGACGAACCGCGCAGAGGATTTTCCGGTCAAGGCGCCGAAAAAGGACAAACCCCACAGACACGGTATCGTCTGGTGGCTGGAGCGTAGCGACGGGCATGTCTGGATAGAGCGCCGCGATGACAAGCGCATGCTGGGCGGCATGGCCGGTCTACCCGGCACGCAGTGGGACAAGCGCGGGAATGAGGCCGAAGGCGCACCGCCCATGACAGGCGACTGGGTCGCGCTCAACAGCCCGGTCGAACATGTGTTCACGCATTTCCGCCTGACCCTGACTGTGGAACGGCTCCGGGCAGTCAAGGAAGCCGACCCTGAAGGCAATGGCCAGTGGTGGCCGCTTGCACGCATAGGTAAGGCTGGCCTGCCAACCCTCTATGCAAAGGTGGTGAAGGCTGTCATGCAGGATCGCGATGACTGATCCCGAAACATCTGCTCTTCCCGGCTTTTCTGCATGCACGCTCGACCGCTGTGATCAGGTGCGCGTCGACCCCGCCGCACTGGCGGAGTGGTTCAACGATCCTGCCGCGTGCCGCATCATGCTGCGCGGGCTCGATCCGCTGATCGACGGCGACCGGCTGGCGCGGCAGCCGATACCTATGGACGCACGGCTGGAGGAACATGCGCTGCTCGGGCGGCTGGACGATGGGCGGCCGATCTTTGCCGAACTGAGGCGCGATATACCGCATGGCGGACAGTTTGCGCCGCGCGTGTGGGAGGCCGCGTCCATTCTCAGCGCAGAGGAACTTGGTCTTTATGGCGCAGTGCGCAGTCTGGTCGACTGGCATGCGCGCCATGGCTTTTGCGCGGTGTGCGGCGGACCAACGTTGCCGGTGAAGGCTGGCTGGTCGCGCAAATGCAATGCGTGCGATGCTGAGCATTTTCCCCGTGTCGATCCGGTGGTCATCATGCTGGCGGAATATGAAGGCAAAGTGCTGATGGGCCGCCAGCCGCGTTTCCCGCCCAAACGCTATTCCGCGCTCGCCGGTTTTGTCGAGCCGGGCGAGACACTGGAAGGCGCGGTCGCTCGCGAATTGTTCGAGGAAGCGGGCATCCGCGTGTCGGATGTGCGCTATATCATGAGCCAGCCCTGGCCTTTCCCATCGTCGCTGATGATCGCCTGTACGGCTCAGGCGCATGATGATGCACTCACTCTCGATACGCAGGAACTAGAAGATGCCTTCTGGGCCAGTACTGACGAGATACGCGCAGCCTTCGCCGGGGACGAGAGCGCCCGCTTCATCGCGCCGCCTCCCATGGCGGTCGCGCATCATCTGCTCAAATATTGGCTGGAACAGCAGAACTGACGCCCACCGCCATTGCACCGGCTCATTGCGATGGCTATGGCCGGTCATTCATGAAAACGGGATAATTGTTCATGCTCTCACTCGCTGAAGCACAGGATCGCACACAGGCTCTGGTCGAACAGGCGCGCAAGGCGGGGGCGGATGCTGCCGACGCCCTCTATGCCTGCAACGCATCGACCGGTGTATCCGTGCGGCTGGGTGAGATGGAAGATGTCGAACAATCCGAAGGCGAGGAAATTGGCCTGCGGATTTTCGTGGGCAAGCGCTCGGCCACCGTGTCGGCCTCGGACCTCGAACCGGCGTCGTTATCGGCGCTTGTCGACAGATGCCTTGCCATGGCGAAGGAAGCACCGGAAGATCCCTACGCCACACTGGCGCCCGAAGACCGGCTGATGCGTAGCAAGATTCCCGCGCTCGATCTGGCGGACGATGACATGCCCGAACCGGCCGCGTTGAAGGAGCGGGCACTCACGGTAGAGGAAGCCGCCCGCTCTGTCCCCGGCATCACCAACAGCGAAGGCGGCGGCGCGAGCATGGGCCGCACCCAGATCGCGCTTGCCACCAGCCATGGCTTCACGGGCGCCTATGCCACTACTTCGCATGGCACCTGGGCCAGCGTGCTGGCGGGCGAAGGCACGGGCATGCAGCGCGATTACGCCACCCACAGCACCCGTCACCTGCGCGATCTTGAGGACGCCGAGCATATTGGCCGCCGCGCGGGGCACCGGGCCATTGCGCGGCTGGGCGCGGCCAAGATCAAGGGAGGGCCGATGCCGGTCATCTTCGATCCGCGCGTGGGCGGTAGCATCATCGGCCATCTGATCGGCGCGATTGCCGGTCCCGCCATCACCCGGCGGTCCAGCTTTCTGCTCGACGATCTGGGCGCGCAACTGTTCGACAGCGGCATCTCCATTATCGACGATCCGCTGCGCAAACGCGGCCTGCGCTCGCGCCCGTTCGATGGCGAAGGGCTGGCCACCCACAAGACCGCGCTCATCGACAAGGGTGTGCTGAGCGGCTGGCTGCTCGACAGCGCATCGGCGCGGCAACTTGGCGAGCAACCCACGGGCCATGCCAGCCGGGGGACGAGCGGCAGCCCCGGCGTGTCCGCCACCAATGTGCATATGGAACCCGGCGAAGCATCGCCCACCGACCTGATGCAGGGAATTGAGCGCGGCATCTATGTGACGGAACTGATCGGCATGGGCGTCAATGCCGTGACGGGCGATTACAGCCGGGGCGCATCCGGCTTTCTTATCGAAAATGGCCGGGTCGGCCCCGCCGTGACCGAGATCACGATTGCCGGCAATTTGAAGGACATGTTCGCCGCGATTACGCCCGCGAGCGACCTTGCCTTCCGCTATGCGATCAACGTGCCGACCATAAGGATAGACGGCATGACGGTGGCCGGTGGCTGACGGCGCGATCCGCCCCATCATCGACGCGGTAACGCAGGCCGCCGACCACGCGCTGGAGCTATGGGCTGGCGGCGCAACCCAGGTGAAGCGCTGGGAAAAAATCCCGGGCCATCCGGTGTGCGACGCCGACATCGCCGTGGATGAAATGCTGCGCGCCTCCCTGATGGAAATCGCGCCGGATGCAGGCTGGCTGTCCGAGGAAACAGCCGACAGCGCAGCGCGGCTTTCGATGGCGCGCACATGGGTCGTGGACCCGATAGACGGCACGCGCGATTATCTGGGCGGCAAGCCGGGCTGGGCGGTTTCGGCGGCATTGGTGGAACATGGACAGCCGGTCATCGCCGTGCTGGCCGCACCCGCGCGCAATGAGCTCTGGGTGGCGCAGACAGGCAAAGGCGCACGACGCAATGGACGCACACTGAGCGCGAGCGCGCGGGAACGGATTGCCGGCGCGCGCGTGCCAGCCGATGCACTGCCGCAAGCGGAGCAGGATCTTACCTGCGTTCCCCGACCTAACAGCATCGCCCTGCGCATGGCGATGGTCGCAGCTGACGAAGCCGACATGGTGGCGGGCCTGCGCTGGGGCTATGAATGGGATATCGCGGCAGCGGCGCTTATCGCAGCGGAAGCAGGCGCGATAGTAACGGACGTGCTCGGCGATCCACTTGCCTTCAACCGGCCGGACCCGGTCGCGCTCGGCATATTATGCTGCGCACCTGGAATACATGATGCCGCCGTCGCGCGGTTGGCGGAGCGTGCGCGGAAAGTGCAAGCAGAGCGGCAGACTTAGCCGCTGCCCCTAACCCACAAGGCGAAGCGATTGCCGCGGCGGAACCTGTACAGCGGCCACGCCGGGGATCGTGCCCAGACGCTCCATAACTTCAGCATCGACCTGAAAATCCTTGCCCAGCACGAGTTGCGCGATGCGCCCGTCAGCCAGCAGCGCGCGAATGCGGATTTCTGCGCGCCCGCCACGGCTGCCCGACAATAACGCCTCAATCTGCGGCATGGCTGACGGGTCCTCAACATCAATCCACAGCTCCATGCGCATCCCGCTTGCCACCTGGCTGAACGCCTGCACGGTACGTATGGTCACGCGCGGCACTTCCTCGCCCGGCATGCGCTCCAGCTCAACGGTCATCAGTGCGCATTCGCCCTCTTCGCCCATGCGGGCAATCGCTTCGCTGCCGCCCTCGTCGAAACAGCTCGCCTGAAACTGGCCGCTGCTGTCGGAAAATGTGGCGGAGACATAGCGCTTGCCGCGCTTGGTCTCGCGCCAGCGCACGTCCTCGACCAGTGCCGCCATCACAGCCCCGCTACGGCTTCCTTCCTCGCCGCCACCTGACGCAGCAGGTTGCGCGCATAAGGCACCGAAGCTTTTCGCGCCCTTGGCGAGCGCGATGTGGCGATAACGGTCAACCGGATGCGCCGAGAAATAGAAGCCGAACGCATCCTTTTCCTGTGCCATGCGCGTGGCATTGGGCCATGGCTCGTGCGGAGGGATACGCACCTGCGCATGCGGCGTATCCTCTCCGCCGAACAGCCCGCCCTGTCCGCTCTCGCGCGCGTCATGCGCGCTGGCAGCAACTGACAGGATCGTCTCCGCCGCCACATGCACCGCCGCGCGGTCGGAATGCACGCCATCGAACGCCCCTGCGGCGGCAAGGCTTTCAAGCTGGCGGCGATTGAGCACGCGCGGCTCGATCCGGTCGGCAAAATCGTCCAGCGTGGCGAACGGGCCATTTTTCTCCCGCTCCTCGACGAGCAGCTCCATCGCCTTTTCGCCCACACCCTTCAGGCCACCCAGCGCATAGCGCACACCCCAGTGAAGACGCGGGTCCTCCTCCTCGGTCTCCACCGGCTCGACGGTAAAATCGGCGCCCGCCTTGTTGATGTCGGGCGGCAGGCACGACAGGCCCGTGCGCCGCAGATCGTCCACAAACACCGTCAGCTTGTCCGTCAGGTGGATGTCATAGGCCATCGACGCGGCATAGAATTCCGCCGGATAATGCGCCTTCAGCCATGCGGTATGATAGGCGAGCAGCGCATAGGCCGCCGCGTGGCTCTTGTTGAAGCCATAGCCCGCAAACTTGTCGATCAAGTCGAACAGCTCATTTGCCTTGGCCTTGGGGATGTTCGAATTCTCGGCGCAGCCCTGCACAAAACGTTCGCGCTGTGCGTCCATTTCGGCCTGGATCTTCTTGCCCATTGCGCGGCGCAGCAGGTCGGCGTCGCCAAGCGAATATCCGGCGAGGATCTGCGCGGCCTGCATCACCTGCTCCTGATAGACGAAGATGCCGTATGTCTCTTTCAGGATCGGCTCCAGCAGGTCGTGCGGATAGACGATCTGCTCCTGTCCGTTCTTGCGGCGGCCGAACATCGGGATATTGTCCATCGGGCCGGGGCGATAGAGCGAGACGAGCGCGATGATATCGCCGAAATTGGTGGGTTTGACGGCTGCGAGTGTCTTGCGCATGCCTTCCGATTCCAGCTGGAACACACCGACCGTGTCGCCCCGCTGCAGCAGTTCGTATACCGCCGTGTCATCCCATTCGAGCGCCGCGAGATCGACATCGACCCCGCGTCCTTTCAGCAGCTCCACCGCGCGTTGCAGTACCGACAGCGTCTTGAGGCCGAGAAAGTCGAATTTCACCAGCCCCGCCGCCTCGACATATTTCATGTCGAACTGGGTCACCGGCATGTCCGAGCGCGGATCGCGATAGAGCGGCACCAGCTGCGACAGGGGCCGGTCGCCGATCACCACACCCGCGGCGTGGGTGGAGCTGTGGCGCGGCAGGCCTTCGAGCTGCATCGCCAGATCGACAAGGCGCTTCACCTGCCCGTCCGCCTTATATTCGGCGACGAACTCCGACAGGCCATTCATCGTCCGCTCAAGTGTCCACGGGTCGGTCGGATGATTGGGCACCAGCTTGGCGAGCCGGTCGACCTGATTATAGCCCATCTGCAGCACGCGGCCCGTATCCTTGAGCACCGCGCGCGCCTTCAGCTTACCGAAGGTGATGATCTGCGCCACATGGTCCGCGCCATATTTCTGCTGCACATAGCGGATCACTTCGCCGCGCCGCGTTTCGCAAAAGTCGATGTCGAAGTCCGGCATCGACACACGCTCAGGGTTGAGGAAGCGCTCGAACAGCAAGCCCAGCTCCAGCGGGTCGAGATCTGTGATGGTAAGCGCCCAGGCGACGACGCTGCCCGCGCCCGATCCGCGCCCCGGCCCCACCGGAATGTCCTGCGCCTTCGCCCACTGGATGAAATCGGCAACGATCAGGAAATAGCCGGGAAAACCCATCTGGATGATGATACCCAGCTCAAATTCCAGCCGGTCGAGATAGGGCTGGCGCTTTTCGGGATCGGTTATGTCCGCCTTTTCAAGCCGCGCCTCCAGCCCCTCCATGGCCATTTCGCGCAGCATCCGGGCTTCGCCCTCGATATCGCCGGCTAGGCTGGGCAGGATCGGCTTGCGCTTGGGCGCCATCACCGCACAGCGTTGCGCCACCACCAGCGTATTGGCGAGCGCTTCGGGCAGGTCCTCGAACATGCGCTTCATCTCGGCGGCAGGCTTCATCCACGCATCGGGCGAGCTGGTGCGCCGATCCGCGCTTTCGACATAGGCGCTATCGGCGATGCACAGCATGACATCGTGCGCCTGATGGAAATTGGGCTCGGCAAAGCAGGTTGGGTTGGTCGCGACCAGCGGCAGGTTCCGCTCATAAGCGAGGTCGATCAGCTGCGGCTCGGCCTTGCCCTCGACCGGGTCAAGGCGGCGGCAGATCTCAATATAGAGTCTGTCTCCGAACAGCGCCTCGAGCTGCGTGCAATAGTCGGCGGCGGCCTCCGGCTGATCCTCGGCATAGAGCCGCGCCAGCGCCCCCTCGCCGCCTGCGGTCAGACAGATGAGGTCGTCAGTTCGCTCTTCGAGAGCATCCAGCGCGACATGCGCCTGTTCCTCGATAGGCCGGTCGAGATGCGCCATCGACACCAGCGCGCACAGATTGTCATAGCCGCGCATCGTCTGTGCATAAAGCGCCAGCCAGTCATAGACCGGCGCGGCGTTTTGCGGCCTGCCGGGCCGGGCGACGCACAGCATCGTGCCGATGATCGGCTGCACCCCTTCACCCTTGCACGCGTCGGAAAAGGCCATCGAGGCGTAAAGCCCGTTGCGATCTGTCAGCGCGGCGGCAGGGAAGCTCAGCTTCTTCGCCTGCTTCGCGATGGCCTTGGGCTCGATCGCGCCGTCGAGCATCGTGTAGCTGGAAAAGATACGCAGCGGGACGAAGGAGGCATGAGGCGCGGCGGGCATGAAATGGAGCGTAACCGGCACCTGCGGACTACACAAGGCAAGGCGGCAAGTTATCCACAAGGAAAAGGAGGCGCGTAACCTCCTCTTCATATGTTTTGATTTTGCTGTTAGCCGTCAGGCAAACTGCGCCCTGACCTTTTGGCTGCCGCGTTTCCGCATCGCCCCGCCAATCGCACCAAAGCCGAGGATCATCATCGCCCATGTCGCGGGCTCTGGAACGGCGCTGGCAATCACGCCTGATATTCGAGTGGCAAATATAGGATTAGAGGTGACCTGCCATTCTCCACCAGTACCACTATGCTTGGTGGCGTATATTTGAAGTGGGTTAGGAATACTCTGCCACGGAGTCCAATTGTACCCTTGACTATCAAGCACAAGCCAATAGCTGCCTGCCACCAGGTTCCAATTTAAATTATGTAAACCCTGCCACATGCCAGGCTGCCCTATACCTGATAAAAATGCATCAAAACTTTTATTATAAATAATACTTCCCGGTCCGGATATGTTGTATGAATATATTGATATATTCACTACACCGCCGCTTCCAGCAATAAATGATTCTATATTTTGAATATTATAATCTTGATCTAAATAAAAATATCCGGACATTTGCTGCTCAGGGCCAAGAGAGTAGCCGCCCCAACTTTGGGGAGGCTCACCTGTATCAATAATATACGAAGCACTCGCAGAGGTGCTGCATAAGCAAAAAATTATAAACGAAAACAAATTTACTATTACTTTCAACATATATTCCCCACAGAATTCATTTGCCCAATCCAGACCACTGAATATCTTCAAACGTCTTATCAGCAGCGTTCCGCGACCAAACAAGCGTATTTACCAACCATTTTGGATGTATCTCGCCCTTTCGAGCTATATGTTTCGTTGTGGCACGGAGCCCGATGGGAAAGCAGCACCACGTCAGCGCGCAAAAATACTTGGTTTTCTACCCAGTTGACTCTCCCCAGCCGCCATGTTCTCCTCCCGACATTGGACACCATCCGGAGGGGAACCCGATGAACACGCCATCCAACCCGAATCCCGTCAACCTGCCGCCCGGCCTTGTCGATCGTGCGAAGAATATCGTCCTGAAGCCCAAGGAAGAATGGCCGGTCGTCGATGCCGAACCCGCCAGCATCTCCGGCCTCTATTTCAAATATGCGATGATATTGGCCGCCATCCCGGCGGTCGCCACGTTCCTGCACGCGGTATTATTCGGCTATGGCGCCTTCGGTTTTTCCTATCGCCCCGGCTTCATGACCGCACTGGGCATGGGCATATCGCAATATGTGATGGCGCTGGTCGGCAGCGTGATCGTCGCATTCATCACCGATTTCGTCGTGACCAAATTCGACGGCACGGCCAATCGCCTCAACGCCTTCAAGCTGGTGATATACAGCTCCACCGCCGCATGGCTGGTCGGCATATTCAACCTGATACCAGGCCTCGGTTTCCTGACGATATTGGGGCTTTACAGCTTCTATCTCTTCTATGTCGGCCTGCCGGTGCTGATGAAGGTGCCGCAGGACAAGGCACTGGTGTGCACCATTGTGGTCGTGGTCGCGGCGATAGTCCTGTCGCTTATTGCGGGCGCACTCATGCGGCCCGCATCTATGCTGTTCGGCGGTCCCGATCCGATGGGCGAATATCATGACACGATGGGCGGCGGCACGGTGACGGTTCCCGGCCTCGGCAAGATCGAGACCGGCAAGCTGGAAGAAGCCAGCGAAAAAGTGAAGGCGATTGCCGAGGGTAAAACCGAGGTGAAGGCAATCGACCCGACAGCGATGAAGGCGCTGCTGCCCGAAAAGATCGGCGGCTATACCCGCACATCGGTCGAGAGCGCTTCGATGGGCGCGGCGGGTTATAGCGGGGGTCAGGTGAGCGCCGATTACGAAATGGGCGACAAGCAGCTCGAGATCGAGCTAGTCGATATGTCCGCCATGGGCGCCATCGCGGGCATAGGCGCGGCGCTAAACGTCCATCAGGAGAAGGAAAGCGCCGATGGGTTCGAGCGCACCTTCACCAAGGACGGGCAGATGATCCAGGAGAAATGGAACGAAAACAGCAAGCGCGGCTATTACAAGAAGATGGTGGCCGGACGCTTCATGATTTCCGTCGAAGGCAATGCCGACAGCTTCGACAGCCTCAAGGATATGGCCAGCACGATCGACGCAGGCAAACTGGCCGCGCTGGCGGAATAGCATATCTACTGTCAGCGGACCGGGCTGTTCATCAGGATAGACTGTCCGCCACAAGCTTGCTGACGAGCAGGATCAGCAGCGCCAGCGCCGCCACTTCGGCCACCGGCTTGTAATAGGATTTCATCTCCTCGATTGTCAGCCAACGCGTGCGCTTGTCGAACATGGCCATGTCCTCGACGGTGCTCTCGCTCCATTCCTGCCAATAATGCTTCATGCCCAGCAAAGCGAGCAAACCGGCGCCGGCAGTGAACGGGATGATGGCGACCGCCACCATTGCATACTCGACCTGCTCCTCGTCGAGAAAATGGACCGCCAGCTTCTGGATGGCGAGCCCGGCCTGCGGCAGGAAGAAGGCGATGATCCAGTAAAAGAGGCCCAGCATGATCAACAGCACCGCGACCATACCGGCAAAGTACAGGGCCGCACCCACAGCGATGAGAAAGCCCGGCAAGCTTATCAGCATAACGCAGGCCGGGAGCATGGCCAATAGCCTGCTGGACTGGAAAATCAGCACCGTTGCCAATGCCGAAACGACACATATAACTGCCGATACAATCGTCACGACGACTATCATGTCGTCGTCATTGTCAACCGGAACCCACTCGTTCGCCAATAGCATATATCGCTGCAACACCCATTCCGCTAACTCGACGATGCCGAGATAATGTCCGATAGTGATCACACATGTTACCGCGGCAACAGCGGCCATGCTGCCCAGCGCGCAAATCGCGGCGAAATTATTCCGCCGGTCGCCCCTGAAGAGGAAAGCGAACAAGAATATGCAGGCAAATGTCAGGAAATTCTTGAGGCCCGGGTCGATCTCGATAAAGAGCGACAGCGGCTTCCAGAGGACGTCCCTCACTTTCTCATAAATATCGATCAGCCCACTGGCGATGGGGCCGATATCCAGCTTGCCCGCGAACAGCGCGAGCAGTCCGACGGCGGACCCGAGTTTCGTCAGCCATGTCTTGAGCTGCGCGTATAAACCCGTCTGGCGTTCAACCGCCATGCCTGCCGCTGCCCTCCCTGCCGATCAATCAATATGTTTATTATGTCGTCAAAATGCCCTCATGCAACCGCACTACCCGGTCCATGCGCTCGGCAAGACGCTCATTATGGGTCGCGACCAGTGCCGAGCTTCCTTCTTCGCGCACCAGCCGCAGGAATTCGTCAATCACCACATCGGCGGTGCGTTCATCCAGATTACCGGTGGGCTCGTCGGCCAGCACCAGCGCAGGCCGGTTCGCCAGCGCACGCGCCACAGCCACACGCTGCTGCTCACCGCCCGAAAGCTGGCTGGGTTTATGGTCTAGGCGGTGGCCAAGGCCCAGCGATGTGAGCAGCGAGACCGCGCGATCCTGCGCGTCTGCATCGGCCACATCGCGCACCAGTTGCGGCAGCACGACATTCTCGGCGGCGGTGAAATCGGGCAGCAGATGGTGGAACTGGTAGACGAAGCCCAGCGCATCGCGGCGCAGGCGCGTGCGCTCGTCACCGCCCAGCTTCGCCGCCTCTTCGCCCAATATGCGAATCGACCCTTCGAACCCGCCTTCCAGCAACCCGACCGCCTGAAGCAGCGTCGACTTGCCCGAACCCGATGGCCCCAGCAGCGCTACAATCTCGCCCCGCGCGATGGAGAGGTCCACGCCACGCAGAACGTCTATCGTCACCCCGCCCTGCGTAAAGGAGCGCTTGAGGCCGGAGACCGCGAGCACATCATTCATAGCGCAGCACCTGAACAGGATCGGTATTGGCTGCCTTGAACGCCGGATAGAGCGTCGCGAGGAAGCTGAAGATCAGTGCCATCAGGCAGATGACCACGATCTCGACCGGGTCGGGTTTTGACGGCAGCTCGGCCAGAAACCGCACCGAAGGGTCCCAGATATTCTGCCCCGTTACCAACTGAATGAAACCCACCACCTGCTGGCGGAAGAACAGGAAGACAAAACCCAGCGCGACTCCGGCCGCCATGCCCAGCGTGCCGATGGTCACGCCAACGGTCACGAAAATCTTGAGCAGGCTGGATCGCCGCGCGCCCATGGTGCGCATGATGGCGATGTCACGTGTTTTGGCGCGCACCAGCATGATGAGTGACGACAATATGTTGAACACCGCCACCAATATGATCAGCGACAGCACGACGAACGACACCACTCGGTCGACCTGCAACGCCTCGAACAGGCTGGAGTTCATCTGCCGCCAGTCGGTGATGACCGCGCGCCCTTCCACCTTTTCCGCGAGCGGGGCCAATATGGTGCCGACATTATCGGCATCGACCGTGCTGACCTCGATCATGCCGACGACATCGCCCATCAGCATCAGCTGCTGCGCGTTCTGCATCGGCATGATCACGAACGCCTTGTCATAATCATAGATGCCGACCTCGAACACCGCGCCGACCTCATAGCCGATTTCGCGCGGCACCGTACCGAACGGCGTCGAACGCCCTGCCGGGTTGATGATCGACACCGTATTACCGATCGTCACACCCAGATTGTCCGCCAGCCCCGAACCGATGGCGATGACATTGCGGCCCGGCGCAAGATTGTTCATGCTGCCAACCTTGACCTTGCCCTTCAGCGTTTCGTTGCCGCGAATGTCGTCCATCGTCATGCCGCGCACCAGCACGGCCTCGACCCGCCCCCTATGATTGGCGAGCAGCGGTTGCTCGATCAGCGGCGTTGCGCTGGTCACACCCGGTGTCGCCTTCGCTTCGGCCATTACCGCGCGCCAGTCCGGCAGACGTCCGCCATAGCCCTGCACCACCGCATGTCCATTCAGCCCGACGATCTTGTCGAACAGCTCGGCACGAAAACCGTTCATCACGCTCATGACGATAATCAATGCGGCCACGCCGAGCATCACCGCAACGAGGCTGATCCCGGCAACCAGAAAGATGAAACCCTCGCCCTTGCCGGGCAGCAGGTAGCGTTTGGCGATCATCCGCTCGAAACGGCTCAGAATCATGAATGGGTGTTCCGTCGCATGGGGTGGGCTATGCTCTAGGGTAAGGACCATATATCTGGCAAGCTCTGGGCTATTCCCCTCATAGGGGCCTGTTGCGCATATGCCACATAGTCGTCACAAAAGACTCATTAACCGAAATTGAATGATGACAGGAAGCGGCCCTCCACCTAGCTATGGCTGCGAAACATAGGCACAAACAGAACAAGGCCATGGTTCAGGGATCCTGCGCCCTTACCGCGTATAAAAAAGGGGCGCGGAGGGGAGGCAGAACCAAAGGGAAGACACATTTGATGTGTACACCCGGATCGAGCTATGGGCCGATCCGGGTGTTTTCATATCCGGCCCCTGCCAACAACGCTCTCCAATTTTGCAACTTTGCAAAGTCATTTTGCGAAGTCGTCCTTTTCTTGAAACCGCCAGTGTGCTTATGCGGCTGAGAAAGCCCGCATGGGCGGAATTCCTTTTAATTGGAGCGATTGATGAACATTCATGAATATCAGGCCAAGGAACTGCTGGCGAAATTTGGCGCGCCGATTGCCGCTGGTCACGCAGCCTTCACCGTCGACGAAGCCGTTGCCGCCGCTGGCAAGCTGCCCGGACCGCTCTATGTCGTAAAGGCCCAGATCCATGCGGGTGGCCGCGGCAAGGGCAAGTTCAAGGAACTGGGCCCCGATGCAAAGGGCGGCGTTCGCCTCGCCAAGACGCTGGACGAGGTCAAGGCAGCCGCGACCGACATGCTCGGCAACACGCTCGTCACCGTGCAGACCGGACCCGCAGGCAAGCAGGTCAATCGCCTGTATGTGACCGACGGCGCCGACATCGCCAAGGAATTCTACCTCGCGCTTCTCGTCGACCGCGCAACCGGTCGCGTCGCGTTCGTCGTCTCGACCGAAGGCGGCATGGACATTGAAGAAGTCGCACATTCCACGCCTGAGAAAATTCACACTTTCGCGGTCGATCCGGCCACCGGCTTCATGCCGCATCATGGCCGCAGCGTCGCGGCAGCTCTTGAGCTCAAGGGCGATCTTGCCAAGCAGGCCTCCAAGGTCGCCAAGTCGCTGTATGATGCATTTCTCGGCACCGACGCCAGCCAGATCGAGATCAATCCGCTGGCCGTCACCGAGCAGGGCAATCTGCTGGTGCTCGACGCCAAGGTCGGTTTCGACGGCAATGCGCTGTTCCGTCACCCGGACCTGATGGAACTGCGCGACGAGACGGAGGAAGACCCCGCCGAGCTCGAAGCCTCGAAATATGACCTCGCCTATATCAAGCTGGATGGCGACATCGGCTGCATGGTGAACGGCGCGGGCCTCGCCATGGCGACGATGGATATCATCAAATTGAACGGCATGTTCCCCGCCAACTTCCTCGACGTCGGCGGCGGCGCCACCAAGGAGAAGGTGACGGCGGCGTTCAAGATCATCCTCAGCGACCCTGCCGTCAAAGGCATCCTCGTCAACATCTTCGGCGGCATCATGCGTTGCGACATCATTGCCGATGGCATCGTCGCAGCCGCCAAGGAAGTGAACCTGTCGGTTCCGCTGGTCGTGCGCCTGGAAGGCACCAATGTGCAGCAGGGCAAGGACATATTGGCTGCCTCAGGCCTGCCAATTGTGTCAGCTGACGATCTGGGCGACGCCGCGCAGAAGATCGTTGCGCAGGTGAAAGCCGTTTCCTGATTCGGCTTGCGCTCGCATTTGACGTTACGGATCGCAAGGGTAGCAGTGCTGCCCTTGCGATCTTGCTTCAAAACGCGCATGTAGCGCGCCAACTCCCCAGGGTAATTTGGAACCGGAGATAGGGACATGAAACTGTTAGTACCTGTTAAGCGGGTGATAGATTATAATGTGAAGCCGCGTGTGAAGGCGGATGGGACGGGTGTTGATCTGGCGAACGTGAAGATGTCGATGAACCCGTTTGACGAGATTGCGGTAGAGGAGGCGATCCGTCTGAAGGAAGCGGGCGCGGCGTCTGAGATTGTGGCGGTGTCGATTGGTCCGGCGAAGGCGCAGGAGACGCTGCGCACGGCGCTGGCGATGGGAGCGGATCGCGCGATCCTGATCGAGACGGACGCCGAGGTCGAACCGCTTGCGGTTGCGAAGCTGTTGGCGAAAGTGGCCGAAGAAGAGATGCCCGGCATGGTGATCCTGGGCAAGCAGGCGATTGACGACGACAGCAACCAGACGGGCCAGATGCTGGCCGCGCTGCTGGGCTGGGCGCAGGGTACGTTTGCGAGCAAGGTCGAGGTTGAGGGTGACAGCGTGAATGTGACGCGTGAGGTTGATGGCGGCCTGGAGACGGTGAAGCTGAAGCTGCCCGCCATCGTGACGACCGACCTGCGCCTTAATGAGCCGCGCTATGCATCGCTTCCCAACATCATGAAGGCGAAGTCCAAGCCGCTCGCGCAGAAGAAGCCGGAGGAGTATGGCGTCGACATTACCCCGCGCCTTACCACGGTGACGGTATCCGAGCCGCCGGTACGCCAGGCGGGCGTGAAGGTTGCCGATGTCGATGAACTGGTCGCCAAACTCAAGGCATTGGGAGTAGCAGCATGAAGACGCTTGTCTGGGTAGAACATGAAGGCGGCGCACTGAAGGACGCCACCCTGTCGGCTGTTACCGCTGCATCGAAGCTGGGTGAGGTGCATCTCCTCGTTGCAGGCTCTGGCGTTGGCGGCGTTGCCGACGCGGCATCGAAGATCGCGGGCGTGGGCAAGGTACATGTTGCTGATGACGCGGCGTTCGATCATGGCCTGGCCGAGAATGTCGCGCCGCTGATCGCCGAGCTGATGTCGAGCCATGATGCGTTCGTCGCGCCCGCGACCACCACCGGCAAGAATATCGCGCCGCGCGTCGCAGCATTGCTCGACGTGATGCAGATCAGCGACATCCTCTCGGTTGAGAGCGCTGACACCTTCACCCGTCCGATCTATGCGGGCAACGCGATTGCGACGGTCAAGTCATCGGACGCCAAGCTCGTCCTTACGGTGCGCGGTACCGCGTTCGAGAAGGCCGACCCGGCAAGCGGCAGCGGCACGGTTGAGGCCGTCTCCTCGACCGGTGACAAGGGTCTTTCCAGCTTCGTGGGCGCAGAGATCGCCAAGAGCGAGCGTCCCGAGCTTACCAGCGCGAAGATCATCGTCTCTGGCGGCCGCGCATTGAAGGACAGCGAGACGTTCGAGAGCACGATCTTCCCGCTCGCCGACAAGCTGGGCGCGGCGGTGGGCGCATCCCGCGCGGCGGTCGATGCGGGCTATGTGCCCAACGACTATCAGGTCGGCCAGACCGGCAAGATCGTGGCGCCCGAAGTCTATGTCGCCATCGGCATCTCCGGCGCGATCCAGCATCTCGCCGGCATGAAGGACAGCAAGACCATCGTCGCCATCAACAAGGATGAGGACGCTCCCATCTTCCAGGTCGCTGACATCGGACTCGTAGGTGACCTCTATAAAGTCATCCCGGAACTTATGGAAAAACTGTGAGTTATATCCTCATTCGATAACAGATAGCCCCGGCCTCCACATGGAGACCGGGGCTTTTTTCTTGGATTGAGCCCGAAGTGTAGAGAGCTTAGCTGGCGACGTGCCCATCGGCAGCGATTTCCGCCTCTTCCTCAGCCTCTACCTTGTCATGATCATGATGCAGAGGCGCAAAGCGGAGCACCGCGAAACCGACCAGCGCCGATATCAGTGAGCCTGACAGGATGCCGATCTTGGCTTCTTCGATCAGCAGCGCCTGCCCCGGGAAGGCGAGCGCGCCGATGAACAGGCTCATCGTGAAACCGATGCCGCACAACAAGGCCATGCCGTACACCTGCACCCAGGTCGCGCCGCGCGGCATCGTGGCGAAACCCGTTTTCACGCACAGCCAGATGCTTGACAATATGCCGAGCTGCTTGCCGATAAACAGACCGGCTGCGACGCCCAGCGGCAGGGGCGACAGCAGTTCGTTCAGCCCCAGACCGGACAGCTCGACACCGGCATTGGCAAAACCGAACAGCGGCACGATGATGTAGGCGCTCCAGGAATGCAGGCCGTTTTCCAGCTTGTGCAGCGGGCTGTCGATGGCGTCGGGCGCGCCGGGTGTTTTGCGGATCGGGATCGCCATAGCGGCCAGAACGCCGGCAATTGTCGCATGCACGCCTGAAAGCAGCACGGCATACCATAGCGCGCCGAACAGCAGCAGATAGACCGGCAGCGATTTCACATGCAGCTTGTTGAGCGTGAACATGCCCGCGAAGATTATCGCGGCTGCCGCCAGCGCAGCGCCATTAAGGCCCGTCGTATATACAAATGCAATGATCGCGACCGCGCCGATATCGTCAACGATGGCAATGGTGGTCAGAAGCAATTTGAGCGATGTCGGTGCACGCTTGCCCAGCAGGGCCATGACGCCGAGCGCAAAGGCAATGTCCGTCGCCGCCGGAATGGCCCAGCCGTGAGTCAGTGATTTGTCGCCATTGATGACCAGCAGATAGACCAGCGCGGGCAAGGCCATTCCCGCCACTGCAGCCGCGACGGGCAATCCCCGCCGTTTCCATGTCGACAGCCGCCCGTCCACGAATTCACGTTTGATTTCCAGCCCGACGAGCAGGAAGAAAATCGCCATCAGGCCATCGTTGATCCACAGGTGCACCGTCATCGGCCCCAGCTTCGGGCTGAGCGTTGGGCCCGTCTCCGCATGAACGAAATGATGATACAGCTCAGCGGATTCCGGGCTGGCATTGGCGATGATCATCGCGCAGGCCGCCGCGACCATGAGCAATATACCGCCCGCGGCCTCGCTTGCGAGAAAGGAGCGAAGCGCGGAAGGCGGGTTCAGTTTATCTATCAAAGCAAGCTTCCCAATCGGAGACGAACAGCCGGGTTTCTCGTCAGGTAAAAGCTCACGACGCCCAGGTCAAATGCTAAGGCGTCAAATACTCTGGAGTCAAAAAAGGAAAATTAATATTATAATAGCCGAATCGGAAAGTAATTATTTCATTTTCCATGAACGGGGCATTTGCATGGAAATATTGGATACAACCATTCAGTCAATATCATTCCTACATAATGAAATTATAATTTTTGCAGTATTCGGTTTCATAATAGGCGGAATTGATGACTTTATCATAGATATCCTATATTTGATCCGAAAAATAAACCGCCGTCTTTTTATATATTCTATATATAGGAGGATGACCGGAGCAACCCTGCCGCAATCGGCATGGCCCGGTGAAATGGCTATATTCATACCGGCATGGAATGAGGCGAACGTCATTGGCGCTATGTTGCGCAACAGCCTGAACAGCTGGCGCGCGGGCGGTTTCCACATATTTGTCGGCGTTTATCCCAACGATCCGAACAGTATAACCACCATCGCCGATATCGCGGCAAGCGATGCACGCGTGACCATGGTCATCGCTCCTCATGACGGCCCCACCACCAAGGCCGATTGCCTCAATCATATATGGGCCGCAATGACGCGTGCCGAAAAGGCGCGGGGAATGCGCTTCAAGGCCATCGTCCTGCATGACGCGGAAGATGTCGTCCATGCAGATGAAATCCGGCTGTTCGATATGATGATCGACCGTTTCGACATGGTTCAGATCCCCGTGCGCCCCCTGCTTTCGCAACAGTCGCAGTGGGTGGCCGGGCATTATGCCGATGAGTTCGCCGAATCTCACGGCAAGCATTTGGTGATGCGCGAAGCCATTGGCGCCGCCGTCCCGTCTGCTGGGGTCGGATGCGCCATCAAACGCGGCATGATGGCGAAAATCGCGGCATTGAGGCACGGAGAGCCCTTCGATTCCGCCTCACTCACCGAGGATTATGAAATCGGCCTGCGCATCGCGGAACTGGAAGGGCGCACGGCCTTTGTCGTCATGAACGATGCCCAGGGCGGGCTGATCTGCACGCAGGAGCATTTCCCCGACACACTGAAAGACGCGGTGAAGCAAAAGGCGCGCTGGTTCGTCGGTATATCGCTCGCCGGATGGGACCGTATGGGCTGGAGCGGATCATGGCAGGAGCGCTGGATGCGCCTGCATGACCGCCGGGGCAGCCTGTCCGCGCTGGTCCTTTTTGCAGCCTATATGTCGGTCATCAGCTATGGCATCCTGCTTGCTGCCTCCCTGTTTGGCCGTGCCAGCATCCCCGATTATTCACCGGTAATGCATGCCGCGCTGCTGTGCACATCTGTGCTGATGTTCTGGCGGCTGAGCTTCCGTTTCGCCTTTTCCGCGCGCGCCTATGGCTGGAAACAGGGCCTGCTCGCCATTCCGCGCACCCTGATCGCCAACATCATAGCAATGCTGGCCGCGCGCCGGGCGATGGGCGAATATTGGAAGCAGCTGCGCGGCGGCCCAGTGGTCTGGGACAAGACCAGCCATCGCTTCCCCGGCCTCGCGCCGGAGCAACCATAATATGCAGCTCCCGCCCGTGCATAGTAGCCTCTCTGGTCGTCAACAGGGCCGCCCCTTCCGGTTTCTCGGCATCGTCATGATGCTGTGGGTCGGTGCACGCCTCGCTATCGCCACCGATATTTCGATGATCGGCCTGCACAAAGGCTATGCGCATGACATCTCTGCTTTGACGGCAGCGATATCCCCCGGCGCGCCCCATATTACACCCCGTATGCGCCGCGCCACAGGCAAGGATAGGCATGGCAAAACCATGGTACGCTACAGCGCCGCCATCATATCTGTCGACCAGTCCGCGCCCGCTCATCGCCTCGATCATATCCCGATATTATCCGCCTCCATTCGCCAAGACGGGGGCGTTCATTATGCTGCACTGGGCCGGTCCTTACCTCTGCCTCAAGCCGCTGATCCGGTCATACCCGCCGCTGGGGCGACAGACGGCCATCCCATAGCCGTCGCCAGCATATCGCCAACCGGCACGGAGACGCGAAACCGAAGGACAAAATGGTCCGGCTCCGCCTGGATATTCTGGCGCGACCGGGGCAGTTCCGGCTCGCTGGGCAGCGCGGGACAGCTCGGCGGTTCGCAGGCCGGCATCAGGATCGACCGCAAAATCGCCGATATCCGCAAAGGCATGCCGGTCAGCATATATGGCCGCCTGACATCGGCGCTGGAGCGTCCGCATATGCCCGAAGCCGCAGTCGGGCTCGGCATAAAGCCGGTTTCTGGAACGGTACCGCTGTTCATCGGGGTTGAACGGCGGATCGCGCTCGATCATGACGCGCGTAACGCCTTCGCCCTGTTCGGTGCCACCGGGCTGAACCCGGTGCCTGTCGGCGGCAAAGTGATCGCCGAGGGCTATACGCAGGCAGGGCTGGTCGGATTTTCGCGGAAAGACGCATTCATCGACGGTCGTTTTGCGCTCGGCCTCCCGCTCGACAGCAAGGAGCGCCTGCTGGCAGGCATCAGCCTGTCCGGCGGCGCACAACCCGGTGTTTCGCGCCTCGACATAGGCCCTTCGGCGCAATGGCGACTGCCCCTCAAACATACGCCAGCACGGCTTGTTGTGGAATGGCGGCAGCGCATTGCCGGAAATGCCCGCCCCGGCTCCGGCCCCTCGATTACACTAGCCAGCGACTTCTGAACCGCTCACAGTCCTCGAATTTCAAAAAAGCAGCCTTATTGGCTAAAATTCCAATGATACAGGTTTCGTCCAAGCCGTTTTGGTATACATGGCAGGGACATGGATCTTTACCTGCCCATAGCCAACTTGCCGGTCAATATAGTGGTCATCATCGGCCTGGGTGGAGTTGTGGGCCTGCTGTCTGGCATGTTCGGCGTTGGGGGCGGCTTTCTTACCACGCCGCTGCTGATCTTTTATGGCATACCGCCTACTGTCGCCGCGGCGTCCGCCGCCACGCAGGTCACCGGCGCCAGCGTGTCGGGGGTCATCAGCCACTTGTCGCGTGATACTGTCGATATCCGCATGGGAGCGGTCATGGTGGCAGGAGGTGTGGTCGGCGCGATTATCGGTGCCGGGCTGTTCAGCCTTCTGCAGGCGATAGGCCAGATCGACACTGTAATCGGCATCTTATATGTGCTGATGCTCGGCGGAATAGGCGGGCTGATGGCCTGGGAGTCGGTCCAATCGCTAGTGGCGATGAAAACCGGCGCGCGCCCTGCCGCACGCAAGCGCAGGCATCACCCGCTGGTCGCGGCACTGCCATTACGCTGGCGCTTCTATAAATCGGGCCTATATATCTCCCCACTCGCGCCTTTACTGCTGGGCATGGTCACCGGCATATTGACGATGCTGCTGGGCGTAGGCGGCGGCTTCATCATGGTGCCCGCCATGCTGTACCTGCTGGGCATGGGTACGCAGGTGGTCGTCGGCACGTCGCTGTTCCAGATACTTTTTGTCACGATGGCCACGACGTTCGTCCACAGCCTGACCACCAAGGCGGTCGATCTCGTGCTTGCGATGCTGCTGCTGATCGGCAGCGTTACAGGGGCGCAAATCGGCACGCGCATATCGCGCAAGGTCCAGCCGGAATATCTGCGTATCGTCCTCTCGTTCATCGTTCTCGTCGTCGCCATTCGGATGGCGCTAGGCCTGGGGTGGCAGCCTGACGAAATCTACACGCTGGAGTTGCAGTAGGTGAAGCGGCTGCTCCTCACGGCGCTGGCGGCTTCATGCCTGCCGCTCCTGCTGGGCGCTGCCGCAGAGCCACGCCTGGTACCCGATGTGTCACAAAGGCAGATCGACATCCAATACAGCTTCAAGGGCGCGGAGCTGCTACTGTTCGGAGCGATCGTCTACCCCGATGGCAAACCACCCAAGGACCCCGCCGATATCGTCGTCGTCCTCAAGGGACCTGAACGCCCGATCATCATGCGCGAGAAGGAAAAGATCGCCGGCATATGGGTCAATGCCGACAGTATGCAGTTTCAGTCTGCGCCCAGCTTTTATGCAATCGCCAGCTCCCGCCCGATCAAGAAGATTGCAGACGAACGCACGGCAGCCATTTATGAGCTGAGCATCGACAATATCCAGTTGTCCCCAACCGCTTTCGACGATGCGGCGGAAATCGCCCGCTTCGAGGACGGTCTGGTCGACCTGCAACAGCGCAACGGCCTGTTCGTGCAGCGCGTCGGCAATGTGGAGATTACCGACGGCGTGCTCTATCGCGCGCGCCTGCCCCTTTCATCACGTGCCGTAGTTGGCGATTATACGGCGGAAACGTTCCTGATTCAGGATGGACGTGTGGTGGCCGCCGCCATCCGCGATATTGAGGTCCGCAAGTCGGGCTTTGAGCGATTTATCGCCAATGCCGCCGAAAACTGGGCCATATTATATGGCCTGTCAGCGACAATTATTTCGGTCGCCATGGGCCTTCTGGCGGGCTGGATCGGACGACGCGTATAAAATACAAATATTGTTAACGTTAGATACTATTGATCTCACGGTCTTTTTTTCCAAAATCCGTCTGATGCGCACCAATATTCATTATTTTACATCGTCTAAAACTCTTCTTTACCTTGCTCCCTTATAAATTGGCTTTCGTCGATATCCGTGACAGTGGGATTGGGAAGCGGGCTTGATATGAATGATATGACCGGTTCATTTTCTTTTGCCTCCGCGCAAAAGATGACAGAGGCCGCTCCGCAGCCTCGTCAGCCGGCACCTACACCCGAAGCCATCGGTGTCGTTTTCCAGATTGCCGGGGGCAGCTCTCAGGTCCTGATCCAGCTCGAAGCCATAGACAATCTCAGCCGTCATAGCGACCCGTGCATCGCCATGACCGGCCAGGTCGGCAGCCAGGTCAAGATGAAGCTGGGGTCGCTGTGGGTGCTGGCGAGTATCCGCACCATGGTGCTCGATCGCCGCGACGCCACGCGTGTCGTCGCCGAAATCGACTTTCTCGGTGAAGGCAATGAAGAGTTCGGCACCGGCCAGATCGTGAATTTCCGCCGCGGCGTCACCTGTTATCCCACGCCGGGCACTCAGATCTATCCCGTTTCCAGCGACGATATGGACCAGATCTACGCGGCGAACGAACGCCCGCATGTCCAGATCGGCACCGTTTATCCGACCACCAGCACGCGCGCCGCGCTCTATATCGACGCGCTGTTGGGCAAGCACTTTGCTCTGCTGGGATCGACCGGTACGGGTAAATCGACGTCCGCTGCCCTGATCCTGCACCGGATATGCGAGGTGTCGCCCAAGGGGCATATCGTGATGGTCGATCCGCACGGCGAATATGCTGCCGCGTTTCAGGAAAATGGCGCCATTTACGACGTCAACAACCTGGCCCTGCCCTATTGGCTGATGAATTTCGAAGAACATTGCGAGGTATTCGTCACCTCCAAGGGGTCCGACCATACCCAGGACAGCGATATCCTGGCCAAATGCCTGCTTGCCGCGCGCGCGCGCAACCGCATGGCCGAGGGCATGGCGCGCCTGACTGTGGATTCGCCGGTACCCTATCTGCTGTCCGACCTCACCACCATCATCGCCAATGAGATGGGCAAGCTGGACAAGGGCACCAATTCGCTGCCCTATATGCGCCTCAAGACCCGGATCGACGAGATCAAGGCCGACCCGCGCTACAGCTTCATGTTCTCGGGCATGCTGGTGGCGGATACGATGCAGGACTTTCTTGCCAAGATTTTTCGCCTGCCCGCCAACGGCAAACCGATTTCGATCATCGATACGTCGGCCATGCCGTCGGAAATCACATCGGTGGTCGTCTCCGTGCTGTCGCGCCTAGTGTTCGACTATGCGATATGGGCACGCCAGGAACCCCAGCGGCCCATCCTGCTCGTTTGTGAAGAAGCCCACCGCTACATACCGGCGACCACAACCGGCGGCGGACAGTCGGTGCGCAAAATTCTGGAGCGTATCGCCAAGGAAGGCCGTAAATACGGCGTATCGCTGGGCCTGATCACACAGCGTCCGTCCGATCTGGCCGAAGGCGTGCTCTCGCAGTGCGGCACCATCATCTCCCTGCGTCTCAACAATGATCGCGACCAGGCGTTCGTGCGCGCGGCGATGCCCGAAGGTGCGAAAGGCTTTCTCGACTCCATTCCGGCCCTGCGCAACCGTGAGTGCATCATCTCCGGCGAAGGTGTCGCCATTCCGATCCGCGTCGCACTCGACAATCTGGAAGAAAAGCGCCGCCCGGCATCGAGCGACCCGAGCTTTGCCGCCCTGTGGCAGGAAAGCGGCGGCGAGGACGACATATTGGGCCGCACCATCACGCGCTGGCGCAACCAGGGGCGCTGACACCCCGCTTATTAAAGCCACCGGCTAACGATCCGCCATTGCACTCCATGGGGCGCAGGCCCTAGACTGGTATAAACGAGTCTGAGGATATGCAATGGATCACCCCGCCACCAGCTTTCAGCAACCCGCTTATTCCGAAACGGCGCAGAAATTCCTGGCCCGCAAGCCTATGCTGTTCATCAATAATGAATGGATAGAGGCTCAAGGCCCCACACTCCCTGTCGAGGACCCGTCAACCGGGCGTTTCATTGCGGAAATCGCCGATGCCACCGACGCCGAAGTCGACCGCGCTGTCGCAGCAGCACGCACGGCATTCGACGACGGTCGCTGGAGCGACTTGCCACCCATACAGCGCGAGCGCACGATCCACAGGCTGGCCGACCTGATTGAAAAATATGCCGACGAGTTCGCCGAACTCGAAGCCATCGACAACGGTAAACCGAAAGATGTTGCCGCGGTGTCGGATATACCCGGTTCCATTTCCAATATGCGCTATACCGCCGGATGGGCGACAAAACTGAGCGGCGAGACGATAGAGCCCATGGCGCAACCGCGCGGGGCGATGCACAGTTTCACCCGGCGCGAACCGATTGGCGTTGCCGCACAGATCGTGCCGTGGAATTTCCCGCTGCTGATGGCGACGCAGAAAATCTCTGCGGCTCTGGCGGCTGGCTGCACACTTATCCTGAAGCCTGCGGAGCAGACGTCGCTGACGGCATTGCGTCTGGCAGACCTGGTCGCCGAAGCCGGATTCCCGGCTGGAACGATCAACATCATTACCGGCAACGGCCACACGGCGGGCGCACGGCTGGTCAGCCATCCCGATGTCGACAAGGTCGGATTCACCGGTTCGACCGAGGTCGGCAAAATTATCAACCGCGCGGCAACCGATACCATGAAGCGCGTAACGCTGGAGCTGGGCGGCAAATCGCCGGTTATCATATTGCCCGACATGGATTTGGCCACCGCCGCCAAGGGTGCGACCTCGGCCATATTCTATAACAGCGGCCAGGTCTGTATCGCCGGATCGCGGCTATATGCGCATCGCTCGATATTCGACAGCCTGCTGGAAAATATGGAACAGGCCGCGACATCATGGCAACCGCGCCCTTCGCTGGAACCCGGCGCGCGTATGGGGCCACTGGTATCGCGTGAGCAGATGGACCGGGTGATGGGCTATATAGACGCCGGACAAAAAGCCGGCGCGTCCGCCGCAATTGGCGGAGATGCCCCAGCCACCAACGGGGGCTATTATGTCAATCCGACCATATTGGTGAATGTGAAGCCGGAAATGAGCGTGGTGAAAGAGGAAATTTTCGGCCCCGTGGTCGTTGCACAACGATTTGACGATCTGGACGAAGTCGCCAGGGCCGCCAACGATACCAGCTACGGCTTGGGCGCCAGCATATGGACCAAGGATGTCAGCGCCATGCATAAGCTCGCTGGCGAGATAAAGTCCGGCACCATATGGGGAAATTGCCATTCCTCCCTCGACGCCGCTTTGCCTTTTGGCGGGTACAAACAGTCAGGTATAGGGCGCGAAAAAGGACGGGAAGGCGTTGAAGCTTATACCGAACTGAAAACCGTGTTTATCAAGCTGTAATGCTCCGTTTCATGAGATAGCCACATGACCAAATATCTGCACACCATGATCCGGGTGAGTGATCCGGATGCCACCATCGATTTTTTTGGTCTGATCGGCTTACATGAGGTTCGCCGGTTCGACAGCGACCAGGGCCGCTTCACCCTGATTTTTTTGGCAGCAGAGGGAGACGAGGACGCTCAGGTAGAGCTGACCTATAACTGGCCGCCTGTGGATGGATCACCGCCTGAAAGCTATATGGGCGGGCGCAATTTTGGTCACCTCGCTTATCGTGTCGAGAATATATATGAAACCTGTCAGCGGCTGATGGATGCAGGCGTTACTATTAACAGGCCGCCACGCGACGGGCATATGGCTTTCGTGCGTTCCCCCGACGGTATATCCGTGGAACTGCTGCAGGATGGACACTTGCCCCCGCAGGAACCCTGGGCATCCATGCCCAATGTGGGAGAATGGTGATGAGCCTTCAGGTTGTTGGCGTACCGGTGCTGAACGACAATTATGTCTGGCTGATGCATGACAAGGTCGCCGGTGAGACAGTCGTGATCGACCCCGCCGTCGCCGAACCCGTGCTGGCGGCGGCGGCCGAACGCGGATGGAAGATCACCCAGATCTGGAACACGCACTGGCACCCCGATCATATTGGCGGCAATGCCGAGATCAAGGCCGCGACCGGCTGCACCGTTACTGGCCCGGCAGCAGAGGCCACAAAGATCGACACGCTGGATGTAACGGTCAAGGAAGGCGACATGGCGATGATCGGCGGTCTGCGCGCCGAAGTCTGGGATGTGCCGGCCCACACCGCCGGACATATCGCCTATTATCTGCCCAGCGCAGGCATCGTCTTCGTTGGCGATACGCTGTTCGCCATGGGCTGCGGCCGTCTGTTCGAGGGCACAGCGGCGCAGATGTTCGCCAATATGCAGCGGCTGGCCAGGCTGGATGGTGAAACCAAAGTCTATTGCGCGCATGAATATACACTCTCCAACGCCAAATTCGCGTTGCATGTCGACCCGGACAATCGCGAGCTCATCCACCGCACCGCCAATGTCGAGGCGATGCGCGCGCGGGGCGAACCGACCGTACCAACAACGATTGCACTGGAGCGCGCAACCAACCCCTTCATGCGCGCGAAGGATGTCGATGATCTGGCGCGGCTGAGAACCGCGAAAGATAATTTCTGAGCGTTATCCGCCGCGAGGCGTCGGATCGAATTTCAGAAGATGCGATGGGCATTTGGCGCAATCGCTGCTGCCAAATCCGGCGATCGCATGCTGGAGGAGAGGGGTGCCACCAAGGCGCTCCACAATGCTGCATTCCGTCTGGCCAGGGAGCGCGAACGCGTCGATACGGCTGGCAGCCATGGTGAGACTGTCTACGTGCCAATGCAGGCGCTTGTCCCGCCTCAAATGGCGGCGGACACGCGCGCCTATGCCGCCCGGCCCTTTGGCGCTGCCCGCGTAGATATACTGACCGGGCGCAATGACATGGCTCTTTCCGCCCAATCGAACGGGGACCTCGCTGTCGAGCTGGATTGCAAGCGCATAGGCGCCCTTCACACCCGCCATGCTATCGAGGCTTTCATCGCAAACGGGCAACGGTGCCTTCAGCAGCGATTGAACTGCGGAAAACAGCTGCTCATCCAGACTTTGGCTAGACACGGTCCGCCTGCGCTACGCAATCGAGCGCCCGCAAGGCCGAAACGATGCGCATCAGATGCTGAGCATCAGCAACCTCCAGATCAATCATGTCCGTGTGGAACGGCCCCTCGCGATTGACCAGTTGCAGGTTGAGGATATTCGCCTTGTTCACGCCGAATATATTGGCCACCGACGCCAGCGATCCAGGCTGGTTCTTCACGACCACCTGAAGCCGCGCGGTCCCCCCCTTGGATTTCGCATCCCAGGCGAGGTCTACCCAATCCGCATCCTGCCCGCTTTCGAGTGCGAGACAGTCAATGGTATGAACCTCGATTGGCTCACCGGTCTGGCGAATCCCGACAATACGGTCCCCCGGCACCGGGTGACAGCATTCGCCAAGGTGAAACGCTATACCGGGCGTCAGTCCGCGAATGGAGACCGGGTTGTTCTGCTGCGGGATCAGCGCTTCGGCCCCCTCTCCGGTCGAGGAACCGGGGATAAGCGCCTCCATCACCTCGGCATCGGTCACGCGATGCGTCGCTATCGCGATCATCAGTGCCGGTCTGTCTTCCATCTTAAGCCGCTTGAGCGCGGCCTTTATCGCCTTTTCGCCAATTTCGACCGGCAGGCGTTCCACGATCTCTTCGAACAGGTTTTCGCCCAGTGCGATCGTCTCGTCACGCTGTTTGTGGCGGATATAACGGCGAATGGCGGCACGCGCCTTGGCAGTGATGGCGAAGGTGAGCCACCCGGGCTGCGGCTCTTGCCCTTCGCTCTTCAATATCTCGACCTGATCGCCATTTTCCAGCACGGTGCGCAGCGGCACGACCCGGCCATTGACTTTGGCACCAACCGTCTGGTCGCCAAGATTAGTGTGGATCGCGTATGAAAAATCGACCGGCGTCGCGCCCTTGGGGAGCTGGATCAGCTCTCCCTTGGGGGTGAAAGCGAAAATGCGGTCCTGATACATGGCCAGGCGCGTATTTTCGAGCAACTCCTCTGCATCATGGCTCTGGTCGAGAATCTCGATCAGGTCGCGCAGCCAGCCCGCCTGCCCGTCCGGTGCGTGGCCAGTCTGCTTATAGGCCCAGTGCGCGGCGAGCCCGAACTCATTCTCCCGATGCATTTCAGCGCTGCGTATCTGGATTTCGATACGCGCATTCTCGCCATGGATCACCGTGGTATGCAATGAGCGGTAGCCATTGCGCTTGGGCGTGGAGATATAATCCTTGAATTTGCCCGGCACCATCTTGTGGCGGCCATGGATGATACCCAGCGCGCGATAACAATCGTCGGCGCTTTCGGTGATGATACGGAACGCCATGATGTCGGTCAGCTGCTCAAAGCTGATATGCCGTTCCTGCATCTTGCGCCATATTGAATAAGGATGCTTTTCGCGCCCCGATACGGTGACTTTCAGGCCCGCGCCGCCCAGCAGCAACTGCAGGCCCGACCCGATGCGTGCCACCTTGTCGCCTCCGCCCTCCTTCAATTGGTCGAGCCGCCGCGTGATGCTGGCATAGGCCTCGGGGTCCAGTTGCTGGAAAGCCAGCATCTGCATCTCGCGCATGAAATCGTACATGCCGATGCGTTCAGCCAGCGGCGCGTATATTTCCATGGTTTCGCGGGCGATGCGACGGCGCTTTTCCTCCTTCGGAATGAAGTGGAGCGTGCGCATATTGTGAAGCCGGTCCGCCAGCTTGACGAGCAGCACACGGATATCGTCGGACATGGCCAACAGGAACTTGCGCAGATTCTCCGCCGCACGCTCATTTTCCGACTGCGCTTCGATGGTCGACAATTTCGTCACGCCATCGACCAGCCGCGCGATCTCGGGCCCGAAATGCTCCTCGATTTCCTCGGCGGTAACAAGCGTGTCCTCAATCGTATCGTGCAGCAGCGCAGTGACGATCGTCTTGTCGTCCATATAGAAATCGGTGAGAATTCCAGCCACTTCGATCGGGTGACTGAAATAGGGGTCTCCGCTCGCGCGCTTTTGCGACCCATGTTTCTGGACCGAAAAGACATAGGCGCGATTGATCATCGCCTCGTCCGCATCGGCGTCATATCGCTTTACGCGTTCCACAAGTTCATATTGGCGCAGCATCTTGTCAGAAACGATGCGGCTTATGCCTGCTGCGAAGCAACAAAAAAATGTAACTCGCACTCTAAATGGTTCAATTAAAGCCGGAAGTTGATTGCGGCCTTGCAGTGGCGGCAAACCGGGCCGCTTTCCGCTCTAATGAGTAGCGCCGCAAGCAATGGGGCTGTGCAGCGGCGATTTTGCACGATAAGACGGTTCCCGTCGGAACTGGAAACCTATGTCTGTTAATCCGTTTCAAGCCAAACCCTTCTTCCAGGACAAAAATCGCGCCTTCTGGAATCTTCAGCTCGTCGGCTGGGCGGGCGCCTTCGTTCTGCGCGGCATATCGGGCCTTGCCAATGGTCAGCCCTTCTCCTTCCTGATTCCCGTCCTGATTTCGACCATCACCGGCTATTCGCTCACGCTCATCATGGCGGTGATATTCCGCGCCCTGCTGAAACAAAGGCCGTTCGTCACCTGGACCTTGTCAATTTTGGTCGTGCTGGTGGCCGCCGGTATGGGCGCATTTATCGACGCATGGGTATTCACGACACAGAATCGCGGCGGCGGCATCGCCAGCCTGCAATTGCTGCTTGGCGCCTATTATCTGACGGTCACACTGCTGTTCGCATGGTCGGCGCTCTATTATGCGATCAACTTCTACCTGACGGTGGAGGAACAGGCAGACCAGCTGGAGCGTCTGGAAAGCCAGGCATCCAGCGCGCAGCTGGCGATGCTGCGCTATCAGCTCAATCCGCATTTCCTGTTCAATACCCTGAACAGCATTTCCACGCTGGTGCTGCTGAAACAGACCGACCGGGCCAACGCCATGCTGTCGCGCCTGTCCTCATTCCTGCGCTATACCCTCATTAACGAGCCTACGGCGATGGTGCCGCTGAGCCAGGAAGTCGAAACCCTCAAACTCTATCTCGAGATCGAGAAAATGCGTTTCGAGGAAAGATTGCGCCCCAGCTTCGACATTGATCCGGATGTCGCCAACGCCCACCTGCCCTCTTTGCTGCTTCAGCCATTGGTGGAAAACGCCATCAAATATGCGGTCACGCCCAAGGAAGAAGGTGCCGAAATAAGCGTTTCAGCACAGCCTGCCGGGGAAAATGTGCGTATCATCGTGTCCGACACAGGCCCGGGATTGCATCAGGACCCCGCCCGCCCGAACCTCTCGACAGGCGTTGGGCTCGTCAACATCCGCGACAGGCTTTCACAAGCCTTTGGGGAACGACATAGCTTCGATACGCGTTCTACACCCGGCGGCGGCTTTATCGTAACGATAGAAATGCCGCATGTCAGAGAAAACGACTTGAAAGAAACGGCATGACAATTCGCACAATATTGGTCGATGACGAGAGCCTCGCGATACAGGGTCTGACCCTGCGCTTGCAGGCGCATGAGGATGTTGAAATCATCGAAACCTGCCAGAATGGACGGGAGGCGATCCGCGCCATCAAGACGCATAAGCCGGACCTTGTTTTCCTCGATATCCAGATGCCGGGGTTCGACGGCTTTTCGGTCGTCAGCGGCACCATGGACATCGAACCGCCGCTGTTCGTATTTGTCACCGCCTATTCCGACCATGCGATCAAGGCGTTTGAGGCGCAAGCCGTCGATTATCTGATGAAGCCGGTGGATGAACAGCGCCTCGCCGATGCGCTGGAGCGAGTGCGGCAAAGGCTAGCTGACAAGAAGCAGGTGCAGGAGGCTGAACGCCTGCGCAACGTGCTGGCGGAGATCGCGCCGGACGCGATGACCAGCTTCTCACCCGATGACGAAGAAACCATCGCGTCGAGCCGCTATGAAAAGCTGATCAACATCAAGGATCGCGGCCAGATATTCCGTGTCGATGTTGACAGCATTGAGCGCATTGACGCTGCTGGCGACTATATGTGCATCTATACCGCCGACAATTCGCTGATCCTGCGTGAAACCATGAAGGATCTCGAGAAACGTCTCGACCCGCGCAATTTCCAGCGCGTGCACCGCTCGACCATCGTCAACCTCAGCCAGGTGCGCCAGGTGAAGCCGCACACCAATGGCGAATGTTTCCTGATTCTGGAAAGCGGCGCACAGGTGAAGGTCAGCCGTTCCTATCGCGACGTGGTTGCGCGCTTCGTGCACTAATTCGTAACGCGTGCATCCTGAAACACCCATTGCTTGTTGAGCACGAACACCAGTGCCGGTGTGATGAAGATCATCGCCGGTATCGGCGTCCATGTCGGCCAGTGCCGCCACGACACGCACAGATACACCCAGAGCGCATTGAGGCCCAGGCTGACGAGCGAGGCCAGTACGAATTTCGCCCCGCGCTTCGCATGCGCGGCACCATTTTCGGGTCGCGCGGCGTCGCGAAAGGTCACACGGCCATGCAGCACATATCCCGCAGCAACGGCGGCCAGATACCCTGTGAAATTGGCGATCTGGCTGTGCACGCCGCCCCATGTGGCGAGCATCCAGTAGACGGCCGCCTGCAGCGACGTAACGCTGAGCCCGACACATCCATATCGTACAACCTGCAATATCAAGGCACGCCGGTGCGGCGATATTGCGTCCCATGCTCGCTGCATCAAATAGCCTGCCTCATTATCCCGATTGCGCTTTGCGCCAATCCCTCTAATTCCTGTAACCGATGAGGAAAAGCGTCCATTATGGCCTGTCCTACGGAGATCGCGGCGGCGCGTCTCATGCGATCGGCTGGCTCAACGACAATTGGCGCTGGCTGACGTTCCTGGCCTGGATAGCCATCGCCGCCTATTTCCTCACCATCCGCCAAGCCAATATCTATTGGTTCGTGCTGGGCGATACCGACGACAATATGCGCTATCTCCAGGTGCGCGACTGGATAGAGGGGCAGGGCTGGTTCGACCTGCGCCAGTACCGGATGGACCCGCCCGAAGGCGCGAATATGCACTGGTCGCGCATCGTCGACCTGCCGATTGCCGGGCTGATGCTGCTGTTCCGGCTGTTCATGGACACAGGCCAAGCGGACCGCTGGGCCTGCGCCGTGGCGCCCCTGCTGCCGCTGCTGCTGCTGATGTGGGCGCTGGCGCTGATCACCATACGCCTCTGCCGCGAAGGCAGCGCGGCCTGGGTGATCGCTATCTTCCTGCCGCTCGCCGCGCCGTCGGGGATCAGCATGTTCATGCCGATGCGCATCGACCATCATGGCTGGCAGCTGGCGCTTACAGTCACGATGCTGGCAGGCATCATCGACCGTAAATGGCTGCGTGGTGGCATAGTCGCGGGCGTAGCCAGCGCGCTCTCTGTCGCCATAGGCATGGAAATGATCGTCTATCTGGCAGGCGCGGGCGGGCTTATCGCGCTGCGCTGGGTGTTCAAGGAAGGCGCAACGCGGCGCATGCTGCCCTATGCGCTGGCGCTGGGGTCGGGCACAGGTGTGCTCTACGCCCTGTTCGCGAATTACGACAACCGTGCGCCAATGTGCGACGCGATATCGCCGATATGGGTCGGCACGCTCGGTCTTGCCGCCGGGGGCATGGTGTTATTGGCGGTCATGCCGCTCAAGGGCTGGCGCCAGAGGCTGCCCGCCGGACTTATCGTCGGCGCGATCATCGGCGCTTTCGCCTACGGCAGCTGGCCGCAATGCTTCAACAGCGCTTATCAGATCTCGCCGGAGCTTGACCGGCTGTGGCTGGCCAATATCCGCGAGGCGAAATCCGTTCTGGTGCAGCCATTGTGGCGCGCCATACCGATGCTGGCCTTGCCGGTCGCGGGCACATTGGCAGCGGTGGCCGCCTGCTTCACCGTTCAGCGCGACACGGAGCGGCTCTGGGCCTGGGCGACGGTGGCGCTGATGACGGTTTTCGCGATGGCGCTGACCTTCTGGCAGATCCGTTCCGCCCCGGCGGCGCAGCTGCTGGCGATACCCGCTGTGGCATGGGCCGCCTACGGCACACTCACCCTTATAGCCGCCGGGTCGGCTGGTGAACGCCTTGGCGGGGTGCTGATCGCGCTTGTGGTCGCCGTCATGATATGGGCAAACGACCTGTCGCCCTATGTACGGACGTGGCTGACACCTTCCAACGACACCGCACAGACGAATCCGGACGCGGCCAAGAAACGCGCGGCACGGCTGGCCCGTATCAAGCAGGCCAACGCGCGATGCCGCACACTACCTGCCCTTGCACCGCTCAACCAGCTACCCGCCGCTACCATATTCACGCTGGTCGATATGGGACCGCGCCTCATCGCCATGACCCACCACAGCGCCATTGCCGGCCCCTATCATCGCAATGGCACGGCGATACTGGATGTGCATCATGGCTTTGACGGTCCGGCGGTGAATTTCCGCGCCATAGCCCGCCGTCACGGCGCATCCTACCTGCTTTTCTGTCCCAATTTCCCTGAGGGAACCATCTACCAGGTGCGCAGCCCCAAGGGATTTTATGCGCAGCTTTCACATGGTCATGTGCCCGGCTGGCTGCACCCGGTACCGATCAACAGCGCGTCGAAGCTTCCCTATATCCTATACCGCATCGACTATGCCGATTAATGGACCTTAGAATCTGTTTCTGTTGCACTGAAACGTTCCGCACCGGCCCGCAATTCCAGATGAGTGGAACAAACTCTAACGCCTCTTAGCGAAAAAATCCGTCAGCAGAGCGGCAGCCTCCCCCTCACCCAATCCGCCATAGATTTCAGGCCGGTGATGGCATTGCGGCTGCGCGAAAACCCGAGCGCCATGCTCGACGCCGCCACCTTTGGGATCGTGCGCGCCATAATAGAGCCGGTCGATCCGCGCATGCGATATCGCGCCTGCGCACATCGCGCAGGGCTCCATCGTCACATAGAGATCACATCCTGACAGGCGGAAATCGCTCAAAGCCTGCGCCGCCGCGCGAATCGCGACAATTTCCGCATGCGCCGTCGGGTCATTGTCGCGCCGGTTGCGATTCTCGCCTTCGCCAATGATCGTCCCGCCGCGCGCCACCACTGCGCCAATCGGTACCTCGCCCGCCTGCTCGGCGGCGCGCGCCAGCTCCAGCGCGCGAACCATGGGTACAGGCAAGGGGAAAGGGCTGGACATGCATATCCTCTATCGGCAGAAAACTTCGCAGCCAAGTCTCATGCAATGGCTTGACGTTTCGCCCGTTAGCCGCTATCCGCGCCGCTTTCCGAGATCATCCGAGTACAGGATTAAGTGATATGTCGCGCATTTGCGAACTGACTGGCAAGGGCCGCCAGGTGGGACACAATGTTTCCCACGCGAACAACAAGACCAAGCGGGTTTTTCTGCCGAATCTGCAGAACGTGACCCTGATGTCCGAAACGCTGGAAAAGAGCGTGAAACTGCGCGTTTCCACGCACGGCCTGCGTTCGGTCGAGCATAATGGCGGCCTGGACAACTGGCTGCTCAAGACCCGCGACGACAAGCTATCGCTGCGCGCGCGCCGCCTGAAGCGGGAGATCGCGAAGAAGAAGGCAGCCGTCGCCGCCTGATTCGCGCGAAATGTGAAATTCGAGAAGCGGCCCCATCCGGGCCGCTTTTTGTTTCCCTAGAGCTTTTTGGGCAGCGCGAACTTGAGCAACAGCGTGCGCTGGAAAAACAGGTGATTATCGTCCGATATCACCCATAATATGCGCTGGCCGTCCTTTTCATCCAGCGCCAGTCCCTCAAAATTGTCGGCCAGTACAGGCGGCGCCAGGCGCGCCACCTCGCGACCCATCAGCAGGGCGCCGGGCTTCATATGCGACAGATCGACAACGGTGATGATCGCCGTGAAGCCGTCATAAAGCGTGGCCCGCCGGTTGAGCACCAGCAGCTGGTTGTCGCCGATCCACACCGCATCGGTCGGGTTATAGCCCGCCGGCGGCACATAGCTCATGCGTATGGGCGCAGGCTGGCCGGGGTCGGTCGGATCGCGCGCGAACAGAAATGCCTCCCGGCCCTCGCGCTCGGCTGGTGCGCCTTCGGAAATGACAAGAAAGCGGCCATCGGGCAGGCGCGCCATGGATTCGATGCTTTCCGTCGCGGGCCAGTCCTTCATCTGCGGCCAGTCATGACAGCTCAATGCTTTCTCGAAGCCCGGTGAATAACGACATACCCTGTGCAGCAATTCAAACCCCACCCAGATTTCACCACTATCCGGATCGACGACAAGCGCCTCGGAGTCCATGGTGTAGCGCCGCTTCTCGCCCGTCTGCTTCAGCACCGGCAGTTTCTTGACCGTTCCGATGTCACCCGCACCCGGCTGCGGAAAGGTGAACGAGATCGCGCCGTCATGGATAGCCAGCAATTGCCCGTCGGGCATCATGTGAATGGCCGACAGCCCGCCGAAGGACCGGCTCGGCCCCTTGAGCTGCCACGCGCCCAGGAAATGCAGCGCCCCAAGCTCCGTTCGCGTGGGTGACGCTCCATCCAGCACCAACGGCGTCGCGGTAATGGCGATGGGGCCGTTCTTGGCACGGGCGGGCTTGTCCACCAGCCCCCACAGATACAGGCCCGCAGCGCCCAGCAGCAATGCAAACAGCAGCCACCAGCGCGCATGCCCCCGCATGACCCATCCGAACCCGATCCGCTTCACTTCATTCCCCTAAGCCAAAGCTGAACCGGGGATAACAGCCCCATTCAGGCATCGCTCAATCGCATTGCTGCATAACCGAATCATCGCAGTGGTGGTGATTCGATCCGAGCGACGATGCAACCATTCGATAGGGTTTTATTGCAAGGAGCGTCGAGATGACAAAGATTCTGTTCAAAAAGCTGACCACGGCGCTCAGCCTTGGTCTGATTTCGCTGGGCGCCGCAACCGCCACTCCGGCTGTCGCACGCGACCATTATCGTTCCGGCGATTATTATCGCGGGTACGACCGGGGCTATCACAAGGGCTGGGACAAGCAGCGCGGGAAACAGTATCGCGGCGATTATTATCGTGGCGGCAGCTATTACAAAGATACACGCTATTATCGCGGCGACCGGTATCGCTATCGCTGCCGTGACAGTGGCACCGGCGGTGCGATTATCGGTGCAATCGCGGGTGGCCTGCTGGGCAATGAAGTCGCGCGCCGTGGCGACAAGACGACCGGCGCCGTGCTCGGCGCGGCAATCGGCGCGGTAGCGGGACACGCCATCGACAAGGGCGACGGCCGCCGCTGCTAATCAGCTTTGAAATGAAGAGCCCTCCTCTGCGTGCATCGCAGGGGAGGGTTCAGTCCGACACCAGTACCTGTGCGGCCGCTGCCGCGCCAAACAGCCCCATCTCCGGGTGATCAGCATAATAGATCGGCATTTTCATCATCAGATCGCGATAGCGGCCCTTTGCGGCGAAGCGCTCAGCGAACAGCGCGAACGCCGGGTGATCCTTCATTCGCCCCGTCAATCCACCTGCCAGCACCACTGCCTTTGAGCCATGGGCGAGCGCCAGATCGCCAGCAACCGAGCCATAGCTGCGGCATAGCTGGTCCAGCGCCCGGCGCGCCAGACCGCTATCGGAACCAAGCGCCTGCTGCCACAGCTCGGCATCGGAATGCTCGGGTGCATCGCCGCCCGCCAGAGCGCCCAAAGCCTGATAGAGCGCGTTCAGGCCCGGCCCGGATACCACCCTCTCTGTCGATACCCTGCCAAAGCGAACACGCAATTGCGCAAGCAGCGCATCCTCATACTCATCGACCGGCGCAAACTCGACATGTCCGCCTTCCGTTGCGAGAACGCGAACGCCGACAGGATGCATGGATATGATGGCAACGCCCAGCCCCGTTCCCGGACCGATTACACTGATCGCACCCTTTTCGGGCAGCCCATTGTCCGGCCCGAACAGGGAGAACAGTTCGGCATGGGGCAATGCGGCCACGCCATAGGCTATGGCTTCGAAATCGTTCACGAGCGCGAGGTTCGCCAATCCCATTTGCGCCTTCAGCGCCACAGGATCGACAACCCAATGGCTGTTGGTCATCTTGATCGGCGTGCGGTCAATAGGGCCTGCGAGCGCGGCAATCGCCGCAGAGGGAGCCTCCCCGCCGTCATCCCGCAGGAAATGCTGCCATGCTTCCGCCAGCCCCGGATAATCGGCAACCTTATATTTGCGGATCGCACCAAGCTCCGGCGGTGAACCCGCTTCTATCCGCGCGCGGCAAAACCGCGCATTGGTGCCCCCGATATCGACCGCGACGATTTCCCTGCTCATCCCCCATGCATAAAAGTTTTTGCCGTGGATGCCATGGGCAAATCTGTCTCAGGGGCATGAAAGGGGCCGCTTATGCGGTTGCGTTGTCACAGACGCTCGGCTAAACGCGCCTTCTGCGATTTTCCGCACATATGCCCCTGTGGTGAAATTGGTAGACGCGCTCGACTCAAAATCGAGTTCCTTCGGGAGTGCTGGTTCGACTCCGGCCAGGGGCACCATTATTTTCAGCTCATAGCCAACTGCCGCAGCGGCCCAGCCCGTTCATCCGAAAGAGTTCGAACTTTCCTCGCGCCAGCACAACATATTGCTGCGCTCAAACTACACTCTATTTTTTGGAGAAATTTGGTGGACGCACTAGGGCTCGAACCTAGGACCCGCTGATTAAGAGCCATGATCAGAGGGTCCTAGCGCGTCCGCATGTGTCCAAAAATGGCGGAAATCTAGGATTCATAGTCCGCATTGTTCTTGAAATGTTCGCCAGTATCCCCTACAAAAAGCTACCTAAGGTAGCAGGCACATATGGCGAACAAAGTAGGTTTGACGGACGCGAAGATCGCAGGACTCAAGGCGCCGGCGACTGGTCAGATTGAGCTGGCCGATGGTATCGTCCCCGGCCTGAGGCTCCGCATGGGTGCCAGTGGTATCAAGACGTACATTCTGCGCAAGCGGGTTCAGGGCAAGTGGTTGAATGTGACCATTGGACGCCATGGTCCGAGTTTTACCCTCGCCCATGCGCGTAAGAAGGCGCGCGATCTGCTTGTCGATGTCGAGCAGGGCAAGAGCATTGCCAGGAAGCCGGGTGCTAAGAGGAAGGGGTCAAAGGGCGTCGGTACGGTCGCCGAGCTCTACGAGACGTATCTGTCCCAGCAGATCGAGGGCAAAAAGCGCAGCGCGAGGGAGTTCGATCGGGTCTTCCGAAAGTACATTGAGCCCGAGCTGGGAGACCGCCTCGCGGACTCCATTACCCGAGGTGACGTGAGCCGCTTTGTTGAGAAGATCGCATTCGAGCGGGGCAAGGAAACCCTGACGATGGCGCGGATCGTCTATCGCCATCTTTCGACCTTCTACACGTGGGCACTCACCAGACTCGAGCATATGCCTGCTAATCCCTGCCGGGACGCGTGGCGTCCGAAGCGGAATGAACCTCGTGATCGCGTACTCAGCGACCGAGAACTCGCGGCGCTATGGCAATCTGCGGTCGAGGATGGCTATCCGTTCGGTCACCTTGTGCAGATGCTTGTCCTTACGGCTCAACGCCGGGGAGAAGTGCTCGATGCAGCTTGTGACGAGTTCGATTTCAAGGCGAAGGTCTGGACCGTCCCAGGCGACCGAGCGAAAAATGGCAAAGCGAATGTGGTGCCGCGACCCGCATCGTCGACAGCGAAACCGGAGGGACGCTCAACTCCGGTGCCAAGTCCGCAGCGCTGTCGATCTTCGAGGGAACCAAGCAGCGCTTCTT
>JAGRES010000021.1 GCA_020446425.1 Sphingobium sp. | reverse complement strand
TGTTTCCCGCCGACGTGCCGCTGATCTGCGTCAACGCCTCGCACGAGGAGATCGAGTTCAACCGCGCGGCCGATCATTTGCTCCTGTCCGATACCGGCGCCTTTCTCGATGCACTGACCGGGCTTGACGACGACGGCAAATGGACCGCGCCGGCGAGTTGGTTCGATCGCAACCGCGCCCTGCGCGGCGAATGGGTCGAAAAGACGCTCGCCGACCTCGAGGCCGAGACAAGCGCCGCCGACTGGCCCCAGGGCGCCATCCATCCGCTGCAACTGGCGCTCGACGTTCAATCGGCGATGGCGGACGACGACTCCTATCTTTCGCAGCTGGAGAATGATGACCGCCCGCTCACCGCAAAGGTGAAAGCGGCGCTGGCCGAAGCCTATCCGGTCGACTGGGCCGCGTTTGACGACCGGGAAACGGAACAGCTTCTCGGCGCTTTCGCCCATGCGCTGGCCCAGCCCGATGTCATCGGACCGCCATTCGAGGCTGAGCGCATTGAGAAGCTACACCTGCAATATCCTGAATTTGCCGCGCGCTATGTCGATCTGCACCGCGCTTTCCGGCAGGCCAATGAGCGCCTCAATATGGTGGAGGAAGCCATCGCCAACGACATGGCGGCGCAGGCGCGCATGCCGTGGGAAATGGTTCGCGACTGGTTTCACGACAATGGCAATTATGTGCATGAGCTGGACATGGTGGCCGAAGAGTTGCGCTCCACAATATGTGCCGACGACCGCATGGAGGAGCACGACCTGATTTTGGCGCTCAAGGCTCATCATGGCATAGAGGTCCAGATTGGTGAAACGCCCTCCGGCCTGCAACGCCGCTTCGACGAACACGACAAGCGTCTTTTCGTCAATGCATCCGCGCTGCCGGAAAGCCGCAAGTTCATGCTCGCGCACCAGCTGATGCGCCTGTCCGCGCGTGAGATGATCGAGGATATCGTCGGCAAGGCAGCATTGCCGGTAGCGGGCGCCGACCGGCTGCTCTCCGTAGGGCTCGCCAACTATGCCGCCGGTGCGCTGACCATGCCTTATATCGCTTTCCGCAAGGCGGCGCGCGACGTGCGCCATGATATCGACCGACTGGCGCGGCAGTTCGGTGTCAGCTTCGAGCAGGCTTGCCATCGGCTCTCGACGCTGCAGCGGCCGGGAATGCGCGGCATCCCCTTCTTCTTCTGCCGCGTCGACATGGCAGGCAACATTACCAAGCGGCACAGCGCCACGCGCCTGCAATTCGCGCGCTTTGGCGGCGCCTGCCCACTATGGGTCGTGCATGAAGCCGTCGCGATACCGGATCGGATATTGACGCAGCTTGGCGAAACACCGGATGGCGTGCGCTATATCTCCATGGCCAAGGGGCTGGTCAAACCGTCGGGCAGCTATGCGCGCGCGCCCCGCCGCTACGCCGTGGTGCTGGGGTGCGAAGTGGAGCATGCCGCCAATTTCATTTATGCCGACGGCTTACAGCTTCATGACGAAGCCGCCGCCGCGCCGATTGGCGTCACATGCCGCCTGTGCCCGCGCCGGAGCTGCGACCAACGCGCCTTCCCGCCCACCGACCGGCCGATATTTGTCGATCCCGATAATCGGGACGTGGTTCCCTATACGATCGAGTGAGACAGCCTCAGGTCAGCAGGGAAGCGGCGAATTTCACGGCGACAAAAACGAGGTACAATCCAAAAGCCAACTCCAGCTTACGCTGTGGCATGGCGTGAGCGATGCGCACGCCCCATGGCGCCGCCAATATGGAAGTCGGGACCATTAGCGCCACCCCGATCAGCGAGACATAACCTATCGACAATGGCGGCATCAGCTCCATTTTGGACCAGCCCCCAATGACATAGGCAACCACGCCCGGAATGGAAATGATCACGCCAAGCCCAGATGAGGTGGCCACAGCCTGATGGATGGGCCTGCGATACAGGCTCATCACCAGATTCGACAAAGCGCCTCCGCCTACGCCCATCAGCGCCGATGCAATGCCGATGGCAAAGCCATAGACACGCATTGCGCCCTTCGCAGGCAAGTCTTCGCCCAATATCCAGTTCTCTCTGCCGAACAGCAGTTTTACCGCCAATATGACAGCGACAACGACAAATACTGCCTTGAACACCCATGCAGGAGCATAGGCTGCAAAATAACCGCCCAGCACTACGCCGATGATGACAGGCACCGCCCATCTGCGCAGCACATCCATATCCACGGCGCCTTTGGCGAGGTGACCGCGAAACGACCGGATCGACGTAGGTACGATGATGGCAAGCGATGTCCCGACACATAGCTGCATGCGTACCTCCTCAGGCACGCCCATCAGCCGGAACGTCTCATAGAGAACGGGCACGATAACTGTGCCCCCGCCTATGCCGAATATCCCCGCCAGAACGCCAGTGACCACACCCGCCGTCAGCAAAG
The DNA here is from genome assembly GCA_020446425.1 of Sphingobium sp. Taxonomy (GTDB): domain Bacteria; phylum Pseudomonadota; class Alphaproteobacteria; order Sphingomonadales; family Sphingomonadaceae; genus Sphingobium. The sequence continues at coordinate 16,096 of JAGRES010000021.1, read as the reverse complement.
CACCCGCCAGCGTCAGCAGTTCCGGCATGGGGATACCGGCCAGCATTATTTGAGCAGCACCAGCTCTTCGGCCATGCTGGGGTGCAGCGCGACGGTATCGTCGAAATCCTGCTTCGTCAGGCCAGCCTTCACCGCAACCGCCGCTGCCTGCAATATCTCAGGCGAGTCCGGTCCGATCATGTGCAGGCCGACCACCCTGTCGTTGGCGGCATCGCATATCATCTTGTAGAAACCACGCTCATTGCGCCCAGCCAGGACGTTCCGCATGGGCCGGAAGTCGGACGTATATATGCTGATATCCGGCAGTTGCTCCCGCGCTTCCCTCTCCGTCAGTCCTACACCAGCCATGGGCGGATTGCTGAACACCGCAGAGGGTATGCAGTCATAGCTGATCGTGCGCGGCGTATTACCGAATACGGTATCGGCAAAAGCATGCCCCTCGCGGATCGCTACCGGAGTGAGTTGCACCCGGTCGGTGACATCACCCACGGCATAGATGCTCTCGATATTGGTGCGGTTATATGCGTCGACCCTGATCGCGCCGTTGCCTGTCATTTCGACCCCGACGGCTTCGAGGCCCAGATCGAAACTCATCGGTTTGCGGCCGGTCGCGAACATCACGACATCGCATTCAATGGGCAGATTGCCATCCCTGAAATGCGCCAGCAAGCTGCCGTCCGCCTGCTTTTCCATTTTCTCGAAAGGCGCGTTCAGGCGGAATACGATCCCTTTTTCCGTGCTGATCTTCATCAGTTTGTCGCGAATTTGCTCGTCATAGCCGCGTAATATCTGATCGGACCGGTTGGCGATGGTCACATCGCTGCCCAGTTCGTTGAAGATGCCGGCGAATTCATTGGCGATATAACCGCCACCGGCAATGACAACCCGCTTGGGCAACGCATCGAGATGGAACGCCTCGTTCGACGTGATGCCATGCTCCGCACCTGGAATATCGGGCACCACCGGCCATGCGCCGGTCGCGATCAATATGATCCGCGCCGTCACCTTCTCGCCGCTGGCAAGCGTCACTTCATTGGGTCCGGTGACAATCGCACGTTCGTGGAACGTCGTCACCTTGTTGCTGTCGAGCGTATTTTGATACAGGCCATTCAGACGGTCGACATCGGCCAGCACGCGATCGCGCAGCACTTTCCAGTCAAACCGCGCGCCTTCGACGCTCCACCCGAAATTGGCGGCATCGTGCAGGTCTTCGGCAAAATGCGATCCATAGACCAGCATCTTTTTCGGCACGCACCCCCGGATGACACAGGTGCCCCCTACCCTATATTCTTCGGCTACCGCGACACGCGCGCCATGGCTGGCCGCGACGCGCGATGCGCGCACGCCGCCGGACCCCGCGCCAATGACGAACAGATCGAAATCGAAATCACTCATGTATCAGCCCCCATCGCCAATTCGATCAACGCCGTGGTCGACGGGTCGAAGCCCGATGTCCCCTCGGTCTCTATCGACTTGGCTATTTCCTTGCCCAGCTCAACCCCGAACTGGTCGAACGGGTTGATCCCTATCAGCACGGCATTGGCGAAGGTGCGATGCTCGTAAAAGGCGATGAGCGCGCCAAGCACGTGCGGCGTGACATCCTCAAGCAGGATCGTCGTCGATGGGCGCCCGCCGGGATAGGCACGCGCCGGATCATCCGGGTTGGCGCGCCCACGCATCAGGGCCGCGCCCTGCGCGAAACAGTTGGTCAGCAAAACTCTGTGATGCGCCGGATCGAGGCCGTGGCCCGGCTCAATGCTGGCGATGAATTCCACAGGTGTCAGCTGGGTGCCCTGATGCAGCAACTGGAACACGGCATGCTGTGCGTCGGTGCCAACCCCACCCCAGGTGATCGGCGCAGTCGGGCCATCGACGGGCGAACCGTCGGTTTTCACCGACTTGCCGTTCGATTCCATTTCCAACTGCTGCAGGTAATCGGGCAACAGACGCAAGCGTTCGTCATAGGCGAAGACACCGCGCGTCTGGCACCCTTTCTTGTGCGCATAATATTGGTCGATAAAGGCCGCCATCAGCGGCGCATTTTCCTCCAGGGCGGAGAGCCGGAAATGCCGATCCATCTCAGCTGCGCCTTCCAGCAGGCTCTCAAACGCGTCCCACCCCAAACCGAGTGCGGCAGGAAAACCGATGGACGACCACAGCGAATAGCGACCGCCCACCGTCTCGCTGAACGGCAGTATGCGGGTTTCATCTACACCCCATTCGATCGCCTTGTCAGGCGAGGCCGTCAGCGCCACGACCCGGCCATAGGGATCTTCCACCCCGCCCTCGACCATCCAGTTGATGACGCTCTGGGCGTTGAGCATCGTCTCGGTCGTCGTGAATGTCTTGGACGCGACCGCCAGCAGCGTAGTCGTGGGGTCGAAATCCTTGACCGCCTCTTCCAGCGCGCAGCCATCGACATTCGAGACTATGGCGACATCATAGCGATCCGTATCACGCCCCAGCGCATCCATCAGCAGCTTTGGCCCCAGTGCCGACCCACCGATACCGACATGCACGATGTGGCGCACCGGCCCGAACGCCTCCGCCTCGATCGCGTCGATCAGCGCGCGCATGCGATTGTGAAAAGCCTTGGCAGTAGCGACACTGTCGGGCGCCCCTTCCCCGCGTTCGGCGGTATGCTCAGCCGCGCGTCCCTCAGTGTTGTTGATCTTTTCTCCCGCGAAAAGCGCGTCTCGCCGCCTGGCAAATTCCTGTTCATCGGCCAGGCTCAGAAAAGCGGTTTTCAGCTCCTGCGTGATATGCGTTTTCGACCAGTCGAACCGCACGCCGCCAACCCGCAACGTGAACCGTGCGAGCCGGTCGGCTTCGCCTTCAAAAACCGTGCGCAAATCGGGCTCGGGAACCGCGTCAATGGCGTTCCAGCTCTGCGTCATGGGGAGACTCCTGTATTATTTTGGGGCATAGCGGACAGATCAGGCACGATATGCGTCGAATCAGGGAGGATTTATACGCATATGCTTGACGTGAACACCGCCGCAACGCAAAGCCCCTCAAATTTTTGACGACAGATAGGCAGATATGAGCGACAAGTCCGAGACGCGCGACTTCCTGACATTCCTGGTGAAGTTGGCGCTCTTCGTATTCGTGCTGCGCAGCTTCATCGTTGCGCCCTTCAACATCCCGTCGGAATCGATGCAGCCGCGCCTGCTGATCGGCGACTATCTGATCGTCGGTAAATGGCCCTATGGCTATTCCCGCTATTCCATGCCGTTCAGCCTGCCGCTTATCCCCGGCAGGATCTTCCCCGATACGCCAGAGCGCGGCGATGTCGTGGTGTTCAAAGCGCCGCCTACGCAACATCAGGATTATATCAAGCGCGTGATCGGCCTGCCCGGCGACATCATCGAAATCCGCAGCGGGCAGGTCATCCTGAACGGCCAGCCTGTGGAGAAGCGCCGCATCGAAGATCTGGTTATCCCGGTCACGCAAAATATGACCGACGCCACCCAACGCGAACGCGGTCTCAGCCCCTGCTACCGCCCTGAGTTCGAGGAAGAACGCGATGGCCAGCGTTTTTGCCGCTATCCGCAATTCCGTGAAACTTTACCGGGTGGCAAAAGTTACAATGTGCTCGACGTTGTAAGCGACGGGGCGGCTGACAATCGCGATCCGATCACGATACCGGAAGGGAAGCTGTTCCTGATGGGCGATAATCGCGACCGTAGCGCGGACAGCCGCTTCCCGGCCGAGGAAGGCGGAGGCATTGGCCTGGTGCCCGAACAGAATCTGGTCGGCAAAGCCCTGTTCACCGTGTTCTCCACGGATGGCAGCGCAAGCTGGCTGTTGCCCTGGACCTGGTTCACGGCCGCCCGCTGGGGAAGGATCGGTGAAGGCTTTTGAGTAACGAGGCCCGCCAGAAATGGATAGAGGAGCTGATCGGACGCCCGCCCCATGACAGGGAATTGTTCGTTCAGGCGCTGACGCATGGCAGCGCTTCTCCGAACCAATATGAACGGCTGGAATTCCTTGGCGACCGCGTTCTCGGTCTTGTGATTGGCGAATGGCTGTACGAACATTATCCGGATGAGCCGGAGGGCAAGCTGTCCAACCGCTTCAACCAGATCGTTGCCGGTGAAGTGTGCGCCGAAATCGCGCGCGCAATCAACATTCAACCGCATATGATCCTGGGCAAGCAGGCCCGCGACGATGGCGCCACGGAAAGCACCAATATATTGGGCGATATGATGGAGGCCCTGATCGGCGCGCTGTTTCTGGACGGCGGGCTGGGTGAAGCCCGCGACCTGATCCGCCGGCTGTGGGATGGCCGCGTTGACGGCATAGACCATGCCCCCAAACACCCCAAGTCCGCGCTTCAGGAATGGGCCGCCGCCCACAAACGCAAGGCCCCCGAATATAGTCTGATCGACCGTAGCGGCCCGCCACACAATCCGGTTTTTACGGTAAGTGTGTCGATCCGCAACGTCGGTGAAGAAACCGCGATCGGTTCCTCCAAGCAGGAAGCGGAAACGCTGGCGGCGCGGAAACTGCTGGATATGCTTCCATGAACGATATGACGGGCAATGAAAAATGCGGTGTGGTCGCCATATTGGGCGCGCCGAATGCCGGAAAATCGACGCTGGTCAACGCGCTGGTCGGACAGAAGGTCGCCATCACCAGCCCCAAGGCGCAAACCACGCGCACCCGTGTGCTTGGTGTCGCGCTGGAGGGCGAAACCCAGATCGTGCTGGTCGATACGCCTGGCATTTTCGCGCCGCGCCGCCGTCTCGACCGCGCCATGGTGCAGGCGGCATGGGGTGGCGTGCAGGATGCCGACCTGATCGCGCTGGTGATAGACGCCAAGGCGGGTCTGGGTGAAAAGGTCGAGCGCATCCTCGAAGGGCTCGAGGCCCGCAAGGAGCCCAAGCTGCTGATCCTCAACAAGGTCGATATCGCCGACAAGGGCAAGCTGCTTGTCCATGCGCAGCGCCTCAATGAGCGCATTCCCTTCCGCGAGACTTTCTTCATCAGTGCGTCGACCGGAGATGGTCTGCCCGAGATGAAGGCTGCGCTGGCCGCCGCCATGCCGGAAGGGCCGTGGCATTTCCCCGCCGATCAGGTTTCCAATGCGACCGACCGCATGCTCTCCGCCGAGATTACGCGCGAACAGCTCTATCACCAGCTCCATGCCGAGCTGCCCTATGAAACGGCGGTCGAGACCGAGAAATATAGCGAGCGTGACGACGGCAGTGTCGAGATTCACCAACAGATCTTCGTCGCTCGCTCCAGCCAGAAGGCCATTGTGCTGGGCAAGGGCGGACAGCGGCTCAAGGAAATCGGATCAAAGGCGCGCGCAGAGCTGTCCGAACTGCTTGGCTGTCCGGTGCATCTCTACCTGCACGTAAAGGTCAAGGACGGCTGGGACGATGATCGCGGCGTTTATCGCGACATCGGGCTCGACTGGGTGGACTGATCGCGCATTCTGACAGAATTCGCTCCGCTTTGGGCCTTGGCCGAAATTCCATCATAAAGCAGGCGCAGCACTGCTGAGCGTGAAACAACCTCCCACGCTACCCATGACAGCGCGAATGTTAGCAGCAATACCAACAGTGCTTTTACAACCACTGGCATCGCCACCGGCACGAACGCTATCACCAGCCAGCACAAGATCGGCAGGTGGAACAGGTAGATAACAAACGACGCATCGACGACCTGCCGCACAGCAGCACTGGGTGTATCCGCGATATGACGCAGCACAGCGAGCACGGGTTGGGTCAGGCACAGCGCGGCCATGGTCGAAAGCAGGCGTCCATAAGGCGGCCACAATCCCTTGGCATAGAGCAACGCAAGCCCAGCAAACACCACCCCGGCCATGGTGATCGCAGGCGACAGGCGATACAGCTTTGCACGCGTCAACGGCATCCGCGCCAACACTGCCCCGATCAGGAAATAGGGCAGATATTTGAGCGTTTCATCAAGGCGGAATATCTGTTGCGGCACATTGGTTGCGAGGCCGCCCATATAAAACAGTTCTATCGACACGGCTTCCCACACTGCGACAATCGCCGCCAAAGCGAACCAGAAGAGAGTGAAATGCGCCGCCAGCCAGCTATCCTTGGCGGATGAGACTTGCCTGCCCCGCAGACCGGGAAACCAGCTGACCAGAGCGGCAGCCGCGAGCGAGTAATAGAGCAGCACGATCAGGAACCACAGGTGCCGGACCCAGTATCCGCCGGACTTGCTGCTGTTGTGCAACCATGATCGTATCGCGCCGTCGAGCGGGAAATTGGATAGCTCGCACGCCATATTGAGCAATGGGTTGAGCGTTATCAATGTTACCAGCAACGGTATGCCCAGCCGCTTGAAGCGCCCCTGCAGCCATATGGCGGGTGCCCGCCGCGCCAGCAGCAAGGCGGTGAAATATCCCGCGATCATGAAGAAGGCCGGCATGCGGAAGAAGTGGATGAACTGTGCCAGTTGCGCAAAACAGGGCACGCCCTCATGCGCGTTGACGATCCACGCCTGCCCCGTGCCGCTGCCGATATGATAGGCGAGCGCCACATGATAGGGCAGCCCGAGCAGCATCAGCAGCGCGCGCAGCGCATCCCAATGATGTTCCCGCTGATTATGGTTTTGGGCGCTCACGGCCTCTCCAGCTTGCTGCGACTTTCCTATCGCTTAGCCGACCGGGGCGCGGGAAGTAACAGAAATATGGCTCGCCCAGACGTGCCATAATAACACGCCGCCAGATGGACGTGCGCTATATAGGGTGATGCGAAATCAGCCCGCTTTGGTCTTCTTTGCGGCCGCCTTCTTTTTCGGCGCGGCTTTCTTCTTGCCCTTTTTCGCAGGTCCCTTGGCCGCGCGATCGTCAATCAGTTGCGCGGCCTCCTCCAGCGTGAGCGCATCCTGATCGACCGTCTTGGGAATGGTCGCATTGGTCGTGCCGTCGGTCACATAGGGACCGTAGCGCCCCGCCATCAGCTTGATCTCGGCCTCAGTACGCGGATGTTTGCCCAATATCTTGAGCGGTTCGCGCGATGCGGCGCCCCGGCGAGGTCCCTTCTCCGCCGCTTCCGCCAGCTTCACCACTGCCGCGTTCATGCCGGTCTCGAATATCTCGGCGGTCGATGAAAGCCGGGCATATTTGCCGTCATGCAACAGATACGGCCCATAGCGGCCGATGCTGGCTGTGATCGGCTGGCCGGTCTCGGGATGATCGCCGACCGTACGCGGCAGGGACAGCAGCTTCACCGCCCAGTCGAGCGTCAGTTCCCCATCGGGCAGGTCCTTCGGAATGGACGAACGCTTCGCCTCCTTGCCGCTGCCCATTTCGATATAGGGACCGAAGCGTCCGGACTTGCGCGTGATGTCCTCGCCAGTTTCAGGATGCTTGCCCAGTGCTTCGGGGCCGGTGTCCTCGCCCGCGCTGCCGCCGCGCTGGCCGAATTTGCGGGTAAATTTGCACTCCGGGTAATTGGAGCAAGCGATAAATGCGCCAAAACGTCCGCCACGCAGCGCGAGTTTGCCATCGCCGCACATCGGGCACTGGCGCGGATCGGACCCGTCGCCCTTGTCCGGGAACAGCAGCGGCTCCAGAAACTTGTCGAGATCGGCCGTCACATCGGACGGCTTCTTCTCCATGACCTCGGCCGTCTTGGGCTTGAAATCGCGCCAGAACGCGTCCAGCACGGACTGCCACTGCGCACGCCCGCCGGAGATATCGTCCAGTTCTTCCTCTAGGCCAGCGGTGAAGTCGTAACTCACATAGCGCTCGAAAAAGCGTTCGAGGAACGCCGTCACCAGCCGCCCGCTCTCCTCAGCGAAGAATCGGTTCTTCTCAACCCGCACATAGTCGCGGTCTTTCAGCACCTGAATGGTCGAGGCATAGGTGGACGGGCGGCCAATGCCGAGTTCTTCCAGCCGTTTGACCAGCGAGGCCTCAGAATAGCGCGGCGGCGGCTGGGTGAAATGCTGCTCGGCAGTGACCGCATGCTTGGCAGGTACATCACCGGAAGCTAGGCGCGGCAGCAGCTTGCCATCCTCATCCTCGCTGTCGTCCTTGCCTTCCTCATAAAGCGAGAGGAAGCCGGGGAAGATCACCATCTGCCCTGTGGCGCGCAGGCCGTGCTGGCCAGTGGCGTCGAGCATTTCGACCGTGGTGCGCTCTAGGCGCGCCGAGGCCATCTGGCTGGCCAGCGCGCGCTTGAACACGAGGTCATAGAGCTTGGCGTGATCACCCCCGCCGACCCGGTCGCGCGAGAAATCGGTCGGGCGGATCGCCTCGTGCGCTTCCTGCGCATTCTTTGCCTTCGTCTGGTACTGGCGCGGCTTGTCCGGCAGATAGCCGCCATCGAACCGGTCGGCTATCGCCTTGCGCGCGGCGGAAATCGCGCTGCCGTCCATCTGCACACCGTCGGTACGCATATAGGTGATCGCGCCGTCCTCGTAGAGCTGTTGCGCAATGCGCATCGTATGGCTGGCGGCGAAACCCAGCTTGCGCGCAGCCTCCTGCTGCAAGGTCGAGGTGGTGAACGGCGGCGGCGGGTTGCGGGTGAGCGGTTTTGTCTCGACGCTCTCAACAGTGAAGCGCCCTGCTTCGACATCGGCCTTGGCGGCGAGCGCGTCGCCCTCCTTGCCGATGGAAAGCCGCTCGATCTTGTCGCCCTTCCACTTGACCAGCCGCGCGGTGAACGCGCGCCCGTCATATTCCATTTCGGCGGCAACGGACCAATATTCCTGAGGCACGAAGGCTTCAATCTCGCGCTCGCGCTCCACCACCAGGCGCAGTGCGACCGATTGCACGCGCCCCGCCGATTTCGCGCCGGGCAGCTTGCGCCACAGCACCGGCGACAGCGTGAAGCCCACCAGATAATCGAGCGCGCGGCGGGCGCGATAGGCGTCGATCAGGTCTTCATCCAGCCCGCGCGGATGCGTCATCGCTTCGGTGACAGCCGCCTTGGTGATCGCGTTGAAGGTAACGCGGTCTACCTTTTGCGGCAGCGCCTTCTTGTTCTTCAGAACCTCCAGCACGTGCCAGCTGATTGCTTCACCTTCGCGATCAGGGTCAGTGGCGAGGATCAGCCGGTCGGCCTTCTTGGCCTGATCGGTTATGGCCTTGAGCTGCTTGCCCTTGTCGCCATAATTTTCCCACTGCATCGCAAAACCGTCATCGGGATCGACCGAGCCATCTTTGGGCGGCAGGTCGCGTACATGCCCGTAGGAGGCGAGCACATGAAAATCGCCGCCGAGATATTTCTCGATGGTTTTTGCCTTGGCGGGGGATTCGACGATGACAAGTTGCATGGACGGAGACGCTGATTCCTTACCGGAGTTAAGCGCGGGAGATGTAGGGTGCTGAGCGCGCGCGTCAAGCTTTGTTGTTTTTCAGGCCAGCGAGACCCTACCCCCTGCATGCCGTTCCAACCGCCCGGCCAGCTCCAGTTCCAGCAGCAACATCTGCACTGCTGGAGGCGCAAAGCCGGACTGCCGCACCAGCTCATCGACGGGCACAGGCACCGGCCCCAGCAATGCCGCGACGGCATCCCGTTCCCCTTCGCCTACATCCAGCAGAGGCTGCTCCAGCTGCACGCTGTGGGAGCGCACGCTGCGCGGGTCGATATGGGCGATGGCTTCCATGATGTCGGTGGCGGACTGAATCAGCGTCGCGCCTTCACGGATGAGCTGGTTACATCCTTGCGCGCGAGGGTCGAGCGGCGAACCCGGCACCGCCAGAACCTCTCGCCCATAGTCTCCGGCGAGGCGCGCAGTAATCAGCGAGCCGGATTTGGGCGCGGCTTCGACGACCACCGTCGCCAGACTGAGCCCTGCGATAATACGGTTACGATGTGGGAAATGCTGCGCCTTGGGCGCAGTTCCGGGCGGCTGTTCGGCAATCAGCAGTGCCTCGCTCGCAACATGGTCCTGCAACGGCGCATTCTCCGGTGGATAGGCGATGTCGATGCCGCTGGCGATCACGCCGATGGTCCGGTTACCCGCACCCTGATGCACGGCTGTGTCGATACCGCGCGCGAGACCCGAAACGACGACCACGCCCTCGCCTGCAAGCTGCTGCGCCAGACCGCGCGCATAGCGGCACGCCGCCGCCGAGGCATTGCGCGCACCGACCATCGCCACGCAAGGGCGGCGACGGGCAAGATCGAGATCGCCTCTATATGACAGCACCGGCGGCGCATCAGCGGTTTCCGCCAGCAAGACCGGATACTCCGCATCGCCCCAAATCAGATAGCGCGCACCCAGCGCCTCGGCTCGCTGCACTTCGGCGGCGATACCCCGCTCATCGGCCAGCGCCCGCATCTTTCCACCACCGCGCCGGGCAAGGTCCGGCAACGCACGCAAAGCTTCGCTCGCGTTACCGAAGCGTGCAATCAGCTGACGATAAGTGACAGGGCCGATACGCGGGGACCGCGCCAGACGGATGGCGTCAAAACGCTCCTGCCCCATGTCCTGCCCGCCGCTCAGCCCTTTGAACCGCCGATGCGCGGTTCGTCACCTCTCACCAGCCGGGAAATATTCGCGCGATGCCGCCAGAGCACGATCAGCGCCATCGCAGCACAGGGCGCGAACAGATAGAGGTGATTGAACACGATGCAGGCTATCGGCGCGGAGAGCGCCGCGCTGATCCCACCAGCCGACGATATACGGGTCAGCATCAGCATGCCGATCCAGACAGCCGCGAATACGAGGCCCAGCGGCCATGCCAGCGCCAGCACCACGCCCATCATCGTCGCGACACCCTTGCCGCCCGCAAAACGCAGCCACACCGGGTAGCAATGCCCTATGAACGCCATCACCCCGGCTATCGCACCGCCGTGCGTCAGTACATCCGTTCCCAGCATCTGGTTACCGAGCACCACGGCCGCGGCACCTTTTCCGAGATCAAGCAGCAGAGTCGCGGCCGCCAGCCCCTTCTTGCCCGTGCGCAGCACATTGGTCGCACCGATATTGCCCGACCCGATCTGGCGCAGGTCTCCGGCGCCAGCAAGGCGCGTAAGAATGATACCGAAGGGGATAGAACCCAGAAGATAGCCCAGCAGCATCGTCAACGCCGGCATTTGCCATGTCATCATGAAATCATACCCCGAAGATACAGCTGCTTTTCGGAAGCCGATAATAGGGGCCGCCTGCCAGAGAGCAAGCGTCGATACCTCCCATTTCGCCCTATCTCTGCAAACGGCGATTGACGAGGGCGGAGACGGCCTTACACAGCAACAACCATAATATGGACCGCAATATGGTTCAGGTCGCCGAAGGATATTCACATGCGCATACAGTTGGTTGCGGTCTCTACTGTCCTCTATTGCTCCGCTCTTTCCAGCTCCGCGATGGCTGAAGACGCGTCGCCCTATGGCGAGGACGTCATCATTGTGACCGGCGAAAAAGCAGAGCGCCCGCTGCAGGAAACAACGGCATCGGTCAGTGTGATCACTGGCGAAAAACTGAAACGCGAAAACATAGTCTCGGTGCTCGATATATTTCAGCGTACCGCCAATGTAGCCGAAACGCGCGGCAGCGCAGGTTTCTCCATCCGCGGGATCGACCAGCGCGGCGTATCGGGCGGCGGCGATGCGGCGACAGCCACCATTTTCGTTGATGGCGCGCCGGTCTTTCAGAATATTCTCTCTCATGCACCCACCGACCTGTGGGATGTTGCGCAGGTCGAAATATTCCGTGGACCGCAATCGACGCTTCAGGGCGTCAACAGCCTAGCCGGGGCCGTACATATCCGCACCAGTGATCCGACCTTCGAATGGAGCGCGAAGACCCGTTTTCTTCTCTCTTCCTTCGACACAAGACAGTTCGCCATGGCGGGCGGCGGGCCGATCATAGCCGACGAACTTGCCTTTCGTGTGTCGGCGGAGAAGCGGGATTCGGACGGCTATATCCACAATGTAACGCGCGATGCATCCGAGAATCCTGTCGATTCCGCGAGTCTGAGAGCCAAGCTGCTCTGGTCTCCATCCGCACTGTCAGGATTTGAAGCAAAGCTCAGCTATCATCATTTCGAGTCAAAGGATCAGTATCAGTTTCCCTATGTCGACCGGTCCGTCCCGGATTATCATAACGACCGGACATTCGCGGCGGACTATCACAACCATGTCGACATGAACAGCGACCAGGCGACGCTGGATCTGTCCTATGCACTGGGCGCAGGCCTCTCGCTCCATGCGCTCAGCACCTATAGCGATGCGAGCTTTTACCGGCAGTTTGACGGCGATTTCTCGCCGGCCAGCTTCGCCTATAGCGATGGCACGGGTGGCCATGAAAATTTCACGCAGGAACTCCGGCTCAACTATGAGGGCGAGCGGCTGGACGGTCTCGTCGGCCTCTTCTATTCCCACAAGACGCGCACCGAACAATCGGATCAGGCCTCGTTCTCGCCCACACCAACCAACACCATTGCCGCGCTGCTGCAAGCCGCAGCGGGTTTCGATGCAGCGACTGCATCGGCCATCGCCAATCTCTATACCAGCGTGCTGCCGCTCGTACCGGTGGATTACGATACGGATTTTTCCACGCGCACCGAAACGACAGCTATTTTTGCCGATGCGCGGTTTCGCCTGACCGAGCGCCTGTCGCTGCTGGGCGGGTTCCGGTACGAACGGGAACGCAACAAGGTCGACAATGAGGCCATTGCGCAATTCGCCGGCACGCTGCCCGATCCCACCGCGTTCGGCCCGCTTGCGCCCGCCATTGCAGGAATCAATGGCGGTATATTGGCGCTGGTGCAGGACGCCAGCGGATCAGCGCCTCCGGGCAGCCGCACATTCGAAGCCTTCCTGCCCAAGGCGGGCATAGAAATGGCCTGGACGCCCGATCTGTCCACCGCCTTTGTTGCGCAGCGCGGCTATCGCTCGGGCGGCAACAGCTTCAACATAGCCCGCTCACAGCTCTTCGCCTATGATCCCGAATATATCTGGAACTATGAACTGTCGCTGCGCTCGGTCTGGCTTGACGGACGGCTGACGGCGAACGCCAACGCCTTCTATGTGGACTGGACCAGGCAGCAGACACAGGCCAATTTCGGCAACGGCCCCTTCGATGAGCATACGGTGAATGCCGGAAAGTCGCATCTCTATGGCTTTGAGGTCGAGCTGGCGCATCGGCTATCGCCCGCTTTCGACTGGTATGCATCCATAGGGCATGTCCGCACGAAGTTCGATGAGTTCACCGTCGACCAAGGCTCGATCACCGACCTGTCGGGCCTGCAATTCGCCTATGCGCCCAAATGGACCCTGTCAGCAGGTGCGAATCTGCGCTTTGGCGGCGGCTTCAACGCCAATGTGAACGCCAGCTATCGCAGCGCCGTTTATACCGAAACGACGCTTCCCCAATCCAGCTATCGCGTGGGAGGACGCACTCTCGTCAATGCGCGGGTCGGCTATGAAGCCGAGTATTGGAGCCTGTCTCTCTTCGCCAATAATATCTTCGACGAAGAATATGACCAATATGTCTACAATGATTTCAATACCGCCATCATCGGCGCCCCGCCAAGCGTCGGGCTAATATTCGAAGCAGGCTTTTAGTGGCTGGCGGGGTTGGCGTGCCTAGACTGAGAACAGACCGGAAGAGGGAAGCGGCTCGCCTATCGTATCCATATAGAGAAGATATTCGATTGCCAGCGCAACCGGTCCGGGAACCGGCATAGTACCTTCTTCCCAGCGCGTTATCTGGCTTTCGGCCTGCGGAGCAAGGCGCAGTGCGGATGCCAGTTCGCCATGAGTCATACCAAGGCTCAACCGGCAGTGCCGCATTTCTTCTCCGCTCATCAATGCGAGCAGATCGACAGACGTTTCACCAGACTTGGATAATGCCGGATCAGCCATTGAGTTTCCCTTGCTACAGTTGAACACACGGCACCGTTTACGCCAAAGCATGTGCCATTGTGTACAAGGGAAGGCTCCGATTTGGACTGAACGAAAAACGTCTCGTTACACCAAATCGCCCGGCGCAATGAACCTATTGATTTTCATCCCGGAAATCAGCTCTGCGCCGCACGCGCTATACTGATGACATTGTCCCTCACATGCTTCTTATGAGCTTGTCGGTTCTTCTGGACAATCGTTTCCAGATAGGCCGCCATCTGCCCGCGGGCATGGGGGCTCAGTTCGATGAAGCATTTCCGGCGGTCGTGCATATCCCGCTTGCGAACAAGCGTGCCCTGATCAATCAGCATGCGGATATGCCGCAATATAACGGTCGGCGCACTAGGCGCAGTGCGGCATGCTTCCGAGACGGTGACAGACAGGCCGCGTTCGCCCTTTACGAACAGGGTCAGCAAGATCAGCCATGCCGGATCGTCTACATTGCCATAGAAAAATGCGGGCCGGGCCGAAAATTCCTGCACCAGCTGTTCAGCGATAGATACCAGATCCTCGCGATATCGGCTCAGATGCGCAGGCGCGCTGCCTTGAGCATTCAGGGCCGAACTCAAATTCTGGCCCAGCTCATCGAACTTGACCGAGATATCAGATAATATTCGACGGATTTCCTTGTCCATCACGCAAAATCCCCGCTTTATTATCCCGCCATACGCCGATGCCGATCACCAGAGCCGTAGGCAGTGCCCAAATCGTCGTGAGCATGTAAGCAAATGGCACACGATAGGCTTCTGAACTGATGATGGCTGCCTCAGCCGTTACGGCATTAAGTTGAAAGGCTGCGACCCATGCGCACCAGGTGCGTCTGCTCATAGCCACCACCGTTAGCTGCGCGATCAAAAGCGCAACATCGACTGGGAATAGCCGGACCAAGAAAACGGCATAAGATGGTGAGTTTTGATACAAATATTGCGTCGCCGCAAAAGCTATCGAAAGCGCAATGATATTCGCTCGCCCAGCACTGCCACCTTTGACCATTACATATCCGGCAATTGCCAGAAGTACGACGGCATAACTTATAGCCACAGCTCGACCTCATATTTCATAACAAGATCGAGCCGTAACCATACGATAGCTTCACCCGACTACGCGCAATTCCGGCTTAACCTCACCAGTGAAAAGCCCATAGCAGCCTGCACCACGTTCTGCCTGGTTTGTCTGCATACGAATTCCGGTCGTAAAGTTATGAACCGCAACGAGATTTTTCCGCGTGTCGCGCATCGTCTCGAGACAGGTCGACGACCGGGTGATGATCTCCTGCGTCAGCTTCGGCTCCAGCCCAATCTCTTCGGCGACCTCAAGCAGCTCCGCTTCGAGCCGAAGCGCATCGCACCGTGTCTGGTCCAGCCTTGAATAGGTGCCCTTGATCTTATCCGTCAGCCGGTGAAATTGCTCGTCGGTGACGTGATAGCGGGCTTCTTTCGCACGTTCGTTCCTGAGTTTCTGAGGCATAGTTTTCCCCTCACCGCCGAAGCGGTTTTTCGTCGCTGTAGGTTTCGAGCTAGCGGACTATTGCAATGAAAAGCCGTTCAGCCAGAAATAGATCGTCAGCAGCGCGGCCACCAATATGGTCGTAAGGACCGAAAGCTTAGCCACTGTGAAGAACCTCTGGACTGGCGTCAGATCATATAAATGTCCTCCTATGGGCGGTAGCTGCCGCAGCAGCATGTTCCATCTCGACCACCGCACTCCATGTGTCGGTGTGATCTCTGGATTGTCCGGCTGACCGGCGATTGCAAGCCGCTCCGGTCTAGATCCAGATTTTCTAGACTCCTGATATTCAACAAACATCCGTGCCGCCTCGCGGCGATTCATCGCGCCAATGGCAGCCATTGCGCGGGCTACATAGGTATCCACCGTCGTGGGAGACAGGCCGGTCTCGAAAGCGATTTCTTTGGAACTTTTGTTCTCAGCAATCAGCTGCAGGCAAATTCGCTGGGAGTCAGTCAAACTTTCGAACGCGTCGGCCATGGAAATCAGATACCAAAAGCCAAACGGGCGGTCCATTTACAATTGCAACAATTTCCGTTGCTTGCGGGTAAGACACGGCTCTACACCCTCATACTCCGCTCAAACGGCGGAGAAACATGATATATTCTCATATGAAGGTGGTGGCAGGGCTTGATTCGAACCGGAAAAATAACGCTTTGATATCAATCCTGTTCTTGGAGTGAGCGCGAGGCCTCCCCCACACTCTCCCCCACATTTTCGTTCATTTAACGGTGGTTCGGTTC
>JAGRES010000020.1 GCA_020446425.1 Sphingobium sp. | reverse complement strand
CTCGCCGACAGGCAGGCGAACACGCATCTGAAGGTCAACGCCATCATGCAGATCATCGAAAAGACCGCGTTCATCGAGAACGTGCTCGCCGCATCGATGTCGCCCGGCATGGCCGCCTCGCTCGACTGGTCGCGCGGCGTGCAATCGCGCGCCCTTACCCACTGATCCCTTTCAGCGCGCCGAAAGCGGCGGGAGCCCAGCATCATGGTCGAGATTTTCACAGTTGGCGGCGGCGACTACTTGGTTAATGTTTTCCAGGCGGTCGCCGCCTGGACAGGCAATGGGGGCTACAAGAGCCTCCTGCAGGTTGTCATGGTCATGGGGCTTGGCCTGTCCGCCATCACGCTGGCGTTCAATCAGGACTGGCGGGCCTGGATCAACTGGTTCCTCGGCGCGACGCTGATCTATTCGTGCCTGATGGTGCCGCGGCTCGACGTCCATGTGACCGACCGGCTCAACCCTAGTCTTGCTCCGGCCAATGTCAGCAATGTGCCGCTGGGGCTTGCACTGATGGCGAGCTTTACGAGCCAGGTCGGCGACTATCTGACTGGCTCGGCCGAGGTGGTGTTCGGGCTGCCGGGCGACCTCAACTACTCGAAGAATGGCATGATCTATGGCGCACGGCTCTATGATGCCACGCGCTCCTTGCGCATTTCCGACCCGGAATTTGCCGCCAATCTCGACGAGCACTTCCGGCAATGCGTCTTCTACGACGTGCTGCTTGGCCGCTATTCGATGAAGGAACTCGCCGAGACCAGCGACATCTGGACGACCATCGCGCCCGGCAGTCAGGCGCGGGCCCAGCGCTTCCTCACCCGCGACACGGGGACCGGTCAGGTGACTTCGAATATCATCACCTGCCGCGAAGCCTATGATGCGCTGAACGCGCAGTGGGCCGGACTGATCGACGGCATGGGGACGGTCTTCGGACGCCAGCTTTATCCCAACCAGACCGCCGCCCTCGCCAAGGCCAAGCTTTTTGCTGACCTGCCGGTGGCTTACCAGTACCTCACCGGAGTCTCGGCGAATGCGACCGAGATCTTCAAGCAGACGCTGACGATCAACGCGATGAGCCAGGCCATGCATTCAATGGCGGCAACGAGCGGCGCGGGCAATGTCGATGTCTACGCCCAGACGCGCGCCGATATCCAGACCGAGCGAACCTATGGCTCGATTGCCAGCAACGCGATGAAGTGGGTGCCGCTTCTCAATGTCGTGCTGACCGTGCTCTTCTACGCCCTGTTTCCGGTCCTCTTCCCGCTGTTTCTGCTGCCCAAGACCGGTCCGCTCGCGCTCAAAGGCTATGTGACGGGTTTCTTCTACCTGGCGGCATGGGGACCGCTGTTCGTGATCCTGCACATGATGCTGATGTACAAAGGTGCTGCGGACATGAGCGCGGTTGCTGGAAGCAGCGGGCTTAGTCTTGCAAGCTTCACCGGCATGGCCGATGTGAATAGCGATATCGGGCTGCTGGCAGGCTATCTCATCGCGTCGGTGCCGTTTCTGGCAGGCGGCGTTGCCAAGGGCGCCATGGCGATTTCACACCATGCGACTAGCTATCTCAATCCAAGCCAGAACGCGGCCGAGGAAGCTGCGCGCGAGGCGAGCACGGGCAACGTCTCGCTGGGCAATACCAGCTTCGAGAATTCGAGTGTG